>NZ_JCAMPJ010000009.1:0-89430 GCF_059617205.1 Microlunatus sp. YIM B11417
CGACACCACGAGCACGGGGTTTGTTGTGCATATTTGGCATTGACTTTAAGCACGCTGTTGAGTTCTCAAGCTTCGGGCGCACACCACACGGACACTCACGTTTCCGTTTGGGGCAACTCGACTTACTTTAGTGAGGTCCGGATCCTCTTGTCAAAACGAGCTCTCCGAGTTTCACTGGCCTTGCTTTTGCTCTCCCGGTTGCTTTTCTTCGCTCCCCAGGCAGCCCGCGTAACCTTAGTGATCCTCAGACTGCGGTGTCAACTCGGCAGGTGAGCGTGGCGCCCGCGCTGCTCCGGTACCTGATCCGTCGCGTTCTCGGAGCCCGGTTCGCCCGTCCGTCAGGATGGTTCCATGACCGGAATCGTCGTGATGGCCGACTACCAGGCAGACCCCGTCTGGGCAGCTGACGAGCAGGGCCGGCCCGGGCCGATGCTCGACCTGGACGGACTGCCCGCCTCGGATCGGCTCAAGGCCGACCTGCGCGCCTGGGCCGCCCGGTACGACGGCCTCACGGCGACGGACTACGCCTGGCCCGACCCTGACCAGGAGCAGGCCTGGATCAGGGCCGGCCGCGGTCTGGCCGAGCGGCTCGCCCGGGAGTTAGGTCCGCAGTTCCGGGTGCACTATCGCGCCTGACCTCCTCCCCGGTACGGACTCGGCCAGCCCGAACCGGGCGTGGACCGGACGCAGGAACCGGGGCAGCCACCAGTTCGCGCGGCCGGCCAGCCGCATCGAGGCGGGCAGCAGGACCGCGCGGAGCAGGGTGGCGTCGACAATGATCGCGACCGCGGTGCCGACCCCGATCAACTGCAGGTAGCTCACCTCCGCGGTGGCGTAGAGCAGGAAGGTCAGGGCGAGGATCGCGGCGGCGGTACTGACCAGCGGACCGCTGCGCTGCAGGCCGACCAGGACGGATCGCCGGGTGTCCCCGGTGCGGTCGTACTCCTCCCGGATCCGGGCGATCAGGAACACCTCGTAGTCCATCGACAGCCCGTAGACGATGCAGAACATCAGGATCGGGAAGGTCAGGTTCACGTCGCCGGTCGGGGTGAAGCCGAGCAGCCCGGCCAGCGCGCCCTGTTGGAATCCGATCACGATCACGCCGGCCATCACAGCCAGGCTGAGCAGGTTGAGCACGGTCGCCTTGACCGGGATCAGCAGGCTGCCCGACATCAGGAACAAGATCACGAACGTGACGGCGACGATCAAACCGGCCAGCGGCGGCACCCACTGCGCCAGCACGCTCTCGAAGTCCGCGAGCTCGGCCGGGAAGCCGCCGACCAGCACCGGAGCCGGCGGCGGTACGTCCCGGACGGCCGCGACCAGGTCGGACGAGGAGTCCTCCAGCGCACGGTGCGCCGGGATCGCCGAGATCCAGGCCGAACCCGCGCCGGCATAGCGACGGGCGTCGGGGCCGGGACCGGCGATCTGCTCGCCGCCCGCGTAGCTCCCGGTGGCGGCGTTGACCCGGACGATGCCGTCGACCCGGGACAGGTCCCTGGCGTAGCCGTCGATCACCGCGGCCCGGCCCGGCCCCACGGCGAGCGTCGGCAGTACCACGGCCAGGGCGTCCTGCGGCTCGGCGTTGAACTCGGCCCGCAGCGTGTCGTACGCCGAGCGGGCCGACGAGACCTCGGCCGGCAGGATCCGGTCGTCCGGCGGGCCGGGCCGGAACCCGAGGGCTGGGGCCGCGAGCAGCCCGACCAGGGCCAGCGCCGCGAGACCGTACGGGATCGGGCGCCGCATCACCCGCTCCCCGGTCCGGTACCAGAAGCCGCGCTCGACCGGCCGGGCCCGGGTGCTCCGGCGGGCGAACCGCGGGCCGAAGACGATCATGGTCGCCGGGAGGATGACCAGGGTGCCGATCAGGGCGCTGGCCACCACCAGCACCCCGGCGTACCCGAACGAGCGCAGGAACGCGTACGGGAAGAGCATCAGCACCGCGACCGAGGCGGCCACGGTCAACCCGCTGAACAGCACGGTGCGGCCGGCCGACCGGACAGTGTCGATCACGGCAGTCCGGACCTCGGCTCCGCCGGCCAGCTCCTCACGGAACCGGGCGATCAGGAACAGGCTGTAGTCGACGCCGAGGGCCAGGCCCATCACCAGCGTGATGTTCGCCGCGAACGTGGAGACCTCGGTGATCATGGCCAGGCCACGCAGCGCGGCCAGCGTGCCGATGATCGAGAACAGGCCGACGGCCAGCGTCGCCACGGCCGGCACCACCCGGCGCAAGACGATGATCATCAGCACCAGCAGCAACGGCACGATGATCAACTCGGCGCGCAGGAAGTCCGCCCGCGCCTGATCGCCGATCTGGGCCGAGATCGCCTCGCCACCGGCGACCTCGACGCCGATCTCGGACCCCTGCCGGGTGAACCCGGGGATGATCACCTCGGTCAGTTGCTGCCGGGCCTCGGTCGGGTCGCCGTCCAGCCAGGCCAGGATCACGGCCCGGCCGCCGTCCTCGCTGCGCAGGGTCGGATCGCCTCCGGTGGACCAGTAGGACCAGACGTCCCGGATCCCCGGCACCGCGCCGAGCTCGGCGGCGACGTCACTCGCGGCGACGGCCACCCCAGGGTCGTCGATCGTGCCGTCGCGGGCGGTCACCAGCAGCACCAGGTTCGCGCTGTTGGTGGCGAACTCCCCGGTCAGGACCTCCTGGGCCCGCACCGCTTCGGTCCCCGGCGCCTCCCACAGGGACAGGGTCATCGCGCCGAGCGCCCCGGCGGCGGCCCAGCCGAGCAGCACCGTCGCCGCCAGCGCAGCGGCCAGGGTCAGCCGGGCTCGCCCGGCGACCAGGCCGGCCCAGCGCGCGAGGACTCCGGGCCCGGCGGCACCGGGCGGAGCGAGGGACGGGGGGATCGGCGTGGCCATGGTTCCTCCGCGGCATCGAGTCGTAACATGAGCAAGTGCTCGCATTGCAGAATACGAGCAACTACTCGCATTTTCTAGATGGAGGTCATGGCATGCCCGACGGCGCACGACCGGAGCGCCGGCGCCAGGAGCGCGGCGTGCGCCGGATTGAGCAACTGCTGGACGCCGCCGCGGGACTGTTCGCCGAGATCGGGTACGACAGTGCGACCACCAACAAGATCGCGGCGCGGGCCGGCGTCTCCCCCGGCACCCTCTATCAGTTCTTCTCCAGTAAGGAGGACATCGCGCAGGCGCTGGCCGACCGCTACGTACCGGAGCTGGAGCGGGCCCACCGCGACGCCACCGCGGGCGACCTCGATGCCCTCGGCCCGGCCGAACTGGTCGACCGGATCGTCGATCCGATCGTCGCGATGAACGTCGGCAACCCCGGCATGAAGGACCTGATCGGGCGGTCCGAGCTGCCGGAGCACATCATCGCCCCGGCCCGCCGGGTCCAGGCTGCCGTCGCCGGCCGGGTCGCCGACGTGATCGGCCGCCAGCGTCCCGAACTCGACGATGCGACCAGGCAGCGGTACGCGACGACCGTGCTCCGGCTCTTCGCCACCTTCGTGCCGCTCGCCGTGTCCGCCGACGCCGGCGACCGGGATCTGGTGATCGCGGAGTTCAAGACCGTGCTCCGCGGCTATCTGACCGAGGTGCTCACCGTCGCCGACTGATCGACGTATGGGCCATCACGATTCGTCGCGGGCCGATCCGGTCCGCTCCGGCCCGCCGCTCGGTACGTTCTCGAAGACGCTGCGGGCCGGCGGACCGGCTCGCCCGACCGGACGGAGACCCGATGGACGAGCTTCGCCCCGTGCCGCCGAACGCACCCGCGGGGCACTGGACCCATCCCGAGGACGCGCCGTTACCGGGCTGCTCACTCGCGGCCGCCGTGCGCAGGTTCTTCACCCGCTACGCGAGGTTCTCCGGGCGGGCCAGCCGCAGCGAGTACTGGTGGATCACGCTGATCCTCGTCGTGATCACGATCGCCGCCCAGCTGATCGCCGAACGCGGCAACGGGGACTCGATCCCCACCCGGGTCGCCCTCGGGGTCCTGCTCGAGTTGATCGCCCTCGGGGCCATCGTCGTGATGATCATGTGTGCGCAGCGCGGCCGGCGGGAGGGCGCTCGCTTCGACCGGCCGGCCACCCGTGGGTCGGGCGGCGTCTTCACGCCGCTGCCCGGACCCTGGCACCGCTGAAGTTGATCAAGCCCGGCGCCGGCGCGGTGTTTACCACCTCACGTCTCGGGTAAGGCAGTCCCGAGAGGTGAGAACATGGCGCAGCAGCAGTTTCCAGCACAGCAACAGGACCCGCCCGGGCTGACCGAAGCGATGGAGCCCCGGCCGGATCACGGCGAGGAGAGCTACGTCGGCCACGACCGGTTGGCCGGGTGCTCGGCGTTGATCACCGGCGGTGACTCCGGCATCGGCCGGGCGGTCGCGCTCGCGTACGCCCGGGAGGGCGCCGACGTCGCGTTCACCTATCTGCCCGAGGAGCAGACCGACGCCGAGGCGACCACCGAGTTGATCACGGCGGCCGGTCGGCGGGCCGTGCCGATCGCGGCCGACCTGCGTGACCGGACCACCTGCGACCACGTCGTCGGCGTCGCCGTGGAGCGGCTCGGCAAGCTGGACATCCTGGTCAACAACGCCGGGTTCCAGCAGGCCCGGGCCGGCGAAGGCATCGAGGCGGTCGACGACGAACGACTGGACCGGGTGATCAAGACCAACCTGTACGCACTGTTCTGGATCACCCGGGCTGCCGTACCGGAGCTCAGGCGACACCGCGGCTGCGTGATCAACAACTCCTCGATCCAGGCGTACGAGCCGTCGACGACACTGGTCGACTACGCGGCGACCAAGGCCGCGATCAACAACGCGACCGTCAATCTGGCCGCGGAACTCGGCCCGGACGGCATCCGGGTCAACGCGGTCGCCCCGGGCCCGATCTGGACCCCGCTGCAACCGGCCACCCAACTGCCCGAGAAGGTCGAGAACTTCGGCGCCGACACCCCGCTCGGCCGGGCCGGACAGCCTTCCGAGGTAGCGCCGGCCTTCGTCTTCCTGGCCTCGCCCAAGGACGCCGGCTACGTGTCGGGCACGGTCCTCGGCGTCACCGGCGGAAAGCCGGTGTTCTGATCATGGCCGAGGAGACCGTCGGCGACTTCCTGCTGGCCCGGCTGCGCGCCTGGGGCGTCGAGAAGGTGTTCGGCTATCCCGGCGACGGCATCAACGGGATCCTGGCCGCCTGGGGGCGGGCGGACAACCGGCCCCAGTTCGTGCAGTCCCGGCACGAGGAGATGAGTGCGTTCCAGGCCGTCGGCTACGCGAAGTTCACCGGCCGGGTGGGCGTCTGCACCGCGACCTCCGGGCCCGGCGCGATCCACCTGCTGAACGGGCTCTACGACGCCAAACTCGATCATGTCCCGGTGGTCGCGATCGTCGGCCAGACCGCCCGGTCGGCGATGGGCGGCTCGTACCAGCAGGAGACGGATCTGGTCAGCCTCTTCAAGGACGTGGCCGGCGACTACCTGCAGTTGATCATGGTCCCGGAGCAGTTGCCGAACGTGATCGACCGGGCGATCCGGGTCGCGCTGAGCCGGCGTGCCCCGACCGCGGTGATCATTCCGGGCGACGTCCAGGAGCTGGAGTACACCCCGCCCTCGCACGCGTTCAAGATGGTGCCGTCCAGCCTCGGCGTCGACTGGCCGGCGACCCAGCCCGACGACGCCGCGGTACGGCGAGCCGCCGACGTCCTGAACGCCGGCAGCCGGGTGGCGATCCTGGCCGGCAGTGGGGCCCGCGGGGCGCGGGCCGAACTCCGACAGGTCGCCGACGTGCTCGGAGCCGGAGTCGCGAAAGCCCTGCTGGGCAAGGACGTCCTGTCCGACGAGCTGCCGTACGTGACGGGCTCGATCGGGCTGCTGGGCACCCGGCCGAGCTACGACCTGATGCAGGACTGCGACACCCTGCTGACCGTCGGGTCGAGCTTCCCGTACAGCCAGTTCCTGCCCGAGTACGGGAAGGCGCGCGGCGTCCAGATCGACATCGATCCGGGCCTGATCGGGATGCGCTACCCGTACGAGGTGAACCTGGTCGGCGACGCCGCCGGCACCCTGCGCGCCCTGCTGCCCCTGCTGAAGGTCAAGACGGACCGGTCCTGGCGCGAGGAGATCGAGGCCGGCGTGAGCCGCTGGCAGGAGGTGCTGCGCGACGAGGCGATGGTGCCGGCCGAGCCGGTCAATCCGATGCGGCTGTTCACCGAACTCAACCCACGGCTGCCGGAGAACGTGATCATCACCGCCGACTCCGGCTCGGCGGCGAACTGGTACGCCCGCCACCTGCGCTTCACCGACAGCACCCGCGGTTCGCTGTCCGGGACGCTGGCGACGATGGGTCCCGGTGTCCCGTACGCGATCGGTGCGAAGTTCGGGCTGCCGGACCGGCCGGTGATCGCCTTCGTCGGTGACGGAGCGATGCAGATGAACGGGCTGGCCGAGCTGCTGACGATCAAGCACTACTGGGATCAGTGGCAGGATCCGCGCCTGGTGGTCGCCGTCCTGCACAACAACGACCTGAACCAGGTCACCTGGGAGTTGCGCGCGATGGGCGGCGCACCGAAGTTCGCCGCGTCGCAGACGCTGCCCGACTTCTCCTACGCAGGCTTCGCCGAGAGTCTGGGCTTCGAGGCGATCGCCGTCGACGACCCGGACACCCTCGGCACCGCCTGGGATCGGGTGCTGGCGGCCGACCGGCCGGCCCTGCTCGATGTCCGGGTCGATCCGGACATCCCGCCGATCCCGCCGCACACGACGCTGGACCAGGCCCTGCGGACGGCCGAGTCGCTGGTCAAGGGCGACGAGGATCGCTGGGGCATCCTGCGCAAGGGACTCCGGACCAAACTCCAGGAAGTCCTTCCCCACGGCGACTCCTGACGCCGCCGACTCTCCGGATCCGCCGAGCAAGCCCTACGATGTGGGAACGGTGTCAGATCCGGAGAGGGGTGGGGCATGGCCACGGAGGCTTCGGAAACCGAGCCGACGTCCGGCCGGACCGGCGGCCGCGGACGACGCGCGACGATCACCGACGTCGCCGCAGCCGCCGGGGCGTCGCGCTCCACCACGTCACGCGCGCTGTCCGGCCAGGGCTACGTCTCGCCCGAGGTCCGGGACCGGGTGCAGCGGGCGGCGCGCAGCCTCGGCTACGTCCCGGACGCCCTGGCCCGCGGACTGAAGCGGCGCAGCAGCACCTCGATCGGCGTCCTGGTGTCCGACCTGAGCAACGTCTTCTACGCCCAGCTGGCGGCCGGGGCCTCGCGGCGGGCCAAGGAACTGGGCTTCACCACGCTGCTGGCCGACACCCAGGTCCAGGCCAAGGAGGAACTGGCCGCCGCGCAGGCCTTCCTCGAGCTCCGGGTGGCCGGCGTGGTGGTCACCCCGGTGTCGGCGCGGATCAGCGGGTGGCTGGTCGATCATGAGATCCCGACGGTGGAACTGGACCGGTCGTTCGGCCGCGCCGGGGTGGACAGCGTGGCGGTGGACAACTTCCGGGCCTCCGAGGCCGCGACGGCGCACCTGGTCGGGCTCGGTCACCGGCGGATCGCCCTGTTGATCGACGAGACCGACTGGACCACCGGCCGCCGCCGCTACGAGGGGTACCGCAGCGCCCTGCAGGCGGCCGGGCTGAAGCCGAACGATGCCGACGTGGTCGCCTCGGGCTGGGACGCCACGGCCGCGAGCGAGGCGACCCGGGCCCTGCTCCGGCGCCGGCGGCCGCCGACCGCGATCTTCGCCGCGAACAACCTGCTCGCCGAGGGAGCCTGGCGGGCCGTCCACGAGGCCGGCCTGCGGGTGCCGCGCGACCTCTCCCTGATCGGCTTCGACGACGCGCCGTGGATGACCCTGGTCCAGCCGGCGGTGAGCACCGTGGCGCAGAACGCGATCGCGCTCGGCGAGGCCGCGGTGAGCCGGGTGGTGGACCGGATCGGCCGGCCCACCGAGCCGCGGCAGGAGGTCGTGCTCGGCGCCGAGCTACAGCTGCGCGGCAGCACCGCCCGGGCTCCTCGTTGATCATTCCTTGACACCGCCGGAAGGCCTCGGGTTGACTGGTCATTCCGTGGGAACGATCCCAGACGATCGTTCCGAGTCCGGTACGGATCGGCGAGCCCGGGGCCGCCGAGGAGGAGCCGACCCGCATGACCGAACGACCGCCGCTGTCCAACGCACCCTCCGGGGACCAGCCGCGGGACCGGCCGCCGACTCCGCAGCCGCTGGCCACGCCGGACCGGACGCTGCACCTGATCGGCAACTCCCATCTGGACCCGGTCTGGCTGTGGCCGTGGCAGGAGGGCTATCAGGAGGCCCGGGCCACGTTCTGGTCGGCGATCCACCGGATGGAGGAGTTCCCCGACTTCGTCTACACCTGTGATCAGATCGTGCTGCTGCACTGGGTCCGCGAGGTCGACCCGGTGCTGTTCGCCAAGATCACGGAGCGGGTCGCCGAGGGCCGCTGGGTCAATGTCGGCGGCTGGTGGGTCGAGCCGGACTGCAACATGCCGATGGGCGAGTCGTTCGTCCGCCAGGGCCTGTACGGGCAGCGCTTCCTGATCGAGCACTTCGGCCGGCCGGCCACGGTCGGGATGAACGTCGACCCGTTCGGCCACACCGCCTCGCTGCCAGCGATCCTGCGCGGCCAGGGGATGTCGGCGTACACCTTCCTGAGGCCGGGCCCGCACGAGGCGGACCTCTTCGACACCCCGTTCTGGTGGACCGCACCGGACGGCTCGACCGTGCTCGCCTGCCGGATCCCGTACGAGTACTGCTCGCCGCCCGGCGACGTGGCCGGCCAGGCGGAGAAGGCGCTCGGCCAGGTCGACCGCGGCTTCGACCCGCTGCTGGTCTTCTACGGCGTCGGCAACCACGGCGGCGGACCGACCCGGGCCAACATCTCCTCGATCGAGCGCTACCACCGGATGGGCACCTTCGGGAGGCTGGTGATGAGTTCCCCCGACCGTTACTTCGACGAGGTCCGGGCCCGGCTCGCGGCGGAGCCGGAGCTGGAACTTCCGGTCCGGCAGGGCGACCTGCAGCACCACGCGGCGGGCTGCTACTCCGCGCACAGCGGGATCAAGCAGTGGCAGCGACGGGCCCAGCACGCGGTGTTGACCGCGGAACGCTGGGCGATCGCCGGCGACCTGCTGGGCCGGTCCGGCAACCCCGCGCTGGCCGATCCCCGGGACGACCTGACCCGGGCCTGGCAGCAGGTGCTGTTCAACCAGTTCCACGACGTCCTGCCCGGGTCGGCGATCGAGTCGGCCTACGACGACGCCCGGGACCAGCTCGGCGAGGCCGTCGCGATCTCGAAGCGGATCATCACCCGGGTGCAGAACGCGCTGGCCCGCCAGGTCGACGTACCCCTGATCGAGGGCACCCAGCCGGTGTTGATCTTCAACCCGCACCCCTGGCCGGTGCGGACCCTGGTGGAGATCAACTACGGGGTTCAGCCGCTCGGCGTGCATGTCGTCGACGACGCGGACCGGACCGTACCGTCCCAGCGGGTGCAGTCGGTCTCCACCACCAGCGACCGGTCCCGCGGCGCCGTCGTGTTCCGTGCCGACCTGCCCGCCTTCGGGTACGCGCTGCACACGCTGCGGCCCGGGCCGGAGAATCCCGCCTTCGATCCCGTACGGCTTCGCGAGCCGGACGGCTCCACCGGCTGGGTGATCGAGAACGCCCGGCTCAGGGCCGAGGTCGACCCCGCGACGGGCTGGCTCAGTTCCCTGCTGGACAAGGAATCCGGGCTCGATCCGGTGGCCGGCGCGACCGGTCCGCACCTGCAGGTGTGCGAGGACCCGACCGACACCTGGGGCCACCGGGTGGTCTCCTACGCCTGGCCGGGCGCCGAGCCGGCGGTGACCGCGATCAGGGTCCGGGAGGACGGGCCGGTCCGGGCCCGGCTCCGGGTCGAGCGAGTGTTCGACCGGTCGGTGATCATCGAGGAGTTCGTGCTGGGTCACGACGATGACCAACTCCGGGTCGAGGTCGAGATCGACTGGCGCCAGCAGGCCCAGCTGATGAAGCTGCGGGTGCCGGTGGCCCTGACCGATCCGCGACCGCGCTACGAGATCCCGTTCGCCACCCTGGAACGGGAGCTGAACGCCGCTGAGGAACCGGCCCAGAGCTGGGTCGACCTGACCGGCCGGCTGGGCCGCGGCCGGAACGCCCAGGCGGCCGGCCTGACGGTGATCAACAACGCCAAGCACGGCTACGACGCCTCCCCCGCCGACGGCGAGATCTCCGCGAGCGTCGGCATCACCGCGGTCCGCAGCGCCGTCTTCTCCTGGCACGACCCGCGCCTGATCGGCGAGGACGAGATCCACCGCTACCAGGACCAGGGCGTGCAGCGGTTCAGCCTCACGCTGGTCCCGCATGCCGGCGACTGGCGTACGGTCGCGGCCACCCGCCGGGCGGCGGAACTCGGCCAGCCGGTCCGGGCCATGCTGGAGAGCTTCCACACCGGTCCCCTGCCGCGCCGGCTGAGCCTGGCCGACGACGCCGCCGGGCCGGTCATGATCACCGCGATCAAGGGCACCGAGGACGACGGCGAGGACGGCCCGGACCTGATCGTCCGGGCGGTGGAGACCACCGGCGAGCGGGCCGAGGCGACCCTGCGGCTGCCGGTCGCCGGCCGCGCGATCAAGGCCGCCTTCGCCCCGTACCAGCTGCGGACCTTCCGGGTGCCGCGGTCGACCCGGCGCCGGGTCACCGAGGTCGACCTGATCGAGCGACCGCTGGACGAACCCGGGCCGTTCGAGGCGTCCCGGCATCCCGCCCCGCCGGCGTTCACCGACGAGGGCCTGACCATGGCCCCGGACCGCGCCGGGACCGACGAGCGGCCGGCCGCCCAGGCGCAGGCACCCGGGATGATCAAACGCGCCACCTGAACCGGCGCGGCGCCGGCCTCAGTCGTTCGCGACGCGGTAGCGCAGGTGCAGCACGTCGGCGCCCTCCGTCGCCCGGACCAACTGCAGCCTGCGCAGCCGGTGCGGCTGATCGTCGAACAGCCGACGGCCGCGGCCCAGCACGATCGGGACCAGATGGATGGCCAGCTCGTCGATCAGGCCGGCGTCCAGCAGCGCCTGGGCGGCCGAGCCGCCGTGCACCATGACGTTGCGGTCGCCGGCGGCCTGCCGGGCCTGGCCGACCGCCGCCTCGAGGTCGGTGACGTAGCGGGCGTGGCCCGGCGCCGGCTGGTCGGGCAGCTTGCGGGTGAGGACGAAGACCGGCACGCCGTCGTGATGATCACCGCCCCAGCCACCGGCCAGGTCGAAGGTTCGCCGGCCGGTGATCACGGCTCCGGTCCGCATCATCTCGTCGAACACCTCGGCGTTCGCGCCGGCTCCCGGGCGGTGCGACCCCGGGCTGATCCCGCCCTCGCTGAGCCAGCCGTGTAACGGCGCGCCGTTGACGCCGAGTCCCTGGCCGGGACGGTCGTCGTGGCCGGAGATCAGGCCGTCCAACGACATGGACATGTACAGAACCACACTGCTCATCGGGACTCCTCGGGTCGGCTGTCGAGTCCGGACCTCTGCCGCACTCTTGCCTTCCGTACGGAGCCGTACCGGCCCTTTCGACACTTTCGCCAGAAGGTCCTCCGACCGCTGATGCCTTCCGTGCCCTGAGCCTGTCGAAGGGCCTTGGTGCGGGCACCCTTCGACCGGCTCAGGGATCGTTGCGCCTAGTCAGCGCTGCGGACGTCCTTCCCCTGCTCGGCGAACGCCTTGAAGTCCTCCATGTGCTGTTGCGACTGGCGGTGGAAGGAGCGAGGCATGAGGAGGCCCACCAGCCGCATCAGCAGGCCGCTGAACCGGAACTCGCTCTCGCTCCGCCAGAGCGTCGTCTCCGGGCCGGTCCAGGTGAGCGAGTCGCGCACGCCGTTCCACATACCGTCGCCGACGAGCTCCCGTTCGAAGCGGACGACGGTCCCGCGGGGGATCTCGGTCAGGTCCGCCGGCTCCCGGTGGGTGATCGTCTCGGTGCACTCCATGGTCCGCTGCCCCGCCTCCAGTACGACCCGCGACGTGGTGCCGAGCTGCCCGTGCTCACCCTGCAGCGGCTCGTGCAGGACCAGGCCCCGCAGCCAGCTCGGCAGGTGTTGCGGGTCGGCCAGCAGCTGCGCCACCCGCTGCTGGGGCAGGGCGATCTCGATCGAGTTCGTGTACTTCATCGGCCTTCCTTCCGGGTCAGGACAGGTAGAACGTGGTGGTGGCCGCCACCGCGGCCGCGACGTGGTCCGGTTCTCCGCCCGCGGCCAGGTGTGCCTCGCCCCAGGCCGCGGCGCTGCGCCGGACCACCTCGCGACCTTCCGGAGACCTGGCGATCTCTTCGTGGCCAGCGATCTCACCGCCGGCCAGCAGCCGAGCCAGGCCGAGCAGGGCCAGGTCCCAGCCGACGCCGCCGGCACCGGGCCCGTAGACCGGGAACAGCGGTTCCTCGAGAACGGCCGAGTGGACCAGCGTGAACTCGGTGTCGCCGGCCGGGCCCGGGACCAACCGCGCCTCGACCTCACTCGTACCGGGCCAGGCGTCGCCGTCCGGCCCGTAGAGCCAGGACACCGTGAGCAGCCGTGGCGGCTCGCAGCGGAGGATCTCGCCGTGCTCGCCGCTCTCCAGGGCGAACGCCCCGCCGAGCCGCAGCTCCCCCGTGACCGGTGTCAACCAGCGCTGCAGTCGCTCGGGGTTGGTGACGGCGTCCCAGACCTCCGCGGGCGATGCCTCGTAGCGGCGCCGGATCTCGATCGTGTACGCCTCGCCGGCCGGCACCCTGCCCTGGCCCAGGGCCCGGTGCGCGGCGGCCAGTTCGTCCAGGAGGTCCTTCACGTCAAGCTCCCTTCGCCGACCCGTCGGGCCGGTGTTCAGCGGCCGGGGTCCGAGCCGCCCGCCGACCCCGGGCCAGCTCGGTTCCCAGCGCGTCGAGGCGGTGTTCCCACAGCCGGCGGAACCGGCCCAACCAGGCGTCGACCTCGCTCAGCGGGGCAGGCTCGACGGCATAGAACCGGCGCGCGCCCTCGGCCCGCACCGAGGCGAACCCGCTGTCGCGCAGCACCCGCAGATGCTGGGAGACGGCCGGTTGGGAAAGCCTGAACTCGGCCCGGATCACCTCCGTGATCGCGCCGGAGGTCTGCTCGCCGTCGGCGAGCAGCTCCAGAATGCGCCGGCGCACCGGTTCACCGAGGATGTCGAACGCGTGCACGAAGCACATCGTACCAGCCTGGACTTATATAAGCCGAAGCTGGCATGCAGCGCGGTCCGGGCTCAGCCCTTCAGGCCGGTCGACGCGATGCCCTGGATGAAGTACTTCTGGGCGAACGCGAAGATGATCAAGAGCGGCAGCGTCACCACCAGCGAGGCGACCATGACGAACTGGTAGTCGCCGTGCCCGCCGGCGGTCGGCGAGTACTTCGTCATCGCGTACGCGATGCCCAGCGGCACGGTGAAGTCCTCGATCCGGCCGAAGTTGAGGTAGATCAACGGGCCGGTGAAGTTCTGCCAGGAGGCCTGGAACTCGAACAGGAAGACGATCAAGGCCGACGGCAGCGCCAGCGGGAACGCGATCCGGCGGAAGAGGCCGAAGTAGCTGCAGCCGTCCACCCGGGCCGCCTCGAACAGGTCCCGCGGCAACGACAGGTAGAACTGCCGCATCAGGAAGATGTAGAAGGCCGACCCGAACAGGGTCGCGCCCCACAGCGGAACGTTGCTGCCGAGGAAGCCCAGGTACTTCCAGATCAGGTAGTTCGGGATCAGGGTGACCGCGCCGGGCAGCATCATCGAGGCGAGCAGCAGCCGGAACAGGAAGGTCCGGCCCGGGAACCGGAAGTACGCGAACCCGAACGCGATCAAGGAACTGGACAGGGTGACCAGCGTCGCGGCCAGCCCAGCGATGATGATCGAGTTCAGCACCCAGTTGATCAGCGGCAGTTCCTGCCAGACCTGGACGTAGTTGCCCCACACCACCGTGTCCGGGATCAGCTTGTTGTCGAACACCTCGCCGCGCGGCTTCAGGCTGGCCGCGACCAGCCAGGCGAACGGGTAGAGGAACGCGCAGGCGAAGCCGATCATGAGCACCCAGCGGACGACCTGCCCGATCACCCGCCGCGGAGGCGCCGTCACCGCCGCTCACCGCCTTCGTAGTAGACCAGCTTGTCGCCGATCTTGATCTGCACCGCGGTGATCCCCAGGATGATCACGAACAGCAGCCAGGCCATCGCCGCCGCCAGCCCGAAGTTGAACTGCTGGAACGCCGCCTGGTAGAGATACACGCCGAAGAACAGGGCGGCGTCCGGGGCGTTGCTGTTGCCGTCGCGGTAGAACAGCAGATACGCCTGGTCGAAGATCTGCAACGAGGCGATCGTGTTGACGATCACCAGGAAGAACAGCGTCGGCGAGATCAACGGCAGCGTGATCCGCCAGAACTGGCTCCACTTCGAGGCGCCGTCCGTCTCGGCCGCCTCGTACAGCTCGCGCGGGACGTTCTGCAGCGCCGCGAGCAAGATCACCATCGAGCCGGCGACACTCCACAGGCCCATGATCACGATCGACGGCTTGACCCAGGCCGGGTCGACCAGCCACTGCGGGCCGGGGATCCCGAACAGGCCGAGGAACCAGTTGATCGCGCCGGTGTTGCCGTTGAGCAGCAGCAGGAAGACCGAGGCCGTCGCCACCGCCGGCGTCATCTTGGGCAGGTAGTAGATCACCCGGAAGAAGCCGGCGCCGCGGGTCGCGCCCTGCAGCAGCAGGGCCAGCACCAGGGCCAGCGCCAGCTCGAGCGGGACGGCGAGAATCGCGTACACGAAGGTGTTGGAGAGCGACGTCAGCACCTTCGGGTCGTCGACCAGCAACCGGTAGTTGTCGAGCCCGACCGGGATGATCACGTCGGTGGACAGGTCGTAGTCGGTGAACGACAGCCCGAAGCTGTACGTCATCGAGATCACCGTGAACAACCCGAACCCGACGATCCACGGCAGGATGAACAGATAACCGGCCAGGGCCTCCCGCTTGTTGTACGGCTCCTTCACCCGCGCTGCCATCGGTCCCCTTCCTCGGCGGCGGACGGCTACTTCGTGGCCTGTTCCCAGGCCCGCAGCGAGGATGCCTGTGCGTCGGCCAGGGCCTGTTCCGGAGCCTTCTCACCGGTCAGCGCAACGGTGACGGCGTTGGTGAGGTCCTGCTGCACGGTCTGCCCGACCGGCGACGAGCCGCTGGTCCGCGGGTTGGCCAGCACCGCGTAGTAGGTCTCGATGACCTGGTCGAACTCGGCGTTGCCGGTCGGCTTCACGTACTTGTCCTTGATCTGCTGATCGGCGACGGGCGAGCCGGTCATCAGCCCCGTGAACAGCTTCTTGTTCTTCTCGACGGTCTCGATCCGGGCGTCCGCGGCCGCCATCCAGGCCTCGCTCGAGGTCGCCTTGATCGCCCAGGCGCAGGCGGCCGACGGATTCTTGCCGGACTTCGGGATCGCGAACGAGGTGCCGCCGGCCATGGCGATCGGGGTAGCGCCGGCGTCCTTGATCGGTACGGCCTCCAGTGACACCTTGTCCTTGGTGTCGGCCAGCACGTTCGGGTACCACTGCGCCCAGGTCTGGACCGCCACCTGATCCTTCACGTACTGGTTGCCGGCGCCGAAGACGTCCATCGAATCCTTGAAGCTCTTCACCTTCGCGTAGCCGCCCTGGGCATCCATCAACTGCTTCATCCAGGTCAGCGCCTTGACGTTCTCCGGACGGTCCAGCGTCGGCTTGCCCTGCTCGTCGAAGGCGGCACCACCGAAGACCGTGAACCACATGGCCGAGGAGCCCGGCAGGTCGGCGTCGAAGCCGATCACGGTCGGCTTGCCGTCCTTCTCCTGGTACAGCTTCTTCGCGGTGGCGACGATCTCGTCGGGCTTGGACGTGTCCAGGCCGGCCGCGGCGACGCCGGCCTTGTCCAGCACCCGCTTGTTGGCCAGCAGGGCGTTGGCCTGGAAGAACTGCGGGACGCCGTAGATCTTGCCGTCATAGCTGACGTCGTCGATCACCGACGGGTAGTACTGCTCGCGCGGCTTGACGCCGAACGCCTCGTAACACTGGTCCAGCGGAATGATCAACTCCTTGCTGGCCAGGGTGGCGATGATCGCCCGGTCGGTCTGGATCAGGTCCGGCGTCTGTCCGGATGCGGCCTGGGCGGCGAACTTCTGCGGATCGAAATTGGTCTTGTCCATGGTGACCGTGACGCCGCTCAGCTGAGCCGCCGCGTAGTCGGCCCGCGACTGGCCCACCTCGTCGGCGGGATTGAATCCGCTGGTCCGCAGCGCGCCCGACACGTCCGTGCTGAACGGGTTGGCCGAGGCGCTGCCGGACGGCTCACGGGACCCGATGGACGGGCCGTTGCACGCAGCCACGCCCAGGGTCAGCACCGCCGCGGCGACGATCCACCGCACTCTTGTTCGGGTCATCTTCGACCTTCCTCCCCACGCGCCGGGATTCCGATCCCGACTTCGAGCAGATCTGCAACCGATCCCACATGACGGGTCGCCCGCCGGCTCCTGCACCGATCGGCGGTACGTCCTCGAATCCGCCGCATCCGTCGATCGTGAAGCGCCGCGCGGATCGCATGGTCCCGTGGCCAGTGAGCCTAAGACTCTGGGAACGATTTCACAATCCCCCACCGTGAACGGGCTCTCAAGCGTTACCCGGGTTGCCGGTTCGAGGCACTGGGTACTCCTCTGGGCATGACTTCAGCGCTGGCCCTCGTCTGCAGCCTCAAGCCGACGCCCGCCCCCTCGAGCAGCGACCTGATGGCAGGCCAGCTGTTGCAGCAACTGGCCGAGCACGGCGTCACCGGGGACCGGATCCGCGTCGTCGATCATGACGTTCGCCCCGGGGTCCGGCAGAACGAGGGTGACGGCGACGCCTGGCCGCGGATCCGCGCGTCGATCATCGCCACCGACATCCTGATCATCACGACCCCGACCTGGCTCGGCCATCCGTCCAGCGTCGCCCAGCGGGTGCTGGAGCGGCTCGACGCGGAACTCTCCGAGACCGACGCCGCCGGCCGGCCGTCCATGGTCGGCAAGGTCGCGCTGGTCGGCGCGGTCGGCAACGAGGACGGGGCGCACAAGATCATCGCGGACCTGTTCCAGGCGCTCAACGACATCGGCTTCACCGTCGCCGCACAGGGCAGCACCTACTGGAACGGCGAGGCGATGCAGACCGTGGACTACAACGATCTCGAAGCCACGCCGGAGGCGGTCGCCAGCACCACCGCGAACGCGGCCCGCAACGCTGCTCGGCTGGCCCGGCTGCTCGCCGATCACCCGTACCCGCCGTACCGGTGATCGGACAGCTCAGCGGCCGGCGCCGACCCGGTGCAGCCCCTCGGCGAACTCCTCGATGATCTTGCTGCAGAAGGCGGGCAGGTCGCCCGGGTCGCGACTGGTCACCAGGCCCCGGTCGGTGACCACCTCGCGATCGACCACCTCCGCGCCGGCGTTGCGCAGGTCGGTCCGGATGCTCGGGTAGCCGGTGACGGTCCGGCCGGCCAGCACGCCCGCCTCGACCAGCGTCCACGGTCCGTGACAGATCGCACCGATCGGCTTGCCGGCCTCGGCGAACTCCCGGACGAAGTCCACCGCGTGCGGATCGGTCCGCAGCCGGTCCGGGTTGATCGTCCCGCCGGGCAGGATCAGCGCATCGAAGTCCGCGGCAGCGACGTTGACCACCGCGGCCTCCACCGGGAACCGGTCGCCCTGGTCCAGGTCGCCGTGCACCGCCTGGATCTCGTCGTCCTTGATCGACACCAGGGTCGCGATCGCCCCGGCGTTCTCGACGGCCGTGCGGGGCTCCTCGTACTCGACCTGTTCCATCCCGTCGGTGGCCAGGATCGCGATCTTGCGGTCGCGCAGTTCGTCGGTCACGGTCTTCTCCTCCTTCGGCTCGGTCCCGGACAGGTACCCGGGGCGAGCGCCGGCCAATCGGCGTCGTTTGGGTCCCGGGCCCAGGGGGTACGGGACGTGGACAGTCGTGATCTTGGAGGAGTTCCGATGCTCGCTGTTCGAGAACTGATGACACCCGAGGCCCGCTGTGTCGGCGAGGCTGAACCGCTGGCGGAGGCCGCGCGGCTGATGCGCGACCTCGGCGTCGGTTCGCTGCCGATCTGCGGCACCGACAACCGCCTCAAGGGCATGGTGACGGACCGCGACATCGTGGTGCGCTGCGTGGCCGAGGGGACCGACCCGGCCGCGATGAAGGCCGGCGACCTGGCTCGCGGCGTACCGGTCACGGTGGATGCGGATGCACCGGCCGAGGAGGCCCTGCGTGCGATGGCGCAGCACCTGGTCCGCCGACTTCCGGTGCTCTCCGGCCATGACCTGGTCGGGATGGTGTCCCAGGCCGACGTCGCCCGGGCGCTGCCGCCCGAGTTGGTCGGGCGTTGCCTCGCGGACGTCTCCACCACGCGGGAACCTGACACGGCACAGGCCTGATCCTCGGGATCGCCTGGTGATCCGGGCCGGGATGCGGGAAGATGCCCACACCGCATCCGGTCCGGTGCTGCATGCCCGGAACCGTCCGCGGTCGACATACTCATCAAGGAGGGCAGGTTGGCCGACGGCGAGTTGCACCAGGCGCTGGATCATGAGGCGCTGGGCCTGCTGACGGGCATGCACGAGGCCGCGTCGGTCGAGGAGACCGTCGAGGCGGTCGCCGACTTCGCCAAGTACGCCCTCGGCGCCAGCACCGCGGCGATCCTGCTCGGCCAGAACGCGAAGCGGCTCGAGGTGGCGGCGGCCACCGAGGACAGCGAGGCGCTGGTCCGGCTGGCGGTCACCGACACCGGCCCGATCATCGACGCGTTCGAGTCGCCGGCCGCCGTCGTGGTCGGCGACATCACCGTCCAGCGCCGCTGGCCGGACTGGCCGCCCCAGTTCGATCATGGGCTGCGCAGCCTGCTGTTGGTCCGGCTCCGGATCGGTCAGCGGCCCGCCGGCATGCTGCTGGCCGGGCACCCCGAGCCCGGCGCCTTCGACACCGACGACGCGGCGGTCGCGCACATCGTGGCCCGGCACGCATCGATCGCGGTCGCGGGCAGCCGGCAGCAGGCGACGCTGGCCGAGGCGGTCGACGCCCGGAAGCTGGTCGGCCAGGCGATGGGCATCCTGATGGAGCGGTACGGCATCGACGCCGACCGGGCGTTCGCCGTGCTGCGCCGCTACTCGCAGGACTCCAACACCAAGCTCCGCCAGATCGCGATCCAGCTGATCGAGACGCGCGCGCTGCCCGGACTGGATCCGCCCGAGCATCGCTGACGGCCGCCGGGGGTCGGTTGCGACGGCTGTTGGCTCAACCGCCGCAACCTCGGCCGGCCGAAACACCCGGGGCTCCCGCCGGCCTACATCTCTGTTACCCACTCGGCGCCGCCGAACCCGTGCCGTACGGTCCTGGCTCGAGAACGATCTTGATACAGCCGTCGTCCTTCCGCTGGAACAGTTCGTAACCCGCCGGAGCCTCGTCGAGCGGCAGCCGGTGGGTGACCAGCGCGGAGAGGCTGAGCGGATCGGCCGGATCCTCGGCCAGCGGCATCAGCTCGTCGATCCAGCGCCGCACGTTGCACTGCCCCATCCGGACCTGGAGCTGCTTGTCGAACAGTTCCCGCATCGGCAACGGATCGATCTCGCCGCCGTAGACCCCGGCCAGCGAGAGCGTGCCGCCCCGGCGTACCGCGCGGACGGCGAGCCGGAGCGCGGCGGTGCGGTCCAGTCCCACCCGGTCCAGCAGCGGTTCCGCGAGCCGGCCCGGCAGCAGCCCGAGCGCGTCGTGCGCCGCCTTGACGACCGGAGAGCCGTGCGCCTCCATCCCGACGGCGTCGATCACCGCATCCGGCCCGCGGCCGTCGGTCCGGTCCCTCAGGTCGTCCAGCACGCCCTTGGTCAGGTCGAGGGTCGCCACGCCGTGCCGGTCGGCGACCACCCGCCGCTCCGGCACCGGGTCCACGCCGAACACCTCGAGCCCGCGATAACGGGCGATCCGGGTGATCAACTGGCCCACCGGGCCGAGCCCGAGCACCGCGACCGAACCGCCGCGGTCGACGCCGGCGTACTCCACGGCCTGCCAGGCGGTCGGCAGGATGTCGGAGAGGAACAGATAATGATCATCGGGTGCGCTGCCGTCGATCCGGATCGGCCCGTAGTCGGCGTACGGGACCCGCAGCCGTTCGGCCTGGCCGCCCGGCACGGAGCCGTACAGCTTCGAGTAGCCGAACAGGGCGGCGCCGCAGCCGTGCTCGCGGACCTGGGTGGTCTCGCACTGCGACTGCAGGCCCTGCCGGCACATCCAGCAGCTTCCGCAGGCGATCGTGAACGGCACCACGACCCGGTCCCCCACCTCGAGTTTCGTGACGGCCGTACCGACCTCCTCGACGACCCCCATCGGCTCGTGACCGAGGATGTCGCCGGGCGTCAGATACGGCCCGAGAACCTCGTACAGGTGCAGATCCGAGCCGCAGATGCCGGACGCCGTGACGGAGATGATCACGTCCCACGGATCCTTGAGTACGGGATCCGGCACCTCCTCGACTGTGATCGTCCGCCGGCCCTGCCAGGTCACGGCTCGCATGACGGCACTCCCTTTCCTCGTGGGTCGTCGACACCGGCGACGTACCCGATCGGGCCGCCGCCCAAGCGGTTTGACGAGGCGCGCCACCGGGTAGTGCAGGCGAGGAGGAGCGCTCAACGGAAGGAGCCACCATGGCCGTCTGCGACACCTGCGGCAACGACTACCCGTTCACCTTCACGGTGATCACCAGCGATTCCGGTACGCACACGTTCGACAGCTTCGAGTGCGCGATCGAACGGGTGGCGCCGCGCTGCGGGCACTGCGGCTGCCGGATCGTCGGGCACGGCATCCAGGCCGGCGGCACGATGTTCTGCTGCGCCCACTGCGCCAGGGAGTCCGGCGTCGCCGGGGTCAGCGACAACACCGAGGCTGCGCTGGCCTGACCCCGGTTTGGCCGGGCCTCCGTCGGGTACCTAGGGGCACCGGCTGGTCCGGCGCCGCATCGCCCGGGCGCCCGGACCACCCGTCCGCATTGCACGCGGTGTCCGCCTGCGCGGCCCGCCGCAAGGAGCCCGGCCCTCCAGCGACGTCGTTGGAGGGCCGGTCTTTGTCCGGTTTGTCGCCGGCGAGGGCGGGGTATTCCATGATCATGAACAGACCGAAGACCGAATCCGACGTGCCGCTGTCGCAGGACGCACAGCGGCGACGGAACAAGCCGCTGCGGCGTTGGGGCGCGGTGTACGTGTTGATCATCCTGTTCCTGGGCTCCTGGGTGGGCCAGTTCCTCATGCAGCTGAGCGAGTTCAGCAGCGTCCAGGCCCAGCACGGGCAGCCGTTCACGTGGGCCGAGTACTGGCCCAACTTCCTCGCCAGCACGTTCGAGAACTGGCAGAGCGAATGGCTGCAGCTGGTGTTCCAGGCGATCCTGCTGCTCGGCGCCAAGCATCTGATCTTCAAGGTCGACGCCGAGGACATGGAGCGGCTGGAGGCGAAGGTCGACCTGATCAACGACCGGCTGGAGAAGCACGGCCAGGACTGAGCAGGAACGGGTGGCCACGGACCGTGCCCGTGGCCACCCGCCCGCAGGGTGGGACTACCGATCGGTCATGCGATCTCTGGCCTTCTCGGCGGCATCCTTCAACTGCTCGCCGGCCTGTTGGGCCTTCGACTTGACCTGCTCGTCCCGGCCTTCGTTCTCGAGATCCCGATCGTCGGTTGCGTCCCCGGCCGCCTCCTTGATCTTGCCGGCGACCTCATCGGCCTTCTCTCTGGCCTTGTCCGCGAAGCTCATCGAACCCTCCTTCGTGTCGGTTCTCTTGAACTCCTCCCGTACCCGGTCCTGATCAGGACGAAACGGGCCGGTCGGGGTCCGGCCAGGCCGCCAGGTCCACCGCCAGGCCATAGTGGTCGCTGGCGGTGGTCGGGCCGCGGTCGAAGCAGCGGTCGGCGCGGTCTATGGCGAGAGTGGGCCCGTGCCGGTCGCAGCGGACCAGGACGTGGTCGATCCCGCGGAACGGCCAGTCCGGGTCGACCGACCACGGGTTCTCCGGCGGATAGGTCGCCAGGGGCTCGCCCGGCCGGTACGACTCCCAGGCACTGCGGTAGCAGACGCTGGTCCGGTCGATGACATGCCGGCCGGTCCAGAACCGGAGGCAGTCCGAGTCGGCGTCCCCGTCGAGATCGCCGGCGACCAGGACGTGCCCGGGCGCCTCGCGGACCAGCCGCTCCAACTCGCGGGCGACCAGCACCGTCTGCAGGGTGCGCTCGTACTCGTGGTCGAGCTGGTAGTCCGGGAAGTGATTGGCGACCCAGAGCCGGCCGATCGGCGGCGCGGCCAGGATCTCGGTGATCAGGCAGGTGCAGGCGAAGTCGTGGGTACGGTCGGTCAGGTGCAGGTCCAGCTCCAGCACCCGACCGACCGGCCACCGGCTCGCGGTGGTGATCCCCTGCCCGTCCGGTTCCCGCTCCCGCTGCTGGACGAGGTGATAGCCCGGCCCCAGCATCGCCGCCGCCTGGTCGACGTCCGGGCCGAGCATCGTCTCCTGGAGTGTGATCACATCCGGGTCGAGACCGGCGAAGCCGGACCGGAAGATCTCCAGCCGGCGCGGCCAGTCACCCCGGATGCCCCAGGTGTTCAGGGTGACCAGCCGCAGTCGTCCCGACTCGGTCCGGGTCGGCATCGGCTCAGCCGGCTTCGGCGGTCAGCGCCATGGCGGTGCTCCTAGGGCCTGGGCAGTTGTTCCTTCACTTCGTCCTTGCTCATCGAGCCCGCGCCCTCGACGCCGAGGTTCTGTGCCTTCTGGACCAGTTCCTCCCGGGTCTCCCCGCCCGGCTGGTCGCCGAGATGGGCGGCCCGGGCCTCGCTGAAGGCCTGGCCCAGTTCCGCGCGGCGGGCATCGGACAGTCGTTCCCGCATGCCCGGCAGCACCGTCGCCTCCTCTTCCTCGACGTGATGGGTGACGCCCTCGATCAACTCCTCCAGCTTCGCGTCGAACTCCGCGCCGGCGGGATCCAGCTCGGCCAGCTCGCCGAGCAGTGCATCGGCCTGCTCGTGTTCCTCCTGGCTGTGCGCGACCTCCTCGGTCTCCCCCGCCTCGTCGCGGGCCACCGGGTAGACCTCCGATTCCTCGGCCCGGCTGTGCGCGATCAGCAGCGACGCCAGTTGCGGCATCAACAGCGGCCGGTCCGCCGGCCGGGTCCGCAGTGCCTCGAAAAGACGCTCCACCTCGCGGTGGTCGTTCATGATCAACTCGACGACGTCCTCGTCCGGCATGACCGGCTCCTCTCGTGATGACTGGCCTCGCAGTACCCGGCCGGCGACCGCCCGAAACGCCGGCTCAGGTGCGGCTGACGTCCAGCAGCCGGTGCGCGAACCACTCGTTCAGACTGGGCCGGCGTCCCGCGAGCTCGACCGTGATCGCGCGCTCGCGGTCGGCGAGTTCGACCAGGCGCGGGTTGACGGCGGCGCAGCCGGACTCCGGCTGGTCGTAGAGCCGGGTGGCCAGGATCTGCTTCTCGATCCGGTTCAGTTCGAGCAGCAGCTCACGTACCGAGCACTTCCGTAGTTCTGTTCTCATGATCGACTCCCTACCGTGCGGCCTCGGACCTCCTGAGATACCCAGTCCCCGCGGTCGCCAGACAGGAATCCCCGCCGCGGATTGCCGGTACGTCTTCGTGGGTAGTTATCCGGCATGCCGGAACGGATCCTGGTGCTCGACGCGGAAGGCGAGATCGAGGCGAAGCACGATCTCGACGAACTCTCCACGGCCCTCGACAGGGCCAAGACGTGCAAGGGGTTCGCCTGGATCGATCTGACCGACCCGGACCGGGAGACGCTCGACCGGCTCCGTGAGCCGCTGCAGCTGCATCCGCTGGCCGTCCAGGACGCACTGTCGGGGCGGCAGCAGCCGAAGGTGCAGCGCTACGAGCACCACCTGTTCGTCGTCGTCTGGGATCTGGTGCCCGACCACGGGATGCTCGCGGTGAGCCAGGTTTTCCTGTTCCTCGCCGGGCACTGGCTGCTCACCGTCCAGCACACCAATGGGCACGACGCGGCGGACCTCGAGGCGGTTCTCGGTGACCGGCGGCACGACGTGGGCGCCGGGCCGGCTGCCGCGGCGTACACGATCATGGCCGACATCACCACTCGCTACACCCATGCCACCGCCGACATCGAGACCGCACTGGAACGGATCGAGGACGACGTCTTCGACGCCGACACCCGGGAGGACGTGCACGAGATCTACCGGGTCCGGCAGAACATCGGCCATGTCGACCGCGCGGTGTCCGGCCTCACCGCCGCACTGGAGGGCGGCCGGGATCACCTGTCCGACCTCGCGGTCGACCGGGAGCGGCTGGAGCCGTACCTGGAGCATCTGATCGACGGGCTGGCCGGCACCGCGGCGATGGCCGATGATCACTCGCGGTCCATCGATGCGGTGATCTCCAGCCACGAGAGCAACGTCGCCACCCGGCAGAACAAGGACATGCGCACCATCTCGGCGCTCGCCGCGCTGTTCGCGATCCCGACCCTGATCGCCGGCCTCTACGGGATGAACTTCCAGAACCTGCCGCTGGTCCAGTCGGACTTCGGCTGGGCCGTCATCGCCGTCGTGATCATCGTCGCCGACGTCAGCTGCTATCTGATCTTCAAGCGCCGCCGCTGGATCTGAGTACGGTTTGGCGGGCGCCGCGGCCGGATACCTGAGGGTTCTCGACCACCCGATGACCCGAGGAGGTCACCATGAGGTGCGGCTATTTCCTGTCCACCGAGGAGCACACCCCGGACCAGTTGATCGAGCAGGCCCGGCTCGCCGAGCAGGCCGGCTTCGACGGGCTCTGGATCAGTGATCATTTCCACCCCTGGAACGACGCCCAGGGGCAGAGCCCGTTCGTCTGGTCACTGATCGGCGCGATCAGCCAGGTCTGCGACCTCCCGGTGACGACGGCGGTCACCTGCCCGACGGTACGGATCCATCCGGTGATCATCGCGCAGGCCGCGGCGACCAGCGCGGTGATGCTGAACGGCCGGTTCCGGCTCGGCGTCGGGTCCGGCGAGGCGCTCAACGAGCACGTGCTCGGTGACGTCTGGCCCACCGTCGACGTACGGCTGGAGATGCTGGCCGAGGCGGTCCACGTGATCCGGCGGCTCTGGACCGAGGAGTTCGTCTCGCACCGGGGCCGTCACTACACCGTCGACACCGCCCGGATCTACACGCGTCCGGACCAGCCGCCGCCGATCTACGTGTCCGCGTTCGGGCCGGAGGCCACCGACGTCGCCGCCGAGATCGGCGACGGCTTCGCCACCACGTCACCGGACCGGGAACTGCTGGACCGCTTCAAGGAACGCAGCGGCGGCAAGCCCACCCAGGCGGGACTGAAGGTCTGCTTCGCCTCGACCGAGGACGAGGGCGCCGACATCGCCCACCGGCTCTGGGCGAACGCGGGCCTGCCCGGCGAACTGGCCCAGGTGCTGCCGTCGCCGCGGCATTTCGAGCAGGCGTCCACGCTGGTCACGAAGGAATCGACCCGGAGCTCGGTCCCCTGCGGCCCGGACCCGGCAGCACACCTGGCGGCGATCAAGGAATACCGGGAGGCCGGCGTCGACGAGCTGTACGTGTCGAACATGGGACCGCACTACCGGGCCATGATCGACTTCTATCGGGACGAGGTGCTGCCGCAGGTGCGCGCCGCCTGATCTGCCGCCGGCGTAATCGGCTCGGCCGCGGACGCGGCGTGGATTACCTTGCGGGGATGGACGAACTGAGCGGTGCCGAACTGACGGCGCAACTGCTGGAACTCGGCGTGCAGCCCGGCGGCGTACTGCTGGTGCACACCTCCTTCCGGGCGGTCCGGCCGGTGCAAGGTGGCCCGGCCGGGCTGATCGCCGCCCTGCGATCGGCTCTCGGACCGGAGGGCACGCTGGTGATGCCGTCCTGGACCGGCAGCGACGACGAACCGTTCGATCCGGCGTCGACGCCGGCCGATGCCGATCTCGGTGTGGTGGCCGAGACGTTCCGGCGCCAGCCCGGCGTGCGGCGCAGTGATCATCCGATGGCCTTCGCTGCGGCCGGGCCGGCGGCGGAGTTGATCACGGCCGATCCGCTGCCGTTGCCGCCGCACCTCCCGGCGAGCCCCGTCGGCCGGGTGTACGACCTCGACGGCCAGGTGCTGCTGCTGGGCGTCGACCACACGGCGAACACGACGCTCCACCTGGCCGAGTTGATCGCCGAGGTGCCGTACCGGCTGCCGAAGTCGTGCACCGTTCTCCGCGACGGCGTGCCGGTGCGCGTCCCGTACCTGGAGAATGATCATTGCTGCCAGCGGTTCGCGCTGGTCGCCGACTGGCTCGCCGGCCGCGCCGCCGTCGGCCCGGTCGGCCGGGCCCGGGCGACGCTGGTCCGCTCCCGGGACATCGTGGACGCTGTCGTACCTCGGCTGCGGGAGGATCCGCTGCTGTTCCTGCACGGGCCGGATGATCACTGCGCCGAGTGCGACGCCGCCCGGGCCAGCGCCGGGCCGGGGTGAGTCGGCGAAACTCCGTGGACGGGCCGACCCGCGGCGCCTACGGTGATCGGCCATGGGACTTCGCATCGGCGCAACGGTCATCGACGCTCACGACCCCGGACCGGTGGCCCGGTTCTGGGCCGAGGCACTCGGCTGGGTGATCAGCCACGACGAGGATCCGGAGTGGGTGGTCGAGCCGGCGGCCGGCACCCGGGAGGACTGTGTCGTCCCGGATCTGTTGATCATCAAGGTGCCTGAGCCGAAGACGATCAAGAACCGGCTCCATTTCGATCTTCGTCCTGAGGACCAGGCGGTCGAGGTCGCCCGGCTCGAGGCCCTGGGCGCGACGCGGGTCGACGTGGGCCAGGGTGATCAGCCGTGGGTGGTGATGGCCGATCCCGAGGGCAACGAGTTCTGCGTCCAGCCTGCGCATCCGCCGCAGCTCCGGACCGCCTGGCTGGCGGCCTACGAGGCGTACCAGCGGGTCGGGGCCGGACCCGCGTCGAACAGCTAGGCCTCCTGGTCGCCCTGCGACTTCCGGGCCGCGACCCGGCGCAGCGACGCGCTGGCCTCCGAGGTCGCCATGCTGCGGACCTTGGCTCTGATCGCCTCCCCGTTGCGCGCCGAGGTGGCCCGGACCGCGAACTTGCGGACGCCGGCCTGCGGATCGTCGAGCAGCCGGGCCAGGATGTCGTCGGCGTCCGGCACCGGCAGCGCGGCGGCGCAGGTCGCCGCGGCGACCCTGACCTCCATCCGCGGGCTCTCCGCGGCCGAAGCCACCGCCGCCCGGGCTGCACCGGACTCGATCCGGCTCAGCGCGTGCACGGCGCGCGCGGCCAGCCAGTCCTCCGGCTCCTCCTCGACCATCCGGGCCAGCGTGTCGACCTCGGCCGGGCCGATCCCCTCGTACATGCCTTCGCGGGCCTCGATCGAGCTGAGCTGCTCGCGCAGCTCGGCGAGTGACTTCGCCATCATGGCCTCCTTTCGCCGACCGTCAGCCGAACGGGATCGGGCGGGTGTAGTCGCTGGAGCGCATCGTGCTGCCCTCGCCGGACGAGACGTCCGGCGGCACGTTCGTCCAGCCAACGTTCGGCCACATCAGGTCGTCCGAACTGGCCGACGGCCCGCTGACGTGCCGGAGCCCGAGCACATGGCCGACCTCGTGGGCGGTGAGCCAGCGCGCGCTCACGTTGTCGACGATGGCCGCTCCCGGCTGGTCGTCGGGATGGGTGGCGCAGCCCAGCAGATTGCCGGAACCGCCCACCAGGGTGTCCACCACGTAGACCACCAGATCGGTGTCGCGGGCGTTGTTGCGGTGCGCGAAGAGATCGTCGTGCTCGTCCGTCGGCTGGCCGAGGAAGCACCCGCCCACGTCGAGCGCCAGCAGCGGGTCCAGGTCGTCGTCCCCGCTCAGGTCCTCGGTGGTGCCGCGCCGTACGTCGATCCGGGAGCGGGCGAACAGGCGCTGCATCTCCTCGAACTGGGTGTCGAGGTAGCTCCGCATCGTCGCGTCGACCGGCAACAGCGACTTGAAATGGACGACGGCGAGTTCACGATTCCAGCCCCACACCGACAGGGGACGCGGATAGCCCGGGTCGACGGTGCCGGGACCGACGTCACCGCGGGTCACCCGGATATAGCGATCGCCCTTGAAGAAGTAGCATTTCGACCCCGAGTACAGCGCGGCGTCGATGCCGTCCGCGCCGAAGCCGTCCGGCCAATTCCACCCGACGGAGATGCGGCGCGGGTAACCGGAGTCGACGGTCCCGGCGCCGACGTCGCCCCGGGTCACCCGGATATAGCGATCATCCTTGAAGAAATAGCACTTCGACCCCGAATACAGCGCGGCATCGATGCCGTCCGCACCGAATCCGCCCGGCCAGCCCCACGTCCCGATGCCACGCGGATAGCCGGGGTCGACGGTCCCGGGACCGACGTCGCCCCGGGTCACCCGGATATAGCGATCATCCTTGAAGAAGTAGCATTTCGACCCCGAATACAGCGCGGCGTCGATACCGTCCGCGCCGAAACCGCCCGGCCAGCCCCACCCCGTGGAAATACGGCGCGGATAACCGGAATCGACGACCCCCGGTCCGACGTCACCCCGCGTGACCCGGAGGTAGCGATCGTCCTTGAAGAAGTAACACTTGGACCCCGAGAACAATGCGGCGTCAATGGCCATCTCGATCCCCCCAGATCGGCTCCTGCACGATCGAAGAAGGGCGCACGTCTGCACCGGCTGCTCGATCGCGGCCGCACCTCGTCGTACGGCCAGGAAACGGATCCCACGACGCGTGTGAAGGCGCCGGAAGGGACGAAAGTCACCGGGGGCGATCGGACCCGGCCGGGCAGCCGTGCTCCCTCGGCCGGGTCGCTCGGATCACGGAGATCAGAGCCGATCGAGGAGGCCCTCCATCGTGGTGATCTCCTGCTGCTGGGTGCTGATGATCGTCTTCGCGAGCGCGATCGCCTCGGCGTTCTTGCCCTTCTCGACCTCGGCTTGCGCCATCGTGACGGCGCCCCGGTGATGTTTGATCATGGCCTCGAGGAACTGCCGCTGCGCCGGACCGGCCTCGGTCTCGTCGCGCAGCTCCCGCATCTCCTCCGGAGTCATCATGCCGCCGCCGTCGTCGCCGTGATCCATCTGGCTGTGATCGGGCGGGGTGCCCCAGTCCACCAGCCACCGCTTCATGGTGTCGATCTCCGGTTGCTGAGCAGCCCGGATCTGTTCGGCAAGGGCCTTCACCTCGGGATCGAGGCTCTGCTTGGCGAGCAGTGTGTCGCTCATCCAGACCGCCTGCTCGTGGTGCGGGATCATCATCGCCGCGAACGCCACGTCGTCCCGGTTGGCCGGCTTCTCGGCCGACGCCGAGGGCGAGCCGGAGGCGGCTGTCGGCGGCATCGAGTGGCCGGCCATCGGGTCCGTACCGCTGCTGCCGCAGGCGGTTCCGCCGATCACGATCATTCCTGCCGCGGCGGTGAGCCCGATCCGCCGCCAGGGCGCGCGGATGCTTCGAAAGTTGGGATTCATCGATCGTCCTGTTCAAGGGTGAGGCCGCGCGGCGCAGCCGTTCCAGCCGGCCACGCAGCAAGTCCGCTCCGGACGGTGACGGGCCGAGACAGCGTCCCCGACGGCTGGAGCGTTGGTGCCGGATCGGGTCGTCGAGGCTGACGGCCGGTCGCCGTCAGGTCCGGCTGATCGCGAGTTCGACGTGGGTCAACGCGGTACGGAAATCGCGCGTCAGGGGTTCCAGGAAGGGGGCGCGCCGCCAGTCGGGCGGCGGAGCGGGCCAGGAACTCCCGCGGGCCGGCCGGACGATCCCCCAGAGCAGCCCGAACACCATGACGAGCAGACAGGAGCCGAGCATCATGACCTGGTCGCCGCAGTCACCGCACCCGAACTCGTCCATCGTCGGTTGGGTCAGCGCCGACGTGGCCGGCTCATGCAGCGCGTGCGCCGCGGACGCCACCTCGCCGTGCCCGGACGGCTCCGGAGTGGCGAGCCGATGGTCCGCCGACAGCAGATGCATGCCGACCACACCGGCCACGACCAGGCCGAACAGCACAGCCAGCACCAGCCGCGTGCGGTACGCGAGCGGGCGGGTCCTCGGCTGGTCCGGCATCGGGACCCATCATGCCGCGTCGCCGCCGAACCGCGCAGCCGCACCCGTAGGGCGTTCACGGTCGCCGACGTTTGCACCAACCCGAGTCGACGGCGTCTCCGGGATGCAGGTCAGCCGGTCTCGGAGGTCCAGCGGAGCAGCGCCGCCGCCTCGTCGCCGTCGGCCAGGACCGACCGGAGGGCACCCGGCGGCAGCAGTACCACGTCGGCGTCGCTCAGCGCGGCAGCCCGCAGCAGGGCGCCGCGGGCCTCCGTCTCGCCCAGGACCCGGGCGCCGTAGGTCTCGCCGTTTGGTGGCGCAACCCAGGGCTCCGCGTCGAGCACCGCCAGGTGCTCCTCGGCCGGCTCGTCGGTCAGCACCACGACATCGGCCTGGGCCCGCTGCAGGGCCGCCGCGACCGGCCCGATCCCGGTGACGCCGCCCCGCCGCTGACGCCCTTCGGTCTCGCTCAACTGCTCCAGCACCGCCTGTTCGGCGCGGCCGTACAGTTCGGCGATCAGTTCGTCCAGCCTCTCCCGCAATGCCTCGTCGTCCTCACTACCGTCCGGAATGGTGTCGATCCGGGTGGCCAGGTCGGCCGCGGCGGGTGGCAGCTGGGTGATCAAGGACTGCGCCGCGTGCGCGTCGCCGATCACCGCGATCAGTCGGGCACCGTCGAGCCGGCGGGCCTCCTCGACGGCCTCGGCCAGCGCACCCGCGTTCCGGCGCCAGATCTCCTCCGTGCGGTGCTGGTAGTGGCCCTGCGACCGGCCGCCGCGCGGATTCTTGGTGAGGTTCTCCCGGGATCCGGTGACCGTGACCGGCTCCGGCCGCTGCCCGTGTGCGCTGTGCCGCCGTACCTCGCCGCCGTCGCGGCCCGCCAGCACGACCAGGTACGGGAAGCGATGTTGATCATGACGCAGCAGCGGCAGGACCTCGGGCACCGGGCCGACGGTCGCGAAGCCGGCTCCCGCCTCGCTGCCGACCAGCAGCTCGTCCAGGCGTACCTCGCCGGACTCGGCCAGCAGCAGCCGGGCCGCCGGGCCGCTCTCGCCGGCGGCCGGCCGGACGGCGTCGACGATCGCGGTCAGATCGGCCTCGTCGGCGCCCTGCCCGCGCAACGCGTCGGCAAGGTGGTCCGGGATGACGTCCTGGGCGTGCCGGCTGTCCACCGTGCCCGTACCGGCGTCGTAGTGGACCGAGCACCAGGGCCCGCTCCGGCGAAAGAGGTCGGCCCACAGCTGGGCCGGGTAGGCGGCAGGTGCCGTCACGATGATCCCTCCTCAGGTGGAGTGACGTCGCCGCAGGTTCATGATCACGTCCGGCCGACGACGCCTGGCGGTCGTGGACCCTGTCTGGTACCCGGAGCTTGGTCGGCTCAGACATCCGGCTCCGGCGTTTCAAGCCGCCGGGGCTCCGCGGGTGTTGTTGCCGCCGCCTCGGCGACGCTCGACCACCCTGGTGTCACCGTGCACGATCACCTTCGCCGGTTGGCATGCGGCAGCGCGGTCCATCGCCGCCTCGAGGGCAGGACGCTTGGTGTGGAACACCTCCAGCACCTCGCCGTCCCGCACGATCTCCCAGCGACCGGACCTGGGCACGACGTGAAACTCGGTCTGCGCCATCGCACACCTCGCCTTCGAAAGCCGAGTGGCTCCGACGCGTCCAGCAAGGCCACGGGGACGGGAACCTGGCCGTGAACGCGTCGAAGCACCCGACCGAGGAACGCCCTGCGTCCCTCGCCATGGACGTACCCGCCCGGGCGGTGCGGAAACACCCTCGGCGCGATCGCGGTGTTCGAGCTAGCCGCGGGGCGGGAACGGGTCGTCCTGATAGGTGAACTCGTCCTGGATCCGCCCGTCCTCGCCGTGCACGACCACCTGGGACGGCTTGGCCCGGCCGGCCGCCTCGCGAGCCAGCTCGATCGCCTTCTCCTTGGTGTCGCTGGTCGCGACCCCGACCTCGTCCTTCTCGACGTGCCAATGCCCGCGGCGCGGCACGACATGCAGCACTGTGCGCTCCATCATCGATCTACCTCCTCGATCAGAACTGTCGACGGTGACGTACCCACTTCGGAGCGGCCGAGATGATCATGGTCCGAGTCGGCCGGCTCGGGTTGATCACCGTCGGTGCCGGGTACGTACACCTCCTGGAACGAAAGACCGCAAGAGGGAGTGAGCATGGTGAACACCGAGAACTGGGAGGCCTGGAGCTTCCGGGCCATGGCCGGCGAGACCGGCCTGCAGGCCGAGAACCTGGTCGGCTTCGAGGTCGAGGCGACCGACGGCGGCATCGGGAAGATCGTCAACGGCGCGACCGACGAGGGCAGCAGCTGGATCGTGGTCGACACCGGACCGTGGATCTTCGGCCGCCAGGTCGTCCTGCCGGCCGGCACCATCGACCGGGTCGACGCCGACAACGAGAAGGTCTACCTCGACCTCACCAAGGACCAGGTCAAGGATTCCCCGCCGCCGAGCGAGGAGACCGCCACGCCGGATCACGAGTACCGCGGGATCCTCGGCACCTACTACGGCGGCATCTACGGCCCGCGCGGCCGCGGATTCTGAGACCTGGCACGACGACGAAAGGACGATGATCATGGCAACCGGCGAGACCGGCTTCGACGACGTCACGTTCGACCTGATCTCCGTGCAGTACCACGCCCTGAAGGCGGGGCACGACTACGGCCAGTACGTCCGCGACGCCAAGAACGCCGGCCAGGACGAGATCGCCGCGTTCTTCGAGCAGGTCATGGCCGAGGACTCCGCCCGGGCCCAGCGCTGCCACGAGTTCCTGGCCCGGTTCGGCGGCACCGACAACACCAAGCCGCGGCAGGACGATCCGGTCGCCCTGGCCGGCAACACCGCCGCCACCGAGTAGCCTCGCCGACCCGCCGGCCGCCTCTCCGGCGGCCGGCGCCAGGAGGGGCAGAAGTCGCCGCCGCAAGGGAGCGGCTCCTGCGACTACGAGGAAACCTCGGCCGGCTGTGCCGTCCTGCCCCGCGACGCCGCTCTCATGATCATCGCCCTGGTGGTCGGCGCGGTCGGTATCGTCCTGACGACCCTCGGTGCTGCGCTGCGACGGGATCGGCGTCCCGTACTGCCGGAAAGTTGATCTTCACGGCCGGCCGCAGCGAAGACCCGTCGGGTCGGCCGACGGATACCGGATCCTGCCGAGTCAGAGGTGCAGGCGTTTGACGAGCTCGTGACGAACCTCCGGACCGCTGACGATCTGCAGGGCCACCAGCGTGACGAGGCTGAGCGATCCGCAGATCGCCGACGGCACCGGGTTGTGCACCCATCCGAACGCGAGGAACCCGAGCGGAGCCAACCCGAGCAGCACCGTCAACCCGCTGTAGAGGATGTGGTCGCCGACCTCGATGCGCATCACCCGGACCGTGATCAGCAGGGCAACGACCGAGCAGGCGCACATGATCGGCACCGCGTACGTCAGCGACCACCCGTACCACCCGGTGAGATAGTCCCAGTACACGCAGGCCAGCCCGACCAGGGTGACCAGGTAGACGGTGCCCTTGGCGACGTTGCGGCGCTTCCGTACCGCCATCAACACCACCAGCCACATGGTGCTCACGCCCAGCCACACCGAGCGCAGGACCCCGAGGTCGCCGAACTCCCGATGGAACAGCAGCTGAGCGCCGAACGAGGCCGCGATCACCGCGATCGAGGTGAGGAACAGGGCCCGGAGCACCCGGCGGCGTGAGAACGTGAGCGGCACCGCCGGCAGCGGACTCCGTCCCGCCTTCCCGGCGACGGGGCCCGAGCACAGCGGGCAACGACTCCAGTCGCCTTCGATGTCCAGGGCGCAGCCCATGCACCGCCTCACCGTTGCGCCTCCGCGGATTCGACCTCGGCGAGCTCGGCCTCGGTCACGCGCGCCGCCGCGACGGTCACCTCGACCCCTACGGCGGTCAACCGACGGGCGAACGCCCGGACATGGCCGGTCTCGACGAACGGCGAGGTGAAGCTCACCGTGAGCAGACCGGCGTGGGAGACGACGCAGATCTGTGGGCGGACGGCGGACACGTGGAACAGCATCCGCCCGACGTGGGCACCCGCCGGCTCCGGCAGGCTGACCCGACCCAGATTCGAAACCGCGACGGTCAGGCCGCGATTGCTGCCCCGGTTGATCATTCCCAAGATCACGTCCTTGAGCGGACGCGGCACCACCCTCAGCACCGGCATCCGCTCGAACCGCAGGAACCGGCGCACCTTACGATCCAGCGACTCCGCCGTGACCTTCCGGCGGAACTGTTGATCAAGCTCGCGACAGACCGAGCCGAGATCAGCGGCGCCCTCGCCGTACGTGTGCTCCACCCGGACCGTCGCGAAGAAGTTCCGCGGCGACGCCGAGGGAAAGAACTGGCGCAGGTTCACCGGAACGGAGGCCGCCAGCGTGCGCGCACCCGATCCACCCGAGGCTGCGCGGACGGACTCGAAGAGCAAACCGGTCAGGTACATGGTGAGCGACACGCCCTCCAGCCGGGCCAGGTCCAGCACCTGCCGCGCCGGCATCGTGAGTTCCACCAGTCGCGGCCGACCGTCGGGCGTACGGGTTCCCCGGACCCGATGGACCCTCCGGCGCACGGGCCCGGTCGGGTCAGGTTCACCGCCGGGCACGGGCCGGGTCTTGTTCGCCGGCCGGCGACGGCGGAAGTAGTGACTGAAGCTGTCGGGAACCAGCGACCGCTGGCCGACGGTCGCGGAACCGGACACGACCGCGCCGAACTCGCTCGGTTCGCCAGGCCCGTCGGGGTCCTCGACCGACCGCTCGGCGGGGTACCGCAACCCGACGTAGGACGTGATCAGATCGGACAGGAACCAGAGCGCTCCGATGCCATCGGACAGCACATGGAACACCTCGAGGATGATCCGCTGATCATGGTGCAGCACGCGGAACAACAGGTTGCGCCGGTCCACTCGATAGATCGGCGCGCAGGTGTACTGGTGGTCGGCGGTGACCAACGGGCGCAGGTCGCTGTCCTGCAGGTAGTACCAGAACACGCCGGGTCGCAGCACGGCGTGGTAGAGCCGGTAGTGGTCGTACGTCGCATCGAGCGCCGCCTGCAACAGGCGCGGATCCACCACATGATCAAGTTCCGCGCTGAGCCGGAACACCTTCGGATCGGCATGGCTGCGAGCCGCGAGAAAGATGTTGGACGCATTGTCGAGCCGTACCCAAGCCCGGCGGCGGGGTACGAAGCCACCCGCCGCCCCCGAACCCTCGCCGAACGGCAGCACGGGAACCATCATGGCGCGAACTCCCACGTGGCTGCGGGCGCGCCCTCGCTCCGGGCAGGTCCACGATGATCAATCTCGTTGACAGACAGGGCGGGGCGACGCAGGCTGGCTGCTGTGCAGCCGAGCGAAGCCGCGCTGAACTGGAGCACTGAGGCCATCGGTCCCGGCGCGAGGATCCTCACCGTGCAAGGGATGCACGACGGCTTCGGGCCCTGGCTGCTTCGCGTCGAGTGCGACGGTACCGTGCACGAGGTCGTGCTCCGCGCCGTCCGGCAGCGCGGCTCGATCGGCCCGCAGCCGATCGCCACCGGGGCCGCTGCGTTGCGGCTCGCCGAGGAGGCAGGGCTCTCGGCGCCGCGTCTGATCGCCGCTGACCTGGGCGGCGCGGCGACCGGAGCGTCGGCCACCCTCGAGACGTGCCTGCCCGGCACGAGTCGGCTGCCCACGTCGGTCTCCCCGGCACAGCTTCGATCCCTCGGCGCGGCCGTCGCGAAGGTGCACGCGGTCCCGCTGACGCCCAGGCCTCCCGAGTTGCCGTACCGGCGCTGGACCATGTCGCCCAGCGATCCGGCAGGTGACCGTCGTTGGGCGGCGCTCTACGAGATCAGCGCGGACGACGACAAGGAAGCGGTGCTCCGCGCCTGGTGTGAGGCCACAGGTGGGTCGATCGAGCGAGCGAGGCGGGTGGTCCGGGCTCCACGTTCGACGCCACTCCTCCACCTCGCGGACGAGCGGATTCGTGATCATGGCGTCCCTGCCGAGCCAACGGTCTTCGTCCACGGTGATGTCTGGTGGGGCAACACGCGCTGGGACGGCGACCACTGCTTCGCGCTGATCGACTGGAAGGACGCGGGCGCCGGCAGTCCCGGTGTCGATCTTGGCAACCTGCGGCTGCAGATGGCGATCACCTTCGGCGTCGACACCATCGACCACGTCCTGGAAGGCTGGCAGCAGGAGGCCGGGCGGCCCGCGGTCAACCTTGCCTATTGGGACGCCATCGCCGCGCTCAGGACTCCCGCCGTGTTCGAGGGCTATCCCGGCTTCGAGGCGGGTGAACCCGTCGGGCCGTCGACCATCGCCGAACGTCGCGACACCTTTCTGCGAGGAGCCATCGACCGGCTTTGACGGGCGACCGGGCGTCAGGATCGGGTGGTACGGAGATGGATCCGCTCACCGTGGCGGCCGAAGAGGCTGAGCACCTCCACGTCGCCGCGGCCGGCCGCCCCGAACCAGTGCGGGACCTGGCAGTCGAACTCGGCCGCCTCCCCCGCTGCCATGATGAAGTCCTGATCATCGAGCCGCACCCGCAGTCGACCGCGCAGCACGTACAGCCACTCGTAGCCGGCATGGGTCCGCAGGTGCGGCTGTGCGTCGTGCGCCGGGATGATCATCTTGTACGCACGCGGCTCACCCTGCTGCCGGGACAACGGGACCAGCACCCGGCCGTCGCGGGTGGTCGGCTGTTGCGGCACCCGCGGATCGAGGATCCTGGGCGCCGCCACGATCTCGTCCAGCCGCACGCCCAGGGCGGCGGTGATCGGCAGCAGCAGTTCCAGGCTCGGTCTGCGCTGCGCTGACTCCAGCCGGGACAGGGTGCTGGTCGAGATCCCGGTGACACGCGCGAGATCGGCCAGGCTGAGACCCTTCCGCTGACGGGCTCGGCGCAGCCGGGGAGCGATCTGGGCGATCGCTCCGCTGACGCTTGGTTGGTCGTCCATCCGGCCAGTCAAATCAGGTCGTCCCGGGAACAGCAAGGTTTGTTGCTGAAACCGGCAGCGGGTGCGGACGCTGGGCCCATGGTCAACATCACGGCCGAGCAGTCTCGGCACACGTCCCAGCGGTTGCCCGCCGGCGTCTACCTGCTGGGGTTCAGCCTCTTCGCCATGGGCAGCGCGGAGTTCCTGCTGGCGGGAGTGCTGCCGCAGGTCGCCGCCGACCTCGACATCCCGCTGGCCTCGGCCGGCTTCCTGATCACCGCGTTCGCCCTCGGGGTCGTACTCGGCGGCCCGCCGTTCGCCGTGCTGAGCCTGCGCTGGCCTCGCCGAACCGCGCTGATCGCGACCCAGGCCGTCTTCGCGGCCAGCGTCGCCATCGGCCTGCTCGGTGACTTCCTGGTCCTGTTGATCATGAGGGCGGTGGCCGGGATCGCGTACGCGGGGTTCTTCGCGGTGGCGGCGGTGACCGCGATCAACCTGGCGCCGCCGGACCGGAACGCCCGCGCCTCCGGGGTGGTGGTCAGCGGACTCAGCCTGGCCATGGTGGCGGGCGGCCCGGCGGGCACGCTGCTCAGCCATTTCACCGAGTGGCGCGGCGGCTTCTGGGCCGTGGTGGTGCTCACGATCGTCGGCGCCGTCGGGTGCCTCGTCGGCATCCCGGCCGCCACCCGACGACCCGGCGGGACCGCGGTTCCGAGTGTGGCGCGGGAGCTGGCCACGCTACGCCGGCCGGCGCTCTGGGTGATCTTCGCGATCACGATCCTGACCACGGCGGCGTACATGATCAGCTTCAATTACCTCGCCGCGCTGCTGGCCGAGGTCACCGCACTGCCCGAGGTCTGGATCCCCGCGGTACTTGCGCTCTTCGGCATCGGCGCGTTCGTCGGCCTGTCGATCGGCGGCCGGGTCTCCGACCGCCGGCCGCACCTCGCCCTGCTGACCGGCACCGTGGCGATCATGGTCCTGTCGGTGGCGCTGGCGGTCACGATCCGGCAGGCGGCGGTGGTCGTGCCGGTGGTCTTCGTGATCGGCATCGCGGCGTTCGTGATCAACCCCGCGATCTACGGCCGGGTGTTCGCGATCGCGGCCGACGCCCCGACCCTCGCCGGGTCGACCACCGTTTCCGCCTTCCAGCTGGGGATCAGCCTGACCCCGGTTCTCGCCGCAGCAGCCCTGACCCGGGGCATCCCGCTGATCTCGGTGGCGATCATCGGGGCCGCCCTGGCCGCCGTCGCCGTACCGCTGATCATCATCGACCGGGCCCGGCTGCACGGTCACCGGCGTTGACGGCACCGCTCCCCCCGTCCAGGAAGGTGGCCATCGGTGCGCCCGTGTGCGGGGAGGTCTCGATGACGGCCTCGACCCCGTACACGGAGCGAACGAGCTCCGAGGTCAGCACTCCGGCGGGCCGGCCGGCCGCGGCGATCCGGGCGGCATTCACGATCACGACCTGATCGCAGTAGCGGGCGGCCAGGTTGAGATCGTGCAGAGCGGTCACGACGGTGAGGTCGAGCGAGTGAAGCAGAGCCAGTACGTCGAGCTGGTAGCGGATGTCCAGGTGATTGGTCGGTTCGTCCAACAAGATCACCTCCGGCTGCTGGGCCAGCGCGCGGGCGAGTTGGGCGCGCTGACGTTCGCCGCCGGAGAGCGTCAGCCAGGAACGCGACCGGTAGCGGCGCATCCCGGTCAGTTCGAGTGCACGCGCGATGGCCGCCTGATCTTGGTCGTCCAGCGTCGAGAAGGTACTGCGGTGCGGGGTGCGCCCCAGTGCCACGGTCTCGTCCACGGTGAGGTCGGCGTGCACCTCGGGTGACTGCTCGACGATCGCCAGCCGCCGGGCGACCGCGCGCCGACGCATCGTGTGGATCGGCTCGCCACCGAGCAGCACCGTACCGGTGTCCGGCCGCCGCAGTCCGGCGAGGATGCGCAACAGTGAGGTCTTGCCCGCGCCGTTCGGGCCGAGCACGCCGAGGACCTCCCCGGAATGCGCCTGCAGCGAGACGCCGTCGAGGATGCGCGTCCGGTCGACCGTCCACCCGATCCCCTGCGCCGCCAGGGTCGTCATGACCGGGCCGCCTTGCGCAGGACGATCGCGAACATCGGTGCGCCGAGCAGCGCCGTGATCACGCCGACCGGGATCTCGTGCGGCGCGAAGGCCGAGCGGGCGAAGGTGTCGACCCAGATCAGGAAGATCGCGCCGCCCAGGCCGGACAGGGGCAGGAGCAGGCGGTGCGCCGGCCCGGCCAGCAGGCGGACGATGTGGGGGACGAGCAGGCCGATGAAGCCGATCGCACCAGACGCGGCAACGGCCGCCGCGGTGATCAGCGCGGTGAGGATCATCAGGGTCACGCGAGCCCGGGTCACGTTGATGCCCAGCGAGGAGGCGGTGTCCCAGCCGAAGGTGAAGGCGTCCAGCGCCGCGGCGAAGAACAGGCAGCCGACGGCGCCCAGCAGAATGATCGCGGCGGCGACCAGCAACGGCGCCCACCGCGCTCCGCCGAGGGATCCGAGCAGCCAGTACGTGAACCCGCGGGTGGAGTCGGCATCGCCGTCGAGCATCAGGACCAGCGAGGTCACGGCGGAGAAGAACTGGGAGACGAGTACGCCGGTGAGGACCACGCGGGCCGGGTTCGAGACACGTCCCCCGCCGATCAGCGCGAGGACGATCACGAAGGCGAGCAGCGCGCCGGCGAAGGCTCCGGTCGAGAGGCTCACCGCTCCGGAGCCGAGCCCGGCGATCATGATCAACACTGCTCCGGTGGAGGCTCCGGACGACACGCCGAGCAGGTACGGCTCGGCGAGCGGGTTGCGGGTGATCGACTGCAGTACGGCCCCGGAGATCGAGAGGCCCAATCCGACGACAGCCGCCAGCAGGACCCGCGGGAGCCGGGACTCCCAGATCAGCGCATCGACCAGCACCGGTGCCGGCGGGACCGGAGCCAGGGAGCCCAGGCCGACGTGACGCAGGATGATCCCGAGGACGTCGAGGGGGCCGATGTCCGCCGTACCGATGAACGTCGCGACCATGATCGACAACCCGAGGCCGACGACGAAGACACCGACCAGCGCGGTGCGCAACCCGCGCGGCCGACGGACACCGGGCCGAACGTTGTCCGGTTCGGACCCGCGGGTCGCGAGGCCACCTGGTGGCGCCGGCCCGTCTGCGGGCGCCACGTCGCCCTCGGGATCGCTGAGCCTGATCACCATCGGGCGAACACGACGACGTCGTCGTAGTGACGCCAGACGACGCCGACTTCGGCGAACCCGGACGTTCGGAGTGCCTGCAGGTGGAACTCGAGCGGCGCATGCGGCGGCGGTGGCCGGTCGGCGAACCGCCGCTCGCGCTCGGCGTGGTGCCGGCCCAATGCCGGAACAGCGACCGCCTCCGCCCACCACTGCTCCCAGGTCCGCACCCCTCGCGCATGAGCCTCGCCCTGAGTACGCTCGTCGTCGGCCGCGGCCGCCCGGGTGAGGAACGGTTGCGCACGCGGGTCGTAGCGCAGATGATCGGCGTTCATGATCATGCCGCCGTCGGGCAGCAGGGCGCCGAGGGATCCGTACAGCTGGACGAGCTGCGCCGGCTCCAGCCAATGCAGGGCGGTCGAGGAGACGGCGACCTGCACCGGGCCGGCGGGCAGACCGGCGGCCCAGTCGGGCGCAGCGAGATCGGTATCGACAGCCGTGAAGCGTGAGCCGTGTTGATCACTCAGCCGAGCCTGGGCCAGCGCGAGCAGCAACGGGTCGTAGTCGATGCCGATCACCCGGGCCGCGGTGAACCGGTCGAGCACCCGCTGCGAGAGGCTGCCGGGACCGCAGCCCAGGTCGACCACGGTCAGGCCCGCGCCCTCCGCGTCGAGATCGGCCGACTCCTCGCACAACCGGGCGATCCCGTCGAGCATGATCGCGAACCGCTGCTCGCGCAGGGTGACATAGGCCGCTTGTTGATCTTCCCAGGAGTGGATCAGTCGTTCCAGCTCGCCGGTGTCGCTCGCGCTCATCGCAGGACTCCCAGATCGACCAGCCCCTGCGCAACGGTCGGAACCGCTTCCACGCTGCGGATCGAGGTGTCCATGTATTGGCCGGGCACGATGATGAACCGCTCGTGGACGACGGCGTCCATGGTCTTGGTCAAGGGATCGCTCTTGAGAAAGTCGATCTTCTCCTGCGCGGTGTCGCCCGGGTAGCCCCTGGTCAGATCGGCGATCACGATCACGTCGGGGTCGCGGGCGGCGATCTCGTCCCAGCTGACCTCTGGCCACTTGTTCGCCGCATCGCTGAACGCGTTCTTGGCACCGACCAGCTCGGTCACCGTCTGTGGCAGCCCGCCGGGCCCGGCCACCGAAGGTGTCGCCGCCGACGCCGCCGTCGAGTAGAACCAGACCAGGGTCGGGCTCCCCTGGTGCTGCTCGGCGATCTTGATGCCCCGGTCGACGACGGCCTGCTGCTCGGTGACCAGTCTCCGGCCGGCTCCGGGGACGTCGAAGATCTTCGCGATCGCTTCCATCTCGTCGAAGAGCATCTGGAACGTCGCGCCGCCCTTGACGGCCTCGTGGTACGTACAGTCGAACTCACTGAGGTAGGTCGGCACGCCGAGCCGGTGCAGCTCCGCCCGGTCGCCGGCGTTCTCGGTGGTGAGGAACGAAGCGAACGAGGAGTAGACGAAGTCGGGCTGGGCCGCCAGCAACGTCTCGTGCTTGAGGATCCCGTCCGTGAGCAACGGGATGCCGCGGTAGGTCTCGGCGATGTCGTCGGGCACCGGGTCCGTCTCGTACGAGGTCCCGGCCAGGCGATCGGCGAGGCCGAGGCCGATCATGATCTCCGTCGCCGACTGGTTCAGCGACACCGCGCGGCCCGGCGCACGTTCGATCGTCGCCTCGACCCCACAACTCTCCACGGTGAGTGGATACGTGGTCGCGCCCTCTCCCACGGCGGCCCCGCCGGCGCCGCCGCCACCCGAGGTCCCACCCGGAGCACACCCTGCCACGGTGGCTGCCAGCACCACCGCCATAATAACGACAACGGTTTTCATTTGCACTTGGCCGATGCTATCAGCCCGGTCACCCCCCGAACCTGGGCCCGGCGACTCACGAGACGCCGAGCACGAGCCGGTCAGGCGTTGAAGACGACGTCGGAGCGGTCGCGCTTCTCGTACAGCTCCCAATACAGCGGCGCGATCTGCTCCGCCGTGGCCGTCGGACTACCCTCCGGGCCACCCCCGCCGATCCAGACGTTGATCGCCACATGGGCGGCAAGGACGCCACTGCCGGCCAACTCCTTGTTCAAGTTGATCACCCAGTTGCGCAGCGCCGCCTGGGCCGCGTTGACGTTGCCGAACATCGGCAGCGGGTCCACGGCACCGCCACCGCCGGTGAAGAGCAGAGTCCCGGCGCCGGCCTCACGCATGGCGGGCAACACCGCCCGGGTCGCCGCGACCGCACCGTAGAAGCCGTACTCGATCATGGGCTGCAGGTTGTCGACCGTGACCTCGGACGGAGCGACCATGGTGAGGCCGGGCACCGGTGAGTGCGGGGCGGGCGAGTACTCCAGGACGTCGATGCCGCCGAAGCGAGCCTTCACCGTGTCCAGGGCATCGGCCAGCGAGGCGTGATCAAGGAGGTCGGCCGGGAACGCGGCAGCCGTGATCCCCTCCTGGCCGAGCTGATCACCCAGGGCCTCCAGCTTCTCCTTGGTGCGGGCGATCAGGGCGACGTCGAACCCGCGACGGCCGAACGTGCGGGCGATGGCCAGCCCCAGGCCGGGACCGGCCCCGACGATGGCGAGTGTGGGCATCGTGAACTCTCCTTCATGGTGACGAGGATCAATTCCTACTTTTTGTTCGTAGCACCATGATGAGTCAGTATTGAAGGCGTTACAAAAGGCACACGGATGTGCGCAACGGAGAGGAACGGGCGCCATGCAGGACAGCGCGAAGGTCGCAATGGCGGCCTCGATCGGGCCGTGCGCGAGCATCCCCGCCGACCAGATGGACTTCATCCGCCACGTGCTCGACCGGGTCGGCGACAAGTGGAGCATGTTGATCATCGCCGTCCTGGAGAGCGGCCCGCTCCGCTACACGGACCTGCAGCACCAGATCCCGGGCATCTCCCAACGCATGCTCACCCACACCCTCCGCCAGCTCGCCGACGACGGCTTGATCACCCGCACCGCCTACGCCGAGGTCCCACCCCGCGTCGAGTACGAGCTCGCCCCACTCGCCCGCGGCCTGATCGACATCGTCAAGCAATTGATCGGCTGGGCCGCCGACCACCACGACGAGATCCGCGCCAACCGCTCCGATCCGGGAACACGGCGTACTCGCTGATCACCGAGGAACTGCTTCCCTGGCCAGCCAAAAGTTCTCGACTGGGAACCCGACCGGAATTTTCCCGTATACTGTACAGAGTTAGCACCCGTAGGCGTGAGGACGAAGTCATGACCGGCGAGATCGCCATTCCCCTGCTGCCCTGCCGCTCCATCGACGAGGTCGAGGACTTCTACCGGATGCTCGGCTTCGAGCGCACCTACCGGCAGACCAAGCTCTACCCGTGTGTCGGCCTGCGGCGCGACGACCTCCAGCTGCAGTTCTTCGGGCTGGACGGCTTCGATCCGGAGACGTCGTACGGGTCGTGCGTCGTCCTGGTGGAAGACCCCAAGGCGCTGTACGAAGCCTTCGCTGCCGGCATGCGGGCGGTGCACGGCAAGGTCCTGGTCTCCGGACTCCCGCGGATGACCAGGCCACGTAAGCGGAAGAACGTCGGCAACACCACCGGCTTCTCCGTCGTCGACCCCGGCGGCAACTGGATCCGGTTCTTCCACAACACCGATGCCGCGGGCGACGCCACCGATCCACCGTCCAGCAAGCTCGCGAACTCCCTGCGGAACGCGGTGGTCCTGGGCGATTCCAAGGGCGACCTCCGGCAGGCCGCGCGGATCCTGGACACCGCACTGACCAAGCACCGCGAGTCGGCGCCGGCAACCGACCTCGTGGAGGCCCTGGTCTACGGTGCCGAGCTCGCCATCCGACTCGGTGACCAGAAAAGGGCCCGCGCGCTGCTGACGGAGGCCGCAGCCGCCGAACTCACGACCGAGCAGCGCGAGAGCCTGAGCGAGGCCCTGGCGAACGCGGCCGAACTGGAGCAGGCAACCCGGAAACCCTTACCCGCAAGGGAATCCACTGGTGGGGCGGGCGGGGCTTGAACCCGCGACCGGAGGATTATGAGTCCCCTGCTCTAACCGGCTGAGCTACCGCCCCTGGCGGGACGACTATAGCGGCGCGCCACCCCGGAGTCGGGGTCAGGAGCGGCGGGCGGCGAGGCTGTCGGCGAGGCGACCGAGCCATTCGGCGACGCCGTCTGGGCCGCTGACGATCAGGTCGGAGATCTCGGTCAGGGCGTCCTCCTCGTGGGAGGCGGAGCAGACCAGGAGGCCGGGGAAGCCTTCGGCGCGCAGGTGCTGCACCATCCGGAAGGCGGGCAGGTCGCCAAGATCATCTCCGGCGAAGATCACCTGGCGAACGCCGGTCTCCTCGATCAGCGACCGCAGCGCGACGCCCTTGTCCATGCCAGGGGCCCGGATCTCGATCACGTTCTTGCCCGGCTCGATGGCCCAGCGGTGCCGCTCGGCGAGGTCGTTCAGGCGGGGCAGCAGGGTCTCGAAGGCGCCGCGCGGGTCCGCCAGCTCGCGGGTGTGGACGCCGATCGCGCGGCCCTTGTGCTCCAGCCGGGCGTCGCTCAGGTCGAGGCCGGCCAGCAGCTGGTCCACCTCGGCGGTGAGTGCCTCGATCCCGTCGGGCTCCGGCGGGATGCTGAACTCCCCCGTCGCCGCGTCCCAGCGCTCGACGCCGTACTGGCCGAGAACGATCATGTTCCGCAGGCCGGGCACCGAGGTGAACCGGCCCAGCCGGACCACGGTCCGGGCCGGGCGGCCGGTGATCACGGCGATGGTCAGGCCCAGGCCGCCGAGCCGACCCAGGGCGGCGATCGCCCGTGGATCGCCGAAGGCGCGGTCGGGGTCGTCGACGATCGGCGCCAGGGTGCCGTCGAAGTCGACGGCGATCATGGTCTTGTCGGGCCATTGCATGATGGCCCGCATCGCGTCGATCCCAGGGTCGGGTACGGCTCCGGCAGCACTCACGCCGTCGACTCTGTCAGACCCGGGCGACTCGAGACAACGGGCGTCTTGCGGCACGGCGACCGGCCGTTGTCTGGACCGCCGAATCGAAGAGACGGCCGATCTTCGGATATGGTCGAACGGACGCCTTGGGAGGCTTGGCACTGTATGAGCAGCGACAAAGGAAAAAAGACGTCATCCACTCCGACCGCGTCCTTCGTGGTGGTCGCCAACCGGCTCGCCGTCGATCGGATCGAGAACGCAGACGGCAGTACGGGCTGGCGAACCTCACCCGGAGGCCTCGTCACCGCCCTCGAGCCGGTGATGCGCGCCAATGACGGCGCCTGGATCGGGTGGCACGGGGCACCCGAGAAGCTGGACCCGTTCTCGACGAACGGCATGCAACTCATCCCGGTCGAACTCAGCGAGACCGAGGTGGCCCAGTACTACGAGGGCCTCTCCAACGGCACCCTGTGGCCGCTCTACCACGACGCCATCGAGAACCCGCAGTTCCACCGGGAGTGGTGGGATTCCTACGTTGCGGTGAACGAGCGGTTCGCCGACCGGACGGCCGAGGTGGCCGAGCAGGGCGCCGTGGTCTGGGTGCAGGACTATCAGCTGCAACTGGTCCCGGCGATGCTGCGGCGGCGCCGGCCGGACCTGCGGATCGGCTTCTTCCTGCACATCCCGTTCCCGCCGCTCGAGCTGTTCCAGCAGCTCCCCTGGCGGAACCAGATCCTGGAAGGCATGCTCGGCGCCGACCTGGTCGGCTTCCAGCTGCCGGGCGGAGCCCAGAACTTCGTGCGCCTGGTACGGCAGCGGCTGCACCTGCAGACCCACCGCGACCGGGTCCGGACCGCCGACGGCCGGACCGTGCTGGCGCGGGCGTACCCGATCTCGATCGACGCCTCCGGCTTCAACGAACTGGCCGCCAGCCCGGCGGTCGAGCAGCGGGCCAAGCAGATCCGGCACGACCTCGGCGATCCGCGGACGATCTTCCTCGGCGTCGACCGGCTCGACTACACCAAGGGCCTGCGGCAGCGCATCCGGGCATTCGGCGAACTGGTCCGGGACGGCCGGCTCGATCCGGACGAGGCGGTGCTGGTGCAGGTGGCGGCGCCGTCCCGGGACCGGGTCGACCAGTACCGCCAACTGCGCGACGACATCGACATGCTGGTCGGACGGATCAACGGCGAGACCGGGCGGATCGGCCGGCCGCCGATCACGTACCTGCACGCGTCCTATCCGCGCGAGGAGATGGCCGCGCTCTACCGGGCTGCCGACATCATGGTGGTCACGCCCCTGCGCGACGGCATGAACCTGGTCGCCAAGGAGTTCATCGCCTGCCGGCAGGACGACAACGGCGCCCTGGTGCTGAGCGAGTTCGCCGGAGCCGCGAAGGAGCTGCGGCAGGCCTACCTGGTGAATCCGTACGACATCAACGGGCTCAAGGAGCGCTTGGTGGAGGCGATGAACGACTCGCCGCGGGTGCACGCCCGGCGGATGCGCTACCTGCGCAAGCAGGTGTTCGAGAACGACATCGACCGCTGGGCCTCGCTGTTCCTCGACGATCTGACCGGCCGGCACTCTTGATCGGGCCTTGATCCAATCCTTGGCCTGCTCATCACAATTAGGCTCAACCCGATCCAATCCTGTTGAGAAGGATGTCCGGCGGGCCTACTTTTGAAATGGCTGGGGCCATGAGCCCGGCTCCGTAGCTCCCTACCGCTCGGAGCCCCGCCCCCCCAGGCGACTCCTGGCCCCGGCCCACACTCTTCTGCTGCGGCTTTCGTGTTCACCGAATCTCCTTCGTGGGACCACTGTCGGTCTTGACTGATTGCACATTGCAATCAATGCTGGAGTCAGACCGCTGACGAAGGAGTGATCATGAGCGACCCCGAGCCGCGTTTCGACGGCAGCTTCAGTGAACCCGGTGCGACGGCGACGCCCTGGGCCGAGACCCACGCGATGCTCGAGTCGGCCCAGCTCGGCTGGCTCACGACGGTCCGCGCGGACGGCCGGCCGCATGTGACGCCGCTGGTCCCCGTCTGGCTGGACGACGCCCTGCACTTCTGCACCGGCTCGGCCGAGCAGAAGGCCCGCAATCTGGAGACCCACCCCGAGGTCGCGCTCTCGATCGGCGCCAGTTCGTGGTCGGGCGGGCTCGACGTGGTGGTCGAGGGTACGGCGCGGCGGGTGACCGACCGGGCCCTGCTGGAGCGCCTCGCCGCGGCCTGGGCGACGAAGTGGGACGGCGACTGGCAGTACCAGGTGACCGACGACGGCTTCGGCGGCGACGCCGGTGGGGCCTGGGTGTTCGCGGTCGCACCGACCAAGGTGCTCGCGTTCGGCAAGAAGCCGTACAGCCAGACTGGCTATCGGCTGTGATGGAGACGAAGCTCCCCCGGTTGGACTCGAACCAACAACCCTGCGATTAACAGTCGCATGCTCTGCCAATTGAGCTACAGGGGATCGCACCGCTCCCCAGCGAGGGGCGCGGGTACGTACGATAGCAGGCCGATCACCGAATGTCGTATTCGGTTCTCACCGCCTCCAGCGCACGGTCCGCGAGGTCGCGAATCCCCTCGGTCTGCCAGGTGACGCCGCGGGTCAGCGAGCTGTGCCAGGCGATCGGCGCGGCCGGGTCGGAGAGGTCCCGGCGACCGCTGATCGTCACCCCGCGATTGCCGTCGACCGGGATGAACTTCTCCACCACGAGGCTCGCCGCGACCCGCTCCCGGAACAGTTCCGGCAGCCGCCCGGGCTCGGCCAGATCGATCAAGCCGCGCCGCCCGTCATAGGCCCGGAAGCTGATCCGGCGGGTCTCGGAGTTCCAGCCGCCGTTCTCGATCTCGTGCCAGCCGACATGGGTCCACCCGTCCTCGCTCCCGTACGAGAGCACGGCGGGGAACCCGACACAGAAGCCGTCCCCCGTGATCGCCCAGGCCAGGATCCGTTCGACCGGGCGGTCCTCGGCGCGCAGCGATTCGACCAGCGAGGCATACGCCTCGGCGGGCAACCCGCGGGACTTGCTCCACCAGCGGCCGCGGGTCTTCAAGCTCATGCGGTCATTCTTCCAGCCCTCCTCGAACGGTCCGACCGCAGCCGGTCCAGCGCCCGGTGCTCGAGCCGCCGCACCCCGGACTCGGACTGGCCGAGCCGGCGGGCGATCGCGGCGTAGGACAGGCCGGAGTCGCCGTCGAGGCCGTACCGCAGGCGCAGCACGGTCTGCTCCGCCGGAGGCATTCCCCAGAGCAGTTCCTCGACCGACCGGTCCGGCCGCTCGGCGATCGCGTCCGGCGGCGGTCCCAGGTCGGCCGGGCTGCTCGGCTCACCGGCGGGCTGGTCCAGCGAGGCGACGTGCTGCCAGGCCAGCAGCCGCTCGTACCGGCGCGGGTCCAGCCCGGCCCGGGCCGCGATCTCGGCGGCCGTCACGTCCCGGCCCAGCGCCTGCACCAGCTCGTCCTCGGCGGCCCGGGCCGCCCGCAGTTGCTCGGCCCGCTGCGAGGGCAGCGGCAGGCCGCCACAGCGCCGCAGCACCGCGTCGCCGAGCCGGGCGCGGATCCAGTACAGGGCGTAGGTCGAGAACCGCATGCCGCGCCGGTGGTCGAACCGGGCCACCGCGATCAGCAGCCCGAGACAGCCTTCCTGGAACAGTTCGTCGCGCGGCAGCCCGGCCCGGCTCGCATAGCCGGGCACCAACCCCGCCACCAGCCCCAGATTGGCCCGGACGAACCGCTGCCGGGCCCGCTCGCCGGCCCGCTCCAGCGCCAGCAGTTCCTCCGTCGTCGCCCCGCTGCGCCGGACCGGCTCCTGCCGCTCCGCCCAGGCCAGGGCACCCGCCTCGATCCGGGCGGCCAACTCACTCTCCTCGGCCGGCGTCAGCAGCGCGTCGTCCGGCTCCGTCCATTCCCCCATGGCGGCACTCTGGCCCCCGGCACCGACAGTCCGCCACTGTTCGGGCCAGTTATCCACAGGCCAGTTCGCGGTGGCCTACTCCTGGGCGCCGATGCTGCGCTGGTGCAGCGCGTGCCGGCGCGCTTCGAGGACGACCAGTTCGGAGAACATCTGGTTGTACTTGACCGCCTGGTCGACCGGATTGGTCCGCTGCAGCTTCGACTTCAGCTCGGCGATCTGGCGCATCACGGTGAGCAGTTGCAGCCCGGAACTGTAGGCGGCCACCAGGCGTTCGGTCGGCTCGCCGGTGATCGGGAGCGGCTCGACGCCGAGGGACACGGTGAGCGACCGGAGCCGGTCGTCCTCGGCGGCCAGGCTGACCCGGTGGGCCCAGTCGCCCTCGACGCCGTCGGCGGCGGCCTTCTCGACGCAGGTGAAGACGGCCGCGTACGCGGGATGGGTGAAGTCGGCCGTGGTGATGCCGTCCCAGCCGGCCCCGAACCGCTGCGGCGCCTGGATGATCAACTTCAGCGTCTGCCGTTCGGTGGTCAGCAGCCGGTCGTTCGGGTCGGGCAGCTCCAGTCCCTTGCGCCGGTGCTGCGGCTCCGGTTCCTCGGGCGGCGGCTCGTCATGGACCCGGGAGCGGTCGCCCCGCTGGCCCGACCCGGACTGCGGTCGCGGCGCCCGGGCGGCCCGGGCCACCTCGCGCTGCACCTCCTCCGGCTCCATTCCGAGCAGGCCGGTGAGCTCGCGGACGTACCCGCTGACCAGGCCCCGGTCGCGGATGCTGCCGACCAGCGGCGCGGCGGCCCGCAGCGCGTTCAGCCGGCCGTCGACCCGGTCCAGGTCGTAGCGGCCGACGATGTTGCTCATCACGAACCGGTACAGCGGCACCCGCCGGGCGACCAGTTCCCGGACCGCGGCCTCGCCCTGCTGCAGCCGCAGGTCACACGGGTCCAGCCCGCTCGGCTCGACCGCGACGTACGTCTGCGCCAGGAAGTTCTGGTCACCGGAGAAGACCTTCAGCGCCGCGCTCTGGCCGGCCTCGTCGCCGTCGAAGGTGAAGATCACCTCGCCGCCGAACGCGTCATGATCACCCATCAGCCGGCGCAGCAGCCGAGCATGATCATCACCGAACGCGGTGCCGCAGGAGGCGATCGCGGTGTCCACCCCGGAGAGGTGCGCCGCCATCACGTCCGTGTAGCCCTCGACGACGACGGCCTGACTCTTCTTGGCGATCGCCTGGCGGGCCCGGTCGAGGCCGTACAGGACGTGGGATTTCTTGTACAGCGGGGTTTCCGGCGTGTTGATGTACTTGGCCGAGATCCGGTCGTCGTCGAAGATCCGCCGGCCGCCGAAGCCGAGCACCTGCCGGCCGGAGTCCCGGATCGGCCAGAGCAGCCGGCCCTGGAAGAAGTCGTAGCCGGACTCCCGGGCCAGCCCGCCGGCGACCAGGTCGGCATCGGCGAAGCCACGCCCGCGCAGATGTCGCAGCAGGGCCCGGCCGTCCCGCGGCGCGAAGCCGACGCCGAAGTCGAGCGCGGTGTCCCGGTCGAAGCCGCGCTCGGCCAGGAACTGCCGGGCCTGCAGGGCGTCCGGGGCGGCCAACTGCTCGGCGTAGAACTCCGCCGCCGCCTGGTGCGACTCCATCAGCCGCATCCGCAGGCCGGGCGGGGTCCGCGGGCCGCCGTCGTCGGAGTACCGGAGCTGGATGCCGACCCGGTCGGCCAGCCGCTCGATCGCCTCGACGAAGGTCAGGTTGTCGATCTTCTGGACGAAACTGATCACGTCGCCGCCCTCGGAGCAGGCGCCGAAGCAGTACCAGAGCCCGCGGGACGGGGTGACCTGGAAGCTCGGCGTCTTCTCCTCGTGGAACGGGCACAGGCCGACCATCGCACTGCCCGATCGGCGCAGCGTCACGTAGGAGCCGACGATCTCGTCGATCCGGGCGCGCTCGCGGACCGCCGCAATGTCCTCTTCGTTAATCCGGCCCGCCACAGGGCGAGTGTAGACCTCGCCGACCTGCTCCTAGAGTTGAGCCATGGACAGGATCGCGCCGGACCAGGGCCGCCGGGTGCCCTGGCTGATCTTCGACGGCGACTGCGCCTTCTGCACGACTGCGGTGACCTGGATCGCCGAGCGGCTCCGCCGTCCGGGACAGCTCGAGCCGAAGTACGTCCCGTGGCAGTTCACCGATCTCGACGCGGCGGGGACGACCGCCGAGCGGGCCCAGCGAGAGGTGCTCTGGCTGGACCTGCGCGGCCAGGTGGTCGGCGGCGCCGCTGCGGTCGCGGCCTGGCTGCGCTATGCCGGCGGGCCGTACCGGATCCTCGGCACGCTGCTCCGGCTGCCCGGGATCGCGCAGCTGGCCGACGTCGTCTACCGCCGGATCGCGGCCAACCGGCATCGGTTGCCCGGCGGATCGCCCGCCTGCGCCATGCCGCCCGCCGGGGTCGTCCCGAACTCCAACGTTCCCTGAGTCAGGGCTCGGGATCGTCGAGTACGGAGAGCTCGGCCCGCTCCAGGGTCAGCTCGCCGTCGACGACCTCGAGCGCCAGCCGCCGGCCCGGCCGCTCGTACAGCCGGGTGTTCAGCGCGACCCCCTCGACGTAGAGCGTCGCGATCGTGTCGTCGATCACCAGGTCGACCGTCAGGCTCTCCCCCGGCCGGGTCCGGAACGGGCGTTGCAGGCCCCGGTTGTCGAAGCGGTACCACGGATAGTTGGGCACCCGGTCGAAGTCGATCCGTCCCTCATGCGCCCGGAACGTGTACGCGTAGCCGTCGCCGGACGCCTCGTCCTCGAACAGCACGATCGCGAACGCGCGCAGCTCGGCCGGCGTCAGCCGGAGCGTGATCAACACCGGACGATCCTCGGGGAGCGAGCCGAGACCGATCCGGCGCCTGCCGTCCGCGGCCTTCACCGGGACCGGCTCGTCGATCAGCGAGGCCGGAGTCGGGAAGGCGGCCCGGACCGGCTCGGGAAGACGGACGCCGAGCGAGTGGTCCGGGCGTCGGTACACCTCGTGGACCACGAGGGTGCCGCCCCACTGCCAGGCGCCCAGGTCTTGCTCGCCCTCCTTCGTCGCCACCCAGCCGAACAGGTAGCGGCGTTCGCCGTCGGAGGCGGACCGGGCGGCGTAGTAGGAGCGACCGTCGAAGGCGTCGTCGGCCGGTGCCGTCCACGGTCCCCCGAGGCTCTCGCTCATCCGGTACACGGTGGTGCTGCGGTCGCTGTACTCGGTGGTCAGCAGATACCAGTGATCACCCAGCCGGAACAGGTCCGGCATCTCGTGCATCGTGTAGAGGTCAGGCGCCCAGAAGTCGCCCTGGAAGGTCCAGCGCGCCAGATCGGTCGAGGTGTACCAGACCGTCCGGCCGGTGGTCCGCAGCCGATCACCGTCCCGTCGGGCGCCCAAGATCATCACCCAGCGATCATGATCATCGTCCCGGAGTACGTACGGGTCCCGCCAGTTGTCCGGGTCGTGACCCGGCTCCGGTGCCACCAGTTCACCCTCGACCGTGGTCCAGTGCTCAAGATCATCACTGACCGCGTGCAGCAGCACCTGGGCCGGCTTCCCGGCGGCCGGAAAGTCCCGGTTGTAGCCGGTGTAGAAGGCGTGGAAGCGACCGCCGGCCTCGACCGTCGAGGTCGCCTCGATGACGCTGCCGGCGAAGATGAACTGGTCCTGGTCGGCGTCGCCGCCCCGGCGCAGCGCCTCGCCGCGGTCCTCGTACCGGACGAAGTCGGTGGTCCGGGCCAGCGCCCAGCCGAACGGCTCCCCGAACGGGCCGGGCCGCCGGGTGTCGCGCTGGTGGAACAGCTGGAACTCCCCGTCGGCGAAGATCGGCATGCAGTCGCCGAACCAGGTCCCGGGGTGCTGATAGTGGAGGCGATGCATGCGGTCCACCGTAGGACCACGAGGGCGTTCCCGCCGCCGTCGCTGATCATGAAACAGGACCCTCGGGGCCCGTCGGAGCCGCATTCGCCCTGATCATCGGGGCTGACATCGGTGTCATCATTGGGCACGGAAGGGAGGCCGGCATGGCGCAGCGCCCGACGATCCACGACGTGGCCCGCGAGGCCGGCGTCGCGGTCAAGACCGTGTCCCGGGTGATCAACGGCGAACGGGCCGTGAGCGATGCCATGCGGGCCCGGGTCCGGGCCGCGATCCGTACCCTCGACTACCGGCCGAACGCCGCCGCCCGGGTGCTGCGGCGCAAGGTGAGCCGCTCGATCGGGTACGTGTGCGAGGACATCGCCGAGCCGGTCCAGGCGCGCCTGGCCCGGGCCATCGCGACCGTGGCGAGTGATCATGACGCGGCGCTGACCGTGTCGCTGACCGGGCACGATCCGGACCGGGAACGGGCGGTGATCGAATCCCTGCTGGCCCGTCAGGTGGACGGCCTGGTGCTCTGGCCGACCGGCACCGGCAGCCGGTTCCTGCAGCGGCTCGCGGACTCGCTCCCGGTGGTCTGTGTGGACCGCCCGGTCGAGGACGTCGAGACCGACACGGTGCTCTGCGACAACCGCCGCGGCGCCGAGCAGGCCGTACGCCACCTGACCCGCCGCGGGCACACCCGGATCGCCTTCGTCGGCGACCCGCCCGAGCTGTTCACCCAGCGGGAGCGGCTGGCCGGCTACCAAGACGGCCTGGCGGCGGCGGGGATCGAGGCGGACTCCAAGATCATCTTCCAGCGGGTCCAGGAGGTCGGTCCGCTGCGCCGGCAGCTTGATCACTGGCGGGCCTCGCCGGTCCCGCCGACCGCGCTGCTGGCGGCCAGCTCGCTGTCGGCGATGGCCGCCGTCCGGGCCCTGCGTGCATCCGATCGGCTGGAGGTGGCCGGCTTCGACGACTTCCCGCTCGCCGACCTGGTCCGCGGCGGTCTGACCGTGGTCGGGCAGGACGTCGACGGGATGGGCCGGGCCGCCGCGGAGACCCTGTTCCAGAGGCTGGCCGGCAACGGGAGCGGCGGGCGGCTGCGGATCCGGGTCGCTCCGGAGCTGATCATCCGCGACTGACGAAAGTCCAGGATTTGTGCTGTGCTGTCCAGGTCACGGACCCGGCCGACTGTCAGGCTCGATCGTGAAAGCCTTACGGACAAGGAGTTGATCGACGATGACCGTCACTGACGTCCACGACCCACGGGTCCGCGAGCAGGGCTACCTGCTGGTCGAGGACCTGCTCTCCCCCGCCGAGTGCGACGAGATCGGCGAGCGCCTGCTCGCGTACGCCCGCCGGGACCGCGCGGTGCCGGACGGACTCTCGCTGCAGCAGGAGCCGGCGCTGGCCCGGTCCGGCCAGCAGGTCGAACCCGGCCAGGACATCCGCAAGATCAGCGGGCTCTGGGCCGACGACCTGGTCCGGGAGAAGATGATCACCCGGCCGGAGATCGTGGAACGGATCCAGGCCGTGCTCGGCGAGCAGCTCTGGCTGTTCCGGGCGGACGCGCTGATGAAGCCGGGCAAGGTCGGCTCGGAGAAGGGGTTCCACCAGGACTCGCCGTACTGGCCGATCCAGCCGATGTCACTGTGGTCCTGCTGGATGCCCCTGGACGACGCGACCCTGGACAACGGCTGCATGCTCGTCGTACCGGGCAGTCACACGCGCGGCGGGCTGCCGCACGAGCACACCCAGGACGACTATGTGATCCCGGCCGACCACTACGACCTGGACGCCGTCGTCCCGGTGCCGATGCGGCGCGGCTCGGGGCTGTTCTTCCACAGCCTGGTCGTGCACGGCACCGCGGCCAACACCTCGGGCCGGCCCCGTCGCGCGATCACGATGAGCTACTTCGGCGCCGAGCACGCCCATACCGGCGACACCCCGCGCCCGGACTATCCGGTCGTGGCCGGCTGAGGGAGGCTTCGTGGGGTCGGCCGACGACGGCAGCGGCATCTCGCTGATCGCCCATGCGGCGGCGTTCTTCGACTGCTCGCCGTCCTGGCGGCTGGCCCCTCGTTCCCTGCCGCACTACCAGCTCTGGGTGATCACCGGCGGGGCCTGCGAATTCCGGCTGGGCGGGCTCGACCCGGTCCGGGCCGGGCCCCGCTCGGTGATCATGATCCCGCCGCAGACCGCGCAACAGGCCTGGTACGGCGAGCCGCCGCTGCGCACCCACGTGGCCCACTTCATGGCGTACGACCGCGGCGAGCCTCGCCTCGACCTCCGGCCCCCGACACTCATGATCAACCTGCACGGCCGGGGCTGGGACCGGATCGTCGCCGGTGTGCGCGACGCGGCCGCCGAACTGGCCCGGCCGCGACCCGGCAGTTCCATGATCGCGAACGCCGCCCTGACCGACGCCGTCGGCCGGCTGTCCCGGAGCGAGGCCGACGCGGTGATCACCGACGCGTCGGGCGAGACCCATCCGCCCGAGGTGGCCGCGGCGATCGACCACCTGCGCCGGCATTACGACCAGGACCTCTCCACCCGGGACCTGGCCGCCGCTGCGCATGTCAGCCCGGAACTGCTGCGCCGCCTGTTCCGGCGGGCGACCGGCCAGTCCCCGTCCCGGTTCGTCCAGCGGTTCCGGATCGGCGTCGCCCGCCGCCTGCTCCAGGAGACCGACCTCCCCGTCTCCGTCGTCGCCCGCCGGGCCGGCTTCAGCGACGCCTTCTACTTCTCCCGCGTCTTCACCGCCGCCGAAGGCACCCCGCCCTCCCGCTACCGGGCCACCGCCCGGGCCGAGCTCTCCGCCGGCCCCTGAACTCAGCGGGGCCGGAGACCGTCGACCCTCGGATGGGCTCGGCGGATCGGGGTGTAGACGAGCAGTTCGCCGAGGCGTTCGTACCCGACGGTCGGATAGAGCAGGGCGCCGGCCTGGCTGGCGCTCAGCACCGAGCGGCGGAGGCCGCGGTCGCGGTCGTCCCTGAGCATTCGGGCCAGCAGGGCCCGGCCGATGCCGCGGCGGCGGTGGGTCGGGGCGACGAACATCTCCGAGCACCAGGCCGACGTGCCCGGCTCGGAGCCGCCGGCGGGCACTTCGATGCTGGCGACCCAGCCGACCGGCACGCCGTCCAGCACCGCCTGGTACTGCCGAAACGTCCCGTCCGCGGCAAAGGCTTGCGCGGGCAGCCGCGGCCCGCCGGCCGTCCGGAGCCGTTCGGCTTGGGCGCGAGTGCCGACCCGCTCGATCGGGATCGACGGGTCCGGGTCCGGCAGGTCGGCCAGCCGGTGTTGCAGGAACGGTTCGGCGCCGCCGAGCCGGAAGCCGAGGTCGCGGTAGGCGGATCTGATCGGCTCCGGGTCCTCGCCGTCGGCCCGGACCACGCACAGCGCGTACCGGCCGCGGGTGTGTGTCTCCGCCAGCTGGTACAGGGCCGCCGGCGCCAGCCCGTGCCCGACCCACTCCTCGCGGCGGTACTTCGCGGGATCCCGGCGCGGCTCGTCCCGCAGCACCCAGCCGCGCCCGACACGCTCGGCGGCGTAGGGATAGGTCCGGCTGCGGGCGAGGCCGAACCCGCGGACGAAGACCTCGATCGCCCGCTCCAGCTCACCGGATTCGTTCACCCGCACAGCATCGCGCAAGGACCGCGACCGCACGTGCGGTACCGCGGATCCGACGGCCCGTACGTCTCTATCCACAGCGGAACGGCAGCGAATCTCGTTGTCCACAGACTTTCTCGATGGGCGACGGAAACCTGCCGGCGGCTGCAGAGTCACCGGCATGGGAATCCGCTACTACGCCTACCCGGTGCCCTCAGAGCTCGTCGGTCAAGCTCTGCAGGACACGTGGGTGACATGACGCCCGTCTACGACGACCGGATCGCCTGGATCGCGTCGACCGGGCACGATGGTGGCATGGGACGACGGTTCACGGGCTGGCCGGCGGCCGCGTACGACGTCCTGCTGGAACTCGACGGCGACCCTCCCGCGGCGGTACGCGAGCGCTGCCGGCCGGCGCGGGAGCGGCTGGTCCGCCGGCCGATGATCGCGCTGCTGCAGGACCTGGCCGACGTCGACGAGGCCTGCGACGACTTCACCGTCGAGGGCTTCGTGTCGCCGCACTACGGGCGGTGGCAGCACCAGTTCGCGGCCGTCCGTTCGGCCGCAACGTCACCGTAGGGCTGCGGTTCGATCTGGACGGGCTGTGCCTGAGCGGGAACTGGTGGCCGGCGGAACCGGCTCACCTGCACCGCTACCGGGCGGCGGTAGCGGACGACGCCAGCGGCGCCGAACTCAGCGGCCTGCTGCACGAACTGCCCGAACCGGTCCGCTCGCTGATCGGCGGCCCGCTGAAGCGGTTGCCGCGCGGCTTCCCGGCCGATCACCCGCGGGCGGACCTGCTCCGGCACCGCTCGCTGTCCACGGACGTCCCGCTGGGCTCCGAAGACTGGCTGCACACCCCCGCGGCCCTCGATCAGGCCCGGGCCGCGGTGACCGTGCTGCGGCCCTTCACCACCTGGTTCGTCCGCCACGTCCTGCGGGCCTGAGGGGCGCTGCCCTATCGTCGGGCTGTGACGACCACCCCGGACCCGCTGCGGCTCGCGATCGCCGTGGTGATCTTGGTCGGGCTGGCGCTGGTGGCGGCGACGTTCGGCCGGCTGGCGGCGCGGGGACAACTGCCAGTTGCCGCGGGCCGGGCGGTGGTTCAGCTCGCGGTGGTCTCCTTGATCATCACGGCGGTGCTCAGCCACCTGGTCTGGTCATTGATCTTCGCGGTGGTGATGTTCGGGGTCGCGGTCGGTACGTCAGCACGGCGGATCGGCGCACCGCGGGCCTGGCCCTGGGCCGCCCTCGCGATCGCCAGCGGCGTGGTCCCGGTGCTGGTGGTGATCTTCCTGTCCGGCACGGTGCCGTGGAACGGGCCGTCGCTGGTGCCGCTGGCCGGGATCATCATCGGCGGAACCATGACCGCGCACAGCCTGCTCGGCCGGCGACTGTTCGGCGCGTTGCGGGATGATCATGGACTGTACGAGGCGGCGCTGTCGATCGGCCTGCCGCGGCCGGTGGCGATCGCGGAGGTCACCGAACGGCACCGGATCGAGGCGCTGGTCCCCGGGCTGGACCAGACGCGGACGGTCGGGCTGGTCACGCTGCCGGGCGCGTTCGTCGGCGTCCTGCTCGGCGGTGGCACGCCGCTCCAGGCCGGCGCGGCGCAGTTGATCGTGCTGGTCGGACTGCTCGCCGCGCAGACGATCTGCGTCGTCGTGGGCGACCGGCTGATCCGGGCCGGGCTGCTGTTGCCGAAGGACCTGCGGACCGCTCTCGTACCCTGAGCCGAGGTCAGCCGAGCAGATAGCGCCGGATGGCCAGCGCCGCTCCGCCGCGGGCCCAGTCGTAGAAGTCGAGCTCCTCCATGATCAGATCGTCCTCCTCGGCGAGGACGCTGCGATGATCACGCAGCCCGTTCCAGACCGCCTCTGCCCCGATCATGGCGAACTCGACCCCGTCCCCGCAGAGCACGATCCGCTCCGGCGCGACCAGATCGGCGATCCGGGCCACCAACAGCCCCAGTTGGTACGCGGAGGTGTCGAGCACCATGCCGACCGTCGGGTCGCCCTCCCGGGCCAGCCGGAGGAACTCGGCGAACGTGAACGTCGTGCCGGCGGCCTTCCCGGCCAACTGGGCCAGCGCCGAGGAGGTCAGCAGGACCGAGGCGCAGCCCCGATGGCCGAGCCCGCACTCCGGCCCGTCGGCGAGCAGTTGCCAGTGCCCGACCTCGCCGGAGATCCCGCGATCACCGTCGACCAGCGCGTCGTTGATCACCAGTCCGCAACCGAAACCGACGCCGACGGTGATCACGACCAGGGACCGGCAGCCGCGGCCGGCCCCGAACCAGTGCTGGGCCAGGGTCAGGGCCTTGACGTCGTTGTGCACGGTGACCGGCAGCCCGACCGCCGAAGACAGGATCGCGCCGACGTCGACCTCGCCCCAGCCGAGGAAGTGCGCGTGCTGCACGATGCTGCCGTCCAGCACCGGACCGCCGATACCGACACCGATGCCGGCGACCCGCGGATGATCGGCCCGGAACCCGGTGATCAACTCCGCGACCCGGCCGAGGAAGCTGCTCGGGACCCTGGCCCGGCTGCCGATCCGGCGTCGCTCCAGGACGGTGCCGCGCAGGTCCGTGACGACCCCGTACGCGGTGCCGGCGACGATCTTGATCCCGATGAACTGCGCCGCCTCGCCGTTGATCTCCAGTGGCAGCGACGGCCGGCCGGTCGCGGCGCGCTGCTCGGCCGGCCGCTCCCGGATCAGCCGGGCCTTGATCAACTCCTTGGTCAGCCGGGTCAGCGACGGGCTGGACAGGCCGAGCCGCCGGGCCAGTTCGGCGCGCGCGATCGGGCCGTGCCGGAGCACCGCCAGAGCGACGCTCTGCGCGGTCTTGTCCAGCCGCGGCGCAGCAGTCATCGGCGGCTCGTCAGCTCGCCTCGACGGCCTCGACGCGGACCAGGACGACGTGCTCCGGACGCAGGTCCGAGACCCGCAGCCCGGCGCCGATCAAGGCCGAACCGGGCACCGGCTCCGGGAGCGGCACGAACCAGGGATCGCGGGCGCGGCCGACCGCCGCCGGGTCGGCCATGACCGGCTCGACCCGATAGCGAAGATCGGGATCCAAGCCACGCAACGGAATCCGGCCGACCGACTCGACCTCCGACCGGCCGACCGCGGCCACCGCGAAGATCGCCGTCCGCCGGTCCGGCGCGACGACACCGTGCGCGTGGATCGACGCGTCCGGATAGTCGATCCGGACCAGGTCGCCGCCGAACAGCAGTCCGCGCTGGGCCTTGAAGAACTCGATCCAGCCGCCCAGCTCGGCGAGCTCGTCCTCGGTCGCCTCGGCCAGGTCCCACTCGATGCCGAGATGCCCGAACACGGCGGTGCCGGCCCGGAACGAGAGGTCGTGCCGGCGGCCGGTGGTGTGCGAGCGGCCCGAGGCGATGTGCGACCCCATCAGCTCCGGCGGGATCAACTGGGTCGTCCACCGGTTCATCTGCTGCCGGTCCAGCGGATCGATGCAGTCCGAGAGCCAGACCCGGTCGGTCCGCTCCAGGATGCCGAGATCGACCCGGGCCCCGCCGGACGAGCAGGACTCGATCTCCAGACCCGGATGGGCGGCCTTGAGTTCGTCGATCAGGCGATACACGGCCTCGGTCTGCGCATGCACGCCCGGCCGACCCTCCGGAGCCGTACCGGAATCGATCAGGTCGCGATTGTGGTCCCACTTGATGTAGCCGATCGGGTACTCGTCCAGCAGTGCGTTGATCGCGTCGCGCAGGTAGGCGTAGCACTCGGGGATGCCGAGATTGATCACCTGCTGGTGCCGGTGCTCGACCGGGAGGCGGTCGCCGGTCGCCATCACCCATTCCGGGTGGGCCCGGGCGACGTCGGAATCGAGATTGATCATCTCCGGTTCGAACCAGAGTCCGAACTCCATGCCGAGTTCGCGGACCCGGTTGATCAGCGGGTGCAGCCCGTCCGGCCAGACGTCGGCGGACACCGTCCAGTCACCGAGGCCGGCATGATCATTGCGACGCGCGCCGAACCAGCCGTCGTCGAGCACGTACCGCTCGACGCCGAGGGCCGCCGCCCGCTCGGCCAGGTCGATCAGCCGGTCGGTGTCATGATCGAAATAGACCGCCTCCCAGACGTTCAGCGTCACCGGGCGGTCCCGGTCGGGATGTTGATCACGGCTGCGCAGGTAGCGGTGGAACCGGCGCGCCACCTGGTCCAGACCGACGCCGTAGCTGCCGTACAGCCAGGGACTGGTGTACGACTCCCCCGCGGCGAGCCGGACCTCTCCGGGCAGCAGCAGCTCGCCGCCGCCGACCACCTGCTCGCCGTTCGCGAGCCGTTCCGCGTAGTGGGTGTGGTTGCCGCTCCAGCCGACGTGGACGGCCCAGAGCTCGCCGTCGGCGAAGCCGAAGCCCGGCGTCCCGACGTGCAGCACCGTGGCCGCGTCCGCCCCGGTCCGGCCGCGGCGGCCCTCGCGCAGATGTGTGCCCACCGTCAGCTCGCGCCGTTGCGGGGTGCGCTCCTTCGCCCAGCGCCCGGCGAAGTCGAGGATCTCCCGGCCCCGTTCGGGCACGGGGTAGGCCAGCACCAGATCGTCCAGCTGGTACGGCTCCGCGCCCGCGTTGATCACCTCGGCGCGGCTGCGCAGCAACCCGCCCGCGGTCAGCTCGACGGTGATCACCAGGTCCAGGCCGGCGGCCGGATCGACCGCCCGGAACTCGACGACGGCGGCTCCGCCGCTGATCACGGCGCCCTGTTCGCTCACCTCGCCGGCGACGCTGACCCCGGTCGTCGTGAACTTCGGCGACCAGTCCCGGCCGTTCCGCGAGCCGCTCAGCCCCGGCCGGCCGGTCCAGGTGGTCCACAGCTCCGGCAGCAGCGCCGGTCCGGTCGGGACGCCCTGATCGGCCAACGGTCCCGGCCGAGCGCCCGCGCCGACCACGGCCGTCACGTCGGCCGGAGTCAACTCACCCAGATCGGCGCCCCAGTAGGCGATGGCCGGCAGCCGGCCCGCCGAGCCGTCGATGATCACCGAGACCGCCTCGGTGCGCAGGTGGATCAGGCAATCGACTCGTTCCGGCACGGCTCTCCTCGGCTCGACCTCCGCGGCGGTACCCTCCGCCCAGGCCAAACCCTAGCGCCAAACCCTGCCCCGCTCGGGCATTTTCTTTCATCCCAAAACTTACCTCCGCGAGCCCCGTCAGTTTTTCACGTTAACGTGAAAAACTGGCACATTGCACGAGAAGCTTCTTGGGTAAAGCGCCAGGAAAGCTCGTGAGGTGGCTGGTGGGTCAGGCGTTGATCGCGTCGCGGAGGCGCTGGGAGACGTCGGCCAGCACCTCGTCCACCGGCTGTTCGGCCAGCGACTTCATGAACGGCTCCACCTTGACCGGGCCGGTGTAGCCGGCGGCCCGGACCGCGTTCATGAAGCCGGGCAGGTCGATCACGCCGGTCGCGGCGGGCAGCCGGCGGTCCAGGTCCATCTGCTCGTCGCGTTCCCGGTCGTCCCGGGCGTCGTTGATGTCGACCGAGACGATGTCGGCGTCGGTCAGCCCGGCCAGGTCGGCCGCGGTCTCGCCGGCCGTGTACCAGTGGTAGGTGTCCAGGATCAGGCCGATGTTGGGCCGGCCGACCTCGGCGATCAGCTCCCGCGCCTCACCGAGCGAGTGCAGGAACGGGAAGCGCTCGGTCGACCAGAACGTCTTCGGGCCGATGTACTCCAGGCCGAGCCGCAGGCCCGCGTCGGCCAGCAGCTCGCCGACCAGGTTGAGCCGGCTGACGTGCAGCACCCAGTTGCGCCGGTAGTTCAGGTCGTCGTGCATCGGTCGCAGCCAGGTGCCGACCGAGGTCACGCCGGCGGCGGTGAGCAGTTCGAGAGTGGCCGGCAGGTCGGCCAGCGCGGCCCGGAACTCCTCGGCCGGCGCGGTCAGCGGCACCGGCAGCCCGGTGATGCCCCACTGCAGGCCACGCTCCCGGACGGCCGCGGCATGTTCGGCGATCGCAGCCGTACCGTCGAGACTTCGCAGGAACCCGAGATCGGGATCGACACCACCGAAGCCGTGCTTCTCGGCGAGGTCGATGGCCGTGGGATGGTCGAGGGACAGTCCGAGAGCGCCCGCGCTCAGGTTCGAGAACATGATCATCATCGTAGGACGGACCAACGCCCGGCCGGCCGGCAGGGGCCCGAGGTTTTCAATCGGTGAACGTGATCACTCGCCGTGATCGATCCCCTGCGGCAGCCGCTCCGGATCCCAGCCGAGCTCGGCGACCGCCGTCGTGAACGCGTACCGGTCGGTCATCCCGGCCACGTACGTGACGGCCGCGCGGACCGCCGTCTCGGTGCCGGCGTCGTCGTCCGGCGGCTCCGGCATCGCGTCGGGATGGGCCGCGTAGTACTCGACCAGGGCGTGCAGCACCTCGATCACCGCACGGGACTGCTCCCGCGAGGCGGGCCGGACGTAGATCCGCTCGTAGTTGAAGGTACGCAGCTCGGCCAGCGCGGCCGCCTCGGCCGGTTCCATGCCGACCGTCCCGTACCGGTCGATCGTGTTGGCGACGGCCCGGATGAACGTCCCGAGTTGCTCGCGCCGGGTCCGGCCGGCGACCTCGGCCACCTGCTTCGGTACGTCGTCCAGGGTGACGATGCCGGCGTGGACGGCGTCCTCGAGATCGTGGGCGCAGTACGCGATCCGGTCGGCCCAGCTGACGATCTCTCCCTCGATCGTGCTCGGCGCCGGCCGCGACCAGGAGTGGTTGCGGATCCCGTCCAGCGTCTCGGCGCACAGGTTCAGCCCGGACAGCACGACGTCCGCGCCCCACGGGCCGTGGTCGTACCCCTCCGGGATGAAGGCGTCGAACGCGTCCTCACTGGCGTGGCCGCCGGGCCCGTGACCGCAGTCGTGACCGAGCGCGATCGCGTCGGCGAGGGTGACGTTGACGCCGGCCGAACGGGCGATCGACCTCGCCACCTGGGCCACCTCGATCGCATGGGTCAACCGGGTCCGCTGGTGGTCGGTGGGATGGACGACGACCTGGGTCTTGCCGGCCAGCCGGCGGAACGCGGCGGAGTGGACGATCCGGTCCCGGTCCCGCTCGAAACAGGTCCGTTCCGGGTCCGGCGCCTCCTGCCGCGCTCGGTGCCCGGCTCCCTGCGCGACGGTCGCGCCCGGCCGCAGCAGCAGCCGCTCCCGTTCCTCCCGCAGTTCCCGGTTCACCAGCGGCGCCGGCCGCACCCGCAGGGACGAGTCGCTGTGGGCCCGTACGACACCGTCATGATCATGACCGGCCATCGTCTCGGCCCACGCCCGGGCCCGGGCGGTGATCTCGGGATCGCTCACCCGCCGAGCGTAACCGTTCGGTTCGCGGCGAACGCACCGGCGCGGACCCCGGCCAGGGTGACCGCGACGGCCTGCTCGACGGCCGCCCGGTCCAGGCGTTGATCGGACAGCAGCAGGCGGTAGTACAGCGGGGCCGAGACGGCCATGATCACGGCGACCGGGTCGGTGCCGGGCGGCGCCTCGCCGCGGTCGATGGCCTCGACGACGCACGGTGCCCAGGTCCGCAGCCGGGTCCGGTAGAAGTCGTGCAGCGCCTGCGCGCACTCGGGGTCGGTCGCGGCGGCGGCGATCACGGCGCGGAAGATCGGGCCCTGCCGCCGGCTGTTCAGGGTGCGCTGGACCAGGCGGGCGTTGGCCAGCAGGTCCGTCTCGAGCCGGCCAGTCCGGGACCGGGGCTCGGACCGGTCCGCCATGTCGGCGAGGAGGTCGGCGATCAGGCCCGAGGCCGTACGCCAGCGTCGGTAGACGGTGGCCCGGCCGACCTCGGCCCGCCGCGCGATGTCGCCGAGCTCGATCCCGGCCGGCCCGTGCTCGACGATCACGTCCTCGGTCGCGACCATCACCGCGCGCCGGACTCGGGCGGTCCGCCCGCCCGGCCGTTCCATCGCGTTCACCATGCTTAATGAGACTCCCGGTTGTTCCGCGCGACGCTTCCGACGCATTCTTCTAACGAGATCAGCGTATCAATAGGAGGATGATCATGGAGTTCCGACAACTCGGTCGGTCCGGGCTCAGGGTGCCGGTGCTGAGCTTCGGTGCGGGGACGTTCGGCGGCCGCGGTCCGTTGTTCAGTGGCTGGGGCAGCACGCAGGTCGCCGAGGCCAGAGAGTTGATCAGCATCGCGGTCGACGCCGGCGCGATCATGATCGACACCGCCGACGTCTATTCCGACGGCGCGTCCGAGGAGATCCTCGGCGCCGCGATCCGCGGCCGCCGGGACCAGGTGCTGCTCTCGACCAAGGCCGGCCTGCCGACCGGCCCCGGCCCGTCCGAGGCCGGAACGTCGCGATCCCGGCTGATCGGTGCGGTCGAGGCGGCGCTGCGCCGGCTCGGCACCGATCATCTGGACCTGTTCCAGGTGCACGGCTTCGACGCCGGCACGCCGGTGGAGGAGGTGCTGAGCACGCTGCACCAGCTGGTCCAGGACGGCAAGATCCGCTATGTCGGCGCCTCGAACTTCGCCGGCTGGCAACTGATGAAGTCGCTGCAGGCCAGTGATGATCACGGCTGGTCCCGCTACGTCGCGCACCAGGTGTACTACTCCCTGGCCGGCCGCGACTACGAGGCCGAGCTGATGCCGCTCGGCCTTGATCAACAGGTCGGCGCGCTGGTCTGGAGCCCGCTCGCCTGGGGTCGGCTGACCGGCCGGATCCGCCGTGATCAACCACTGCCGGAGCGGAGCCGACTGCACACCACGGCCGACTTCGGCCCGCCGGTGGACGACGCGCTGCTGTACGACGTGGTGGACGTCCTGCTCGACCTTGCCGCCGAGACCGGGCGTTCGGTGCCCCAACTGGCCCTGAACTGGTTGATCAACCGGCCGACCGTCGCGTCGGTGATCATCGGTGCCAGGGACGCCGACCAGCTCCGGCACAACCTCGGCGCCACCGGCTGGCGACTGGATCCGGAGCACGTCGCCCGACTGGACGCGGTCAGCTACCGGCTGCCGCCCTATCCGCACTTCCCCTACCACCGCCAGGTCGGGTTCGCCCGGCTCGCGCCGCCGCTGTTCCCCGGTCCGGACCTCGCGGCCTGACCCAGGCCAGGGAGCTGGCGTCGAACGCGCACTGAGCCTGTCGCCGTGCCACACCGGATCCGACCTTGCCCTTCGACAGGCTCAGGGAACGTGTTCGACGCCACTCTTCTAGGATCGGCCGGTGACCTCTCCGTCGCGGGCCGAGCCGAAGCCCGGCCCGGCGTTCATGATCGCCCACACCCTGTTCAGGCTCGCCCAGGCCACGACGGTGGCGAGCATGATCAGCTTCCTGCTGGTGCTGGCGATCGGCCTGTTCCTCGAGGAGGGCCCCGAGGTTCTGCCGCCAGGCTGGCCGGTCCACCGGCTGGCACTCGAGGCCCTGGTGCCGACACTCGTCGGGTGGGGTCTCGGCCTGCTCCTGCTCGGTCCGGCCCGGACGGCCCAGCAGGTCACGCTGGCCGGGCTGCTGATCAGGGCTGCGGCAGAGCCCGGGTCCCGGCTCGTGGTGCCCGATCCGCGCGGGCCGGTCAGCCGGAGGCCGTACCTGATCTCGATGATCCCGGCCATCGGCGTGCTGCTCGTCTCGCCCGCACCCCTCGCGCTCTCGGATCAGCTCGGCTTGCGCACGGCATTGATCATCGCGGGCGGGATCCTGGTTCCCGGTCTGGTGGCGATCCCGTTCCTGGTACTCGCGGATCGCCGCTGGCGGGCCACCCGGCTACCGCTGCTGGATGATCAACTGACTCCCGAGCCGACGTCCCTGCGCCAGTCACTCGGCACCGGGCGGGAGCAGGGCCGGTTCCGTCCCGTGTCCTGGCTTTACGTGCTGGGCACCATCGCCCTGCTGGCCGCCCGGTGGCTCCGCTATCCGGACTCGGAGCGGGAGCGGTACGGGCCGGTGCTGGAGTCCGTGATCGTCTGGCTGGTGATCATCGGCGGCGCCATGATCGTCACAGCGGCGGTGGCCAATCTCCTGGTGCGGCTGATCCGGGCGGTCGCCGGGCTGATCACGCTGACCCGGCTGATCAACGCGCCGGTCGATCCCGGTCGCCCGCCCGATCCGGCGCCCGCGGCTGCCGATCCGGCCGGCCGGCTCTGCCTGGTGCTGGCCGGGTTCGGCGTCGTCTGCGGGGAGTGGCTGTTCGCGCTGAACCGGGTGAGTGCGACGCCGTACCCTTCGCTGGCCGAAGTCTCGGCGGCACTGCCGGTGATCAACATCGCCTGGGTCGGGTTCATGATCGCCGTCGCCGTGGCGACCGCCGGCGCGTGCCGGTTCGCCAGCCGGGCTCGCAATCGCCTCCGTAGAGCGGTCAGCGACGCTTAGCCCGGGCCCGCCGCAGCCGGCGCAGGCGGGCGCTCGGCCCCTTCGACGTGCGCGCCGTCGGGCGGTCCTTCCGGGTCAGCTGGGTCCAGCCCCAGGCGCCGGCCGCGCAGATCACGGCCGCGATCGGGACCGACACGTACATCGCCAGCGGGGAACGGTTGTAGACCGTACCCCGCGACGTCACCCAGACCGTCACCTGCGAGCCGGCGGCCGGCGGTTCGCAGGAGGTCATCTCGCCGGTGTGCTGCTGCTGGTCTCGGCCGGTCCAGGTGAGGTCGATCCGGTACGAGGTGCCGTGCCGGTGGGTCACGCCGTTGGCGTCCTTGCTCTCCGAGCAGTGGCCGTCCGCCGTTGCGGTCCCCGCGGTCGCAACGACCTTCTCGGTACGGAAGGTCGCCTGCTCGACGAAGTCGTCGGGGTCCTCGGCGTCGACGATCAGCGACAGTCCGAAGATGATCGCCCAGACCAGGGCACCGCCGAGTCCGACGCCGACGATGATCAGGATCCGCCGGACGAGCCGAGCCGTGCCATCAGCCACCCGAGACGCCGATCTCCGCGGCGGCCAGATCGAGATCGCGACCCGAGGCGTCGTCCAGCCACCCCTCCGGCAGCGCCACCCGGTCCCGCGGCGAACCCTGCCGCCCGCGCGGCAGCCCGAGCTCACCGACCGGGAACTCCTCGTCCGGGTCCAACTGGCCCAGCGCACGATCAAGATCATCGAAGCTGGTGATCAGGCCGAGCTGCCGCCGCACCTCGCTGCCGACCGGGAATCCCTTGAAATACCAGGCCATGTGCTTGCGCAGGTCGGTCAGCCCGTGCCGCTCGTTGCTCAACCCGGCCAGCAGTTCCGCATGCCGGCGGACCATGATCGCGACCTCGCCGAGCCGCGGCAGGGTCCGGGTCGGCCGGCCGGCGAAGGCATCGGCAAGATCACGGAACAACCACGGCCGGCCGAGGCAGCCGCGCCCGATCACCACGCCGTCGACGCCGGTCTGCTCGACCATCCGCAGTGCGTCGGCCGCCTCCCAGATGTCGCCGTTGCCGAGCACCGGGATGCTCACCGCCGCCTTGAGCTTCGCGATCGCCTCCCAGTCGGCCACGCCGGAATAGGCCTGCCGGGCCGTCCGGCCGTGCAGCGCGATCGCCGCACAGCCGGAGTCCTCCGCGATCCGGCCGGCGTCCAGGTAGGTGAGATGATCTTCGTCGATGCCCATCCGGGTCTTCATCGTCACCGGCACGCCGTAGCGCTCGCCGGCCGCGACGGTGGCCCGCAGGATGGCGGCCAGCCGGTCCCGCTTGTACGGCAGCGCCGCGCCCCCGCCCTTGCGGGTCACCTTCGGCACCGGGCAGCCGAAGTTCAGGTCCAGGTGGCCGACCCCGTACTCGTTGCAGAGGATCTCCGCCGCGTCGGCCATGATCGCGGGATCGACGCCGTACAGCTGGACCGAACGGATCCGCTCCCCCGGGTCGAACTGCAGCATCTGCACGGTCTTGCGGTCCCGCTCGACGATGCCGCGCGACGTGATCATCTCGCAGACGTACAGCCCGGCCCCCTGCTCCCGACACAGCTGACGGAACGCGGCGTTGGTGATCCCGGCCATCGGCGCGAGCACCACCGGCGTCTCGACCAGGTGCGGCCCGAGCCGAAGCCCGTTGCGTGTCTGGACCGCTTCCGTCATGACGGCGTGATCCCCACAACGCCCGGCAGATCTCCGAACCTTGCCTTCGCGTCCAGGGAGACGACTGTTCTCCCGGTCTCGGCGGCATGGGCTGCGATGATCATGTCGTGTGGCCCACGCGGCGAACCGGCGCGGCGGGTGTGGGCGATGAGTTGAGCATGGAACGTGGCCGTCCGGAAGGTGTAGTCCAGGACGTCGATCTCTGCGAGCAACACCTCCAGCCGCCGCGATCGAGCGGCAGCTCGGATTTGGTTGTCCGCCAGCTCGATTCCCACTCGGAACTCCGCGACGGTCACTGGTGCGACGGCAAGTTGGTCGCCGTCGAATATGGACCGATCGAGGGTGCCGCGCTCGTAGGCGACCAGAATCCCGGTATCGAGGATCAGGTTTCGGCCCACGGATCCCTCAAGTCTTCGGTCAGGATGGACAAACCGTCGGCAATGTCCGCCTCGAAGGAATCGTCGAAGGGCGGGGCATCAGCCTTCTCGAGCGCGAGCCGTAGATCCCGACCCGTCTTCCGCGGAGCCGGCGACACCGTCGCGACCGTGCGTCCGTGCCGCACGATGGTGATCGTCTCCCCGTGCTCGGCGCGGTCGAGCACCGCGGAGAAGTTCCGCGATGCTTCAGCAGCGGTCATGGTGGCCATGAATTCAGAATATCTGAATCCGATCGGGCGGCCAACTTCGCCACCGGCCCACCCTGGAATCCAGCCGCCAGTCAAGCACGCGAGCTCACGATCACGGCGTGTCGCCCCCGGCGCGCCGAGTCGCGGCTGAATTCCAGGGAGGCTACCGACGATGGCGCGCACCAGGGTCGCCGTGCGTGGCTCCGACCAGCCGAGGTGCCACGTCGCGAGCTCCTCGAGCGATCGCAAGCCGCGCCCCAGCTCGTCAGCAGGAAGATCGGGGTATCGGATCTCGACGTCGGCGCGCACTGTGGCGGCAAGGCGTGCCGCGTCGGTGAGACGGTCGCGAACCACTCGCTCCTGAACCAGTTCGGTGAAGCCGGCGGCCGTGGCCCAGTCCGTGATCATGACGATCTCCGGCAGTCGGGCCCGCTGGGCGGCGGCCATGGTCGGAAACAGCCGGTACGGCAGCGTTCGGCCGCGTCGGCCGGTGCGATGGTCTTGATCAACAGCGATCCGCCGGGCCGGAGCACGCGGTGCGCCTCGGTGATCGCGGGCCGGATCGGGCAGCCGGTGCAGCAGAAGAGACATGATCACCCAGTCCACGGAGCGTTCAGCGAGCGGCAGGTTCTGGGCGTCGGCGACCAGCCAGGTGACCGGCGACTCCTTCCCACGCGCAAAGTCGACGAAGTCCGGAACAAGATCACACGCGAACACCCGCGCACCCGTCCCCGCCATGCCGACCGCGAAGCCGCCGGTGCCACAGCCGACGTCGAGCACGAGGTCACCCGAGCCGATCGGCCCGAGCTCGGTGAACCGGGACACCCAGAAGTCGACGGAATTCCTGCCGTAGCGACGATCGAAGTCACGGGCCCGGGCCCGGCCCCCCAGCGCGCCAGCTGTCCGCCGCTGGTCATGATCTTCAGCGTAGCCCTCGAGCGTCGTCGGTTTCGTCCAAGACTCGACAGCGCTGCGGCCCTAGAGTCGGCTTGTCGGCAACACGATCAGGAGGTTTCGGTGGCACGTGAGTTGGTCTGGACGGGATTCATGTCGCTGGACGGCGTGATGGATTCGCCGGGCGGCGAGTCCGAAGGGCATCGCGGCGGCGGGTGGGTGTTCGACGTCGAGTTCTCGGAGGAGGCGTACTCGCTGAAGGGCGAGGAGCTCGAGGACACGACGGCCTTGATGTTCGGCCGGCGCAGCTATGAGGCGTTCGCGCCGATCTGGCCCGGCTCGGAGGATCACGCGGCGTACAAGGAGATTCCGAAGTACGTCGTCTCGTCGAGCCTGGCCGACGACGCGCTGGTCGACGGCTGGGGGGCGATCACGATCCTCCGGTCGACCGAGGACGTGGCCGCGTTGAAGCAGCAGGAGGGCGGTGCGATCTTCATCCACGGCAGCCCGACGCTCGCCCTGCGGCTGGCCGAGGCCGACCTGATCGACCGGTACAACCTGCTCGTCTTCCCGGTCCTGCTCGGCGCCGGCAAGAGTGTGTTCCCGCGATCCGACCGGGACCGGCAGAAGCTGCGCCTGCGCGAGGCGGACAGCTACGCCAACGGCGTGGCCAAGCTCGTCTACGACGTCGTGCGCTGACCGAGCTCGAGCGCGATGGCTCCGCCGGCGCCGGCCCGCAACTGACCGGCGGTCCGGCCCACGTAGCGGCGCAGCGCGCGAGCCAGGTGGGGCTCGTCGTAGTAGTCCAGCTTGGCGACGACGTCGGCGGCCGGCGCCCCGCCGCCGAGTAGGACGGCAGCGGTACGGGCCCGTTCGATCTGCCGGACGGCGCCCTGGCGCAACCCGGTCGCGGCCCGGAACCGCCGCTCCAGTGTCCGCTCGGTCACCGGGGGCCGGCCGCCGCGCAACACCTCGGCGACCAGCGGGTCCCGCTCGACGACACCCCGCCGGACCAGCCGATCCACCAACGCCTCGGCGTCGTCGGCGCCCGGGGTCGGCCACCGGGCCCCGTCCAGCCGGAAGGTCCGCCGGGTCGCGTCGGGGAGTTCGAGACCGCCGTCGAGCAGGGCCGGTCCGGGCGCGATCCGCAACGAGGTGCCGACCGCGAACTGGAGGCCGACGAACGTGGCGCCCTCGGGGACGGGCGCGGTCCCGGTCCGGCTCTCCGGCCCGCTGACGGCCGCGTACGCCCTGCCCTGCTGCTCCCAGAACACCAGGCCCCAGGTCTCGGAGGCGACCGAGGTCATCTCCGAGACCCGGTCGCTGCGGCAGGTCCAGACGGAGGCGATCCACGGCGAGTCGGACGCGCGCGAGCCGAACTGCAGGCGCATCGGACCTACCGCGGACCCATGATCAACAGCCGATCAGCCTGGTCGCCAGGTAGTCGGTGATCTTGTCCAGCGACACCCGCTCCTGCGCCATCGAATCCCGCTCGCGCACGGTCACGGCATGATCATCGAGGGTGTCGAAGTCGACCGTGATGCAATACGGCGTGCCGATCTCGTCCTGCCGGCGGTAGCGGCGGCCGATCGCCTGGGCGTCGTCGAAGTCGACGTTCCAGTTCTTCCGCAGCTCGGCGGCAAGATCACGAGCCTTCGGCGACAGGGCCTCGTTGCGGGACAGCGGCAGCACCGCGGCCTTCACCGGCGCCAGCCGATGATCAAGCTTCAGCACGGTCCGCTTGTCCACGCCACCCTTGGTGTTCGGCGCCTCGTCCTCGACATAGGAGTCGACAAGGAACGCCATCAGGGAACGGGTCAGGCCGGCCGCCGGCTCGATCACGTACGGCGTGTAGCGCTCGTTCTTGGCCTGGTCGAAGTACGACAGGTCCTGGCCGGAGTGCTTGCTGTGCGTGCTGAGATCGAAGTCGGTCCGGTTGGCGATGCCCTCAAGTTCGCCCCACTCGCTGCCGGCGAAGCCGAACCGGTACTCGATGTCGACGGTCCGGGTCGAGTAGTGCGACAGCTTCTCCTTGGGATGCTCGTAATGCCGCAGGTTGTCCCGGTCGATGCCGAGGTCGACGTACCAGTCGGTGCGGGCATCGATCCAGTACTGGTGCCACTTCTCGTCCGTGCCCGGCTCGACGAAGAACTCCATCTCCATCTGCTCGAACTCGCGGGTCCGGAAGATGAAGTTGCCCGGCGTGATCTCGTTCCGGAACGACTTGCCGACCTGGCCGATCCCGAACGGCGGCTTCTTCCGGGTGGTCTGCACCACGTTGGCGAAGTTGACGAAGATGCCCTGCGCGGTCTCCGGGCGCAGGTAGTGCAGGCCGGACTCGTCCTCGACCACGCCCAGGTAGGTCTTGAGCATCCCGTTGAAGTTGCGCGGCTCGGTGTACTGGCCGCGAGTGCCGCAGTGCGGGCACGGGACGTCGGTCAGCGGCACGTCGTCGGGGTTGGCGATCCCCTTGCGCTCCGCGTACTCCTCCTGCAGGTGATCGGCCCGGAACCGGCGATGGCAGCTGAGGCACTCGACCAGCGGGTCCGTGAAGACATCCAGATGGCCGGACGCGTGCCAGACCGGCGTCGGCAGGATCACCGACGAGTCCAGGCCGACGACGTCGTCCCGCGAGGTCACGACGGACCGCCACCACTGCTTCTTGATGTTCTCCTTCAGTTCGACACCGAGCGGGCCGTAGTCCCACGCGGAGCGCGTACCGCCGTAGATCTCACCGGCCGGAAAGACGAATCCGCGCCTCTTGCAGAGGCTGGTGACATTGTCCAGACGACTTGCGGCGGCCACGTGCTTGCTCCAATACGGTGATGAAGGATTTTCTTGCGGTACGGATTCGCACCGACGCCTCAGGATAACGGCCCCGACTCCGAACCCCGGGCCTGGTTTTCGCCGACCAGCTCCGCGTCGTCGTACGCGCTCGGCTCGTCGATCGCCGCCGAGAGCAGCGGCACCACGACCGACTTCGCCTCGAAGCCCTGCAGCGCCCGCCGGTAGGAGCCGACGCCGACCCACCGGGTGGTGATCGTCCACAACTCCGGATCGTCCAGGTTGCGGCCGAAATCGACGCTGCGGAAGCCCTTCGCGGCCTCCAGCACCCGGACCGCGGCGGCCGCCCGGTCGGCGAAGACGGCGGCCTCGGCCACCGGCACCCGGAAACGGCTGATCGCGATCACCGGACGAGGATAGAGCGTGCGGCGTCAGGGACCGCACTGGTGCCGCATCGCCGCGGTCGGCGGTTCGTCCTTGGCCAGCCCGTCGAAGCCGTGCCGGCGATGGACGGCGCAGATCTCGCTGGGTTTCCCGGCGGCCGGATAGTCGACCGCGAAGACCGCCTTGCCCCGCTCGACGAACACGTCCAGCTCGGCGCACTCGTCGAACTCCACGCACTCCTCCGGCAGCGCCCAGTCGAAGTGGTCGACCAACGGCACCGCCGTCCCGGGATCGTCGTGGCCGTTCTTCATCCCGACCGACAGTCCGCGGGCATGCGCCTGGGCGGCGACCTCGCGATACCAGGAGACCTGGTCGGCCTGCGCGATCGGGAAGCCCGGGTCGTTGCCGCGCGGATTGTTCTGGTCCGGTTCGATGCCGTCGCAGCCCATCCGCGCGGCAAGATCGAACCGGGCCCAGATGAGCTCCGCGAAGCGTTCCCGGGAGCCGGGCCGCAGATCCAGCCACCGTTCGCCGTCCCAGCCGGTGTCCCAGCCGATCACCGACCCGGGTCCGGGCCGGCGCGGCCGGTTCGGGATCTCCGCGACCCGCCGTGCATAGCCCGGGAAGCGGGCGGCGTCGGGCCGGTAGTGCTCGAAGGCGCCCGTGTCGACGTAACAGATGATCACCGGTCGCGGCGACCGTCCGTGCAGCTCGTCGATCGTGCCGGCCAGCGGCCCGGTCGGGACCTTGATCAGGTCGCCGTCCGGGTAGCGCAGTTCCGACCCGGCCGGCGCCAGGTCGAACAGGTCCAGGTCGTACATGGCCCGCGGCTCGGAGACGTCGTACGGCTCGCTGATCTGCCAGTCCCAGTCCGCGGCCTCGCCGGGCTTCGGCCGCCACCATCCAGGACCGTTCGGTGCCGGCTCCGGACCGGGCGAGCCGGCCGGCACCGCGCAGCCCGTGACCAACAGTGCCACGCCGAGCAGGGCGGCGACTGCGCACCGGCGGCCACGGAGGGTGATCATGAGGGATTCCTTCGGGTACGGGGAATCCGAGGTTAGCCGTACTGCCGGTCAGACGGAGGCGATCCAGTCGACCAGAACGGTGATCACCTCCGGGTCGACGTGACCGGGGAGCTGATACTCGGCGGGCGTCGACGGCCCGGTGCCGAGGATGAACTGATGGTTGACGCGCTCGAGGATCCGGATCGTCACGTCCTCCCGCTGGGCCAGCGCGTTCCGCCAGCCGGGCAGGTCGTCGGCCACCGTCACCTGGTAGTCCCGGCCGCCCTGCATGATCAAGATCGGCCGGTCCAGCGCCGCGGCAGTGGCCGCCGGATCGTAGGCTCGCTGGTCGAGCCAGAACTCCGCGGCCACGCCGAACGGGAGTTCCGCTGCCGGCGTCGCCGGCGACAGGTCGGGCTGGTCCACCGCCGCCGCCTGCCGGACGAACGCCGCCACCTGCTCGCCGGTGATCAACTCGGGAGCGATCTCCGCCAGGTGCCGCCCGACCCGGACCAGCGCATGGTGCATCGGCTGGGTGTCGCCGGCCAGCACGGCCACGCCGGCAACCGCCGGTTCGACGGTCGCCACCAGCGGGGCGATCTTCCCGCCCATGCTGTGCCCCGCGACGAAGACCCGGTCGACCCGGCTGCTGAGCTGCCGGACCGCCTCGACCGCGTGCGGTACGTACTCGCCGGTCATCGTGAAGCCGGGCTCGAGCATCGCCTCCGGCCGGACGAAGCTGAGCTTGTCGAACCGGAGCACCGCCAGCCCGCGAGCAGCCAGGCCCCAGGCGAGATCCTTCAGCGGCTTGTTCGGCCCGCTGGTCTCGTCCCGGTCCTGCGGCCCGCCGCCGGTCAGCAGCACGACCCCGTCGCCGGTTCTGCGCCGTCCGCGGGCAGCGTCAGGGTGCCGCCGACCGTGACGGAGTCGGCGGTCAGGTCGAGCTCCTGCTCGGTGAAGCCGGCCGGGTCCGCGTAGGCCGGAGGTGTCCAGGCGGGCGCGGCGGCGGGATCCTGCGCAACAGTCATCGTCCACTACCTTTCTCAATTTTTGCGAACGGTAGCACGATCTGAGATCGTTGGTCGATGGATCCGCTCGAACTGCTCGGCCATCCGGTCCGGCTCCGCGTCCTGCACGCCCTGCGCGGCGAACGCTCACTGACCACCGCCGACCTCGCGGAGCGGATCACCGACGTCTCCAAAGCGACGCTCTACCGGCACGTCGACCTGCTCGCCGACGGCGGCATCATCGAGATCGCCGAGGAGCGCCGGGTCCGCGGCGCCGTAGAGCGGCACTACCGGCTCCGGCAGAACCAGGCGACGATCACGCCGACGCAGTTCGAACAGCTGACCACCGACGACCTCCGCCGCGGCTTCACCGCCGCCCTCGCAGTGCTCGCGGCCGAGTTCAACGCCTATCTGGACCGCCCGGACGCCGATCCGATCACCGATCTGGTCGGCTTCCGCCAGCACGCGGTCTGGCTCAGCCCGGCGGAACTCCAGCAACTCATCGAGGGGCTCCGGGCCGCGATCCTGCCGGTGCTGGCCCACCAGGCCTCTCCTGAGCGGACCCGGTATCTGCTCAGCCCGATCCACTTCCCCGCCGAGTGACCCGCCGGCGCGGGCCGACTGGCGAGCCCGTGTCAGACTGGGCAGATGTCCGAGTCGACACAGCCCACGTTCCGCCAGTCGTTGGAGCGGGTGAGCCGGCCGGTCCTGGTCCGCCTGACGGCTCTGCCGCGCTTCCTCATCCCGGTGGCCACGCTGGCCCTGATCGCGGTCGGCGCCTTCGCGCCGCTGCCGGTGGCGATGACCGCCTTCGCCCTGGTGTTCCTGTTCCTCAGCTGGATCACGTACCTCTCCTGGCCGGCCGTCGCCACCGGCGGCAAGTTGCTCCGCGTCGCCATGCTTGCCCTGATCGTCATCCTGGCCGTCACCCGCCTCTGAGCCCACTCCGCACGGGGACGATGCGGCCACCGCTACACGGCCGCACCGTCCCCGCTTCCCTGCCTGCCTTGAAGATCACATCGCCAGCATTTGACTGACCCGAGTAACTTACTGAAAATGGTTTTCATGCATAGGTTCCCGCGCGCGCTCATCGGCCTGGTCACGTCGTCACTCCTCCTCCTTGCTGCGGCGTGCGGGTCGCCGACCGGAACCGGAGGGAGCGCGGCGCAGCCTGGTCAGCTGTCCGTGATCACCTCCATCTACCCGTTCCAGTTCGTCGCCGAGCGCGTCGCGGGGCCTCATGCGAAGGTCGAGAACCTGACTCAGCCGGGAGCCGAGCCGCACGACCTCGAACTGACCCCGCAGCAGGTGGCCGGGCTGGCCAAGGCCGATCTCGTCGTGTACGAGAAGACCCTGCAGCCCGCCGTCGACGCCGGTGTCGAGCAGAACGCCGGCGACAACGTGCTGGAGACGTCGACCGTGGTCCCGCTGCAGCCACTGGCCGCCGAGGAACATGATCACGAAGGCCACGAGGAGGGCGAGAGCACCGAGGAGGGCGACGAGCATGATCACGGCGGCCTCGACCCGCACGTCTGGCTCGACCCGAACAACATGGCCACGATCGCGAAGGCGCTCGCCGAGCGGCTCGCCTCGATCGATCCCGATCATGCCGCCGACTACACCGCCAACGCCGACGCGCTGACCAGGGAGCTGACCGACCTCGACCAGGCCTACACGACCGGCCTGAAGCAGTGCGAGCGTACGGAATTCATCACCAGCCATGCCGCCTTCGGCTACCTGGCCAAGCGGTACGGCCTGACCCAGCTGGGGATCAGCGGGATCAGCCCGGACGCCGAGCCGTCGCCGGCCCGGATCGCCGAGATCCACGAGGAGGCGACCGAGCACAAGATCACCACGATCTTCTACGAGACCCTGGTCTCGCCGGCCGTCGCCGAGGCGATCGCGGCCGACCTCAAGCTCAAGACCGATGTGCTCGACCCGATCGAGGGCATCACGCAGGATTCGCGCGGCACGGACTACCTTGAGATCATGCGTGCCAACCTCACGGCGCTGAAATCCGCCAACTCATGCAGCTGACCTCGGCCGAGACCGTTCTGGAGACCACCGATCTCTCCGTCGAGCTCGGTGGCCTGCCGATCCTGCGCGGCATCAGTCTCAGCGTCGGGGTCGGCGAGACGGTCGCCCTGCTCGGCGGCAACGGCTCCGGCAAGTCCACCCTGGTCCGCACCGTGGTCGGGCTGCTGCCGTACCAGCACGGCACGATCGCCCTGTTCGGCCGGCCGCTGCGACTGTTCCGGGCCTGGCGCCGGATCGGGTACGTGCCGCAGCGGACTCCGGTCGGCACCAGCGCGGCCACGGTCCGCGAGGTCGTCGGCGCCGGACTGCTGGCCCAACGGGCGCCGTTCCTGCCGGCCGGGAAGGCCCACCGGCGCGCGGTCGCCGAGGCCCTCGAGGTGGTCGGCATGGCCGGCCGGGCCGGCGACCGGGTCTCCTGGCTGTCCGGCGGCCAGCAGCAGCGGGTGCTGATCGCCCGCGCGCTGGTCGGGAAGCCGCAGTTGTTGATCTTGGACGAGCCGACCGCCGGCGTGGACCTGGAGCACCAGCAGGTGCTGGCCGGGGTGCTGGACCGGCTCACCGACAACGGCACCGCGATGCTCATCGTGCTGCACGAGATCGGCCCGTTGGCCGAACAGATCGACCGGGCCGTGATGCTGCGGGAGGGCCGGGTCGCCTACCAGGGCAGCCTGGCCGGGATCCCTGGCCTGCACGCCGGCGGGCACGAGTGCGAGGAGCCCGCCGCGCCGGACCCGATCGGCGGCGCGATGCTGCAGCAGACCGACCTGGTCCGGCCGAACGGCAGCCGGGAGAACGGCCGACCATGATCGAGATCCTGCAATACCCCTTCATGCAAAGGGCTCTGCTCGCCGCCCTGCTGACCGGGCTGATGGCGCCCGCGATCGGCAGCTATGTGGTGCAACGGCGGCTCAGCCTGCTCGGCGACGGCCTCGGCCACGTGGCGATCGCGGGCGTCGGGCTGGCCCTGCTCACCGGCCAGCAGCCGATCCCGGTCGCCGTCGTGGTCTGCGTCGTCGGCGCGGTGATCGTCGAGCTGCTCCGCCAGCAGGGCAAGGCCACCGGCGACGTGGGCCTGGCGATCTTGTTCTACGGCGGACTGGCCGCCGGCGTGCTGATGTCGGGCATCGCCGGTGCCGGCGCCGGCGCGTTGTCGCAATACCTGTTCGGCTCGCTGACCAGCGTCACGGACGGCGATCTGATCATGGTCGCCGTGCTCACCGTGGTGGTGCTGGTGCCGACGATCGGGTTGGCGCCGCAACTGTTCGCGGTCACTTCCGACGAGGACTTCGCCCGCGTACAGGGGCTCAAGGTGCGGCTCTACAACCTGATCATCGTCATCGTCGCCGCGATCACGGTGACGCTGGCGATGCGGACCGTCGGGCTGCTGCTGGTGAGCGCCCTGATGGTGATCCCGGTCGCCGCGGCGCAGAACCTCACCCGCGGCTTCGGCGCCGGCCTGGTCGGCGCGATCGTGATCGGCGTCGTCGTCGCGGTCGGCGGCGCGACGGCCTCCTTCTACGCCGATTCCCCGCCCGGGGCCATGATCGTCGTCCTCGCGATCGCCGTCTTCGCACTCAGTTGGCCGTTCTCGATTCTTGCGACCCGTCGTCGTAAAGTGCTCCCCGTGCTACCGGAACTGAGCGAGGACCTCGACCAGCCGACGCCGCACGAACCGGCGCCGGACCATCCGCACGAGCACAACGACGTCTGCGGGCACCAACCCGTGCGTCACGGGGACCACATCGACTACGTCCACGACGGCCACCGGCACGCCCCGCACGCGGGCCACTACGACGAGCACTGAGCTGTACGACATGCCCGAGACCAACGCGACCGCATCGCCGCAGCGCCGGACCCGGCAGCGGGCGGCGGTGCACGCCATCATGTCCGACCTGGACGAATTCCGTACCGCACAACAGATCCACGACGTGCTGCGCGGCAACGGCGACCGGATCGGGCTGACCACGGTCTACCGGACGCTGCAGTCGATGGCCGACGCCGGCGAGGTCGACGCGCTGCGGACCGGCGACGGCGAGATGGCGTACCGGCGGTGCTCGACCGGGCACCACCATCACCTGGTCTGCCGGGTCTGCGGCCGTACCGTCGAGGTGACCGGTCCGGCCGTCGAGCGCTGGGCGACCCGGGTCGCCGAGGAGAACGGCTTCCGCGAGGTCAGCCACGATCTGGAGATCTTCGGCACCTGCGCCGAACACTGACCCGGACGTTCAGAGTCGGGACAACCAGGGATGATCGGGCGTCCGGCGCTCGATCACCGGACGGAGCCAGCGTCGCTGTTCATCGTCGAGCACTCGGCCACGGCCGAGAAGTCGAGGTCATTCTTCGGCAGCCGATCCCGCGCAGAACGACCTCCGGCGCCTGGATCGGCAGCCCACGCCGGCCGTATCGGGTCATCGACCCGACCGGGCGGCGGATCCGGCCGGACCCGCGCGGGAAGATCCAGACGTCGCCCTAGAACCGGCCGACCAGGATCTGCAACCCTGGAAAGCCGTCCAGGACGATCGTGTCGGGCCCGGCCGTGAGCACGTCGCCGCGGTGCCAGTCGCGCCTGACCCGGCTGTGCGTATGCTCGATCACCGGTTCGTGGGCGCGCAGGTGATCCCAGAGCAGGTCTGCCTCGTCGTCCCGGACCAGGAGATCAACATCGCTGTGGCCCCGGATCGGAGCGGGACAGGCGAGGTCGATCGCCCACCGGTGACCCACCATGATCCCTGGAAGCCGTCCGTGATCGAGATCGCCCGCAGCAGGTCGTGTTCGTCCATCGGCCGCCCCTCTCGGTTGTCACGATCTCTCTTCACATCAGCCGGTAAAGCGCTTAATCCGCCCGACTCGTCTCATCCGCAGAGAAATCGCGACATCTCCCACTCCCAAGCCCCGACCACTCTCTCCTGTCCCAGCTTTCGTGCCCGGTCAGCGGCGGTTGGGGCGGGTCACGCCTTGCCGTAGCGGCGCTCCCGGTCGGCGTACAGCTCGATCGCGTGCCAGAGGTCGCGGCGGTCGAAGTCGGGCCAGAGCCGGTCCAGGAAGACCATCTCGGCGTAGGCGGACTGCCAGACCAGGAAGTTCGAGGTCCGCTGCTCGCCGGAGGACCGGACGAACAGGTCGACGTCGGGGATGTCCGGCTCGTCCAGGAACCGGCGGAACCGGTCCTCGGTCAGCCGGGAGGGGTCGAGCCGGCCGGCCGCGGCCTCCTCGGCGATCCGGCGGGCCGCGTCGACGATCTCCGCGCGGCCGCCGTAGTTGACGCAGAACTGCAGGGTGATCACGTCGTTGTCGACGGTCCGGGCCTCCGCGGCCTCCAACTCCGCGATCACGCTGCGCCACAGCCGGGGCCGGCGGCCCGCCCAGCGGATTCGTACCCCCATCGCGTCGAGCTCGTCGCGGCGGCGCCGGATCACGTCGCGGTTGAAGCCCATCAGCCAGCGCACCTCGTCCGGCGACCGGCGCCAGTTCTCGGTGGAGAACGCGTACGCCGACAGATACTTCACGCCGACCTCGATGGCGCCCTCGATCACGTCGAACAGCGAGGACTCCCCCGCCGAATGTCCATCGGTACGGGGCAGTCCGCGCGCCTTGGCCCAGCGGCCGTTGCCGTCCATCACCACCGCGACGTGGCGCGGCAGCCGACCGGCCGGGATCCGGGGCGGCCGAGCGCCACTGGGGTGCGGACGGGGCGGCGCGCTCTTCCGGGTTCTCCTTGCCACGTGGGGGACAATAGCCCGGTGCCGACCTACTCCGATGAGGCCGTCGTCCTCCGGACCCACAAGCTGGGCGAGGCCGATCGGATCATCACCGTCCTGAGCCGCCGGCACGGCAAGCTGCGCGCGGTCGCCAAGGGGATCCGGCGCACCTCCTCCAAGTTCGGGGCCCGGCTGGAGCCGTTCTCCCGGGTCGATCTCCAGTTCGCGGTCGGCCGGTCGCTGGACGTGATCACCCAGGCGGTCACCCTGGAGCCGAACAGCGACGAACTGGGCCAGGACTACCGCAAGTACACGGCCGGCCACGCGATGGTCGAGACCGCCGACCGGCTGGTCGCCGAGGAGCGGGAGCCGGCGACGCAGCACTACCTGCTGCTGGCCGGGGCGCTGCGGGTGCTGCAGGCCGGCACCCGGGACGGGCCACGGACGCCGTCGATGATCTTGGACTCCTACCTGCTCCGCGCGGTCGCGATCGCCGGTTACGCGCCGTCGTTCGTCGACTGTGCCCGCTGTGGACTGGCCGGCCCGCACGGGGCCTTCTCCCCCACCTCTGGCGGCGTGGTCTGCGAGCCGTGCCGGCCGCCCGGGTCGAGCCGGCCGTCGCCGGAGACGCTGGCGCTGCTCAGCGCCCTGTTGGAGGGCCGTTGGGAGGCGACCCGCAACCAGCCCGAGGCGGTCGTCGCCGAGGCCAGTTCGATCACCGGCGGCTACGTCGCCTGGCACCTCGATCGCAATCTTCGCTCACTGGCGCATGTCGAGCGTTGACCCCGGCTGGGGGCCGCCCGACCCGTCGGGCCGCTTCGGCGAGGCCCCGGTACGCCATCGCCCGCCCCGCGCCGCGTACGTGATCGCCGTGATCATGGCCGTGGTCGGGCTGCTGGCCCTCGCCGTACCGATCGGGCTCCCGTTCCTGGTCTCCCGGTGGACCCAGCAGCCGCCGGTGGTGGTCCCCGACCCGGAGGGCGGCCGGCCCGGCGTCGGCGACCCGTACTTCCCGGACTACGGCAGCAGCGGCTACGACGCGATCAAGTACACGATCTCGGTCGACTGGGATCCGGCAGCGAAGCGACTGACCGGGCGAACCATGATCACCGCCCGGGCCGCCCAGACCCTGCCGTCCTTCTATGTCGATCTTGCGCTGCCGGTCGACACGGTGCTGGTGGACGGCGTACCGGCCCAGCACGCCAAGTCCGGCTTCCAGGACGTCAAGATCACGCCGCAGCAGCCGGTCCGGGCCGGCCAGGACTTCAAGATCGAGATCGAGTACGCCGGCGACCCGGGAGCCGTGCAGCGCAACGAGACCCGGGCCTGGTACGCGACCGGGCAGGAATGGACCGCGGCCGGGGAACCGGAGAGCGCGGCCTGGTGGTACCCGTCCAATGATCACCCGTCGGACGTCGCCCTGATGGACGTCAGCGTCCGAGTCCCGGCCGGCTTCGAGGTGATCAGCGTCGGGCGGCTGGAATCGCGGGACACGGCCGACGAGGCCGACCACGACACCTGGCGCTGGATCGCCCGGCAGCCGATGGCCACCTATCTCAATTTCATCACGATCGGGCAGTACGAGATCAAGGAAGGTGTCGCGGCCGGGCGCCCGTACCTCTACGCCGTTTCCGAGCAGCTCCCGGAGCCGGAGCGCAAGATCGCGTTCACCCAGTTGGCGAAGTCGGAGTCCATGATCACGATCATGGAGGAGACGTTCGGGCCGTACCCGTTCAGCGAGTTCGGCGGCGTCGTCCCGGTGCACGACTTCTGGTTCGGCGGCCTGGAGACCCAGACCCGGCCGATCTACCAGCGGCAGTCGATCCTGAACGCCGACTACGCGCCGGAGTTGATCATGCACGAGCTCGCCCACATGTGGTACGGCGACCATGTCACGCTGGCCCAGTGGGACGACATCTTCATCAACGAGTCGTACGCCTCCTGGGCGCAGTGGCTCTACCGGGAGCGGTCCGGCGGGCCGACCGCCGCGGAGTCGTTCGAGGGCCTGTACGGACGGGTCAAGGACCGTCGCGAGTTCTGGCAGGTGAGCATGATCGACCCCGGGCCGGAGCAGTTGTTCAGCACCGTGTACGCCCGCGGGCCGATGACCCTGCAGGCGCTGCGTACCGTGCTCGGCGACGAGGCGTTCTTCGCTCTGGCCAGGGAGTGGGCCGCCGATCCGGGCCCGCGCAGCGTCGAGCAGTGGATGGCGGCGGCGCAGGCCAAGACGTCGACGGATCTCGGGCCGTTCTTCGACGCCTGGCTGCGGTCGACGTCCGCGCCCGATCCCACGGCGGCGAACGGCTTCGGCTGACGGTATTGTGCTGAGTCTGCGACCGGATCGGGAACGACCCCGAACCGGATCGGACACGAAGTCGTACTCGGGGGCATCGAGTAGGAGGAACGGGTGCGGAAGCGCCGGTCATCGTCGTCGAATTCGCCCAGGTCTGGGCGCGTCCTCGGCGTCGTCGGCATCGCCATGATCGCGATCGCCGTCCTGGGCGTGGTCCTCGTCGTGGTGAACCGGCCCAGCCCGGTGACCACGGCGGCCGAGCCTGCCAGCGCGCCCCCTCCGGCGACCTCCTTGGCCGAACTGCCGGCCAGCAAGGCGCAGTCCCCGATGGTGAACGAGCACTCGCACGCGTCCGACGAACCGCCGGAGGACGAGCCCGAGAAGAAGAGGGAGACGCCGTCCCGGGCACCTTCGCCGACGCCCACCGCCAAGATGTCGACCCAGTCGCGGCCGCCGGCGGAGAGCGCGCCGCCGCGGCCGGAGCAGCAACCACCGATCACCGAGGCCAACCTGCCCACTTCGGCAGACCTGGCCTGGCGCACCGCGGGCGAGTGGCAGGAGGAGCCGGCCAGCGACGCCACCGGCGACCGGCCGCCGTCGGTCTGCCTGCCGTCGATGACCGTGCTGGCCAATCCGAGCACCCTGCTCCGCCGCGACTACACCCTGACCGGGGTCGGCCGCAGTACGGCGATCGCGGTCGACTACCCGACCGAGGCGGAGGCCGAGACCGCGTACACCGAACTCGGCCGCAGCGTCCGCGAGTGCCCGGCCCTGCTGCGCCAGCAGGGGTACGTGCAGCCGAGCCCGGTCGCCGTCCGGCCGGTGCCGCTGCCGGAGGGCATCGTCTCGGAACACCTGCGCCTGGAGTACCAGTTCCGGAAGGCCAAGCCGACGACCGAGAGCATCGGTCTGCTCCGGGCCGGCAACCGGCTGCTGGTGATCTCCATGGTCACCCCGGCCTCCGACACCAGCTGGGCCGAGGATCCGTCCGGTCAGCCGCAGGACCATCCGATGCTGCGCACCCTGCCCGCCGCGGCCACCCGCCTCGTCCACTGACCCGTCCTGTGTCGACGATCACCTCGACACGCGAAGTTAGGGTACGCTAACTTGGCGCGGTGACTGTCGGGAGCGACCAGCGGACCGGTCGGCCGATCGTCGTCGACGCCAGCACCACTCCGCGCCGGCTGGTGCTGCGGACGGTCCTGGCCGGCCGCGGGTACGTCCTCGGCGCCGCCGTCCTCGCCGTCCTGCACCAACTCGGCGAAGGTCTGGTGCCGGTGATCATGGGCCTCGCGATCGATCGCGCGCTGACCACCAGCGATCTTGGTCAGCTGGTGTTCTGGATCGCCTTGCTGGCGGTCGATTTCGCCCTGTTGTCGTTCTCCTACCGGTTCGGCTCCCGGATCGGCGAGCTCGGCCTGCAGGTGGTCCAGCACCAGGTGCGCGGCCGGGTCACCGACCGGTTGCTCGACCCGGCCGGCGACGCGAGCGCCCGCGGCCGGCTGCCGGGCGAGGCGCTGACCGTCGCCACCTCCGACGTCAACCGGCTGTCCCTCGCGGTGCTGCTCGCGATCTATCCGGTGGGCGAGCTGGCGGCCGTGATCTTCGCCGGGGTGGTGCTGCTGGTGCTCTGCTGGCCGCTGGGCCTGGCCGTGCTGATCGGCGCCCCGTTGATGCTCCTGCTGCTCGACCGGGCGGGCGGGCCGTTGCGCCGCCGCAGCGAGAGCGAACAGGAGCTGGCCGCGGCCGCCTCCGGCCGGGCCGCCGACCTGGTCACCGGCTACCGGGTGCTGCGCGGGTTGCGGGCCGAGCGAACCGCCGCGGAGCGCTACCGGCGGGTCAGCCGGGAGGCCCTCGCTGGCACCCTGCACGCCCGGCGGGCGTTCGGCGGCTACCTCGGCGCCATGTCCGGGGTCAGTACGATCTTCGTCGCCGCGATCGCGGTCGCCGCCGGCCTGTTCGCGCTGGACGGCCGGCTCAGCGTCGGCGGCCTGATCACCGTGGTCGGGCTGACCCAGTTCATCATCGGGCCGTTGCGGATGTTCGCCGCCAACGTCGGCCCGATCTGGGCCTCGGCGCAGGCCTCGGCGGCCCGGGTGCTCGCCGTCCTGACCGCTCCCCCGGTGCCGCACGGGTCGCGTACCGTCGCCGCGGCGGGGACGCCCGGAGCGATCGTCTTCACCGGTACGGCCACCGGGGAGCTCGGTCCGGTCGACCTCCGGGTCGAGCCGGGCGCGTTCGTCGCGATCCGGTGTGACGGCGTTCAGGCGGCGGAGCTGGTCGACCTGCTGGGCGCCCGCCGAGCCCCGGAGACCGGTCGCCTGACCTATCACGGGGTCGATGTCGCCGACCACGACCCCGAAGCGATCCGAGCCGAGATCCTGCTCGCCCCGCACGCGGCGGATCTCTTCGAAGGAACGGTGCTGGACAACCTCGGTCTGGCCGAGCCCGCAGTCGACCAGGAGGCCCGGGCCGCCCGCGTGCTCGATCAGGCCGGCGCCGCCGACCTGGTCGACGTCCTGCCGGACGGCGTCCGGACCGCGGTCGGCGAGGCCGGCACCCGGCTCTCCGGCGGCCAGCGACAGCGGGTGGCGCTGGCCCGCGCACTGGCCGGGGACGTGCCGGTGCTGGTGCTGCACGACCCGACGACCGCGGTCGACTCGGTCACCGAGGCGGAGATCGCCCGGCGGGTCAGGGAGGCCCGGTCCGGCCGCACCACGATCGTGATCACCAGCTCCCCGGCCTGGCTCTCGGTCGCCGACCGGGTGGTCGATCTCGGAGCGGCACCGTGACCGCGACCATCAGTCCGACCGCCACCGATCGGCCGGAGCGGCTGCCGATCGCGGGCCGCCGCGAGGTGCTGGCGGAGGTGCGGCTCGCGCTGCACGGCCGTCGGCTCCACCTGGCGTTGCTGGTCGTGATCTTGGTTGCGGCGAACGCGGCGGGACTGGTGATGCCGGCCTCGCTCGGAGCGATCGTCGACGCGATCAACACCGGTGCCGGCGCGGAACGGATCTGGCAGCTCGGCGTGATCATGGCCGCCAGCGGAGTGGGCGGGGCGGCCCTGACCGGGGTCGGCGTGGTGCTGTCGGCCCGGCTGTTCGAGTCCGTCCTGGCCACGCTGCGCGAACGGATGGTGACCCGCGCCCTGCTGCTGCCCCAGCCCGTCGTCGAGCGGGCCGGCTCGGGCGACCTGATCAGCCGAGCGAGCGACGATGTGGCCCGGGTGGCGGAGGCCGTGCCGCGGGTGACGCCGGCGCTGACCGGCTCGCTGTTCACGATCGTGCTCACCTTCGCCGGTATGGCCGTGCTCGATCTCCGGTACGCCCTCGCGCTGCTGGTGATCATCCCGGTGCACGTGCTGGCGGTGCGCTGGTACCTCCGGGTCGCGCCGCCGGTCTACGCCGCGGAGCGGGCCGCGATGGCGGAGCGGGCGAACCATGTGCTGGCCGGCCTGCGCGGCCTGGACACCGTGCTGGCGTACCGGCTGAGCGGGCAGCACAGCCGCCGGATCGCGGCAGCCTCCTGGGACGTGGTCGGCTGGGCGCTGCGGGCCCGGGTGCTGCAGAACCGGTTCTTCGGCCGGCTCAACTTCGCCGAGTTCCTCGGCATGACGGCGATCCTGGTGGTCGGTTTCCTGCTGGTCCGCAGCGACCTCGGCACGATCGGCGCCGCGACCACGGCGATGCTGTTCTTCCTGCGCCTGTTCGATCCGATCAATCAGCTGCTGATCGTGGTGGACGACCTGCAGTCCGCCCTGGCCTCGCTCGGCCGCATCGTCGGCGTGATCAGGTACCGGTCCGCCGAGCCGGACCAGCCCGGGCCCGCGCCGAGTTCGGACGGCCCGGCGGTGCGGATCCGCGGCCTCGGCTTCGCGTACCACCAAGATCATCCGGTGCTCGCGGACATCGATCTCGATCTTGAGCGCGGCGAACGGGTGGCGCTGGTGGGCAGTTCCGGCGCCGGCAAGTCCACCCTGGCCGCCCTGATCGCCGGCGTCCATCAGCCGGTGGCCGGGACGATCGAGCGGCGGGCCGGCCCGATCGTGTTGATCACCCAGGAGGTCCACGTCTTCGCCGGCACCGTCCGGGACAACCTGACCCTGGCCGACGCCGGCGCCGACGACGACCGGCTCCGCCAAGCCTTGCGTACGGTCGGCGCCGAGGACCCGGTCGACCGGCTGCCGGACGGCCTGGACACCGAGGTCGGCGCCCACGGTCACCCGCTGACCGCGGCCGAGGTCCAGCACCTCGGCCTGGCCCGCCTGGCCCTGCTCGACCCGCCCGTCGCGATCCTGGACGAGGCCACCGCCGAGGCCGGCAGCACCAGCGCCGGCCTGCTGGACCGCGCCACCGACCGCGCGATCACCGGTCGAGCCGCCCTGATCGTCGCGCACCGGCTCAGCCAGGCCGCCGACGCCGACCGGGTGATCGTCCTGGAACACGGCCGGATCGCCGAACAGGGCAGCCATGATCAACTTCTGGCCGCCGGCGGCCGCTACGCCGAGCTGTGGAGCGTCTGGTCCCGGGACCGCTGAACGAACCGGCGGCGGCCCGGGCGCATGATCGGCCGACGGAGACAGGATGTTGCTCCATCTCTACGCAGGAAGTCTTGCCGGGACGAACGTGTTCTGAGATCTTCGACTGATCGCCGGACGGGCGGAAGGCGGATCCAATGCCGGAAATCCCAGATCGGCTTCGGATCAAGGCCTCGCAGAACGACGAGCGACGGTCCTGGCTGGCCGCCCTGCCGGGCCTGTGCCGACGCCTTGGCCAAGAGTGGAACCTACAGCTCGGGAAGCTGTTCGATGACGGCCACATCTCCTTCGTCACGCGCGCGACGCGCGGTTCATCGCAGGTCGTCCTGAAAGTACCTCTGCCGGACTCGATCGACCTCGGCACACTCCCAGCGAGCGCTCGGGTCAGCGAAGCCGCCGCACTGAGGCACTGGGCCGGCGACGGCGCGGCACGCCTGCTCGAGCATGATCACACGACCGGAGCACTGTTGCTCGAGCGGTGTGTGCCGGGGTCGACGCTGGACCTGCTCAGCCACCTTGATCAGGATCGGGTCGCGGCAACGCTGCTCGCGCGGCTGCATCAACGCCAACCGAGGTCGGTCGATTTCGTCCGGCTCGCCGATCGTGCCTCGTTCGTCCGCGAGACTCTGCCGGCACGATTCGAGCGCTGCGGATCGCCGTTCGACTCCCGGCTGCTGGACACTGCGGTGGAGATGCTTGCTGATCTTGCGCTCCCCACGGCCGCGGTACTCCTGCACGGGGACTTCCATCAACACAACATTCTTGCCGCCGACCGTCAGCCATGGTTGGCGATCGATCCGTTGCCCATGGTGGGTGATCCCAACTACGACGCTGTGCAGTACCTGTTGTTCCGCAAAGGTGATCTTGCTGACCCGGAGACGAACTGGGGAACCCAGATCCGGAGGTTCTGCGCGCTGCTCGGGTTCGACACCGAACGTACCAAGGCGTGGTTGTTCGCTCGGTTGATCTCGGACGCCCTGGCCGCGCTCACCGAGGAAGGAGCGACGGCAGCCGCTCTCGAGCAACGCCAGGGTGACCTGTGGTCGGCACGACTTGTCCTCCGCCTCTTGTCATGACGGACTGGTGGAGCGATCAGTCGTCGAGCGCCCACCCCGGCAGGTCACGCCGGAGAAGGTAGACCCTGCGGCGGTTACGGTGGGCGGGAAGCTCGGGCAACCAGGTTCGGGCGGGTACTGAACGAATGGTTCCGAGTGCCGGCGGTTCGCCGGCGTCAGGGGAGGAGTTGCGGATGAGTCGGGTTCTCTCGACCGAGGAAGCGAAGTCGGCGATCCGTCAGATTCAGGCGATCGTCACCGGTGGCCTGACGGATCAGATCTCGCAGTTGGACACGCAGGGGCAGAAGTTGTCCCAGCCGGACAACTGGGACGGGCCGCTGGCGGCGACGTTCCGGAGTTCGACGTGGCCGGAGACGAAGGCGGCGCTGGACAAGGCGAAGCAGGAGCTGGACGACCTGCGGGGGCAGTTGGAGAAGATCTCCACCAACATCTTCAGCGCCGGTGGCGGCAGCTGACCCACCCACCGAACGACGAGGGGCGGGGCCGGTGCGACGGCACCGGCCCC
>NZ_JCAMPJ010000009.1:89440-203449 GCF_059617205.1 Microlunatus sp. YIM B11417
GGGGTTTCGGTCCCCCCCCCCCCCCCCCGCCCCTTCGCGTTTCGTCAGCGGTGCGCCCGGTTGATCGCCGAGGTGACCGCGCGGAGGGAGGCGGTGACGATGTTGGCGTGGATGCCGACACCCCAGACCACCCGTGCGTCCTCGCCCTGACCGACCTCGGCCTCGACGTAGGCCGCGGCCATCGCGTCGCCGCCGGAGGAGAGCGCGTGCTCGGCGTAGTCCAGCACCCGGACCTTGTAGCCGAGGGCGGACACCGCGTCGACGTAGGCCGACACCGGGCCGTTGCCGTCGCCGCCGACCTCCTTCACCTCGCCGCGGTCGATCACCCAGGCGGAGACCGTGTCGCCGGCCTCGCTGCTGGTCGCGCCGATCACATGATCAAGATGCAGCGGCGCCTCGGGGTCCAGGTATTCGCTGGAGAAGATCTCCCACAGCACGTCCGGCGTCATCTCGCCGCCGGCGGAGTCGGTCCGGGTCTGGACCACCTGGGAGAACTCGATCTGCAGCCGACGGGGCAGGTCGAGGGCGTGCTCGCTCTTCATGATGTAGGCCACGCCGCCCTTGCCCGACTGGGAATTGACCCTGATCACGGCCTCGTACGTACGCCCGACGTCGTGCGGGTCGATCGGCAGGTAGGGCGCCTCCCAGGCGATCTCGGAGACCTCGATCCCCTGCGCCTCGGCCTTCGACTCCAGATCCTCCAGGCCCTTCTTGATCGCGTCCTGGTGGGACCCGGAGAAGGCGGTGTACACCAGGTCGCCCGCGTACGGATGGCGCGGATGGACCGGCAGGTTGGTGCAGTACTCCACCGTGCGACGGATCTCGTCGATGTCGGAGAAGTCGATCTTGGGGTCGATGCCCTGCGAGAACAGGTTCATGCCCAGCGTGACCAGGTCGACGTTGCCGGTACGCTCGCCGTGGCCGAACAGGCAGCCCTCGACCCGGTCGGCACCGGCCATCAGGGCCAGCTCGGTCGCGCCGACGGCGGTGCCGCGGTCGTTGTGCGGGTGCAGGCTGATCGCGACGTGCTCGCGGTTGCGGACGTTGCGGCCGAACCACTCGATCAGGTCCGCGTACGTGTTCGGGGTGGACATCTCCACCGTCGCCGGCAGGTTCAGGATGATCTCCCGGCCCTCACCCGGCTGCCACACGTCCATCACGGCGTTGCAGACCTCGACCGCGAACTCCGGCTCGGTGCCGGTGAAGATCTCCGGCGAGTACTGGTACCCGAACTCGACGTCGCCCAGGTGCTGCTCGGCGTACTTCACGACCAGCTCGGTGCCGCGGGTGGCCAGCGCCAGGCACTCCGCCTTGTCGATCTTGAAGACGACCCGCCGGAACAGCGGCGCGGTCGCGTTGTAGAGATGGATCGTCGCGGTCTTGGCACCGACCAGGGACTCGGCGGTCCGCTCGATCAGGTCCTCCCGGGCCTGGGTCAGCACCGAGATCGTGACGTCCTCGGGGACCCGCTCCTCGGTGATCAACTGGCGGACGAAGTCGAAGTCGGTCTGGCTCGCCGACGGGAAGCCGACCTCGATCTCCTTGTAGCCCATCCGCACCAGCAGCTCGAACATCCGGAGCTTCCGGGCGGGCGTCATCGGGTCGATCAGGGCCTGGTTGCCGTCCCGCAGATCGGTCGACAGCCAGCGCGGGGCCTTGGTGATCTGCTGCTCCGGCCAGGTGCGGTCGGGCAGGGCGATCGGGGTGTACGCGCGATAACGCTGGAACGGCATCGGGCTGGGCTGCTGCACCGGTACGGACTGGGGACGGGTCGCGCCGACCGGGGTGGTGTTGCTGGTCATGAAAGGTTCCTCGCTGCTGGGTGAACTCCTGTTCGGCTGGACGCACGAACTCCGCAGCGAGGGTGCCAGCCCTTAGCGGGCCTCGCTGCGGCAGCGAAGGAGGAGCGACCAGAGGGTCATGGCGCCCACTGTAGCCACACCGACCCGGATTTGGCCACCCGGCCTCAGCGGCGCCGCCGGCGGGCCAGCAGCCGGTTCAGCAGGACCCCGACGACGACCAGGCCGACCAGCACGGCGATGACGACCAGGCCGCTGGACGGATTGCTGATCGTGAAGGCCGTGATCCAGAAGATCACGGTGGCGCCGATCAGGCAGCCCGCGACGGCCGACAGCGCCTTGTTGCCGGGCGGCGACTGGGGGGTCAGCTCCAGCCGCCGGCTCGGGTGCACGGCACCGGACTCGTACACGTCGGCGAGGTCGGCCAGTTGGTTCAGAGTGCGGGTGGAATCCCAACCAGGCAAGGGACCCGGCACGGCGATCTCGAAGCCGTCACCGGCGAAGGTGATCATCGACCGCCCCTCCGGGTGGGCCAGCAGCCAGTCGATCACCGCCGGCGGCACGGCGCCGGCGACGCTCGCCGGATCGGCGGCCAGCACTTGGAACTGTTCGTCGAAGCGGCTGTGCCCGGTCGCGACCTCGGTCAACCCGCCGAAGAACATCGTCGGCAGGCCGAGGGCTCGGGAGACGATCTTCAACGGCACCGTCTGCGGTCCGAGCACCTGGATCGAGTGATGCACGACCCGGCTCGTCGAGCCGTTGGACACCGTCTGCGTCGAATACTCCAGCAGGACCACCCGGCGGCCGCGGTACTCGGCGGCGAAGGCGTAGTCGAACGGCTTGCCGGTCCCGGTGTACGAAGCGCCGGTCAGTGGGTCGGCCACCCGCCCGAACGGCAGCCCAAGTTCCGCGGTGAACCAGCGTGCGCCGAGCCGGCGGCCGAGGTCGTCACACTCGGCGCGCAACCGGCGCTTGCGGCGCAGGCTGGCGACGGCGATCCCGACGAACCCGATCACGAACCCGCAGACGATGATCAATGCGGAGATGCCCTGATCCATGGCGGTCACCCTAGCGACCGGGCAGTCTCATAAATCGGACACCCTTCTCAAAATGTGGCCAATCGGCTTGCGTCGCCGCGGTGCCGTCGGCTGCAATGGTCGGCAGCAGTACGTGTGACGAGTACCAGCGTTCAGCCCCGGCTTGCTGGTCGGCAACCCTCCTCCGCGGCGGGGTGCCCCGGGTGAACACACGGCCACCCTTGGCAAGCGCGGGCCGTACCGGAAGATCGTCCGAGGCCCCACGACCGTGAGGAGTCCGGCGATGTCCGTCGTCATCGAATCCCGTACCGCCACCGACCTGCGGTGTCTGCCGTCGATCGCTCCGCTGCGTACGGTGAGCGGCGCCGACCTCGTGGTCCCGCTGGTGAACGGCGATGCCACGCCGTACGTGAACCTCGACTACGCCGCCAGCGCGCCGGCCCTGACCGAGGTGCTGGACGAGCTCGGCCGGGCCCTGCCCTACTACGCGTCGGTGCACCGCGGCGCCGGCTACGCGTCGGCCGCCAGCACCACCGCGTACGAGCAGGCCCGCCGGACCGTCGCCGCGGCGACCGGGGCCCGCGCCGACGACCACGTGATCTTCACCCGCAACACCACCGACGCCCTGAACCTGCTGGCCCGGGCGGTCGCGGCCGACCTCGACGTGGTCTGCCTCGACATCGAGCACCACGCGAACCTGCTGCCCTGGCAGCAGCGCGGCGCGACCGTGCTCACCGCCCGCCCGACCATCGCCGCGACCCTCGACCTGCTGGCCGCCGAGCTCGCCCGGCCCGAGGTCGGCCTGCTCGCGATCACCGGCGCCTCCAACGTGACCGGCGAGACGCTGCCACTGGACCGGATCGCCGAGCTGTGCCGGCGGACCGGGACCCGGCTCGCCGTCGACGGGGCCCAGCTGGTGCCGCACCGGGACGTGGACCTGGCCAGCACCGGGATCGACTACCTGGCCTTCTCCGGCCACAAGACCTATGCCCCGTTCGGCGCCGGGGTCCTGGTCGGCCGGTCCGACTGGCTGGACACGGCGCCGCCCTACCTGGCCGGCGGCGGTGCGGTCCGCCGGGTCCGTACCGACGACACGGAGTGGACCACCGGCCCGGCCCGACACGAGGGCGGCACCCCGAACGTACTCGGCGCGGTCACCCTGGCCGCGGCCTGCCGCACCCTCACCGGCCTCGGCCGGCTGCGCCGGGACCGGCACGAGCGGGCGCTGACCGACCGGCTGCGGGCCGGGCTCACCCAGGTGCCGGGCGCGCGGCTGCTGCGGATCTTCGACGACAGCACCGACACCGTCGGCATCGTCGCGTTCACGATCGAGGGTTTCGACGCGGGGTTGGTGGCGGCCTACCTGTCGGCCGAGCACGGCGTCGGGGTCCGGGACGGCAAGTTCTGCGCCCATCCGCTGCTGAACCGGCTGGGCTGCGCCGACGGGGCGATCCGAGTCAGCGTCGGGCTGGGCTCCTCGTCAGCCGATGTCGATGCCCTGCTGACCGGCCTGCACCGGCTGATCACGGACGGCCCGAGCTGGAGCTACGGCGAGGTGGACGGACGGATTCAGCCGGTGCCCGACCCACGCCCGGCGCCGGACTGGTTGCCCGAGCTGGAGACCGGAGGCACCGGCTGCCGCGGCTGACGTCACAACTCTCCCTGAGCTTGTCGAAGGGCACGGCATGACCTGGCTTGGCCCTTCGACAGGCTCAGGGCACTGGACTGCGGCCCTTCGACAGGCTCAGGGCACCGAGGTGTCAGGGGTTGACGTGCAGCGTGCGCGGCTTGCGGGCCGCCTCGCCGAGCTGCTGGATGCCGAGCACCAGGCCACCGACGATGTCGCCGCCGGCGAACGAGGACTGCATGCTCGCCGCGGCCAGCCGGCATTCAAGATCATCCAGCGTACGCCGCGCCTCGGCACCGGTGACGATCTCGAGCGCCCGGAAGCCGGGGTCGCAGAGCACCAGGACCGAATGGCGCGGGTCGTCGAGCCCGGCGTGCAGCCGCTCGGCGTACCGCCGGGAATCCTCCTCGGCGACGCCGATGAAGACGGAGAAGGTCAGCCCGGACACCGACTCGGCGTTGGCGACCGCCTGCTCGATCCGGTGCAGCTGCTGCGGGGTCAGATCGTTACCAGCGGGCACTTGCGCCTCCGACCTCGGCCGCCGGGGCGGCGGGCAGTTCACCGGCGGTGGCGCCCTGTTCCAGTTGAGCCGGTTCGGCACCGCGACCGAGCCAGATCGGCTCGGTGACCGCGAGCGACTGCCGCTGGTTGGCCCGGATCAGCGAGGGCGCCTTGCCCAGCGCGAAGATCGCCAGGAACACCAGCCCCGGGATGCCCACCAGCACGCCCAGCGTCTGCAGGACGGTCGGGTTCGCGACCTCGGGCCAGCCCGATAGCGTTTCGAGGGGCACTACCATGCTCAGCAGTTCACTCACGCCCCATACGGTAGTCGATCACGCCCCAGAAGGAGGCACCGTGTCCGACCGCGCAGCCGACGCGTCCGCGGCGGATTCCCGAGTGGTGATGGACGCCGAGCAGATCTCCCGGGCGTGTGCCCGGATGGCGCATCAGCTGCTGGAGGCGAACCGCGGCGCGGACGGTCTGGTGCTGCTCGGCATCCCGACCCGCGGCGTGCCGCTGGCCGAGCGGCTGGCCGAGGCGATCGCCGGCGTCGAGGGAGTCCAGGTCCCGGTCGGGGCGCTCGACATCACGCTCTACCGGGACGACCTGCGCCGCAACCCGACCCGGGCGCCGGCCCAGACCCGGCTGCCGGTGGACCTGGACGACACGACGGTGGTGCTGGTCGACGACGTCCTCTATTCCGGGCGTACGGTGCGCGCGGCGCTGGACGCGCTCGGTGATCTTGGTCGGCCCCGTGCGGTACGGCTCGCGGTGCTGGTCGACCGGGGGCACCGGCAGCTGCCGATCCGGGCCGATCATGTCGGCAAGAACCTGCCCACCGCGGCCAGTGAACGGGTCCAGGTGCGGCTCGCCGAACTCGACGGCGTGAACGAGGTCACGATCACCCGGGACTCGGGTGCGGAGGGGGAATCCGCCTGATGCGACATCTGTTGTCCGCAGCCGATCTCGATCATGACGAGATCGTCGAGATCCTCGATCTCGCCGAGGAGATGGCCCAGGTGCTGCACCGGCCGATCAAGAAGCTGCCGGCCCTGCGCGGCCGCACCGTGGTCAACCTGTTCTTCGAGGACTCGACCCGGACCCGGTCGTCGTTCGAGATCGCCGGCAAGTGGCTGTCCGCGGATGTGATCAACATCAGCGCCAAGGGATCCTCGGTGTCCAAGGGCGAATCGCTGCGCGACACGGTGCTCACCGTGGCGGCGATGGGCGTCGATGCTCTGGTGATCAGGCACCAGGCCTCCGGCGCGCCGCTGCAGGCCTCGCAGTGGATCGACGCGCACGTGATCAACGCCGGCGACGGGATGCACGAGCATCCGACCCAGGCCCTGCTGGACGCGTTCACCATCCGCCGCCACCTCCGGGAGCAGGATCCGGACACCGTGGACTTCACCGGCCGGACCGTCGCGATCGTCGGTGACATCACGCACTCCCGGGTCGCGCGCAGCAACGTGGCGCTGCTGCGCACGCTCGGGGCGAACGTGATCATCGTGGCCCCGCCGACCCTGCTGCCGTCCGGGATCGACAGCTGGCCGGTGGAGGTCTCGACCGACCTCGACGCGGTGCTGGACCGGGCCGACGTGATCATGATGCTGCGGGTGCAACGGGAACGGATGTCCGGTGGCTACTTCCCCACCCCACGGGAGTACACGGTGTCGTACGGGCTCACCCGGGACCGGCTGGCCAAGCTCCGGCCGGGAGCAGCGATCTGCCACCCCGGCCCGATGAACCGCGGCCTGGAGATCTCCGCCGACGCGGCCGACGCCGCGAACTCGTTGATCTTGGACCAGGTCGCCGCCGGTGTCGCGGTCCGGATGAGCGTGCTCTACGAACTGCTCGGCGGCGCCGACGAGACCGTACCGACGAAGGAGCACGCCTGATGAGCTCGATCATGATCACCGGAGCCGACCTGGCCGGTTCCGGTCCGGGCGATTTGTTGATCATGGACGGGCAGTTCGCCGACCCGGACCGGGCGCCCGCCGACGTGCAGCGGTTCGACGCCGCCGGCCTGGTCGCGCTGCCCGGGCTGGTCGACCTGCACACCCATCTGCGCGAGCCGGGCCGGGAGGACGCCGAGACCGTCGAATCGGGTACGGCGGCCGCGGCCCGGGGCGGCTTCACCGCTGTCCTGGCGATGGCCAACACCGACCCGGTCACCGACACCGCCGAGGCCGCCGCGCACGTGGCCGCTCTCGGCCGGCGGGCCGGCCACACCCAGGTGGTCCCGGTCGGCGCCGTCACCAAGGGCCTGGCCGGCGCCGAACTCGCCGAGCTCGGCCTGATGGCCCGGTCGGCGGCCGGGGTCCGGGTGTTCTCCGACGACGGCCACTGTGTCGGCGACGCGCGGCTGATGCGCCGGGCGCTCGAATACGTACGGGCGTTCGGCGGCGTGATCGCCCAGCACGCCCAGGATCCACGGCTGGCCGGGCCGGACGCCTGCTGCCACGAGGGCGAGATCTCCGGCCGGCTCGGGCTGGCCGGCTGGCCGCCGGCGGCCGAGTCGACCATCGTCGCGCGGGACGTCGAGCTGGCCGAGCTGACCCGGTCCCGGGTGCACGTCTGCCACGTGTCCACCGCCGAGACGGTCGAGGTGCTGCGCTGGGCGAAGCGGCGCGGCATCGCCGTGACGGCCGAGGTGACGCCGCACCACCTGCTGCTCACCACGGACCTGGTCACCGGCTACGACCCGATCTACAAGGTCAATCCGCCGCTGCGGCCGAGCGAGCACGTGACGGCCCTGCGGGAGGCGCTGGCCGACGGCACCATCGACGCGGTCGCCACCGACCACGCGCCGCACGCCCGGCACGACAAGGAGCACGCGTTCCCGGACGCCGCGTTCGGCATGGTCGGGCTCGAGACCGCGCTCGGCGTGGTGCTGGAGACGATGCTGGACGCCCTCGGCTGGACCGGGGTCGCCGACCGGCTGTCCGTGGCGCCCGCCCGGATCGCCGGCCTGACCGGGCAGGGCCGGGCCCTCGCCCCGGGCGAGCCGGCCAACCTGGTGCTGGTGGACCCGTCGGCACGGCGGGTGGTCGACGCGGCCGACTCGGCCTCGCTGTCCCGGAACAACCCCTGGCACGGCCTGGAGCTGCCGGACCCGGTCGTCGCGACGTACTGGGACGGGAACCAGACCTACCGCCGGTGACCGACCCGGCGAGGCTGTCCGATTTGTGAAATACGGGGGCCGGGACCGGGACCTAGCGTCGAGGACATGAGTATCGACCTTGTCGCTGCGGAGCGTTTCCTGCACACCCACGCGCGGCTGCTGGAGCGGCAGCTCTTCGCCGCGCTCGTCCACGGCGCGCCGGACGAACCGGTCCGGGCCGCGCTGCGGGCCTTCCAGAACCCGGACGGCGGCTTCGGCCACGGCCTGGAACCCGACGTCCGCGGACCGGACAGCCAACCGTCCGCGGTCCGTACCGCGTTGACCGTGCTGGCCGACCTCGACGCCCTTGACGATCCGATCACCGAACGGGCGGCGGACTGGCTGCTGACGGTCAGCGGCCCCGACGGCGGCGTGCCGACCGTGCTGCCCAGCGCCACCGCCCACCCGCGCGCACCGTGGATGCAGCCGCAGCCCGAGAGCGGCTTCCTGACCTATGCCCTGACCGGGCTGCTCTGGCAGTCGGGGCTCGACCACCCCTGGCTGAGGTCCGCGACCGAGTGGTGCTGGGCCAGCCTGGCCGCGGACCCCGACCCGGCCGGCTACACCGTGAAGTTCGCGCTCGACTTCCTCGATTCCGTACCGGATCCGCGGCGGGCCGCCGAGGCCGTCGAACGGCTCCGGCCGGCCCTCGCCGCCGACGGCACCCTGCCCATCCCGGGCGGCACCGACGGCGAACGGGTGCCGCCGCTCGAGCTGTCGCCGCGGCCCGACTCGCCGAGCCGGGCCCTGTTCAGCAACGAGCAACTGAACGCCGACCTCGACCGGCTGGAACACGATCAGCACGACGACGGTGGCTGGGACGTCGACTACCTGCACTGGTGCCCGGCCCAGTCGCTGGAGTGGCGCGGCATCGCCACCGTGCAGGCCGTCGCGACGCTGGTCCGCAACGGCCGGCTGGAGCTGCCCGGCCGGCTGCTCGGTGTGGCGGGTGGATCATGAGGATCGGCGTCGGGCTGCCCGCCGCGGTCCCGGGTGCCCCGTTCGCCTTGCTCGGTGACTGGGCGGCCGCCGCCGAGGCGTACGGCTTCCGGCACGTCGCCGCCCTGGACCGACTCGTGTACGACAGCCTGGACCCGATCGTCGCGCTGGCGACGGCGGCGGGCCGGACCAGCAACGTCGAGTTGATCACCACGATCCTCGGCGTCCCGTACCGGCAGAACGCGGTGGTCCTCGCCAAGCAGTTGGCCTCGCTCGACCAGGTGGCCGGCGGGCGGTTCGTCGCCGGGCTGGCGTTGGGCGGCTGGCCGGAGGACTACACGGCCTCGGGTGTGCCGCTGCGCGGCCGGGGCGACCGGTTCGCCGACATGCTGGAGACCCTGCGCTGCGTCTGGGCCGGCAAGCTCGCCGGTGCCGCCGGACCGATGACACCGCAGCCGAGGTCAGGACCGCCGGTCCTGCTGGGCGCCCTGTCGCCGGCCGGGTTCGACCGGGTGGCGGTCTGCGCCGACGGCTGGATCGCGCCCTTCTTCGGCCTGCAGACCCTCCGCGACGGCATCGCCTCGACCCAGGCTGCCTGGCAACGCGCCGGCCGGGAGGGCCGGCCGCGCGTGATCACCGAGCGCTACTTCTGCCTCGGCCCGCGAGCCGACGACGTCGCCGCCGCCTATCTTGATCATTACTACGGAGCCGACTACCGGTCCGAGGTGCTGGCCGAGACGCTCACCACGCCGGCCCGGCTGCTCGAGGAACTCGACCGGATCGAGGCCACCGGCTGCGACGACCTGCTGCTCTTCCCCTGCACCGCCGACCAAGATCAACTGGACCGCCTCGCCGATGCCCTGGCGGCATCGCGCCACTTCACCGAACGGAGCCACTGACATGCCTCAGACCCACCACGCCATCGACTACGTCGAGATCCCGGCCCGCGACCTGGAGGCCTCCCGGGCGTTCTACGCCGCGGCCTTCGGCTGGACCTTCAACGACTACGGCCCCGCCTACGCCGGCATCCGCCGGCCGGGCGGCGACGACGAGGTCGGCGGGCTCGCCGCGACCGACGGCGACGTCGTGACCGGCAGCCCGCTGGTGCTGCTCTACTCCGATGATCTTGATGCCACCCTGGCCGCGATCAAGGACGCCGGCGGCACCATCGTCCGCGAGCCGTACCCGTTCCCAGGCGGTCGGCGGCTGCACTTCGCCGATCCGTCGGGCAACGAGCTCGGAGTCTGGGCGCACGCCGATTGAGCACGTACGATCGGCTTCGTACGCACCTCCCGACCGAGGGCGACCGATGACCTCGACCCAACACGCGTCACACGAGCCGGTGCCGTACCGCGAATATCCCGCGGTCCGCGGCCTGCAGCACCTGGTCTCCTGCCTCTGGGAGAACGATGTCACGCACCGGCAGCACACCGTGATCCCGGACGGCTGCGTCGACCTGATCTGGCTCGGCCGGCACGGGCTCGTCGTCGCCGGCGCAGACACCGGCCCGCGGCTGTCCGGGCCGATTCCGGGGCCGGTCTGCGGCATCCGGCTCCGGCCCGGCGCTGCCGGCGTGGTGCTCGGCCTGCCGGCCGCCGAACTCCGGGACCAGCTGGTGCCGGTCGAGCACGTCTGGCAGCGGTCCGGCCGGGAACTGGCCGAGACGATGGCCGAGGCCGACGTCGAGCGCCGGCTCGCGATCCTGACCGAGGCGGTGCTGGTCCGGCGCGGTACTCCTGATCCGGTTGTGGTCAGGGCCGCCGCGAAGCTCTCCGAACCGGGCGTCCGGGTGTCCGCGGCAGCGGCCGACCTCGGCCTCAGCGAGCGGCAGCTGAACCGCCGCCTGCTGAACTCCGTCGGCTACGGGCCGAAGATGCTGGCCCGGGTGGCGCGGCTGCGCCGACTGATCGCGGAGACCGAGCCGTCCTTGGCGCTGCGGGCCCTGGCGGCCGGGTACGCCAGCCAGGCCCACATGAACGAGGAGGTCCGCCGGCTGACCGGAGCGCCGGCCGGCCGGTTCCTCAAGGACGCCTCGCTCACCGCCGCCTGACCAGGACGAGATTGGTTAGGGTAACCTAACTGATTGTGATCAAGCTCTCCGCGCGCCCGAGCCGGCGCACCGTCCTCGGCGGCTTCGCGGCGGCCGCCGGCACCTCCCTGCTGGCGGCCTGCCAGCGGGAACTTCCGGCCGCGCCGCAGTCCCCCGCCGGCTCCCCGGCCACCCTCCGGGTGGTCACCCTCGATCCGTTCTCCACCCACAACCTGCTCGACTTCGGGCTGGCGCCGGTCGGTGCCCAGGAGGGGCTGGACCAGGCGGTCTTCCCCGAGCACCGGGAGCGCTACGCCGGGCTGCCGAAGGTCGGCAGCTACTTCGAGCCCGACTTCGAGGCGATCGCCGCCCTGAATCCCGAGCTGATCCTGGCCAGTTCCGGCCAACGGGAGTTCCGGGACCGGCTCGCCGAGCTGGCCCCGACCACCCTGATCACCGCCGAGTCCTCTTCGACCTGGCCGCAGGCCGCGCAGGAGGTGGCCGCCGCGACGGGCCGGCAGGCCGACCACGACCGGCTCCGGGCGGCGTACCTGGAGCGGTGCGCGGCGATCAAGCAGCAGCACACCGAGCCGCTCGGCCGGCTCCGCTGGGCCGTCGCCTGGCTGGCCACCGCCGACGGGTTCTCGGTCCGGCCGGCGAACAGCAACGGCGCCCAGGTGCTCGCCCTCGCCGGCGTACGGTTCGGCCGGCTGACCGAGCAGAACGACACCGGCAAGGACGTCAAGCTGTCCTGGGAGGCGGCGGACCGGATCGCCGACGCCGACGTGATCTGCCTGCCCGGCCGTACCGACGGCAGCAAGGATCCGGCCACCGAACTCGCCCTTGCCCAACCCGCCTTCCGTGCCCTCCCCGCCGTCCGCGCCGGCCGGGTCGCGATCCTCAACCACATCACTCCCGGCTCGTACCGCAACGCCACCGCCCTCGCCGACGAACTGGCCACCTACCTGACCTCCGCCGAGATCGAGGTCAGCGCGTCCACTCGATGAACCCCGACCTGCCCGGGCCGCGGACGAACCCCAACTGCTCACCGGGCCGAGCCGACGCACCTGCCCACCCCATCGACCGCGCGAACAGCGGCGCGGTGCGGCGCGGCTAGTCTGGCTCGGTGCCCGACTGGTTTCCGAAGGACTTCGCCGAGGTGGTGGTGTTCGCGCCGCTGCGGATCGCGTTCCTGATCATCGTCGCGTTCGTCGTGCGCTATGTGGCGCACCGGCTGATCGACCGGACGATCCGGAAGTCGATCAACGCCACGCCGCGGCAGCGGAACCGGGCGATCGAGGCGCTGACGGTGCCGGCCCGGCTGCCGGCCGAGCGGCGGGCGCAGCGGATCCAGGCGCTGGGATCGCTGACCAAGAGCGTCACCACGGTCGTGATCCTGGTGATCACGGTGATCATGATCTTGACCGAGCTCGGTTTCAACGTGACGACGATCATCGCCGGTACGTCGCTGATCGGGGTGACGCTGGCGTTCGGGCTGCAGAACATCGTCAAGGACTTCCTGTCCGGCGTGTTCATGCTGATCGAAGATCAACTCGGGGTCGGCGACTTCGTCGACATGGAGAAGGCGTCCGGAACGGTCGAGGAGATCGGGCTCCGGGTGACCCAGTTGCGCGACGACGACGGCACGGTCTGGTACGTCCGCAACGGCGAGGTGCTCCGGGTCGGCAACTACTCCCAGGGCGGGCCCGGCCGGCCGCCGGAACCGGCCGAGGCGGATCAGCCGGACGAGGCGGCGTAACGGTCGGGAACGGCCGGCGGCTGCCAGAACCCGATCAGGTCGCGATACAGGGGTGATCGCCGCAGCAGCGAGTCATGATCACCGAGCACGGTACGGTCGCCGTCCAGGACCAGGATCCGCTTCGCCCGCAGCGCCGAGGTCATCCGGTGGGCGACGACGATCAGCGGTCCGCGCGCTGCGAAGGCCTCCTCGGCCCGGCGCTCCGCCTCGGGGTCGAGATGACAGGTCGCCTCGTCGAGGACGGCCAGCGGCGCCGGGGACAGATAGGCCCGGACCAGGGCGATCAACTGCCGTTCGCCGGCCGACAGGTCGCCCGGGCGGATCTCGGCCGCGAGGCCGCCGAGCCGGTCGACCAGCCCCGTCGCACCGAGCCGCGCCGCCGCGGCCGAGATCTGGGCCGGCGTCGCCTCCGGCCGCAGATAGGCCAGGTTGTCGATCAACCGCCCGGAGAAGACGTACGCCTCCTGAGGGATCAGCACCCGCCGGCCGGCCAGCAGGGCGGGCGAAACCTCGGTCGGCGGCACGTCACCCAGCCGCACCAGCCCGGACGTCGGTTCGAGCAGGCCGCAGGCCAGCGCCGTCAGGGTCGACTTGCCGGCACCGCTGGGTCCGACCACGGCGAGATGATCATCGGGACCGACGGTCAGGTCCAGCCGGTCCAGGACCGGCTCGGCGTGCGGCCCGTACCCGAAGCTCACCCGGTCGAAGATCAACTCCGAGCCGGCCGGCACCCGCTCGGCGGCCCGCTCCGGCGGCGCGCCGGCGTCGAGGATCCGGCGGAGCGTCACCACGTACCGCAGCCCGCTGTCGCCCAACGCGGACAGCATGGTGTTCAGGGCCGGCTGCAGCCCGAGCAGGACGTAGGTCAGGCCGCCCAGCAGAACGCCCGGAGTGAGGCCGCGCGAGACCAGCCACGGCCCCGCCCCGAGCAGGATCACCAACGGCAGCCAGCCGCCGACGGCGAAGCAGGCCATCCGCAGCGCCGCGATCCGGGCCTGGTCGCGCTCGGCCCGGGCGTGCGCCTCGATCGGGGCACCGACCAGGCCGGCCGCATAGTCCTCGGCCCCGGACCCGGTCACGTCCCGGACCGCGGCGAAGACCGAGCCCGCGGCGGCGGTCAGGTCTTCGTCGGCGCGGATCGACCGGCCCAGCCGGCGCGCCGCCGGACCGAGCACGGCGAACGAGGCTGCGAACCCGAGCAGGAACGGGACCAGGACCAGGACGGCGATCAGCGGATCCAACGACAGCAGGCCGGTCAGCACGCCCAGCACGGTGATCACGAAGCCCCGCGCGGACAGCACCAGTCCGCCGTAGGAGTCCCGGACGATCTCCACCTGCCGGTTCAGCCGGGCCACGGCGCCGCCGTCCGCGCGCCCACCGGCCGAGCGGGCCAGCGCACCGGCCACCACGTGCCGGACCAGGTCGTCCCGGAACGGCTCGACCAGCCGGCCGAGGCTCCGGTACACCTGGCGGGCGCCGACCCCGCCCACGACCGCGGCGACGACCAGCCCGCCCAGCCAGGCCAGGCCGAGGCCCAGCTGTCCGGCCAGGAACGCGTCGGTGGCATGCGCCACGGCGACCCCGAACAGCGCGGTCGGCAGGATCTCCGGCACCGACCACAGGACCAGCCCGGCCAGCTGCCGGCGGGCCGATCGGCGACCGAGCGCGGCGAGTCCGTACCGCAGCGCCCGGATCATCCGAACACCTGCCGGTAGTCAGGGTCGGACCAGAGTTGATCATGGTGGCCGAACCCGCGCAACCGGCCGTCCTGCAGCCACACCACGAGATCGGCCCGGGCCGCGGTGCCGAGCCGGTGCGTGACGATCAGCCGGGTCCGGCGGTCGTCCGCGGCGAGCAGCGACCGGCCGATCTGCGCCTCGGTCAGGGAGTCGAGGCTCGATGTGGCGTCGTCCAGCACCAGCAGCCGCTCCGCCGGCCAGGCCCGGGCCAGCCCGAGCCGCTGGGCCTCGCCGCCGGACAGCGGCGCCGCCGCCAACGCGGTCCGATAGCCCTCCGGCAGTCGGCTGACGAAGGCGTGTGCGTTCGCCGCGCCGGCGACGGCCGCCGCTGCCGTCGAGGTACGGCCGACCAAGATCGACTCCTCGACGGTCCGGCCGAACAAGGCCGGACGCTCGAACGCGCAGCCGACCGCCCGGCGCAGGTCGGAACGGTCCAGGTCCGGCAGCGGCACCCCGTCCAGCAGGATCCGGCCGCTGTCGGGATCACGAAGCCGTGCCGCGAGCGCCGCGACCAACGACTTGCCCGAGCCGCTCGGCCCGACCACGGCCACCCGGGACCCGCCCGGAAGATCAAGATCGAGTTCCGCCAGCCGCTCGGCACCGCCCGCCGTGACACCGACGCCGAGGAACTGCAGCCGCCCGGCGCCGGGCCCGAGAGCCCGCGTCCCATGCCCGACCGGTGCGATCGCCAGCACCGCGTCGGTGCGGAGGATGCCGGCGCGGGACCGGGCCAGCTCGCCGAACATGCCGGTCAGGCCGCCGAGCCCGGCTCCGAGCACCGCGTACTGCGCGGCCGCGAACAGGTCACCGGCACTGATCGCGCCGCCGGTCAGCCGGACCCCACCGACCGCCAGGACGGCGACCAGGATCAGCGGCCCGACGATCGCCGCCTGCGCCCCGGACCGGGCCAGCACGTCCCAGGTGAGCAGGCCGTGCCGGTGCAAGGTCCGCAGCGGCCGCAGGATCCGTCGTTGCTCGCGGTCCAGGGTGCCGGCCGCCGCGACGGTACGGATCCCGGCCAGCGTCTCGGAGAGCAGCGCGGCCAGCCGGCCCTGTGTCTCGGCGTAGGCCTGGCTGAGTCGGGTGGTCCGCAGTGTGAACAGCCAGAGCACCACGATCACCAGCGCCACCCCGGCAACGAAGGCCACCGCGAGCCACGGGTCGATCATGATCAACAACACCAGGCTGCCGACCGGCGGGATCACCGCGGCCAGCGCCGCCACCGCCGCCGGACCGGCCCGGGCCGCATCCGCCGCGTCCCCGGACACCCGGCTGACCAGGTCGCCGGAATCGTACGGCCGAGATCCTTCCGGGCCACCGTCGACCACGCGCCGCACCAGCCGGTGCCGCAGCCACGCCGTCGTCCCGGCCACGCAGGCGGTGTCGGCGAAGGCGTCGACCAGGTCGCAGACGACGGCCACCATGATCAGCCCGCCGGCCAGGGCCAGCCAGCCGCCGACGGAGTCCCCGGCCACGATCGCGTCGACCGCACGGCCGAGCACCGACGGCAGCGTCAGCGCGACCAGGCTGCCGGCCAGCGCGGCCAGGCCGATCACGGGCAGCCAGGCCCGGCCGTGCCGGACGACCGAGCCGAAGCCGCTCATGGCCTGGTCAGCCCCGTGTGGGCGCCGAGGAAGGCGAGCACGTCGGCGGCCAGCGCGACGCCGCCGCTGACCGTACCGCCGGTGTGGGAATCGCCCTCACTCCGCCGCAGCAGGACGGGACCGCCGGTCGTCGCCTGCTGCAGGGCGGCGCACATCTTGCGGGCGTGCAGCGGGTCCACCCGCTCGTCGTCGGCGGAGACCGTGAACAGCACGGCCGGATAGTCGACGCCGTCCTGCACCCGGTGGTACGGCGAGTACGCGAGCAGCCAGCCGAGCTGTTCGGGGTCGGTGGCCGAGCCGTACTCGGGGACCCAGGCCGGCCCGTGCCCGGACAACTCGTAGCGGACCATGTCGAGCACCGGCGAGGAGCAGACCGCCGCGGCGAACAACTCCGGCCGCCGGGTCAGCACGGCGCCGACGGTCAGTCCCCCGTTGGACTCGCCGAAGGCCGCCAGCCGGTCCGGCGCCGTCCAACCGTCCTTGATCAACTTCTCGGCGGCCGCCGTGAAGTCGTCGAAGACGTTCTGCTTGGCGGCCGCGGCACCCGCCCGGTGCCAGGCCTCGCCGCGCTCCGAGCCGCCGCGGGTCCGGACCGCCGCGAAGACGCCGCCGGCCTCGACCCAGGCCAGCGAGAACGCCGAGTAGGTCGGGATCAGCGACTGGCCGAAGCCCCCGTAGCCGTACAGGATCGTCGGCCGCGGCGCCTTCGGCTCCGGTCCGGACGGCGCGTGGACGGTCAGTCCGATGGCCGTGCCGTCGGGCGAGACGCACTCGAGCCGCCGGAGCTGGACGGGCGGCGTCCGGTCCAGCCCGGGCGGCCCGGCCCAGAGCTCGGATCGCCCGGTCCGGGCGTCGAACCGGTGGACCGCGGTCGGGGTGACGCTGTCGCAGTAGTCGTACCAAGCTTCGGGACCGCCCTCGGGCCGGGTGCTGATCGAGCCGACCGTGCCCGCGCCGGGCAGTTCGACCTCACCGACCCGGGAGCCGGACTCGCGATCATGGAGGCCGAGCTCGGCGATCCCGTCGACCGTGCGGCCGACCAGCAGCAGCGGCCGCGCTCCGTCCAGGAAGGCGATGTTGCTGAGCGGCGATTCGGGCTGCTCGGGCACCAGTTCGCGCCAGTGCTCGACGCCCGGCCGATGCGGATCGCCGACACAGATCCGCCCGGCGTCCGCGGCCAGCGTGGTCGCGACGTACAGCCGGCCGTCGGGTGCCACGGTGAGAACCGTCCTGGCGTCCAGCCCCTGCTGGACCGGAACGAGGCCCGGCCGTTCCAGCCGGCCGTCGGCGAGGTCGGCCAGCCACACGTCGTTACTGGTTCCGTACCCCTGGGAGATGATCAACCAGCGCCCGTCCCGGCTCAGTTCGAGGCCGTACGCAGCGGGGTCGCCGAGCACCACGGCCTCGTCGTCGGAGCCGAGCCGATGCAACAGCACCCGGCCGTTCCGGACGTAGTAGAAGGTCCGGCCATCCGGCAGCCAGCCGACCGGCGCATGGCGGCAGCCGTCCAGCGGCCGGTCGAGCGGCTCGCCGGTGGCGATGTCCGACAGGTGCAGCGTCCCTTCCTCGGCGCCCCCGTGCGACAACTGGTACGCCAGCAGCCGGCCGTCCGGGCTGACCTGCCAGGTGTCCAGCCGGGTCCGGCCGGACGGATCGAGCGCCACCGGGTCGATCAGGACCCGCTCACCCGCCGGGTCGGCCATGATCAACTTCGGCTGCTCCCGGCCGGGGTCCCGCCGCTCGAAGAACCGGCGGTCACCGCGCCAGGCCGGCACGGTGATCATGCCGACCGCGCTCAGTTCGGCCACCCGCCGCCGGAACCGGTACCGGTCCGGCAGCGCCGCCGCATGGGCGAACCAGAGCTGATCCTGGGCCGCGACCCAGGTCCGCGTTTGCTGATTCGCCGTATCCTCGAGCCAGCGGTAAGGGTCCGCCACCCGGCGACTGTGCAGGTCGTCGACGACGGTTCCTCGTTCGGCCTCGGGGTAGCTGCGCGTCTGCAGATGCATGATGCCCCTCCTACCGGACGTCCGCTGAGCGGTCCTGGACGGAACCGAGTTCCGTCCAGGACCCTCCCTGTGTGATCGACGGTTCGATCAGTGGCAGAGCAACAGGCTGAGCCCACTCGGACGGTAGGAACCGCAACCGAGCAGCGTCAGCGACGAGCCGCCGCCGTGACCGCCGCCGTAACCTCCGGGGGCATCGAGCCCCTGCAGATCGAGAAGCGCCATGTGTTTCACCTCCTTCAGGTCTCGTCGGTTCGGGTCCCTGGAGCGGACCCGAGGAACGGGAGCTGCACGGGTTCGTCGTGCAGCGCGGCCCCCAGCGCGAGCAGGACGCCCGCCGAGCCGGTGGCCAGGTCCATCGAGAGCCGGAGCAGCCGGTCGCCGGGGAACGCCAGCCCGTCCCGGTGCGGCACGGCGTGCCAGGCCAGCCCGCGGATCAGCCGGTCGGTGACCTCGTCGGGACGCCCGGGGCGCTCGTCGGCGGCGGCCATGATCAAGCCGGCCCGGCCGGCGAAGAGGCCCGGCTGGACGAAGTACTCCGACCGGGTGACCCGCTGCAGCGACACCAGCGCCTCGGCCAGCTCCGGGTCCGGGCGGTGCCGGAGGAACCGCCGCAACACGACGGCGATCCCGACCGAGCCCTCCTCGAGGTACGGCAGCGTGCGCCAGCCCTGGCTGACCTGGCGCGTCCCGTAGTCGTCGAGGACGCAGCGGCGCAGATCCTGGCGGAGCGCGATCTCGGCGAGCTCGAGCAGGCCTTGGTCCCCGCTCCTCTCGAAGCCGTGCAGGAAGAGCAGGGCCGCCCCCGACGATCCGTGCAGCAGTCCCGCCCGCGGGTTCCCCTCGCCGCTGATCTCCGGTACGTCGTCCGGGCCGCCGAGCCGGTCGGCGACGAAGTCGATCACCCGGGTGGCGTTGGCCACGAACGACGTCTCGCCGGTCCGGTGCCAGAAGTGTAGCAGGTTCAGGCCGATCCCGGCGAGGCCGGAGCGCAGGCCGAACTCGAGTCCGTCCAGCGGCTCGGTCAGGCTCAGCTCGATCGCGTCCAGCGCGTCCTCCCGGTGACCAAGATCATCGAGGACGTACGCCACGCCGGCCCGGCCGTCGTAGAAGCCGGTCCCCTTGATCGGCCCGAGCGCCCGGCGCCGCAGCCACGTCTCGTACTCCGCGAAGCGGCCGGCCCCGGTGTGGTGCAGCGCGTACAGCACGCCGGCGGCGCCGTGGGCGAACCCCAGCCCGCCGCCCGGCGTGAACTGCGCGATGTCGCCCGGGAAGAGCCGGTCGTCCCGGTCCGGCGTCGCGCTGCCGACGACGGCCCGCGCGAGCGCCTCCCGCACTTCCGGCCAACTGCCGCGGCCGGGCAGCGGCGGCCAGGGCTCGGCGGCCTCGGGCTCCTCGGCGGCCGGGCCGACGATCGTCCGGACCGCCTGCTCCAGCCAGGGCCTGGGCACCGGGAAGGTCTCCGCGATCAGGTCGGCCAGCTGCGCCGCCTTGCCCGGATGGAACGGCAGCAGCATCGTCGTCTCCGGCGCGAAGATCCCGATCCGCATGCAGGCCAGCGCGTACTCGTCGACCGCGATCCCCTGCCGGTCCGGCGGCGCCGAGTACCCGGGGTGGGCCAGCGCCGACCGGGCCTGCTCCTCCACGGCTGTGGCCACCTCGAAGTCGATCAGCACCAGCCGGTCCTCGGCGCCGATCAGCACGTTGTCCGGGTGCAGGTCGCAGAACACCACGCCTCGGCTGTGCAGGGCCGCCACCGCGACCTCGACCCGGTCCAGCACCGACCTGGCCCACGCCGCGTACGCCGTCAGGTCGGCCGGGTCCGGGTCCGGCCGGGTGAGCGGGAAGTCGTTGACGATCAGCCGCTGCAGCGGGTTCGCGTCGACGAACTCCTCGACCAGGAAGTGGTGCTCGCCCAGCGTGAAGCTGTCCAGCACGGCCGGTACCTCGGCGATCCCGGCCAGCCGCTCGAGGATCGCCTGCTCGTGGCCGATCCGGGCCACCGCGTCGCGGTTGTGCACGTCGAGCCCGGCGTGCGGTCGGCCCTCCTTGAGCACGACCATCCGGTCGCTCTCCTTGTGCCGGCCGAGGTAGACCCCGCCGCCGTTGGAGAACTGGATCACGCCTTCGATCAGGTACCGCAGCTCGGTGGTCGTGACGGCGTTGCGGGCGGCCAGGTGCGGCTCGAGGAAGCTGGGCAGCGGCGCCCACTCCGGCGGCGCGAAGACCGGCCGCCGGTTGTCCGGGACCAGTCGCCCGTCCGGGGCTTCGACGGCCAGCACGCGCTGGCCGGAATCGGAAAGGCAGTGCCGTTCGGCGAAGCCGCCGTACCGGACATACAACGGGCCCTCGGCATACCGGAGGTCGGATAAGACGTACGGACCCCGAACACCGGCCAGGAGATGATTGAGTTCCTTGAGCACCAACTCGAGTTGGGCGTCGTCGGCCGGATAGATCGTGACCAGTTTTCCGCTCGCCTCACGGTCCGCCGACTTCGAGTTGTACATCACGACGACGGGTTCGTTGCGAAGGAATTTGAACGGCACGCCCCGTTCGACGCAGTAATCCCAGACGACCTGGAGCGTCCGGTCGACGTCGGCCAGGCAGGCCGAGACGTGGATTTTCCAACCCTGGTTGGGAACCGACACTTCTGCCGGTGCGTAATTCATCCAGACTTCGGTGGCCTCGCGTTCCCACCCGGCCGGCAGTGGCCGGGTGCACAAGTCGAAGTCGGGATGTTCTGCGTCGCGATTCGTCGGTGTGTCATAGAAGAATCGGTCAGCAAGGCAATACAGAACATACTCATCCATGCAGCCCCCGCCCGAAGTTACTTCCCCCGCAGAAAGAGTAAGAGGCGCCAGAAAGGGTGTCAATCAGTTCCGCGCATTCAGTTCAAAACTTCTGCAACCCCTTTATTCACGGTTGATAAGAAGTACTGAAGTAGGGAATGGCCGATCGCTCCCCGGTGCCCCGCGAGCCAATGATGATCTTGAAGAAATCGACCATGATCAACATCGCTGGCCCCCGGTTCCCTGCCAGGTAAGGATGATCACCGCCGATCATGATCATGAATCGACGGCGCGGGCGAGGAAGCCGGACAGCCGGGCGGCGACCTCACCGGCCGGCTGGTACGGCAGCGAGTGGTGCGAGGCGTGCCCGATCACGGCCACCTCGGCCCCCGGCAGCCGGCGCAGCGCGGCCAGCCGGGTGCGCCGGGCGTCGTTCACCCGGGACATCCCGGCCAGCATGATCAGGGTCGGTGCGGCCAGGCTGCGCAGCTCGGCGGCGGTCGGCCGGTGCTGCAGCGGCGGCAGTTGCCGGGGCACCCCGGTCCCGGCCGCGAACAGTTCCAGCCAGTCCTCGTCGACCGGCACGCCGGCCGACTCCCAGCGCACCAGAGCCCGGGCCCGGCCGGGCGTCCCGGCCAGGGCCAGCGCCCATTCCCGGAACCGGTAGCCGGCCCGGGAGCGGCCGAAGCAGCCGACCGGGTCCAGCAGGGCCAGCGCGGCGACCCGGTCCGGGGCGGCGAGGGCGTACCGCAGCGCGAGCCAGCCGCCGCTGCCGTGCCCGGCGACGGCGGCCCGGTCGACGCCGCAACCGTCCAGGACCCCGGTCAGCCACTCCGACTGCTCGGCACCGGTCCGGATCGGCAGGTCGGCGCCGCCCAGCCCGGCCTCGCCGAGCCGGTCGATCGCGTAGATCCGGTAGCGCCGGGCGAGCTGTCCGGCGAGGGCGTACCAGATGGTGGAGGTGGCACCGGCTCCGTGCAACAGCACCAACGGCCAGCCGTCGGCCGGGCCGGCGACGGTGACGGCCGTGCGGCCGAACCGCGAGCCCAGATGCTCGGTCGTCGCGGCCGGCCAGCGGTCCAGCATCGCGTGGTAGCGGTAGAGGAAGCGGCGGTACGGGTCGCCGCGGTCCGGGTAACCGCGCAGCGTCGGCCAGCGCGTCGAGGGTGGCTGATCCATGATCACGATCATGAAACGCCAACGTCCGCCGGCGCATCGGCCGACGGACGTATGGCTGCTACGGCAGCAGGCGTAAGGCAGGGCCCTACTGGACCAGGGTCGCCTCGAGGGTGATCTCGGTCCCGGCCAGCGCCTGCGACACCGGGCAGTTGGCCTTGGCGGTCTCGGCGGCCTGCTGGAACTGCTCGGCGGTCAGGCCCGGCACTGCGGCCTTCACGGTGAGCTTGATCCCGGTGATCCCGGTGCCCGGCACGAAGGTCACGTCGGCGGACGTGTCGACGGTCGTGGGCGGGGTGCCGGCGCCGGCCAGGCCGTGCGAGAGCGCCATCGAGAAGCAGGTCGAGTGCGCGGCGGCGATGAGCTCCTCCGGGCTGGTCTTGCCGTTCGCCTGCTCGGCCCGGGACGGCCAGCTGACCGGATAGGTGCCGATTCCCGACGAGGCGAGCTCGACGGTGCCGGCGCCCTCCATCAGGGAGCCCTCCCAGTGGGCGTTGGCCGTGCGTACGGTAGCCATGACGATCTCCTTCTCGGCGGATGTGTGCGTCTGTGGTGTTCGCGGCTTATCTTGCCAGGCACCCGTCGGGCGGGGTCGGGTGGGAAGGTGGGGAACAATGGGTGGCGATGACGCACACTGAGGACCGCCAGTCGTTCTACGACGAGATCGGCGGACACGAGACCTTCGTCGCCCTGACCAAGCGGTTCTACGAGGGCGTGGCCGGCGACCCGCCGCTGCGCGAGATGTATCCGGAGGAGGATCTCGGTCCGGCCGAGGTACGGCTCCGGATGTTCCTCGAGCAGTACTGGGGCGGCCCGACCACGTACAGCCAGGAGCGCGGCCACCCGAGGCTGCGGATGCGGCACGCGCCGTTCGCGGTGACGCCGGAGCAGAAGGACCGCTGGCTCAAGCACATGCGCGACGCCGTCGACTCGCTGGACCTCACCGAGGAGCAGCACGCGATCCTCTGGGAGTACCTGGAGCGCGCCGCCCAGTTCATGGTCAACACGTTCGACGCCGACGGCCCGCCGGCGATGCCGGGGCTGACCATCCAGCCCAGGCCCTGAATCGCCGCGCATCGCGCCGGCCGGGCCGCTCGCCGACCACGCGATGTCGTTATTTCTCCACGGACGAGCATCCGAGCGCGACTGCCACGTGGAAACGCTTCGTCCGTGGAGGAATCACGACACTCCCGCTCGAGGAGTCCGAGGAGCAGGGTCGCGATCCGGGGTGATCGCCAGGTCGGCGCCGCGGAGCGTGGTGGCTGTGGCGTTGACGCTCGACCGCCACTTGGGCACCGCCCTTGCGTCGACAGTCCCTCGACCGGGCACCTTGCGACCGCGACAGGGGTGTCCGTCGGGGTGTCGTCCGTGAGCGAGGCGCCCGGTTCATGGTCAACACGTTCGACGCCGACGGCCCGCCGGCGATGCCGGGGCCGACCATCCAGCCCCGCCCGTGATCATCGTTCCCTGAGCTTGTCGAAGGGCAAGGGCGGGCTCGGCACTTCGACAAGCTCAGTGCGCGTTCCGGGTCAGGTCGGGCGCAGCGGTACCGGCAGCAGGGGCGCGTGGGCGGCGAGCAGTTCGTCGGTCATGGCCCGGATCTGGTCCAGGTCGAGCAGCGCCGCGGTCAGCGGATCCAGCGCCACGGCGTGGTAGACGTGGTCGCGGTCGCCGGTCAGGGCGGCCTCGACGGCCAGCGTCTGGACGCCGATGTTGGTCCGGTTCAGCGCCGCCAGCTGCGGCGGCAGAGCGCCCATCGTGGTCGGCTGCACACCGCTCGCATCGACCAGGCAGGGCACCTCGACGCAGGCGTCGGCGGGCAGGTTGCTGATCGCTCCGTCGGCGTTCGGCACGTTGCCGTGGATCACGCTCAGCTCGCCGGTCACCATCGAGTTGACGATGCTGGCACCGTACTCGACCGAGGGCGCCAGCTCGGCCTTCAGCCGGTCCAGCTGGGCGCCCAGGTCGCCGGCCTCGTCGTGCGCCGCGCAGATCTCGTAGTAGTCCCAGCGCCGCGGGATGTACTCCTTGATCAACTCCGGGTTCTTGCGGAAGTACGGCAGATACTCGGAGGCGTGGTGGCTCGACTCGGTCTCGAAGTAGCCGAACGTGTTCATCAGCGCGGTCCGGACCTGCTCGTTGCCGCCCTCGTAGTTGCTGGCCGCGGCGGCGGCACCGCTGTGGTCGCCGTCGTCGCTGATCAACTTCTCGGCACCGCGGGACCGGACGTGGCGCCGCGCCATCTCCTCACGCAGCCGCGGATAGAGGTCGGTCCGGCCCTGCCGGAACTCCAGCACCCAGGCCTGGTGGTTGATCCCGGCGCAGCGGTACGCGACCTCCTCGTAGGGGACGCCCAGGGTGCGGGCCAGCATCCGGGTCGTCCCCTGCACGCTGTGGCAGAGCCCGACCGTCGGCGCGCCGAGGGCATTGAGGTAGCCGGTCGCCATCGCCATCGGGTTGGCGTAGTTGATGAACTGGGCGTCCGGGCACAGCTCACGGGCGTCCTCGACGATCCCGCGGTAGGCCGTCACCGAGCGGAGGAACCGGAACACGCCACCCGGCCCGATGGTGTCGCCGACGGTCTGGTCGACGCCGTACCGGCGCGGGATCTCCACGTCGTGCCGGTACGAGTCGAGGCCGCCGACCTGGAACGTGATGATCACGAAATCGGCGTCCCGCAGCGCCTGCCGCCGGTCCGTCGTCGCCTCCAGCGTCGCGCCGAGGCCGTGGTGGGTGATCAACTCCCGGGACACGTCCGCGACCCGGGCCAGCCGGTTCTCGTCGATGTCCATCAGACACAGGGTCGCGTCCTGCAGAGCGGGGAAGCTCAACAGGTCGCCGACCAGCCGGAACGGGAACACGTACCCGCCGGCACCGATGATGGTGATCTTGGGGCGCAGAATCGTGGCAGCCATGGCACCGACGCTAGGCGCCGACCCGCCAGGTCCGCCTCCGGCCGCCTCGGCAACCCTTCCGGGATCCTCCGCTGGGCGGCACGTGGCGAGCACGTTCCCTGAGCCTGTCGAAGGGCAAGGCACGGTCCGGTTCGGCACCCTTCGACAGGCTCAGGACATGCCTCCACTGGCTCTGTGCGCGGCAGTCATTAGGATCGCGGCATGTCCGGCGCTGGACCGCTGCCCGACCCGGTGGACGTCACCGGGTCGGAATTGTGGCTGCACCGGGGCGCGCCGCCGTCGATGGCGCGGCCGCACCGGCACGACGATCTTGAGGTGAACCTCGTGCTGCGCGGCCGGCTGGACTACCTCTTCGGCGGCGACCGGCTCTCGGTGGGTGCCGGCCAGGTCGCCGTCTTCTGGGCGGCCACACCGCACCATCTGCTGCCCGGCCCGGAGCAGACCGAGGGCTGCTGGCTGCACCTCCCGCTCGGCACCGCGCTCGGCTGGAACCTGACCGACTCCGACGTCGCCAGGCTACTCTCGCTGGCTCCGGTCATCGCACCACAGAGTTGCCTCGGGCATGACGCCGTCCTCCTCTTCGGCACCTGGATCCAGGAGCTCGGCGGATCGGACCCTGCGGACCGGATCCCTGCCCTGCTGGAGATCCAGGCGATGATCAGCCGAGTGCTCCGGAACGAGGAACGGCGGCCCAACCGGCATGATCACCAGCGGCCGGCGCCGGACGGGACGCTCGGTCCGGTGGCCACGATGGCCCGGTTCATCGTCGAGCACTTCCGGGAGCCGATCATGATCGGCGATATCGCCGCCGCGGCACATCTGAACCGCAGCCATGCCGCAATGATCTTCAGCCGCAGCCTCGGCACCAGCCCGGGGCGCTACCTCGCCCGGCGCCGGATCGCCGAGGCGCAGCGGCTCCTGATCACGACCGACCTGGCCATGATCGACGTCGCGCACGCCTCGGGCTTCAGCTCACAGAGCACCTTCTACGAGCAGTTCACCCGGCTCTGCGGTGCCTCGCCCGGCGAGTACCGGCGCCGGCATCAGCGGCCCGGATAGACCACCGGCTTCAGGCTGTGCGGGTCGTTCTTCGACGCCTGCAGGGCTTCGGCGACCTGGTCCAGCCCGAACCGGCCGGTGACCAGTCCGTCAAGATCAACAGCGCCGGAGGCGGCCAGCGCGATCGCGGCCGGGTAACAGTTGGCGTACCGGAAGGTGCCGGTGACGACGAGCTCCTTGATCTGGATGTCGGCCACCGGCAGCTCCAGGTTCGGCGCGCCGAGACCGACCAGGACGATCCGGGCCGCCGGGGCCGCCACCGCGAAGGCCGACCGGACCGCCGGCGCCGCGCCGGAGCACTCGATGACCACGTCGACCGGCTCCAGGGTGTCGGCCAGCGGACCCTGCGTCGCGTCGATCACCTGGTCCGCACCGCGGTGGCGGGCGACGTCGAGCCGGTGGGCTACCGCGTCGCTGACCGCGACCCAGGAGGCGCCGCGGGCCCGGGCCACGTCGGCGCAGAGCAGGCCGACCGGACCGGCGCCGGTGATCAGGACCCGGTCGCCCGGCTCGATGGCCGCCTTCCGTGCGGCCCAGACCCCGACCGAGAGCGGCTCGATCAGGGCGGCCGCCTCGTCCGACAGCGCGTCCGGCACCGGGTATGCCCGGTGCGCGGCCAGCACGACGTACCGGGCGAAGGCGCCGTGCACCGGCGGCGTGGCGAAGAACTCGACGTCCGGGCACAGGTTGTAGCGGCCGGTCAGGCACTGCGTGCAGCGCCCGCAGGTCTGCTGCGGCTCCAGTGCCACCCGCTGCCCGAGCCGGTCCGCCGGCACCCCGGCCCCCACGGCCCGGATCACGCCGGACGCCTCGTGGCCGAGCACCAGCGGCTCGGTGACCACGAAGTCGGCGATCCGGCCGTGATCGAAGTAGTGCACGTCGGAGCCGCAGACGCCGACCACGGCCACCTCGATCAGCACCTGGCCCGGCCCCGGTTCGGGGACCGGCGCCGTGTCGATCACGACCTCACCGGCCCGGCGGAGCAGGGAGCGGGGCTGTTCGTTCGGCAGGTCAGCGTTCATGATCGCCACGATAGACGGGTGGCCGCCGCGGGTTCAGATCCACCCGTGGTGCTGGGCCAGCTGGATCGCCGCGGCCCGGTCGGAGACCTCGAGCTTGGTCATGATCGCCGCCGCATAGTTGCGTACGGTTCCGGCCGACAGCCCCACCCGGCGGGCGATCGCGGCCGGCGTGCCGCCCTCGGCGAGCGCGGCCAGGACCTCCAGCTCCCGCTCGGTGAGCGGACAGTCCGGACTGATCAACAACTCGGCGGCCAGCTCCGGGTCGACGTAGCGCGCCCCCTCGTGGACCCGGCGGATCGCCTGCGCGAGGGTTCCGGCCGGGCCGCCCTTGGTGACGAACCCGGAGGCGCCGGCCCGCAACGCCCGGCGCAGGTGGGCCGGCCGGCCACGGCCGGTCAGGATGATCACTCGGCAGGCCGGCAGCGCCCGGCCGATCTCGGCGCTGACCGCCATCCCGTCCAGGTGCGGCATGTCCAGGTCGACCACGGCGACGTCCGGCCGATGATCAAGGGCGGCCTGCACGGCCTGTCGGCCGTCGCCGGCCAGCGCGACCACCGACAGATCCGGCTCCAGGTCGAGCAGGGTGGCCACGGCGTCTCGGATCAGCGCCTCGTCGTCGGCCAGCAGCAGCTTGATCATGACTGACCAGTCTGGCACGGAACCCTTGCCTCGAAGACGAACCGATCACCGTCCTGGCCGGCCCGGACGGATCCGCCGACCTCGGCGAAGCGTTCCCGCATGCCGGCCAGCCCGGCGCCGATCCTGCCCCCGCCGGACCGGGCCGCCGCTGCTTCGTTGATCACCCGAAGCCGGAGCTCGGGGCCGGACCGATCGAGCGTGATCACACACTCGGCACCCCGGCCGTGGCGCAGCACGTTCGTGGTCGCCTCGCGCAGCGCGATCGCCAGCAACCGGGACACGGCCGCCGAGTCCGGCCGGACGCCGAGCTCCATCCGGTACGGAATCCCGGCCGACGCGAACGCCTCGCCGACGGCCGCCGCCTGTTGATCAAGGTCGATGCCGCGATAGCCGTCCACCGTGGACCGCAGCTGCACCAGGGCGTCGGCGGTGAGCCCGCGGAGCTGGCCGGCCTCCGCCGCGGCCCGGCCCGGATCGCTCTGCTGCAGCCGCTCCACCAGTTCCGCCTTCAACGCGATCACCGACAGCGAGTGGCCGACCAGGTCATGGATGTCCCGGGCGAACCGCAGCCGCTCCTCCGCCACCGCGAGCCGGGCCCGCGCCTCCCTGCCGGCCCTGAGCTCGCCGACCAGGCGCCAGAGTGCGTACGGCAGGCCGCACATGAACGCGACCGTCGCGCCGACCGAGAGCGCCGTGAGCCCGTACCCGAGCGGATCGCCGGCCCAGGACCCGACGGCGAGCACCGCCACCAGCAACGCCAGCCAGCCGCCGATCAGCACCACCGGCCGCCGGTAGAGCAGCGGCAGCGACCCGCCGACGGTGCCGCCCAGCCAGGCCCAGGTGGACCACTCCGCGCTGGCCAGCGGCGCCACCAGCGGGATCGAGATCAGCAACGCGACACCGAGGGCGACATCGGTCACGGCCGGCCGCAGCGGTCCCCCGGTCGCCGCGACGTCCCGCATCAGGGACCGGTACAGCCCGGCGGCGAGGGCCGCCGTGACCAGGATGATGCTGACCGCCCCGAGCACGCCGCGGACCAGGTCCGGCTCCAGGGTGAGCGCGATGCCCGGCATGATCGCCGTCGTCGCCGGCGCCGCGAGCAGCGCCACCAGCGCCACGGCCCGCGCCCGGCGGACCGGACGGTCGGCGTCGTCGTACCCCATCGTCGTGTCCTTCCCTCGTCGCCGCCACCATACCCCGGCCGGGTATGTGCAGTGCACGAATTCCGATGACAACCCGACCGGTGCACCGGCGACCGGAACGCCCCAGCCTGGACTCATGAACACGACTTCGGAGCCCACCGAGACCACCAGCCCGCTCGCGGCCGTGCTGGCCCGCTGGCCCAGCCTGGTCGGGCTGGCTGCCCTGATCGCCACGTCGGCCGGTGGCGTCGACGCCCACGTGACCGCGACGGTGATCATGATCGCCGCCCTCAGTTACCTCGCCGCTGCCGCGGTCGGCCGGCCCGCCGCGACCTGGATCGCCATCCCGGCCGGCGTGGTGCTGGTGGCCGTCGGCATGCTGACCGCCCTCGACGCCGTCCTGCTGCTCATCGCGGCCGCCGTGGGCCTGGTGATCTTCGGCCTGATCCGGCGACCGCACTCCGGCCGGGCCGAGCTGGGGCTCCAGGCGGCAGGCTTCGTGGGCTTCACCGGCCTGGGGCTGGTCGCAATGATGGTCGGTCCGGTGCCGGCCGCTCACCTCGCCGCCCTGGCCGCGATCGGCCACGGGGTCTGGGACGTGCTGCACCACCGACGGAACCGGGTCACCGGGCGCTCGTTCGCCGAGTTCTGCGCGGTCCTGGACTTCGGCCTCGGCGCCGTGATCCTGATCGTCACCTGGCTGTCGCTCTGACCGCGAGTTCCGGATCTGATTGACACGTCAGCTACATTGGACCAGGTAACTGACGCATCAAGCACATCGGCGAAGGATGATCATGACCGTCGTACTCTGGATCGCCGCGGGTCTGCTGGCGGCACTGTTCCTGGCCGCCGGCGCAATGAAGGTGATCACGCCGAAGGAGAAGCTCGGCGCCTCGCCGAACATGGCCTGGACCGAGGACTTCCCGCCCGGCGTGATCAAGCTGATCGGCGTGCTCGAGGTGCTGGCGGCGATCGGGCTGATCCTGCCCGGACTGCTCGGGATCGCGCCGGTCCTGGTGCCGCTCGCGGCTGCCGGCCTGATGCTGCTGATGATCGGCGCGCTGATCACCCATGGGCGGCGCGGCGAGCGGCAGCCGATCGTGATCAATCTCGTCCTGCTCGTGCTGGCCGGCCTCGTCGCCGTGGGCCGGTTCGGTCCCGTGCCGTTCAGTTGAGCCGCACGGACAGGCCTACGGTTGTTCCTGCGTACGTCCTCAGCGGAAGGGTCACCATGAGTCAGTCAACCGTCCCCGTCGTCGAGCGGGTCGACGCCCGACACCGGTACGAGATCTCGGTCGACGGCGCCCGCGCCGGGATGACCGAGTACCGCGATCACGGCGGACAGCGGATCTTCTTCCACACCGAGGTCGACGACGCCTACGCTGGCCAGGGACTGGCCGGCCGGCTGGTCGAGCAGGCGCTCACCGACACCCGGGCGGCCGGCCTGCGCGTGGTCCCCGTCTGCGCGTACGTGGCCCGGTTCGTCAAGCGGCACGACGAGTTCGCCGACCTCGCCGATCCGGTCACCGCCGACGTCCTGACCTGGCTGGAGCAGGAACTGGGCTGACGCCCGGCTCCAGCCCCGGAGTCAGGCGACGCCGACCCGGGCCTGGGCGACCACCCGCCCGCGCTCCGTACCCTCGAAGCGATCCAGCCGTGCCCGCACCTCCGCGGCCCCGACGTCGGCGCCGAACAGCTCGGTGCCCGGCTCGAAGCGGATCCCCTCGGCCAGCGGCCCGGCGACGACCGGATCGAAGCCCAGCCGGTCGACCAGGGCTGCCACGGCGGCCAGGTCGGCGGCCGCGTCACCGGCGATGGCGACGGCCAGCCGGCCGGCCGCACCGGTAGGCCGGGCGCGGCCCTCGAGATCGTGGTAGCCGACGTGATTGAGCGCCTTGACGACCCGGGCGCCGGCCAGGAACGCCTGCACGGTCTGGCTCGACGAGGTCCGCGGATCCGTCAGATCGTCCCGCTCCCCGTCGATCTCCCACCAGTGGTTCATCGCGTCCACGACCAGCTTGCCGCGCAGTTCCGCAACCGGGAGCTCGCGATACCGGCCCAGCGGAAGGGCCAGGATCACCAGGTCCGCCTCCGCCGCGGCCTCGGCGGCCGTGGTCGCCCGGGCCCCGGGAGTGAGGACGTCGACAGTCAACGCGATCCGCCCAGGGGTGCCGGAGCCGGCGATCAGCACCCGGTACCCGGCCGCCAGGGCGAGCCTGGCCAGCACGGTGCCGAGCTTCCCCGCGCCGAGGATGCCGAGTGTCGGCAGGTCCGGGGCGGCCACCTCACACCCCCGCCTTCACGGCCCGGTCGGCGACCAGCTCGCGGACCCGCGGGATCACCTCGGTCCCGTACAGCTCGACGGCGCGCAGCCGGGCACTGATCGGCTGCGAGCCCGCGGTGTAGATGAGGTCGAAGCGCTCGACGCCGAGCGTGTTGATCGTTCGGGCGATCTTGGCGGCAACGGTGGCCGGCGAGCCGATGTAGAGCGAGCCGTAGGCGATCTCCTCCTCGTACTGATCACGACGGAGCCGGGGCCAGCCGCGCTGCGCGCCGATCCGATCATGGATGACGCGGTAGCGCGGCCAGGACACCTCCTTGGCCTCCTCGTCGGTGTCGGCGATGAAGCCCGGCGAGTGCATGCCGACCCCGTGCGCGGGAGTGCCGAACTGTTCGGCCGCCCGGCGGTAGAGCTCGACGTAGGGAGCGAACCGGCTCGGCGGGCCGCCGATGATCGCCAGCACCATCGGCAGCCCGTACTTCGCGGTGCGGATCACGGACTGCGGCGAGCCGCCGACCCCGACCCAGGTGGGCAGCCGACCGGACTCGGACTTCGGGAAGACGCCGGCCTGGTCGAGCGGGGCCCGCAGGTCGCCGCTCCAGGTCACCGGCTGCTCGTCCAGCAACCGGACGAAGAGGTCGAGCTTCTCCTCGAACAACCGGTCGTAGTCGGCCAGATCGTAACCGAACAAGGGAAAGGACTCGGTGAACGAGCCACGCCCGAGGATCAGCTCGGCCCGGCCGCCGGAGATCCCGTCGACCGTCGCGAACCGCTGGAAGACCCGCACCGGGTCGTCGGAACTCAGCACCGTGACGCCCGAGGACAACCGGATCCGCGAGGTGCGGGCGGCGATCGCGGCGAGCACGGTCTCCGGCGTCGAGATGGCGTACTCGGGACGGTGGTGCTCACCCAGGGCGATCACATCGACGCCGAGCTCGTCGGCCAGCACCGCCTCCTCGACGACCTGACGGATCGCCGCGGGGTAGCTCACGAGCTTGCCGGTGTCGTCCTCCGGGACGTCGCCGAAGGTGTCGAGTCCGAAGATCAGGTCGGGCATGATCACGCCTCTCAAGTAGTTGACGCGTCAATCATATACGCTGTGATTGACACATCAATCAGGGAGTGGTCATGGCGAGACAACGGGCGACCGGACGACCGGCGAGACGACGGCTGCCGACGCAGGAGGAGTTGCGGGTCTGGCGGGAGTTCATCGAGACCGCGGAGACGCTGCGGTCCGAGCTCGCGTCGCGACTGCAGGCCGACTCCGGGCTCTCGACCGGCGACTACGCGGTGCTGCTCGCCCTCAGCGAGGCACCGGGGCGACGGTTGCGCTCCTCCGAGCTCGCCGACGGCATCCGCTGGGAGCGCAGCCGGCTGTCCCATCATCTCGGCCGGATGGAACGGCGCGGACTGATCCGCCGCGAGGAGTGTGCCACCGACAGCCGCGGCGCCGAGGTCGTCCTCGAGACCGCCGGCGCGCAGGCGTTCCGGAACTCGACCGTCCCCCACCTCCGAGCCGTACGGGAGCTGTTCGTCGACGCCCTCGCCCCGGAGCAGCTCGCCGCAGCGGCCGACCTCGCGGCCGCCCTGCGCCGTCACCTCGATCGCTAGCCGGAACGATCCTGGACCGGCGGGGCGCGCCGCCGGCCTCGCGGTCAGCCGGCGAGCCGACCACGCTCGGCGAGCCAGCCGGCCATCGCCCGCACGCCGGTACCGATGGCGCCCTCGTCCGGGTCGAAGTCCACGTGGTGCGGGAAGGCGGTGGTGACCGGCGCGCCGGGCGAGCGGACGCCGACGAAGCTGTACGTGACCGGAAGCCGCTGCCCGAACAACGCGAAGTCCTCTCCGTTGAACGGGGGCACGGCGTGCATCCGGACGACCCGATCGTCGCCCAGCCGGCGGCGCAGGTGCCGTTCGAGCCGGGTCCCGTCGCGCTCCGGGCAGACCAGGGCGGGGAACGGCGGGTCGGGAAACTCGGCCCGCCCGCGATAAGGGGCCGCGGCCGCGCCAATGCTCCGGCGGACCTCGCGATAGCGCTCCTCGGGCCAGCACCGATAGGACAGCCGTACGGTGACGGCGCCGTTCTCCTCCTCGCCCGGCGTGGCGTGCTGGATGTTGACGAACCGGGCCAGCGGCCCGTCGGGCGTACCGAGGTCGACCACCAACTGCTCCATCTCCGCCAGGCTCCTCGGTGGCGCCACCGTGGCCAGCCGCAGGAGGTCGGCCGCCAGGGCCTCGGCGCGGTCCGCGGCGCCGGGGCCGGTGAGGACGACGCGACCACGGTCCAGCCCCGGCATGCCGTACCCGGGGGTGACGGCGATCGCGCCCACGGGCAGCGGGCCGCAGTGCAGCGCGTGCAACTCCCGGATCCCGGTGTGCCGCAGCACGCCGTCGGCCAGCATCCTGCGGGCGCCGGTGAGGTCCTCCTCCGCCGGCTGGAACACGAACGCGAACGTCCCGCTGAGACGAGACCGGAGCCGGGCCAGCACCTCGGCGACGCCGACGCCGATGGCCGTGTGCAGGTCGTGCCCGCACAGGTGGCCGACGCCGACGGAACCGCCGACGGTGCCACCCGCCGGCACCGCGTCCAGGTCGGCCCGATAGCCGACGGTACGGCCCCGGTAGGCGCCCCGAAGCAGGCCGACCACGCCATGGCCGCCGATCCCGGTCGCCACGGTGAGACCGGCGGCCCGCAGGAGGGAGGCCACCAGCGCTGCCGTACGAACCTCCTCGCCCGCGACCTCGGGATGCTCGTGGATGGTCCGCCGCAACGCGACGAGGTCCGGCTCGAGGGAGCCGGTCAGGACGTCGATCGAGCGTTGGTCCACCGGACGGCGGCCCGGCCCGGGTCCGGCCGGCCGGACCGCGGCTGCGGGCGGCGCCATGCCGGCGAGCGTCACCACACCGGCCGCCGCGGCGGCCCGGAGCAGGCTTCGGCGGCGGAGGTTCTGCGGTTCCTGGTTCATGATCATCACTCCTGACGTCGACGGCGTCGGCGGCTGCCCGAGCCCGCTTCCAGCGTCGTCCCGTGGTGCGCCGGTTCCCAGCCGGCAGACCCACCGGCGGGACCGGGGGTTAGCCCCCGGCGTGGTGAGCGCGACGGGAACGCTCGACTCACCGGCGGCGGAGGAACCAGTTCGGCCGGCCCAGCACCGCTGCCTCGTTGATCACCGTGAAGCCGTGCCGGCGGTAGAACGCGACGTTCTCCGGCTTGTCGGTCTCCAGGTACGCGGGCTCGGCGGTCCGGTCCCACCGGGCGGCGAACTCGTTCATGATCAACGACCCGATCCCCTGCCCCTGCCGATCCCGGTCCACCGCGATCGGGCCGAAGTGATGGTGCGGCCAGTCGGGATGCCGATCACCCCAGGCGCCCTGCCAGGCGAGCACACGGAGCAACCGCCGCGGTCCGACCTTGATCATGATCGCGGCGGCCCGGGCCTGCTGGCCGGGCCGCAGGCGGCACCGGCCGGGCGCCGCGGCGGCTGCGACACCGACCAGGGTGGCCCCGTCGTAGGCGCCGAGGGTCTGCCGGTCCGCGGCCACCCGGAGCAGCCCGCGGAACATCAGGGTGAGGCAGCGCTGCCGGGTCTCCGGATCGGGCCCGAAGGCTGCGACGTGGCCGGGGTTGTCGCGCATGCCGCGGGCCAGCACGCCGACGGCGGCCTCGGTCTCGCCCGCCCCGAGCGGCTGGAGTTCGATCTTGGTCATGGGTTCACTCTGCCCCGGCCTCGCCGCCGAGCGCGTGCGTGATCCCACCCGGCGTTCCCTGACTCCGGTGCCCTTCCCGTACGTCAGGAAGCGACGGTGCCGACCGACCAGCGGGAGAAGGCGGCCCGCTGCTCGGCATCGATCGGACGGTCGGCCACCAGGACGGTCCGGGCGGCCGCGTAGCGCGTGCCGTTCCCGTCGCGAAGCTCCGCCGCCAGCGTCACGGAGCGGTTGCCGATCTCGGTGACGACGGTCTCGGCCCGGTACGGCTCGATGGCGAAGTCGATCGGCTTCAGGTAGTCGAGGTCCTGCCGCACGACGACCCAGCGGGCGCCGTCGCCGAGCTGGTCGGCCACCATCGCGATCCGGGCCTCCTGGATGTAGTCGTAGTAGCGGACGTTGTTGACGTGGCCGTAGGAGTCCAGGTCGGACCAGCGGACCCGGACCGGATACCGGTGTCCCGCGCCGGCGAAGTCGATCTTGCCCGAGCCGACCGCCCGGAGCGGCTCGGCCGGCGCCAGATGCTCGGTGAGGAAGGCCCGTTCGTCCGGGGTCAGCCGGCGCAGGGCGTTGCGGGCGAGGTCGAACGGAGTGGCGACGGTCCGAGCCCGTACCGCGAGCTGATCACCGTCGAGGACGTGGTAGCCGATCACGAACCGGCCGGCGCCGACCGCGTCCACCCAGAGCTCGATCCGCAGCGGCCGGTCGGAGAACACGACCGGGGCCAGATACTCGACCTGGTGCCCGGCGACGATGACGCCGCTGTCCAGCAGTTCCCGCATCGCCGGCGGCCCGGCGTGCAGGAAGGCGACCCGGGCCTCCTGCAGATAGTCGACGAACGCCGCATTGTTGATGTGGGCCTGGGCATCCATGTCGCCCCAGCGGAGAGGGCAGTCATAGCTGTAGGTCACCCCGGCATCCTGCCAAGGCCGCCCGGCGGCGCGGTCAGCGGATGCCCGGACGTGCCTCGCCCCAGCGGCCGCGGGTGAAGTCGGGGAAGTCGACCGGCGCACCGCCGGCGGCGACCGAGGCGAAGCTCAACGCGGACGGCGCGCTCCAGGCCGCGGCGTCGTAGACGTCCATCTCGGGCACCGCACCGGACCGCATCGTGGTGATCAACTGGAGCAGCATCAGGTAGTCCATGCCGCCGTGGCCGCCAGCCTCGCGGGCCCGCGCGCCCTCGTCGGTCCACAGCTGGTGCTCGTAGTCGCGGTACGCGTCGAGCTCGACGTACTCCTCGATCTGGGCAGGATCGTCCGGGTCCTCCACGAAGATCCGCGGCGGGAAGTCGGTGAAGATCCCTTTGGTGCCGACGATCTCGTTCCTGCGGCTGTACGGACGCGGCCCGACCACCTGATGCTGCAGCAGGATCGTCCGACCGCGCTCGGTGGCCACGATGGAGGTGTTGATGTCACCGCAGCGATACACCTCGCCGGCCGTGCTCGGGTCGAGCTCGTCGGGATGGCTGTCCCGCCAGGCGTCCAGGCCGAGGGACGCCGAGCTCATCGAGGTCATCCGGACGAACCGGTCGCCGCGGTTGACGTCCAGATAGGCCGCGACCGGGCCGAGCCCGTGGGTCGGATAGAGATTGGCATCCAGGTTGATGTGCGCCTTGCGCCGCCAGGCCGTCTGCGTCATCAGCGGCCGGCGAAGATCATGGAGGTAGGCCGCCTCGGCGTGCAGCAGGTCGCCCAGCACGCCGTCCCGGACCAGATTCAGCACCAGCAGCTCGTTGTAGCCGTAGTTGCAGTTCTCCAGCATCACGCAGTGCCGCCGGGTCTGCTCGCTGGTGTCGACCAGCTGCCAGCACTCCTCCAGCGTCAGCGCCGCGGGCACCTCGACGGCGGCGTGCTTGCCGGCCTGCATGGCCGCCACCGCCAGTGGGGTGTGCAGCTCCCAGGGGTTGGCGATGATCACGAGATCGACGTCGTCCCGTTCGATCACCGCGGTCGCGTCGGTGACGGCGTCGGGCCGGCGCCCGACCGCGGCGGCGACCCGGTCGGCGGCCGCCTCGGCCCGTTCGGCCGACACGTCGCCGACCGCGCGAACGTCCGCGCCGTCGATGATCAACAGATTGCCGAGCAGCGAACTGCCCCGGTTGCCGGCCCCGATCAGTCCGATCCGGATCCGGTCACGCCCCTCGAACGGGACGTTGATCATGGTCTCAGCCACCCGATCATCGTAAAAGGGTTGGTGCTAATCAGCAATAAGTGATGTCCACAATTAGGGATTTAGCGCGAGGAAGCGCCGGGCTCCGTCGGCCACCCGGGCCCGGAGCTCGTCCGGCTCGACCACCACGACGTCGGCGCCGCCGAGCGCTCCGACGAGGGCGACCGCACCGTCCCAGTCCTCGGTGTCGAACTCGGCCTCGGCCCAGCCGTCCGGGCCCGGTGCGGCGATGATCTTGCTCCGAGCGTACGCCCAGCCGGCGCGGTCCAGGGCCTCGCCGCGCAGGCGCAGCCGGATCCGGAACGACCCGAACCGCTCCGCGTACGCCTGCCGCGCCTCCCGCCAGTGCGTCGCGAGGTCGAACCCGGCCGGCCGGGCGAAGGTCTCCTCGGTCGTGATCAACTCGTGCAACCGGTCCACCCGGTAGGTGCGCACCAGGTCCCCGCCGCGGCCGACGAGATACCAGCGGGTTCCCTTGCGTACCAGGCCGTACGGCTCGACCCGGGCGGCCCGCCGGCCGCTGCCGTACCGCACCTCGATGATCGTGTCGGCCCAGATCGCGGCGAGCAGCCGCGGCAACAGCGGTGGCGGATCGCCGGCGGTCGGTTCCCAGTAGCGGTCCGGGTCGAGGTGGATCCGCTGCCGGGCGTGCTCCGCCTGCTCGCGGGCCGCCGGCGCGATCGCCGCGAGCAGCTTCATGATCAACTCCTCGCCGGGGTCGTCCAGCCCGAGATCGCTGAGCAGGCCACGCGGGTGGCCGACGATCATGGCCAGCGCCTCCGCCGTGGACAGGCCGGTCAGCGTCGTCCGATAGTCCTGAACGAGGGCCCAGCCGCCGGTGCCGCCGCGGACCGAGTAGACCGGGATGCCCGCCGACGACAGCGCCTCCATGTCGCGGCGGATCGTCCGGCTGGACACCTCGAGCTCCCGGGCCAGCGTCGGCGCCGACACCACGCCGCGGCCCTGCAGGCGGAAGACGATCCGGAGCAGCCGATCGGCACGCATGAACGACATTCTGCCCGTACCGGACAGCAGATGTCCGCTTCACCCCGCCATGCTGAGGGCATGGCCACCCGTTCAGCGCCGAAGATCACGACCAAGGAGCTGTCCCGGCGCAGGTTCGGCGACTTCTCCGACTTCTTCCACCGGGTCCACGGCTGCGCCTGCACGCTCTACTTCTTCGGCCGCCATCTGACCCCGGTCGCCGGGTCCGCCAAGGAACGGGCCCTGCTGCTCGGGGCGCCGGACCGGTCCAAGGGGCACTTTCCGCACCGGGACCTGATGAAGCAGCGTGAACTCGCCGCGGTGAAGGAACTCCTCGACCAGGGCAAGGAGCACGGAATCCTCGCCTACGCGGACGGTGACCCGGTCGGTTGGTGCCACTTCGGTCGCGCCGACGAGCTGCCGGTGGCCCGCGACGAGACCGTACTGGCGAGGCTGCTGGCCCGGGACCCGACGTCGGAGTGGCGAATCACCTGCCTGACCACCCGGATCGACCACCGCCGGCGCGGCGTCGCGACCGCGGCACTGGCCGCGGCGATCAGGTCGATCAAGAGGCGGGGCGGCGGTTGGGTGGAAGCAACCCCAGGGTCCTTTCCCCATAACGATCCGCTGGTACGGAAGTTGCGCAAGGCCTTCGGCTGGGGATCGCCCGAGGTGATCAACTATCTGCGGGACAACTGGCCGAGCCGAGAGATCGAGGGTGTTGGCCGCGTGGAAGCCTGCTGGAGCACCAGCAGGACGCTCGGACACTCGGGGATCATGTCGATGTACGCCAAGCTCGGCTTCGAGGTGACCGGCATCGACGGCGACGGGACGCCGAAGGACCCGCGCTACCCCGGGCACCGGTTGATCATGCGCCGACAGGTCTGATCAAGATCAGGTCGGGATCGCGGTACGCAGCTCGGCGAGGGGTCCTGACAGGGCGCCGTGGCTGCGGGCCTGGACCAGGACGTTGCCGATCGCCGTCGCCTCCACCGGGCCGGCGACCACGGGCAGGCCGCAGGCCTCTTCGGTGAGCTTGCAGAGCAGGGCGTTCTGGGAACCGCCGCCGGTCACGTGGACCGTCTCGACGGCCCGGCCGGACAACTCGCCGGCCTGCCGGACGATCGACGCGTACGCCGTCGCCAGCGACTCGCAGATCGTCCGGGCGAACTCGGCCCGGGTCCGCGGCACCGGCTGCCCGGTCCGCTCGCAGGCGGCCACGATCCGGCGTGGCATGTCGTCCGGGGCGATGAACTCCTCCGCGTCGACGTCGATCACCGCAACCGGGCCGGGCACCTCGGCCGCCTCGTCGAGCAGCCTCGTCAGCTCCACCGGCCGGCCGTCGCGTTCCCACTCCCGGACGCACTCCGACAGCAGCCACAGGCCGCCCGCGTTGCGCAGGTAGCGGACCGTGCCGTCCACGCCGCCCTCGTTGGTGAAGTTGGCCAGCCGGCTCTCCGCGGTCAGGATCGGCGCGTCCAGCTCGACGCCGACCAGGGACCAGGTGCCGGAGGAGATGTAGGCCGCCGCCGACGTGCGCAGCGGGGTGCCGGCCACCGCCGACGCCGTGTCGTGCGACCCGACCGCGGTGACCACCGTGGACCGGGGCAGGCCGGTCCGGGCCGCGACGTCGGGCAGCAGCGGGCCGATCACCGTACCGGACGGAATCACCTTCGGCAGCAGGGATCCGTCCAGGCCGAGCCGCTCGGTGATCACCGGCGACCAGTCGCGGGTGGTGGCGTCGAACAAGCCGGTCGTCGACGCGTTCGTCGCCTCGGCGTGCCGCTGCCCGGTCAGCCGGTAGGCCAGCAGGTCGGGCAACATCAACATCGTCCGGGCCCGCGCCCAGCGATCGCCGCGCTGCTCCGCGGCCAGCTGGTAGAGCGTGTTGAACGGCAGGAACTGCAGGCCGGCGATCCCGTACAGCTCGGCGAAGTCGATCTTGCCGTGGACGTCCTCGATCACCGCCGCGGTCCGGTCGTCCCGGTATGCGTACGGGTCGCCGATCAACGCGCCGTCGGCGTCGAGCAGGCCGTAGTCGACCGCCCAGGTGTCGATGCCGAGGCTCACCACGTTGTCGTACCGGGCGGCGAGCCGGGTCAGCCCGTCGATCACGTCGCGGTGGATCCGCTCGAAGTCCCAGAACAGCCGGTCGGCGCGATGATCGAGCTGGTTGCCGAAGCGGTGCACCAGCTCCAGCTCGATCCGGCCGTCGACGACCCGGCCGGCCATCACCCGGCCGCCGGACGCCCCGATGTCGACCGCCCCGAACACCGGCCCCTTCGCGCCCTGGGCTTGTCCGAGGGTGTCCTGAGACTGTCGAAGGACCATGATCATCCGCCTCTCAGCGCAGGAACGCCGCCGCGACGCCCGAGTCGACCGGCACGTGCAGGCCGGTGGTGTGACTCAGCTCGTCCGAGGTGATCACTGCGACCGCGTTCGCCACGTGCTCGGGCAGCACCTCCCGCTTGAGCAGCGTGCGGCCGGCGTAGTAGGCACCGAGGTCCTCCTCCTTGACCCCGTACACCGCGGCGCGCTTGGCCCCCCAGCCGCCGGCGAAGATCCCGCTGCCGCGAACCACCCCGTCCGGATTGATCCCGTTCACCTTGACCCCGTGCTCGCCGAGCTCGGCGGCGAGCAGCCGCACCTGGTGCGCCTGATCGGCCTTGGCCGCCGAGTAGGCGATGTTGCTCGGGCCGGCGAAGACCGAGTTCTTGCTCGAGATGTAGACGATGTCGCCGCCCATCCCCTGCGCGATCAGCGCCGCCGCCGCGGCCCGGGAGACCAGGAACGAGCCGCGGGCCATCACCCGGTGCTGCAGGTCCCAGTCGGCGTCGGTGGTCTCGGTGAGCGGCTTCGAGATCGACAGGCCGGCGTTGTTCACCACAAGATCGACTCCGCCGTACGCGAGCACTGTGGCATCGATCGCGGCCTGCACCTGGTCGGTGTCGGTGACGTCGGCCTGGATCCCGATCGCCACGTCGGCGTTGCCCAGCTCCGCCGCCGCCTCCTCGGCCTTGGCCAGATCGAGATCGGCGATCACGACGCAGGCGCCCTCGGCGGCGAGCCGGGTGGCGATCGCCTTGCCGATCCCGCTGGCCGCGCCGGTGACCAGGGCGATCCGGCCGGCGTGCGACCGCGGCTTCGGCAGCCGCTGCAGCTTCGCCTCCTCCAGCGCCCAGTACTCGATCCGGAACTTCTCCGACTCGTCGATCGGCGCGTAGCTGGAGATCGACTCGGCTCCGCGCATCACGTTGATCGCGTTGACGTAGAACTCGCCGGCCACTCTTGCCGTCTGCTTGTTCGCCCCGTAGGAGAACATGCCCACTCCGGGTACGAGGATGATCGCCGGATCCGCGCCCCGCATCGCCGGCGAGTCGGCGTCCGCGTGGCGCTCGTAGTAGGACCGGTAGTCGTCCCGGTATTGATCATGGAGTTCACGCACCCGCGCCACCGATTCCTCGATCGAGGCCGAGGCGGGCAGGTCCAGGATCAGCGGTTTGACCTTGGTGCGCAGGAAATGATCAGGACACGACGTGCCCAGTTCGCCCAGCCGACGGTGCTCGGACCGGGACAGGAAGTCCAGCACCTCGGCCGAGTCGGTGAAGTGGCCGACCATCGGCTTGTCGGTCGACGCCAGTCCTCTGAGATGCGGGGCCAGCGCCGCGGCCTTGGCCCGCCGCTCCGGTTCCGGCAGCGCCTGGTAGCCGTCCAGCTCGGTGCCGAACGGCTCCGCCTTGCCGTGTTGATCGAGGTAGTCCTGCGCGGTCTTGATGATCCACAGCGAGTTCGCCTCGGCCTCGTCGCTGGTGGCGCCCCAGGCGGTGATCCCGTGGCCGCCGAGGATGGTCCCGATCGCCTGCGGATGCTCGGCCTTGATCTTCGCGATGTCCAGGCCCAGTTGGAATCCCGGCCGCCGCCACGGCACCCAGACCACCTTGTCGCCGAAGATCTCCGCGGTCAGCTTCTCGCCGTCCGCGGCCGTGGCGATCGCGATCCCGGAGTCCGGGTGCAGGTGGTCGACGTGCGGCGCGTCGACCAGGCCGTGCATCGCGGTGTCGATCGACGGCGCGGCCCCGCCCTTGCCGTGCAGGCAGTAGTCGAAGGCCGCCACCATCTCGTCCTCGCGGTCGAGCGCCCGCTCGCCCCAGGAGGAGTAGACATCGACCAGCGACCGCATCCGGTCCAGCCGCAGCACGGCCAGCCCGGCCGGCTTCAGTGTCCCGAGATCACCGCCGCTGCCCTTGACCCAGAGCAACTCCACATCGGTCCCGGTGACCGGGTCGACCGCGCTCCCCTTCGCCGACGTGTTCCCGCCGGCGTAGTTGGTGTTCCGCGGATCGGCCCCGAGCCGGTTGGACCGGGTGATCAACTCCGTGACGGTGCTGTCGTTCTGCTGGTTCACGTTCTTCCTCGAGTTAGTGTTCTCATCCCACCCCACCTCGCACAGTTTCCTGCCGCTTTGCACGAGAAGTAACCCGGGTAAAGCGCCGGTTTTTCACGTTAACGTGAAAAACCTGGGACGGGTGGGACGAGGGAGGGGGATAGGTCAGGCGCCCCAGCCGGCCTGGTCGCCGCCGACCCGGTCGGCCGCGATCTGATCAAGGTAGCCGCTGGCCAGGAACTCCTTCATCGGGTCCGCCGGGAGGCCTCGGCTCGCCCGCCAGTCGGCGAGGTCGGAGCGGACGTCGGTGTAGAAGGCGTCCATCAGGAGCTGGTTCGCGCCGAGCACGTCGCCGGCCTTCTCCGCGGCGAGCAGCTCGTCGGTGTCGACCAGCAGGGCCCGGGCGGTCATCTCCTGGACGTTGAGGACGGAGCGGATCTGGCCCGGGATCTTCGGCTCGATGTTGTGGCACTGGTCGAGCATGAAGGCGACCCCGCTGTCCTTCCCGTAGCCGCCGCCCCGGACGACCTCGTACAGGATCCGGAACAGCTGGAACGGGTCCGCCGCTCCGACGATCAGGTCGTCGTCGGCGTAGAACCGCGAGTTGAAGTCGAACGAGCCGAGCCGGCCGAGCCGGAGCAGCTGGGTGACGATGAACTCGATGTTGGTGCCCGGGGCGTGGTGTCCGGTGTCCAGGCAGACGAACGCCTTCTCGCCGAGTGCCACGCAGTGCGCGTACGACGTGCCCCAGTCCGGCACGTCGGTGGCATAGAACGCGGGCTCGAAGAACTTGTACTCCAGCACCAGCCGTTGATCATCGCCGAGCTTCGCGTACACCTCGGCGAGCGACGCGGCGAGCCGGTCCTGGCGGCCGCGAAGATCACCCTGGCCCGGGTAGTTGGTGCCGTCGGCGAGCCAGATCTTGAGATCCCGCGAGCCGGTCGCGGTCATGATCTCGATGCACTCGTGCATGTGCGCGATCGCCTTCTGGCGGACCCGCTCGTCCACGTGGGTCAGGCTGCCGAACTTGTAGTCGTCGTCCTGGAACGTGTTGGAGTTGATCGTGCCGAGCGCGACGCCGTGATCCTGGGCGAACGCGGCCAGCTTGGCGTAGTCGTCCACCTTGTCCCACGGGATGTGCAGCGCCACGGTCGGCGCCAGCCCGGTGTATTCGTGCACCTTCGCGGCGTCGGCGATCTTCTCCTCCGGCGTCCGCGGCACGCCCGGCTGGCCGAACACCCGGAACCGGGTGCCCGAGTTCCCGAACGCCCAGGACGGCAGCTCGATCGCCTGTTCGGCCAGCGCGTCGGTGATGTCGGCAAAGCTACGCATCAGGCTTCCTCCTTCGTCTTCGGTACGGCACGCCACTCATGATCACCGTGCGACACCTGGTGCTCGGTGCCGTCGGGCAGCCGCACGTCGGCGGTCACTCCCGGCGGGATCGACGCGGTCAACTTCACCTCGTCGCCGGACCGTTCCCAGCGGACCTTGATCGGACCATAGCCGCTGTCGTACGAGGCCTCGCACCAGTCCAGGCCGTCCGGCACGACCGGCGCGACGGTGATCTTGCGGTAGCCCGGCGCCGCCGGGGCCAGACCGGCCAGCCGGCGATGCATCCAGTCCGCCACCGAACCGAACGCGTAGTGGTTGAACGACGTCATCTGGCCCGGGTTGATGGTGCCGTCCGGCAGCATCGAGTCCCAGCGTTCCCAGATCGTGGTGGCGCCCATCGTGACCGGGTAGAGCCAGGACGGGTTCTCGGTCGCGGTGATCATCTTCCAGGCCAGGTCCGGCCGGCCGGCCAGCTCCAGCGCGTCCAAGATCAACGGGGTTCCGACGAAGCCCGTGCTCACCTTGAAGTCGGCCCGCTCGACGAGCTCGGCGAGCCGCTTCCCGGCATGATCACGACGGTCCTCCGGCAGGAAGTCCCAGACCAGCGCCATCGCGTACGCGGTCTGGCAGTCGCCGAGCACCCGGCCGGAGCCGGTGACGAACTCGGCGACGAACGCCTCCCGGCTGCGCTCGGACACCTCGCGGTAGTGCTTCGCCTCATCGTCCTTGCCGAGCAGCGCGGCCGCGTCCGCGACCAGTCCGGCGGACCGGATCAGGTGCGCGGTGGCCACCACGTCCGGGCTGACCTGGGCCCGGAACGCGTCGTCCGGCGGCGCGGTCGGGTCGAGCCAGTCGCCGTACTGGAAGCCGCCGAGCCAGAGCCCCTCGTCGGTGGCCAGACTGATCAGCTTGTCCACCCAGGCCTTCATGCTCGAGAACTGCTTCCCGAGCAGGTCGCGGTCGCCGAACCGCTGCCAGAGCACGGTCGGCACCACGGCGGCCGCGTCGCCCCAGGCCGCCGCGGCCGAGCCGCCGTGGGTCTGGCCGAGCACGTTCGGGATGACGCTCGGCACCGACCCGTCCTCCCACTGGTCGACGGCCAGGTCGGCCAGCCAGTTGGCCAGGAAGCCTCCTGTGTGGAAGAGGAAGCTCGCGGTCGGCGAGAAGACCTGGATGTCGCCGGTCCAGCCGAGCCGTTCGTCGCGCTGCGGACAGTCGGTCGGTACGTCGAGGAAGTTGCCCCGCATCCCCCAGACCACGTTCTGGTGCAGCTGGTTGAGTTGATCATGGGAGCTGGCCCAGGTGCCGGTCCGGCGCAGGTCGGAGCTGATCGCGACCGCCTCGACCTGGCTCGGATCAAGATCATCGACGCCGGTCACCTCGGCGTAGCGGAACCCGTGGAAGGTGAACAGCGGCTCGCAGACGTCGTCGCCGCCGGACAGCAGGTAGCTGTCGGTCGCCTTCGCCTTGCGCAGCGGACGAACTCCGAGCTCGCCGTGCTCGAGCACCTCGGCATGCCGGATGATCACCTCCGCGCCGGCCTGGCCGCGGGTCCGCAGCCGGACCCAGCCGACCAGGTTCTGGCCGAAGTCGATGATCGTCTTCCCGGACGGCGAGGTGATGATCTCCTTCACCGGAAGGGTTTCCACGACCCGGATCGGCGGACCGTACGGAGCGAACAGGGTGTTCAGGTCCCACTCGACCAGTTCGACACCCCTGGCCTCCTTGCCCTCGGGGTCCAGGGAGACCGCCAGGTCGGTGCGCTGGCCGTCGTAGAAGTCGTCGGCCAGGATCCCGCTGTCGCAGGCCTGCCAGGTCTCGTCGGTCTTGATCACCTGAGTGGTGCCGTCGGCCTTGGTGATCTCCAGCTGGGCCAGCAGCGCCAGCTTGTCGCCGTAGTGGGCGCGGTGCATGTCCCACGACATCTGGCCGCGGAACCACCCGTTGCCGAGCACCGCCTGGAACCGGTTCTCGCCGCTGCTCAGCAGTTCGGTGACGTCGAAGCTCTGGTAGCGCAGCCGGCTGTGGTACGCGGTCCAGCCCGGGGCCAGCTCCTCGTCGCCGACCCGGGACCCGTTGATCGCGAAGCGGTACCAGCCGAGGGCGGTCACGTACAGCCTGGCCGAGGTGATCTCGCCGGCGATCTCGGCCGACGTGAAGACGATCGGCGCCGGGCCGTCCAGACCCTGGCCGGCCGGGCCGACGAACCGGGCCTGCCAGTCCGCGGCCTCCAGCAGGCCGACACCGATCGCCACCGGCTCGCTCTCGGCGACCGCGCCGCCGGGGCCGTACGCGCGGATCGTGACGGTGCCCCGGGCGCGCGAGGTGAGCGGCTCCAGCGGCCACGGGACCAGCAGCTGCTCGGCCGACTCGACCCGGGCCCGCTGCTCCGTGCCGCCGTCGGGGGTGAAGCCGATCTCGTACGCCTCCTGCTGCCAGCCCGGCTCGCTCGTCTCGACCGCCCAGCTCAGCCGCGGGGTCGCCGTACCCAGGGTGCTCGGGTCGTCGTTGTGTTCCAGCAGCACTCGAGAGACCCGGAGTGCCGTCGGAGCCGTCACCGTCATGGAGCCCATCCTTCGTCGTCGTGGGGTGGTGTCACACACGCGCAGCTTTGAATCGTTTCAGACTTTCGGTCAATCTATGCGGCGGCGCGTCCCCTGTCAATACGCGCTCCGCCTGTCGGTGGCGCCGCCCCGGGCCCGGGATTAGGTTTCTCGTATGCCAGCAGACGAACGCACGCCGGCTCGGGGCCCGAAGCCGCAGGTGAGCATCCGCGACGTCGCGGAACGCGCCGGTGTCGCGCTCGGCACCGTCTCCAATGTGTTGAATCGTCCCGAGAAGGTGGCCGAGGCGACCCGGGAGCGGGTGCAACGGGCGATCGAGGACCTCGGGTTCGTCCGCAACGACGCGGCCCGACAGTTGCGGGCCGGCAAGAGCCGCACCATCGGGTTGATCGTGCTCGACGTCGGCAACCCGTTCTTCACCGACGTGGCGCGCGGCGCCGGCGACCGCGCGGCCGAGAACGGCCTCTCGGTGCTGCTCGGCAGCAGCGACCAGCGGACCGACCGCGAGTCGGGCTTCATCGACCTGTTCGAGCAGCAGCGGGTGCAGGGCGTGCTGATCTCGCCGGTCGGCGACGTCGACGAGCGGCTCACCCGGCTGCGCGACCGCGGCATGCCGACCGTGCTGGTGGACCGGCTCTCCCAGGGCCGCCACTTCTCGTCGGTGTCGGTCGACGATGTCGGCGGCGGCTATCTCGCGGTCCGACACCTGATCGAGCAGGGCTGCCGACGGATCGCCTTCGTCGGCGGGCCGCTGAACATCCTCCAGGTCGCCGACCGGCTGCAGGGTGCGACCAAGGCGGCGGCCGAGACGCGCGGCGTCCAGCTCGAGGTGCTGTCCCAGCCCGACCTGACCGTACGGGCCGGGCGCGACGCCGGCCAGGAGATCGTCGAACGGGCCCCCGCCGACCGCCCCAACGGCGTCTTCGCCGCCAACGACCTGATCGCCGTCGGCGTCCTGCAGGCCTTCTCCCTGCTCGGCCCGCTCGCGGTGCCCGACGACATCGCCCTGGTCGGCTACGACGACATCGACTTCGCCAGCTCCACCGTCGTCCCGCTCACCTCGATCCGCCAGCCGTCCGAACTGATCGGCAAGACCGCCGTCGAACTCCTCCTCGCCGAGACCGAGGCCCTCGCCGAAGGCCGTACCCTCGACCGCCAGCAGGTCGTCTTCCAGCCCGAGTTGATCATCCGCGAGTCCAGCCGCCGCACCCCTTGACCGGTCCGGATCCGCGGGCGTTCAAACGCTCGCGGGTTGGGTGAAGTGGTGGATGGTGCGGGCATAGACCTTGGCGGCCTGCAGGATCGCGGGTACGGAGACGCGCTCATTGGGGCCGTGGCAGCAGGTCAGGATGCCGGGGCCGAAGGAGGGGACGGTGGGCAGGCCGGCCAGGTCGAACCAGGGCGCGTCGGTGGCGCCGGGGAAGACGCCGAGCGGGGGCTCCTCCCCCAGCACGCCGGTGGCCGCCCGGCGCAGCGCGGTCACCAGACCATGATCAACGGCGATCTCGCTCGGCGGGATCCAGGGCAGATCGGGCTCGACCGTGATCACCGCGTCCAGGTCCGGATCAGCCGCCTTCCGTTCGGCCAGCCAGCGGTTCAGGTCGGCCAGGACGCTCTGCTCGGTCATCCCGGGCAGAGCCCGCAGGTCGCAGGTGAACCGCGCCGAGCCGGGCACGACCCCGTAGTAGACGCCGCCCTCGACCCGGGTGCCGACGTTCAGGGTGGGCCGGAGGTCGCCGAGCGGGTGCGGCCGGTAGCCGATGCCGTCGAAGTCGGCCAGATCGGCCAACAGCCGGGCCAGCTTCACGTTCGCGTTGATCGACGGCATCCGGTCGGACAGGCTGCTGTGCATCTGGGTGCCGATGACGTCGACCCGGAAGCAGAGCAGGCCGCGGGAGACCAGGTGCAGCGCCTGGAAGTCGTGCTCCCAGCCGCTCGGCTCGCCGATCAGGCAGGCGTCGGCGCGGTCGGCGATCAGCGGCGCCAGGAACCGGGCGCCGTGCCGGGCCCCGGTCTCCTCGTCGGCGACCAGGGCCAGGGTCACGTCGCCGGCCGGGCCGCCGGTCACCTCCCGGACGGCGTACAGGGCGAAGATCATCGCGGCGCAGGCCGCCTTCATGTCGCTGGCACCGAGCCCGTACAGCTGGCCGTCGACGATCTCCGCGCCGAGCGGGTCGGTCCGCCACAGGTGCCCCGCATCGCCGACCGGCTTGGTGTCGACGTGACCGCACAACATCAGCCGGGGACCGTTGGCCGAGCCGGGCACGGTGGACACCAGGTTGGGGCGCTCGGGCCGTTCGCTGATCACCTCGCCGCGCGGCAGACCGAGGTCGGCCAGCGTCTCGCGCAGGAAGTCGACCACGGCGACCTCGTTCGCCACCGGCGGGATCTGGCTGTCGATCATGATCAACTGCCGGCACAGCGCGAGCAGGTCGTCGGCCCTGCCGTCCAGGGCGTCGTCCAGTTCCTGATCGACAGCCGGTACGGGCTCGTCGGTGATCATCGGGCGTGCTCCTCCTCGGCGACTCCGGCCAGCAGGGCCGCGACGTCCCGCTCGCCGTTCATGACATGGAACGAGGCCCGGACCCGGCCGTCGCCGGCCCAGACCAGGACTCCCTGCCGGGCCAGCCGTTCGGCCAACTCCAGCGGGCGTGGATGCAGCCAGGCGACGCTGCCGGAACCGCGGCCGGGCGTCGTCGGAGTGATCACCCGCCGGCCGGCCGCGGTCAGCCCGGCGGCGGCCAGGCCGGAGAGCCGGAGGGCGTGCCGGGTGACCTGCTCCGGGCCGAGCCGCTGCAGAGCGGTCAGTCCGGCGGCCAGTCCGGCGATACCGGCGAACGATGCGGCGCCGAGCCGGAACCGGGAGGCCGTCGGGTCGAGCTTGATCACCCGGTAGCGATCGTCGGTGAAGAAGTCCGGCGTCGAGCGCCAGCCGACCCCACCCGGGGCGAAGCCGGGAAGTCGATCTTGGTTCCAGACCAGGATCCCGACCCCGTACGGACCGAGTGACCACTTGTACGACGCCGAGATCCCGATCGCCGCCCGCCCCGGATCCACCGGCAGGACGCCCAGGCTGTGCGACCAGTCCACGAACAGCGGCACGCCGGCCGCGTCGGCGATGTCGCCGATCGCGGCCAGGTCGTGCCGGGCACCGTTGACGTAGGAGACGTCACTGATCGCGATCGCCCGGGTCCGGTGATCGACTTCGGCGGCCAGCTCGGCCGGCTCGATCAGCCAGTCCGGCGAGTGCCGGACCACCCGGACCTCGAGGCCGCGCTCGGCCAGCCGCTGGAACGGGAAGCTGACGCTCGGATGCTCGAGATCGTTGATCACCACGTTGTCCCCGGGCTGCCAGGACAGGCCACCGGCCACCAGGTTCCAGGCCGTCGAGGCGTCGCCGACGAACGCGACCCGATCCGGATCGCAGCCCACCGTGCGGCCGACGGCCCGGCGAGCCTCGTCCTCGATCGCGAACAACCGCTCCCGGCCCGCCGGACCGAGACTCTGTGCCGCGACCGCCTCCGCAGCGGCCGCGACGACCTCGGTCAGGGCGGGCGCCTGGGCGGCCGTGTACAGGTAGCTCCCGGTCAACCCCGCCCAGGCCGCCGGTGCGATCAGCGGCTCGGTCACCGATTGCTGCCCGAAAGATCAGCGACGATGACGGGCTCCCCGCCGGCGCTCGCCGAGGCTCGGGCGGCCAGGGCGGTCCGGACCACCGCGATGCCCTCGGTCAGCGTGATCACGGTCGGCCCGCCGTCCCGGACGAGCCCGAGCCAACCGGCCAGTTCGGCGTCCAGGCCGGGCGCGTCGCTGGGCGGCCAGTGCCGCTGCGTTCCGTCCGGCCAGGTCAGGGTCGTTCCCCGGCCGTCGACGGCCAGCCGGGCCGCGCCGTCGCTGCCGTACACGTCGAGCCGGTCCTGCACCGAGGCGCCCTCGGGCAGCAGGTACGAGGCTCGCAGCGACCAGGCGACCTCGCCGGCCAGGCCATGGCTGAAGATCAACTCACGGCCGCCGACCGCGCTGATCGTTGCCGGTCCGGACCCGGTCAGCCAGTACGCCAGATCGAGATCATGGACCTGGGTCAGCAGCACCGGATCCGGTTCCCCGTAGCGCAGGTGGCCGCGCTCCCGATCACGGCTCGCCGACACCCCACGCAACTCGCCCAGCCGGCCGCCGGCGAGGCCGTCCCGCAGTTCCCGGTGGGCCGGCTCGTACCGCAGCACGTGCCCGGGCGTGATCAACTCCGACCCATCGGCCGCGGCCAGCCGGTCCAGGCCGGCGGTGTCGACGGCGATCGGCTTCTCCAGCAGGACCCGCAGGCCCCGGGCGGCCGCGGCCAGGGCCAGGTCGACATGGGTGTCGGCCGGCGTCGCGATCACCACCCCGTCCAGGGGCACCTGCTCCAACAGCGACACCGGGTCGTCGAAGCCCACCGCCTCGGGGACCAGGCTCCGGGCGGCGGCCACCCGATCATGATCGAGATCGGCCACGGCGATCGGCGCAACCCCGGCCCGGGCCAGCCCTCGCACATGCAGCCGGCCGAAGGCGCCGAGCCCCAGCACCGCGATCCGGGCGCTCATCCGTTCCTCGTCGCGCGGGCCCGGTAGGCGGCCGCATGCAGCCGGTTGCCGCAGGCCTGGCTGTCGCAGTAGAGCCGGGACCGGTTCTTGGTCCGGTCGACGAAGACGGTGCCGCAGTCGGGCGCCGCACAGTGCTTCAGCCGGGACCCCTCCCCACTCTCGAACAGCAGTGCCAGCACCATCGTGCAGTCGGCGATCAGGTGCTCCGACAGCGGGGCGTACGGGGCGAAGTAGTGGATGTGCAGGTCCAGCCCGTCGTGCTCGACCAGTCGCGGGTACACCTCCGTGGCGGCCAACAGCTGGTTGACGATCATGATTCTGGTCGCCTCGTCCGGCGCCAGGAAGATCGCCCGCAGGCGTTCCCGGTACCGGTGCAGCCGGGTCACATCCGTATCGGCGGCGGGCTGCACCTCGGTCACGATCCAGGACCGGGCCAGCTCCGCCAGCGCGCCCGCATCGGTCATCGTCTCGCCCTGCTCGCCGTGCGGCGCGGAGTTGACGAGGTCGGCCGCGACCTGCAGCACTCGCGCGTGATCCGTCAGCACCATGGCCATGATCGTAACCGCTTGATCGCCACATCGACAGTGCCCAGGATCCGTTTCTTCCTTGTAACTCGAGAAGATCTTGACACTACCTGCGCAGCGCTCCTAACCTCGTCGTCAGGTGCTATCTCGTTGCACTCATGATGCGCCGGACCAGGGAGGGTCGGGGATGACGGACGCCGACGCGACGCTCCAGCAACCCGCGACCGAACGGCCGTACGCCTTCCGGGAGCGGCTGACGACGGTGCACCGGGCCGATCGGCGCGACCCCGCGGCCGCACCGGAACCGGGCGAGGTGATCCTCGACGAGCGTTGGATGATCGTCGTCGACCCCTGCGCACCCGAGCTGGTACGGCAGGCAGCGCGCGACCTGCAGGACTATCTGGCGACCAGCATGGGCCTCGACGTACCACTCGCCCGGGCGGCCGATCCGAGTCGACCGGCGATCATGATCGGGTTGTCGGCCGAGCCCGGCCCGGCGTCCAGCTACCTGATCTTGGTCGAGCCGGACCGGATCGAGATCGGCGGCGCCGATGCACGCGGCGTGGCCCAGGGCTGCTACTTCCTGGAGGACCTGCTGAACCTGCGTACGGGGCCGTACCTCACACCGCAGCGGACGACCCGGAAGCCCCTGTTCTCGCCGCGGATGACCCACTCCGGCTACGGCCTGGACGACTTCCCCGACGAGTACCTGAACCAGATCGCCCACGCCGGGATGGACGCGGTGGTCCTGTTCGCGTCCGGGCCGGACCGCAACCCGGACGAGTTGATCAACCGGGCTCCGGACCGGCACAGCCCGGGCCGGTACCAGCGCTTCGCCGACCTGGTCCGGCGCTGCCGGCGGTACGGGCTGGACGTCTACCTCTACGCCTACCTGCACGGAATCCGGCCGCCGCACCCGGCCGATCCCGGCGCCGCCGACTTCTACGACCGGACCTACGGTGCCCTGTTCGAGGCCTGCCCGGAGGCCAAGGGCCTGGTCCTGGTCGGCGAGTCGGTCGAGTTCCCGAGCCGGGACCCGCGGACCACCGGCCGACTCCGGCTCGACCCGGCTCCGGACGGGCTGCCCGACGACCGACCGAGCCCGGGCTGGTGGCCGTGCGAGGACTACCCGGACTGGGTGGCCATGGTCCGCGACTCCTGCCGCCGGCACAATCCGGACGCGGAGATCATCTTCTGGACCTACAACTGGGGCTGGGCCCCGGAACAGGATCGGCTGCGGTTGATCGAACGGCTGCCCGACGACATCACCGTGCAGGCCACGTTCGAGATGTTCGAGGCGGTCGAGCACGACGGCGTGATCAACGCCTGCGTCGACTACACCGCCTCCTCGGTGGGCCCAGGAAGCTACTTCGCCGGGGAGGCCGCCGCCGTTCACGCCCGTGGGATGCGGCTGTCGTCGATGGTCAACACCGGCGGGCTGACCTGGGACATCGGCGTGATCAACTACCAGCCGATCCCGCAGCAGTGGGACCGCCGGCACAAGGCCGTGCTCCGCGCCCGGCAGGACTGGGGTCTGGCCGGCCTGATGGAGAACCACCACTACGGCTGGTGGCCGTCGGTGGTCAGCGACCTGGCCAAGTGGAACTACTGGGACCCCTCCCCCGACGGGCTGATCACCATCGAGGCGCTGGCCCGCCGCGACTTCGGGGCCGGCGCCGACCGGGCCGTCGCGGCCTGGCAGCGGTGGAGCGACGCCTTCACCCACTACGTGCCGACCAACGCGGACCAGTACGGACCGTTCCGGATCGGCCCGAGCTATCCGCTGACCCTGTTCCGGGTCCCGTCGCTGAGCGTCGCCGACCATGCGATGTTCGGCGACCTGATCGTCTCGATCCCCTACCTGCCGGACCAGCGCGGCAGCCGGCCGGTCACCGCGAATCCCCTGCGGATCAAGGGAGAACTGGCCAGCCTGGAGCGGATGTCGGCAACCTGGCAGGAGGGCCGGCAGCTGTTCGCCGAGGCCGTCGCCGCCGCCCCGCCGCAGCGCCGGGCCGAGGCGGACCGGATGGCCAATCTCGGCGACTACATCGGGCACTGCGTCCGGACGACGATCAACGTCAAACGCTGGTGGCTGGCCCGGTCCCGGCTGCTGGTCGAGGACGACCCCGACCGGGCCGACGGGTTGATCGAGGAGCTGGCCGAGATCGGCGCCGCCGAGTTGATCAACGCCGAACAGGCGATTCGCTGCCTGGCGGCCGATTCCCGGCTCGGCTGGGAGCCGTCGATGGACTACCTGGGCGACGCCGACCACGTCCGCTGGAAGCTGGCCCACCTGCGCCGGGTGCTGGACCGGGAACTGCCGGACTACCGAGCCTCGCTCCGGCTCCGGGACCGGCCATGATCAACGACGCCCACATCCATCTGTTCCGCACCGGGTACGGGCTGGACACCGATCCCGACGACGAGCTGAACCGCTACCTCGCTCTGCGTGCCACCGCCGGGATCGACCGCGCGGTCGTCGTCGGGTACGAGGGCCTGCCCCAGTTCCGCGGCAACAACGACTACGTGCTCGCGCTGGCCCGGGAACAGCCGTGGATCGTGCCGCTGGCCTACCTCGACGTCACCGCGCCGCCGGCTCCCGCGACGCTGGATCACCTGCGTGAGCAGGGATTCGCCGGCTTCTCGCTCTACCTCGCCGGAACCGGCCCGGGCCTCGGCGGCTGGCCGGCGGACAGCCTGGCGGCCCTGACCGGAGCGCTGCTCAGCGTGAACGCGGACCCGCTCTCGCTGGCCGCTGCCGAGCCGGTGCTGACCGGCCTCACCGGGACCATGATCATGATCAGTCACCTCGGTGGGCCCGGCCCCGCCGTCGCCGGCCTCGGCGCGACCGACGCGGCCGAGCACCTGGCACCCGTGCTCCGGCTGGCCCGCCATGATCACGTCCGGGTGAAGCTGTCCGGCCTGTACGCCATCGATCCGCAGTATCCGCACCACCGGGCCGAGGGCGCCGTCGCAGCCCTGCTGGCCGCCGGCGACCCAGGAAAGCTGCTCTGGGGGTCCGACTTCACGCCCGCCCTGCAGGCGCTCGCGCCGGACCAGTTGACCCGGTTGCCGGAGTGGCTGGACCGGCGGCTCGGCGACTCCCGGGCGGCCGTCCTCGGCGGGAACCTCGCCACCATGATCACGCGGCGTTCGTAGCATAGGAAGGGTTTCAACGATGATCATGCCCGACACCCCGCGGCTGTCCCGCCGCACCCTGATGTCCGGCCTGGGCGCGGGCGCGCTCGGTCTCGGCACTGCCGCCGTCGCGGGCTGCAGCCCGGACGCCGGCGACCCCGAACAGCCCAAGGGCCTGGACGGGCTCGAGCGCAAGGAGCTCGGCCCGGAACTGGACGGCCCGCTCTACCCGGACGGCTTCGTCGGCCCGCGGGCCCGGGAGCTGAAGCCGTTCGCCGACGGCTCTCGTACCTTCAAGATCGTGGTCTCCCAGGACGCCTCGGTGGTCGGTGACTGGAACAAGAACGCCTTCAGCGCCTGGATGGAGAAGACCACCGGCGTGAAGGTCGAGTACCAGGCGGTGCTGACCCAGAACACCGACGGCTCGGCCGACCTGACCAAGATCAACGCCATGCTGGCCTCCGGCGAGTTGCCGGACGCCTTCCTCGGCATCCCGTTCACGGCCGCCCAGATCTCCCTGTACGGAAGCCAGGGCGTCTTCGTCGCCCTGGACGACTACATCGAGACCTTGGCGCCGGCGATGCGCCAGGCCCGGCAGGACTATCCGGACCTGACCGCGACCCAGAAGTCGCTGGACGGCAAGGTCTACCAGTTCAAGGCGCTCAGCGACTGCTACCACTGCAAGGTCAGCCCGGCCCGGGCCTGGATCAATCGGCGCTACCTGGAGCGGGTCGACGCGGAGATGCCGACGACGACCGAGGAACTGCGCCAGGTGCTCCGGCTGTTCAAGGACCGCGATCCGTCCGGCACCGGAGCCATGCTGCCGCTGGCCGCGGGCGTCAACGGCGCCCTGGACACGTACTTCATGAACGCCTTCCTCTACAACCCGGGTGGCCGGGCCACCGGCGGCTGGCTGCGGCTCAACGCCGACAAGGTCGAGTTCGTCGCGAACACCGACGCGTGGCGGGAGGGGATCCGGTTCCTGCACAGCCTGTACGACGACGGCACGCTGACCAAGGAATCGTTCACGATGACCAACGATGCCGTGCTCAAGGCCGGCAACCAGGGCCGGATCGGGTTCGCCCGCCGCTACTACCAGGGCGACTTCATCGACGTCGATCTCGAGCCGGACTCGCCGTGGCGGGACTACGTCGCGGTGCCGCCGCTGAAGGGTCCGCAGGGCGTCCAGTTCTCCGGCTGGGACTACACCCTGCTGACCGGGCCGCCGTTCGTGATCACCAGTTCCTGCCCGGCGCCCGAACTGTTGGTCCAGTGGGCCGATACCCAACTGGACCTGACCGCCCAGTGCAACGCCTACGCCGGCGTCCAGGGCGACAACTGGGACTGGGCCAAGGAAGGCGACCCGGGCCTGAACGGCGAACAGGCCGTCTGGCGGGCCAAGCAGTGGCCGGCGCCGGCCGGGCAGAGCTGGTCGCTGCGGCAGATCTACTACTTGTCCAGCGGCTTCCGCAACGGCCAGTACTCCAACCCGAAGAGCTCCGACTTCGAGAAGGAGCTTTACCAGGCGACCACCGCGTACGAACCGTTCGCCGAGCCGCGCGACCAGTGGCTGCCGCCGTTGATCTTCGACGAGACGCAGGCCGCGCAGCAGGCCGACCTGGCCCAGACCATCGACGGGCACGTCAAGCAGAGCCTGGCCGCGTTCGTCACGGCCGAGAACGACATCGACGACGACTCCGCCTGGCAGGCCTACCAGCGGAAGTTCGAGGAGATGAGGCTGCCCGACTACCTCGCCCTCTACCAGCAGGCCTACGACAACCGTCCCCGCTGACCACCGACAGAGGAACGTGATCATGCGCGAACTGCGCCGTGCCGTGCACCTGGACTTCCACACCATGCCGGGCATCGAGGACATCGCCGCCAACCTGGATCCCGCCGAACTGGCCCGGACGCTCGCCGACGCCCGGGTCGACTACGTCAACGTGTTCGCCAAGTGCAACCTCGGCTTCGCCTACTACCCGACCAAGATCGGGATCGGCTATCCGGGACTCGAGTTCGACCTGCTCGGCCGGACCATCGAGGAGTGCCGGCAGCGCGGGATCGGCGTCACCGCCTACTTCAACGTCGGACTTGATCATGAGATGGCTCGGCTGCACCGGGACTGGACCGTCGTCAACGACGACGGCCAGGTGATCTACGGCGACCGTACCCAGAACTTCTTCCGCAACCTGTGCCTGAACACGCCCTACCGGGACTACCTGCTGGGCATGATCACCGAGGTGGTGCAGGCCTATCCGATCGACGGGATCTTCCTGGACTGCATGGTGATCCGGCCCTGCTGGGGCAACGAATGCACCGAGGCGGTACGGCAGCGCGGCGGCGACCCGCTGGACGAGGCCGCACTGACCGCGTTCGCCGAGGAGACCTGGCTCTCGTTCACCCGGGAGGTCAAGGAGATCGTCGGGCCGGACCGCTTCTTCACCCCGAACGGACTGCCCTGGGCGATCACCGACGACCTGCGCACCCACGGCGAGATCGAGTGCCTGCCGTCCGGCAGCTGGGGCTACGACTACTTCCCGGCCCGGGTCGCCTACGCCCGCAACCTCGATCCGCAGGTGCTCTACATGACCGGCCGGTTCGTCCAGTCCTGGGGCGAGTTCGGCGGGCTGAAGGAGGAGGCGTCGCTGCGGAACGACTGCTGGGACGCCATCAGCAACGCCGCCCAGCCGTCGATCGGTGATCACACGCATCCGCGGGACGGGCTGGAACCGGCCGTCTACGAGGTGGTCGGCCGGCTCTATCGCGAGGTTGAGGAGCTCGAGCCGTGGACGCTCGGTGCGACCGCGGTCGCCGACGTCGGCGTGCTGGTCGGCCCCGATCACACCGTGACGGCGAGCCACGACAGTGCGGTCCGGATGCTCGGCCAACTGCACCACACCTACGACCTGGTGGACGAGCGGCACGATCTGGAGCGCTACCCGGTGATCATCCTGCCCGATGATCTTCGGTTGGATGATCATGGTGCGGCACGGCTGGACCGCTACCTCGCGGCCGGCGGCCGGATCCTCAGCACCGGGACCTCCGGCCTGCGCACCGACCGCGACGAGTTCGCCCTGGCGGCCTGGCGGTTCGGCTGCGACGGCCCGGACCCGGCGACGATCGGCTACTTCACCTTGCCCGGTTCGGATCCCGGGCAGGTGTGCCCGTACACGGAGGCCGGGCTGCTGCTCCGGGCCGACGACGGCGTGGAGCGGCTGTCGGAGCAGCACGACGCGTACTTCCAGCGGATCTGGGACGGCTTCCACGGCTACTTCTACACGCCGCCGGACCAGCCCTCCGGACGCCCGGTCGCGGTCCGTTCCGGGCCGGTGATCCAGGTCGCGTTCCGGCTGTTCGCGAACTACCTGGCTGCTGCCTCCCCGGCCCTGACCGGGCTGTTCCGGCACTGCCTCGAGGCGCTGCTGCCGGAGCCGCTGCTGCGCACCGAGGGGATCCCGTCGACCGCCCGGGTCACCCTGACCCGGCAGCCGGGCCGTCGGCTGCTGCACGTGAAGCTGACCCACCCGGAGCAGCGCGGCGCGCTGAGCGTCGTGGCCGACTACCCCACCGTCGTCGACGCGGTCGTCTCGGTCCGGACCGACCGGGTCAGCGCCGTCCGGCTCGCCCCGAGCGGCGATCCGGTCCCGTACCGGCTCGAGAACGGGCGCGTGATCATCACGCTGCCTCGGGTCGACGGCTACCAGTTGATCGTCCTGGAGGAATGATCACCGGTCAGCCGATGTGCAGGTAGCGCAGCTGCCAATTGCCGGTGATGATCTTGAGCAGCAAGGTCAGGTGACACCCGTCGGCGTCGGCGGAACAGACGGCCTCCCAGCGGCCGGTGCCGACCTCCCACTCCGGCTCGTCCGGCAGCAGGGCGTCCCCCGTCAGCAGGGCCGCGACGACGGCGGCCCGACCGCGATGCGGGGTGCCCGCCTGCCACAGGGTCGCGTCGCGGTCGACCAGGCCGGCCAGGGATCCGGCAGCGCGGCGGGACACCGCCGACCGGTAGGCGTCGAGGAAGGTGTCCAGCTCCCGTGCGGTCTCCTGCCGGGCGTCGATCGTGATCGGCTCACCGGCCGCGATCGGCCGTGCCGCGATGTTGCGGGATGCCTCGAAGTCCTGGACGCAGGAGGGTTCGTCGGCGTGGTTCACGTACCGGGCCGGCACCGGGTAGAGGTAGCGCTGCCCGCCGTAGCTGTGCACGAACAGGTCGTCGCCGGCGGGCAGCTCCCGGTACTCACGCTCGTCCAGCGGCCGCAGCGCGAAGTCCAGCACCACCTCACCGGGGGCGAAGTCCCGCGCCGCGTACACGCCGGTGCCGGCCAGCGCCCCGGGCCCGAGGCTCACGTCGTCCACCGGGTCGACGCTACGCGTCCCGCTCAGTCGCGATCGTAGAGGCCGTCGAGCAGGTCGGAGTACTTGCGCTCGACCGCCTTCCGGCGGATCTTCAGGCTCGGCGTCACCTCGCCGGACTCGACGCTCAGCTCACCGGGCAGGATGGCGAACCGCTTGATCGTCTCCCAGCGTTCCAGGGAGCGGTTGGCCTCCTCGACGTAGCCGTCGATCAGCTGCCGGACGGCGGGCTGCTCGACCAGGCTGGTCAGGTCGGTGAAGTCGAGGTCGTTCTCCTTGGCCCAGGTGGTGATCGCGTCCGGGTCGAGCGTGATCAGCGCACTGATGTACTTGCGGCCGTCACCGTGCACGACGATCTGGCTGATGTAGGGACAGGCCGCGATCAGGATGCCCTCGACCTTCTGCGGCGCCACGTACTTGCCGCCGGAGGTCTTGATCAGGTCCTTCTTCCGGTCGGTGATCCGCAGGTAGCCGTGATCGTCGAGCTCGCCGAGATCGCCGGTCGCGAACCAGCCGTCCTTGAGCACCTCGGCGGTCGCCTCGGGCTGGTTGTGGTAGCCGGACATCACGCCCGGGCCCTTGACCAGGATCTCGCCGTCCTCGGCGATCTTGACCTCGGTGCCCGGCACCGGCGGCCCGACGGTGCCGAGCCGCGGAGCCCTGCGATGGTTGACGAACGTGGCGGCGCTGGTCTCGGTCAGCCCGTACCCTTCCAAGATCAACAGGCCGGCCGCGTAGAACCATTCCTGCACCTCACGGCTGAGCGCCGCGGAACCCGAGACGAAGAACCGGATCCGACCGCCCATCCGCGCCTTCAGCTTGCTGAACACGAGCTTGTCGGCCAGCTTGTACTGCAGCGCGAGCAGACCGGTCGGCTGCCGCCCCTCGAGCCGGATCGGGATCGTCTTGTGGCCGACCGCGAAGGCCCAGTTGAAGATCTTGCCGCGCAGGCCGTGCGAGGCGCCCATCATCACCCGGGCCCGGACCTTCTCGAAGATCCGTGGCGCGCCCGCCATCATGGTCGGCTGGACCACACCCAGGTTGTCGACGATCTTGTCGATCGCGCCCTCGACCGCGGTGGCGAACCCGATTCGCAGTTGGATCGCGATCAGCGCCTTGCCGAACACGTGGGACAGCGGCAGCCAGAGGTACTGAAGATCATCGGGACCGATCAGGTCGTACGCCTCCAGCGACACGCCCTCGTACGTCCAGCAGTCCTGGATCAGCCGGACCCCCTTCGGCCGGCCGGTGGTGCCCGAGGTGTAGATCAGCGTCGCCAGGTGCTCCGGCCGGATGCCGGAGATCGTGTGGTCGATGGCCTCCGGGTGCTCGGCCAGGAACTCCCGGCCGCGCCGCTCCAGCTCGGCCCAGGTGATCACCAGTTCGTCGTCCAGCTCGCCGTCGATCAGCACGATCGCGATCACCTGGGACAGCTCGGCCCGGTGATCGAGCACCTTGCGGGCCTGCTCCGGGTTCTCGGCGAAGATCACCCGCGACGCGGAGTCGGACAGGATGTAGGCCACGTCGGCGTGCTGAGTGGTCGGGTAGACCGTGGTCGTCGCCGCGCCCGCGCACATCACGCCGAGATCGGCCAGGATCCACTCCATCCGGGTGCCGGACGCGATCGCGACCCGGTCCTCCGGCTCGATGCCGAGGGCCAGCAGTCCGGCGGCGAGGACGTACGCGCGGTCCTTGGTCTCCCGCCAGGTCAGTGAGACCCACCGATCGCCCTCCAGATACCGGTACGCCTCCTGGGTCGGCGTCTTTTCGACCCGCTCCAACAGCATCGCGCCGACCGACGCCGGCCGGGTCAGCTCTGCACCCGTGGTTTCCGCCACTCTCTCCACCTCATCTGCTCGGTCTATGCAGAGGGTAGCCAAAGATCGTCGTACGGACGTCTGTTGGTTCCGACTCGTTATCCCCGGACGGCCTCAGCCGAGGGTCCGGAACGCCGCCATCATCATCATGTCCTCGTGCTCGAGATTGTGGCAGTGCAGCACGAACCGCCCGGCGTGATCGGTGAACCGGACCGCCACCTCGACCGTCTCCCACGGCCGCAGATCGACGGTGTCCTTCCAGCCTGCGTCGTACGGCCCCTGCACCCGGGTCCCGCGCCGGATCACCTGGAACGGGTCCAGGTGGACGTGCACCGGATGGTGCAGATCGGAGTAGAAGCGCCAGATCTCGATCTCGCCGAGCCGGGGTTCGGCATCCATCCGGGCCGGGTCGAAGTCGAGGCCGTTGATCCGCCAGTGCGCCCGGCCCTCGTCCCGCTCCCGGACGAAGCGCCACTCCCGGACCGGGGCGTCCGGGCCCGGCCGGAGCGGTTCGATCGTGCTCAGCTTCGCCGGGATCGCCGAGTCGTCGGCCGCCTTGCGGACCACCCGGAACCTCAGCACGGCATCGGTGCTGCCCACGCCGAGCCTGTTGATCATGGTCACCTCGGTGCCGACCGGGTAGGCCGAGAAGTCGATCACCACGTCGAACCGCTCGGCCGGCGCGGCGATCAGGTCGGTGTGCTCGACGGGCTCCGCGAGCAGGCCGCCGTCGCTGCCGACCTGGACGAACGCCGGGCCGCTGGGCGGCGCCGGGTCGAGGGCGAACTGGTAGCGGCGCGCGTTGCTCGCGTTGACGATCCGGAACCGGTAGCGCACCGCGTCCACCTCGAGCACCGGCCAGGGCACCCCGTTGACCAGGATCACGTCACCGAGCACGCCCGGCGAATAGTCCTCGATCACGCCGGGAATCGAAGCCAGGTTGGGATCCAGCGAAGGGTACGCGAGCGAGCCGTCGGCCGCGAACGACCGGTCCATGATCATCAGCGGCAGGTCCCGGTCGCCGCTCGGCAGCGGCAGCGCCTCCTCCTCGTCGTCGGTGATCAGGTGCAGCCCGGCCAGCCCGCGCCAGACCTGCGGGCCGGTGAAGTCCATCCGGTGATCGTGGTACCAGAGCGTCGCGGCCCGCTGATCATGGGGATACTCGTAGTCGCGGACGCCGCGGGTGATCTCCCCGTCGGCCGCGTGGGCCTGGTGGCCGTGGCCGTACGACCCCGAGGCCGGCAGCACCAGGTCCACCGGGTAGCCGTCGCTCGCCGCCGGCGTGTGGCCGCCGTGCAGGTGGGTCACGGTCGGCACGGTGAGTTCGTTGCGGTGCCGGACGATCACCCGCTCACCCCGGCGCGCCTTGATCGTCGGGCCGGGCAACAGGCCGTCGTAGCCCATGATCTCGGTACGCAGCCCGGGCAGCAGCTCGACGGTGGCGGCGCGCTGGGTGATCTCGTAGCGGGTGGCCCCGCCCTCCCGGCCGGTGGGCCGCTTGACCGGCGGCACGGCGAACGGACGGGTGAACCGGTCCGGCAGCGGGGCGGCACTGGGCAGCAGCCGGGCGGTCTGCTCCGGCGACTCGCCGGAGGCGCAGCCGGCCAGCCCGGTGGCCGCGGCGGCGCCCAGCCCCAGGCCGCCGACCAGCAGGGTGCGCCGGCTGATGATCATCCGGTTCCCGATCATGCTGCCCCTGATCCCTCTGGGTTCGCCGTCCGGGCGGCCCGCGGTCCCCGGTCCCGGCCGGTCGAGGGCAGGAAAACCGCGATCGCCAGCAGCACGGCCAGGGTGACCAGGCCGACGCCGAGCGGCACGTGGATCCCGAGCAGGCGGGCGTAGCCCATGCCGATCTGGAAGCCCTCGACGAAGAACAGCGGTGCGGTCGCGATCAGCAGCCAGACCCGGCCGCCGGCGATCGCGTACAGCAGGGCGACGATGGCGAGCAGGAACGCGGCGAACGACAGCAGGTGGCCGAAGACCGAGTGCATGTCGAGCATGCCGAAGGAACCGCTGAGGTACTGGCCGATCGTGATCGGCTGCATGATCGCGAACAGCACGTGCAGCACGGCGAAGAGGCGGAGCAGGACGAGGGTGACAACGAAGAACGCCCTGCGTTTCGGGCGCGGCGCCGACGGCGGCGCCTGCGGGAGCGTGGATGCGGACACGCCCTGACCATATAAGTAGGCTGTCTACACATCCATGGGTGATCACCCGGAATCTGCCACCCCGGTCCCCCGCGACCTCCAGGGTCATGGCCCCGGTCGACCGCGTCGGACTGTCAGTGGCCCCGAATAGGGTCGGGACCATGCCGACCGCCGTGACCGCCAGCACCGTGACGCTCGGCAAGGCCGCGGCCCGCCGGATCTGGATGCGTGCGCAGCGACTCGACAGCCGGGAACCGTTCGGCGCCGGACCGGAGGCGACCCGCGCGGCCGTGGAGCACCTCGGCTACGTCCAGATCGACACGATCCACGTCATCGAGCGGTGCCACCACCACATCCTCTGGAGCCGGATCCCGGACTACCGGCGGGAGGACCTGCACCGCGCCCAGACGACCGACAAGTCCGTCTTCGAGTACTGGACGCACGCGCTCGCCTACGTGCCGACCCGCGACTTCCGGTTCTCCGTCGGGGCGATGGTGCGGCAGCGGCGGGAGCCGGTCCCGCAGTGGTTCGGCACCGTGACGGACGCCGACGTGCGTCGGGTGGTCCGACTGATCCGGGCCGAGGGTCCGCTGACCATCCGCGACTTCAAGGACGACGTGCTGGTCGAGAAGACGCACGCCTGGGCCAGCCGGAAGCCGTCCAAGGCGGCGCTCCAGGTCGCGTTCAACCGCGGACTGCTGGCGGTCAGCGAGCGGAGCGGCATGGTCAAGACGTACGAACTGCTTGACCGGCACTTCGGCTGGGACAAGCCGCCCCGGCCGGCCACCGAGCGGCAGCTGCACGCGCACCTGCTGGACCGCGCCCTGACCGCCCAGGGCGTGGTGAGCATCGATTCTGCCTGCCACCACCAGCGGCCGCCCGCCAAGGCCGGAGTGCGGGCCCTGATCGAGGCGCGGGTCAAGCGTGGCGAGCTGGTGCCGGTGATCATCGAGGGTGCCGAGAAGGTGCCGCACTGGGCCGAGCCGGCGACCCTGGCCGAGGAGCCGGACCTTGATCAGGACCTGGTGCACATCCTGTCGCCGTTCGACCCGTTGATCATTCTGCGCAAGCGGCTCGCCCAGTTCTTCGGCTACGAGCACGTCTTCGAGGCGTACGTACCGAAGGCGAAACGGGTGTTCGGCTACTTCGCACTGCCGGTGCTGGTCGGCGACGAGGTCGTCGCGGTGATCGACTTCAAGACCGACCGTGATCAAGGTGCCCTGCAGGTGCAGCAGTGGACCTGGGTCGGCCAGGGTTCCGAGCGCCGCCACCGGGCCCGGATCGAGGCCGAGCTGGACCGGTTCGAACGGTTCCAGCTGGCACCGTCCTGATCACCGGGACGGCTGCGGGTCCACCGTGCCCAGTCCGGCGGTCCCGCGAACCGACGCGTTGATCAACAGGGCCACCGGCCCGGCGCCCTCGCGGCCCAGCTCCCGGAGTGCAACGGCCAGGGAGTGGCAGTCGAACAGGGCGGAGTGCTGGCCGCCGGCGACTTCCGGGCGCGGCAGCCCGAGGACGGACCAGAGCCGTCCGACGTTCGCGGTCGCGGTGACCGGGGCCAGGGAGTTGATCAACGGGCGAAGGTTGAGGAAGCCGGCGCCCAGGAAGCCGTGCGGGACCGTTTCGCCGCGGGCCCGGGCCCAGCCGACGTTCTCGCCGAGGACGACCATGTCGTTGCCGTACGAGACGACGACCTGGTGCCGGCAGAAGCCGAGGAAGGCACCCAGCGCCTCCGCCGGCGGCCGGCCGTCCCGGTCGATCCTGGCCTGCTCGATCCCGGTCAGTTCGCTGACGTACGGCGACAGCGTCGGATTCTGCAGCGGCCGGACCAGGGTCTCGAACTCGTCGACGACCTCGTACGTCTCCGCCGCCAGCCGCAGCGCCGCGATCTGGATGATCTCCCGGAGCTGTCCCGGCCCCGACCAGTCCGCGGCATTGGCACCCGGCCAGGAGGTGAACTCGAGATCGAACACGACGAAGGTCTCCACCGCTGAAGCCTCTCTGCTGCGCCTGCACCGGAGAGGCATCCTGCCAGGCCCGTAGAGTTGCCGGCATGGCGAGCGATCGGGTCAAGGGCCACTTGGACGGGCTCCTGCTTGCGGTGATCGAACAGGGGCCGCTGCACGGCTATGCGGTGATCGAGGCCTTGCAGGTACGGTCGGGCGGCTCGCTCGCCCTGCCGACCGGCACCGTCTATCCGGCGCTGCGCCGGTTGGAGGAGGCCGGCTGGATCAGCGGCCGTTGGTCCACCGTCGACGGACGGCGGCGACGGACGTACCGGCTGACCAGCGCAGGACAGAAGGCGCTCGCTGCGGAACGCGACGAATGGTCGGCGTTCTCCGGCGCCGTCGGGCGAGTGTTGGGAGAGGCACGATGATGACGATCGGTCGCCGTGATCCGATCACCGACGCGGTCGCGCAACTGGCGCGACTCCTGCCACCGCCGCTGCGGCCGGCGGGTCTGCTGCGCGAGGTCCGGGACGGCTTGAGCGACGCCGCCGAGGCCTACGAACGAGCCGGCTATCCACGGCTGGACGCGGCTCGGCGAGCCGTGGCGGACTTCGGGCCGATCGGCGATGCCGCGACCGAGGCCGCGCATGCCTCGCTGACCCGGCTCTGCCGGCTGACGTCCTATCTGATCAGCATCGGCTACCTGGTGACGATGTCCGGCTGGTTCGCGCTGGGCTTCGCCGGTCCCGCCGCCGGAGCCTGGGCGACCCATGGGCCGGGACCGACCATGTACTGGTTCGGCGTGCTGACCATCGGCGCCGCCACGGCAGGCCTGCTCACCGTACGGCGGCTCCGGAGTGAGGCCCGGCGACAGCGCACCGCCGCCACCTCGGCGCGGATCGTCATCGGGGTCGCACTCGGCAGCAGCGCCCTGACCCTGGTGTCGTCCTATCTGGTGTCGCCGTGGCGGTTCGACCTGCTCCCCGTGAGCGACTGGTCGCCGCACGACCTGATCGAGGTGATCTCCGGTGTGGTCCAGGTGATCATCCTGGCGGCGACCGCGCGCTGCGTGCTCAGCCTGCTCGCGGCCCGCCACGTCCGGGCGGGCCGCCAGGCCTTCGGCGAGACGGTCAGGACTTGACGGCTTCGAGGCTGATCGAGATGTCGACCTTGTCGCCGATCAGCAGCCGGTCGCCCTCGAGCGGGACGTTGAAGTCGACCTTGTAGTCGGACCGGTTGATCGTGACGCTGGCCTCGGCGCCGAGGCGGGTCGCACCGTACGCGTCGCCGGCGACACCGAGGAACTCGGCGGCCAGGTCGACGGACTTGGTGACCCCGTTGATGGTCAGGTCGCCGGTGATGACGTAGCCGTCACCCTTTGCGACGATCCCGGTGCTGGCGAAGGTGATCTCCTGGCCGGCATCGGCGTCGAAGAAGTCGGTCGACTTCAGGTGGCCGTCGCGCTGGCTGTTGTTGGTGGAGATCGACGGAACCTTGATCGCGACGTTCACCGAGGAGTCGGTGGGGTCGTCCGACTTGGTGATGATCTCGCCGCTGAAGTCCGCGAACGTGCCGCGCACCTTCGACATCAGGTGCCGGACCGAAAAGCCGACCTCGGAGTGGGAGGTGTCGATCGCCCAGGTGCCCGCGGCCAGGGCTTCGGCCTGAATGTCGTGGCTCATGCTCATGTGCTCCTCGTAGAGATTGGTTGAGGTTTCAACGACTTCAGGATAGGTCAAAGAAGTTGAATGGTCAACTTCCTGGAGTTACCGTGGAGTGACGACGGGAAGGAGGTTCGGTGACCGACAACGGCAAGGACCCGGTCTGGCTGACCGAGGAGCAGCAGCGGGTCTGGCGGGCGTACCTTCTCGGCAGCGCGCGGCTCAACGAACTGCTCGACGCCGGGCTGCGGCGCTACGGCGTCGACCTCGCGGAGTACGAGATCCTGGTGGTCCTCTCCGAGTCCGAGGACCACCGGCTGCGGATGTCCGAACTGGCTCGGGCCGTGCACCAGTCGCGGTCCCGGCTGACCCACACGATCACCCGGATGGCCCGGGCCGGCCTGGTCCGCCGGGCCACCTGCCCGACCGACCGCCGCGGTGTCTGGGCCGAGCTCTCCGACGAGGGCCGAGCCCTGCTGCGCCAGGCCGCTCCCGATCATGTCCGGGCCGTCCGGGAGAACTTCGTCGAAGCCGTCTGCCCCGAGGACTACACCGCCCTCGGCCGCGCCTTCACGTCCGTCGCCGACACCATCGGCGCCTCCTGAGCCCCGACACACCCTGAGCCCGCCGGCGGGCCCACCACCGCGCCCAGCCATGCGCCCTGAGCCCGTCGAAGGATCCAACCACCACGCGCCCTCCCCAACGCCCGCCCACCACGCGCCCTGAGCTTGTCGAAGGGCCCACCACCACACCCCATCGCAATGCCCGCCCACCACGCGCCCTCCGCAACGCCCCGCCCACCACACGCCCTCCGCAACGCCCCGCCCACCACACGCCCTCCGCAACGCCCCGCCCACCACACGCCCTCCGCAACGCCCCGCCCACCACACGCCCTGAGCTTGTCGAAGGGCCAAGTCGCATCGGCCCTTGCCCTTCGACAGGCTCAGGGACCGAAGGGGCCCGGAGTACGGGCGGCGAACGGAGCGGGACACCCGCTCACTACCATCGACGGGTGAGTACGCGGACCGAGCAGGTGGCGGCGAATCTCGACCTGGCCGAGCAGTTCCGGCGCAACGGGATCGCCGAGATCCTCGACGACAGCTCCCTGGCCCGGGCCCTGTACTCCTCCGACGCCTCCCTCTACCGGGTCGTCCCGCAGGCCGTCGCCCGGCCCCGCACCGTCGACGAGGCGGTGGCCGCGATCGAAGCCGCCCGCGCCGCCGGCGTGCCGGTCACCACCCGCGGCGCCGGCACGTCGTGCGCCGGCAACGCCGTCGGGCCCGGGCTCATCCTCGACACCGCCCGACACCTGAACCGGATCCAGGCGGTCGACCCCGAGGCACGCACGGCCACCGTCGAGCCGGGAGTGGTGCAGGCCTCCCTGCAGGCGGCGGCAGCGCCGTACGGCCTGCGGTTCGGGCCCGACCCGTCCACCCACACGCGCTGCACGATCGGCGGCATGATCGGCAACAACGCCTGCGGCCCGCGCGCGCTCGGGTACGGCAAGACCGCCGACAACGTGATCGCGCTCGACGTGATCACCGGCTCCGGCGAACGCCTCCGGGTCGGCCCGGACAGCGTTCCCGACGACTCACCGACGCTGACCGCGCTGCGCGGGCTGGTCGGTGATCATCTCGGCACGATCCGGACCGAGTTCGGCCGGTTCGGCCGCCAGGTCTCCGGCTACAGCCTGGAGCATCTGCTGCCGGAGCAGCGGTTCGACGTGCCGCGCTTCCTGGCCGGGACCGAGGGCACGCTGGCGGTCATCCTCGGCGCGACGGTACGGCTGGTGGCCGACGCCCCGCACAAGATCATGATCGCGCTCGGTTACCCCAGCATGGCCGACGCCGCCGATGCCACGCCGTTGATCTTGGAACACCGGCCGACGGCCTGCGAGGGACTGGACCGGCGGATCGTCGACGTGGTCCGCCGGGCCAAGGGCGACGCCGCGGTGCCGCCGCTGCCCCGCGGGGACGGCTGGATGCTGGTCGAGCTGGTCGGCGACGACCCGGCCGAGCTGCGGTCGCGGGCGGACGCCGCGCTGGCCGGCGCCGGAGCCCTGGACGGCTTCGTGGTCGACGATCCCGCCCGGGCCACCACACTGTGGAAGATCCGCGAGGACGGCGCCGGGCTGGCCGGGGTCAGCCTGAGCCGGCCGGCCTACCCGGGCTGGGAGGACGCTGCGGTGCCGCCGGAGAAGCTCGGCAGCTACCTGCGCGACTTCGACGCGCTGCTGCGTGATCATCGGCTGGACGGGCTGCCGTACGGGCACTTCGGCGACGGCTGCGTGCACGTCCGGATCGACTTCCCGCTGACCGAGCCGGGCGGTGCGGCGGCCTACCGCTCCTTCGTCGAGGCGGCGGCCGAGCTGGTGGCCGGCTACGGCGGCTCGATGTCCGGCGAGCACGGCGACGGCCGGGCCCGGTCGGCGCTGCTGCCCGCCATGTATTCGGCAGCGGCGATCGACCTGTTCGGGAGGGTGAAGTCGATCTTCGACCCGGACGACCGGCTCAATCCCGGCGTCCTGGTCGATCCGCGCCCGGTCGACGCGGACGTCCGGAGCGCGGCGATCGTCGGCCGGGTCGATCACTTCGCCGAGGCCGTCCACCATTGCACCGGGGTCGGGAAATGCCTGGCCAACGGCACCCCGGGACTGGGCGTGATGTGCCCGTCCTACCAGGCGACCCGGAACGAGAAGGACTCCACCCGTGGCCGGGCCCGGGTGCTGCAGGAGATGATCAACGGCAGCCTGGTCGATCAGGGCTGGCGCTCCCCCGAGGTACACGAGGCGCTCGATCTCTGCCTTTCCTGCAAGGGCTGTGCGCGGGACTGCCCGACCGGGATCGACATGGCGACCTACAAGGCGCAGGTGCTCGACCACAGCTATCGCGGTCGGCTCCGGCCGCGCAGCCACTACACGCTCGGCTGGCTGCCCCGCTGGGGCCGGCTGATCACCCGGCTGGGTGCGCTGGCCCGGGTGATCAACACCGCGATGGGACTGCCCGGCATCCGGTCCATGATCAAGTGGAGCGCCGGCGTCGATCAACGCCGCCAGTTGCCGCGATTCGCCGGTCGGCCCGCCCGGAAACGGGTCCGCAGCCGGACCGGTGGCGCCGGCCGGCCGGTGATCGTCTGGGTCGACTCGTTCTCCGACTGTTTCACCGGCGACGGGGCGACCGCCGTGGTCGAGGTGCTCAAGGACGCCGGGTACGCGCCGCGGCTGCTGGAGCGGAACGCCTGCTGCGGCCTGACCTGGATCAGCACCGGTCAGTTGGACGGCGCCCGGCGGCAGCTGCGGCAGGCGCTGGACGTGCTGCATCCCGAGATCGCCGCCGGCGTGCCGGTGGTCGGCGTCGAGCCCTCCTGCCTGGCCGTCTGGCGGAGCGACGCCGCCGAACTGCTGCCGGACGATCCGCGGGTGCCCGAGGTCGCCGCCGGCGTGCTCACCCTCGCCGAACTGCTGGACCGGACCGAGGACTGGAACCCGCCCGACCTGACCGGTACGGAGCTCGTCGTCCAGCCGCACTGCCACCACGCCTCGATCATCGGCTGGCAGACCGACGCGGCGCTGCTCGCCTCGACCGGCGCGACCGTGACCACGGTCGGCGGCTGCTGCGGCCTGGCCGGCAACTTCGGCGTCGAGAAGGGCCACTACGAGGTGTCCGTCGCGGTCGCCGAGCACGACCTGCTGCCGGCCGTGGCCGCGCACCCGGAGGCGCTGGTGCTGGCCGACGGGTTCTCCTGCCGGACCCAGCTCGCCGAGCTTGCCGACAAGCCGGCGATCACGCTGGCCGAACTGTTGGCCGGAGCGCCACGTCCGGCCGCCCGCCCGCCGGCTCCCCCGTCGGTCGGCCCGGCCGTCCGGCGCAGTCTGCCGGTGATCGGTTCGCCGGAACCCCGCAACGACGACGTTCGGAGAAGATCATGATCATCCAGGGTGCCGTGCTGGACCGGATCGGCGCCAAGCGGCCATACCGCGAGAGTCAACCGCTCAAGATCATCGACCTGGAACTGGACCCGCCCGGACCGGGTGAGGTGCTGGTCCGGATCGAGGCTGCCGGCCTGTGCCACTCGGACCTGTCGGTCGTCGACGGCAACCGGCCGCGGCCGACGCCGATGCTGCTCGGCCACGAGGCGGCCGGGCGGGTCGTCGAGACCGGGCCGGGCGTCGATGATCTTGACCCCGGGCAGCGCGTGGTGATGGCCTTCCTGCCCCGCTGCGGCGACTGCGCCGGCTGCGGCACCGACGGCCGGCTGCCCTGTTCGGTCGGTTCCGCCGCGAACAACGACGGCACGTTGCTCGGCGGTGAACGGCGGCTGCGCGGCCCTGACGGGCCGGTGCACCACCATCTCGGCGTCTCCGGCTTCGCGACGCTGGCGGTGATCAACCGGCGGTCGATGGTGCCGGTCGAGGACGACGTGCCGCCGGACGTCGCGGCCGTGCTCGGCTGCGCGATGCTGACCGGCGGCGGCGCGGTGATCAACGCCGGGCATCCCTCCGCCGGTGACACGGTGGTCGTGGTCGGGCTCGGCGGGGTCGGCATGGCCGCCCTGATCACCGCGCGCTCGCTGGGACTGGGCCGGGTGATCGGCGTCGATGCCGTACCGGAGAAGCTGGCGTACGCGACCGGCCTCGGCGCCGACGCGGTCTACCGGCCGGACGAGGCGCTGGCCGCCGGGCTCAAGGCCCCGGTGGTGATCGAGGCGGCCGGCAACGCCCGTGCCTTCGAGACCGCCGTAGCGCTGACCGCGGTCGGCGGGACGACCGTGACCGTCGGCCTGCCCGCGCCGACGGCCCAGGCCACGATCTCACCCCTCGGCCTGACCGCCGAGGCACGGACGATCACCGGCAGCTACCTCGGCTCGGCCGTACCCTCCCGCGACATCCCGCGCTACGCCCAGCTCTGGCGGGACGGCCGGCTCCCGGTCGAGGCACTGATCTCGTCACGGATCACCCTCGGCGAGATCAACGGCGCGCTGGACGAGCTCGCCGACGGACACGCCATCCGCCAAGTGATCATGTTCGACTGAACCTTTCGCGCCCTGAGCCTGTCGATGGGCCGGACCGAACCTGGCCTTGCCCTTCGACAAGCTCAGGGAACGTTGTTGGCCACAAAGCTCATGGAGCGTTGTGGCGGCAGGCTCAGGGAGCGTTGTGGCCCAGGTCGTCGGGGGTCGCCTCGTGGCCGGACCGGCCGATGGTCCGCTCGTCCTGCTTCATCCGGGCCTCGAACACGTGCCGGCGGCCGCCGACGAGCTGGTCGCGGGCCTCGCGTTCGAGGGCGCGGAACAGGGACCAGTAGTCGTCGTCGTACTCCTCGACGATCTGGAATGTCCAGCGCCCGGGCAGCACGTTGCGGCCGAGCAGTTCGGTCTCGATCCGGTCGGCGAGCTCGGTGTGCCCGGCCTCGCGCAACGAGGTCAGCGCCTCGCCGAGCTTGATGTCGGCCGAGCCGGTCAGCTGATGGAACGCGTACAGGTGGCCCCGGGCACGTTCGCAGGTCTCCAGGGCCTCGGTGATCTTGCCGACCGCCTCGACGGTGCGGTCGTCCACCCCCGGCGGCGCCTGATGCTCGGCCGAGGGCAGCTCCTTCTCCCGGTCGCCGGCCATGATCGACGTCCGCTCAGGACCGGGTCAGCCGGCGGTGGGTGGTCCGGTGCGGCCGGGCCGCCTCGGCACCGAGCCGCTCGATCTTGTTGGCCTCGTAGTCGGCGAAGTTGCCTTCGAACCAGAACCAGGAAGCCTCTTCCTCCTCGGTGCCCTCCCAGGCCAGGATGTGGGTCGCCACCCGGTCCAGGAACCACCGGTCGTGGGAGATCACCACGGCACAGCCCGGGAACTCGAGCAGCGCGTCCTCCAGCGACTGCAGCGTCTCCACGTCGAGGTCGTTGGTCGGCTCGTCGAGCAGCAGCAGGTTGCCGCCGATCTTGAGCGTCAGGGCCAGGTTGAGCCGGTTCCGTTCACCGCCGGACAGCACGCCGGCCGGCTTCTGCTGGTCCGGGCCCTTGAAGCCGAACGAGGCCACGTAGGCCCGGGACGGCATCTCGAAGCTGGCCACCTTGATGTGGTCGAGCCCGTCGGAGACCACCTCCCAGACGTTCTTCTTCGGGTCGATGCCGCCGCGGCCCTGGTCGACGTAGGACACCTTGACCGTCTCGCCGAGCCGGAGCGAGCCGCCGTCCGGCTGCTCCTCCCCGACGATCATCCGGAACAGGGTCGACTTGCCGACACCGTTCGGCCCGACCACGCCGACGATGCCCGCCCGCGGCAGCGAGAACGACAGGCCGTCGAACAGCTGCCGGTCGCCGTAGCCCTTGACCAGCTTGTCGACCTCGAGCACCTGGTTGCCGAGCCGCGGGCCCGGCGGGATGTTGATCTCCTCGAAGTCGAGCTTCCGGGTCCGCTCCGCCTCGGCCGCGAGCTCCTCGTAGCGGGCCAGCCGGGCCCGGTTCTTGGCCTGCCGTGCCTTCGGGTTGGACCGGACCCACTCCAGCTCCCGCTCCAGGATCTTGGCCCGCTTGGCGTCCTTGCGGCCCTCCAGCTGCAGCCGGGACCGCTTGGTGTCCAGGTAGGTCGAGTAGTTGCCCTGGTACGGGTGCGTCTTGCCGCGGTCGATCTCGAGGATCCACTCGGCCACGTTGTCCAGGAAGTACCGATCGTGGGTGACGGCCAGCACCGCCCCCGGGTACGTCTTCAGGTGCCCCTCCAGCCAGTGCACCGACTCGGCGTCCAGGTGGTTGGTCGGCTCGTCCAGCAGCAACAGGTCCGGCTGCTGGAGGAGCAGCTTGCAGAGCGCGACCCGGCGCCGCTCCCCTCCGGACAGCACGCTGACGTCGGCGTCGCCGGGCGGGCAGCGCAGCGCGTCCATCGCCTGCTCCAGCTGGGAGTCCAGCTCCCAGGCGTCGCGCCGGTCCAGCTCGGTCTGCAGCTCACCCATCTCGGCCAGCAGCGCGTCGTAATCGGCGTCCGGATCGGCCATCGCCTCGGCCACCTCGTTGTACCGGACCACGAGGGCCTTGGTCTCCGCGACCGCTTCCTCGATGTTCTCCAGGACGGTCTTGTCCTCGGTCAGCGGCGGCTCCTGCAGCAGGATGCCGACCGTGGCGTCCTTGGCCAGCCGGGCCTCGCCGTTGTTGGCGTGCTCGATCCCCGCCATCAGCTTGAGCAGGGTCGACTTGCCGGTGCCGTTGGGCCCGACGACGCCGATCTTGGCGCCGGGCAGGAAATCGAGCGTGACGTTGTCCAGGATGACCTTGTCACCGAGGGCCTTGCGAACGTTGTGCAACGAGTAGACGTACTCAGCCATGGAATCAGCGCATGCCTTCACAAATCGGGACTTGAGGTGCAACCGCCAAGTATGCCAGCGAGTGCCCCGGCCGTCAGATCGTGCAGTCGCGGAGGCGGGGGCCGCGGCGATGCGGCGCGCGCGGCCCCCTCCGCACCCGCTCCTTCCTAGGCCAGGGCGAGTCGGTCCTCCCGCGCCGCCGCGGCGAGATCCTCCTGTTCCGGGCTCTCCGGCGTCTCCACCTTCTCGATCAGGTCGCCCATGTCCTGGTCCTCGTACGGCTGCGGACGTTCGTTCTTCTTGAACATGCTGGTGCCCCGGTTCAGGTCGTGCCCGACCACCACGGCCTCGATCACGGTCCGCTCGTTCGTCTCGCCGTCGCGCTCCCAGGTCTCCCGGCGCAGCTTGCCCCACACGGTCACCGGGTCGCCCTTGCTGACGCTGGACCCGACGTTCTGGGCCAGGCCGCGGAAGCAGACCACGGTGATCCAGTTGGTCTCGCCGTCGGTCCAGGCCCCGCCCCGCCGGATCCGCGGCGTCGCGGCCAGCCGGAACGACGCGTGATGCGTCGTGTAACTGCGGTCGGCGGAGGTCAGGCAGCGGTACTCCACGGCGCTGCCCACCCAGCCGGTCATGCTGACGTAGGTCTCCATCTGCGTTCTCCTCTGCTCGGTCCGTTCGGACTTCTCGCCCAGGAGCCTGCGCGGAACACGGCGGATCGTTCAGGCCGAAAGAAATCTGTGGATGAGCGAATTCGGTGGGCCGCCGCTGTGGACAACCGCCGATCACCAGCCGATACGAGCCTTGTCGACACTAAGATCACGCGCTTACCATCCATATCATGGATTCAGCGTCGAATATGCGGATTAGTCCTATCAAACTCAGTCGACGCAGTGCCGTCGGACTGTTGCTCACCGGAGCCGTTCTGCCACCCGTCCTCGGGGCCTCCACCGCGGCTGCCGAGCCGCCGGCCGGGCCGGCCCAGGCGCCGCTGCCGGACGCACTCCGACGGCTCGCGAAGCCGAATCTCGAGTTCCGTGAAGTCGCCCGGATCTCCAACCAGGCTTACCGAATCACCTTCCACGAAGCCTCCTGGGACGCTCCCGGGGAGGGCCGCCTGCGGACCGTCGTCCGGGACCTCGCGGTCGCGACCCCGAACGGCTGGGTCACGCTGACCGATCCCGAGCACCGGTTCGACGAGCAGTGGGTGGTCTTCACCGGCGAGTTCCCCGGCGGGCCGGCCTATTACTACGGACCGCTGACAACGCACTGGGTCGCCTTCGACTCCGTACGCAAGCTCAGCCCGACCGTCGTCGAGCTGCGGGCCGCCCGGCCCGATCGCTACGACCTGGTGGTCCGCTGGAATCTCGATCATGAACTGCCGACGCTGGATCACGTCCTGACCGCGGGTCGCGATGATCACTACCTGGTCGGCTACCAGTCGTTCGACACGACGGACCATGATCACGTCGACGAGGTCCTCTGCGGTGCGCTGCAACACGCCAAGGTCGTCTACGAGACACCCAACGCGCTGTCCGCCTGGGAGTTGTTCACACCGGCCGCACTGTTGCAGCGCCGGATCGCCGACCGTGACGTGAGCTACGGCGTCTTCATCCCCGGCGACGTGATGGCCTTCCAGCACGAGCGCCAGCTCGGCCCGCACCGGCAGCCGTACGGGATGAGCCTGCGCAACGACGACGGAGCCCTGACCCCGGTCGCGTACGCGCCGCACGTCGGCGAGCTGACCCCGCTCAAGGCCGGCCAGCGACGCGGCTTCTCGTTCGGTGTGATCGCGCGGCCGGGCTCGCTCTACCAGGCCTACGACCACCTGCTGCGGACCGAGTACGACTACCGGCCGTACCGCCAGAACGTCTACGACACCTCGCTGACCGACACCGTGCACAACATCACCGACCTGATCGGGATCGAGCCCGACGGCGACGACGCCGACGAGTTCGTGCCCTCCTTCTCCGGCTGGTGGAACCGGGCCAAGGGCTTCATCGACGTGGAGAACGACCAGTGCGTCCGTACCTCCGTCGCCGGCGTCCTGCTCGGCGCGCACTACCTGACCCACCACGGGGATGACGACCTCTACCAACGCCGCGCCCGGCCCCTGCTCGAGTACCAGCTGTCCCGCAAGGGCATCGGCTACACGCCGATCAAGGGCAAGGCGGTCTACGGCGACCTCACGCAATATCGCGTCGGCCAGATCCCCGGTGACACGGTCACGCTGAACGGGCTCGACGCGTTGACCCTGCGCCGCAACGCCGGGCTGCGCCGAACCGGTCGGCAACTCGCGGTCAGCGGAGTCGTCGGCCAGGCCCGGCACCCGTTCTCGGTCGCCCTGGCAGCAGCCCAGCTGACCGGCGACGACTCCTACCTCGAGGCGGCCCGGTTGCTGGCGGAGCGCTACATCGCCGACGAGATCGACACCCCCTACACGGCGGTCGGTTCCGAGGTCGGCTTCGGCTACAACTACTGCCGCTACTGGGCCGACTTGTTGATCTTGTTCGAGGCGACCGGCGACGAGCGGTTCCTGGCCGGCGCGTACCGGGAGGCGAAGCGGTTCGTCACCCAGACCGAGGTACGGGTGGTGCCGGACGGAATGATCACCGTGCCGCAGGGTCATGTGATCGACAGCCAGTTCGACTGGCCGGACGGCGCCCTGCCCGACTATCCGGGTGGCGTGCCGGAGCCGGAGCAGGTGCCGGCCTGGACGGTCTCGACCTCCGGGCTGACCTTCGAGCAACTGTCCACGTTCAAGGTGTTCAGCGAGACGAATCCGAATCCTGGCGGCGGTTTCGTGCTCAACCCGTGCTGGGCGCCGTTCCTGCTCCGGTTGGCCCATTACGTCGATGACGATCTTCTGGCCGACATCGCCGACAACCTCGTGGTGGGCCGGTTCACCACCTATCCCGGCTACTACAACCGGCAGTTCCTGGCCTCGACGCTGAAGCCGGAGTTCGCGGTGACAGGGCCGCCGGGACTGTCCGGGATCTACTTCCACCACGCACCCGCCCAACTCGGCCTGGCGATGGATCACCTGTTCAGCGAGCACTTCGTCCGGTCCGGCGGAAAGGTCGCCTTCCCCGGCGCCTTCGAGGCGAACTTCGTCTACTTCAAGTTCAGCGTGTACGGACACCGGCCCGGCACCTTCCACGGCGAGGAGGGCGTCTGGCCCTATCTGCCCAAGGGTTTGATCGAGATCGACAACCCGCTGATCAACTGGCTGACCGGTGTCGGCAACGATTCCCTGTACGTCAGCCTGACCAATTCCTCGACCGCGGCGCAGCAGGTGACCGTCGATGTCGGCACGGAGTTGATCAAGGTCGAGGCGCCGGACGGGATCGAGGTCGTCCAGCACGGCAACGGGACGACGAAGAAGCTCCGGCTGGAGCCCGGGCGGACGACGGTCACCGTGACGGTTCCCCGGAAGGGCCAGGCGGCGTTGATCTTCCGCAGGCTCACGGTGCCGGGCCACCGGCCACCCAGGCCCAGCCACCAAGATCACGAGGAAGGCAGCAGCCACAGCGAGGACACCGACCCGGGCTCGGACTTCGGCCTGGCCCGCGGCCAGCTGCTGGTCCGGCCGGACCTGTCCGGCTACGACGCCTACGTCCAGTTCGACACCGAGACGCCGACCACGTTGCGCTACCGGGTCGGCGATGGGCCCGAGCAGGAGGCGCCGGCCAAGCCGTTCCCGTACGAGTGGACCGTCGGCGTCGACGACCCGGCCGCCTCGTTCACGTACCGGTTGGTCAACGCGGACCTGACCACCGACCCGGTCACACTCCGGCTGCCTCCGGCGGTCACCATGATCACCCCCGCCGGCGAACCCGCGTCCGGCGAGGTCGAGGCGCCGGCCAGCACGGTGGCGGGCGGCACGTTCGACGTCGTGCTGCGGCTCCGCAACGCCGGCTCGGCCCCGCTGGCCGGGCTGACGTACGCCCTGACGGTGCCGGACGGCTGGACCAGCACGCCCGGCGACGCACCGACCACAGTGCCCGGCCACGGCACGGCCGAGGCCGGCTTCCGCGTCACCGCCGCGTCGACCGCCCCCTTCGACGACGTCACCCTGACCGGTCGGATCGCCTGGTCCGGCGGTGACCTCACGCTCCGTCCGGCAACCGTGGCGGTCCGGGACGGCCGCGGCGTGATCAGCCTCCGCGCCGAGCCCGAGGTGATGGCGAAACCCGGCGACAGCGTCCGGCTGACGGCCCGGTTCTACAACGCGGGCCCGGTCGCGACGACCGGCCGGCTCACCCTGGGCGGACAGCCGGGCTGGGCGATCGAGAACAGCGCGGTGACGGTCCAACTGCCGCCGAAGGCGGAGGCCGCCCACACCTTCGTCTCGCACTCCCCGTCGGATGCGATGGCGGGTGGCACCTTCCAGTTCCGGGTCCGGCTCGACGACGTCCACACGACGATCACCCGGGTCAAGATCGCCGACGCCGGCGTCATCGTGCACAACGAGACCCCCTATCCGGCCTACCGCGAGACGGGCGAATGGCTGCCCAGTTCGCTCGCCGGCTGGAACCAGATCCGGTCTCGCTACAGCGCCGAGAAAGTGCTCGGCGGCACCGCCCGTTGGACGCCCGACCTGCCCGCCGACGCCGAGTACGACGTCGCCGTCTGGTACCCGTCGAACATCGAGACGACGACGGCCGCGGTCTATCGGGTCAGCCATGCCGAGGGGACCACGGAGGTCGTGGTCGATCAGCGCAAGCAGCCGAAGAGCTGGTTCCCGATCGGCCGCTACCGGTTCGCGGCGGGCACCGCGGGAGCGGTCACGCTCGAGGTCCGCAACCCGGGCTATCACCGCGTCTCGGCCGTTCGGTTCCTCCAAGTCGAGTGACGAACGCCGACTTGTGGGTCTAAGATTCACTATACGGTTCTTCAATTCAGACTTCTGCAAGGAGGCAGGTTCGTGACCGGCTCCACCCTCACTCGCCGTGGCCTGTTGCGCGGCCTCGGCGCCGGCGCGGCCCTCGGCGCCACCGCGGCGACCACGTCGTGCACCCTGTTCGGCTCCGGCTCGAGCAGTACGTCCAGCAGCGGCACCGTCACGCTGACCGTCGCGATCGTGCCGGACCCGTCGGGCGCTTCGCAGTTCTACGCCGAACAGTTCGCCGCGTTCACCAAGAAGACCGGGATCAACGTCAAGATCATCGAGAACCCGACCGACCAGCAGCTCAACGCGATCGAGTTGATGTTCCAGCAGGGCAACCCGCCGGATGTGTTCCGCTGCCAGGGCGCCGAGGCGTTGAACCGGATCTCCAGCCGCGGCTGGGTCGCCGCTCTGGACGAGCAGGCCGGAACCAGTGATCTTGCCGCCCGGTTCCCGGCCGGGGCGCTCGATCCGCGAACCTCGGGGCTGCACCGGGACGGCAAGCTGCTGTCCCTGCCGCTGGTCTCCGGCCAGTGGTCCGCCGGCGGCTTCCTGGTCTACAACAAGACCCTGCTCTCCGAGGGCGGGTTCGCCGAGCCGCCGAAGACCGTCGGCGAGTACGAGACGTACGCCAGATCCCTGACCAGCAAGGGATCCGGAACGTTCTTCGGCGCGGCGTTGTCCGGCGCCAAGCCGGCCGACATCAACGCGCTGCAGGCGCAGGCCGGGCCGTCCAGCATCGGCGGGCTCGGGATCGACTACCGCACCGGCAAGACCGCCTTCGACGACCCCTCGCTGGTCGACGCGGTCGAGTTCGTCCGCAAGCTGCAGGCCGACAAGATCTACCAGCCCGGCTGGGAGAGCTGGGACGGCGCCCGCGTCTTCACCGAGTTCGCCAAGGGCAAGATCGCGTTCTACATCGGCGGCGGCTGGCACGTGAACGAGATCGCGAAGCTCAATCCCGATCTTGATTTCGGGGTCAGCACGGTGCCGGTCCCCGACTCCGGCCGCAAGGGCTACTACGGCCAGTCGTCCGCGTTCGCTCCGCTGTGGTCGATGTCGGCGGAGTCGAAGCATCCGGAGGAGGCCTGGAAGCTGATGGACTTCCTCGTGTCGGAGGAGTTCCAGCGGGCCTACTTCGCGAAGTTCCGTACGTTCACGGCGATGGAGTCGGCCTGGCGCGAGGCGACCGACCTCTCCGAGCAGGAGAAGGGCATCATCGAGGCGTTCGACGCCAGCATCCGGCACGCGCCCGGCCCGTCCACCGACGGCAGCCCGGGTGTGCAGAAGCTGCTCGCGGCCAAGAGCGCCAAGCCCGACCTGGCGCACACCGATTCGTCGCTGCAGTCGATCACCCGCAACGAGGACTTCGCACCGAAGACGGCCGTCCTGAACAAGAACCTCGACGCGTTCCTGGACGCGGAGATCAAGAAGCTCACCGGTGAAGGGGTCGAGGTGTCCCGGGACGACCTGGTCTACGCCGACTACGACCCGCTCAAGGACTGGACGCCCGCGTGACCGGTACCCCGTCCATGATCACTGAGCCCACCGCCGCCCGGCGGACCCGGCAGAAGAGTCTTGGCCGGCGCATGGTCGAGCATCGTTGGCACTACCTGTTCCTGGTGCCGATGCTGGTGCTGTTCGTCCTGTTCACCGTGTGGCCGATGATCGCGAGCTGGTACTACTCCTTCTTCGACTGGGACGGGCTCGGCCCGGCGGAGGACTTCCTCGGCGTCCAGAACTACACCGAGGTGCTGACCAGCCCGCGGTTCTGGAACGCCTTCAAGAACTCGTTCATCTTCTCGCTGGTCGCGATCTTCGTGCAGATGCCGCTGACGTTGATCATGGCGATCATCCTGAACAACCCGCGGCTGCGCGGCCGCAACCTGTATCGGCTCTTCCTGTTCCTGCCGGTGGTCACGACGACCGCGGTGGTCGGCATCGTGTTCGCGGTGATGCTCGATCCCTCCGGCGGCTTCGTCAACGAGGTGTTGCGGGCGAGCGGGCTGATCAAGGAGCCGATCAACTTCCTCGGCTCCGAGGGCACCGCCCTGCCGACGGTGTTGATCATCGACCTGTGGAAGGGCTTCGGGATCACGCTGATCTACTGGCTGGCCGCGCTGCAGACGATCCCGGCCGAGATCTACGAGGCGGCCAAGGTGGACGGTGCCGGGGCGCGCCAGGTGCTGACCAACATCACGGTGCCGATGCTGGTGCCGATCGCCATCGTCATCCTGCTGCTCACCTTCCAGTCCAGCATGAACCCGTTCGACCTGATCCAGGCGACCACGAAAGCCGGGCCGAACTACGCGACCGACGTCGTGGCGACCTACATCTACCGGTACGCGTTCGATCCGGAGATGGCCGCACCGCGGTACGGGTTCGCCTGCGCCGCCGGCGTCGTGTTCGGGATGTTCACCTTGATCCTGACCCTGATCCAGGCACCCCTGCTCCGGCGCCGCTACACCAAGGGGGTCGCATGACAGCCGTGGCCGATCGTGATCTTGCTGCGCCGCCCGTAGCGCCTGGCGGCCCGAACCGGAGTGGCTCTCGCCTCTCGCTGTGGTTCCGGCACCGGGCCAAGCTCTGGCACCTGTTCCTGCTGCCGTTCTGCCTGGTCTGGATCTACCCGTTCGTCTGGGTGCTCTCCAGCGCGTTCAAGTCCCAGTCCGAGATGCTGCTCGGCGGGCTCTCGGTCCTCCCCGAGCAACCAACCCTGGACAACTTCAGCCGGGCCTGGCAGACCGCCAACTTCGGCGCCTACACGGCGAACACGGTGGTCTTCTCGGTCACCGTGGTGGTGATCATCGTGCTGGTCTCGGCCACCGCCGGGTACGCCCTCGGCCGCGGCCGGATGCCGGGCAAGAAGATCATCATCGGTGTCCTGATCGCGACCATGTTCATCCCGCACGGCTACACGATCATCCCGGTCTTCAAGCTGGTCGACGCGCTCGGCCTCAACAACGGCCTGATCGGCGCCGTCCTGGCCGCCGCCGGACCGGCGCATGTGATCCAGATCCTCTTGTTCATGGGCTATTTCGCGCAGCTGCCGCAGGAGTTGGAGGACGCGGCCAAGATCGACGGTGCCGGCTTCCTGCGTACCTTCGCCACGGTGATGCTGCCGCTGGCCAAGCCGATCATCGGCACCGTCACCCTGTTCTCGTTCATCGGCGCCTGGAACGCGTTCATGGTGCCGTTGGTGTTCACGCTGGGGCGGCCCGAGCTGCGTACCCTGGGCGTGGGCATGTACAGCTTCTTCGGTCAGTACACGGCCGACTGGACCGGGCTCGCGGCAGCCGCCTGCATCAGCCTGGTGCCGATCGTCACGGTCTTCCTGTTCTTGCAACGCACGTTCGTCGAAGGGATCGCGGGAGCGGTGAAATCATGAGCCAACACATGATCAACCACGGCATGGTGTCCGATGATGATCATCCGGAGTTGGCCGAGCGCCGGCTGACCGAACCGGCGCCGGGCCGGCCGGAGTTGATCATCGAACGGGTGGAGGCGTTCCCGCTCACCCTGACCGGCGACGGCCGGCCGGATCCGGAGGGGGCTCGCTATCACGTCGGGCGGAACCGGCCGACCATCTATCCGTCCGGCCGGGAGACCCTCTTCGTCCGGCTCGAGACCCGCTCCGGCCACGTCGGCTGGGGCGAGGCGCTGGCACCGGCGGCGCCCCGGGTCCCGGCCGCGATCGTCACCGACCTGCTGGCGCCCGCGCTGATCGGCGCGGACGCGGCGGAGGTGAAGCCGCTCCGGTTCCGGCTCGGCGAGCTGATGCGGGAGCGCGGCCACCTGGTCGGACATCAGGCCGACGCACTGGCCGCCGTCGACATCGCCCTCTGGGACCTGCTCGGCATCGCCACCGGCCTCTCCGTGGCGACCCTGCTCGGCGGTGCGTACCGCAGAGAACTGCCGAGCTACGTGACCAGCGTCGGCGGCGCCACCGACGAGGCCCGCGGCGAGACCGTCGTCGGCCTGATCGAGGTCGGCGCGAGCCGCTTCAAGCTGCACCTCGGCAACGGCGTCGACGCCGACCTGCGCAGCTTCGACGTCGCCGCCGCGGCCGGGCGCGCAGTCCTGCCCGACGTGAAGATCGCCGTCGACAGCCACTGCGTGTACGACGGCGCCGACGCGCTCCGGCTGGCCCGGGAGCTCGGGGCCCGCGGCGCCTGGTTCCTCGAATCGGCACTACCCGCCGAGCACGCGGCAGGCTACGCGGAGCTGGCCGCCCGGGCCGACCTGCCGATCGCCGGCGGTGAGGCGTTCCGGCACCGGACCGAGGTCGCGCAGTGGCTCCGGATCGACGCGCTGGACTACTACCAGCCGGACATCGGCCGGACCGGGATCACCGAGGGCGCTGCGATCGCCGAGCTGGTCAACGCGGCGTACCGGCCGATCCTGCCGCACCACTCGGCCGCCCTCGGGCTGGCCCTGGTGGCCGGCCTGCACGTCGCCGCCACGGCCCAGCACGCGCCGTACTTCGAATACGGGCCGGCCACCGTCGAGGCGGCCAACCAGCTGCTGACCACGCCGCTCGAGGCGGGCCCGGACCACTACCGGCTGCCGACCGGACCGGGGCTCGGCGTGACCGTCGACGAGGACGCGATCCGGTCCGCGGCGCGCTGATCCGAAAACGTTGCCGGGCGCTGTCATTACAGTGGTCCGGAAACCAGGACCCAAGGAGGACGGATGGTTCGGGCGGCGGGCAAGGAGCCGGGCGGCACCCAGAGCATCGAGCGGGCGCTGTCGTTGCTCGACGCGTTCACCGAGGAGCATCCGGAGCGCCGGGTGTCCGAGCTCGTCCAGCTGACCGGGCTCGGGCAGTCCACCGTATCCCGGCTGGTCGGCGCGCTGGAGGCGCTCGGCTTCCTGGCTCACGACGCGCGGTCCGGCCTCTACCGGATCGGGCGGCGGACGATCAGCCTGTCCTCGCTGGCACTGAACCAGTCCGCCGTCTTCCGGCAGTCCCGCCAGGTGGCGCAGAACCTCGCCGCCGAGCTCGGCCTCGGCACCAACGTCGCAGAGCGGCTCGACGACCGCCTGTTCTACCTGTGCCACTTCGAGGGCCGGCAGGCGCCGCGCAACTTCACCATGGTCGGCCGCGGCGGCCCGCTGCACGCGACCGGCCTCGGCAAGGCGCTGCTCTCCGACTCCGACCCGGACGAGGTGATCGAGCTGGTCGGCAAGACCCTGCCCGGCTTCACCCCGAAGACGCTGACCCGCTCGGCCGACCTGCTCAAGGCGTTGGAGGAGGTACGGTCTCGCGGCTACGCCACCGAGATCGAGGAACTGGCGTTCGGCCGGGCCTGCGTCGCCGCCCCGATCCGCGACCAGACCAGCCGGGTGGTCGCCGCCATCTCCGTCTCCGGCCCGCTGTCCGCGATCGACCTCGGCCGCCGCCAGGACGAACTGGGCACTCTGGTGATCGAGCACGCCGACCAGATCTCCACCGCCCTCGGCTACAACAGCGTCAGCCTCGGCGCCGCCCGCGTCTGATCTGCCAGGCCGCCACCGACCTCGGCCCCTCCGCGCCCATCGACCGCCCCGCCCGTCGACGCAGCCGCGACCGTTGCACGCATCCGCGACCGTTGGAACAGTCGCGGATGAGAGGAACGGTCGCGGATCGTGTTGGTCGGACCCGGCGGGCTCAGTCGCCGATCAAGGGGTCGGCGGCCAGGGCGGCGAGGTCGGGGCGGGCGGCGGTCGAGGCGGAGGCGATCGAGAGGCCGCCGTCGACCGGCAGGATCACGCCGGTGATCGCGCCGGCCTCGTCCGAGGCGAGGAAGTGCACCGCGGCGGCGACCTCCTCCGGCCGGATCACCCGGCCGAGTGGATAGCCGACCTCCAGGCCCGGCCGCGACGGCGCGCCGGGGCGTGGGACGATGCCGGGCCGGACGCCGTTGACCCGGAGGCCGCTGCTCGCGTAGTCGACGGCCATGGCCCGGACCAGGGCCTCGACGGCGCCCTTCGCGGCCGCGTACGCGCTCACCCGCGGCGCCGGCCGGGTCGCATTCACCGAGGAGACGGCCACGATCGCGCTGCCCGGCCGGAGTAGCGGCAGGGCGGCCCGAGCCGTCCGGAACACGGTGTCGACGCTGCCCGTGAAGGCCCGCTGCCAGTCCTCGTCGGACAGCAGGTGCACCGGTCCGCGCGGCTGCCGGGCCGCGGCGGTGACCAGGATGTCGAGCCCGCCCAACGCCTCCGCCGCGGCAGCCACGGCCGACCGCGCGCCCGCGTCGACGGAGCAGTCGGCGACCAGGTCCGCCGCCAGGGCCGGGTCGCCCGCCGGCTCGAGGGACACGCCCGCGACCCGATGTCCGGCGGCGCCGAACCGGGCCGTGATGGCGCGCCCGATCGGCGTCGAGGCGCCGACCAGCAGCACCCGCTTCATCGCGATGGGGTCCAGGCCGGCAGCGGGTTCATCCGCCAGATCAGGTCGAGGGCGGCCCGGCTGCCGGGGTCGAGCGGCTGCACCGGATCCCGTACGGTGTCGTGCTCGATCACCCCGCGCCGGACCAGGACGTCCTTGTGCACGGCGTGCGCGATCCCCGGCTGCAGACCGAACCTGATCAACGGCAGCAGCGCGTTGAAGCCGCGGTGCGCGTCCTCGACGCGGCCCTGCTCCCAGTCCCGCAGCACGACCGCGAGGGCGTCGGCGAATTCGCAGGCCGGCATGGTGCCCACCCCACCGCGGGCGTACTCCTCCAGCACGAACAGCGCGTTCTGCCCGCCGAAGACCGCCCAGGCCGAGCCGGCGGCGTCGACCACGGCGCCGACCTTGGGCGCGGTCGGCTGGGTCTCGATCTTGACCGCCTCGACGCCGGCCAGCTTGCTCAGCTCGACCAGCAGCGGCACCGACATCGCCACGCCGGTCGTCGCCGGGGCGTCCTGCACCATCACCGGCAGCCCCGACCGTTCGGCGACCGTGGCGAAGAAGTCGCCGAGCCGGCCGGCGGGTTGCTTGGCCAGGAACGGCGGCAGCACCATCAGCGCGTCCGCTCCGCCGTCGGCCGCAGCCTGTGCCTGCTCGACCGCCGTCGCCGTGCTCGTCGCGTTGATCCCCGCGATCACGCCGACCCCCGGCCCGGCGACCGTACGGACCTCGGCCAGGATCGCCGCCTTCTCCGTCGCAGTGAGGCTGAATCCCTCGCTGGCCAGGCCGAACACGGCCAGGCCGGCCACTCCGCCGTCGATCTGGAACTCGGTCAGCCGGCGCAGCCCGAGCCGGTCCAGGGCACCGTCGGGTTCGAAGGGCGTGGCCAGGATCGGTACGAGCCCGGTCGCAGGAAACGTCATGGCAACCTCATGTTGTCGAGACTCACAATATAGAAGAGACACCCATTATATAGATTTCATGCTCCGCCGTGCCGTGGGCCCGCAACGTCACCAATCGGTAAGGGCTCGGGGCATCGCCAGGACTGGCACCGACGGCCATGCTGTGATCATGCGACGACTTCTCGTGCCCGGCGCGGCCGCCGCGGTCCTCGTCCTGGCGGTGGGCCTCGCACTGTTCCAGCCCTGGCGACTGTTCACCTCGAGCACCGTGGACGAGGCAGAACTGTCCGCGGCACCGGACCCTTCGCCGGCGAGCCCGAGCACCACGCCGACCCGCGGCGAGCCGACACCGTCGCACGGACCGACCCGTACCCCGAAGCCGAAGCCTCGCGACCTGGAGTTGGCTCGCGGCGACTTCGAGGACGCCGAGCACGGCACCTCCGGCGAAGCGGTGATCAGGAAGCTGGCCGACGGCCGGCGGGTGCTCCGACTGGTCGACCTAGACACCTCGGACGGCCCGGACCTGCACGTCTGGATCACCGACCAGCGCAGCGGCGGCGCCTGGGACTCCTACGACGACGGCCGCTACGTCAAGCTCGGGGTGCTCAAGGCCAATCGCGGCAACCAGAATTACGAGATCCCGGCCGACGCCGACCTGACCGGGCTGACCTCGGTGGTGATCTGGTGCGACCGGTTCAACGTCGCCTTCGGTACGGCAGCCGTCGACCTCTGAACCGCTATTGGCTGGGCGGCTTCCAGTTCGGGTCGACCTCGGAATACTGCGTCGCGGTCTGGCCGAGCGGCACCGACCCTGGCGCGCCGTTCGGAGCCGGGAAGTAGCCGCCGATCCCGGCCGGACCCGGGTAGCTCGGCGCCGGATAGTTCTCGACCTCCGCCTTCCGCCGGAACGAGAGCTTCGGATAGCTCGCCCGGCCGGTCGGGTTCAGGACGGCCCGGCCGCGCAACTGCTGCATCCGGGCCAGCAGGATCTTCTCCCGGCGCAGCCCGGCGTCGTCGATGATGCCGCGGGTGATCGCGTCGCGCAGGTACGCAAGCTCGGTCAGCGTCCGCTGGGCCCGGACCGTGTCGATGAACTCGTACGGGCCGAGGAACAGGGCGTGCCAGAGAGCGCGCAGCCGGGTCCGCAGCCGCGAGGCCGAGCGCGGCTCGACGTCCAGCAGCCAGCCGAGCCGGTGGTAGTCGGTCAGCCGCTCCCGGATCAGCCGGCCCTCCCGGAACACCTGCCGGACCACGAAGATGATCATGGCCAGCACCAGCGGCAGCGCCACGCCGAAGTACATGAACATCAGCGTCGGGCCGGAGACCAGAGTCGCCGTCGTGTTGAACGCCATGTGCAGGAAGGCCGCGGCACAGAAGCCCGCGAGAGGGGCGACGATCCGGACCACCTTGCTCTTGTTCCGGATCGCGATCGCCAGCCCGATGCCGGCCATCGAGGTGAACAGCGGGTGCCCGAAGCAGGTCAGCAGACCGCGCTGGAACGCCAGCGACTGCATCGCCTCCAGCGGCGTGATCGGGCCGAAGGTCTGTGCGACGTACCGGTAGACGCGGCCGTAGTAGAGGATGTTCTCGACGAAGGCGAAGCCGACGCCGGACAGCCCGGCGAGCACGATGCCGCTGATCCGGCTGACCATCCGGTAGCGCATCAGGATCGCGATGCCGAAGAGCACGGTCGCCTTGGTCGACTCCTCGACGAACGGTGCGACGAAGATCGCCGCCCGGGCCCCGGTCGCCGGGTCGCCGTCGCCGATGATGCTCAGCTGCGAGGCGGCCCAGCTGTTCACGTTCGCCGAGACGAACGTCGCGACGCAGGCGCCCCAACCGAACACGAGCAGCCAGATCCAGAGCCGCTGCGGTCGGAACCGGTCGGCGAAGAAGAAGATCAGCGACAGCGGGATGGCGGTCAGCGCCGCGTACCAGGCCGCCTTCGGCAACGCCTCGGTGCCGAGCCCGATCAGCCGGCCGCCGGGGACCTCGCGGTCCGGCACCACCTGTTGGTAGAGCAGCACCAGCAGCACGACGTACGTGAACAGCAGCGCGATGCCGATCCAGAAGAGATGGTTGGTCAGCAGCCGCTTGGGCGGCGGGACACCGGGGTCCGACTCCTTCGGAATACCGGACCGGATCCTGGCACGCCTCTCCGCTACGGTCTCCGCCACGACGCCAAGGCTACCGACGGCCGGTTCCAGGGCAACTCCTGACCCGCCGCCAGCCCGGCTAGCCGCGGGCCGGAGCGTCGCCGCTCTGCGCCTCCAGCGCGATCTCGGCCCGCGACTCCGGCTGCTCCTGCCAGGTCGGCCGGCCCAGTCCGTCCGGGTTCCAGACCACCTCGCCGGCCCGCAGGGTGAGCCGGCAGCGCAGCCGCCGGTCCCCCGCCAGCCGGACCTTGCCGCTGTCCAGGTACCCGAAGTCGCCGCGATCCAGGGCGAACACGGCGACGTCCGCCTCGGCGCCCGGCGCCAGGGTGCCCAGCTCGGGCCGGTGCATCTCCCGGGCCGGCGCGACCGTGACCCGGGAGATCACGTCGGCCAGCGGCACCCCGAGGTTGAGGATCTTGTTCATCGCGGTCTGCAGGTCGATCACCGGGCCGTTGACGTTGCCGGTGTGCAGGTCGGTGCTGATCGAATCCGGTACGAAGCCGTCCCGCACCGCCGGCGCCGCGTTCTGGAACCAGAAGCTGGCCGACCCGTGGCCGAGGTCGAAGATCACGCCGCGCTCCCGGGCCTGCCACAGATGATCACGGACCTTGCCCTGGTCGTCCACGATCGGGAACTGCTGGGCGAACACGTGGGTGTGGATGTCGCCGGGACGCAGGTGGTGCAGGATCAAGTCGGAGTAGCGTCGTTCCTCCTTCCAGGGAAAGAAGTCCGTCATCACCGGGACGCCGGCCAGTTCGCCGGCCTCGACCGCACGGTCCACCGCGAGCCAGGGCGGGTGCTCGGCGTCGAAGTCCCGCTTGATCCAGTAGTGAGCGGTCTTGATCCCCACCACGACGTCGGCGTACTCCCGCGCTATCGCGGCCGCCGGGCCAGGTCGCAGCTCGGCCGGGTCGTCCTCCCAGGGTCCGTACATGCCGGCGCCGACGATGTTGACGAAGGCCAGGATCCTGATCTTGGCGTGATCGATGATCTGGGACTTGAACTCGTGGAAGTCCTTCCAGCCCGAGGTGCCCGCGTCCACGATCGTGGTCACGCCGCTGCTGAACGTGTTGATGATCGGGTTCAGCGACAGCACCGAGTTGCGGTGCCCGTCGAACGCGTGCACGTGCAGGTCGATCAGGCCCGGCGTCACGTAGAGGCCGGAGACGTCGATCACCTGCGCGGCACCGGCGGCCAGGTCCGGCCCGACGGCGATCACCCTGCCGCCGCCGAGCGCGACGTCGGCCACGCCGTCCATCCCGCTCGCCGGATCGATCACGTGTCCGCCGGCCAGCACCAGGTCGGCCGCTTCCGTTTCCACGTTCAGTTCCTCCTCGGTCGGGTCCCCACGGGCTGTCGTACGGCATCGCCGGCGTCGGCCGGCAACCGGACCGCGCCGACCGCGGCCAGCAGGGCGAACAGGGCCACGCCCCCGAAGGCGAAGGTGTACGAGAGCGCACCGCCCCCGCTGCCGGCAATGATCGTGGCGATCTGCCAGACCACCGAGGCCAGCGCGATCGCCAGGCCGGCCGCGAGCTGATGGGTGGTGGCCGACAGCGCGTTGGCGTCACCCATCTGCTCCGGTGGCACGTCGGCCAGCCCGATCGTGTTGTAGCAGGTCATCCCGAGCGATCGGAACACGCCGCTGATCATGGCGATGATCGCGATCACCGGGAGCGGCGTCGCGGCCGTGGTCAGCCCGAGGGCGATCACCGAGCCGGCCAACCCGAGCGTCGCGACGACCAGCAGCGGCCGGAAGCCGAACGCATTGATCAGCCCGGTGGTGGCCGGCTTGATCCCGATGTTGCCGACGAACACGAAGATCACCAGCGCACCGGACTGCACCGCCGACCAGCCCAGCACCTGCTGGAACAGCAGCGGCAGCAGGAACGGCACCGACGACATCGCCAACTGGAACGCGAACCCGGAGGCCTGCGAGGCGCGGAACGTCCGCACCGACCAGATCCGCAGGTTGAGCAGCGGATGCCGGGCCCGCAGCAGGTGCAGCACCGCGGCCACGATGATGATCACCGAGATCCCGCCGATCACGGCCGGCCAGATCCCCGGCGACGGGTCGGTGATCAGGTGCGCCGCGTACGTCAGCCCGCCCAGTCCGACCCCGGACAGGATCATCCCGGTCCAGTCCAGCGGCGGCGGCGCCGGAGCCTCGATCGAGCCGATCAGCCGCCAGGCCGCGACGAACGCGATCACGCCGAGCGGCAGGTTGATCAGGAACATCCAGTGCCACGAGGCGTACGTCGTGATCAGGCCGCCGGCCAGCGGCGCGATCACCGGCGCCACCAGGGCCGGCCAGACGATGTAGGCGACCAGCCGCACGATGTCGGACTTGTCCGCCGTGTTCAGCACGGCCATCCGGCCGACCGGCACCATCATCGCTCCGCCGACGCCCTGCAGCACCCGCATGATCACCAGCATCGGCAGGGTCTGGCTCAGCGCGCAGCCGAGCGAGGCCAGGGTGAAGATCACGATCGCGGAGAGGAAGACGGGCCGGGTGCCGTACCGCCGGGTGAGCCAGTTGCTGAGCGGGATCAGCACGGCCAGCGTGATCAGGTAGGCCGCCGAGACCAGCCCGACCGCCGCCGGCTCGACCCCGAACGCGGCCGCCATCCGCGGCGCGCTGGTCGTGACGATGGTGCCGTCGAAGTTCTCCATGAAGAAGCAGCCCGCGACGAGCAGGGCGGTGTTGCGCCGGCGGGGGTCGATCACGGTAAGCCCGGTTCCGGGATGTGAAAGACGGTCGGCACAAGTCAGAATCCTACGGGTCGCCCGATCGGACCGCGGTCGTACCCGGCTGACTGCCACGGAGCGATCCGTACCGGACCGGTGCCCGATTAGCGTCGGCGACGTGCTCCCGTACGTCGCGCTGACCGTCGCCGCGGCCGTCCTCCTGGTCGGCGCCCGGTCGATCCGGCGCAGCCTGCGGCCGGGGCCGGGAACGAGCCGAACCTGGCTGCGGGCGCTCGGCCTGACCTGCTGGACCGCGCTGCTCGTCCTGATCATGGCGGCGCCGACCCTGTACGCACGGTTCACGGGCCGGCGCGGGACCTGGTGGAACTATCCGGACACCGCCCCGGAGGCCGTACTCGCCGTCATGATCATCGGCCTGGTCGCGGCCGTCGTCTGCACGGTCCGCCTGCTGATCTTGGTCCGCCGCTTCCTGGTCGACTCGAACTGAGTTCTGCGGATCCGTCACATTCCCGATCCGGGCTCCGTCAGTGGAGTGAAGCAGTCACTCATCTCGATCAAGGAGCAGGATCATGGAAGCACGCATGAAGAACCCGGCCTTCGCCTTCCCCGCCGCCATGGAAGGGATCCAGAAGCTGGTCAAGGCCACGCACGCCGGCGGCGCCGACCCCGAGCTGCTCGAACTGATCGCGCTGCGGGCCAGCCAGATCAACGGCTGCAGCGCCTGCGTGTACGGGCACGTGGCCAACCTGAAGAAGTCCGGCGTCGGCGACGACCGGGTCGGAAACGTCGGCGCCTGGCGGGAGGCCCCCTTCTACAGCGACGCCGAGCGCGCCGCCCTGCAGCTCGCCGAGTCGATGACCCGGCAGGCCGACAAGTCCAGCGAGGTCGTCTCGAACGAGGTCTGGGACGCCGTCACCGACCACTTCGACGAGGGCCAGCTGAGCGCCATCATCCTGACCGTCGCCCTGACCAACATGTTCAACCGGATCAACGCGACCATCCAGGAACCGGCCGGCCAGACTTGGTAGGCCGACGCGGCCGAGACAGACCGGGCTCGGGTGGTTCACCCTCAGCCCGGGATCTCGCGGAACTGCTCGGCCGGCAGCACTCCGGCACGCTGTCCGTTCCGGCTCGGAGTGATCCGGAGATTGACCGACTCACGGTGATCCCGCGGCCTGAGGTAGTAACACGCGTCGGTCTCCGGGCAGTAGACGGCCACGAGGTCGATCGCGTCCTTGTCGATGGCCTTGATGTGCGTCCCTGCCCGATCCGACCACATCGATCGGAAGCGAACGCTGATCACGCCCGCCGGGGCCGAACGGTACTTCACCTGGATTCGGAGGAACCCACCGTCATAGGCGACCAGATCGAAGGGCGCGTGTTCAGTCGCAGGGAAGAGCACGGTGAAGCCCTTCGACACCAGATCGGCGAAGACCTTCGCGACGCCGAGATCACCTTTGTCCTTTGTGTGGTGGCGAACCATGCTCGTCAGAGTAAGGCCGATCTGAGGCCGGACGGGCACGCTAGGATTTGGGCTCGTGCCCCCGTAGCTCAGCTGGATAGAGCGCGTCACTTCTAATGACACGGTCGCAGGTTCGAGTCCTGCCGGGGGCGCCAGTCATCTCCGGGACACCGCCATCCCACTCCGCCGAACACACGGTCATCCGTTCGAGGCGGTCGGGAGATAATCCGTCCTGTGAGTCCACCGAACGATGAAACGATTCGGTGGCGGCGGATCGCGGTCCCGGCCTACGGGCCGACCATTCTGGTCTCGGTCGGGTCGGGGGCGATCCTGCCTTTGGTCGCGCTCTCGGCGCGCGACCTGGGGGCCAGTGTCGGCATCGCCGCCCTGATCGTCGCCCTGATCGGCATCGGCCAACTGGTCGGTGACCTGCCTGCCGGCGCGCTGGCGGCCCGGATCGGCGAGCGGCGGGCCCTGATCGCGGCCTGCCTGCTCGATGCGGCGGCGCTGCTCGGCGCGTTCCTGGCCAAATCCCTGATCCTGCTGGGGATCGCGGTGTTCGTGGCCGGACTGGCCGGGGCGGTGTTCAGCCTGGCCCGGCAGGCCTACCTGACCGAGGCGATCCCGATCACCCAGCGGGCCCGGGCCCTGTCCACGCTCGGCGGCACCAGCCGGATCGGCACCTTCATCGGCCCGTTCGTGGCGGCGCTGCTGGTGACCCATTTCGGTCTGGCCGCGGCGTACGGCTTCGCGGCCGTGATGAGCCTCGCGGCCGCCGTGCTCACGTTCCTGTTGCCCGATCTGAACGCCGGGACCCGCGCGCCGGTCACCGTACGGCGCAGCATCTGGTCGGTGCTGGCCGAGCACCGGCGCACCCTGGCCACGCTCGGCACCGGGGTGCTGATGATCGCCGCCGCCCGGGCGACCCGGCAGTCGATCATCCCGCTCTGGGCGGAGTCGGTCGGCGTCGACGCGGCCACCACCAGTCTGATCTTCGGCATCTCGGCCGGCGTCGACATGCTGCTGTTCTATCCGGGCGGCGCGATCATGGACCGGTTCGGCCGGGTCTGGGTCGCCGTACCCTCCATGATCATTCTCGGCACCGGCTTCATCCTGCTGCCGTTCACCCACGACACGCTGACCATCGGTCTGGTGGCCGCCCTGATGGGCCTCGGCAACGGGATCTCGTCCGGGATCGTGATGACCCTCGGCGCCGACGCCTCCCCGCCCGGCGCGCGGGCCCAGTTCCTCGGCGGCTGGCGCCTGTTCGCCGACCTGGGCAATGCCGGCGGGCCCGCGCTGATCACCCTGATCACGGCGTTCGGGCCACTCGCCGCCGCCTCGTTCGGGCTGGCCGGAGTGACCTTGGCGGGCTCCGCGTGGGTCGCCCGCTGGGTGCCGAGATTCGCACCGGACCGCCATGTCCTCAGCCTGTCGAAGGACGCGCCCTGACCGTATCCGTATTGTATGGGCGGTGAATGACATGCTGGTGTGGGTTGACTGTGAGATGACCGGCCTCGACCTGAGCGCTGACGCCCTGATCGAGGTGGCCGCGCTGGTCACCGACGCCGAACTCAACGTGATCGGCGACGGGGTCGACGTGTTGATCAAGCCAAGTGACGAGGCGCTGGAGCAGATGAGCGATTTCGTACGCGCCATGCACCAGAACTCCGGGCTGCTGGAGGAGCTCGACCGCGGCCTGACCATGGAGGAGGCCGAGGCGCGCGTGCTGGAGTACGTCAGCGCCCAGATCCCCGAGGCCGGCAAGGCCCCGCTGGCCGGCAACACGATCGGCACCGACCGCGCCTTCCTGGCCCGGGACATGCCGGCGCTGGAGTCGCACGTGCACTACCGCAATGTCGACGTCTCCTCGGTGAAGGAGCTGGCCCGCCGCTGGTACCCGCGGGTCTATTACCAGTCCCCCGCCAAGTCCGGAAACCACCGCGCCCTGGCCGACATCCAGGAGTCGATCGAGGAACTCCGCTACTACCGCGAGGCCGTCTTCGTACCGCAGCCCGGCCCGGACACCGCCACCGCGAAGCAGATCGCCGAGCGGCACCAGGGCGTCCTCACCGGCCGCCGCCCCGAGACCGCCGAGCCCGCCGCGGAGAACTGATTTCTCCCGTACGCGGGTCGGACGCTATGATTCACGCTGCTGCACAACGCACATGGTGGGTATAGCTCAGCTGGTAGAGCACCTGGTTGTGGTCCAGGATGTCGCGGGTTCGAGTCCCGTTACTCACCCCAGAGTCCAGCCCCAGCATCTCGATGCTGGGGCTGGTTGGCTTCGTATTTGTCCAGGTCAGAGGCTATTCCGACGTGGTGCGCGATGGTGATCGCAGTGCCCGCCCAGCATCGGCACTGTCCAGGTCTCGCCGGGAGTGATGCGCAGTGATGAATCCGACGCATCGTTACGTGCAAGCGATCGGATGACAGTCCTATGCGCGGCTCCAAGCCCACGTGCGATCTCTCTGACGCTGAGCCCCATCGCACATGGCGAGACGAACTGCCGGTAAGCCCTTGTCGGTAACACTCGAAGGCGGGCTCGGGTGTAGACGCCGGTTTCGATGAGTCGCTTTGAACTGTCTGAACGTGGAGCCCGTGCTACTTCGCGATCCGCACCTGAGTCAGAGCATCTGCGTAGTCGGCGACCAGCGGCGAAGCGAACGTGTCAGACACGGCCCCTTCGACTAGTCTGCGCTCAGTATCGCCCTAACGTTTTTGCGCCATTTGAAAGTGAGCGTGGGTCGACATGCCACCTAGGCCCGGGGGAGAGACGGACAAGCTCGGTAACAAGTATGAGCTTGCATGGGCGATCCGTCACGCTCTCTTCTGCATCCTCGACGACCGACGGTCCTTGACCGCGGAAGACGTTGACTCCGAGGCCGGCAAAGGTTCGGAGTTCACCTACGACGCTGGACTCGTCGCTGAAGCCCATCAGTTGAAGCGTCAGAATGGCAATAGCAACAGCTGGACCGTCAAGGCCCTGGCCGACCTGAAGGTCTTCGAAGCGGCTGCGAGACATGTGGCGGCTGGTCGGCGCTACCACTTCGTCTCTCTCGTGCCCTGCAGGCCACTGCAGGAGTTGTCCGAACGCGCGCGCAAGTCTGCCGACCTGGCGTCTTTCACTGACTCCTGGCTGACGGGCGAGCTTACGGCCGTCTTCGACCAACTGGCAGCGTCCGAAGTGTTGGGCAGTCCGCAGACGGCCTGGGACACGCTTCGCGGAATGTGGTTCTCCGTTCAGGACGAGCACGACATCGTTCGGATGAACAGCATGCTTGCTGAGTGTCACCTCGGTGGCGCAAGCGGTCACCTGATCTCGCTGGCAATCGGCGACATTCTGCTCGACAACCTAGGCAAACGTCTGGCCCGGACCGACCTGCTGGCACTGCTCGCCGAGCAAGGTATCAAGCCGTTGGCCCGCGGGTCGCATCAGACCGCTCACGAACAGGTGCTGGCAATCACCAACAGTTGGCGCCAGTCCATCCAGCGTGAACAATTGCAACCGCCGATTGAGCGAGCGGAGGCTGCTCAGCTGATCGAGGCACTCGGCCTCTACCGGATCGGACTGATCGCGGGCACGGCTGGCGGCGGAAAGAGTTCGGTTCTAGAGCAGACGGTCGTCTCGCTGGAGTCGGCAGGAGCCGAGGTCCTGGCATTACGGCTGGACAGGCTCGACCCGTTCGCGTCGACCGCCGACTTGGGTCGCCAGCTCGGTATCGAGACCTCTCCCGCGGTCGCACTGGCGTTGGCAGCGGACGAACGCGACGCCTACCTCCTGATTGACCAACTCGATGCCGTGAGTCTTGCTTCCGGTCGCACACCGGAGAGTTTCGACATCGTCATGGATCTGATTGGCGAGGCGTTGGCTGTCCCTGGCATGCGTGTTGTCTTGGCGTGCCGCGACTTCGACATCGACAACGATCACCGGATCCGAGCACTGGCTTCTCGCTCTGACATCACCAAGCTGGAGGTTGGCCTACTTTCGGCCGAAGAAGTCGACGCTGCTGTTGCCGATATGAGCTTGAACCCGACAAAACTGAGCGCATCGCAACGCGTGCTGCTGCAGATACCGCTGCACCTCGTACTCCTGCAAACGATCACGTCCCAAGGTGGCGCGTTGGCCTTCCAGTCGAAGGGCTCCCTGTTTGAGTCTTTCTGGGAGCGCAAGCGGCAAGCGACGCGCGCTCGGCGGCAGAATGTCAGGTTCAATGACGTGGTCAGCAGGATCGCCAACGCCGCGAGCGATCGACAAGTTCTGTCCGTCCCTATCGAGATTCTGGATGACGGCGATCTGATTGAGGACGCCAACGTGCTCGTCTCGGAGCACCTGCTCGCGCGGAACGGCGATCGGATCGCGTTCTTCCACGAAACATTCTTCGACTATGCCTTCGCGCGGCAATGGGTGTCACGGGCGGAGTCGCTGGTCGACTTCCTACTCCGCGACGAGCAGGAGCTGTTCCGCCGCGCCCAGGTCCGCCAGATCTTGCAGCATCTCTACGAGCGGGAGCCCGATCGATTCCGCGTTGAAGCCGAGGCGGTACTAACGGCCAGCAACGTCCGGTTCCACATCAAGGAAACGGTGCTTGCCGTCGTCGCGAACCTGGCTGCACCGACGACTGACGACGCCGCATTGATGTTGCGGGTTGCGGCCACTCGCCCAAACTTTGAGGAGCGGCTCTGGCAGCAATTGCTCCGGCCGCAGTGGTTTGTGCGCTTCTATGAAGATAGCCAACTTTCGACGTGGCTCGATGGTTCGGACCACGACACGCGGGCGCACGCGATGAACACGATGGACAGCGCCGTCAAGGAACATCCCGCGGAGATCGCGGCTCTGCTCGGCAACCGCAAGGACGCGCCGGAGTATTTCGACTGGTTGCGCCGGGTAACCCGCTTCGCAGATGTCCATCAGAACCGAGAACTGTTCGATCTCGTACTGGAGGCCGTTCGACATGGCGCATATGACGCCACCGAGCACGAACTCTGGCTGACGGCACGCGACCTGGCGAAGCACGAACCACTTTGGGCGATCGAGTTGCTCCAAGCGCGGCTCATCGAGCGCGTTGACGCACTCGCGCTCAATGACGGTGGCATGGTGACTGTGCTCGGCCTGCGTGAGTACGGGGCGGCCGAACTTGTGAAGGAAGCCGCCGATGCTGAGCCGCTGGCATTTGTGCAGACGATCGTTCCGTATCTGCGTCAAGTCATGGCTGCTACTGCGATGGAGCCTCGCGACGACAAGCCGATCCGCGATCACCACTTCAGCGCACGTTATGAGGTTGACGAACTGGCCGATCACGAGCTTGACGATGCTCTACTCGCAGCGACGGTTCGCTGCCTGGAGGAGCTGGCGAAAACCGGCCCTGCGACCATCCGAGGCTTGCTCGACGAGCTAGTCGCTGACCCCTATGACAGCTCACAGTTCCTGCTCTACCGAGCTTTGGCTGCCGCCGGTGAACACTTCGCCGACTGGGCGGCCAGTCTCCTGCTCGAAGGAGGCCGGCGCCTCGATTGCGGCTTCATCTCAGATGCCAACTGGGTCGCGCGAGAACTCGTCCGCGCGATCGCGCCTCACATCAGCGACGAGGTGCACCAACAACTCGAGGACCTGTTCCGGGACTTGCGCAACGAGTACGAGCACCGTCAGAGCTCGGGCCGGGCGGCCTTCACATTCTTGTCGGCGCTTGACGAGCCTCGCCTGACCCCAGCGGGACAGCGACGACTGGGCGAGTACCGGCGGAAGTTTGAGGAATCGGCACCCGCAAAGCCGCGCGGAATCACGGGAGGGTTCATCGGATCACCGATTGCCTCGGATGCAGCTCAGAAGATGACCGATGCACAGTGGCTCGGCGCTATGGCGAAGCACGACTCAGACAGGACCGACTGGAACGACTTAACTGGAGGAGCCCGCGAACTGTCTCACGTACTCCGCGAGCAGGTCGCAGCTGACCCTGCACGATTCGCGCGCCTGACACGGCAGCTGACGGCCGAGTTCAATGCGGCCTATACGGATGCATTGCTGATGGGTTTGGGAGACGCCGAAGTGCGCGATGACACAGCACCACTGGTCTTTGACGCGGTCCGCCACATTGCCTCGCTGGGGCAGGCGGACAACGATCGATGGCTCGGCGTGGCCCTGCGGAAGTACCACCGCGAGGTGCCATTTGATCTCGTCGAGCTCATTCGCGATCGCGCACTTCACACACCTGATCCGACCGACAGTTTGCCGGCAATTATCCGCGAGGGCACCGACGGACAGAGCGCTGCGGACATGCGAATGAACGGCATCAACACAGCGCGTGGATACCTAGCCGAGGCGCTCGGTGACCTGCTGGTCACCGACAGCGACGGACAGCGAACCGCGCTGGTGGTGCCCTTCCTCAACAGTCTGGCCAGAGACCCGGTGCTGAGCGTGCGGTCGTGCGTGGCACACACGTTGGCCGCCTCACTCCGCCACGCTCGTCCAGAAGTCTTGGCCGCCTTCGAGTTCTTGATCGAAGCCGACGATCGGCTCCTGGCTGCCGACTTCGTACAACGGCTGATGATCTACATAGGCAACGTCAATCCCGAGGTCATCGAGCCGGTCATCCAGCGCATGCTGGCCTCAGCGGACGATGAGGCCCGCGAAGCCGGCGGTGCCATAGCAACCTTCGCGGCCCTTGAATGGAGTCGCCCGGAACTAATGGAACAAGTACTAGCTGGCGACGCCCATGTCCGCAAAGGAGCCGCGGAGGTCTGCGCCGGCCGCGTGGACCGTACCTCGAATGCCGACTTGGCAACGGCCAGCCTCATCCGTCTGATGAACGACGACGACGACGAGGTGCGTAAGGCCACTGCCGCAGTGGCCCAGCAACTTCGCGAGCATCCGCTTGAGCCATTTGCCCAACTCCTGACAGCGCTGATCGACTCCCCGTCGTATGATCACGCCGTACCGCAGTTACTCCTCACGCTCCAGTACGCGCCAGACAAGGTCGACGGATTGATCTTGCAGGCGGCGCGGCGGTTTATCGATGTCTTCGGGAACGACGCTGCTGACATTCGTACCGGGGCAGCCGGCGACGCCCACTACATCAGTGAGCTGGTGGTGCGTGGACTAGCGCAATCACGGGATCGCGCACATCGAGAGGCGTTGCTCGACATTCTGGACCTGCTTCTAGAAATTGGCGTCTACGGCATCAACGACGCCATCGCGGAGTCGGAGCGCTTCTAGCGAGGGCACGGGAACCATCCGCGAGGGACCCACGACGCTAGGAACAGCGAGGCCACGTTGCGACCCCGCGATTGGTGGCGCGGTCATTCCGTAGGACCACCGACCTACTCTGTGAGACCCCGGTAGAAACCCCCGCTTCCATCGTGGGCCCAGGGTATTTAGGCGCGGGCGAAGTCGGCGAACGGGCAACGAAGGCCCGAGTAGGGAGCGGCCGGGTCCTTCGAGGGGGATCCCGGGCCGGTTCTCGTTCAGGACGACATCTGCAGCCGGCCGACGGTGATCATCGGCCCAGAGCCACCGGCTCCGCGATCATTCCGTGACGATTCTCCGCGCGGCGCGTCTCTCCGAGTGAGAGACCGAACGGAAGGAGTCGTCATGGGATTTGCGGACAAGGCCAGGAACAAGGCCGAGGAGCTGGCCGGGCAGGCCAAGGAGAAGCTCGGCGAGGTGACGAACAACGACGAGCTCGCCAGGGAGGGGCAGGCGGAGCAGGTCAAGGCGAAGGCGAAGCAGGCCGGGGAGGACCTCAAGGACGCCGGCCGGGCGATCGTCGACGACGACCGCTGACCGCTTCCGTTCCGGCCCCCGTCGACCAGCGGGGGCCGGAATGGGTACTGACCAGCCAACGCACCCAACTGGAGGAGACATCATGGGAACGGTCATCGCTTACATCGTCATCGGCCTGCTCGGCGGGCTGATCGCCAAGGCCATCCTGCCCGGTAAGCAGGGCGGGGGCTGGCTCGCCACCATCGTGCTCGGCATCGTCGGCGCGCTGCTCGGCGGCTTTCTCGGCGGACTGCTGTTCAACGTCCGCTACGACGAGATCTTCAGCTTCCAGGGCCTGATCACGGCCGTCATCGGGAGCCTGATCGTGTTGTTGATCTTCGGCCTGGTCCGTCGCCGCGCCAGCTGACCGCCACACCGCGCCACTCCTCCGTCGAACCCGGATCCCCCGACGCTTGATCTATACCCCCCGGGGGTATATGCTTCGGTACGAGCCGGGCGCCTGGCCCGGCCATCGACGGAGGAGTTGGCGATGACGATCCACGCAGGTCACGGCGATCACACGGCCCACCAGGGCCACGGGACGCACGACGCCCACGGTGCTCATGCCGCTCACGGTCACGATGCTCATGCCGCTCACGGTGGTCACGACGCCCACGGTGCTCACGGGGATCACGCCGCCCATGCCGGGCACGGGCCGGGCGGGCTGACGGTGTCGGAGCAGGGTTACACGCTGCTGCCGGATTCGGTGATCCTGCCGGCCGGGCGGCAGCAGATCACGTTCCGGATCGCCGGGCCGGACGGTGTGCCGGTCACCGCGTTCGAACCGACGCACGACAAGGAACTGCACCTGATCGCGACCCGGCGGGACCAGACCGGGTTCCAGCACGTACACCCGAGCTTGGACGATTCCGGCACCTGGAGCGTCGAGCTGGACCTGACGCCGGGCGTCTGGCGCTACTTCGCCGACTTCAAGCCGGCCGGTCATGATCAGCTGACGCTCGGCGTCGACGTCTCGGTCGCCGGTGACTTCGACCCGCGGCCGCTGCCGCCGGTCGAGCCGACGTTCCGGATCGACGACTACGAGGTCACGCTGGCCGGTGATCTGCAGGCCGGGCAGCCGGCCGAGCTGACCCTGACGGTGCAGCGCGGCGGGCAGCCGGTCACGGACCTGGAGCCCTATCTGGCGGCCTACGGGCACCTGGTCGCGCTGCGCGCGGGCGACCTGGCCTACCTGCACGTGCATCCCGAGGGACACCCGGGTGACGGCAGCACCCCGGCCGGGCCGGACATCGTGTTCGTCGCGACCGCTCCGAGCCCCGGCGCCTACCGGCTCTACCTGGACTTCCAGCACGGCGGCGTGGTCCGGACGGCGTCGTTCACGGTCGAGGCCGGCCGGCCGCGGCATCACTGAGGACGCGCCGATGCCACGCCTCAGCGCCCTTTCGCCGGACACCGCCACCGGCAGGTCCCAGGAACTGCTCGGCGAGCTGATGGCCCGGCACGGCGAGGTCGGCCCGATGGTCTCGACCATGGCCCACTCCCCCGCCGTGCTGGGCGGCTACCTGCAGCTCAGCCGGGCCATGGGCCGGGCCAAGCTCGACCGCAAGGTGAGCGAGCGGATCTCGATCGCCGTACAGACCCAGCAAGGCTGCGAACTCTGCCTCGCGTCGCACGTCGGCGCGGCGCGCAAGCTCAAGATCACCGAGGAGGAGATCGACCACGCCCGGGCCGGCCGGTCCGCCGACCCCCGGATCTCCGCGATCATCGAACTCGCACTGCAGGTGTACCGGGAGCCGACGTCGATCACCGACGAACAGATCGAGGAGCTCCGCGGCCACGGCTACAGCGATCGCGAGATCGCCGACGTCGTCGGCATCGTGGCCCTCAACCTGCTCACCGGCGCCTTCAATCTCGTCGCCGGACTGCGCTCGTAGTTCCTGACCCATCGACCGAGAAAGATCAACTTCGATGAGCCTGTTCGCCATCCGCGACTACCGGCGCCTGTTCAGTGCCCAGGTGATCGCGCTGTTCGGCACCGGGCTGGCGACCGTCGCCCTCGGCCTGCTCGCGTACGAACTCGCCGGGCCACGGGCCGGCGCCGTGCTGGGCACCGCCCTCACCATCAAGATGATCTTGTACGTGGTCGTCGCCCCGATCGCCGCCGCCTACGTGGACCGGCTGCCCCGCCGAGTCTTCCTGGTGATCTTGGACGTGGTCCGCGGCGCCGTGGTGATCGCGCTGCCCTTCGTCACCGAGATCTGGCAGATCTACCTGCTGATCGGCCTGCTGCAGACCGCCTCGGCCGCGTTCACGCCGACGTTCCAGGCGGTGATCCCCGACATCGTCGCCGAAGAGGCGGACTACACCCGGGCGCTGTCGGCCTCTCAGCTCGCCTCCACCATGGAGAGCCTGCTCAGCCCGGTGCTGGCCGCGCTCGCGCTGACCAAGATCGGCTTCAACTGGCTGTTCGTCGGCACCGCGATCGGGTTCGCCGCCTCGGCGGTGCTGGTGCTGTCCACCCGGATCCCGAACGCCCGGCCCAATCCGCACACCGGCGCCTTCGACCGGGTCGCCGCCGGGATCCGCCGCTTCGTGGCCACACCCCGGCTGCGCGGCGTGCTGGCGCTGAACCTGGTCGTCGCGACGGCCGGCTCGATCGTCATCGTCAACACGGTCAACTACGTCCGGGACCGGCTCGGCGGCAGCCAGTCGGACGTGGCCTGGATGCTCGCCGCGTCCGGCGCCGGGACCTTGATCATCGCGCTGCTGCTGGCCAAGGTGCTGGACCGGGTCGCGGAGCGGCCCGTCATGATCACCGGAGGCTTCCTGCTCGTCACCGCGGTCGCGGCGGCGATCATGATCGTCAACTACGCCACGGGAACCGTCGCGTGGATCAGCACCGCGATCGCCTGGTTCGGGATCGGCGCCGGGATGGCTCTCGTGATCACGCCGACCGGGCGGGTGCTGCGGCGCTCCGTACCGCCGAACGGGCTGCCCGAGGTGTTCGCGGCCCAGTTCTCGCTGTCCCACCTGGCCTGGTTGATCACGTACCCGATCGCCGGCTGGCTGGCCCTGCAGGCCGGGCTGAGCACGACCTGGACCGTGCTCGGGGCGCTGGCTGCCGCCGGCGCCGGAACTGCGCTCCTGGTCTGGCCGCGCCGCGAGCCCGTACCGACCGGGACCGAGCCGACCCCGGCCGACCGCGCCGACGCCGAGGCCGCCGCGTGCACCCTGGTGGCCGGCCAATGCGCCTGCGTCCGACCCGTCTGACCGGCACGCGGCCCGAGGTGCTAGGAAGATCGACATGACCGAAACGATCTGCGTCACCGGGGCCGCCGGCAAGGCCGGCCGGGCCGTCGTCGATGATCTTCGCCAGCACGGCTACACGGTGCGCGCCACCGATCTCCTGGTCGGATCGGAGCAGCGCGGCAACGGAGTGCTGCAGGCCGACCTGACCGACTACGGCCAGGCGGCCGAGGTGCTGGCCGGCGCCGACGCCGTGGTGCACCTGGCCAACATCCCGGCGCCCGGGCTGGCCACCCCGGCGGTGACGTTCAACCACAACATCACCATGAACTTCAACGTGTTCTCCGCCGCGACCCAGCTCGACCTCGGCCGGGTGGTCTGGGCCTCCAGCGAGACGACGCTCGGGCTGCCGTTCGACACACCGCCCCGCTACGCGCCGGTCGACGAGGCTCACTATCCGCTGCCGACCTCGACCTACGCGCTGTCCAAGGTGGCCAGCGAGACCGTCGCCGAACAGCTGGCCCAGTGGTCCGGCATCCCCTTCGTCGGGCTCCGGTTCTCCAACATCATGACCGTCGCCGACTACGCCCGCTTCCCGTCGTTCTGGCCGGACCCGCACAGCCGCAAGTGGAACCTCTGGGGCTACATCGACGAGCGTGACGTCGCGTCCGCCTGCCGGGCCGGGCTGACCGCACCCGCCGAGGCGGTCGCCGGCAGCCACAGCGTGATCATCGCCGCCGCCGACACCTGCATGAACCGGCCGTCCGCGGATCTGCTGGCCGAGGTGTTCGGCGAAACTCCGTTGACCCGGGAGATCGGCGAGTACGAGACTCTGCTGGCCATCGGTCGCGCCAAGGACCTGCTCGGCTGGCAGCCGCAGCACTCCTGGCGTGACCACGTCGAGACGGAGTGATCGTTTGAGTCCCGAGTTGCTGTCGCTGCCGGAACGGTTCCCGCGGTCGTCGAGGTACGACCCGGAGTGGTTGCTGTCGCTGGACATGGGCCCGAATCCCTTGTGGCAGTTGGAAGAGCTCTGGGACGACCTGGCGTTGCAGCCGGGTCAACGGGTGCTGGACATCGGTCCGGGGCGCGGCGCGACCGCCGTGTTCCTGGCCCGCGAGGCGGGTGTCGCGGTCGATGCGCTGGACCTCTGGATCACGCCCGAGGAGGCCGCGGAGACGTACCGCTCCATGGGCGTCGACGATCTGGTCAGCCCGCTGCACGGCGACATCCGTACCGTCGATCTGCCGGAACAGGGCTACGACGCGATCGTCAGCCTGGACGCCTGGGAGTACTTCGGCACCGACGTCTACTTCCTGCGCCGACTGGTCACCGCACTCAAGCCGGGCGGCGTGCTCGGCTTCGCGACGCCGTCGTTGCGCGACGACCCGTATCTGGTGGACCCGCTCCCCCTGCTCGCCGAGTCGGCCGGCTTCGAGGTGCTGACCTGGCATCCGCCCGCCTGGTGGGCCAAGCACACCGCGCTGACCGGCGGGCTGGTCGACGTCAAGGCCTGGGTGCCGCCGGACAGCCTGGAGTTGTGGCAGCGCTGGGACGACGCGGTCGGCGGCAACTCACCGATGCGGCAGGTGGTGGCCGACTACCTCGACCTGGGTGGCCCGCCGCCGGCGCTCGGACTGGTGCACGTGATCGGCCGGAAACCGGACCCGACCAAGGAATCCTGAGGTACGGACACGACCCGCGAGGACCGGCCCACGGAACGCCATGGCAATGGCGACACCGATGGGGGCCGGTCCTCCCCTCGGCCGTCCCCCTCGCGACCGGGGTCGTGTTGTCCCGACTTGACCACCGGGCCTGACGGACCCGGCGATCGAACCTCCCCCAAACGGCAACTCTGTTGCGATTCAAGCACACGATTCCAAGGGAATCGACAAAAACCGCGAAAGTCCCGATCAGGCAGGTTCGAAGACGACCCTGCCGGCAGCCACTTCGTCCTTGATCAACCGGACCCGAAGCTCCTCGCCCAGCCGCAGCCGGTCGCCGCGCACCGCCGCCTCCACGGCCGGTTCGGCGATCACCAGTTTGCCCTTGTCCTTGCGTTCGTCGAGCTCGGTGATCATCGCGTCGAACACCGTTCCGCCGGCCGACCGCAGCACGGCCAGCTCGACCAGGTCCAGCACCTCGCGCTCGTACCGCTTGGCCTGCTGTTCCGACGCCGCCATCACCTCGGGCAGCGCGGAGAGCTCGGCCCGGATCCGGTCCGGCACCGGCTGCCCGGCGGACAGAGCCAGGCAGACCTCGCTCACGTACCGGTCCACCAGCCGGCGCAGCGGCGCGGTGGCGTGGGCGTACTCCACGGCCAGAGCGGCGTGCTGCGGCTGCTCCGGCGGCGCGCCGTCGAACGCGGCATAGCCGGCGCCGCGGAACAGACTGGTGCAGGCTGCCAGCATCGCCGCGTCCCGGGCCCGGGTCGGCTCGAGGGTCCGGACGAACTCCGGGTAGGAGAGTCCGTCGGGCCAAGAGATCCGCAGCGCCTTCGCGATCCGGCGCAGCCGGTGCAGCGACGACTCCTCGGCGGGCGGCAGGGTCCGCAGGACGCCGATCCCGCCGTCCAGCATGATCCGGGCCGCCGCCATGCCGGTCAGCAGCGAGATCTGCGCATTCCAGCCTTCCACCGGGAGCGGCGACCGGAACTCCAGCGTCCAGCGATCGTCGGCGACGGCGACCTGCTGTTCCGGGATCGGCAGGCTGACCCCGCCGCGGTCCCGCTCCTGCTGCTCGCGCAGCTGCCCCACGGTCCGGAGCAGCTCCAGTGACGGCCGCGCCGACCCGCTGTCGAGCTCCTGCTGCGCCTGCAGGTACGTCAGCTGCTCCCGGCTCCGGACCAGCGCCCGCTGCACCGTGACCCCGGTCTGGCGGCCGGAGCGGTCCAGCGTGAGCGTCCACAGGACGGCCGGCCGAACCTGGTCGGGCAGCAGGCTGGCCGCATCCTCGCTGAGCGCCGGCGGATGCAGCGGGGTCCGCCGGTCCGGCGCGTAGAGGGTCTGGCCGCGCCGGTGCGCCTCCGCGTCGATCGGGCCGTCCGGCTCGACGAACGCGCCGACGTCGGCGATCGCGTACGACACCACGAAGCCGTCGCCGGATTCGGCGAGGTGCAGCGCCTGGTCCAGGTCCCGCGACCCCTCCGGGTCGATGGTGATCAGCTCGAGATCGGTCCGGTCCAGGTCGGGCAGCCGCGGTTCCTTGGCCACCCGTTCGGCGGCCGCGGTCACCTCGGCCGGGAACTCGTCGGGGATCTGCAGTTCGGTGCGGAGGGCGGCCAGGCCGTCGGCCACCTCGGTCCTGGCGCGATCGGACAGGGCTAGCTTGCGTGCCGGCATGGTCCGGAGCCTAGCGGTGCCGGCCCGCGCGGTCGGTCAGGCGATGCTGCGGGCGACCGGCTTGCCGTCGAGGGCGGCGTTGACCAGGGCGTCGGCACGCTTGTTGCGCTCCCGCGGCACCCAGGCCCAGGTCACCACCGGCGGGCGCAGGCCGGCGGCGCGCAGGGCCAGCGGCTTCAGGTCGGGATGCTTGATCTTCCAGCGGCCGGCCATCTGCTCGATCACGAGCTTGGAGTCCATCCGTACCTCGACCTCGGCCGTCGGATCGACCGCCTTGACCAGCTCCAGGCCGGCGAGCAGGCCACGGTACTCGGCGACATTGTTCGTGGCCTCGCCGATCGGCTGGCCCTCCTCGGCCAGCAGCTCGCCGGTGTCGGCGTCGCGGACCAGCGCGCCGTACGCGGCCGGGCCGGGATTGCCGCGAGCGCCGCCGTCGGCCTCCACCACCAGCCGCCGACGGGGCACGTCCGCCGGCGGCTCGGGATCGAACAGACTCACGGGTCCGGGGTCAGAGGCCGGAGTTCTCGGTCCGGACCAGGATCCGGCTGCACTCCTCGCAGCGCAGCACCTCGTCGTCCGGTGCGGCGGCGAACACGCGCAGCTCGGCGGCGTTGATCTCCAATTGGCAGCCGGTGCAGCGGCGGTTCCGCAGCTCGGCGGCGCCGACACCGCTGTGGCTGGCCCGGACCTTCTCGTACAGGGCGAGCAGGTCGTTCGGGATGTCCGGCTGGGCCGCGGTCCGTTCCGCCTTCCGCTCGGCCGCCTCGGCGTTGATCGCGGCGATCTTGGTGTCCCGTTCGCCGGTCAGCCGCTCCACCTCGGAACGGATCTTGTCGGCAGCGGTCTTCAGTTCACCGGCCCGGGCGGTCGCCGCCTCGAGCTTCTCCATCACCTCGAGCTCGGCGTCCTCCAGATCGGAGATCCGCTTGCGCAGGTGGCCTACCTCGGCCACCAGCGACTCCAGCTGCTTCGGGTCGCTGACCGTACCGTCGGCCACCCGGGCCTCGTCGCGGGCCAGCCGCTGCCGTACCGGCTCGAGGTCGGACTCGGCCTTCGTCTGGTCAGCGCTCAGATCACTGACCTCGGTCTCGGCCTGGACCAGGGCCGCCTCGGCCGCGTCCTTCTCCCGTTCCGCGGCCGCCAATTGATCATGCTCGGGCAGGGTCTTGCGGCGGTGCAGCAACTGGGCCAGTGCGCTGTCGATCTGCTGCAGAGCGAGCAGGCGCAGTTGGGCACCCTTGTCGGCTTTGATGATGATCTCCCCTCCGTGCGCCGTGAAGTTGTGCGTGCGAGCCTACTCAACCGGAACCGGGAATGAATCGGGCCTCCGCGGAGTTGCTCTGTTCGCCATCGGTGTGCCCGGATCCGGGTCACCGCGGGGGGCCCATTTCGAGGAGAACATCTATGACGACCGCGCCTGCCCCGGAACCCGCCGCAGTTGCGGCTCCGGGCTCGCTGGCCGACCGCTTCGTCGGCGGTACCTACGTCCGGCTGGTGCTGGTGCTGGGCGCCCTGAGCGCGCTCGGGCCGCTGACCATCGACACCTACCTTCCGGCGCTGCCGACGCTGACCGCCGAACTGCAGGCGACCGACGCGCAGGCGCAGCTGACCCTGACCGGTGTGCTGGCCGGCATCGGGGTCGGGCAGTTGATCATCGGGCCGCTCTCCGACGCGGTCGGCCGGCGCCGCCCGCTACTGATCGGATTGCTCGGCCACGGGCTGATGTCGGTGCTCTGCGCGCTCGCCCCGTCGGTGACCATGCTGGCCGTGACCCGTACCGTGCAGGGGCTCGCCGGCGCCGCGGTCTCCGTCGTCGCGATGGCGATGGTGCGCGACCTGTTCACCGGCGTGAAGGCGGCGCAACTGCTGTCCCGGCTGGTGCTGGTGATGGGCGTCGCGCCGATCCTGGCACCGTCGCTCGGCGGTGCCCTGCTGAGGTTCACGTCCTGGCGCGGGATCTTCGTCGTGCTGGCGATGGCGGCCGTCGGCCTGGTCGTGCTGGCCGCGGTGGCGCTGCCGGAGACGCTGCCGCCGGAACGCCGGCTGCCGGCCAGGATCGGGCGCTCCCTCGCGTCGTACCGCACCCTGCTCAGTGACCGGCTGTTCGTGATCATGGTCGGCATCGCCGGCCTGTCCTTCGCGACCATGTTCTGCTACATCTCCGGGTCCCCGTTCGTCCTGCAGCAGCTGTACGGGCTGACGCCGCAGCAGTACGGACTCGTCTTCGGCATCATCGCCGCCGGCCTGATCGGCGTGTCCCAGATCAACCCGATCCTGGTCCGCCGGCACGGCCCGGTCCGGGTGCTGCGGGCGGCGATCGGCCTGGCGGTGTTGGGCAGCGTGATCACCCTGATCATGGCCGCGACCGGCACCGGCGGGCTGCTCGGACTGGTGATCCCGCTCTGGTTCGTGGTCGCGTCGGTCGGCCTGGCCTTCCCGAACGCGCCCGCGATCGCCCTCAGCCGGCACGGCGAGGCGGCCGGCGCGGCGGCCGCGCTGCTCGGTGCGGCCCAGTTCCTCGTAGGCGGACTGGCGGCCCCGATCGTGGGAGCGTTGGCCGACGGAACGGCGGTCCCGATGACCGCGATGATGGTCGCGACGACCGGCCTGGCGCTGACCCTGGTGCTGGTCGGCTGGCGCCGGATGTCGGCCTTCCAGTTCTGACCGTCTGCCCTGGCGGGTAAGCTGACCGCCGCCTAGAGCCGTACGGCTCACACAACATTAAGGAGCAAGCGTGAATCGAGCCGAACTCACCACGGCGATCGCCAAGGAGACCGAGCTGACGAAGGATTCCGTCGACCGGGTGCTGGACGCCCTCGCCGGGACCCTGGAGAAGGCCGTGTCCTCCGGCGACGAGGTGAAGTGGCCGGGCGTGTTCACCCTGGACGTGGTCGACCGGGCCGCGCGGCAGGGTCGGAACCCCCAGACGGGCGAGGCCATTGAGATCCCCGCCAGCAAAGCCGCCCGGCTCCGTCCGGGCACCCGGCTGAAGAAGGCCGCCACCGCCTGACGACCGTGATCTGAGCCTGCCGAAACGCCCCTGACCAGGGGTTTTCGGCAGGCTCAGGTGTTTCCGCCCGAGTTCAGGGCGCGTTCCACTGCAGCAGCGCGGGCAGGTCCTTCTCGGTGCCAAGCACCGAGAGGGTGCCCGTGTGCAGCGGGAAGTGGTCGCCCAGAGTGAGGTCGAGTCCCAGCCAGCACAGGGTCAGCGCCCGCAGCGCATGGCCGTGCCCGAAGCAGATCGCCCGCTCGACGTCGGCGGCGCGAACCCGCGCGATCACCCGCTCCAACCGCTGCCGGACCTGGCCGGCCGTCTCGCCGCCCGGCGCCGGGAAGTCCCAGATCGTCCAGCCGGGCACCTCTTCGCGGATCTCGGCGCTGGTCCGGCCCTCGTAGTCGCCGTAGTCCCACTCGACCAGGTCGTCGTCGATCGCCGGCGCGCCGGTGCCGGAGAAGCCGGCCAGTTCGGCGGTCTGCCGGGCCCGCTGCCGGGGGCTGGACAGGATCAGGCCGAACTTGGCCGGATCGAGCCGGCCGGTCAGCGCCCGGGCCTGCTCCTCGCCGCGCTCCGTCAGCGGCAGGTCGGTCCGGGAGGTGTGGCGGCCGTTCGCGCTCCACTCCGTCTCGCCGTGCCGGACCAGATACAGCTCGGTGGTCACCGGTACGCCTCGATGTCGACCGTCCCGCTGTAGACGTACCAGTGCTCGCCGGCGCGCAGCCGGTCGACGATCAGCCGCTGCAGCGTGGTGTCCTGCGGCAGCGAGTCCAGGTCGACGTCGCCGCGGCGAGCGAACGTGAAGAACAGGGCGTCCCCGTCGGCCTCCCGCGGGTTGTCCCGGAGCCGCCAGCGGCCCTGGAACCGGGCCATGTTGGACTCGGCGGGCAGACCCTTGGCCAGCTCCGGATCGAGCAGCCAGCTGCCGCAGTAGAACCGGGCCGCCCGTTGCTCCGGGAAGTGCCGGTCGAAGAACGCCGCAGCGGCCGCGAACGATGCGTCCACGCTCTCCGGGGTCAGTGGGCCGGTCCGCGGGATGTGCGTCGACAGTACCCATTCGCCGTCGGCCCGGTCCCGCTCGAGATCGAACTGGAGCCGGCCGAGCCAGTACAGCGCGGCCGACCAGGCCACCCGGAGCCAGCCGTACGTGTGCAGGCCGAAGCTGCCGTACGTGAGCCGGTGCACCCACACCTGCTGCCCGAGGTCGGACAGCGAACGCCAGGACACGTCGTCCGGGATCTTCTGGGCGGCGTGAAACGCCCGGACTCGGTCGACGGTTGCCAGCAGCGCCAGCATCGGCAGCACGCCGCCCGCGCCGGGCCCGGCCGCCTCGGCGTCGTAGCCGGCCCACGGGTCGTCCCCGTCCCGGTCGAACACCCCGATCGCCGCCGCCAGGGCGTCCGCGCGGCGGTCGATCTCAGCCAGCAGGTCGGGTTCGCCGGCCACCTGCTTGGCGGCCGTCAGCAGGTCGGCCCGATCGTCGTCGCGGAAGCCGAGCGCCGCAGCCCGTTCGGGGAGATCTGGTCGAGTGAGTTCGGTGTACGCATCGGCCACGCGACTACCCTAAGCCGCCGCTCGCCCGGCGGCCGTGATCGGGCACCGGACCTGGACTTTGGCGGCGAGCGGGTGTGTTGGAGACTGAGTCAATGAGCAGCGAGAAGCAGCCGGCCCTGCCGAACCGTCAGACCCCGTTCTCCGAGGCGTTCAAGGCGTTCATCGGGACCGACTGGGCTCCGTACTCCACCGAGCTGCCCGATCCGCTGCCCGCCGCCTCGTACGCGGCAGCCCGGCGCGCCGCGATCAGCGCCCAATTCCCCGGCGAGCGGCTGGTGATTCCGGCCGGCGGGCTGAAGGTCCGCTCCAACGACACCGACTACCGGTACCGGCCGCACTCGGCGTTCGCGCACCTGACCGGGCTCGGCACCGACCGCGAGCCGGACGCCGTGCTCGTACTGGAGCCGTCCGACGACGGCCACGACGCGACGCTCTACTTCAAGCCGCGGGCACCCCGCGACGCCGAGGAGTTCTACGCCAACGCGCGGTACGGCGAGATGTGGGTCGGTCGGCGCCCGTCGCTGGACGAGCTGAGCCGGCTCTGCGGGATCCGCTGCGCCGCCATCGAGGAACTCGACGACGAGTTGGCCAAGAACGCCGCCGACACGCCGATCCGGATCGTCACCGACGCCGACCCCGATGTCACCGCGCGAGTGGCCCGGATCCGTACCGAGGCAGGGATCTCGGCCGACGCGCAGACCGCGGAGGAAGATCAGGTCGACCCCGACGCCGAGCTGGGGACGGCGCTCAGCGAACTGCGGTTGATCAAGGACGAGTACGAGGTCGCGCAGCTGCGCGAGGCCTGCGAGCGGACCGGCGAGGCGTTCGCCGCCGTGGTGGCCGACTTCCCGGAGGCGATCCGGCGCGGGCGTGGCGAGCGGTGGGTGGAGGGCGTCTTCGGTCTGCACGCGCGGCACGCCGGGAACGCGGTCGGCTACGACACCATCGCCGCCTCCGGTGATCATGCCTGCACGCTGCACTGGATCCGCAACGACGGCGATCTGAAGGCCGGCGACTTGATCTTGATCGACGCCGGGATCGAGCTGGATTCCTTGTACACGGCGGACATCACCCGCACCCTGCCGTTGTCCGGTACGTTCTCGGAGGCGCAGCGCGAGGTCTACCTCGCCGTACTGGAGGCGCAGGAGGCGGGCTTCAAGGCCGCCGTGCCGGGCGCGAAGTTCTCCGACGTGCACGCCGCCGCGATCGAGGTGATCGCCCGCCGGCTGGCGGACTGGGGCATCCTGCCCGTCTCCGCCGAGGAGTCGCTGAACGTCGAGACCGGCGGCCAGCACCGCCGCTGGATGGTGCACGGCACCTCGCACCACCTCGGCATCGACGTGCACGACTGCGCCCAGGCCCGCCGCGAGAACTACCGCGAGGGCACCCTGGCCCCGGGCATGATCATCACCATCGAGCCGGGCCTCTACTTCAAGTCCGAGGATCTCCTGGTCCCCGAACGGTTCCGCGGCATCGGCGTCCGGATCGAGGACGACGTGCTGATCACCGAGACCGGCAACGAGAACCTCTCCGCAGGCCTCCCCCGCACCCCCGAAGCCGTCGAGGCCTGGATGCAGGACATCCTCGCCCCCTGACCCCCTCTATTGGCGTAGCCGCGACCGGGTCCTCGCCTCCGCACCTGATGCAGCGGTCGCGGAGGGGAACAACGGTCGCGGCAACGGTTGCGCCGGCAACGGCAGGCGACCGCTCCCGGGTGGCGGCCGCCGCACCCGCATCACTCGGACACCCACCGCCAACGCTTCCTCCCGGCGATTCGCGACCCCGGCTCGCATCAGTGACCGGTGCAGCGATCCCGGCTACGTGCAACAGTCGCGGCTGCAGCGGCTGGCGCCGAATGGTCGCAGACGAGGTGCGCAGCGGCCTGTAGCGGTCGTCCCTCTCTTGGCCGCGACCACGATGCCCGCCGGCAGCCGCGCCGCTGCCTCACGATTCGGCGGTAAGCCCCTTTGCTCAAGTCGGTGTCCCAGATCTGCAACGCAACGCTCCCCGCAATCGGTTTCTCACCTTTCGAGGGCCATTGCACGCCAGATTTGTGACACATGCGCGCCGCATGGTCCGACCGCCCCAGCTTCGGCCGGTTCGGCTGAGCGAGCAGGCGGACCAGCGAACGGGCGGGACTGAGCCAGCGGGCACGACCGAGCCAACGGGACCGAGTGAACAGGCGGGGAGCGAGGCGGTAGGCGGGGCCGAGCGGGGCCCGGCATCCAGACGAACCCAACAACCAGGCCTGACCGAACGAGCGGCAGCTTCTCGGGCGGCGATACCGGGTTGTCTTGAAGACGTCGGCCCTGTGCCTGGCCCGGCCCCGCGCCCGGTGAGTCCGTGCGCGGGCCTGCGGGAGGTCGGGAAGTGGTCGCGTCGGTGTTGATCATGGCCCCGAGCAGAGCGCCATGATCATCGATGAGGGTGGAGGCCACGATCCTCGCTCGCCGGCAGCCACTTTCCGCGTCCTTCCGCCGCCCCCGCCCAGTCCCACCTCGCGGCCACGACCCTGAACCGGTCGCGGCTCCAGCTGAGGAGGCCGGGCCGGACGGCTCTCCACCGAGTGGACGGGTTGACCGGCGAATACGTCGGAAGATCGAGGTCAAGGCGTCCGCTCGGTGACGTCTGCGAACGACAGGCTCGCGCGGCGCATCAAGATCACCGCGAGCCGGCGGGAGTCCCCTCCTGCTCGCATCGACCGGTCACTTCTGCAGCGACAAGCCGCGGCCGACTCACGCGGTGAGTGCAACAGTTGGATCTGTCGGGTTGGACAGTAGCTCGTGCAGCTTCTCGGCGGGGGTTTTGAAGCCGAGTCGTTTCCGGGGTCTGGCG
>NZ_JCAMPJ010000010.1:0-189335 GCF_059617205.1 Microlunatus sp. YIM B11417
CCCCCCCCCCCCCCCCCCCCCCCCCCCCCCCCCCCCCCCCCCCCCCCCCCCCCCCCCCCCCCCCCCCCCCCCCCCCCCCCCCCCCCCCCCCCCCCCCCCCCCACTACGGCCATGCGCATCGTGATCGCCCCGGACAAGTTCAAGGGTTCGCTGACCGCGGCCGAGGTGGCGCGGGCTCTGGCCGACGGCCTGGCCGGGACCGGGATCGAGACCGAACTGGTGCCGGTCGCCGACGGCGGCGAGGGCACCGTCGAGGCCGCGGTCGGCACCGGGTTCCGGGCGGTGGAGGTCGAGGTGCCCGGGCCGCTGGGTGACCCGGTGCGCGCGACGTACGCGATCGGGGTGCCGGCCGGCGGCGGACCCGAGACGGCCGTGATCGAGCTGGCCGCGGCCTCGGGCCTGGACCAGCTGCCGCGCGGGGCCGACGGCCGTCCCCTGCGGGACCCGCTGCGCGCCACCAGCGCCGGCACCGGGGCGCTGATCCAGGCCGCCCTGGACGCCGGTTGCACGGACCTGGTGCTCGGCGTCGGCGGCAGCGCCAACACCGACGGCGGTGCCGGCCTGCTCACCGCGCTCGGCGCCCGGCTGCTCGACGCCGACGGCCGGCCGGTGCCCAGCGGCGGCGGCGGGCTGACCGAGCTGGCCCGGGTCGACCTGTCCGGCCTCGACCCGCGGATCGCGAAGGCCCGGATCGTGCTGGCCGCCGACGTCAGCAACCCGCTGCTCGGCCCGAACGGCGCCGCGGCGGTGTTCGGGCCGCAGAAGGGGGCCACCGCCGCCGACGTCGAACTGCTGGACGCTGCGCTGGCCCGCTACGCCCGGCTGGTGGCGGAGGCGCTCGGCGCCGATCCGGAGGTGCTGGCCTCGGCACCCGGTGCCGGTGCCGCGGGCGGGGTGGGCTTTGCCGCGCTGGCCGTACTCGGCGGCCGGATGCGGCCCGGCATCGATCTGGTCTGCGAACTCGTCGGCCTGGACCGGCGACTGGCCGGCGCCGACGCCGTGATCACCGGCGAGGGCAGCCTGGACGGCCAGAGCCTGGGCGGCAAGTCGCCGATCGGGGTGGCCCGCCGGGCCCGGGCCGCCGGAGTCCCCCGCGTGTACGCCGTCTGCGGCCGCAACCAGCTGACCGTGGCGGAGGCGACCGGGGCGGGGTTCGACCGAGTCTATGCGCTGGCCGACCGGGAGCCGGATCCCGACCGCAGCATGCGGCTGGCGGCCGAACTGCTCCGGCCGGTCGGCCGCGAGATCGGGCTCGCCCTGCGGGAGTGACTCAGAACTGCCAGTCGGTGATCCGCCAGGCGCCGTCGATCAGCCGCATCCGCAGCACGGTCGGCGGGATCTCGCCCGGCGGGTCCAGGGTGATGCTGGCCAGGTCACCGGTCACCTCGGTGTCGGTGAACGCCCAGTCCGCGATCGTCGTGTCGACGAACTCCGAGCCGTGGAAGCTGACGTCGAGGCAGGTCAGTCCGGCGCGGTCCCAGAACTCCTCGTCGATCGTCTTCCGGGCCGCCTCGCAGTCACTGCGGTAACCGGCGTCGACGAAGGCGCGGGCCGTGTCCTCCGGCACCGGGCCCTCGGCCACCGGCGGCTGCTGCTGCCGGGTCAGGGCCGCGACGGTGACGACGATCGCGAGCACCACGACGACGGCGGCGATGGGGATCCAGAGCAGCCGACGGTTCGGCCGGCCGGGCGATCCGGGCCCGGGAGGCGGTACGGGCCCGTACGGCGACCCGGGCTGGTTCGGGTCGGGCTGGTTCGGGTCCGGCTGGGTCAGGTCCTCGAGATAGGCGCCGACCTGGCCGTGGAACGGCACCGCCGGCGGGGCCTGGTCCTGCGGAATCCCTGGCGCGACGAAGTCCGGGCCGCGCTGTCCGGTGGCAGGAGCCGCGGTCTCGGACTGTCCGGAGTCCGGCATCGACTCCTCCTCGACGTGCCTGAAGTCTCCCGAGCGTTGCTCGACTCTACTGCCGGTCCGAGCCCGCGGCCGTGGATTGCGGATCCGCGAGTCGCAACTCGGATCTCTGATCGCCGTCCGCGAGGTCCCGGTCGCGTCCCCGGCCGGACTACCGTGGAGACGTCCGGGACGTCCGGACGGTGGGGAGCGACCATGATCATGACGGTGGTCCGCCGGGACTGGCTCTGGCTCGCGCTCTGCCTGCTGATGGCGGTCCTCCAGTTCATCCGCGGCGCTCACCTGGAGGCGTCCGTGTTCGCCGCGCTGCCGACGGTCTTGATCATCGACGGCGGCCTCGCCCGGCCGTCCCGGCTCCGGCGCCGGCTGCCCACCCGGCCGCCGCTGGCGGTGATCGGAGTCGCGGTCGGCATCCCGCTGGTGATCGCGCCGCGCTATTCGCTACCGCTGGCGGTGATCATCGCGGCGGCCGGGTCGGCCGCGGTGCTGCTGGCCTGGCCGGATGCGGGCACCGCGGCCCGCCGGGAGCCGGTGCCGGGTCCGGCGCTCGACCGGGGCCGGATCGGCTGGGCCGCGGTCTGCTTGGCCGCGTGTGCGTTCGAGGTGATCTCCTACCTGCTCAGCCGGTACGCGCCCGGCGCACAACTCGCCTTCCCGGCCGTCTCCGACCTGGTCGGCCCGCTGCTGGACACCGATGCGGGCCGGCTGGCCTTCGCCGCGGCCTGGGTCGGCGGCGGGTTCGCGCTGCTCCGTCGTGGCTGGCGGGCGCCGTGACCGAGCCGCTGAGTCGCGTGATCATCCTGCTCGCGTACGGGATCGCGGCGGCCGGCCTGATCACCCTGATCATGATCAGTTGGCTCCGTCCGCAGATCATCGCCAGCTTCGCCACCGTCCTGGACCGGACGATGCGGTCCCGCCCGGCGCGGATCGTGATCATCGCCTTCTGGTGGTGGCTCGGCTGGCACTTCCTGGTCACCCCGCCGCTGCCCCGCTGACGGCGTCCTCAGTCGAGGTTGTGCCGCTGGTAGACGGGGTCGGCGAAGCCGGCGATGGTTTCGATCATGGTCGCGGCGGCGGCCGACGCGGCGGCGTCGTGCATCCGCAGGATCCGGGCGCCCTGCCAGGCACAGATCGTGGCCGCCGCGATCGACGGCGCGAGCCGGTCCGGCTTGTCCAGGCCGGTTGCCTCGCCGATGAAGTCCTTGTTGGACACGGCCGCGAGCAGCGGCAGCCCGAGCCGGGCGATCTCGGAGAGGCGCCGGGTCAGTTCGAGCGAATGCCGGGTGTTCTTGTTCAGATCGTGCCCGGGATCGATGACGATCCGGTCCTCCGGCACCCCGAGCCCGATCGCCAGGTTGACCCGATCGGCCAGGAACTGCCGCACCTCGGTGACCACGTCGCCGTACTGCGGCCGGCGCAGATGCCGACCGGGCGCCGCACGGGAATGAGTGACGACGAGCGTCGCGGACGAGCCGGCCACCACCTCGGCCAGTTCCTGATCATGGAGGCCGCTGGTGTCGTTGATCACCGAGGCACCCGCGGCGATCGCCCGGCGGGCCACCTCAGGCCGCCAGGTGTCCACCGAGATCACCACCGAGCTGCGCCGGGCCGTCTCGGTGATCACCGGCAGCACCCGGTCCAGTTCCTCGCTCTCACTGACCGGCGGGGTGTCCGGCGAGAACGGTACGCCGCCGATGTCGACCCAGTCCGCGCCGGACGCCGCGGCCGTGCAGGCCGACTCCACCGCCCGGTCCAGTTCGAAGTCGCGGCCCTGGTCGAAGAACGAGTCCGGGGTCCGGTTGACGATCGCCATGATCGCGATCTCGCGGGCGAAGTCGAACCGGCGGCCGCCGATCATCCGGACCGGGCTGGTCAGCGGCGGCAGCGGCAGGCCGGTGCCGCGGGATGGTGTCATCCGCCCATCCTGACATTCGCCCCGGCTGTCTCGTCGGGAAGGTGTGGACCACACTCGACACCGCCAGGGCTCCGACGTGCTGATCGTCGGCACCGGACCGACCGGAATGGTCGCCGCCCTCGTCCTCGCCGCCAACCGGATCCCGTGCCGCCTGATCGACCGGCGGCCGACGCCCACCAGCAGTTCCCGCGCGCTCGGGCTGCAGGCCAGGTCGATGGAGTTGCTGGCCGGCCTCGGCCTGGCCGACGAGGTCGACCGGCAGGCCTACCGGCTCAGCGGTGCCTCGATCATGCGCGGCGACGAGGAGCTGACCAGGATGCCGTGGCTGCCGCCGGACAGCCCGTACCCGTACACCTATGTGCTGCCGCAGCAGGGCCTGGAGGCGATCCTCCGCCGCCGGCTCGGCGAGCTCGGCATCGAGATCGCGACCGGCAGCGAGCTCGAGACGCTCACACAGGACGACCGGTCGGTCACCGCCCGCCTCACCGGCGGTCGGGAGTTGACCGCCAGCTGGCTGATCGGTGCCGACGGGTCGCGCAGCACGGTCCGGGACCAGCTCGGCATCCCGTTCACCGGAGTGGCCACCGGCGAGACCTACTACCTTGCCGACGCCGTCCTCGATCCGGCCCCGCCGGTGCAGGACAGCGGCATGTGGCTCGGTCCCGAAGGGCCGTTGATGATCATGCGGCTGCCCGGCCCGGCCGGGCTGTGGCGGCTCTTCGTCGACGTCACCGACCGGACGGCGGGCGACGACCGGCCGGCCGAGCCGCCCCTGGAACTGCTCCAGGCGATGCTGAACGAACGCGGTCCGACCACCATCCGGATCACCCGGACCGACTGGATCTCCGTGTACCGGACCCGGGTCTGCCTGGCCGACCGCTACCGGGGCGGCCGGGCGTTCCTGGCCGGGGACGCCGCGCACGTCTTCCCACCGTTCGGTGGCCAGGGGATGAACCTCGGCATCCAGGACGCCGTCAATCTCGGCTGGCGGCTGGCCCGGGTGATCCGGGGCGGCGCGCCCGAGCTGCTGGACGCGTACCAGGCCGAGCGGCGTCCGGTGGCCGCGGCGACGATCACCAAGGTCGAGGCCCGGCGCCGGATGTACGGGCTGCGCAACCCGATCGTCCGAGGTGCCCGGGACCTGCTGCTGCGGGCCACCGCCGGCAGCCGGCCGCTGGCCCGGCGCACCAGTTGGGAGAACTCCCAGCTCGACATCAGCTATGCCCGCCGGCCGGCCCGTCCGGGCGCTGTCCCGGTCGTGGGCGACCGGCTGCCGGACCTTCCGGTGAACGGCGGAACCCTTCATGATCATCTCGCTCCCGCGCACTTCACCTTGATCGACTTCACCCCGGTCGGCGGCGCGGCCACGAGCACGGTCGAGTCGGGCCAGGATCCTGTGCTGGTACGGATCGACGACACGTCGGATCCCGGCGGCGGCACCCGCGCGGCGTGTGGGATGCGCCGCGGCGGCTACCTGCTGGTCCGGCCGGACGGCCACATCGCCGAACGCGGTCAGGACGCGTCGACGGTCCGGGTGCTCATGGGCGAACGCGGATGATCGTCTTCCCGGCGACGCGTTCGCTCGGGTTGAACGCGGCCACGGCCTCGTCGAGCGTCGCGACGCTCCCGATCCTGGTCCGCAAGCGACCTTCCCGGACGCGCTGGACGATCTCGGCCAGTTGAGTCCGGTCAGCCTCGACCACGAAGTCGATCACGAGGCCGCCGGCGGGGCGGACCTCCGGCGGCCCGGCGATCGTCACCAGGGTCCCTCCCTCGCGGACCAGACTCGCGGATTGCCGGCCGATCTCCCCGCCGACCACGTCGAAGACCAGGTCCACGGGGCCCGCGTCCGCCCACGAGCCGTCCTCGAGGTCGGCGAACTCCTGCGCACCGAGGTCGAGCACGGCCCGGCGGTCGGCGGTCCGGCCGGTGCCGATCACGTACGCGCCCGCCTCCCGCGCGAGTTGCGTCACCAGCGATCCGACGCCGCCGGCCGCTCCGTGCACGAGCAGACTCTGGCCCGCCCGTACCCGGCCGTGCACGAACAGGCCCTGCCACGCGGTCAGACCCGAGATCGGCAGGCTCGCGGCCACCGTGAAGTCGACATCGCCGGGCAGCGGCGCGAGATTGCGTGCCTCGACCGCCACGTACTCCGCCAGCGTGCCGTCGCGGGTCCAATCCGCCAGTCCGAACACCCGCTGGCCGACGGACAGCCCGGCCGTGCCGTAGCCGAGGGAGCTGACGACCCCGGCCAGTTCATGGCCCGGGATCGACGGGGTCCGGTCCCGGCCCAGTCGATCGGTCCACGTGCCGGGCCAGGTGAGTTCGCCGGGGGTGAATCCCGAGGCATGCACCTGCACCACGACATCGTTCGGCGCCGCGACCGGGTCGGGCCGCTCCGCCAGCTTCATTCCGGCCGTTCCGGCCGCCTCCTCCGTCACCACGATGGCCTTCATCGGGCCTTCCTCTCTCCGGTGACAGGCCCACGTCCCGTCACTTTTTGGACGATTTCGTCCATTATGGCGTACGGACTCAGCCGAGGCACCGCCGGACCCGCACCTGCAGGTCGGGCACGAGGTCCGCGGCGAACCACGGGTTCCGGGCCTGCCAGCGGAAGTTCAGCGGCGAAGGATGGACCAGCGGGAGGTACTCCGGCAGGTAGTCCCGGTAGGCCTTGACCGTCTCGGTGAGATTCGCTCGGGCCCGCCCCTTCAGGTAGTGCTTCTGCGCGTACGCACCGATCAGCAGGGTCAGCTCCAGCCACTGGAGCCGACCCAGGATCGGCGGATGCCAGCGCTCGGCGAAGCCGCGCCGCGGCGGCAGATCACCGTGCGCACCCTTGCCCGGGAAGTAGAAGTCCATCGGCAGGATGGCGAACAGCGCCGGGTCCCGGAACTGCTCCTCGGTCACCCCGAGCCAACTGATCAAGGTCTTGCCGCTGGCGTCGTTCCACGGCACTCCCGACTCCTGGGCCTGCAGCCCCGGCGCCTGCCCGATGATCACGATCCGGGCCCGCGGATCGGCCACGTACAAGGGATTCCAACCAGCCGCCGTCGCGGCCGCGTTGTCCGGATCGGCCATGATCGCCGCCCGGATCAGTTCCAGGGAGTCCAGGTCCTCAGTCACCGGGCCAGTCTGCACCCGACACCGTCGGATGCGGCGCACCCGGGGCCGCAGCCCCGGGCGCCCCGCCGACCTCACTCAGACGGACGCGTCACGCCGGGGCAGCACCCAGCCGGCCCTCGGGAAGTGACAGGTGTAGCCGTGCGGATACCGGACCAGATAGTCCTGATGCTCGGGCTCCGCCTCCCAGAACGGTCCTGCCGGCTCGATCGTCGTCACCGCCTTGCCCGGCCAGAGGCCGGAGGCGTCCACGTCAGCGATCGTGTCCCGGGCGATCCGCTCCTGCTCCGGCGTGACCGGGAAGATCGCCGACCGGTAGCTCGACCCGATGTCGTTGCCCTGGCGGTCCAGGGTCGACGGGTCGTGGATCTGGAAGAAGAACGCCAGCACGTCGCGGTACGTCGTCGCCGTCGGATCGAAGACGATCTCGACGGCCTCGGCGTGACCCGGATGGTTCCGGTACGTCGCGTGGTCGTTGGTCCCGCCCGTGTAGCCGACCCGGGTGCTCAGCACACCGGGCTGGCGGCGGATGAGATCCTCCATGCCCCAGAAACAGCCGCCGGCCAGGACGGCCGTCTCGGTGCCCGGGGTCCGGGTGATCGTGCCGGTGTCGCTGCTGCCGCTGGTCATGATGCCTCCTCGGTGCTGGTGGTGGCGGCCTCGTCGAACTGGGCGCGGTACTCGCCGTAGCCCTGGGCCTCGAGCTCGGCGACCGGGACGAAGCGCAGGGCGGCCGAGTTCATGCAGTAGCGCCGGCCGCCGGCCTCGCGCGGACCGTCCTCGAACAGGTGTCCGAGGTGGCTGTCCGCGCCGCTGGACCGGACTTCCGTGCGGGCCATCCAGAGGGAACGATCCGACTGGGTCCGAACGGCGTCCGCGGCGATCGGCTTGGTGAAGCTGGGCCAGCCGGTGCCGCTGTCGTACTTGTCCGCCGACGAGAACAGCGGCTGACCGGAGACCACGTCGACATAGATCCCGGGCTCGTGGTTGTCCCAGTACTCGTTGCCGAACGCCGGCTCGGTCCCGTCCTGCTGGGTGACCCGGTACTGGTCCTCGGTCAGGCGGCTCAGCGCTTCGGGGGTCTTGCGGTAGACCTGTGACACGAATTCCTCCTCTTCCGGCGCCGCTGGCTGCGGCGCCACTGGACAGAACACCGCCGGCACCGGTTTTGGTCCCGCAACGCCGCCGCGATCTTCAGTCCTCCAGGCTGCGCAGGTGCGCGATGGCCAGGTCGATCGCGGTGGCCATCGGGGCGACGTCACGAGCCGTCTGGGCCAGCAGGTATCCGCCCTGGACGACCGCGAGCAGGCCGGTGGCGAGTTGGGCGACGTCGGCGTCCCGCGGAATCAGCCCGCGATCCTGGAACCGCCGGAGCAGGTCCTCGAACAGTTCCCGCCACGCCGCGAACAGCGCGACGAGCTGCTGTCGCGCGATCGCGTCCTGGTCGGCCACCTCGTTGGCCAGCGAGCCGAGCGGGCAGCCGTACCGACCGTCCTGCAGCGCGTTGGTGCGGACCAGAGCGTCCCGCCAGCGTCGCAGACCGGCGAACGTCGTCACCTTGCCCAACCGCTCCCGCTCGAGCGCGATGGTGCGTTCCCCCACCACCTCGACGACGGCCCGGACCAGGGCGTTCTTGTCCTCGAAGTGCCGGTACAGCTGCGACTTGCTGACCGCGCCGGCCGCGACGACATCGTCGAGCGTGGTGCCACCGACACCGCGGACGCGGATCAGCTCGACTGCCGTCGCGACGATCCGCGCCCTGGTCCGCGCGCCTCGCTCGGTCAGCCTCGCGGCCGCGGCCTCGCCGGAATGCTCCACACGATCATGCTACTGAGCGTCACCCGCGAGCCAAGTGGACCAGATCGTCCATAGATCGCGATCCTCAGGTGCCGGTACGTCAGGTGAGCTCGAGCAGGTTCTCCTCGATCCGGAGCAAGGCACGGCGGGCGGCACCGAGCGCGACCACGTCGTCGCCCAGCGCGGAGAACCTCACCTTGGGCGGGAACAGGGCGACCTCCTCGATCCGGGAGCGCAGGGCGGCCAGGACCGGCTCGCCGCCGCGGGTGATCGGGCCGCCGACGACGACCAGTTCGGGGTTCACCACGAGGACCAGCGCGTTGATCCCCTCGGCGAGGTCGCCCACGTAGCGCTCGACCAGGGCACCGGCCCTCGGTTCACCTCGGGTCGCGGCGGCGAAGGCGGCCGCCGCGGCGTCGGTGAGGCCGAGCTCGGGATACAGCTCGGCAAGATCATCGCGGTAGCGCCGCTGACCGGTCCAGGACAGTGCAGGATGGTGGCCGATCTCGCCGGCCGCACCGTGCCGCCCGCGCAGCAGCACGCCGCCGGCGATCACTCCGACGCCGTTCCGGGCCCCGGCATGGACGAAGATCAAATCCTGGACGCCGTCCCCGATCCCCCGCCAGACCTCGCCCAGCACGGCCATCCGGCCGCGGTTCTCCACCAGCACCGGGCAACGCAGTTCACGACTCAACGTGCCGGCAAGATCAACTCCGTCCCAGTCCGGATGACTGTGGCAGATCAGGATGTCGCCGGCCGCGCCGACCACACCGGGCACGCCGACCCCGACGGCGCGCAGCAACCGGGGCCGCAGCCCGGCCTCGCGGAGCGCCTCCTCGACCACCTGCCGCGCGATCCGTACCGGCGAGGCGGCGTGGGCCCCCAGTTCGCCGGCACTGGTCACGATCACGTCGCCGGACAGGTCGCAGAGCACCACCTGCACACCGGTGCTGTCGATGCCGACGCCCGCCACGTAGCCGGCATCGGCGCGGAAGGCGTACCGGCGGGCCGGCCGGCCGGAGCGCCCGCTGGCCGGCTGCAGTTCGGCGACGATCCCGGACCGGACCAGATCACCGAGGACGTCGGCGGTCGTGGACCGGGCCAGGCCGGCGACCCGGGCCACCTCGGCCAAGGTCATCTCGCCCAGGTCCCGCACGGTGCGCAGGGCCAGCTCCGTGTTGAGCCGGCGCAACAGGGCCGGGTCGGAACCCGACGAGGCCGGAGCAACCATGCGGCACCTCCTGATCTTCACCCGAACTCTAGCCGGACCATTTCCATCGAGTGCCGATAATAACCCGCAATGTCCGAAACTCTTTCGACACAAAGCTTTCAGAGATCGTCATGGTGATCACCATTGACCTTATGACGGAACCCGTCGTAATCTGAGGCGCATCGGCGGAGCAGATCACCGCAGATCCGCCGCCGATCCGATCCCGAGGAGTCCTCATGATCATCGACCCGGGACCAGCGCACAGCGCGTCCGCCGCCGAGCCGCCGGGCCTGAGCCGACGCCGCTTCCTCCACGGTGCCTCCGGTGCCGCCGCCGGCGTCACCGCCGCGACCGTGTTCGGCGTGCCTGCCCTCGCCCACGCCGACGACGCCGAGTTCGCCCGGCTCCGCCGCTGGTGGGTGGACTTCCTCACCGGCGGCCCGCAGGATCCCACCGATCCGGCGGTGGCCGCGGTGATCACCGCGCGGGACAGCGCGGCCGACCATCTGCTCGCACTGGTCGATCCGGACCCGGACCGGACCTCGGTCTTCACCGATCTGTCCTACGACCCCGACGACCCGGACAGTTCCCGGGACACCGCGACCAGCGCCAGCCGGCTGCGCGAGCTGGGCACCACCTGGGCCACCGCGGGATCGCGCCACCACGGCTCCGAAGCGGTGTTGGAAACGATCAAGGCCGGGGCCCACACGATCCTCACCCACAACTATCGCGACGGCCTGCCGGAGAACGGCAACTGGTACAACTTCGAGATCGCGATTCCGCAGTATCTCAACGGGGTCTTCGCGATCCTGGGCGACGCCGCCGACCCGGATGATCTTGCCACCTATGGCGCTGCGGTCGACTTCTACGTCCCCGATCCGCGCTACAACTACCCACCGGACGATCCCAAGCACAAGCTGTCCACCGGCGCCAACCGGGTCGATCTCTGTGAGGCGGTGATGGTCCGCGGCATCAACGGCCGGTCGGCCGCCAGGATCACCGACTCCCGTGACGCGCTCGACGACGTCATGGTGTATTCGACCGACGGCGACGGGTTCTACGCCGACGGCGGCTTCATCCAGCACGAGAGCCAGCCCTACACCGGGACCTACGGCTCCGGTCTGCTGCGCGACCTGAGCGTCCTGGTGGCCCTGCTCGCCGGATCGACCTGGGCGGTCACCGGCCCCGGTGTCGAGTTGATCTTCGACACGGTCGAGAACTGCTACGCGCCCGTGGTGTACGACAACCAGGCGTTCTCCCACATCTGCGGCCGGGCCACCTCCCGCAAGGACCGGGTGGAGCACGGGCCCGGCCTCGACATCGCCGAGGGCATCCTGACGCTGGCCGGCGCGGTCCCCGCCGGCCGAGCCCAGGCCTGGCGCGAGCGCTGCCTCGGCTGGTTCCAGCGGGCGAAGTTCGCGGATCCGCTGGCCACCACGAACCTGCGCCGGCTCGGCCTGTTCCGGTCCGTCCTCGAGGACCCTGCGCTGACCCCGGCGCCGGAGCCGGTCGAGCACCGGGTCATCCCGAGTATGGCGCGGGCGATCCACCGCCGGCCGGGCTGGGCGTTCACGATCGCGATGTGCCGGACCGGGGTCGCCGCCTACGAGGCGATGTCGACCGGCGAGAACCGCCGCGGCTGGTATCAGGGCCGGGGCATGAACTATCTCTACCTGACCGGTGACAACGCCCAGTTCTCGGACGCGTTCTGGCCGACCGTCGACCCGATGCGGCTGCCCGGCGTGACGGTCGAGCGGCGGCCGCTGCCGGAGATGTGGGAGCGCGGCACCACGGCCAGCTTCGCCGGCGGCGCGAGTGCCGACGGGGTTCGGGCGGTGATAGGTCAGAAGATCGTCGGTCCCGGTGAGGGCTCGGCGCTGAAGGGCAACAAGTCCTGGTTCTGCCTGGACGACGCGGTCGTCGCGCTGGGCTCCGGGATCGTCGGCGACGGCTCGTACCCGATCGAAACGATCATGGAGAACCGCAATCTGTTCGAGACCGGTACGAACACGTTGATCATCGACGGCGTACGGCAGCCGTCCGACCAGGGCTGGACGGCCCGGCTCGGCCGGCCGGGCTGGGCGCACCTGGACCGGGTCGGCGGCTACATCCTGCTCGACGCGCCGGCCGGCCAGGAGCCGGACCTGGTCGCGCTGCGGGAGGAACGCACCGGCACCTGGCTGGACATCAACACCTACTGGAGCGGGCACGACGACACCCCGTACACGCGGCGTTACCTGACGCTCCTTCTCGATCATGGTTCGGACCCGGACCAAGGCGGCTACGCGTACCTGATCCTGCCCGGGGCCAGTGCCGCCAAGACCCAGCAACGCCAGCAGAATCCCGGTGTCCGGCTGCTCGCCCAGTCCCGGTACACGCATGCCCTGTACGCGCCCGGGTCCGGCTTCACCGGCGTCAACTTCTTCGGCATCCCCGATCCGGCCGAGCAGGTCGACCTGGCCGGCGAGCTCGCGGGTGCCACGCTGAGCGCCACCAAGCTCTGCAGCGTCGCGATCACGGCCCGCGGCCGCAGTGTCAAGATCGGCGTCGCCAATCCGGCGCACAACGTCGACACGTTCACCGTCGAACTGTCCGGGATCGGGCTTCGGCCGGAGTCAGCCGACCCGACCGTCGAGGTCACCCGGAACGGCTCGACGATCACCCTGGAGCTCGACGCGAGCGACCGCGACGGCCGTACCCATCACGCGAAGTTGATCAAGGAAGGTCGATGATCATGACCGAGCTGAGACTGCCCCGCCGTGCCCTGCTGCGTGGCGCCGCCGCCGGAGCGGTCGCCCTCGGCGGCACCGGACTGCTCGGCGCCTGCACCGACAGGGGCGGGGCGACGGGCCAGCAGCAGTCCCGGACCAGGATCGCGTTGCCGGACTACGTGCCGTTCGCCGGGGTCCCGGCCGATCTGCCCGCCACGGCAGCCGGTGTCCAGCCGGCCTTCTACCAGTACCCGGCCGCCCCGAAGCCGTTCACCGACAGCGGGTCGACGCCGATCACCAGCGGCCGGGCAGTCGCCTCCGCGGCGATCATCAACACCGTGGTCCGGGAACGGTCCGCGAACCGCTACTGGCAGGAACTGGAGCGGCGGCTCGGCGCGGAACTGACCGTGCTCGGCGCGCCGACGGCGAACTTCCCGGCCAAGCTGGCCACCATCCTGGCCGGCGGCGACATCCCGGACGTGGTCCAGCTGTACCAGACGACCCAGTTGCCGGGACTGCTGAAGGCCAAGTTCGCCGACCTCACCGAGCATCTCGGCGGGGCCGCGATCAAGGACTACCCGGCGCTGGCGAACATCCCGACGCTGAGCTGGCCGGCCGGCGTCTACAACAACGGCATCTACGGCATCCCACAGCACCGTACCCCGCAGGTGATCTCCTTGATCATCCGCGACGACATCGCCGCCGAACTGGGCGTCGGCATCGCACCGTCCGACGGCGAGGAGCTGCGCGAACTGTTCCGGCAGCTGTCCGATCCGAAGCACAACCGCTGGGCGGAGCGGTCGCCACGCAACATGGTCCAGTACGTCAACCAGATGGTCGGGGCGCCGAACACCTGGCGGGTCGAGGGCGGCACGTTCACTCGCGACTACACCACCGACGAGTACCGGCAGACCCTCGACATCGTCGGCCGGCTCTGGAAAGAGGGCGTCTTCCATCCCGACTCGTTCAACGCGGTCAGCTCCCAGGTCACCGCCTGGATCGCCGCCGGCACGGTCCGGATGGTCAGTGGTCCCGGCGCGTTCTTCCCCAGCGCCAAGGCGGTCAAGGACGAGGACCCGGCGCACACGGTGGCCGTGGTCCGGCCGCCGAAGTGGGACGGCGGCGGCTGGGCGCCGCAGTATCTGGGCCCGGCGATCCTCTGTGTCACCGCGCTCAAGCAGGCCGAGCCGGACCGGATCACCGAACTGCTCCGGATGCTGAACTACCTGGCCGCGCCGTTCGGCACCGAGGAGGAACTGTTCCTCTCCAGCGGGATCGAGGGCGTCCACTACTCCCGCGAGGGCGGCGACCCGGTCCCGCTCGAGGACGGCGGCGGCGAGATCTTCAACGTCGGCTATCTGATGTCACCGCCGCGAGTGCACTACGTGGCCGGCTTCCCCGACGTCGCCGAGCAGGAGTACCGGGCCGAGGAGTCGGCGGTCTCCGACGGCGTGCCCTGGCCGACCGCCGGGCTGTATTCGCAGACCGACGAGACCAAGGGCGTCACGCTGAACAAGACGATGTCGGGCCTGCAGGACGAGGTGATCCGCGGCCAGCGCACCCTGCAGGACTGGGACGAGGCGGTCGCGGCCTGGAAACGCGACGGCGGTGATCAGATCGCCGCCGAGTACGCGGAGTCGCTGCAGCAGACCGGCGGTTCATGATCATCGTCGCCGCCGGCTGACCGACCTCCCCCGAGACTCGGGCCCACCCGGGCCCGTGAGATCTGCCCTACTGCGAGAGGACGAACGATGTCGGAGACGATGCCAGGACCTCGACGGACCAGACGCGACCTGCTCCGGACCGGTGGCGTGCTGGCGGCCGGAGCCGTCGGCTGGTCCGCCGCGGCCGGAACCGCCCACGCCCTGACCGGCCACAGCACGCTGGACAGCGCGGACTGCAAGCTCTACTACGAGCCGACCGGGAACCCGGTCACGCTCCAGTTCAACGACGCCTTCTACGACCAGCTCTCCACCTGGAAGCGCTGGACCTCGTACAACGTGCCGGACACCTGGGGCGCGCCGGTGGAGGTCTTCTCCTACGGCGCGTACGTCAACAAGCCGGGCATGCACGGCGAGGGTCGAGCGTTCGACCTGGCCCGCTACAACTTCCGGAACTCCTCCGGCGGCGTCAACCACCTGTCCTGCCGGTACGACCAATGGCGCGGTACGGCGAACGAGGCCTACCTCCGGCCGCGCTATTGGGGCCTGGCCTGCAGCCTGGCCCGCTACTTCCAGCACGTGCTGACCTACTACGACAACTCCGATCACCACAACCACATCCACGCCGACAACGCGATCTACGGCTCGCCGAGCAATGCCACCTACAAGACGAGTTCGACCAGCCAGACCTACATCGTCCAGGCGGCCTGCAACTTCGTCTGGGGCCTGGGTACGGGCGTCGACGGCGACTGGGGCCCGGAGACCAGCGGCGACTCCACCTCGGTGCTCCGCCGGATCGGCCAGAGCTCCGGCACCGTCGCCAGCAGCGGGGCCAACTGGACCGCCTTCTGCGCCGCCACCTTCCGGAAGGCGATGAAGACCGAGGACTACTGATCATCTTGCCGGGACGGATCCGGTGAGTCTCGGCTCACCGGATCCCGTCTCGCTTGATCATCCGGTGGTCGGCCCGGTGATCATCTCGCGCACCGGGCCGACCGCCCGGACACCCTTGACACCCGTTCTCGCGGCGGCGAAAGTTGAGCCAGACCTACTTGTTTATACGTATCAAGAGAGATTGATCATGGAACATCGGGGTTTCTCGCGCCGTGGGCTGCTGCTGGCCGGGGGCATGATCACCGGAGCCGCGGCGCTGACCGGCACGGCAGCCGCCACCGGGCGACCGGGCCGGTTCGCCGAGTCGATCGTCTGGGCCTCCGGCGAGAACGGCCGCCAGACCCATTTCGTGTACGGGCTCGCCGTGACCCGCCGGGACACCGTGCTCGCCTTCAGCGAGGCCCGGATCACCCGGGGCGACGACGCGCCGCACGACATCGTCGGCAAGCGCAGCACCGACGGCGGCCGGACCTGGTCGGAAACGATCTTGATCGAGCCGAGCGACGGCGAGCAGAGCTGGACCAACCCGACCCCGGTGGTCGACCGGCGGACCGGCGACGTCTTCCTCTGCTACGCCCTGAACCACGAGAACGCCGCAACACGGCTGTTCCTGCGCCGCAGCACCGACGACGGCCGCAGCTGGGGCGACCGGATCGAGCTCACCGGCCTGTTCGACGGGAACCCGGCGGAGTGGACCGTGCACCTGTCCGGGCCGGGCCACGGCATCCAGCTCCGGGACGGTCGGCTGGTCATCCAGGTCTGGCACCGCCGCGAGGTGAGCCTGCCGGTTCCCGAGCGGCGGTACGGGGTCGGCGTGGTGATCAGTGATGATCATGGAAAGACCTGGCGAGCCGGCGGCACCCTGCCCCTCGACGTCGCCTATCCGATCAACGAGTCTCGGATCGTCGAGCGCCCGGACGGCTCGTTGATCTTGAACGGCCGGTACGCCAGTTCCGGCGTGCACCCGCGGATCCGCTCGGTCAGCAGGGACGGCGGCGACACCTGGTCGGAGCCGGTCTTCGACTCCGCGATCCGGCACTACACGGCCGTCGACTCTGGCTTCGCGAACTACCTCGGCAGCCGCGACGTGTCGCGCACCCTGTTCAGCCGCCCGGACAGCACGACGGCGCGGGAGAACCTCACCGTCGGTCTGAGCTACGACAGCGGCGACAGCTTCCCCCTCGAGCGCGTGGTGAACGCCGGTCGGTCCAGCTACTCCGACCTCGGCCATCTCGCCGACGGCACGATCCTGGTCCTGTACGGCCGGGAGGTGAACGAGTTCAACGCGGTCGACCACGTCGTGCTGGCCCGCTTCGACCTGGCCTGGCTGACCGACGGGCGGGACTCCCTGGCCACCGGCCCGCGACGCTACGAGTTCCGCCGCCAGGCCGAGAAGCTGCCCGTGCTGCCCTCCGGCGACCGACCGGTGCCGGTCCCCGACCCGAACGCCGCCGGGTATGCCCTGCTGTCCCATCCGGTCGGCCCGGCCGGCGGTTCGCTGGACCTCGGCCTGGACGTCCCGCGCCCGGGGACGTACCGGATCTGGGTGAGGGTCAAGCAGCACCGGACCGGCAGCACGACCCGGCTCCTGCTCGGCGACACCCCGCAGGGCGACCCCTTCGACACGCGGTTGGCCGAGGGCGAGGGCTTCGCCGAGTTCGACTGCGGGGAGACGCGCTTGTCCCGCGGCCGCCACCGGCTGCGCTTCCGCACCGAAGCCGCGGCCGCCGACTCGGTGCTGCTGCTGGACGCCATCCGGTTCACCGAGGTCTGAGCGCGGTTCCGATCGGCCCATCCGTCGGAGATTCCTCGCCGTGGAACCCGGACGAGCATCGCGAGCGCCGAGCGGCCTGGGTCGGAGGGAAGGACGTTCGACGCGAACCAACCGGGCTCCGGAGCCAGCACGGGTGGTCCGGCGCGTTGAACGACCCGATGAGCCCCGCTCGCGGATGGCCGCACCCGAGTCGCGGCGACCGTGTCCCACGAGCCCAGGACGCCGACCGAATCGAGCGAAGCCGCGAGTCGAGCGCGGAGGGCCCGACGCGGCGCAGCCGGCCAGAGCGTCAGCGGTGATCGGGGCGCGAGGCCGGAACCCGACCGGGCTCCGCAACCTCCGCCCGGGCCGGGCGGGGCCCTGATCCGCGAGCTGGGAGCGAGCGACGAACCTCTGGTCGGTCGACGTCGCCGAGCAGGTCCCAGAGGTTGCCCCAGGGATCGCGGAAGACGGCGACCCGTCCATAGGGCTCAAGGCGCGGCGGCCGGACCAGGTCGCAGCCGGCCTGCCGTACCCGGCGCAGCACAGCATCGAAATCATCGACCCGGAGAAACAGCCCGACCCGCCCCGCGAACTGCCGCCCCACCGCCGCGGCCTGCTCGGAACCATCCGCTCGGGCCAGCACCAGACCAGGCCCGCCATCCGCCGGACGCACGACGACCCACCGCTTGGCCCGCCCGTCGGTCGTCCTGGACGGTACGTCTTCGACCAACTCGAAGCCCAGTGTCCCGGTGAAGAACGCAAGGGCCACGTCGTAGTCGTCGACGATCAGCGAGAACAACTCCAGAGCCACGTCGCAACGATAGGAGCGATCACACCGACGGGGGTCCGGAGGCCTCCCGGGCGGGGTCTGGGGGGGGTTGCACCCAGTGGGCCGGCTCGGAAGAACGTAGGGGGTCTGGGGGACTCGGTCCCCCAACAAACAGAAGCGGACCCTGCGAAGGCGCCCGAAGGGCGCCGAGCAAGGTCCGCGATCGGGTGGAGGTGGCGGGAATCGAACCCGCGTCCTCGAGCGACGAACCAGGTCTTCTCCGGGCGCAGCTGGCTCAGCGTTCTACTCGGCCCCTGCACTCGCGCCAGCACGTTGCAGACAAGCCCAGTCTCAGTAGATGTTCCCGTACGGCCCTAAGACACAGCCTGCACGGGTGAGCCTCCTGAATGAGGCCAGGGTCCGGGACGGAGGCACGCCCGGTCTGACCCTTCGATCACTGCTCAGGCAGCGAGAGCGAAGTCAGTGCGCTTAGAATCGGCACTTATTGGTTTCCAAGGAGTCGTTTACGAGATGACCTTGGATCCTCGGCCCGCTTCCCCTGGAACTATCGTCCCAAGTCGAAACCGATCACCCCCTGTTGAGTTGTGCCTGCCTACTGTAGCTCAGCGGCCAACAGCGTGCATCACCAATATGAACAAGCCGAAAGGCCGGCATGTTCCGCGCATGCCGACCTTTCCTGGGGAGTGAGCCGTGCGGCTCAGCGCTCCTTCAGTGCCTCGAGCTTGATCACCGACTTGACCGGGTTGGTCCAGTTCTCGCCCTGCAGCGCCTTGGCTCCGCCGATGATCGTCAGGACCAGCCAGCCGAGGCCCATCAGCGGGAAGATCCAGTCGAAGATGTCGAACGGGACGAAGTTGCTGACGATCGCCGCGACCACGAGGGTGATGACCGAGATCAGCTGGAAGTTGAAGGCCTTGGCGGCCTCCTTCCGCGGATAGCTGCCTTCGCGGGAGAGGGCGAAGAACAGCAGCGGACCGAAGATCCACAGGAAGAACACCGAGAAGTGGGCCAGCCCGGCCATGCCGCGCCCCGCCTGCTCCTTGGTCTCCGGCCGGATCATCGGCTGGTAGGCCGGATGGACGCCGAGCGCCTTGGACGGCCCCGGCACGTGGACGAGGCCGAAGAACGCCTCGTTGAGTTCGCGGCGATTGCCCGCCGAGATCACCTGGCCGATGCGACGGTCGAACTCCTGCTCGGTGATCCGTCCGTCGGCGTACGCCTCCTGCAGCCACTGTTCGGCGCGGTCCCGCTGCTCGTCGGTGACCGGCATCTTGAGGCTGGGGTGTTCGAATGCGGAAGTCATGGGGACAAGCCTGGTCGACGCGGGACCACGGGACCATCGGGCACTCCCCTGACTGGTCCCGTGGTCCTCCGCACGGGGGCGAGGACGTACCCATAGGGTTTGTCCATGACCGAGAAACCCGAGATCGAATTTCCCGACGGGCCGCCGCCGGCGGACCTGGAGATCACCGACATCACCGTCGGCGACGGCGCGGAGGCCGCGCCCGGCACCCAGGTGAGCGTGCACTACGTCGGCGTCGCCCACTCCTCCGGCGAGGAGTTCGATGCCAGCTACAACCGCGGTGCGCCGCTGGACTTCCCGCTCGGCGCCGGCCGGGTCATCCAGGGCTGGGACCAGGGCGTCGCCGGCATGAAGGTGGGTGGCCGCCGCAAGCTGGTCATCCCGCCGCACCTCGCGTACGGCGATCGCGGCGCCGGTTCCGCCATCGCCCCGGGCGAGACGTTGATCTTCGTGGTCGACCTGCTCGCCGTTCGCTGACCCTCCGGGCCGGGGCGGCGGCCGCTACCAGCTGCCGCCGCCTCCGCCGCCACCACCGCCGCCGGAGAACCCGCCACCGCCGGAGAACGAGCTCCCGCCGCCGAAGCCGGTGCCACTGAACCCGCTGCCGCCGCCGCTGGACGGGACCGGGGTGGAGGCGCTGATCAGGGTGCCGGTGATGAAGCCGGTGTTGAAGCTGGTCAGGCTGTGATAGCTGCCCGAGTACCAGTACGGCATCGTGTCGGGGATCCGGCCGAGCTGAACCATCCGGGCGCAGATCTCGGCCCACCGGTCGGCCAGATTGAAGGTGATCGCCCAGGGCAGGTAGCGGGAGAAGATGTCGTCGCCCTCCTCGAACCGCAACTGCTCGGCCTCGGCGGTCTCCAGGTAGGTCTTGAAGCCCTCCACCTGGTCGCAGACCGCCCGTCCGTCGGGGGTACGGCGCCCGCGCCGCAGCTTGCTGCGCAGCACGATCAGCGTGATCACCAGCGGCGCCAGCGGGATCGCGATCCAGAACAGCGGGATGCCGACCGCGAAGGCGCCGAACATGCCGATCACCACGGCGCCGAAGCCCACGCCGCCGCTCGTGCTCGCCGACGGCACCTTGAGGAACCAGCCGCGCTGGGTGACCTGGTTGCGGACCGCGGTCTGCATGGCCGTGTGCGCGGAGACCATGGTCCCCTGCTTCGACAGGTCCTTCGTGGTGCCCGGCGGCTGGCCGTCGAACAGCTTGCTCAGCAAGGTCATCTCGTGCGGCGCGGCGGCCCGGTTCGGGTCGACCAGGGTGACCCGGAAGTCGTCCGGCCCGTCGCTCTGGACGGTCAGCGCGCCGCGGACCGCGAGATCGATGATCGTCGCCGCGGTCTCCCGGGTGTCGACCTGGCCGTCGATCAGCAGGCCGGCTTCGGCGACCGGGATCTTCGGCGGCGAGAAGGCGACCGGGATCTGCATCTTCGGGTCGTGCTGGATCACCGGTGCGGTCTGGCCGGCCAGCGGCACCGTGCCCGGGGCCAGACCGCCGTAGCGCTGGTCCTGGCCGTTCTTGCGCCACCACAGGTAGCCGACGATCGGCGGCGCGATCATCACCACGGCGCCGAGCAGGCCGAGCACGCCGAACAAGATCATCTCGCTCGGGGTCAGCTTCGAGGCGTCCGGCTCGAGGTGCGGCTGGTTGTCCGTGATCAGTCCCGGCTTGATCATGACGGCGATGGTCAGGCCGTCACCCGAGTAGAGTGTCGACTGGGAGAACGTCGCGGTCGAGCCGGTCTTCTTGGACTGCTCGTCGCACTCCTCCTTGCTGGTCGGCGGGCCGACGTAGCAGTTGGTGTCCTGGGCACCGCCGGGCACGGTCGCGGTGATCTTGATGTCGTTGATCGTCGCGGACCAGCCGGTGCCGATCGCGTCCCAGTACAGCTCGTCGTAGTTGCCGCTGGTCCGCATCGCGCCGCGGACCTCGTACGTGATCACGTACGTCTCGGAGCGGGACACCGTCTCGTCGGGATCGCCGATCCGGACCCGGGTCTCCACCGTCCGGCCGCTGTCCTCCTCGCTGGTGGACTCCTCGTAGTCGGTCGCCGCTCCGGTCGGGCTCTCCACGGAGATGATCTTGAGGTCGTAGACGGCGTCGTTCTCGTCGTCGTACTTCTCCCGGGTGACGAACCGGCGGTCGATGCCGTGCCGCCCCGAGCTGCCGAACTCGTAGTCGATGGTCTCGGTGACGTGCAGCACGCCGGCCTCGTCCACCTTGTAGTCGATCTGGTACGAGCTGATCTCGTCACTCGCGCCCCAGGCCCGGCCGGCGGTGGCCAGGGCCAGCCCGGCGACCAGGATCAGGGCCGCGAGGATCAAGATCAATGATCTTGGGACCGGTTTGACGACCTCGGCCCGGACCTTGACCCTGCTCGCGACCCGCCGCATCGACTCATTCACCCCTGTTCCGGGCCGCCAGGGCCCGTTCGGCTTCCCGCCGCGACTCCCGTTCGGCGATCGAGTGACGCTTGTCGTACTCGCGCTTACCGGTCGCGACCGCGATCTCCACCTTGGCATATCCGGAGAGGAAGTAGATGGACAACGGGACCAGTGTTGTCCCGGTGGAGGTCAGGTCCCGCTCGATCCGGCTGATCTCGCGCCGGTTCAGCAGCAGTTTGCGGGTCCGGCGGGCGGCGTGGTTGGTCCAGGTGCCGTGGCTGTACTCGGGGATGTGGGCAGCGCGCAGCCACACCTCGCCGTCATCGACCGTGGCGAACGCGTCGGCCAGCGAGGCGCGTCCCTCGCGGAGCGCCTTGACCTCGGTCCCGGTCAGCACCAGGCCCGCCTCGTAGGTGTCGCCGATGGCGTAGTCGTGGCGCGCCTTGCGGTTCTGCGCCACCATGGTCCGGCCGGACGAGTCCTTGCCCGCCTTGCCGCTCTTCGTCGTCTTCTTCGCCATCGTCCGTTCCTTGCCGTGTTACGTCAGCTTGCAAGAGTATCCGGCTGCCAGTGGGGGGTGTCGAAGCGTTTCCCGTTCAGCGCAGGGCGCCGACCGCGTGCGGGTCGACCGGCCGGCCGGTGTGGCTCGACTCGATCGCGGCGAAGCAGAGCCGGAGCCCGGGCAGCGAGGTACCGGCGGCGTTCGAGGGCGACTGGCCGTCGTGGATCGCGGCCAGCAGTTCGGCCATCGTGCCGTGCATCCCATGGCTCCACCAGGTGCCGCCGAGGTCGACGGTGGCCGAGCCGTCGGAGGTCGTCACCGTGGCGGACGTACCGCCGAGCGACGGGCCCTGGTGGGTGATCACGCCGGACTCGCCCTCGATCCGGTACTGGCCGGTCTCGTCGAAATGGCTCGCGCCGCGGAACAGCAGGGTCGCCTGGCCCTGATCGAATTCGATCACCACCGAGGCGACGGTCGGGACGTCGATCGCCTGACCGGCGACCGAGCCGGTGCGTGCGAACACGGACCGCGGTTCGGCGCCGGCGAACACCTGGGAGACGATGTCGAACCAGTGGATGCCGAAGTCGTACAAGATCAGGTCCGGCATCGTCGAGAAGACCGGGTCGTGTTGGACGCCCCGGTCGTGCGGCCAGTGGACGGCGAAGTCGGCGGAGCTGACCCGGCCGATCGTGCCCGCCCGGACTGCCGCCAGCAGGAAGGCGAAGTGCGGCGCCCAGCGGCCGTTCTGGTTCACCGCCAGCAGCCGGCCGGCCTGCTCGGCGGTCTTGATCAACTCCTCGCCCTCGGCCAGGTCCCGGACGAACGGTTTCTGGCTGAGCACGTGCTTGCCCGCCGCGAGGGCGCGCCGGACCAGCTGCGGGCGTACGTCGACATGGGTGGCGATGTCGATCACCGCGATGTCGTCCCGGGCCAGCACCTCGTCCAGTTCGGTGTAGACGTCGGCGTCGGGGAAGAACTCGTCCCGCCGCGCGATCGCCTTCTCCGCCTGGTGATCGCACAGCGCGAGCACGCGATAGCCGGCCGCCCGGTAGGCGGTCAGGTGCATCCCGCTGATCCCGCCGGTGCCGACGACGGCGATGCCGAGCTGGGGTCCCCGTTCCGGCTTGGGCGCGTAGTCCAGCGCCGACAGGTCCGGCCCGGTCATGCCGTGGCCTGCCCGTCGGTGAGGGCGACCTCGGCCCCGGTCCGGACGCTCTCCCGGGCCGCGTCGACGATCAGCTGGCCGCCGCGCGAGATCTGCCAGGAGGTCGGGCCCTCGATCGGCAGGTCCTGCTCCAGCCTGCTGATCAGGTACGCGAGCGCCGACTGATCCTCGGGCTGCAGCACGTCGACCGGGACCGCGGCCGGGGACGGCTCGTCGGCGGTCTGGACGTGGATCTCGGCGGCGTAGTCGAGGCTCATGATCGTTCCGCGGCTGCCGACGACCACGAAGCCGTGCTTGGGCTGGCCCTGGATCGTCCACGGATCGGTGAAGGAGCCCCACTTGGTCTGGAACACGGACAGTCCGGTCGCGTAGCGGGCGATCACGACCGACTGCTCATCGACCGCCAGGCCGGGCGGACCCCAGGCCTGGGCCGTCACCGCCGTCGGCAGGACGCCGTCGCGATACCAGGTCGCCAGCGTGGTCCCGTACCCGAGATAGTCGAGCAACGAGCCGCCGCCGGCCTCCGCCGAATACCACCAGCTGTCGTTCTTCGCCGCGAGCTGGTCGGCCTCCGCCTTGCCGTGCACGTGATTCAGCGGGCCGCGGTTGCCGTTGTAGTAGTGCACCTCGAGGACGTCGCCGATCAGGCCTTCGTCGATCAGTCGCTTGGTGGTGCGGTGCGGCGGGTACCAGGCCAGCGGCCAGTTCACTGACAGCGTCGGCGTCCGGCGCTCCCCTGGCGCGTCGGCGACGGCCTTGATCATCGCGTCGGCGGCCTCGATCGACACCGCGAACGGCTTCTCCAGCACGATGTGGATGTCCTCGCGGGCCAGCCGCTGCACCAGCGCGAGGTGATCTTGGGTGGTGGAGCAGACGATCACGATGTCCGGCCGGGCCTCGCCGAGCAGCGTGTCGAGGTCGGCGAAACGCAGGGCGCGGTCGACGCCGAGATCATCCGCGACCGGGTCGACCTTCGCCGGATCCGGATCCCAGACGCCGACCAGCTCGGCCCGCGGATGCGCGAGCGCCAGGGCGATCTGGTCGCCGGCGTGCATGTGATCGAAGCCGGCGACGGCGACGCGCCAGGACGGCTGCGGCATGGGAGGGACTCCTTCGCTCGGGTTGGGGTGGCACGCGTTCCTGCGCCTGTCGAAGGGCAAGGCTCGGCACTTCGACAGGCTCAGTGCGCGCTCCGCACCAGCCTAGAGGCCGATCGCCTGCCGGGCCGAGTCCAGGACCGGCTCGGTGACGGCCCTGGCCCGCTCGGCGCCGGCAGCGAAGATCGCGTCCACGTCGGCCCGGTCGACGCTGCGGTACGCCCGCTGCAGCGGCTCGAGCTCGGCGAGCACGGCGTCGATCACGCCCCGCTTGAGCGAGCCCAGATCCGGGTGATCATCGACCACGGTCTCGATCGTGCAGTTCCGGCAGCCGGCGGCGATCTCGATCAGGTTCGACACGCCGGGCCGCCGCACCGGGTCGTAGCCGACCTCCCGCTCGGCGTCGGTGACGGCACGTTTGATCTTGCGCGTGATCACGTCCGGCGGGTCGAGCAGGAACAGGACGCCGCTCACGGCGTCGTTGGACTTGCCCATCTTCTCGGTCGGGTGCTGCAGGTTCATCACCCGGGCGGCGACCGGCGGATTGATCACCTTCGGCACCACGAACACCTCGCCGTAGCGGCGGTTGAACCGGATCGCCAGGTCCCGGGTGATCTCGACGTGCTGCCGTTGATCTTCACCGACCGGTACCTCGGCAGCCCGGTAGAGCAGGATGTCGGCCGCCATCAGCGCCGGGTACGTGAACAGCGAGACCCGGGTCTCCGGGCGGCCCCGGCCCTTCTCCTTGTACTGGATCATCCGGCCGAACTCGCCCATCGTGGCCGTGCATTCGAGCAGGTACTGCAGTCCGAGATGGGCCGGCACCTCGCTCTGCCGGAACAGGCTGTTCCGGTCCGGGTCGATGCCGACGGCGACCATGATCATCGCCAGTTCGTCGGTCCGCGCCCGCAGCGTCGCCGGGTCGTGCTCGACGGTCATCGCCTGCAGGTTGCAGATGCCGTAGAAGCCCTCGCCGGCGGAGTCGCGGATCGGCCGCAGCGCGCCCAGGTAGTTGCCCAGGGTGAGGCTGCCGCTCGGGGTCAGCAGGCTGAGCCGGCGAGCCGGGTTCGGTGCTTGGGCCGGGGCTTCCGGCTCGGTGATGGTCTCGGTCATGATCGACTTCTCGCTTCCGGTGGAGCCCGCGCGCCCGGAGCGTGATCATGAGAACCGCCGCCCGGGATGCGGGCGGCTGATGGATTCGTACGCAGGATTCAGTGGCCGCCGCTCAGGCGGACCACCACTGACCTGTCATACGCATGACGTCGACGATAGCAGCCTCCGGCGGATGATCACAGGGTCACGGCGCGACCGCGACCAGGACCGCGGTCACCGCGAGGATCGCGAAGGCCAGCGCCACTTCCGCGCCGATCACCACGCCGAGCGTCGTGAAGTCCTGCCGGACGGGCGAGGTAGCCAGGTCGGTCCCGGTCCGTCCGGCGCGAGCCCGGGCCGTCGCGGTGGCCCGGCGGCTCGCGACCGCCCGGGCGGCATACCGGCGTCCATGGTTGCCGAGCAGCAGCATGACGCCGAACAGCGCCGCCTTGATGGCCAGCACCAGCCCGTACCAGGAGGACAGCAGGGGCAGCGGCCCGCCGGCCACGGCCAGGGCGTGCAGCACGCCAGTGCCGAGCAGGGTCGCGATGCTGACCGTCGCCAGCAGCGAGAACCGCGGGATCACCCGGTCGGTGAGGTTGACCTTGTTGCCGGGGATCAGCGTGGTTGCCAGCGCCAGCAGCCCGCCCAGCCAGGCCGAGGTGGCCATCACGTGGCCCGAGGTGGCGATGATCTTGACCACCCGCCACGGTTCGGTCATCGCGTTGGACTGGGTGACCAGGGTGGCGGCCAGCACGATGATCACGATCAGGACGATCGCGCGGCGCCACCCGACCACGGCGCCATGACGCAGGTCGGCGAGGAAGAACGCGGCGAAGGCGAGCACGGCCAGCCGGATGATCAGCCAGCTTCCGGTCAGCCCGTCCACCACCTCGCCGAGCGCTCGTCCGGCCAGCCCCATCGGTGCCACGACGCCGAGCGCCGTGCCGCCGCCGAGCAGCGCGATCCCGGCGGCGGCCAGCCGGGTCAGTCGACGGTTCCGTACTCCCTCCGGCCAGGCCAGCGCCCAGAACATGCCGGTGCCGGCGACCAGGACGTAGCCGCCGTAGGTGAGGACCCGGATGCCGCCCACGACGACGGCCATCGTCTCGGGCCCCAGCAGGAACACGGCGCCTCAGCCCGGCAGCGGGAGGTCGTACTGCACCCGGACCACGGCGTCCTCGACCGGCAGCGGGCGGGCGGTCCGCAGTTCCGGTGGCCGGCCGGACGCGCAACTGCGCTCGGCGGCGGGCAGCCGGAAGCAGTCCAGGCTCAGGATCCCCTCCCCGGCGATCTGCATGATCACCGGCAGCCGCGGCGGCAGCTCGGTCAGCGGTCCGAGCGTCGCGAGCGCCCGTCCCGGCTTGGACGGCCGGCTCCGCTCGGCGACGCCGGCCAGGATGTAGCGCAGCTCGACCCGGTCGGCCGGAAACCCCCACTCCACCACGGTTGCACGCGCGTTCGGCCCGTCCGGTACGAGCACGGGATGATCATCGGCGCTGAGTTGCACCGAGCGCGCCGACGGCCGCAGGGCGGAACTCGACCCGCTGCCGGCGAGCGGGCGCAACGTGATCTTGCTGACCGGTGCGGGCAGCATGATCAGCTCGACGACCTGGAAGCTGCCGTCGCCGGCGGGTGCGGCCCTCAGCCAGAGCCCGGCCTCGGTCGAACCGGGGCCGGACGTCGGCCGTGACGGCTCGCCCGGCGCCGGCGTCGCGGCCGGTGCCGAGGTGGAAGGCTCCGCCGGACTCGGGGCGGGCGACGGTGGCGGCGTGGTGGCCGGACCGGCGGACGCCGCCGGTGGCGACGTGGTGGGCAGGGCGTCCGCGGTGCGCGCGAAGAGCGCCGCGCCGCCGAGCAGCAGACAGGTGACTGCCAGTCCGATCATCCGCCGCAAGCGGGCATGCCGACCTTGGTCCGGTGCCATCGTTTCCCCCGAAACGCTCCCCGAGAGGAGCAGGTGACCCCAGTGATTTGGCCCCATTTAACCACTTTGGACACGATCCGGAGGGCGAACGGTTAACGTGATCGCACCGCAGCAGCGGCGTCATCGGGAGGCCGTCCTGGACGGCCGGATGGCCGGCACCGAGCCGGCCGGAACGTTCGGGAGAACGCTCATGTCGAGGTCACGCGCCGGCCGGCTCCGCCGTGCCGTCATCACCGCCGGAATCATCCTCGGGTCGGCCGCGCTGGTCGTACCGACCGCAGGGGCCGACGGCCAGGCCACGGTCTACGTCGTGCAGGGACTGCCCGGCCGAACGGCCACCGTGGCCGTCGACGGCCGGACCGTCTTCGCCGACGCCGGTCCCGGCGAGATCAGCGGCCCCGTCAAGATCAACAGCGGCCGGGTCACAGTCTCGGTCACCGTCGACGGCCGGACCGTCCTGACCTCGCGGGCGACGCTGGCCGCGGGCTCGAACTCCGACCTGGCCGTGCACCTGCCGATCGTGCCGAAGGGCGACCCGGTGCTGACGGTCTTCGAGAACGATCTGGCGGCCGTACCGAAGGGGAAGGCGGGGCTGGCCGTCGCCCACGTCGGCATCGAGCCGCCGGCCGACGTCATGGTGAACGACAAGGTGATCTTCGCCAACGTCACCAACGGTGACTTCGTCTACGCGGTCGTGCCGGCCGGGACCTACCAGGTCAAGTGCGTCTCGGCCGGGCACGCCTCGATGAAGATGCCGGCGCTGATGGGGCCGGTGGAGCTGACCGTCGAGGGCGGCACGTTGACCCGGGTGTACGCCTACGGCGACCCGGCGGCCGGGCTGATGACCTACACCTCGCACGCGATGAAGCTGGCCAGTGCGGGCAGCGACCGGCCGAAGGACGTCAACACCGGTACCGGCGGGCAGGCGGCCCGGACCGCCCGCTGATCATGGCACCACGGTCTCTCATGATCATGCGCCGGCTGTGGGGTGTCGGGCTGGCCGTGCTGCTGATCGGGCTGGCCGGCTGCCGGCAGCCTCCGGTCGGCACCGAGGCCGCACCGGAACCCTCCGCACCGCGGTCGACGGCGGTGGCTGAGGTCGGCACGGACGCCGCGCCCGGTTCGCGGTTCGTCCCGAACCGGCTCGACCTGCCCGGCGGCGCCCACGCCACGGTGGTGCCGGTCTCCACCGTCGACGGCAGTCTGATCGTGCCGGACGACGTACGTCAGGTGGGCTGGTGGGACGGCAGCTCCTACGTCGGAGATCCCTTCGGTGCAACGGTGATCGCCGGCCATGTCGACTCGGCCGAACACGGCATCGGGTTCTTCCGCCGGCTGTGGTCGATCGTGGTCGGGGACCAGCTCACCGTCCGCGCCGACGAGCTGCGGCGCCGCTACCGCGTCACCGAGATCCGCCGGGTGGATCGGCAGCGGCTGGCGGATGATCACGAGGTGTTCGGCCAGGACGGCCCGCCGCGGTTGATCTTGCTCACCTGCATCGGGGCCTACGACGCGGAGCAGGGTGGCTACGCCGACAATCTCGTCGTGGTGGCGCTGCCGGTCGCCGATCAGCGGTAGCCGCTGGCCTGGATCCGGTAGAGCTCCGCGTACTGGCCGCCGCGGGCCATCAGGTCGGCGTGACTGCCGTGCTCGGCCAGCCGGGAGCCGTCCAGAACCAGGATCAGGTCGGCCATCCGGACCGTGCTGAAGCGGTGCGAGACCAGGATCGTGATGCCGCCGTCGCGGCGGGTCGCGGCGGACTCGGCGTAGCGCTCGAACAGCTCGTGCTCGGTCTCGGCGTCCAAGGCGGCGGTCGGTTCGTCGAGCACGGTCAGCAGCGGACCGGTCCGCATGAAGCCGCGGGCCAGCGCCAGCTTCTGCCACTGGCCGAAGCTCACCTCGGCGCCGTCCGGCCAGGTCGGCCCGAGCTGGGTGTCCAGGCCGCGCGGCAGCCGTTCCAGCACGTCGCCGGCGCCGGCCCGGCCGACCGCCCGGACGACCGCCCGGACGACCGCAGGCTCATGATCGACTTCGGGCAGGTCGCCGAGCCCGACGCTGGTCCGGGCCAGGAACTCGAACCGGTAGAAGTCCTGGAAGCTGCCGGCCAGGCGTTCCCGCCAGCGGACGGGATCGATCGTCGCCAGGTCGGTGCCGTCGACCAGGACGTGACCCGACGTCGGGCGGTAGAGGCCGCAGAGAAGCTTGACCAGGGTGGACTTGCCGGCGCCGTTCTCCCCCACGATCGCGATCACCGCGCCGGCCGGCAGGTACACCGTGACACCGTCGAGCGCGAGCCGCTCGGTGCCGGGATAGCGGAACGAGACGTCCTGCAGGTCGATCCCGGCGTCGAGCCGTTCCGGAGCCGGCCGGTCGGCGCCGGACACCTGGGTCGCCGCGTACCGCTCCAGCCAGACCAGCCGCCGGGAGCCGTCCAGCCAGGTGCCGCGGAGGAAGCCGATCTCGCCCACCGTCGCACCGATGTAGCTGGACAGCCGGGCTCCGGCCGCCATGATCAACAGGACGTCGCCGACCGGCGAACCGCGCAGCACGACGAACACGATCGCGCCGACGTAGCCGAGACCGAAGACCGCCCAGGCCACGGCGTGGGCCGCTGCCGTACCCCAGCGGGCCGCGGCGACCGGCCGGAACCAGCGCTCCCATGCGCTGCGCCGGCGGGCCACCAGGTCCGGCCCGATCCCGGTCACCCGGACCTCCTTGCCGGCGGCGGCCGTGGTGGCGGTGGCGAACAGGTGCTCGGCCAGCCGGGTGTGCCGAGCCACCCGCTCCTCCACCTTCCGCTCGACGGCCGGCCGGATCGAGGAGCTGAACACCGGCGGCAGCCCGAACAGCAGCAACAGGAGCAGCAGCGGGTGCACCGCGGCGAGCAGGCCGAGGGTGACCACCAGGCGCAGGATCCACCCGAGCGTGCTGAGCACCGACAGGTACATGTGGTCGAGCACGAAGACCTGGTTGCGCAGCACCGCAAGACGGTCCAGATACTCCTGGCGCTCGTGCAGCTCGATCCCGCCGATCGACGCCTGCAGGGTGGCGATGTGCGCCTCCAGGCCGACGGTCACCTTGTCGCGGAATCTTCGGGTCAGCCGAGTGCTGATCACCCGGAGCAGCCAGCTGGCCGCGACCGACAGCGCCATCAGCGAAACCGAGAGCATGATCATCGTGCCGTCCCCGGCGACGATCGCGTTGCCCAGCCACTGCAGCCAGAGGGCCAGCAAGGCGTCCGGCAGGGCGGCCAGCAGGGTGATCCCGAGCGAGATCAGCAGCAGGACCGGCTCGTGCGAGTAGCCGAGTCGGAAGAGTCGCCACATCGACGCCAGCGCGGGCGGAAGATCGTCGGGCGCCGGGCCGTCGTCGCGATCAGGCGAGGACATCGAACGCCACCCCCTCCTCGTCGAAGCCGGCGTCGAACCGGCGCGCCTGCAGCTGATACATCGTGCGGTAGCGGCCGCCGCGCGCGATCAGTTCGTCATGACTGCCCTGCTCGATCACCCGGCCGTGCTCCAGCACGCAGATGCGGTCCGCCAGCCGTACCGTCGAGAACCGGTGCGAGATCAGGATCGTCGTCGCCGAGCGGGTGGCCGCGAGCACCCGCTCGAAGATCGCCAGCTCGCCCCGGACGTCCAGTTGGGCGGTCGGTTCGTCCAGCAGCACCAGCCCGGCTCCGCACCGCACGGCATGCAGGGCGCGGGCCAGCGCGACCCGCTGCCACTGGCCGCCGGAGAGGTCGGTGCCGCCCGGATAGCCCTTGGCCAGCACGGTGTCCAGCCCGGCCAGGCCGTCGGCACCGGCAGCGGCCAGGGCGTCCCGCAACTCGTCGTCGGAGGCCGGCCGAGCGGGCGCGACGTTCTCCCGCAGCGGCAGCTCGAACCGGACGAAGTCCTGGAACACGGCGGTCAGCCGTTGCCGCCAGGCGGCCAGGTCGAGGTCGCGGAGGTCGACGCCGTCCACCTCGATCGAGCCGTCGTCGGGGTCGTACAGGCGGCAGAGCAGTTTGGCCAGGGTCGTCTTGCCGGCGCCGTTCTGCCCGACGATGGCGAGCGAGCCGCCGGCCGGGATGGTGAGGTCCAGGCGGTCGAAGATCAACCGGTCGGTGCCGGGATAGTGGAACGTGACGCCGCGGAACCGGATCTCCCGCAGCGGTGCCCGGTCGGCCGGTGGCTTAGGCGCCGCGGCCGGCTTCGCCAGCGCACCCCGGTCCCGCATCGCCCCCTGCAGCCGGAGCACCGCCGCGACGGGGGCGGCGGCGCCGTCGAGGGCCCAGTTGAGCCCGCCGAAGGCGATCAGGCTGACCCCGACGGCGCTCTGGGCGAACACCACGATCCGGTCGATCGTGAGCCCACCGATCACCCCGGCGTAGCCGAGCGCACCGAACACGGCCGCATTGCCGGCCAGCACGATCAGCAGGCAGAGCAGTACGGACTTCTCCCGCAGCCGGGTCGCCCGATACTGCAGGTCGAACAGTCGCCGGCGCCGGGCGACGAACCGCTCGACCACCCAGCCGGCCAGCCCGAACAGCCGCAGTTCCTTGGCCGGGGCCGGATCGGTCGCCAACCGGTACGCATAGTCGGCGTGCCGCTGCGCCGCGCGGACCTCCGGCGTGTTCCGGTCGGCCCAGACGCCGCTCTCCCGGAGCAGCCAGTGGGTGGCGACCCAGCAGGCGAGGAGCACCAGCGGCGCCCACCAGGCGAACCCGAACAGCACGATGGCCGACGCCGCGCCGCCGATCATGCCGAGCAGCCCGGCGGCGATGAAGTCGACGTTGAGGAACATGGGCGGCCCGGTCATGCCGCGGTCGAACTCGCGGGCCACGGTGAGATCCTCGGCCAGCGCCGGGTCCTCCAGGTGCGCGATGCCGGGCGGCTCGACGCAGGTCCTGGTCAGCGTGTCGTTCAGCCAGGCCGAGACCCGGCTGCCCAGGTTCATGCTGACCGCCTGCAGCACCGGCGGCAGCAGCTGCATCACCAGGAACAGCACGCCCGCGAACAGCAGCGGCCCGACCAACGAGGCGCCGCCGGCGACCGCGCCGACGACGACGCCGGTGGCGATCGCGAACACGGCCGGCACGAGCCCGCTGAGCAGCAGCAGCGTCCACCACAGCACGGTGAGCGGCAGGTCGGCCTTCGGCAGCACGCCGAAGAACTTCCACTCCTGCCGCTCCCGGAGCCGGGCCAGCGCTGAGGCGATCACGGATCTCACCCTGCCACCGGCCGCCGACAGCGGATTGGAAAAATCCGCAAACCCGATGCGGCCTCAGTCGGCCAGGCGGACCGTGCCGGAGTTGCCGTCGACGGTCACCGTCCGGCCGTCCAGTCTGGTCGTCGCGCCGGGTACGCAGATGACGGCCGGGATGCCGTACTCGCGGGCGACCGTAGGGCCGTGCGCCATCGGCGACCCCGTCTCCGTGACCAGGCCGCCGGCGGTGAGGAACAGCGGCGTCCAGCCCGGGTCGGTGGTGACCGCGACCAGGATCTCGCCCGGCGCGAGCCGTGCCGCCGCCGGCTCGTGGACGACCCGGGCGACCCCGGTGACGGTGCCGGCCGCCGCCGGCATGCCGACCAGGGTGTCGTCGTCCGGCTCCAGCTCGGTCGGCAGATGCTCCGGCATGGTGCCGTCCGAGAGCAGGACGCCGGGCACCCGGGTCCGGCGCCTCTCCCTGAGGTGGTCGGCCCGGCGCGCGGCCGCCAACTCGCTCTGGTCCGTCCCCGCCGCCGCGGCCGCCGCCTCCTCGAGGGTGAGGTACCAGAGATCGTCCGGCGCGCCGAGCCGCCCCTGCTCGGCGAGTTCGGCGCCGGCCGCCTGCAACTGCTGCCGTACGGTCCGCAGCGGGAGCAGCCAGACGAACTTGGGCAGCTCCCGGAGCCCGGCCAGCGCCCGGGACCGGCGCAGCAGCCAGCCGGCCAGCGCCCCGCGGAGCGGCCGGGTCCGCATCGCCCGGCCGACCAGGAGATCGAGCGTCCGCTCCGCCTCGGCGCCCGCCCGGGCGAACCTGAGATCCGGGCCCTGGTCCGGGTCGTCCACCTGCAGATAGCCGGCGATCGCGGCGAACAGCGGCGTCGGATCCTCGGCCCAGCGAGGGACGCCGACGTCGATCTCGGCCGCGCCGCGATGACCGTATCGCTCCAGGAACCGAGGCAGGCCGATGTCCGGCAGGTCGCCGGACCGGAACCGCCGGGCCAGATCGCCGGGAGCCGTGTCGCGGAAGAGCGCGCGGTGCGCCAGTGCCGACTGCGCCACCCGCCACAGGTGGAGATCCATCTCGGTGGTCACGTTGTACGGCATGCCGCGCTGGGTCGCGTCGATCTCACCCGGCTCCGCCACCCGGCCGAGCAGCGCGGCGGCGATCCGGCTCGAGCCCAACCCGGCGTACAGCGGCGGCAGCAACGCCGTCATGGGTCCCATCAGCACCGGGTCCTGGGCGGTGGCCGCTGCCGCGATCCGGGCGGCGGCTGAGGATCCGGCGGCCGGCTCCGGCTGCGAGGCGATGACCTGGTCGCGCAGCCGGAAGGCCCTCCGCCGGGCCCGCCCCGGCAAGATCATCGCCGACACCGAGCCGGTGATCAGGTCGGGAACGATCTTCGCCGCGACCTTCATGATCGTCTTCACCGGCAACGTACGCCCGGGCTCGGCCGCAAGCCGCGGATCCTCCAGCAGCCGGGTCGCGGCGGACGCCACGCCTGGACCGTAGATCTCAAGCATGGCAGGGATCCGGGGACGGAACCGGCGGTCCCGGAACATGAAGGTGACATCCAGGAACAAGCGGCCGGCGATCGCCACCATCGCCTCTCGGGTGTTCGGCAGGCCGTACGCCTCCAGCCAGTGATCACCGGCCCGGGTCAGCACCGACATGCCCATCGGTGTCACCGGAACGTGCAACCCCTGCAGGTGACCGACCTCGAGGAACACCCGCAGGCCGCGTCCGTCCTGTTCGGGCACCGGGAACAAGGTCGTGATCGGCCGCGCCTGCAGCTGCCACAGCGTTCCGTCCCGGTCGAAGGCCCATTCCAGGTCCTGCGGGCCACCAAGATCACGTTCGATCCGGCGGCCGGCTTGGCGCAGTTCTTCCAACTGGGACAGGGAAAGGCAACCCCGCGCCGACGGCCGGTCGCCGTCGCGCAGCTCGTAATGATCGGTCTCCTCGGCACCGTCCACGACCCGGGTCCCCAGCCCGGGCGCGGCGTCGATCACCAGTTCCGTTCGGGTGCCGGTGATCGGGTTCGCGGTGAACGTCACGCCGGCCGCGACCGGATCGATCATGCGCTGCACGACCACGGCCATGGCAACGGCACCGGTCGCGTGGCCGCGCGCCTCGCGATAGGCGATCGCCCGCGGCGTCTGCAACGACGCCCAACAGGTACGGATCGCGGCGAGCACCGCCTCGTCGCCACTGACGCCGAGCACGGTGTCCTGGACACCGGCGAAACTGGCGTCGGGAAGGTCCTCGGCCGTCGCACTGGACCGGACCGCGACCGACCCGCCGCCCAACCGCCGATAGGCCGCGATCACCGCGTCGGCAGGGATCCGGTCCCGCCGATAGGCCTCGGTGGTGAGACAGAACCCGTCCGGGACCCGCTCCCCCGCCTTGATCAACCTGCCCAGCCCGGCCGCCTTGCCGCCGACCAGGTCGAGGCCGTCGTCGTCGAGCGCGGACAGCGCCATGATCTCCATCGGGAACCTCCTCGGGACGCACGAACCACCATGCGCCGACCAGGCTTCCCGGCACTCCTGATCATCAACGTACACCGTGATCATGGAACCGTCGATCCTTGCACCGGCTGATGTTAGTCACTAACATTTCGGAGGTGAGCAGGCGAGAGCGAACTCGGACCGCGTTGCAGGCGGCCGCGACGGAGCTGTTCCTCGAGGACGGGTTCGACGCGACGACCACCCGGCAGATCGCGGCGCGGGCCGGGGTCAGCGAGATGACCCTGTTCCGGCACTTCGCGACCAAGGAGGCCTTGCTGCTCGAGGATTCCTACGATCCCGTGATCGCGGAGGCGATCCGCGGCAGGCCCCGGTCGGAGTCGCCGCTGCGGGCCACGCTGGCCGGCTTCGCGGCGACCTGGAGCCGGTTCCCGGCCGGCGAGGTCACCGCCCTGCGGACCAGGCTGCGGATCCTCGCCGAGGCGACCACGGCCCGCGGGCTTCAGCTCGGCACCGACCAGACCCGGATCGCGGTCGCCGCAGCCCTGGTCGACCGTGGCGCGGCCGAGGCGGAGGCGAGGGTCGTGGCCGCGGCGGTGATCGCCGGGCTGACCGCGGCCCTGATCGACTGGGCCGGGACCGACGCCGAGTTGGTCGAGGCCGTCGGCGCGGCACTGCGGGTGCTGGGTGGTGGCCGAAGTGCTTGAGCTGGACGAGGTGAGCCGGACGTTCCGCGGCGGTGCCGGGGTGTCCGGCCTGACCCTGCGGGTCGAGCCGGGCGAGATCGTCGCGCTGGTGGGGCTGAACGGGGCCGGCAAGACGACGCTGATGCGGCTCGCGCTCGGGATGCTGCGGCCCGACCGGGGTGCGGTACGGATCGGCGGGGCACGCCTGGGTCAGGCTCCGCGATCGGTCTGGCGACGGGTCGGCCAGCTGGTGGAGGTGCCGCTCGCGTACCCGGAACTGACCGTGCGGCAGAATCTGCGGCTGGCCGCCGAGCTGCACGCCGCCGAGCCGGCCTGCGTCACCGCGGCGCTGACCACCTGGCGGCTGGACGGCCTGGCCGGCCGGCGGACCCGACGACTGTCCCTGGGCAACCGGCAGCGGGTCGGTCTCGCCGCCGCACTGCAGCACGACCCGACACTGGTGATCTTGGACGAGCCGAGCAACACGCTCGACCCGGCCGCGGTGTTGATCTTGCGGGACGCACTGCGGCGCCGGGCCGCGGCCGGCGCCGCCGTCCTGGTCAGCAGCCACCACCTCGACGAGGTGGCCCGGATCGCGAACCGGATCCTGTTGATCAACAACGGCCGGCTGATCGACACGCTCGATCCCGGCGGCCAGGACCTGGAACGCGCCTTCTTCGAACGGATCCACGCCGACGACCAGGAGGATGCACCGTGCTGAGCACGGCGATCCGGGTCGAGACGATCAAGCTCACCCGGTCTCTGGTCGGGGTGATCGGCACGGCCGCGATCGTCGGCGGCGTGCTGGCCCTGATCGGCGGGATCACGGCCGCGGTCCGGTCCGGTCAGTCCGAGCTCACGGCCAAGCTCGGCCCGTCCGCGACCCTCGACTGGCCGGGACTGCTGGCGGCCGCCGCGCAGATCACCGCCGCCGGGGCCTTCGGCGGCTTCGGCATCGTGCTCGCCTGGCTGTTCGCCCGGGAGTTCACCGAGGGCACGATCACCGGCCTGTTCGCCCTGCCCGTCGGGCGCGGCACCCTCGCCGCTGCCAAGATCATCGTCTTCGGCGGCTGGGCACTGGCGGTGAGCCTCATGATCATCGCCGGGATCACTGGGGTCGCCCTGCTGCTGGGGTATGGGCCGCCGGCCGGGTCCGACCTGCAAGGCCTCGGCCGGCAGTTCGTGCTCGGCATGCTGACCGCGGCGATCACGCTTCCGGTGGCCTGGCTGGCCACCCTCACCCGGTCGTTGCTCGCCGGGGTCGCGGTCACCGTCGGCCTGGTCGTGATCGGTCAGGTCGGTGCGCTGGCCGGCGTCGGCGGCTGGTTGCCGATCGCCGCGCCGGCCCTGTGGGCGCTCGGTCACGGCGCCGGGGTCACACCGGCCCAGTTCGCCGTGCTCGGCGTCTTCGTGGTCGGGTTCGCCACGCTGACCGTACGCAGTTGGACGCGGCTCCAGCTCGACCGCTGAGGCTCAGAACCAGGACATCGGGTTCTTCATGTCACCGTCCAGCCAGACCATCAGGTGCAGGTGGCAGCCGGTCGAGTAGCCGGTGGTGCCGACGTAGCCGATCACCTCGCCCTGGTCCACCCGGTCCCCGACGCCGACCGTGTAGCGGATGGCGTGGTTGTAGGCGGTGGTGACGTAGCGGCCGTCGACCTTGCCGTGGTCGATGATCAACCGGTTGCCGTACCCGGAGTTGTAGTAGCGCTCCTCGACCCGACCCTTGTACGGGGCGCGGATGGCGGTGCCGCAGCCGGCGCCGAAGTCGGTCCCGTCGTGCAGCTTCCAGTAGTGCAGCACCGGGTGGAACCGCATCCCGTACGGCGAGGTGATCGGCGCGTCGACCGGGAAGTCGAAGCCGTGCGAAGCCGACGAGTTGGACGACTTCTTTTTCTTCTTGGGCTTCTTTTTCTTCTTCGGCTCGTCGTCGTCGTTGTTGTTCGAGTCGGAGTTCCGCTCCGAGCGCTCGGCTTCCTCCCGCTCGGCCCGCGCCCTGGCCTCGGCCGCCTTCTTCCGCTTCTCGGCGGCGATCCGGGCGGCCCGTGCGGCGGCGGCCTTGCGGGCGGCTTCGGCCTTCTCGCGGGCGATCCGTTCCGCGATCCGCTTCTCCACGCTCTCCCGCTCGTTGACCTGCTCCTGGTACTGCTGCTTGTCCGCGGCCAGCTGATCGGACGCGGCAGCCTCGGCGGCCTGCTTCGCATCCAGCAGCGAGGCGACCTCGTCGGCCTCCGACTGCGCCTTGGCCTCCAACTCACGCTTCAGCACCAGGTTCGCCGCCGCAGCCTGGCGATTGGCCTGGTCCTGCTTCTCGATATCGGTCTGCTTCGCCCGCGCCGCGTTCAACGCACGCTGGGCCTCGGTCAACTCCAAGATCTGCGCATTCGACGTCTCGATCATCGTGTGCGACCACTGCACCCGGGTCTGCAAGTCCGCCAGCGACGTGCTCTCCACCAACAACGCGATCGGCAACAGATTCGTCTGCTGCTGAACCTGCTGACGCACCACCGCGGTCGCCTGCGCCTCCTTGCGGTCCAACTTCAACTGACCGGCCTCCACCGCAGCCTTCGCCACCTTCAACGCCGCCTGCGACTCCTTCAGCTTCGCCGCCATCCGCTCATCGACCCGCTTGGCCTCCGCCAACTCCGCCTGCGTCCGGGCCAACTTCGCCTGCGCCGCCTCCACCGCAGCCTGCGCCTGCTCCACCGCCGCCACCGCCTGCTGCAACTGCTGGCTGGACTCGTTGAGCTGCTGCTTGGTCTGCTTCAACTGCGCCTCGATCTTGGCCTTCTGGTCATCAAGATCATCAGCGGTCGCCAGACCACCCGGCAACGCCACCACGACAGCGGTCGCCACCACGATCACCAGCCACGCCCGCACACGACGAACCAGCGGCGACCGTGACCGGCAAGGGGGACGACCCCCTGGAACCCCCGCCCCGCTCCGCGAACGGACCGGGACGTGCTCATCACGCCGAGAGGCGACTCGACCGGCGCCGCCCGCAGCGGACACCTGCTTCGGCCGGGCGAAGCGACCATCACTCTTCGGTGCTTCGCTGTCGCCCGGAACGCCCTTGCGGGCGTAGGGAAGATCCGGAACCACAGCTTTCCCCAATCACAGATTTTCGATTTTCGCGCTCAGCCCCGAATCCGAGAGCGTTATTGAGAATGCGAAGTCAGATCACACTCTCAAGTACTTTCTGGTCGTTATCAGCGTGGGAATGATAGACAGAAGCAACCCGACGATCGCAACCCCTCCCATGGCCAGGAGGGTCTGCCGCGACCCAATCCAGGGTAAACCCTCGAGTGAGGGTTGAGCCCGTTGGGTGATGATGAAGTAAACGCCTGTTGCGAGTGTGACGCATGCGAGAGCCGCTCCGATGAGGGCGGACACGATCGCTTCCAACAGGAAGGGCAGAGTGATATAGAGGTTGCTCGCTCCGACCAGGCGCATGATGCCGATTTCCCGGCGCCGCGCGAAAGCCGCCAATCGAATGGTGTTCCCGATCTGCAATGCGGCCGCGACGAGAAGCAGGGCCGACGCCACGATCGCCGTCCATTGCAGCAAATTCAGCCATTGGAAGAACGGCTCGAGAATCTTCCGCATGTCCTGCACGTTGTCGACGCCGGGCAGGCCGATGACGGCGCTGACGACGCCCTCGTAGTGCTCCGGGTTCTTCAGCTTCACCCGGAACGACTCCTGCATGTCCTGCTCCGTCAGCACGGCACCCAGCGGGTTCCCGCGGTACGCCTCCTGGTAGTCGGCGAACGCCTCGGCCTTGGTCTCGAAGTAGACGCCGCCCTCCGCCACCTCGGGGTTGGCCTTCAGCGTCCGCTCGATCTCGTCCTTCTGGGACTGGCTGATGTCCTGCCCCGGCGTACACATCTGACCCCGGGTGTCCTTGGTGCAGAGGAAGATCGAGATCTCGATCTTGTCGTACCAGCGGTCCTTCATCAGGTCGATCTGCTGACTGGCCAGCAGGCCCGAGCCGAACAGCGACAGGGACACCCACATGGTCATGATGACCGCGAGGGTCATCGTCAGATTGCGCCTCAGCCCGTTCAGGGTCTCGGAGACGATGTGGCGGAAACGCATCAATCAACCTCAATCAGGGAACACGACAGGTAACACCGGCAGGAACCGGGCTCAGTATCCGTAGACACCACGGCTCTGATCCCGGACCACGATCCCCTCGTCCAGCTCGATCACGCGCTTGCGCATCTGGTCGACGATGGTGGAGTCGTGGGTGGCCATCAACACCGTCGTATCCGAACGATTGATCCGGTCCAGCAGTTTCATGATCCCGACGCTGGTGGCCGGGTCGAGGTTTCCGGTCGGCTCGTCCGCGATCAGGATCTTCGGCCGGTTCACGAAGGCGCGGGCCACCGCCACCCGCTGCTGCTCGCCGCCGGACAGCTCATCCGGCATCCGGTCGCCCTTGCCGTCCAGGCCGACCAGGTCGAGCACCTCGGGCACGACCCGGCGGATCACCGAGGCGGGTTTGCCGATGACCTGCAGGGCGAACGCGACGTTCTCGTGCACGGTCTTGTTCGGCAGCAGCCGGAAGTCCTGGAAGACGGTGCCGATCTGGCGCCGCATGCTGGGGATCTTCCAGGAGTGCAGCCGGTTCAGTTCCCGGCCGGCGACGAAGACGCGGCCGGTGGTGGGGCGCTGCTCGCGCAGGATCAGCCGGAGGAAGGTGGACTTCCCGGAGCCGGAGGCGCCGACCAGAAAGACGAACTCGCCCTTCTCGATCTCGACGTCGACCTCGTTCAGGGCGGCCCGGCGTTGGTTGTCGTAGACCTTGGAAACACTCTCGAAACGAATCACAGTTTGCGCCTCGGCCGGGCTAGACGATCTGAGCGCGCCGCATTGACGGCACCGGGAACCGGCCGGGGTCGAGTCTAGGTGACCTTTTCGTGATCCAAGACCATTGGGGGCTGCGGGCGAGTCGGCCGCGTCACACTCCGCCGGTCAGGCGCCGGGCAGGGCGACATCGAGCACGTACCGCTGGGCCGGGCTCAGCCGCGCGTACGTGTTCACCCGCAGATAGGCCTGCTGATCCAGCTGCTGAGGCAGGTCCCGACGGCAGAAGTACGCGTGCAGGGCCCGCCGCGGCCGCTCGGTACGGTTCCGTGTCCCGCCGTGCCAGAGATGGCTGTTGAAGATCACCACGGTGCCGGCGGGCGCGAGCAGCAGCGTCTCGTCGGGATGCGGCACGGTCGGGTCGGCCAGCACGTCGCCCGGCATCGCGGCGCTGCGGTGGCTGCCCGGAACGACCCGGGTCGCCCCGTTCTCGGCGGTGAAGTCGTCCAGCAGCCAGATCGAGTTGCAGACCCGGTAGTCGCCGGGCGCCACCGGCTCACCGAAGTCGGCATGCAGACCCTGGTGTCCCTGGCCGGGCAGGGCGGCGCGGGCGTTCAGTGAGGAGAGCCGGAAGTCCCCGATCACGTGCCGCATCCCCGCGAGCACCTTCGGGTGGGAGTAGCAGACGTCGAACAACGGGTCCTTGTTGACCAGGTCGGCCAGGCGGTCGGTGCCCCGCTCCTGGTGCACCTCAAGTCCGGCACGGTCTCCCTCGGCGGCGGTCAGCTCGGCCAGTCGCGCGTTCAGGGCGGCGACCTGGCTCGTGGTCAGCAGCCCGGTCAGCGGCAGGTAGCCGTCCCGGTCCAGCCGGTCCCGCTCGGCCGGGGTCAGGGTGTCGTCGACGACGCCGAGTTCGCGCAGTGCCGTGGGCTGGTCCATCGCCGGTCCTCTCCGTTGCGCCCGCGGTCCGGGGCCTGATGTGCTGGAGGCCGACTCTGCCGCGAGGACGCCGCCGAGGCGATGCAGGAGGCAAGCCGCCCTATGCACGAACCGCCACAGCTGATCGGAGCCGGGGCCCACGTCGCGGCGCCCGGCCAGCACTTCCCGTTGCACGCCCACCGCAGCTGGGAGATCGTCTACTACGTGAGCGGCCGGGCCAGCTGCCCGATCGGTCCGCTGACGTACGACGGCACGCCGGGCACCATCCTGGCGACGCCGCCCGAGACCCCGCACGCGGAGCTGACCGAGGCCGGCTACGCCAACCGGTTCGTCCAGCTCACCGCACCGCCGGACCGTGACTGGCCGCGGGTCAGCTACGACGACGGCGACGGCTCGATCGGCCGGCTCTTCCGGGCCCTCACCCACGAGTTCCTGCGCTCGGCGCCCGAGCGGGACCGGATGCTCGCGCTGCTCGTCGAGCAGCTGGACCTGGAACTCCGCCGGGCCGGGGCGGAGCGGCCGGGCGGGCTGCCGGAGCGGACCGTGGCGGCGGCGGAGCGGCTGATCGAGCAGCGGTACGCCGAGCGGTTGCGGATCGCCGACCTGTGCGCCGAGCTGGCCTGCTCCCCGTCGGCGTTGCGGGCCTACTTCGGGCGGCTGTGCGGGACCAGCCCGAGGGCGTACCTGCGCGCGGTCCGGCTCCGGCACGTCCTCGGCTACCTGCGCAACTCGACGCTGACCCTGCAGACGATCGCCGAACTCTGCGGCTACGACTCGGTCAGCCACCTGAGCCGGCACGTCCGGGAGGCCACCGGTTCCGCCCCCGGAGCGCTGCGCCGGGATTCCGCCGCAGCAGATCGCCCGGCTGACGTCACCGAATGGACACTGTGACCGGCAGATCGGCCGGGATCGAGGTCAAAGTGTCCGCTCGGCGAAGGAACCCTGCCGCGGCTGGGCTGGGGACGTTGGTCAGGGCGCCGGGTGGTTGATCCGGGAGCCGGCGTAGAGGTAGCGGTCGTCGCCGGCGGGCCGGCCCGGAGCGCGTTGCTCCTCGGTGAAGCGGCCGACCCGGAACGGGGTCGGCGAGAGCTGGCCGTCGGCCCGGCCGGCCCAGAGGCCGTCCCGGACCGGGGTCAGCGCATAGTCGGTGCGCTCCGGCTCGCCGCCGAGTTCGAGGTCCTCCTCGACCACGGCCCGGAAGATGTCAGCGTTGCCGACGAGCTCGATCCGCTCCCCCGCCCGCGCGTACCAGCCGAGCCAGGACTCCAGCGGCTCGGCGTCGCCGGTCGTCGCGAGCGAGCCCGGCGGCACCGCGATGCCGTACCCGGCGAGGGCGGAGCGGCGCAGTTCGAACCAGAGGTTCGCCGCGCCGGCGCCGTTGACCAGCAGGCAGAGCGCGCGGCGCAGGCCCGGCAGCACCAGCAGATAGGCGGACTGGCCGACGGTCAGCCCGTTGTGCCCGAACACGAGCTCGCCCTGCCAGCGACCGACCATCCAGCCGAGTCCCTGATGTCCCTCGATCTGCAGGCCGGGCGGGTTGGCACCGTGATCGGCCAGCATCGCCGCGGCGGCGTCCGACGGCAGCAGTCGGCCGCCGTCGCGGACCAGTTCGGCGGCGACGGTCAGCACCTCGGTCGCGGTGGAGTTGATCCCGCCGGCCGGCCCGATCGACCGCGGCAGCGCCCAGTAACTGACCGGAGTGCTCGACCGGCCCGGGCCGCCGGTGTGGCCGACGGCCGCCGAGTGCAGGATCGCCTCCTCGGCCAGCGTCGAGGTGCGGGCCAGTCCGAGCGGCTCGATCAGCAGGTCCCGCAGCACCAGCCGCCACGGCTTGCCGTACAGGATCTCGAGCAGTCGGCCGGCCACCACCCAGCCCGCGTTCGAGTACGAATACAGGGCGCCGGGCCGGAACATCTGGGCGACCCCGCCGAGCCCGGCGACGTAGCGTTCCAGGCAGTCGTCGCCGCGCCCGGTGTCGGTGAACAGGTCGCCGTCGATCCCGGACCGGTGGGTCAGCAGGTGCCCGACGGTGATCAGCTTCGAGGCCTCGGCGTCGGAGCTGAGCGGGACGCCGGCACCGAGGAGCTCGGCGGCCGGCTGGTCCAGCGCGGTGCGACCGTCGGCGATGGCGCGGGCCATCAGGATCGCCGTGTACGGCTTCGTGATCGACCCGATCTGGAACACGGTGTCGGGCAGCACCGGCTGACCGGTGGCCGTGTTCACCACGCCGTAGGTCTCGACCCGGACCCGGTCGGAGGCCGGATCGGCGCCGATCTCGAGTTCGCCGAACACGGCACCCGGCACTCCGTGCCGCTCGGCCAGTTCCTGGAACCCGGCCGCCCCGTCAGCCTCGGTCACAGCGGTCAGTTCGCGACCGCAGAGGTCCGGCGCCAGCGGATGCCCGACTCGATGAACCCGTCGATGTCCCCGTCGAACACGGCGTCCGGGTTGGACACCTCGTAGTTGGTGCGCAGGTCCTTGACCATCTGGAACGGGTTCAGCACGTACGACCGCATCTGGGCGCCCCAGCTCTTGCCGCCGTCGCCGCGCAGTGCGTTCATCTCCGCCTCCCGCTCCTGCCGAGCCCGCTCCAGCAGCCGGGCCTGGAGCACCCGGAGGGCGGCCGCCTTGTTCTGCAACTGCGACTTCTCGTTCTGACAGGAGACGACGATGTTGGTCGGCAGGTGGGTGATCCGGACCGCGGAGTCGGTGGTGTTGACGCTCTGGCCACCGGGACCGGAGGACCGGAAGACGTCGATCCGCAGGTCGGCCTCGGGGATGTCGATGTGGTCGGTCTCCTCGGTGACCGGCAGCACCTCGACCCCGGCGAACGACGTCTGCCGACGGCCCTGGTTGTCGAACGGCGAGATCCGGACCAGCCGGTGGGTGCCCTGCTCCACCGACAGCGTCCCGTACGCGAACGGGGCCTTGACCGTGAACGTCGCGGACTTGATGCCCGCCTCCTCCGCGTACGACGTGTCGTAGACCTCCGTCGCGTACGCGTGCCGCTCGGCCCATCGCAGATACATCCGGAGCAGCATCGCGGCGAAGTCCGCGGCGTCCGTGCCGCCGGCCTCGGACCGGATGGTGACCAGCGCCTCGCGCTCGTCGTACTCACCGGACAGCAGGGTGCGGACCTCGAGCGCGTCGATCTCGGTCCGCAGCGAGGCCAGCTCGGACTCGGCCTCGCTCAGGCTCGCCGCGTCGCTCTCCTCCTCGGCCAGCTCGACCAGCACGCCGAGGTCGTCCAGCCGGGACCGCAGCCGGGTCAGCCGCTCCAGCTCGGACTGCAGCAGCGACAGCCGCGACGTCACCCGCTGCGCGTTGGCCTGGTCGTCCCAGAGGTCCGGCCGGGCCACCTCGATCTCGAGTTCGGCGACCTCGGCACGCTTCGACTCCGGGTCGAGGACGGCCTCGATCGAATCGAGGGCTTTGCCCAGTTCGGCCAGGTCGGCGGGAAAATCTGCTACTGCCACAACCGATCACTCTACTGAATGGCGCCGACAGTCATCCCCTATGCTCTGCGCCGGACGAATCTGGGGAGGCTCCGATGACGGAACAGGTGCTGGCGATCGACGTCGGCGGGACGAAGATCGCGGCTGCGCTGGTCGACGACCAGGGCCGGATCGGCCGGCAGACGGTACAGCCGACGGCGGAGTCCGCCGACCCCGACGAGGTGTTCGCCGGCCTCGAGGCCGCGGTACGCGAGCTGGTCGGCCCCGAGGTCTCCACCGGCGCGCCGCTGCGGGTCGGGATCGGCTCGGCGGGCCCGATCGACGAGCCGGCCGGGACCGTGTCCCCGGTCAACATCGGCGCCTGGCGCGGCTTCCCGATCGTGTCCCGGACCCGGGCCGTGATCAAGGAGGTCACCGGCATCGAGCCGCTGGTCGGGCTGGCCGGCGACGGGCACTGCTTCGCGCTCGGCGAGCACTGGCTCGGCGCCGGCCGCGACCTGGATTCGATCATCGGCGTGGTGGTGTCGACCGGCGTCGGCGGCGGCGCCGTGCTGCGGGACCGGCTGGTCGGCGGGCTGACCGGCAACGCGGTCCATCTGGGCCACATCACCGTCGACGCCTGGGGCGGCCGCTGCGTCTGCGGCGGCTACGGCTGCGTCGAGCTCTATGCCCGCGGCCCCGGCATGGTGGCCGCCGCCCGGCAGGCCGGCTGGACCGGTGGCGAAGACGCCAAGGCGCTCACCGAGTCGGCCCGGGCCGGCGACCCGACCGCGATCAGCGTCATCGACCGCGGCATGCGCGCCCTGGCCGCCGGACTGGCGACCACCGCGACCGAGCTGGACATTCCGACCGTCGTCCTCGGCGGCGGCGTGGCCAAGGCCGGCGAGGTGATCTTCGAACCGCTGCGCCGGCATCTGCGCGACTTCGCCGTGCTGCCGTACGTGACCGGGCTGGAGGTCCGCCCCGCCGTCCTGGACAACGCCGGCCTGCTCGGCGCCGCCGCCCTGGCCTTCACCCTCCAATCCCACCGCTGACCGGTCACCAAAGCAGCGGTTCTGGCGGCGTGTCGCCGCACTGTTGACCGGTCGATCGGGTCTGGGGGGTAGCGGTCACTGCCGTGACGGCATCGAGTGCGGGGCATCCTGCGGCCGGGTACGGGAGCCGGCTCGTCGGCAGCCGCTCGCTGACCGCGATTCGCTCGAGGGATCGACGCCCGCCAGGACAAGCGGGGTCCGATCCACCGATGTCGTGATTTCTCTTCGCAGCGGGTGGTCCAACGTGAGAACCGGCCCGGAGCGCCCCGTCAGCAGAGAGATCGCGACACGCAGCGGGCGGACGACGGAGCCCGAGTCCGGTGCCGGAGAACTCAGGTCGCGGCTTGGTCGGCAACCCGGCCGAGCCGGTGATCGCCGGGCTCACCGTTCGGTTGATGCCCGCCCTCGTCGCCTGGTCCTTCCGCAGCCTCCGACGCGGTCTCACCTGTCGGGTCGGTCTCGCCCGTCGGCACGGTCTGGTCCTCGGTGCCGGGCTGGTACTCGGGGGCGGGCTCGAACTCCGCCTCCGGCCCGGTGTCGGCCGTCTCCACGTCCTCCTCGTACTCCGGCTCGCCGAGTTCCTCGATCCGGACGAACCTCTCCTCGCCGGTCACCCGCCTGCCCGGCCAGTCACTGATCCAGATCAGGACGAAGGCGGCCAGCGACGCCACCAGCGCGATGACCGGGCCCAGGACGAACAGCCAGACCACGACGAGCCCGGCCACGACCAGGGCGGCGACCGCGATCGCGCGGTTCCGGGTCAGCTTGCCGTGCCAGCCGCGCCAGGCGCAGTACGCGACCCACGGGATCATGGTGAGTCCCACGACGACCCAGGCGAACAGCGCCAGCCGGCCCTCGAAGTTGCCGGCCACCAGCCGGATCATGCCGATCAGGGTGAGCGCGCCGACGCCCAGGCCGAGAGCCAGGCGCAGGTACGGGTGCGGGGTGCCGTTGGTCGCCATCGGTCTTCACCTTACGGCTCGACGGACCGCTCGGCAGCCACCCGGCCGCGACGGACCCTCGGCGGGCCGCGATCTCAGGCGCGGGCGAAGGTCAGCGTCTCGCCGCGCGCGCCGCCCATCCAGACGTCCTGACAGGCCGCGGCCAGCTCGGGCAGACCCTCGACGACGGTGCCGAAGACGTTGCCCGGCACCCAGCCCTGGTCGCCGTTGATCAAGAGGTTGTTCCGCCCGTAGAACACGGCAAGATCAATGATCTTGGACAGCTCGCCGGGACCGGAGCCGGCCTCGTAGCCGTACGCCGGGTTTCCAAGATCATCGGCATCGAAGGCGAAGTAGCAGAGATCGCCCGGGATCGGGGTGACCGTCGTGTTCTCCTTGCCTGGTTCGGTTTTCGCGAAGGCGGGGACCAGGTTGTAGATCTCGTTCCGGGCGTACTTGCCGTGGTGCACCGGCCCGGACAGCGGCAGCGCATCCCAGACCGCGGCGGCCGTCCGCGGCGCCTCGTCGTCGAGCAGGGCGGCCTTGCAGGAGACGCCGCGGGCCTCCAGGGTCACGGTGATGAAGCGGGTCATCAGGTTCCTTTCGACTCGAGCAGGACGGGCCACTGGCCGGCCCAGTCGGTGGCACGTTCGTAGGCCCGGCCGGCGCGGAGCACCAGGGCGTCGGCGTGCCGCGGTCCGACGACCTGCAGGCCGACCGGCCGGCCGTCCCGGGTGAACCCGCAGGGCACACTGAGCGCCGGCTGTTGGGTCAGATTGAACGGGTACGTGTACGGGGTCCAGCTGGTCCAGGCGTCGCTCCCCCAGCCCTCCGGCGCGTCCCGGCCGAGCTCGAACGCCGGGATCGGCAGGGTCGGCGTGACCAGCAGGTCGTAGCGCTGGTGGAACCGGCCCAGCTCTGACCCGAGCCGCATCCGGACCGCGGTCGCGTCCAGGTAGTCCGAGGCGGTCAGCCCGGTCCCGTACTCGACACCGCGGCGCAGCCCCGGGTCGATCCGGTCCAGCGCCTCCGGTCCGTACCCCTCGACCACCTTCGCCGCCCCGGCGAACCAGAGCACCGAGAACGCCGCCACCGGGTCGTCGAAGCCCGGATCGGCCTCGGTCACCTCCGCGCCCAGCCCGGCCAGCACCTCGGCCGCCGCCCGGACCAGGGCGTCCACCTCGGGATCGTTCTCGACCTGGCCCAGGTTCGCCGAGTAGGCGATCCGCAGGCCGGCGACGCCGTCCTCCAACCCTTCCAGGTACGACCGCTCCGGCGACGGCAGCGCGGACCAGTCCCGCGGGTCCGGCCGGGCGATCAGGTCGAGCAGCGCGGCCGCGTCGGCGACGGTCCGCGTGATCGGACCGGCGTGGGACAGGGTGCCGAACGGGCTCGGCGGGTAGATCGGCACCAGCCCGTACGTGGGCTTCAGTCCGACCGTGCCGGTGAACGAGGCCGGGATCCGGACCGAGCCGCCGCCGTCGGTGCCGATCGACCAGGGCCCGAGGCCGAGCCGGACGGCCGCGGCCGCACCGCCGCTGGACCCGCCGGCCGTCCGGTACGGCTGCCAGGGGTTGCCGGTGGCGCCGAAGGTCGGCGAGTCGGTCACGCCCTTCCAGCCGAACTCGGGCGTCGTGGTCTTGCCGAGCAGCACCGCTCCGGCCTCCCGCAGCCGGGCCACCGGCGGCGCGTCCTCGGTCCACGGGCCGGCCGGGTCGATCAGCGCCGTGCCGCGCCGGGTCGGCCAGCCGTCGGTGAGGAACATGTCCTTGATCGACACCGGTACGCCGTCGCCCGGTCCGAACGGCCGGCCCTCGGCGTAGCGCCGGGCCGACCGTTCCGCGTCGGCCAGCGCCCGCTCGGCGTCGACCAGCACGAAGGCGTTGACCTTCCGGTCGTACGCCTCGATGGCGGCCAGCACGTCCCGGGTCGCCTCGAAGGGCGTGAACGCGCCGGAGCGGTAGCCGGCGACCAGGTCGGCCGCGGTCAGCGCGGTCAGGTCGTTGGGCGGCGTCGTCGTGGTCCGGGGCAGCCGGCGCGGCGGAGCGGCACCCGCTTCGGAGACCCGCGGAACCTCGTTCATCGTGCCTCCACCGGTGCCTGGCCGGTCACGTAGCCGAGCCGTTTGTCGACGATGTTGATCAAGGGTTCGCCGTCCAGCCAGCGCAGCGCGTTGTCGGCGAACTGCCGCGCCAGCGCGTCCCGCCAGCCGACCACGTCGCCGGACAGGTGCGGCGAGATGATCACTCCGGGCGTGGTCCAGAGCGGGTCGTCGGTCGCCAGCGGTTCGGCCGGGAACACGTCGAGCGCGGCACCGGCCAGCCGACCCTCGGTCAGCGCCGCGATCAAGGCTTCATGATCAACCAGCGGCCCGCGGCCGACGTTGATCAACTGCGCGGTCGGCTTGAGCGCGGCGAGCACGTCGGCGTTGATCAGGTTCCGGGTCTGGTCGGTGAGCGGCGCGGCGACGACCAGGTGATCGGCCCGGCCCGCCTGGGACACCAGGTCGGCGGACGCGACGACGCTGCCGAAGTCGGGATCCTCGGCGCGGGCGGTGCGGCCCACTCCCCGTACCTCGAAACCGACGGCGCGGAGCAGCCGCGCCGTGGTCCGGCCGATCGGCCCGGTCCCGATGATCATGACCGTGCGTCCGGCGGCCAGCAGCGTCTCCCGGTGCTGCCAGGTCCGGGCCTGCTGTTGCGCCCGGGTCAGGTGGACGCCCTTGAGTTGATCAAGGATCGAGGTGAGCACGAACTCGGCGATCGGCCGGTCGAACACGCCGCGCGCGTTGGTCACCAGGACCGGCGCCTGGACCAACGCGTCGAACAGCAGCGAGTCCACCCCGGCGGCCGCGACGTGGATCCAGTCCAGCCCGGCGGCCGCGGGCCAGGTGTCGGCGACCGCGGTGGAGAAGAAGTCCCAGAGCAGCAGGGCCCGGCTGTCCGGCAGCGCGGCGGCCAGGCCGGCCGCGTCGACGTAGCGCAGCGCGGCCCGTTCCGCGACCGGTTCCAGCCCGCCGGGACGAGACCCGTCCGGCCCGCAGAGCACCGTGATCACGGGCAGGGTCCGGGCGGGGCTCACTCACAGACCCTAAGAACGGCGCCGAAGGATTGTCAACAATCTGACCCGAAGGCATCATGACTTCATGACACAGCCCGCGGCCGGTGGGCTTCCGGAGGGACCACCGGTACGCACCAGGATCGGACTGATCGCACCCTTCGATCTCGCGCTCGACGACGAGCTCGCCCGGTGGGTCCCCGAGGGGATCAGCCTGCACACCGCGCGGACGCCGCGGTTGCCCGGCCCGGTCGACCTGCACCTGGTCGAGCGACTCAACGACCATGATCAGATCCTGGCCTGCATCGGCGAGCTGAGCGCCATCGAGCCCGCCGCGTACGCCTACGCCTGCACGGCCGCCAGCTTCGTCGACGGGGTCACCGGTGAGCATGCGCTGGCCGAGGCGATCCGGCTGGCCGCCGGGGTGCCCGCAGTGACCACCTCCGGTGCGCTGCTGGCGGCGCTCACCGCCCTCGAGGTCCGGTCGGTCGCGGTCGCGGCACCGTACGACATCATGATCACCGAACGGCTGGTCCGGTTCCTCGCCGAGGCGGCGATCACGGTGACCGGGTACGGCTCGCTCGGCCTCACCGCACGGATCTGGGAGGTGCCGTACCGGACGACTGCCGAGCTGATCCGCCGGCTGCCGGGCTCCGGCGCCGAGGCCGTCCTGCTCGCCTGCACGAACCTGAGCAGCTACGACCTGATCGCGCCGCTCGAGGCCGAGCTCGGGATGCCGGTGGTCAGTGCGAACCAGGCCACCGTCTGGGCCGCGCTGCGGCTGGTCGGCCGCCGAGCCGTGGGACCCGGTCAGGCCCTGGTCGAGCGCACATGATCAAACCGATCGACGACGCGGAGTACACGGAACGGCTGTGCCGCGTCCACACCGCCATGGCGGAACGATCATGGTCGGCCCTGGTCGTCGCGGACCCCGCCAACCTCTACTACCTGACCGGGTACGACGCCTGGTCGTTCTACATGCCGCAGTGCTTGATCATCCCGGCCGACGGCGCGCCGCGGCTGTTCCTGCGCGCGATGGACGCCAACGGCGCGGCCGCGACGGCCCGGCTGCCGGCCGACCGGATCGAGGGCTACCCCGAGTCGCTGGTGCACCGGCCGGACGTGCACCCGTACGACTGGATCGCCGACCGGGCCCGGGCCCAGGGCCTGCTGCCGACCGACCCGGACGCGCTGATCGCGGTCGAGGCCGACGCACATTTCTATTCGGTACGGGCTCACCAGGCGCTCGCCGAACGGGTCGGCCGGGCCCGACTGGTGGACAGCGGCGAGCTCGTCAACTGGGTCCGGTTGATCAAGTCCGAGGCCGAACTGGACCGGCTCCGGGTCGCCGGCCGGCTGGCCGAGGAGGCGATGCGGGTCGCCCTGGCCGCGGTGGCGCCGGGCCGCCGGCAGTGCGACGTGGCCGCCGAGATCGTCGCCGCACAGACCCGCGGCACCGATGATCATGGCGGCGACTACCCGGCCATCGTGCCGTTGCTGCCGAGCGGCGACAGCGCCGGAACTCCGCACCTGACCTGGTCCGAGCGCCGGTTCTGCGCGGGCGAGGCAACCACGATCGAGTTGGCCGGGACATATCAGCGCTATCACGCGCCGCTGGCCCGGACCGTCATGATCGGCGAGCCGCCGGCCCGGTTGGCCGGTGCCGCGGCGGTGATCCGGGACGGGATGGCGGCCGCGCTGGAGGCCATGGTGCCGGGCCGGCCGGTCCGCGCGGCGCACACGGCGTTCCAGCAGGTGATCGCGGCACACGGCCTGACGAAGGATTCGCGGATCGGCTATTCGATCGGAGTCGGCTATCCTCCCGACTGGGGCGAGCGGACGATCAGCCTGCGGGGCGAGGAAGCACGCGCCTTCGGTACCGGCATGGCCTTCCACGTGATTCTCGGGCTCTGGCTGGACGGCTGGGGGTACGAGCTGTCCGAGCCGGTGATCATCTCCGATGGTGGAGCCGAACCGCTCTGCCGGTTGCCGCGCGAACTGGAGGTGACGAGATAGACAGCCGACCGTCGGTGCTCACCGACACCGAACGGAGTGTCCTCGACCAGATCGACGAAGGTCTGGTCACCGGGCTTGCCGCTGCCCTGGTCCAGGCCCCGGCCCGACATACGCCGAACGTCAACCCGCCCGGCGGGGAGGCGCCCACCGTCGCCGTGCTGTCCGACCTGGCCGGCGAACTCGGGCTGGAGGTGGTCACCAGCGAGGTGGCGCCGGACCGGTCCAACGTCTCGGTGCGACTGCCCGGCGGCGACGAGCCCGGCCTGCTGCTGCTCGGGCACACCGACGTGGTGCCGATCGGCGAGGGCTGGACCGGCGATCCGTGGAGCGGCCGGGTCTCCGGCGGGCGGCTGTACGGGCGCGGGTCGGCCGACATGAAGGGCGGGCTGGCCGCCTGCCTGACCGCGATGGCGGCGATCCGGCGGGCGGGCGTGGTGCTGCCCGGCCTGGTCGAACTGGCCGCCGTGGTCGACGAGGAGGACCACGGTCTCGGCATTCGGCACTTCCTCGGCAGCGAGCGGGGCCGGTTCGCCGGCTGCATCGCGGCCGAGCCGACCGACCTGCAGACGATCATCGCGGCCCGCGGCGACTCCTACGTCGAGTTCACGATCACCGGCCGGCACGCCCACTCCGGGCTGCCCAGCGAGGGCGCGAACGCGATCGTCGGCGCCGCCGCCGTGGTCGGCGCGATCGAACAGTGGCACACCGAACTGGCCGCGTCGGCGCACCTGCTGGCCGGCGCCGCGACCTGGAGCATCGGCAGCATCGCCGGCGGCAGCGGACCGACCGTGGTGGCCGGCGAGTGCACGATCGTCGCGGACCGGCGGCTGCTGCCGGGCGAGTCCGCGAACGCCGTGCTGGAGGACGCCCGGAACCGGCTCGGCGACCTCGGGCTGTCCGCCCGCGGGCTGTCGGTCCAGGTCCGGATGACGATGGACATGCCCGGCTTCGAGACCGCGCCGGGCCATCCGCTGGTCCGGACCGTCGAGGGCGCCCTGGGCGATGCCGGCGGGCCGCTCTGGGGGCTGGGCGGCTGGACCGCGGCCTGCGACGGCGGCTTCATCGCCCGGGACGCCGGCATTCCCGTCGTGGTGCTCGGCCCCGGGTCGGTCACCCAGCACGCGCACCGGCCCAACGAGTCCGTCCCGGTCGAGGAGTTGGTCACCGCCGCCCGTGCCTACGCGCTGACCGCGCTCCGGCTGATCGGGGGTGCGTCGTGACCGCCGAGCCGGTGTCGGTCGGGCTGCTCTACCCCGGCCACAGCGCGGAGGACGACTACCCCGCGCTGGTCGAGCGGCTCGGCGGCCGGATCCGGCTGCCGCTGGTGCACACCAGCGTCGGCGAGGACGCGCACCGGGTGGACGCGCTGCTCGATCTCGGCGGTGCGGACCGGCTGGCCGAAGGGGCCGGTCGGTTGGCCGAGAGCCGGCCGGATTCGATCATGTGGGCCTGTACGTCCGGCAGCTTCGTGTTCGGCTGGGAGGGCGCCCGGCAGCAGGTCGACCGGCTCGCCGAGCTGCTCGGCAAGCCGGCTTCGTCGACCTCGATCGCCTTCGTCGAGGCGGCCCGGTCGCTCGGGCTCACCCGGGTCGCCGTCGCGGCCTCGTACCCGGAGGACGTGGCGGCCCGGTTCGTCGAGTTCCTGGGCCGTGGCGGCGTCGAGGTCGCCGGCTGGGGCTTCCGGGACATCGTGACCGCGGCCGAGGTCGGCACGCTGGGCCGCGACGAGGTGATCGGGATCGCCGTCGACCATGATCATCCAGAGGCCGAGGCGGTGCTGGTGCCGGACACCGCGATGCATTCGCTGGCCTGGCTGGACGACCTCGAGACCGCGGTCGGCAAGCCGGTGCTGACGGCCAACCAGGTCACCGTCTGGGAGGGGCTCCGGCTCGCCGGCGGCCCGACCACGCTGCCAGGGCTCGGGCGCCTGTTCGCCGGGTCCGCCGGGTGAGGGAGGAACGATGTCGGGGCGTCGCGCCATCGAGCCCGTACCGACGGCGTCGACGGCGAGCCTGATCGCCGACCGGCTCCGGTCGGCGATCCACAGTGGGCACTTCGCGGCCGGCGAGCAGCTGCACGAGGTGGTGCTGGCCCGCGAGTTCGGAGTCAGCCGAGGCCCTTTGCGGGAAGGGATGCAGCGGCTCACCCAGGAGGGCCTGCTGGTGTCGATCAAGAACCGCGGCCTGTTCGTGGTCGAGCTGACCGAGGCCGACGTCCGTGACGTCTACCTGGCCCGGTCGGCGATCGAGCACGCCGCCGCGGAGGAGATCTTCCGGACCGGCAACCCGGAGCGGTCCGGGCTGCGCCTGATCAAGATCTGGCAGGACATGGAGAAGGCCGGGCAGCGCAACGACGTCGTCGCGATCGGGCACTGGGACGTGAAGTTCCACGAGTGCCTGGTGGCCCAGGCGAAGAGCCCGCGGCTGTCCCGGATCCACCGCACCCTGATGACCGAGACCAAGTTGTGCATCAACGCCCTCGGCGGCAGCTATCCCCCGCCCGACGAGCGCGTCCCGGAACACAAGGCGATCGCCGAGGCGATGCGCGACCAAGATCGACAACTCTTCGACCGGCTGCTCACCGCGCACATGGAGGACGCGATCCAGCGGCTGGCCAAGGTGGTGCCCCCGCCCGCTCGCTGACTCCCTTGATCATTTCGGCATCGCGATGCCGATGTACTTCGTCTCCAGGAATTCGTCGATGCCGATCGCGCCGCCCTCGCGGCCGAGGCCGGACTGCTTGACGCCGCCGAACGGCGCGGCCGGGTTGGAGACCACGCCCTGGTTCAGCCCGACCATGCCGGACTCGATCCGCTCGGCCATCCGCAGCGCCCGGCGAAGATCATTGGTGAAGACGTACGAGACCAGGCCGAACTCGGTGTCGTTGGCCAGCGCGACCGCGTCGTCCTCGTCCTCGAACGGCGTCAGCGGCGCGACCGGCCCGAAGATCTCCTCGTCGCTCATCCGGGCCTCCCGCGGCACCCCGGACAGCACGGTCGGCGGATAGAAGTAGCCCTTCCCGCCGAGCGGCACGCCGCCGGTGAGGACGCTCGCCCCGCGATCCACTGCGTCCTGGACCAGCTCGGTCACCTTGGTCAGCGCGGCGGCGTCGATCAGCGGCCCGACCTGGACCCCGTCGCCGGTGCCGGGACCGACGGTCAGTTCGGCCATCCGGGCGGCGAGCCGGCGGCCGAACTCGTCGATCACGCCGGACTGGACGTAGATCCGGTTGGCTGCCGTGCAGGCCTCGCCCATGTTGCGCATCTTGGCCTGCAGCGCCCCGGTCACCGCCTCGTCCAGGTCGGCGTCGTCGAAGACCAGGAACGGCGCGTTGCCGCCGAGCTCCATCGAGGTCCGGAGCACCTTCTCGGCGCACTGCTCCAGCAGGATCCGGCCGACCTTCGTCGAGCCGGTGAAGGAAAGCTTGCGGGCCAGGCCGGACCTGATCATGGGCTCCAGCACGCCGCCGGCGTCGGTGCAGGTGATCAGGTTGACCCCGCCGTCGGGCAGCCCGGCCTCGCGCAGGATGTCGATCAGGGCCAGCATCGACAGCGGCGTCTGCGGGGCGGGCTTGATCACGCTGGCGCAGCCGGCCGCGATCGCCGGGCCGAGCTTGCGGGTGCCCATCGCCATCGGGAAGTTCCACGGAGTGATCAACAACGCCACGCCGACCGGCTGCTTGGTGATCAAGAACCGAGCGTCGCCCGCCGGTGAGACCTGGTAGCCGCCGTCGATCCGTACCGCCTCGCCGGCGAAGTGGCGCAGGAACTCGGCGGCGTAGACGATCTCGCCGCGCGCCTCGGCCAGCGGCTTGCCCATCTCGGCGGTCATCAGGGCGGCCAGGTCGTCGATCCGCTGGTGCAGCAGCTCGAACGCCCGGGTCAGGATGTCGGCGCGCTGCCGCGGCGACAGGGCCGCCATGGCCGGCTGGGCGGCGACCGCGGCGTCCAGCGCCTTCCGGCCGTCCTCCGGGCTCGCGTCCGCGACCGCACAGAGCACTTCCCCCGTCGCGGGGTCGAGCACGTCGAAGGTCTTGCCACCGGTCGCCGGCTGCCAGGCGCCGCCGACGAAGAGGTCCTTCGGCACCGCGTCCACGATGGCGGGCCGGGCTGACTGCGTCGTCTCCGAGGTGCTCATAGCGCAACCGTACTCGCTGATCTCGACGCCTCGGAAGCCGCTTGTTAGGCTGGAATTATTGTCAACAATCCGACGATCAACGAGGTCATCATGGCGCAGCTCTCCCCCGTTCTGGCGCAGGCGAATCCGGTTCTCGCGGCCCGCGGCTCCGGGGTGGAGATCTTCGACGACGACGACCGCCGCTACCTCGACTTCACCGCCGGCATCGGCGTCACCAGCACCGGCCACTGCCATCCGCGGGTGGTCGAGGCGGCCCAGCGGCAGGTGGCGACGATCATCCACGCGCAGTACACGACGGTCCGCAACAAGCCGATGCTCGAGCTCACCGAACGGCTCGGCCCCGTGCTGCCGGAGCCGCTGGACCGGGTGTTCTTCGCCAACTCCGGTTCGGAGGTGGTCGAGTCGGCGCTGCGGCTGGCCCGGCAGGCCACCGGTCGGCCGAACGTGATCGTCTTTCACGGCGGCTTCCGCGGCCGTACGGTCGCCGCGGCCACCATGACCACCTCCGGAACCAGGTTCCGGTCCGGCTTCGCGCCGCTGATGGGCGGAGTGCACGTGGCACCGTTCCCGGATCCGGGCCACTTCGGCTGGCCGGTCGAGGACTGCACCGACTTCGCCCTGAAGCAACTCGACTATCTGCTGCAGACCGTGTCCGCGCCGGCCGACACCGCAGCCTTCCTGGTCGAGCCGGTGCTCGGTGAGGGCGGCTACGTGCCGGGCAACACCCGCTTCTTCGCCGGGCTGCGGGAGCGGGCCGACCGGCACGGCTGCCTGTTCATGATCGACGAGATCCAGACCGGGTTCGGCCGCACCGGACGATTCTGGGGCGGTGATCATTTCCAGGTACGGCCCGATGTCCTGATCACCGCCAAGGGCCTCGCGTCGGGGTTCCCGCTGTCGGCGATGGCCGCGCCCGCCTCCTTGATGGAGCAGGCCTGGCCCGGTTCCCAGGGCGGCACCTACGGGGCGAACGCGGTCGCCTGCGCCGCCGCCTGCGCGACCCTGGACGTGATCGAGTCGGAGGGATTGGTCCGCAACGCCGAGGAGCGCGGCCGGCAGCTGACCGACGGGCTGGCCGCCGTCGCGAAGGACCATGATCAGATCACCGACGTGCGCGGGCTCGGGCTCATGATCGGCAACGAGTTCCGCGATGCCGAGGGCCGTCCGGACGGGGCCACCGCGGCCGCCGTGCAGCAGGAGGCCTCGCGCCGCGGGCTGCTGTTGCTGACCTGCGGGGCGTACGGCCAGGTGGTCCGCTTCATCCCGGCCCTGGTGGTCTCACCCGCCGAGATCGACGAGGCCGTCGGGCTGTGGGCGGGCGCCGTCGCTGCCGTACTCGCTCGCTGAACACGCCGCAGGGCGAGGCCCGGAGCGGACCTCGCCCTGCGGCGGTCGGTGGTCAGTCGGTCAAGATCAACGGAGACCGAGGTCCGGCATCGGGCCACCCCGCGAGCCGGGCCGGCGACCGGCCGGACGGGAGATCACGCCGGGCACTCCGCGGCCGCGCAGCGACACCCCCTTGGTCTCGACCACGAAGACCAGAGCGACGATCCCGACCGCGCAGGCAGCCATCGTGTAGAACGCAGGGATCAGTTGGTTGCCGGTCGACTCGATCAGACCCTCGTTGATGCTCGGTGCGGTACCACCGAACAGCGAGGTCGCCAGGTTGTAGGAGATCGCCAAGGCCGCGAACCGGATGTGGGTCGGGAACATGGCCGGGAAGGTCGCGGAGATCGTCGCCAACTGCGGCACGTACAACAGACCGAGAACGGCAATTCCGATCAAGGCACCTACCGCGTTCGTGCCAATCAGCAGATACATCGGCACGGCCAGTACGAAGAGGCCGATCAGCGAGGCCCACCACATGGGCTTCCGTCCGACCCGATCCGACAAGGCTCCGGCGAAGGGAACGAAGATCATCATGGCCAACTGCGCGATGATCGGAACAAGCAACGCCATCGTGGAGTCCAGCCCGATCTGGACCTCGAGATAGGTCGGCGTGTACGAGATCAACGTGTAGTTGACGACGTTGAGCGCGATCACCAACCCGAAGAGCTGCAGCATCGGCCGCCAGTACTGGGTGACCATATCCCGGAACTGTGTCTTGGCCGTCGACTCCTTCTGGCCGGCTTCCTCCAGTTCCTGGAAGATCGGGGTGTCCTCCATCCTCGACCGCAGGTACAGCCCAATGAGCCCCATCGGAGCGGCGATCAGGAAGGGCACCCGCCAGCCCCAGGCCATCATCGCTTCCGGGCTGAGGATCTGCGACGCCGCGAACATCAACAGCGCGCCGAGCGAGAACCCACCGAGGGTCCCGAACTCGAGGAAGCTGCCGTAGAACCCCCGCTTCTTGTCCGGCGCGTACTCGGCCATGAACGTCGCCGCACCGCCGTACTCGCCACCGGTCGAGAAGCCCTGGATCAGCCTCAGCAGGATCAACAGAAGTGGCGCTGCGTAGCCGATCGTCGCGAAGGTCGGCAGCAACCCGATGCAGAGCGTGGCGCCCGACATCAATAGAATCGTGATCGCCAGGATCTGCTTCCGTCCCAGGCGATCACCCAGCGGCCCCCAGACCATCCCGCCCAACGGACGGATCAGGAAGGACACGGCGAAGATGCCCAGTGTGATCAGGACGTTCTCGCCCGGGATCAGGTTCGCCGTGATGTAGGCCGTCCCGTAGGCGTAGAGCCCGTAGTCGAACCATTCGGTCGCGTTGCCGATGGCCGACGCGCCGACGGCACGGCGCAGGGTTCTGGGATCGACTTCCTCCGGTGGTTTGGCGGACTCGGCGGCTGCTGCATCAGTCATCGAACTCTCCTCCGTCCCGGCCCGGGGCGGCCCCGAACCACGGCAGCGGCGCCTCCGGGCACCAGCGGCCGTAGGATTGTTGACAATCTCCTGGTAACGATACTCAGGAGCGTGCCCAAGGGCCAGCCTTCGGTACGGAAAGCCCGTGACAATCCGTGGCGGCGGCGATTACCGCCGTCGGCCGACGACCGTAACTTCGTTTCGGTTGTGATGCAACTGTCGAGCGAAGATGATCTTGTAGGAATCGCCCAGATTCCCAAGCGCACGGTCGATGTTCTCGACCGGCCGGTTGGTGGTGATCTTGAGTGTGATAATGATCAAGTCACCCGGGCGCTGCAGTCGAGCCGCCGTGATCATGGTCCGGACCGATTGCAGCGGGTCCATCCGCATGTCGTTGACGATCACCTGGAAGGTCCGCTGGGTGCGCCGGATGAACTCCCCCGCGGTGGTCCGGTGCCAGCTCAGGTCGGGCCGGCGCGCGAGCGACGGGGCCGGCTCCCCCGGGTCGACACCGTGCACCCGGCGAGCGCCGTACTCGAGCAGGATCCGGCTCCAGCCGCCCGGGCTGGCCCCGAGATCGAGCGCGTCGCCGCTGATCGTCAACGGCAACAACGAGAACAGTTCCTCGAGCTTGTGCTCGGCCCGCGAGATCTGGTGCGGCGAGTCGGCCAGCCGGACCCGACCGCCGGGCCAGTCGGCCAGCGCGTCCGCCGTTCGGGTCCGACCGACGACGACGCGCCGCTCACCCAGGCAGACCGCGAGGACGTGGTCGCAGCCGGCTCGCCGGACCTCACGGCCGTCAGTCGCCAGCCGGGCGGCGATCGCCGCCCGGATCGCCTCGGGCCGGTGCCGGCTCCGGCCGCTCGCCCAGACCTGCACGGCAATCGGGCTCTTCGCCGGCACCGCCGACGTCGCGAGGTCGATGATCACGGCCGGGTCGTCGGCCTGGTCGACTGGCAGCTGCGCCGTCGCGTTCGCCAGATGCCGGACGAACCGGAGGTCACCGGACCGCGCCGCCGTGACCACCTCGGCCAGTCCCGCACCGTCCAGGCGGATCAGGCCGGCGTCGTCACCGACGGCGACATGATCAGCCACGGGCAGTGATCGTTTGAGCTCCTGCACCGCGAACCGGTAGTAGCGATCCGCGGCGGAGAACAGGACTTCGGTCGTCACCAGCTCAGGGCTGCCGGCCGATGAACGCGATCAACTTCGTCTGGACGTCCGCATCCTCGGGCACCTCGACCTTCGGCCCGTACTGCCCACTGGCCCGCAGCACCTCGTCCAGCGATTCCATGCCGGCCAGCAGTTCCGCCGCGAACTCCTCGTCGAGCGTCTCGTCCTGTCCGGTGGCCCGGGCCAGGTCCCAGGTGTGCATGAAGACGTCGGCGGTGAAGAAGTTCTGCACGGCCTGCGGCAGGGGATGACGCCCGGCCACCGGATGATCAAGGAACTTGCCCTCGGTGGCCGGGTCGTCCAGGAGTTGCTGGATCCCGTCGCTCATCGTGGTCCAGTTGGCCAGCGGGTCCTCGGTGACCGGAGGTCCCTGCGGCAGGTTGATGCCGGCCCCCGAGGCCAGGAAGGCGGGGAACCATTCGGTCAGGTGGCCGACGACGTCGCGCGCCGTCCAGCCGTCCGGCGGCGCGGGCTTGGCCCAGTCCGGCTCGGCGACGTTGCGGACGCGTTCGGTGAACCCTGCGGCGACCTGCCGGTAACGCTCAGCGGGTGTCATGGTCATGGCTCCTTCGTCAGTTGGTCAAGAATGGCATCGATCCGCCGGAGAGATCGATTCAGCCCGGCCTCCATGCCGGAGCTGACGTGGTTGTCCCGGTGCTCCCGGCTGCCGTGGCGCACGGTGATGATCATCGTGGTCCGGCCCTGCTGCTCGGTCAGTCGCAGTTCGCTGATCGCCTCGACACCGGGATTGCCCTCGAAGCCCTCGGTCGAGACCAGCCGGCGCGGCCGGTCGATCACGCGATAGGTGCCGTACCAGCCGAGTTCGGTGCCGTCGGCGTCGCGCGACACGTACCGCCAGCGTCCGCCGACCCGGAGGTCGATCTCGCAGACCACCAGCGGAGCGTCGGGCGAGGTCCACCACCGGCGCACCAGGTCCGGCGTCGTCCAGACCGTGAAGACCAGCTCACGAGGAGCATCGAACGTCCTGGTGATCATGATCTCGGTCTCACTGGGCAGCGTCACCGCGGTCTCGTTGATCATGAGCTGCCGTCCTGCAACTCGGCCAGCAGGGCGTCGAACCGGTCGAACCGATCCGACCAGGTCCGCCGCAGCCCGGACAACCACTTCTCCATCGGTACCAGCGCGGCCGGCTCCAGTCGGTAGACCCGGCGCCGCCCGTCGTTGCGTACCCCCACCAGGTCGACCGCCCGCAGCACCGCGAGGTGCTTGGACACCACCGGCTGCGGCAACCTGAGCGTCTCCACCAACTCCCCCACCGACCGCTCCCGGGCCGCCAGCGCGCCGATGATCTCCCGGCGGCAGGGCTCGGCCACCGCGTTGAACACGTCGGAGGTGGTCGCTGCCCTGGCCATATCGTGATCATATTCCACTATCGACATACGTCAAGCCCGGCGGCGGAATCGCCTTTGGCCCGCCGCCCCGCTGCCGTTACTGTTAGTCGACGCACACCCGGTGCGGGCGCATAGCTCAGCTGGTTAGAGCACCTGCCTTACAAGCAGGGGGTCAGGGGTTCGAGTCCCTTTGCGCCCACCAGACCCCTTGTTCGCAGGGCAATTCACCTGCTTCCGAGGAGATCGCGACCTGGTGCGGAGGATCTGGTGCGCCGGATCGTTGTTGATCTTGGCGTGTGCCCAAGCTTTCGCCGGTGCGGACTGGATCGATGGATCGTCTTCAGTGCCGCTCGGTAAGCACGAATCGCACCACTCGGTCACGAGGATCACATTCCCATAACTATCACTCCGTGGATGTGGGGTGAGCGTAGCTTCATCCGCGTCGGGGGCAGCACCTCTTTCTGCATGAGATCTCCTGCACTCTGGCAACGGTCCCATCCACCCAGCTTCCCGCAGGAGGGAGTCATGCGTAGGGCTTTCTTCTCGCGGTGGTGGGGGCAGCGGTTCTCGCGACCACCATCGCGGCGCCGGCTGCCGCGGAACCGCCGACCACTCCCCTTTCTGGAGCGATCTTCACGACCGATGCCAGCGGTGTGCCCGTCAATCTCAACAGCTACGGCGCCAAGGAGGACGTCTACCTCAACGGCGGTCCAGGCATCAACGCACCCGCTGACGCCGCGGGGCTCCCGGCGGGAACGTACAGCTTCCAGGTCACCGACCCATCGGGCAAGACGCTGCTCTCCACCGATCCGGTGACCTGCCGGCAGTTCACCGTCGACACCAGCGGCGTCATCCAGGACGTCACGCCCTCGGGTGCGTGTGCCCACCTGACCGGCGCTGAGGGCGAGGACGGTGGAGCCACCGTGCAGCTGTTCCCGTTCGCCGACACCCCGAACAACGGCGGTGTCTACAAGGTCTGGGTAAGCCCGACCGAGCTGCTGGACTGCACCGCGCCCGGGAACAAGAACTGCTTCGTCCCCCGCTACAGCAAGACCGACAACTTCAAGGTCCGCGACAACGTACCGATCGAGATCGACACCCGGTTCTCCGAGCACGGCACGCCGGGCTACATCGACGGATTGGCGGTGACGTGGACCGACACTGCCGGAGCCGGCAACGTCAAGTATTCCGAGTACAACCCCGCGGTCCTGGCGTTTCACGAAGCACACGTCGAAGCGGTCGAGCCGGGACAGCACTTCATCACGATCAAGGACCAGCCGGGCTGCATCATCGACGACGTTCACGGTCCGAACGGGACGACCTACCAGCCGGCCGACGGGGCCGTGACCGTTCCGGTCTCGGTCGCGAGGAACACCCAGAAGTCCGCGACCTACTTCGTCGACGTCCACTGCGCGTCGTGATCATGAGCGACCCGATTCCCTGACGACCAAGGGAATCGGGTCGCTCAGCCTCGTACGGCACCGACACGGCTGCGGCGTCTCCAGGGCCGCCGCATCCCGCGGGGCCATCCGAATCTCTTGTCGCCGCATCCCGGCGATCGGCCCCGCCGAAGAACCTCGAGTGATCTTGCTAGGGTGTCGATCGGGCCGTGACTGGCGTCTTGCGATGGATCACCATCAGGGAGCGGCCTCGTCGACGTGACGTCGTGCCGTGCGCCTGGGCTCTGGTTGATCGAGATCCGGGAGACACGGCTGTGCTACCTCATCTGGCTCCCCAGGGAGAGCCCCGCCCGACGCTGGTCGGGATCGTCAACGTCACCGAAGATTCGTTCTCCGACGGGGGAAGGTTCCTGGCTCCGGCGGACGCCCTCGCGCAGGCGCACCGCTTGCACGCGGCGGGGGCCGACGTCATCGAGCTCGGACCGGCCGCCAGTCATCCGGGAGCCGAGCAGGTGACGGCCGAGGAGGAGGTGCGGCGGCTGGAACCGGTTCTGGAGGAGTTGGTCGCCGCCGGGATCGCAGTGTCGGTGGACTCGTACCAGCCCCGGACCCAGCAGTTCGCCGCCGCTCGCGGCGCAACGTTCCTCAATGACATCGAGGGTTTCGCCGACCCGGCACGGTACGCGGAGCTGGCCGACAGCGGCTGTCGGCTCGTCGTCATGCACTCGGTGCAGCGGCACGGTCCCGCCACCAAGGTTTGCACCGATCCCGAGGCTGTGCTGGCCGGCCTGCTGCGCTTCTTCGATCAGCGGCTGGCCGCGCTGCAGGCGGCGGGCCTGGACGGCGAGCGGCTGATCATTGATCCCGGACTCGGCTACTTCCTCGGCGCCACACCGGAACCGTCGCTGGCCGTACTGGCCGAACTCCACACGATCAGAGCCCGGTACGGCGTTCCGATCATGGTCTCGCCGTCGCGGAAGTCGTTCCTCCGCGCGATCACCGGGCGGAACCTCGCCGGGATCGGGCCGGCCAGCCTGGCCGCCGAGCTGTACGCCGCCGGCCAGGGCGTCGACTTCATCCGGACCCACGATGTCGCGGCCCTCCACGACGCGCTCGCGGTCGTCACCGCCGTGGACCGGTACGCGGGAGCCGCACGATGACCCGGCTCGACCCGGCTCGGATCCGGGCGGCCCGAAGCATGATCAATCCGGTCTTCCTCGACTCTCCCCTGTACCGCTGCGAAGCGCTGGACTCCGTCCTCGGCTGTGCGGTGAGCATCAAGCTCGAGACCGCGAACCCGGTCCGCAGCTTCAAGGCGCGCGGGACCGAGGTGGTGGCGAGCCGGGTCTCCGAGACCGGCCCGCGCGCCATGGTGTGCGCCAGCGCGGGCAACCTCGGCCAGGCCCTGGCCTGGTCCGGTCGGCGGCGGGGACTCGAGGTCACGGTCGTGGCCTCTCGCCATGCAGCCAAGGCGAAGCTCGACCGCATCCGTGCGCTGGGCGCGAGGTTGGAGCTGGTGGACGGCGACATCGAAACGGCGCGCGAGCGGGCGGCAGCCATCGCCGGTGATCACGGCATCCGGCTGGTCGAGGACAGCCTGGACCTCGAGACCTGCGAGGGCGCTGCCACCATCGGCCTGGAACTGGTCGAGCACCGGTCGGCCGAACCGCCGTTCGATGCCGTCCTGATCGCGCTCGGCGGCGGCGCCCTGGCGACCGGCGTCGGTCACGTGATCAAGGCCCAGGCGCCCCGAGTCGAGGTGATCTGCGTCCAGCCGTCCGGGGCACCGGCGATGACGCGTTCCTGGCACGAACGACGCGTCGTCACCACGGACTCGATCCACACCATCGCCGACGGCGTCGCGGGCCGGCACCCCATCCCGGAGGTCTTGGGCGACCTGCTCCTCGTCGCGGACGACGCCGTCCTGGTCTCCGAGAAGTCGATCATCACGGCGATGCGCCTGTTGTACGAGCACGCCGGCCTCGTCGTCGAACCGTCGGCCGCGCTCGGTCTGGCGGCCGTCCTCGAAGATCATGATCGTTTCGCCGGCCGGCACGTCGTCACGATCGTCTGCGGCAGCAACGTCGACCTGGACGCCTACCGCGCCTGGCTCGACGGGGCTCCTCCGGCCTGAGTTCTCCTGGTCAGGACGGCATCGCGCGCACGAGGACGAGTGATCCTTCGAAGGTCGGCCGGCGGCGAAGCTCACCGTACGACGCATCCCAGGCACCACTCTCGAGCGACTCCGCGAGCACCCGCGCGTACGTCTCGCGAACATCCGGTGCGACGAAGCTCCAGGCCGAGCACGCCGAGCGCGCCTCCGGGATGAGCAACTGCTCCGGCCGGCCGTAGTAGGCCTCGTTGAACCCGTCGGTGCAGTCCAGCGGGATCGGCACCAGGTCCACGGTCACGTCGCCGCCCAGTCCGTCGCGCAGCCGGCGGATCGTCGGGTACCGACGGCGCTCGGTCTCGATCACCTCCGGAGCGTACTCGGTGAGCCAGAAGCGGTGCAGCAGGTCGGGATCGCAGGTCAGGATGACGACCGGCCCGCGGGTCACCCGGCGCATTTCGGCGAGGCCGGCCTCGAGGTCCGCCCACTGATGCACCGAGAACGTGGTCATGGACGCGTCGAAGGAGTCGTCGGCGAACGGCAGCGCTTCGGCCACGCCGTCGATCGCCGGCACCAGCGAGGGCGGTCGCTGGCGGCGCATGCTCTCGGATGGTTCGACCGCGGTCACCGACCGATCGGTCGGCTCGTAACTGCCGGCACCGGCGCCGACGTTGAGCACCGTCGTGGCGTCGCCGAGGGCGTCCCACACCGTCTGGGCCAGCCGCGGGTCGGGCCGGCGGAAGTCGCTGTAGGACGTGCCGATCACTCCGTAGTCCGCGTCACCCGCACTACCGTCCGCGGTTCGCATCATGGTTTCCTCTCTCGTCAGGTTCGTCCTCGGCCAGCACGCCGCGCAGCCGCCGGAGCAGGTCGACGGCGGCGGCGAGTTCTGCTTCGGTCACGGCCGCCGCCGTACGTTCGGCCCAGGCCAGTCGCCGCGGCCGGATACGGTCGAGCGTGCGGCGCCCCGCCTCGGTGAGATGCACCAACGGGGCTCTCGCATCGGCCGGGTCCGGGGTTCGTTCGACGAGCCCGGCAGCCTCCAGTTGGGCCACGGACTCGCTGGCCGACTGACGTCGCAAGCCGCGTCTCCTGGCGATGCCGGCCACGCTGCGCGGGCCGTGCGCAACGGCACCGAGCGTCAGCCAGCGCGAGGCCGTGAGATCGTCCTCGGCCACAATCGCATCGCCCGCCCGCGTGAACGCGTCGGAGAGCCGAAAGACCTCGTCCACCAGCTCGGTCAGCCGCCGGGCGGAGCTCATGCCCGCTCGCTCAGACAGACCACATGGCCATCGGCATCGCGTACGACAGCCATCCGCTCGCCCCACGGACGAACCTCAGGAGCGTCGACGATGGCACCGCCCGCCGCCGCCCAGCGGGCGACGACCTCGTCGAGCGCCGGGGTCGCGAACCCCACGGCCACCGCGGTGTCGGACGGCGAGGACGCCCGTTCGTGCAGCATCAACTCGACGCCGTCGGCGCTGCGCAGCCAAGCGAATCCCGGGGCGCGGTTCGCGATCTCCAGCTCGAGGACCCCGCGGTAGAAGGCGAGAGCCTCCTCGAGGTTCGTCACGGAGACGACGATGCGCTGGAGGGTCACGGCACGACTCATGATCACGATCCTCCCTCGATTGACAGGGCCCTGTCAATTTCGGATTCAGCTACCCCGCGTGGAGTCCACGACCGGCGAGCGGAGTCTCAGTGGATTGCGATACAGCACGACACGTACGCCCGGGAGTGTCCGTTCAAGATCAACAAGAACGGCGAGATCGACCTCGGACAGGGGCGCCGCCTCGATCACCCGGCACAGCTGCACCGTGCCTGCCGCCCGGTGCCCGCCCTGCTCGCGGTAGGTCATCGCAAACTGACCGGTGAGCCCTTCGAGCCGCCGTACGACATCCGCAACCGCACCGATCGGCACCTGGAACTCCGCCCAGTCCAGCCGCGCGAGCAGCTCGCCCGGCAACCGCAGCAGCCATGGGAAATGCGCCCGAAACGCCAGCTCGCGAGACGCTCCCGACCCACAGGGGTGATCTTCGGCCTGCAGCGTCACCACCTCCTGATTGGATACGTATACATGAATATCGATTCTGCGACCCCTCGGCCCGGCTTCTATCTTGTCGAGCTGATCAATCGAGGTCTAGACTTTCCAGGAAACCGGATTAGTTTTCGATATTTCGAAACTAGTGGAGGGTACGTCATGATCAATCAGATGACCCCTGCGCCCACGCTGAGTCGTCGTTCACTGCTCCGGGCCGCCGGCGCCATGGGTGTCGCAAGCGGAACTTTCGGACTCGCCGGCTGTCAGAACCCGGCAGGGGGCGGTGCCGGGTCCGGCAACGTCACCTTCTGGCTGACACCGAACGCCTCCGATGCCGAGATGGCGGCCTATGTGAAGCGGATGACGACGGGGTTCGAACAGGCGAATTCGGGGACCAAAGTGTCCAGCCTGGTCATTCCGTGGGAGAACGCTCTGACGAAATACACGGCCGCCTTCTCCGGCGGCACACCGCCCGACGTCACGTACCAGATCATTCCGTGGATGAACAAATGGCGGACGACCGGTGTCCTGGCCGATCTGCGCCAGCACTTCTCCGATGCCGACTTGGCCCCGATTCTCGAAGGTTGTCCCCAGGGATATCTGGACGCGGCGCAGGGCGACAACGGCGAACTGCTGGCTGTCCCGTTCACCCAGGGCTACTTCTCTCTGGTGCTCAACCTCGACATCTGGGAGAAGGCCGGCAAGCCCCCATTGCCCAGGACGTATGACGATCTGGTCGAGTTCGCCAAGGCCCTGACCATGGACAAGTCCGGCCGCCGGCTCGGCGACTCCGGGTTCGACAGCACGAGCATCGCCCACTACGGGATGAACTGGCCCCTCGTTCCGGCAGCCGAGGACAATTACGTTTGGCAGTACTTCTGGGCGTACGGGAGCGACTACATCTCGGCCGATCACCAGGACATCGGCTTCAACAACGACGAGGGGCGCGCGGCGCTGCAATCGCTCAAGGCGATGAGCGACTCCGGTGGCGCCACGCCGCCCGGTTTCTACACCGACAACAGCAAATGGGGTGCGGCCGTCTATTCCGGTGCCGTGGCCATGCAATGGACCGATCAGTTCACGCCCGCTCAGGCCAAGCAGTTTCCGAAAGCCCGGGTCAAGGTGATCGACCTGCCGTCCGGACCAGCAGGAAAATTCGTTGTCGCCGGCTGCGGATACTGGGCCGTCTCGGCCAAGAGCCCGAACCTCGACAAGGCGGTCGCACTCGCCAAGTTCCTGCTCAGCCCGGCCCAGGCGGACGATTACATCCGGATGATCCTCGGCCGTCCCACCCGCAAGGTTCAGGGCGACTACTACTCCGAACCGCTCGCGGACCCGCGGATCAACACCTTCCTCAACGAGTCCAGCGCCTACGGCCAGTACGCCCGCCCGACCCTCATCCTGCCGTACCAGCCGCAGGAGTACCTGCTCGGCAAGATCAACGACTACCTGTCCGGCCGACAGGAGCTCGACGCCATGATCAGCGACGCCTCCAACCACGTCCAGCAGATGGCGAAGGCGGCCGGGTGAGCACGACGGCCCGGCGCCGGTCCGCTCGTCGCCGCCTGATCGCGGGTCGGGACGCGCTGCCCTTCGTGCTGCTGAAGGCGGCGGTGTTCGTCACCTTCGTCGTCATCCCGGTCGGCTACACGTTCTACCTGACCTCCCAGCGCGGCTCGCTGCTCAGCGGGCTCCGGTTCGCCGGGCTCGACAACTACCGGGCCGTGGTCCAGGACACCTTGTTCTGGGCAACTCTGGGCAACACCGTGATCTTCATGGCGGTCCTGATCCCGGCCACGATCGTGGCGGCGCTCGCGCTCGGCACGTTGCTGTCCGCGCAGGTCCGCGGGATGGGGATCTACCGGACCATGATCTACCTGCCGTCGCTGCTGTCGGTGGTTGCGACCGGTGTCGTCTGGAAGGTGTTGATCGACTCCGAGACCGGCCCGCTCGATCTGCTGATCCGTACGGTGTTCGGGATCCAGGTGCCGTGGCTGACCAGCGGAACCGTCACGATCGTGTTCCTGTCGGCGATCACGTTGTGGGCGACGGCCGGGTTCTACGCCTTCGTCTTCATGTCGGCGTTCAACGAGATCCCGGAGTCCTTGCTCGAGGCCGCCCGGCTGGACGGGGCGAACCTCTGGCAGGTGTTCGTGTTGATCAAGCTCCCGATGATCAGACCGGTGATGCAGGTGGTTCTGGTCCTGGTCACGGTGAACACGATCCAGGTCTTCGATCTGGTCTATGTCCTGACCCAGGGCGGGCCAGGAACCTCCACCTACACAGCGATGTGGTACATCTACCAGAACGCCTTCAACGGCGGCAGTGTGCCGTATGCGGCCACGATGAGCGTGGTCATGCTGGCCTTCACCGCCCTCGTCTCGGCGATCTTCGTCGCCCGGCGCGACACCGGGACGGTCGGCTATGGCTGACCTGGCCACGGAGGCCCTCCCGCTGCAAGCCCGGGCCGTTCCGCGCCGGCGACGCGGCCGGGTGCTGCGGGTGGTGCCGCTCCACATCGCGGGCGTGCTGGCCAGCGCCGTGTTCGCCGGGCCGGTCCTGTTGATCTTGCTCGCCTCGTTGATGACGAGCACCTTCGCCACGATCTCCTTCGACGTCCGGTCCTGGACACTGCAGAACTATGTCGAGCTCGTCCAGCTGCAGTCGTTCACCCGCTGGATCGGGAACAGCGTGATCGTCGCCGTCTGCGTCACTGCCCTGACGGTGGTGCTGGACACCCTCGCCGCGTTCGCGTTCGCCAAGATCGACTTCCCGGGCCGCGGGGCCGCCTTCGCCCTGATGCTGGGCACCCTGATGCTGCCGTTCTCGGTCACGCTGGTGCCGGCGTATCTGATCGCGTCGTCGTTCGGCATGATCAACCAGTACTCGGGACTGATCATTCCGGCGATCGCCGGGCCGTTCGGCGTCTATCTGCTGCGGCAGTTCATCCGCGGCATCCCGGATTCGATCATCGAGGCGGCCAGGATCGACGGCGCCTCCTACCCGCGGGTGTTCGCCCAGATCGTCCTGCCGCTGTGCCGTCAGCCGATGGCGGTGCTCGCGATCTTCACGTTCATCGGCAACTGGAACAGCTTCGTCTGGCCGCTCCTGATGGCGCAGAGCGAGGACATGATGACCCTGCCGGTCGGCATCGCGACCACGAACACCCAGTTCGCGCAGAATGTCAACGGCATCAATGCCGCCACGGTGTTGAGCCTGCTGCCGATGGCCGTGCTGTTCGTCGTGTTCCAGCGCTACTTCGTTCGCGGGGCCCTGGCCGGTGCCCTCAACGCCTGATCACCCACCCGCCCGCACGAACCCTGGAGAACCCATGACCGCTGATGAAGCCGTCGGCGCCGCGGACGTCCGATCCGGCGTCCGGGACCGGCTCGGCCTGTCGCCGGCCGGCGACGAGGTCCTGGCTCGGCTCGACCGCCTCGGCCCTCCGCCGGAGCCGATCACCGTTCCCGGCGACGACCTCGCGGACCTGCTGACCAGCCTGCGCGTGACCGAGCAGGACCAGGCCGAGATCGCCGCCGAGCGCCCCGACCGGGAACGCGACCCGGACCGCTGGTGGCTCCTGGAACGCTGTTGCCACGAGCTTCAGCAGACCATGGGCGGCGCTGGCACGATCGACGGCTGGCCCGCCCCGACCGCGGCGATGGGCCGCTACTTCTACGTCTGGGTGTTCCTCGCCCACGTGCCCGTACTGCGGGCCCACAACGACGCCCGCGGCATCCCGGCGGACATCACGACGGCGACCATGGCCGAGCTCGCCGCGCAGTTGTTCTATCACCGGTCGATCAACGGCACCGGCGGGCTGAGCGCTCAGCAATGGCTGACCGCCCACTTCCGCGGTGTGCTCTACCGCGTGGGTCGGCTCCTCTACGAACGGCAGCGCTGCTGGTTCGACGCCGGCTCCGGCCCGGCGCGGGGCGACCTGGCGCTCGGTGTCCACATCCCCCGCGGCCGGCTGACACCGGAGTCGTGCGACGAGTCACTCATGGCCGCGACGGAGTTCTTTGCCGAGCACTTCCCGGACGAGCGACCGCTGCGGTGGGCGACCTGCGTCTCCTGGGTGCTGGATCCCCAGCTCCGCGAGTACCTGGACGCCACCACGAACCTGCTCCGGTTCCAGGACCGCTTCACGCTGCTCGACGAGCCGAAGCCCGCGAACGGCGACCAGCCCACCGTCGAGGCGATCTTCGCCCGCTCCCTCGGCGACGGCTCCGGTCTGCCCCGCACCACCTCGCTGGAACGCGCGATCGACGATCATCTGCGCCGGGGCCGCCATTGGCACTTCCGAACAGGCTGGTTGGCACTGCCCGGATCACCTGACAAATAGATCAGGTTTGGCGTATATACGCATTTAGTTATTCTTGTGCCATGGACGTCTTCGAAGCGGTCGCCGATCCGAGCCGGCGGAGCGTGCTGGAACTGCTCGCGGACGGTGAGCAGCCGGCCGGCACGCTGGTCGCCGGCCTGCCGCGGCTGAGCCAGCCGGCGGTCTCCCGGCACCTGCGAATCCTGCGCGAGTCCGGCCTCGTCGACGTTCGGCCGGACGGGCAGCGCCGCCTCTACGCGCTGCGCCCGGACGGGTTGTCCGAGATCGACCGGTGGATCGGCCGCTACCGCCGGTTCTGGTCCGACCATCTCGACGCGCTGGAACGGCACCTGGAGCGTTCGAACGATGCCTGATCACGACGGCGTTCTTGATCATGGCCGAGAGGGTGCGGTGATCAGTTTCGTCCGGCGACTGCCGTACCCGATCGAGAAGGTGTGGGCCGCACTCGCCGATCCCGATGAGCGGCGACAGTGGTTCGGTCCGACCATGATCGACGGCAGGGCGGACGGCCGGATCGACCTGGTGCCGACCGGCCCGGCGGCCCCGGTGCCGGACAAGCGGATGACCGGCCGGATCCTGGTCTGGGACCCGCCCCACGTCCTGGAACACGAATGGCGGCAGGCGCCGATCGAGGACGGCGTCGTCCGCTACCAACTCGAGGCCGACGGCGACGAAACCGTGCTCCGCTTCACCCATCGCGGGCTGAGCGCTCGCAACGCCCGCGGGTTCCTGCCCGGCACCCACGCCTACCTCGACCGGCTGGCCGCCCACCTGTCCGGAGCGATCCCGCCCAACTGGATCCGCCGGTACGACGAGCTGGCACCGGGCTATGCCACTCCCGCGGCGGAACAAGGAGAACGATGACCCGGACCGACAAGGCGGCGCGGCGGCTCGCCGCGATGTTCCTGTTCGGCGGCAGCCTGCACTTCCTGGCGCCCGTCTGGTTCGACAAGATCATCCCGTCGGCACTGCCGGGCCGGACGCGCGCGTACACCTATCTGTCCGGGGTCGGCGCGCTGGCGATCGGAGCCGGGCTGACGACCCCGGAGACCCGGCGCCCGGCCGCGGCAGCCGCCGCCGCGTTCCTGATCGGCGTCATGCCGGCCAAGATCAAATTGGCCCGTGACTGGCTGGACAGCGACAGGCCCCGCTGGGCCAAGGCGCTCGGCGTCGCCCAACTCTTCTGGCAGGCTCCGCTGATCGCCGACGCGATCAAGGCCGGCACCGATCCACAGCAGGCCGACGCTCACGGCTCGCGCGCACGTTGATCGGTGAGCACTCCCAGATCTCCACCCACAGCCGTTAGTACAAACATTCATTTGTGATACGGTCGCGTCATGGCACCCGAACCCGCCGCGGAACTCGATCTCGCCCTGCGGGCGCTGGCCGACCCGAATCGGCGGGCGATCCTCGCCGTCGTGCGGACCGGACCGCGGCCGGTCGGGCAGATCGCCGAGGAGGTCGGGTTGTCGCAGCAGACGACCTCACACCATCTCGGCGTGCTCCGTTCGGCCGGGCTGGCGAGTCGTACGGCGGAGGGCACCCGGCACCTGTTCGCGATCAACACGGACGGGCTGGCGGCGGTGCGGTCGTATCTGGACGACTTCTGGCCGACCAAGCTGGCCGCACTCAAGGCGGCGATCGAAGCGCGAGAGGACACGGACCGTGGCCGCGTTTGAGACGTCGATCGAGATCGAGGCGCCGCCCGAAGTGGTGTTCGAGTATCTGACCACCGACGCCGGGATGACCGCCTGGATGGGCCAGTACGCCAGCCTCGACCCACGGCCCGGCGGCCGGTTCGCCGTCGACATCGCCGGGTACGCGATCCGCGGCGAATACCTCCAGGTCGAGCGGCCGCGCCGAGTCGTCGTGTCGTGGGGCAGCGTCGGCACCGAGAGCCTGCCGCCCGGCTCCTCCACGGTGGAGTTCGTCCTGACCCGTACCGTCCTCGGAACCCTGGTCCAACTGACCCACGCGGACCTGCCCGAACCTGATCTTCCCGGCCACCAGGACGGCTGGGCACACTTCCTGCCCCGGCTGCGGATCGTCGTCACCGGCGGCGATCCCGGCGTCGATCACTGGCGCCCCGGGACCGACCGGCAGCACCGATTCCAGAAGGAGAAATGATCATGACGCAGAGCACCGCCCAGACCGTCGTCCGGGACTACCACCAGGCGTGGACCAGTGGCGATGTCGATCAGGCCATGACCCTCGTCGCCGACGACATCACCTGCCGTGCCCCGGGGATCGATCTCGTCGGCAAGGAGGCCTACCGGGAGTACCTCGCCGGGTTCGCGCCGATGCTCACCGGGATCGGCGACATCGCCGACTTCGCGACAGAGGACAAGGTGGCGCTGTTCTACTACCCGCGTACGGCAGCGACCGGCAGCGCGCCCGCCGGCGAGTGCTTCACGGTCCGCGACGGCAAGATCATCGAGAACGTCCTGGTGTTCGATCGCCTCTCGTTCTCGCCGCCCGCCGCTTCCTGAGCGCCGCGACCTCACCCGCTCATGATCATGACGGTGCCGGCGGCGCCGTCGACCGTGACGCGGTGCCCGTCACGGAGCTGTCGGGTGGCTCCGGCGACGCCGACGACGGCCGGGATGCCGTACTCGCGCGCCACGGTGGTGCCGTGCGAGATCATGCCGCCCGTCTCGGTCACCAGGGCCGCAGCGTTGAGGAACAGCGGCGTCCAGCCCGGATCGGTCGAGGGACAGACCAGGATCTCGCCGGCGCTCACCGAGGCGGGGTGCGGGTCGAGCACGACCCGCACCGGACCCGTCGCCCGGCCCGCCGCGGCACCGAGCCCACGCAGCATCGAGGTCGACAGCTGATCCTCGTCCGTCGCAGGCAGGCCGACGACGGTGCCGTCGGAGAGCACCACCGAAGGAACGTGCCGACGCTTCAGTTCGACGGCATACGTCTCGCGCCGCTGCCGAACGAGCTCGCGCACCGGCGCACCGTCCAGCGCACTGCGTAGCTCGGCGAGTCGGAGAAACATCACATCGCCCGGACCGGCCAGCCTGCCGCGCTCGACGAGTTGATCACCGAGCACGAGCAGTTCGGTCCGCAGCACGGCGAATCCACGCATCAGAAGGAGTTTGGGCAGTTCGCGCAGGCCGCGCAGTTCCCGCGATCGGCGCAGCAGCTGCCCGACCAGCAGCCGGCGCAGCGGCCTCCACCACGGGACTCGACGGGTCAGCGCGACGACCTCGGCCTCCGCCTCGCGCCGGGCTCGGTCGAAGTTCGTGCGGGCGTTCTCGCCGGTACGGATCGCTTCGACGTAGCTGGCCAGCGACGCGAGCAACGGAGTCGGGTCGTCGCTCCAGCGTGGCGTCCCCAGGTCGATCTCGGCGGGCCCGCGGCAGCCGAACTCTTCCAGGAAGGCGCGCAACCCTCTGCCGATCGGCTCGGCCAGGGTCCCCAGCCGGTGACGCTCGGCCAATGCGCGGGGATCGCCCTCGAGGTCACCCGCTGCGCCCGCGGCCTCGATCGACTCGGCGAGGGCCCAGAGCGAGAGGTCCATCTCGGTGGTCGGATTGGCCGGGATACCGCGGTAGGCGGCCTGAACCTCGGCGCTGCTCGCGAGGCCGTCGAGCAGCCGCGTAACGTACTGCTGGGACCAGCTTCCCGCGGTGTTCGCCGCTCGCGGCAGCGTCGACTCGATCCGGCAGAGTCCCCGGTACGCGCTCTCGATGAACCGCACCCGTGCCTCCGGGGCTGCGCCCGGTGCCGGCACTCCACCGGCCGATGCGACGAGCGCGGCGAGCTGCCGTTCCGCCTGCTGCCGCGCCAAGGTCCGCGCGGCCCGGGGAAATGCCAGTGCCGCGATCATCGATGGCTTCATCCGGCGCCGGGCGACCGGCCGGCGATCGCGCGGCCCGGCCGGGCGAACGGTGAACCGGGCGTCCCCGGCCAGGCTGTCGATGATCCGGCCCGACGGCGCCGCCAGGCTGTCGGCGAAGGCCACCAGCTGTTCGCGCTTCGCCGGATGCACGACGCCCTCGGTGATGTCCCAGTAGAGCCAGCCGCGCACGTCGGTGATCACGGTGGAGAACCCGATCGAGGCGAGATAGGTCTGCATTCCCTGCTGCCGGGTCATGATCATGGTCGAGCCGATCGGCGTGAACGGCTGGGCCAGTCCCTGATAGACGTTGACGGACCAGTAGGCCCGCAGCCCGTCGTCGGGGGCGGCCGGCGTCGGGAAGGCCGTAGTGACGGGCCTCGCCTGGGTCAGCCAGAGGCGCCCGGTCCGGTCGATCGCCCACTCGGCGTCCTGCGGCGTGCCGAACTCCCGTTCCAGCCGGCGACCAAGATCACGGAGCCGTACCAGCTCGTCGGCGCTGAGACAGCCCGAGGGGTGTGCGACGCCGCCCTGCGCCGGCACGACATAGTGGTCCGGCACCACGGTCCCGGCCACGACCGCCTCGCCCACGCCAGCCACCGCCTCGATCACGGTTTCGGACCGGTTCCCGGTCACCGGGTTCACGGTGTGCAGGACCCCCGCCTTGGCCGCGTCGACCATGCGCTGGACGACGACCGCCATGGCGACCGCACCGTGCTCGACCGCCCTGGCTTCCCGGTACGCGATCGCTCGCCCGGACTGCAGCGACGACCAGCAGCGCCCGATCGCCTCCTCGACCGCGCCGGTGCCCCGGACGTCGAGGAAGGTGTCGTACTGGCCCGCGAAGCTGGCGTCGGCCAGATCCTCGGCCGTCGCGGACGAGCGGACCGCCACCGCCACCGGCGCCGGCTCGGGGCCCGACAACGCCAGGTAGGCAGCACGGACGGCCGCCCGCAACCCGGGAGCGGACAGGCCGGACCAGGCGTTGCCGACACCGCCGCGCCGAGCCCGCGTGGTGATCACGAAGCCTTCCGGAACGTCGAAGCCGCGTTGGATCAACTCGGCCAGACCGGCCGCCTTCCCGCCGACCAGCGGCCGGTGTTCGGCTCTGATCTCGTCCAGCGACAGCAGCAGGGGCTCGCGGGCCGCTCCCGGTCGAAGGCGGTCCGGTGCATCGGTCGTATCGGTCATCCGCCAACCCTGGCAACCCAACCGCGGTTGAGTTCAAGCCGACGTCCGCGCATTTCGTTGCGGGACCGCTGTCCGATCCGGCCGCAACCATTCGTAGCAGAAGTGAGCGGTCACCCAGACGGGGTTGACCAGATGACCGAACGGATCCCGGAGATGAACACCACCGAGCAGGAGCAGGAGAAGAAGAGCCTCTTCAAGGCGAAGCAGTTGCTGAGCGTGCTGTCGGCGCAATCGGCGTCGACGTTCGCGAACCAGGTGATCGCCCTGGTCGTCCCGTGGCTGGTGCTGACCCGTACCGGCAGCGCGGCCAGCGCCGGCACCATCGCCTTCATCATGGGCATCGCGGCACTGGCCGGGACGCTCACCGGCGGACTCGTCACCGACCGGATCGGCGGCCGCCGGGTTTCCGCGCTGGCCGACAGCCTCAGCCTGATCACGGCGCTGATGCTGGCCGCGGCGCTCTGGCTGGACTCGTTCTCGCTCTGGCTGGTCGCGGTGACGCAGGTGCTCGGCGTGTTCTTCGACGGCCCGGGCAACATCGCGAAGTCCAGCATGGTGCCGGCCGCCGCGGAGAAGGAGGGCATTCCGATCACCCGCGCGATGGGATCGGCGCAGACCCTGCAGGGTGTCGCGACCTTCGTCGGGCCGATCACCGCGGGCCTACTGATCGCGACCGTCGGCGAGGCGAACACGCTGCTGCTGACCACCGTGCTCTTCCTGATCAGCATCGTGATCGTGGCCCGGCTGCCGAAGCAGGTGATCACCCACGAGCGCCCGATGTCGCCGGTCCAGGTCTACTACGACCTGCGCGACGCGGTCCGCTTCCTGATCAAGGAACCGTTCCTCGGCAAGATGCAACTGGTCGGCCCGCTGATGGGTGCGGTGATCGTGCCGATCTCGGCGCTGATCTTCCCGGCCTGGTTCGTCTTCGGCCAGCAGGACTCGCGGGCCCTCGGCACCTTCCTCGGCGCCGGTGCCGTCGGCGGCATGGTCGGCGGCGCGATCTTCGCCGCACTGGCGCAGAAGCTGCCGCAGCGGACCTGGCTGATCGGCGCGACCGGCCTGTACGGAGTCGCCCTGCTGGGCCTGTTCTTCCTGCAGCCCGGCTCCATCCCGGCGATCCTGGTCAGCTTCGTGGCCGGGACGATGATGAGCGTGATGTTCGCGGTCCCGTTCACGGCCTTCTACGCCAGGACCCCACAGCGGCTGCTCGGCCGGGTCGGCAGTCTGGGGGCCGCCAACGGCGCCTTGTTCGGCGCGGTCGCCTCACTCGGCTTCGGCCACTTGATCAACAACGTCTCCGCGCCGCAGGCCCTACTGACCTCGGCCGTGATCATGGGTGGCATCGCGATCACCCTGGCCGTGCTGCCCTTCGTACGGCTGCTGGACCGGCCCACCGAGTCGGAGCAGCCGGCCGAGCAGACGGGCGAGTTGATCTTGGCCGGCGACGCCCGCTGAGTCGACCCCGGTCGCGACCGCTCGCCGAAAACAGAGCCCCCGGACTCCGTCAGGAGCCGGGGGCCTTTGTTCTGTGGGGTTCTACGCGTCGCAGGTCCCCTCGGACTTCTCCTGGAAGTCGTCGTCCAGGATGTGCCAGGCGACCCGGTTCTTGACGACCTTCTGGGCCCGGTCCGCCGGAACGTACGGCGGCAGGTCGCTGATCTTGCCGACCATGCTCCAGTCGGCACCACTGCCGCCCACCGGACGTTGCATCCAGGACCAGCCGTTGGCCAGCCGCTCGATGCGGTACTCGCTCCCCGCCTGAAGTTCGGCCGGCGCGGCGTCGCTCGACGTCGCCGGAAGGACGACCAGGTCCGTGGCCTGGAACTCCGTCTCGGACTTCCGCTCGGTCGGGAAAATCGGTGCATCCATGTCATTCACCTTCCGTTAAGGGATATTGCTCGACGATCACGTTCCTGTCCGCAGGCAGGAACTCGATCGTGTCGCGCACGGCTATATCCCCCGAATAGGCGCTTTCGTTACGGAGAAGCAGGGCAGCGCCCGCACCCATCGCCAACATGCTTTGCTCATCCGTGGTAGCAAACCTGGCCGAGGTCTCAACCCGCCACCTCGTCTCAGGCATCCCCGCCCCTTCTAACGCTGCCACCGTCCCGCCTGGAATGTCCCGAGGGTTGTCCAGGCCGGCCTTGTGCGCCACGTCCAGCGGATAGCTGGACTCCTCCAGAGACCACGGGATCCCGTCGATCCTCCGGAGTTGCCGACGCACGACGACCATCGTCTCCGGCTCGATTCCGAGCCGGAAGGCGATCGAGTTCGGCGCCGGCACGATGCGCATGTCGAAATCCGAGGACGGCTCGCCGATCTCCTTGGCCCGTTCGGACCACTCGTGAGTGAACGGGGAGACGTGACTCGGATGTGGCAGCACGGCTGGGTTCCTGACCACCATGCCGTCCCGACCCCGTGTCGCCACCAGGCCCTCGGCCTGGAGCTCGGCCACCGCACGTCGCACCGTCTCACGCGAGACGTTGTAGAGCCGCTCGAGCTCCGTGTACGTGGGCAGCTGGGCACCGCGAGACAGTTCCTTACCGCCGACGGCCCGGCCATTGATGATGGCCGACCGCAGGTCATCGGCGATCTCGCGATACCTCGACACGACCTGCAGCATAGCCCAACACTGGCGGATCAGTCTGTGGTGTTTGGTCTTGACGTACTAGACCAATAGGAGGATTGTTGTTCTCGGCAGGTCGGGGTGTCGGACGGTACGCATACCCCGGCGCCTTGACCTCGCCTCCAGGACTAGCGGATGGAGGCAAGACCCGATGGCGGGCGAGTTGGTTGAACACCGGGTGCAGCTCTGGTTCGGGCAGCACCTGCTCCGGGAGTATCGCGCCGAGCCGACAGCGGCTACGGAGTACGCGAAGGCCATGGGCCTGCGCTTCCCGGGGATCATGATCAAGGTCGACCGGGCGGCGGTGGACGGTCTGGTTCACCTTCCCTGCGAGCAACTGTGGACCGTCATGACTCCATGATCGACGGTCGCCGATGATCACGTGACCCGCATCCGCAGCCACCCCCGAAGGTTACGGCCGCGACGTCCATGATCACGCCGGTCCCCGGACCGCCGGCACGACAAGCGAAGAAACAGCCTTCACTCGGTACTCGATCGACCGCGGTCAAGCTCAACGACGACGCCGCGGCCGCCAGGCCGGGTCGTACTCAGGATGGCCGGCGTGGGCCAGCGCCAGCGCGCGGTGCATCGCGACGGTCAGCGCATCGGCCTCGCTCTCCGGGTCGTCCCCGAAGACCGCGTCGCCGATCTCCTCGTCGGCCCAGTTCGCTCCCCCGCCGTCGGTGAACCAGTCGACCGCGCCGAACGCGGCGCTCTCGATCCAGTCCCAGTCGGCGTCCCGGGTGGCCTCCTTGCGCAGCCGTACGCTGAGCGCGAGCAGGGCCTGGTGCGACTCGCGCAGGGCCGGATCGGTCAGTTCCGCCGTCCGGGCCGTCACGAACGCGGCCAGTCGTTTGCGTTCCTTGCGGTTCATCCCGCAGACCTCCCTCGTTCGGTACGAGGCGTCCACGGTAGCCAGCACCACGCTGTGACACATCACTCTTTGGAATGATCACGGCGGCGTGCCGTCGTGCACCTGCCCCTCACCCGACGAGCTGGTACGCGAACTGCACCTCGAGGCCCTGGGCGGCCGCGGCACCAGCGATCCGGAGCCGCAGCCGCAGCGGCGCGGACAAGCCGTCGATCAGGATCGGCTCGGACAGGTTGGCCGCGCCGGTCTCCGGCGTCGCCTCCAGGTCGGCGCCGCCGAGCGGTTCACCGTCCGCGGTCAGCCGGACTCGGCAGATTCCCGCCGCGGTCCGGCGGATCACCGCCAGCACGCGGAGGCGTTGTCGGTGCAGATAGAGCAGTTCGCCGAGGTCGTGGTCGCCGTCGGTGACCGCGCCCGGCAGGTGCAGGGTGAGGTAGCCGTCGTAGGCGACGATCCCCTTGTTGTGCAGGAACCTCGAGAGTACGCCGGCGTCGCCGGTGGTCCGGTAGGGACCACCGTGGTTGTGCGACAGGTCGTTGTCGGAGACGAGCACGTCGGCCGCGCCGCTGACGATCCCGTAGTCCTGCCGATTGGTGCCCTCCGGCAGGCCGCCGATCACATTCCCGGTGATCACCACCCGGCTGGCCTTGCCGCGCAGATTGATCCCGGAGCCGTGCCGGATGATCACGCCGCCGCCGGTGTAGCCGGCCGATCCCGCGCCCTTCAGGTCGATCACGTCCGAGCCGGCCACGGTGATCGGCCAACGTCCGTTCAGCGCGGTGCCGGTCGCGTCCTGCACGGTCACGCTGTCGCCGTCCTCCCAACCGTGCGGCGCGTCCAGGGTCACCCGGACGCCGCCGTCGACGGCCGTTGCCGCGGTGATCGTGCGGCCGTACTTCGGATGGGCGGCCCGGCCGTTGTTGCCGATCACGCTGCCGGTGATCGTGATCACCGGTGCGTCGAGGTCGAAGCCGTGCCGGCCGGCTCCGCGGACGATCACGCCGGAGAACATGGCGCTGCCGGCGAAGCCGTCGGTGATCCGGACGTTGTCGGTGAAGCCGTCCTGCGAGATGTAGCAGTTGGCGAACTTCGCGTCCGCGCCGGCCTCCAGCAGCACCGGGTAGCCGTGGCCGTTCTCGAACCCTCCCGCCTCGAAGTACAAGAACTTGGGCAGACTCTCGGTGTCCGGAGTGGTGTTCCGCATCCAGATGCCGTGCCGGCCGAACAGGATCGCCGTCTCGACGAACTTGATCGAGCCGCCGAGGCCGTCGATCACGACGTTGTCGGTGCCCGGGTTCTTCGTCCCCGCGGAGATCGCGCACTGGACGAACTCGACCGGGTCGGCCCGGTGCGTGTCGCCGATGCCGTTGAGCAGGATCACCTGATCACCGCGGAACCCGTTCCAGACGCAGTGCTGGAACCTGATCGTGTTGCAGCCCTGCAGCACGATCCCGTGATGCCCCTCCTTGAACCGGCAGCCGGTGAAGGACACGAAGTAGTTGTTGATCGTTTCCACGTCCGGGTGCCGTTCGGTCCGGACGAACGCCCCGCCCTTGAGCAGCGGCCGTTCGTCCGCCGGGTCGAGGTCACCGCGCAGTTGCAGGTCACGGAAGCCGCCGCCGCGGACCCCGCGGAGCAGGAACGCGTCGGTGTCCGGCGTCTTGATCAGCAACTGGGTGCCGAGGTCGGCCTCGACCAAGGTCTTCGGCTCCCGGTAGTCCCCCATCCCGGCGCCGACGAAGGTGATCGGCGCCATCGTCACGACGACCGTCTGCTCGATCCGGAACACCCCAGGGCCGAAGATGATCTTGCCGCCGTCAGGGAGCGCGTCGACCGCGTCCTGGATCCGTGGCGCCTGGTCGCCGTCGTCGCTGCCCACGCCGAACCAGGCCGCCTCGACCTCGCCGGCCACGAACCTCTTCCAGCGACCCTTCGCCGCTCCGGCCACGGCGAAGATCGTTCCGCCGTTGTCGGGCTCGGTCGCCTCGGCGTCCCAGTAGAGCAAGCCGCCACCGATCCCGGGCCGCGCCTCGGCGTAGCCGAGCAGCAGCGCCAGGTCGCCGGTCGCCGACCCGGTGGTCTGCCGGAGCTTCCCGACATCGGTCACCGTCGCGGCGCTCGCTGCGGCCCGTGGGTCGGCGTGGGCGGGCCGGGCCAGGGCCGCCGTGCCGGCGGCAGCAAGGCCGGCGACGCCGAGCGCCGAGAGAGCGCGGCGGCCGAAGCGGGTCGGTTCGTGATCATGACTCTCCATCGAGCCACTCCTTCACAGGTTGGATGGGCCAGGGATTCAGCGGTTGCCGAGCTGCTCGAGGTACTCGGATCTGATCTTGTCGCCGGCTGTCGTGCGCCACTCCGCGACGACGTCGTCCCAGTGATCGATCGGCTTGCGCCCGGCCAGGATGTCGCTCTCGGCCGAGGAGATGAGCTTGGTGATCTCCGCGCTCTTGTTGATCGACGTGTCCGAGGACAGCGCCTCGCACGGGTTGGTCTGCAGTAGGGCGATCGCCTTCTCGTGGTACCCGCGTTGCCGGGTCACCCGGTCCTTCGTCGACGGCCCGAGGACGTGCGGCGAATCCGTGAGGTACTCCAGGGGGAGCTTCACCTCGGTGATCCCGAGATCGGTCCGCTTCGGCACGCCGTCCACCCAGTCGTAGTGCTGCCCCTCGACTCCGAACTTCCGCAGCAGATACTCCTTCGTGCCGAGCGGTGCGGCCAGCCAGTCGAGCACCCGGAGCACCTGCCGGATCCGGTCCGGCTCGGCCTTCTTCAAGGCGGTCAGGGCGAACGCGGGCGGGCCGGACCGGTGCACGCCCGCTCCGCCCTCGAAGCCGGGCTCCAGGATGCCGCCGACCTCGATGCCGGGGTACGTGTCGTACAGGATGTCCCAGGCGGCGTAGCCGTCCGGGTTGAGCGCCAGCGTGCCGTTGCCGAACAGCTCCCGCAGCTGCAGCCGGCCGCCGAGCGTGTCGGGATGGAAGTAGCCGGCCTTCATCAGCTCCGCCGTCCGGGCGATCGCCTCCTTGCGTTCCTCGGTCTCGTACTCGGAGGTGAGCGTGCCGCCGTCCAGCCGCCACTGGTTGGGCATCTTCAGCATGCTGCCGATGTAGGTGATCACGGACCGGAAGTTGCCCAGCGCCCAGGTGTTCTTGCGCGGATCGGTGAGTCCCTTGAGCAGCTCGGCCCACTCGGCGAAGCTGGCCGGCTCGGCGTTCAGCCCCTTGGCCTCGATCAGGTCGGTCCGCGCGAACATGATCGTTCCGGCCACAGAACGGGAGATCGGCACGGCGTAGATGCCGTCGCCGTAGACACACTGCGACCAGGACGCCGTCGGCAGATTGGCCAGGAACGGGTACTCCCCGACCGCGTCCCCGGAGACGAACTCGGAGAGATCGGCACAGAGCCGGGTCAGCACCTGGGACCGGTTCGGCAGCGTGCTGGAGATCAACAACGCGTCCGGCAGTTGGCCGCTGGCGACGACCGTGGACACCTTGGCTCCGTAGTCGGCGGCCGGCGTCATGGTGAGCCTGACCTCGGCGCCGAGAGCGGCGTTGATCGCCTGCCAGTACGCGTTGCCCTCCACCCCGGGCGGCGTCGGGTTGAACATGTTGGTGAGGAACTCGACCGTGCCCGCGCCGGCTCCGCGCGGCTCGGCGAAGGCCGCGACCGGGTCCTTCGGATAGCCGTAGTAGGCCGCCATCAGGCCGGCCTCGGTGGCCGGCAGGTCCGGCTTCACCTTGGCGTAGGGGCGAAAGCCGGGCAGGTCGACCGCGGCCTTCCCGGCCGGCGTGCTGGTCTGCGGTTGTCGATCACTGCACCCGGCGAGGGCGAGCCCTCCGGCACCGATCAGGCCGAGGACGCTGCGCCTGCTGACGTCGTCGTCACGCATGGTTTCTCCTTCGAAACTTGATCAAGGTGAGGCCGAGCGCCGTGCTCGGTCAGAGCGGCGCGCAACCTCGGGTAGTCGTAGTCCTGGACGGCGCGGCCGGTGCTCAGGGACTGCGCGGCCAGTTCGCCGGCGGCCTCGCCGAGCATGCCGAAGTTCGGTTCCATCCGGGCCGACAGGTAGCCGACGTGGCTGGCCGAGAAGCAGACCGGGACGGTCAGGTTGCCGATCCCGCCGCGCGCGGGGAACAGGATCTCGGCGGGCAACTGGTAGAGATCGGCCGGCGCGTTCCTTGGTGTGCCGGTGACCGTGCCCTCGCCGACGATCGCGTCGTCGCCGTCCGGGTAGTACTGCACCAGGTGGCAGTCGATGCCGTACTTCCAGGCGCAGACGGCGGTCGGCTTCCGCTCGTTGGGCCGGCGGAGATCATGTTGGGTCAGCACGGCCGCGCCGATCATGCGGCGCGCCTCGCGGATGTAGAGGGCGTGCGGAAACCCTTGGCCGTAAGGGCTGTCGACGAACTCATCGGGAGGCAGGCCGAACCCGGCGGCGTCGGCCCGGAAGCTCTCCGGCAGCGACGGGTCGTTGGCCAGCCAGTAGAGCATGCCCTGATGCCAGCTGACGTGCTCCGCGATCACCCGCTCGCGGGTGGCCCAGTCGCCGTCCGGGTAGGGCCAGGAGGCGCCGGGAAGATCGAACCCGATGAACAACGCCTGGTTCGTCTGGTACTTGCCGTTCGGCAGTTCCGCCGTCTGGGTGACGATCGAGGTGAGCCCCGGGAGGCCACGGTGTGCCAACAGCTGTCCCAGGTACGCGTAGCGCCGCGGGTCGTAGTCGTCCGGCCGCGGGAACGGGATCCGGTCGGCGTTCTTGGACAGGATCCCGCGGAAGTTGTACGCCTGCGTCGCCTGGTCCGCCTCGCCCGGCCCGAGGTCGGGCCGGGCCCGGACCGGGTAGTGCGTGTTCGGACGGAACGGGGCGAACCGGAACGCCTTGTGCGGAAGGAATCCGGCCAGGTCCTCGCCGTACTGCTCGGTGCTCTCCCGCCCGGTCGCGTACGGCACGCCGGCCGCGGCCAGCAGGTCGCCCTCGTAGGAGGCGTCGATGAAGAACCGCGCCGAACGCCAGCCGCGCGACGTCCGCACAGCGGTGATCGAGTCGCCCTCGACCCGCACGTCGACCGGCCCGCTGATCCGCTGGTCGAGCAGCACCTGCGTCTCGGCCTCGTCGAGCAACTGCCAGGCGACCCGTTCGGCAACCTTGGCCTCGAACCGGTAGCGGACGTCGAACGGGTAGCGATCGCCGTCCTCGCCGTACTCGGCACCGATCGCCGCAAAGAACTCTGCCGTGAGCCCGGCCAGGGCCTCCGGAACGTTCGGGGTGTCGGTCTTCACCAGGCCGCCGGCGACGATCCCGCCGACGTGGCCGGTCGGTTCCAGGACCAGGCTGCGGTAACCCCGCCGGTGCAGGCGGGTCGCGGCCATGATCCCGGCCAGGGTCGCACCGTAGATGATCACGTCCGGCTCGGGGGCCCGGCTCGGCATGATGATCATGGCGCCGGGACTCGCGGTTCCGGCTGCACGTAGACCGGGGTCGGTCGGGCCGCCTGGGACGGCCGGGTGCGCCGGAGGGAGTCCGGCCAGGCCACCGGCGCGCCCAGGGTGCCGGCCAGGATCCGTTGCAGGTCGGCGATCCGGTCCGGTGACCCGGCGACGGCGTGCGGCTCGGTGCGCTCCCGTACGCAGAGGGCAGCCAGGGCACCGACGGCCTCGCCGATGCTCCACTCCACCGGGTGCAGCCGGTAACAGCCGTTGGTGATGTGCGTGGTGCCGATGTTCTTGGCGGCCGGCAGCAGGTTGCGGACCCGGACCGGGATCAGCGCCCCGAGCGGGATCTGGAACGGGTAGACCTCGAGGTTCACGTAGTTCACCCCGGCCGTGCTCGGGTGCAGGTCGATGTTGTAGTGGCCGACCCCGACGCCGTCGGCGAAGATCGCCGAGCCGGCACCTTCGCCACCTTGTTGATCACGATCCAGGACCGCCACGTGATCTTCGAGAACGGTGAACCGGGCCTGGATCCGGCGGGCCTCGCGGATGTAGGCGTACTTCGCCAGGCCGTCCTCGGTGCCGGTCAGGTCCGGCCGCAGCTTCAGTCCGGGATAGCCGATCCCGCCGTCGTGCCGGGGTGCCTCGGTCTGCATCCAGTGCAGGTACGACAGCGACAGCTCGCGGCACCGCTGCAGGGCCCACTGCCGCCGGGTCTCATCGATCCCAGGGCCGATCAGCGGGGCCTCCCAATAGTCGGTGTTCGGCCAGTTGACCAGCGAGATGTCGGTGTCGATCACGCTGCGGTCGAACTGGCTGCGGGCCCGGATCCGGCGGAAGTGCCACAGGTCGGCGGCGAACGGGAGATCCATCTCGGTCTCGAAGATCCGGTTCTCCCGGCCCGCCATGGTGTGGATGTCGATCTTCTCCCAGGACAGCTGCGGCCCGGGCCAGAAGTCGCTCTTGTGAGTCCGCCAATGATCATACGAAACGGGCCGGTCGATCGTGTGGTCCTCCCCCGGCCGGTATTCGACCGGGAAGCACCAGGTGATCGACTGTTGATCATGGGGCATCGGCTCCGGCGCGGCGAACCGTTCGCCGGTCTGCTCGGCGGACTCGGCGCCGATCACGTGCTCGACGCCGGCCAGCTCCAGCAGGTCACCCAGCTCGGTCGCGTCGACGATCAACGGTGCGGTCAGCTCGCGTACCGCGCCGGAACGTTGATCATGAACCGTCACCGCGGTGACCCGGTCGCCGTCGGTGGCGGCGGCGACCGGACGGTGCTCGAGGAGCACGGTGATCAAGCCCGCCGATCGATACGGTGCCAGCAGTTCGTCGATCACGGCGACCCCGACCCGGGGCTCGTGGCACAGCCGGCTCACGTTGCCGAGGCCCGGATTCAGGTCCGGCAGGGCCGCTGCTTCCGGCGTCAGCGGATAATTGCGCCGGTAGTAGTCGCGGATCCGGCGACGCAGGTCGGCGTAACTCGCCGAGATGTGCCGTGTCTCGATCCAGGGATGCTCGTCCGACGGCACCGCCTGCGCGGTGAGTTGACCACCGAGCCAATCGGTCTCCTCCGTCAAGGTCACCCGCAGCCCGAGCCGAGCCGCCGCAAGGGCGGCCGCCACCCCGCCGAGCCCGCCGCCGATCACCAGTAGGTCGTCCATGTCCCCGTCCACATCGATCAGAGCTAATATTTGCTGATACATCCTGACGGTTGTATCGAACATTCACAGCCCTGTCGCTGTCAAGACACCCCAGCAGGGAATCTCGACCTGCAATGAACTTGCTGATATAACTTGGCCATGGCAACCCAGCTCGATGTGGCCCGCGCGGCCGGCGTGTCCCAGGCGACGGTCTCGATGGTGCTGACCGGGACCGCCGACGCGGGCCGGATCTCCCTCGACACCCGGGACCGGGTGCTCGCGGCCGCCAAGAAGCTGCATTACAGCCCGCGGCCGGCACCGGCCGGCCCGGCCCGTCCGCGGCCCGGCTCGCCGTACCTGCTGGGCGTGCACACCTTCGAGCCGATCTTCCCGACCAGCGCCCGCGACTACTACTTCGAATTCCTGCAGGGCATCGAGGAGCAGGCCGGCGCCGAGGGCTGCAACCTGATGTTGTTCACCGCCGCCCGGGACGGCGACGGCGGGCGTCGCATCTACGGCGAGGGCGGCAACCGGCTGGCCCAGGCCGCGGGCAGCCTGCTGCTCGGCCATCACGCGAACCGGGCCGACCTGACCCGGCTGGTGCAGGACGGCTACCCGTTCGTCTACATCGGCCATCGCGAACTGCCCGGGGTCGAGCTCAACTACGTCGGTGGCGACTACCGCACCGGCACCGGGCGGATCGTCGACGAGCTGGTGGCGCTCGGCCACCGGACGTTCGGCTATCTGGGCGAGCCGGTACGGGACGAGCCGCAGGAGGACCGCTGGAACGGGTTCGCCGCCGCCCTGGACCGCTTCGGGCTGGCGGTGCCCGAGCCGGCCTATGTCCACCCGGCCGAGCTGGCGGCGGCCTGGCTGGACCACGCGCTGGCCGACGGCGCGACCGCGATCCTGGTCGAGTCGGCGGGCCTGGTCCGGGTGCTGGCCGCGATGGCCAAACTCCGCGGCCTCCGGATCCCGGAGGACCTGTCGGTGGTGCTGCTCGTCGACGATCCCGACGAGGGTGCCCGGCCGCTCCGTTGGGCCACCCTGAAGGTCGCCCGGAACGCGATGGGCCGCCGGGCCGTACGGTTGCTCACCGCCCTGCTGGCCGACCCGGACGGGGAGTACGAGCGCCAACTGCTGCTGCCCTGTGATCACGAACTCGGCGACACGGTCGGACCGCCGCCCGCCGGCCGATGATCATGAACGACTCCTGCGGTCAGGCCTCCCCGTTCTGATCGCCGGACACCACGACGCAGTCGGGTCCCGGGAACACCAGACCCTCGCTGCCGTCGGCGTGCCGGACCAGGTAGGGCGGACTGCCGTCCGAGCCGCGGACTTCGATGATCGTGCTGTGTTGCTCCGCGTCGCCGACCTTGCGACCGTGCACCAGGAGCTTGTCGCCGACCTTGGCCTGCATCAGCCATCACCTCCTGTTCCGAGGATAGAAGGACGACCCGGGTTTGGCGATGGCCCTCAGAGATCGACCGCGGTCCGGGCCAGCTGGGCGATCGCGCCGAGTTCCGGGCAGTCCGCGCCGATCCGGTTGCCCACCGGCGCGGCCGCCTGTTGATCACCGATGCTGATCAGGAAGCCGTCGTCGAACTCCCGGGTCGGGCGGCACAGCGGCCGGGTCGCCAGCACCGTCAGCGCCTCGAGCTGCGGGATCTCGAGGCGGCCGGTCCGCAGCACCCGGTCCGTCGAGCGCAGGGTCGCCCGCCCGTCCGGGGCGAGCTCGACCTGCCGGCCGGTGGGCTGCCCCGAGGCGATCTCCCGAACCAGAATCGGCGGCGGCACGGCGCCGTCCGGCAGCGGCTCCTCGAAGCGGCCCTCCCAGAACGGCTGCAGCAGGGTGGTCAGCTTGTCCCACTCGGGCGCCGGCGTGGGCGCGCAGGGATCTTCGCGGCTGGCCGTCAGTGCTCCCATCCGCAGCGTCGCGACGAAGGTGTCCGAGCACCGCATGTCGTCCGGTCGCGGCCGGGCCGCCTCCCGGCGAAAGGCCTCCGACTCCAGCAGGGTTCCGATCCGGTTCAGCGTCTCGGTCCCCACCCGGCCGGCCGCCGGGCGCTCGGTGAGGGCCAGTCCGATCCCGTCGCTCGGCGTCACCTGCAGTTGCCGGAAGACGCCGGCGACGCCGCCGGTGATGGTCATGGTGAAGGCGCCGAACCGGGCCAGCGGCAACGGTTCCGGCGGCAGCAGGGCGCAGCCGGCCGCTGTGGCGCCGAGGGCGGCGATCACCAGCGCGGCCCGACGGTGGAAGCCGCGCCGAGTGATCATCATCCCGCGAGTATGCCGCACCGTGCGGCCGTGTGCCCGGCTCGACTTTCTAGAATCTGGATTCTAGTATCTGCGGCATGGGCCGCCGCCGAACCTTCGATCCCGAGGTCGTGCTGGACCGGGCGATGCACGTCTTCCGCCGGTACGGCTACGAACGCGCGTCGGTCGAGCGGCTGGAGGAGGCGACCGGGCTGAGTGTCGGCAGCCTCTATCACGCATACGGCGACAAGGCGGGACTCCGGCGGGCCGCGCTGGAGCACTACCTGTCCCGGTTCGTCACGACCCGGCTGGACCAGGTCGTCGGACCGGATGGGACGCTCGATGATCTTGAGAACTACCTGCTGCAACTGTTCGCACCGCCGCTGAACGACGGATTCGGCTGTCTGATCACCAACAGCGCCGTCGAGGTGGCCGGCGCGCCGGGAGCCGAGCGGGATCTCGTGGTCCGGGCCCTCGAGCTGATGCGGACCCGGTTCACCGAGGTGCTCACCCGCGAGCTCGGCGCCACCACGGCCGGGCCGGCCGCCACCCGGCTGCTGCTGCTCGCCCAGGGCACCCTGGTGCTGGCCCGGCTCGGGCTGCTCGACGCTGCGGCCGAGGCCGCGGTGCGCGACGAGTTCGCCCGGCTCCGGGCGGCCCGCGGCCCTACCGGATCTTCTTCGAGGAAAGGAAAGACTCCATGATCACCCACCTGCACCCGAGCAGCATCGCCCCCTCGCCGTTCCTCAGCCCGGGCGTCCTGGTGACCAGCCCCGAACGGACCCTCTACGTGTCCGGCCAGGTCGGCATCACCGCCGACGGCCGGGTCGGCGAGGGCATCGCCGAGCAGACCATGATCGCCACCGGCAACCTGCGTGCCGTCCTCGCCGAGGCCGGGATGGGCGTCGAGCACGTGATCAAGTACACGATCTACCTGACCGATCCGGCCGACCTGGAGGGCTTCCTGGCGGCCGGCGCCGACGCGGTCCCCCAGCCCGGCCCGGCCGGCACCCTGCTCATCGTCGACCAGCTCGCCGACCCGCGCCTGCTGGTCGAGATCGAGGCCGTGGCCGCGGCCTGAGCCACGTCCTCCACGGCCGGTCAGAGCGCGGAGCCGAGGCCGATCAGCGCCGTCGGGTCGAGCCGATGCCGGCCGTCACGGACGTCGAACAGCCCGGCCAACCGGGGCAGCCAGGCGGCGTTGGCGGCCGGCATGTACTGCGGGGAGTTCAGTTCGATGCCGTTGAGCGGGTGCAGGTGCGCGGCCAGCACCTGGGAGTGAATCGCGGCGAGGCCGGGGTTGGTCAGGTCCTGCACCGCGACCAGCAGACCGCGCTGCCGGGCCCAGGCCGCGGCGGCCAGGGCGACGCTGTGACCCTTGCAGGTCTTCAACGCCAGCCCGCTCCAGCCGCGGGCATGCGCCGGTTCGAGCTGGTCCAGGCCGGTGAACCCCTCGTCGAGCAGCACCGGCTTGCGGACTCCGACCGGGTGCCAGTCGAACTCGTCGAACGAGGCCCGCGGCGTCGGCTGTTCGAGATAGTCCAGAGCGGCGTAGGCGTCCGGACAGACCCGCTCGACGGAATCCAGGTAAGCCAGCACGGCGGCCGGATCCCGGCTGGCCTCGTTCGTGTCGACCGACAGTCTCGGCTCGCGGGTCCAGCCGACGGCGGCCCGGAAGATCTCCACCGTACGGGCCGCGTCGGCAGCCGGGTCGCCGGACAGCTTCAGCTTGAACCGCCCGAAGCCCCGCGCCCGGACCTGATCACCGACCTCGGCAAGATCATCGCCCATCCCGATCAGCCACCAGCCGGGCAGTTCCCGCCGCGGCGGCCGCAGCGCGTCCCGGATCGCGCGCACCGTGCCGCCGGGGAACAGCCGATCCGCACTCGGGATCGCCACATCCTCGTCGTAGAAGGAGAACGCGGACCGGCCGGTCAGCCGGCCGACGGCATCGTGGATCGCCGCGTCGTACGGGCTCGCACAGACCGACCGGGCCAGCATCGGCGCCGGCTGATCATGATCGGCGGCGACGCTCTCGTGCAGCCGGAGGCCCAGCTCCAGCGGATGCGCGGTCCCGCCGGTCCGGCCCCGCAGCGACGCCGCGATCCCCCGGCCGTAGTCGATCATGGCCGCGAGCTTGTCCTCCCGCGGCCGGTCGGCGCCGGGCCAGGCCCACAGATCGCTCAGACAGATCGAGCCGCGCCCGGTCGCGGTGGCGCCGCCGGCCGTCACCCGGACGGTCGCAGTCAGTTCGATCAAGGTCGTGACGGCGCCGCTGCTGATCACCAACGGGGTCCGGAGTTCGTGGACGGCCAGGTCTGCCTCGGCCTCGGCGACCGAGCAGGCGGTGAGTTCGGTCATCGGGCGGCGGCACGCGCCTCTTCGTACTCGCGGCGGATGTCGTCGCCACCCTCGGACCGCCAGCGGGTGACCACCTCGCTCCAGCCGGACACCGGCTTACGGCCCTGGATGATGTCGCCCACCTCGCTGTTGATCATGGTCGTCAGGGTCGGCCCCTTGGCCGAGTCGGTCGACGAGTAGAGGCCGATCGTCTCCAGCGGCAGCGCATCAGGCCCGACCGCGTTCTCGTACGCGCACTCGGCTCGGGTCACCTGCGGCCCTTCCGGTGTGTACATGATGTTGGGATAGCCGGGGAACTGGGTCACCGGCCACTGCTCGACGGTGCCGAGCTTGGTCGGCTTCGGGCCTTCGATCTTGTCGTCCCAGGTCCAGTCGACACCCTCCAGCCCGTACTGGGCGTCGAGCCACTGCTGGGTGCCGAACGAGGCACCGAGACAGTTGAGCACCCGGAGCAGCATCCGGATCCGGTCCGGCGGCGCGTCCTTGCGGATCGCGATCATGGCCGACTTCGGGTTGCCCAGGTGCACCGGCGCCGCGCCGCCGCCGTCGAACTTCGGCGGCACGACCGGCGACACCTGGAGGTCGGGGGCGCCGGCCCGGTAGGTCGAGTAGGCGCGGGTGAAGCCCATCCCGCCGACCTGGAACAGCATGAACCGCTCGCCGGAGAACAGCGGCACGAACTGCGGCTGGCCGAACGAGTCGGGATGGAACAGGCCCTCGGCCCACATCCTTGCGACGAAGTCGAGCCAGTCCGGGTACGCCTCGGACTCCACCTCGTGCCGGAACCTGCCGTCGTCGACCTGCCAGACGTTGGGCAGCCCGAACATCAGCTTGATGAAGTTCGAGGTCGGCTGCACCATCGCCCACCGGTTCTGCTTCGGGTCGGTGACGGCGCGGCACAGCTCCAGGAACGCGGCGCCGGACTCCAGCTCGATCGACTGGCCGAGCCGTTCGATCACGTCCAGCCGCGCCTCCAGCCGCGTGCCGATCGGCAGCAGGGGCACCGGCACCCCGTAGATCCCGCCGGCGTAGACGCAGCTGCGCCAGGCATCGGCCGGCAGGTTGGCCAGCATCGGATAGTCCCTGATCGCATCACCGGCCAGGTACTCGGTCAGATCGGCGAACGTGGCCGGCAGAAGTTGATCAAGACGCGGTACGGACGGGATCCGGATCAGGTCGGGCAGTCCGCCGCCGGCGATCATGGTCTGGAACTTCTGCTGGTAGTTCGCGTCGGCCACGTACTCCAGCTTCAGCGTCGACCCGAGCTTGCGGTTCACGTTCTGCCACCACTGATTGCTGTGCATCGGCGGCGCCGCACTGATGCTGGTCACCGTGAAGCCGGTGACCTCGCTGCCGTCGCCGGGCGGCTCGGTGACCGCGTCGTGGGCAGGGTGCGGATAGCTGAGGAAGCCGTCGATGGCGTTCTGGTGCGAGGCGGGGAGGTCCGGCTTGACCGCGTCGAAGCGGACGTGGTTCGGCAGGGCCACCCCGGCGTTGCGCCGGCCGGTGTCGCCACTGTCTGCGGTCGTCGTACAGCCGGCTGCCAGCGGGGCGATCGCCGAGGCGACGGCAAGCCGCCCGCCGTGGGTCAACAGGGTGCGTCGGTCCATCTCGACCTCCTAGCGACGATGCTGGTTGTTGTGCTGCCGCGAGCGTTCGAAGTACGCGTCCAGCGGCTCGATCTCGTACTCGGCGAGCAGGTCGGCCACCGGCAGGCCGGGCTCCTCGCCGGTGATCATCACCGCGCCCAGCTCGCCGGGATCGGTGATCGTGACCGCCCGGCCGCGGGCCCGTTTCAGTGCCCTCAGGCCCGGCCGGTTGAAGTCCAGATGGACCACGGCGCAATTGGTGTTGATCATGGTCGTGACGGTCGGGACGTAGTTCGTGCTGGCGGCGATCCGGCGCCCGACCGGCGACCAGATGTCGCTGGTCAGGTTGCCGACCCCGACCGAGGCCACGAGGTGGGACCGCAGCTGATAGGCCCAGTACGGCTGCATCGTGCCGCCGTGGTAGCGGGAGGGGAAGATCATCACGTCCGGGCACAGCGGCCGGTAGCCGTCCAGCAGTTCGAGGAAGTTCAGGTCGAAGCAGATTGCCGCGCCGATCCGGCCGAAGTCGGTCTCGATCACCGCAGGCCCGCGTCCGGGCACCAGCCCGAACTCGGATTCGGTGACCACCAGCCAGTTCTTCGCGTACCTGCCCGCCTCGGCGCCCGACCGGTCGATCACGGTCACGGCGTTGCGCCAGATCCCGTCGGCGTCCGGCAACGCGGAGGCGTAGCCGAGGTAGCAGGAGGCCGACCGGGCCAGCTCGGCCAGGGCCGGTCGCATCGCCGCCTGCATGGCCGGCTGCAACGCGATCCGGGCAGCCGCGTCGATGCCCTCGTAGCGGTCGCAGAGCTCGGGCAGCAGGATCAGGTCCGGCCGGTCCGGCAGCACGGCCTCGATCTCGGAGCGCCAGAAGTCCACCATCGCGTCGACCAGCCGGTCCTCGCTGCGGCCGGGCCCGGGATAGGCCGGCGGCACCACGCCCACCGCACTCACCACGACCTGGCGACGGTCAGCCTGCTCCGACATTGCGCCTCGACCCCAGCTCCAAATTAGGACTATTTGCCAGACTAAAACGAGCGTAGGGTGCGGTGTTCCGACCGTCAAGGGGTCAGGAGCGCAGGCGAGATCCGTACAAATGGATCGTTGAATGAACGAACTAACTCAGCCGAGCAGCAGGGCCGGCAGATCGCGGCGCTCGCCGATCGCGGTCACGGACGCGGCCGTGACGACGCCGTCCGGGTCGATCAGGAAGGTGCCGCGCCGGGCGCAGCCGAGATTGTCGTCGAACACGCCGTAGGCCTGCGCGATCCGGCCGTGCGGCCACCAGTCGCTGACCAGGTCGAAGGCGAGCCGCTCGGCGTCCGCGTACGCGCGCAGGGTGAACATCGCGTCGCAGGAGACGGCCAGCACGGTGAGCTCACGCTCGGCGAGCCGCGGCGTCAGCTCCCGCAGCTCGGCCAGTTCGGAGGTGCAGATCGAGGAGAACGCCCAGGGATAGAACACCAGCGCGACCCGGCGCCCGCGGAGGGCGGACAGCCGGATCTCCTGCCCGTGCTGATTGGGGCCCCGGAGGTCGGGCGCGACCGCGCCCGCGACCGGGGGTTCGGCGGGAGGCTCAGCGACGGGCACTCTTGGGCCGGACCAGCTTGTTCGCGGCCCAGTCCCCGGACACGTTCGCGCTGACCGTGACCGAGAGCCCTGCGGAGACCGCGGCCTCGTTCACCTCGGCCGGGTCCACGAAACCCTCGCGCCCGACCTTCGGCGTCAGCAGCCAGACGTAGCCGTCCTCGGCCAGGTCGGTCAGCGAATCGACCAGCCCGTCCGCCAGGTCGCCGTCACTGTCGCGCCACCACATGAGCACGACGTCGGCGGCCTCCATCACCTCCTCGAACAACTCGCCGTCGATCGCGTCCTCGACCATGATCCGGACGTCCTCGTCCACGTCCTCGTCCCAGCCGAGTTCCTGCACGACCAGACCGCTGCCAAGACCAAGCTTGTTGTCCCCGGAACCTACGGCCTCGGGCCCTGACGAGCTCACTCCCCTGCCTCCACTCGAAAATCCCGCTCCTCCGGAGTCCGCCCTGGTCATCTGGACGGAACCCGAGGGAATCCTTGTGGCGCCAAGCCTGCCAGAGCCGCGCGGGATTGGGGAACCCCGGACACATCTCGGCGCGTCCCGCGTCCCGGACCGCTACCCTGCACCGACGGCGCGCCACCGTCGAGAACGCCCCGGGGCGCCGTGCCGATTCGGCCGTCGGGACGCGGTTGAGACAACGTTCCGCCGGAGTGACAGGATTGGTGGCATCCGAGATGTACGGTCCCGGCACACCCCGCCGGGAGTTGATGAAGAGGAGCCTTCAATGGCCAAGCCCGGACCCCGACCGGCCATCACCGCCGAGGGTTTGCCGTCGCAGATTCCCGATATCGATCCCGAGGAGACCAGCGAGTGGCTGGAGTCCCTGGACGGTCTGCTCGACGAGCAGGGCCGACACCGGGCCCGCTTCATCATGCTGAAACTGCTGGAGCGCGCCCGGGAGCGGCAGATCGGTCTGCCCGCCCTGCGCAGCAGCGACTACATCAACACGATCCCGCCGGAGTCGGAGCCCTGGTTCCCCGGTGACGAGCACGTCGAGCGCCGGATCCGTGCCTTCATCCGGTGGAACGCGGCCATCATGGTCAGCAAGGCGAACCGGAAGGGCCTCGAGGTCGGCGGCCACATCGCGACGTACCAGAGCGCGGCGAGCCTCTACGAGGTCGGCTTCAACCACTTCTTCCGCGGCCACGAACATCCCGGCGGTGGCGACCAGGTCTTCTTCCAGGGCCACGCCTCCCCCGGCATCTACGCCCGGGCCTACCTCGAGGGCCGGCTGACCACCGACCACCTGGACGGGTTCCGCCAGGAGGTCTCTCGCGGCCAGGGCAACGGGCTGTCCTCGTACCCGCACCCGCGGCTGATGCCGAACTTCTGGGAGTTCCCGACGGTGTCGATGGGCCTCACCGGGATCAACTCGATCTATCAGGCGCGGTTCAACCGCTACCTGCACAACCGCAAGATCACCGACACCTCGGAGAAGCGGGTCTGGGCGTTCCTCGGCGACGGCGAGATGGGCGAGCCCGAGTCGCTCGGAGCCATCGGCCTGGCCGCGCGCGAGGAGTTGGACAACCTCACCTGGGTGATCAACTGCAACCTGCAGCAGCTGGACGGCCCGGTCCGCGGCAACGGCAAGGTGGTGCAGGAGCTGGAGTCGATCTTCCTCGGCGCCGGCTGGCACGTGATCAAGGTCCTCTGGGGCCGGGACTGGGATCCGCTGCTGGCGGCCGATCGCGACGGCGTCCTCGTGAACAAGATGAACACCACGCCGGACGGCCAGTTCCAGACCTACTCGGTCGAGGACGGCGCCTACATCCGGGAGAACTTCTTCGGCGGCGACCCGCGGCTCAAGCAGCTGGTGGCCAACCTCTCCGATGATGATCTTCGGCACCTGTCCCGCGGCGGCCACGACTACCGCAAGGTGTACGCGGCGTTCAAGGCGGCCACCGAGCACGTCGGGCAGCCGACCGTGATCCTGGCCCAGACCGTCAAGGGGTGGACGATCGACGCGCTCGAGGCGCGCAACGCCACCCACCAGATGAAGAAGCTCACCACCGACGATCTGAAGGCGTTCCGGGACCGGCTCTACCTGCCGATCGCCGATGATCAACTGACCGACGCGTACAACCCGCCCTACTTCCACCCGGGCACGGATTCGCCCGAGTACGAGTACCTGCAGGAACGGCGCAAGGCGCTCGGCGGCTACCTGCCGGAGCGGCGGGTCAAGCCGACGATCATCAAGCTGCCCGGCGACGAGGTGTACGCACCGCTGATGGAGTCGGCCGGCGAGAAGGCCAAGGTGGCCACCACCCAGGCGTTCGTCCGGCTGCTCCGCGACCTGATGCGGGACCCGGAGATCGGCCGCCGGATCGTGCCGATCGCGCCGGACGAGTTCCGGACCTTCGGCATGGACTCGATGTTCCCGACCGCCAAGATCTACTCGCCGCACGGGCAGACGTACGACTCGGTGGACCGCAAGCTGCTGCTGTCCTGGAAGGAGTCCACGGACGGGCAACTGCTGCACGAGGGCATCTCCGAGGCCGGCGCGATGGGCTCGACGATCGCGGCCGGCTCGGCGTACTCGATGCACGGCGAGCCGATGATCCCGGTCTACATCTTCTACTCGATGTTCGGGTTCCAGCGGACCGGCGACTCGATCTGGGCGATGGCCGACCAGCTGGCCCGCGGTTTCCTGATCGGCGCCACCGCCGGCCGGACCACGCTGACCGGCGAGGGCCTGCAGCACGCCGACGGCCACTCGCCGCTGCTGGCCAGCTCCAACCCGGCGGTCGTCCACTACGACCCGGCGTTCGGTTTCGAGGTGGCCCACATCGTCAAGGAAGGCCTGCGCCGGATGTACGGCTTCGGCACCGACGATGATCATCCCGAGGGCGAGAACCTGATCTACTACATCACCGTCTACAACGAGCCGGTGCACCAGCCGGGCGCCCCGGCGGAGCTGGACGTGGACGCCCTGCTGAAGGGTCTCTACCACTACGCGGCCGCGCCGCAGGTGGAGAACGCGCAGCCGGCCCAGATCCTGGCCTCCGGCGTCGCGATGCCGAGCGCCCTGGAGGCGCAGCGGATCCTCGCCGAGGAGTGGGGCGTGGCCGCCGACGTGTGGTCGGTGACCTCCTGGAACGAGCTGCGCCGGGACGCGGTCGAGGTGGAGAAGTACAACCTGAACCACCCCGACGAGGACCGTCGCTGGCCGTTCGTGACGCAGGCGCTGCACGGCAAGCCCGGCCCGGTGATCGCGGTCAGCGACTACATGCGCGCCGTACAGGATCAGATCGCGCCCTGGGTGCAGCACACCTGGTGCTCGCTCGGCACCGACGGCTTCGGCTTCGCCGACACCCGCGCGGCCGCCCGCCGGTTCTTCCAGGTGGACGCGCAGGCGATCGTCGTCGCCACGCTGCAGTCACTGGCTCGGGAGGGCAAGTACGACCGGCACGCGGCCGCGGCGGCGTACGAGAAGTACTCCCTCGGCGACCCGACCGCGGTCGCCGGCGTCGCCCAGGAGGGCGCCGGCGCCTGACCCCCGCGGCCCGGCCGGGCGCACTTGCTCCCGGCCGGCCACTTGTCGGTTTTTCACGTCCCGTGAAAAACCGGCGCTTTACCAGAGTTGCTTCTCTGGTAAAGCGGGAAGAAGGTTGGTGTGGCGGTACGGGAGTGACCCGTGGGACGTGTCGGCGGTGCGGGGCGGGTCAGCGGCGGGGGCAGATCAGCAGGCCGTCGATCTCCGGCGCGTCCTCGCAGGCGTACCGGTCCGTGATCGCCCGGCGCAGGGGTTCCGGCTGCCGCGGCAGCTGGAACCAGCTGCCGTCGATCAGCAGGTAGCGCGCGGCCGGATCGTCAAGGCAGGCGAGGTTCTCGGCGTACCCGGTGGTGGTCAGCACCGCCGGGTTGTGCCGGGCCCGCTGCAGCCAGACCGCCGCGGGATAGCGACACGGGGACGGGTTCCGGACGAAGTAGTTGACGTCGCCGAAGGCCAGGTAGATCACCGGGGTGTCGGCCCCGATCAGCCGGCGCACCTCGCGGCCGGTGTGCTGCCGACGCTCGGTCGCCTCGGCGGAATAGATGTTGATCAGCCCGGTCTGCGGCACCTCGGTCAGCGGCGTGGTGCCGGTCGGGCCCGGGGCCACGATGCTGATCATGGTCGCACAGCAGACCGCTGCCGCGGCGGCGGGCCGCGATCCGGTCGGCGGATCCCCGCGCAGCGTCAGCACCACCCCGAGCACCATGGCGAGGCCGAGCCCGACCAGCACCGCGGCCGGCTGGTCGACCCGGACCGACGCCGGCAGCCGGACCGCCACCGCCGCGGCCAGCGCGGCGACTGCGGTGATGATCAACAACCGGACTGCCGTGGTCGGCGCGGCTCGCCGTACCGCGAGCACCAGCAGGGCGGCCGCGATCACCGGGAACGCCACGAAGTGGTAGACGAAGAACTGCTGCTGCACGACGGCGGGCAGCAACGCCAGCAGCAGGATCAGGGCGGCCAGCACGCCCAGCCGTACCCGTGTTCGTGAGGTCCGGCCCGCGAGCAGGACGCCCAGCGCCGCGGGCAGCATGATCATCACCGGCCAGGCCAGCAGGGCGCTGCCCAGGCCGAGCGCGGTCCGCCAGACCGGCTCCGTGTTCGGCGGCTGCAGCGCGGACAGCTCCATCAGCCAGCGCAGTTCGCGCGGCCAGAACCGGACGATCAGCCCGACCCAGGCGAGCCCGGCGACCGTCGCGACCGCGGCGGCCAGAGCGGCCCGTCGCCGCACCAGCACGGCGAGCACGACCAGCCCGATCAGCGCGGTCGGCAAGGTGACGATCTTGATCGAGGCCGCCGCGGCGAGCAGCACCCCCGCACCGGTCGCGGCCGCCCACCAGAACCGGCCGTCGTCGCGGCCGAGCAGGCCGACCGCCACCCCCAGGACGGTCAGCACCAGGGCGAGCCAGTCCGGTTCCCACACCGCGACCGCGCCCTGCAGCCCGGTGGCCGCGGCGACGGCGAGGGCCAGCGGCTGCGCCGTCCCGGCCGACAGACCCCGGTCCCGCAGGGCGCGGAACAGCAGCAGCCCGGCGAGGCAGCAGAGCAGCAGCGCAGAGACCTGCAGCGCGAACTCGAACCGGCGGCTGCTCTCGCCGAGCAGCCGGGCCGGGGCGAACGCGGCGGCCATGATCAGCCGGTACGGCAGCGGCCGATGGGTGAACGTCTCCGCCACGGGCACCGGCGAGGTCTGCTCGACCCCGGCCTGGAACCGGACGTCGCCGTTCAGCGGCAGCAGCGCGGCACAACCGGCCGCGATGATCACCACGACCGGCGTCACGAACCGGATCAGCCGGGCGGGCTCGGCCGCACCCAGCAGCCGGGCGCCGCGGTCGTCGAGCGTCGAGACCATCGCTACCCCCGTAGCTCGAGACTCTCGTCGGTCTGGGGAACTCCCAGGAGCAGGTTTCGAGGCGATGATGAACATCAGGTAACCGGAGAATATTGCCGAGTTGACGAACAAGCACCGAGCCGGAATCGAGATCGGACGCCGATCCGAGGGCTGCTACGGTCATGCCCGTGGCACACCTGGTCCGCCGGCTGGCACGCAACTCCGTGGTGCGTAAGCTGACGAAGAACGAACTCATCCGGAACAATCGGTACTTCCAGGCATTGCGGTACAGCGTGGTCCGACATCCGATCGAACGCGGCGGTGCCCAGGTCCCGATCGCGCTCAAGGTCCGGGTCAATTCCAAGCTCGACATCGAACCCGGATCGCCCGCGTTCTTCGGCGCGTTGCGCGGCGTCGTCTGGGCCGATCCGCTGCGCATCGCTCGATGGGACCACATCGCCGTCTGGCGGGTGAACCACGACCCGGCCGCGACCTCGCTGGCCAACATGCTGGGCGACCGCGTCTTCCCGTCGGCCAATCGCGACCTGGTCTGCCTGATCGACGAGCTCAATCCGGAACTGACCTCGGCGCACGACCTGCTCACCCTGCTGGGCCGGACCCGGACGGCGCCGACCTCGGACCAGTTCACCGAGCAGCGCAACCTGCTCGTCGTCGTCGACCCGCCGACCCGCACGGCGATGTCGATCGCGACGACCTGGAGCCGGACCCGGACCGTGGTCCTGCTGACCCGGCCCAGCCCGTTCCAGCCGTCGACGTTCGCCGACGCGGACGCGCTGCTGCTCGCGGACACGGTCGACCCGAAGCCGTACCAGGATCTCGGGATTCCCTTCCTGACAAGGTTTTCCAAGTTCGACGACGCCCTCGCCCAGGTGAAGGCCCTGGTCAGCGGGTCGGTGGAGCGGCCGCCGGGCTACCACTTCGCAGTGAAGGGCCGGATCGATGATCTTCCCGAGGCCGTCGATCACGAGACCGACATCGTCTGCGTGATCGAGGACGGCGCCGTCGACGCCAGCACGCTGCCCACGTTCGCCGACTACCTGACCGCCCTGATCGACCGCTCCCAGCTGGTCGCGGTGCACTCCCGCTTCCTCTACAGCCACGAGTCGCTGATCCGCGGCGACCGAGCGGACGTGCTGCTGCAGCGGCTGATCTCACGCGGCGCCCGGATGCGGGTCCTGTCCGGCCAGTTCACCGCCCAGCCCGGCTGGAGCGGACGATGACCGCGCCGACCAAGATCGTCCACCTGTCCGGGTCCGCCCTCGCCGGCGCGCCCGGCATGCTGGCCCGTGCCCAGAATCAGTTGTACGGCTATGACGCGGTGCATTTCCGAACCGGTGACCACGGGCATTTCCGGGACTTGATGTCGATCAACACTATTCCGGTCCGGCCGAATGCCTTGGACGCAGAACTCGTACGCCGGCATATTGCCGAGGCCGACGTCATTCACGTCCATAATCTCGTCGCGCCGTTCGCCTTGTCCTGGCTCGCCGAAGTCGACGGAATCAACGAACGGACCTTGATCTATCAGGTGCATTCCCCGACCCGGGAACGCCCCATTTATCGTGATCTCTCCGACGCCGTCGGATTGGAATGGGACGCCCGGCTGGCCGTTTCCCAGGTCCATCCGCGGCTCTTCCCGACGATGACCCCGGTGCCGAACTGCCTGTACCGGGACTGGTTGACGCCGCGGCTGCGATCCCGGCCGCGCTTCGACGGCCCGGTCCGGGTGGTGTTCTCGCCGTCCACCCCGTCGCGGGCCCGCTGGAGCAGCAAGTCCTCGCCCGCGTTCGACGCCCAGTTGAAGCAGCTGGGCGACAACCGGCGGTTCGAGTTGATCAAGGTCACCGACGTGTCGCCGGAACGGCTGTCGGCGACCCGGTCGGTGGCCGACGTGAGCATCGACGAGGTCCTCACCGGCGGCTTCCACCTGGTCTCCTACGAGGGCATGGCGGCCGGCAACGTGGTCGTCAACGGCGCCGACGAACTCTCCCTGGCCGCGTTCGCGATGGGCTTCCGTACCAACGAACCGCCGCCGTTCCTGCGCACCGATCTGGACGGCTTCGCCGAGCAGCTGGGCCGGCTCGCCTCGGACCGGCGGCTGCTGGCCGACTGGATGGACGCTTCGCACGACTACTACTGGCGGGTCATGTCGGCCGAACGCGTGGTCGGCCTCTACGACGAGATCTACCGGTCCGGGAAGGCGGGGCATGGCGAACGCGCTGACGCGGTTGCGTGATCATCTTTCCGGTACGTCGGTCGACCTGGTCGGCAACGGCCCCACGGCGACGCTGTGGCGGCCGCGGCCGTCGGTGCGCGTGGTCACCGTCAACGCCGGCCTGAAGCTGATGGCCGAGCAGGACGCGATGGCCGATCTGTACTGGGTGCAGGACGAGCGGTTCATCGCGACCAAGCCGCAGGCCCTGCTGCCGTACCTGGACCGGACCCGGTTCTTCGCCGCCAACGCCGACATCGCGCACCAGGCCGGCATCGTCGACGACCGCCTGATCCCGATCCGGATGCTCGACTACGAGACGTTCTCCCGGGAGCCGCGGATCGGCCTCGGCCACGGCTACAACGTGGTCTTCGGCGCCCTGCAGATCCTGCGCTGGTGCGGCGTCCGCCGGATCGACCTGTACGGCGTCGGCCTGCGCTACTGGTCCACCGACACGAGGTTCGACCAGCAGGTGCGCGGCTTCGACGTCGACCTGCACCGCTCCGGCGACCAGGTCCGCCTGGTCCGCCAGGCGCTGGACATCGTCGAGGCCGACGGCATCGAGGTCGAGATCCACGGCGAGTCCGCCCTGTCGATCGCCCGCACCGCCCGCTGAACTCGCCCCCGCAGTTTTTCACGTTAACGTGAAAAACTGGCACTTTGCCAGGGAAGCATCTCTGGTAAAGCGCCAGTTTCCCGTGGGTGGTGGGCTGCCGTGACTGGGCCGTCGGGTCAGCTGGCCAGGATCAGGGCCTTGGCCTCGGCGACGGCCTGCCGGGAGCCGGCCAGGTTCCAGCCCTGGCCGCGGTGCTCGACGATCTCGGCGGCGCCGCCGGCGCCCAGGACCAGGGCCGCGCCGGGCAGCCAGTCCCAGAGGTTCAGGTTCTTCTGCAGGAACAGGCCGGACCAGCCGCTGGCCACGCCGGCCAGGTCGATCGAGGCCGAGCCGAGCATGCGTACCGTCGCGGTCGCGGCCACCACGGCCCGCCACGGCTGGAAATGATCATCGTCGGCGAACTTGTCGGGATGCAGGTAGGTACAGACCGAGACCCGGTCCAGCGGCTGGTCCGCCAGGCCGACGAGCGGCTTCGCGTTGCGGGTCGTCGGCCGGTCCGGGCCACCGACCCAGAGCTCGTCGCGGGCCGGGTAGTAGACCGCGCCGACGATCGGCCCCTGCTCGCCGATCAGGCCGATCGCCGAGCACCAATACGGGACCTGAGTGAGGAAGTTGTACGTACCGTCGACCGGGTCGATGTACCAGGTCCGGGCACCGGGCCGGCTGGCGCCCTCCTCGCCGACCACGCCGTCGTCCGGCCGGTGCTCCAGCAGTCGGCTCACCACCCGCTCCTCGGCCGCGTGATCGGCGGCCGAGACGACATCGGAGATCGACGTCTTGTAGTGGGTCTCCAGGCCGTCCGCCAGCATCGCCGCTGCCAGCGTGCCCGCGTCTCGGACCAGGTCGGCGGCAAGATCGGGATCGTTCACGTCACGACCCTATCGACCGGGCGGAGCGGCTCGCGCACCAGTCCAGCAGTCGCTGCACCGGCCAGGTGTTGATCACCCGGTCCGGGTCGATGCCGGCCGCCTCGGCCCGTTCGCACCCGTACGCCAGGAAATCCAGCTGGCCGGGCGCATGCGCGTCGGTGTCGATCGAGAACAGGCAGTCCATCTCGACCGCCAGCTGCAGCAGCCGGGTCGGCGGGTCCCGGCGCTCCGGCCGCGAGTTGATCTCCACCGCGACGCCGAACGCCCGGCACGCTTCGAAGACGACCTCGGCGTCGAACGTGGACTCCGGTCGGGTGCCGCGGTCGCCCTCGATCAGCCGGCCGGTGCAGTGGCCGAGGATGTTGGTGCGCGGGTTGGCGATCGCGGTCACCATCCGGTGCGTCATCGACTCGGAATCCATCCGCAGCTTCGAATGCACGCTCGCGACGACCACCTCCAGGTCGGCGAGCAACTCGTCCTCGGCGTCCAGCGACCCGTCGTCGAGGATGTCGACCTCGATCCCCTTGAGGATCCGGAACGGCGCCAGCGCCTCGTTGAGGTCGTCGATCACCGCCAGCTGCTGCCGGCGCCGCTCGGTGGTCAGCCCGCGGGCCACCGTGAGCCGCGGCGAGTGGTCGGTGATCGCGCAGTACTCGTGGCCGAGCGTCCGCGCCGTGATCATGGTCTCGTCCAGCGGGCTGCCGCCGTCGGACCAGTCCGAGTGGCAGTGCAGGTCGCCCAGGATCCTCGCCCGGAGTTGATCACCGCCGGTGGTCAACGGGGCCTTCGCGTCCCGCAACTGCTGCAGATAATCGGGTACGGCGCCGGCCATCGCCTGGCCGATCACCGCTGCGGTCTTCGGGCCGATGCCGGTGAGCTTGCCCCAGCTGCCCCGGTCCTGATGATCTTGCCGCTCCGCCTCGGACAGCTGGTCGACCGCGTCGGCGGCCCTCCGGTACGCCTTCACCCGGTGCGTGTCGGCCCGGCTCCGCTCCAGCAGGAAGCCGATCTCGCGCAACGCGACGACGGGGTTCATGATCACGGATCCTTTCGGTCATCGGGGCTGCGGCGGGGACGCGGGCGAAGCCGTACCGTCGGCATCTCAGGCGCCTCCATCACGCGTTCGGAGCGGTCCACGACGGGCGGGAACCGGTCGGCCCGGTCCAGCCACTCCCGCCGGTAGCCGGCCACCTCGTCGTGACTGCGACCGACGAAGTTCCACCACATGACGAGCTCCTCGGCGAACGGCTCGCCGCCGAGCAGCAGCACCCGGCCGCCGGCCTCGCTGCGCAGCGTCAGCGTGTCCCGCCCGGTGCCGAGGTAGAGGAGTTGATCATGGTCGACGCCGCGGCCGGCGACCTCGACCGTCCCGGTGATCACGAAGACGCCGTGCTCGTGGCCCGGCCGCAGCGGCAGGGTGACCTCGGCGCCCGGCTGCAGCTCCAGATCGACCGCCAGCAAGGCCGTGTACGTGTGCGCCGGAGACCGTACCTCGCCGACGGCACCGAGCAGCACGATCCCGGCCACGCCGTCGCCGGCCAGCTCGGGCAACTCCCGGTGCGAGACGAAGGTCGGTGCCGTGAAGCGGTCCGACTCGGGCAGCGCCAGCCAGAGCTGCAGCCCGTGCATGGTCGGCGGCTTGTCCTCCGGCGACAGCTCACTGTGCACGATGCCGCGGCCGGCCGTCATCAGGTGCAGTTCGCCGGGCCGGACGCGGGCGCGGCTGCCCAGGCTGTCGGCGTGGTCGATCTCGCCCTCGAGCAGCCAGGTCACCGTCTGCAGCCCGGTGTGCGGATGCGCCCAGACCCGCATGCCGGGCGCGCTCGACACGTCCTCCGGCCCGTAATGATCAAGGAAGCACCAGGCGCCGATCATCCGGATGTTCCGGTCCGGCAGGGCGCGGACCACCTGGGTGGTCTTGCCGAGCCAGACCGTACGGCCGGTCAGCAGCAACTCCTCCGGCCCGGCGGCCCCGGACGCCGTGCAGGCGTACTCGTCCGGCTTGGTCTCGACGTCACTCACGGGCGGCCTCCTCTCCCTCACCGAAGCTTAGGGCGGGCCGGCGACGGCGGGTGCAATAGGCTCAGGCCATGGCCGCGACCACTCGAGGGATCATCAAGTCGCTGCTCCCCTCGGCCAAGACGCGCGCCGCGATCGGTCGCCGGCTGTCGGCCGTCACCGGAGCGATGGCGACGGCCACGGTCGCCGAGATGGAGGCCCGGCACAGCTGGTTCGTCCGGCTGGACGCCAAGCACCGGTCCTGGATCACCCTGGTCGCCCAGGCCGGCATCGACGGGTTCGTGCACTGGTTCAGCGAGCCCGAGCCGGCCGGGCCCAGCACGATGGACGTGTTCGGCTCGGCGCCGCGGGAGCTGGCCCGCAAGATCTCGCTGTATCAGACCGTGGAGCTGGTCCGGACCACGATCGACGTGGTCGAGCAGCAGATCGACGAGGTGATGCCGCGGGCGGACCGGCCGATCCTGCACGCCGCGATCCTGCACTACAGCCGCGAGCTCGCCTTCTCCGCGGCCGAGATCTACGCCCGGGCCGCGGAGTTGCGCGGAGCCTGGGACGCCCGGCTGGAGGCGCTCGTGGTCGACGCGGTGCTCCGCGGCGAGACCGACGAGGCCGTACTCTCCCGGGCCTCGACGCTCGGCTGGGGCTCGGCGACGACGGCCGTGGTGATCGTCGGGCCGGCGCCGGAACACGAACCGGCGCAGGCGATCGAGTCGATCCGGCAAGCCGCGACCAAGGACGGCCTGGACATGCTCGGCGCGGTCCAGGGCGATCGGCTGGCGATCATCCTCGGCGGCGCGGAACTGGCCGAGCCGGACCGGGCCACCGCCGCGACGGCGCGCTTCGTCGACCGGTTCGGGCCCGGACCGGTCGTGGTCGGGCCGCCGGTCGAGCACCTGATGGACGCGCCGGCCAGCACCCGGGCGGCCCTGTCCGGTTTCCGCGCCGCGGACGCGTGGCCGGAGGCGCCGCGCCCGGTCAGCGCGCAGGACCTGCTGCCGGAACGGGCCCTGTCCGGCGACGGGCATGCCCGCCGGGCGCTCGCCCACGACATCTACCTGCCCCTGGCGGCGGCCGGCGGCGGGCTGCTGGACACCCTGATCACGTTCCTCGACCACGGGAACTCGGTCGAGGCCGCGGCCCGGGCTCTGTTCGTCCACGCCAACACGGTGCGCTATCGGCTGCGGCGGATCCACGAGGTCACCGGCTATGGGCCGACCGATCCGCGCGACGCGTACACGCTGCGGATGGCCCTGACCCTCGGCCGGCTGCTGAAGCCGTGAGCCTCGACCCCCGGCGGGCGGCGGCGATCGCGGCCAGCCGGGCCTGGTATCAGCTGACGTACGGGCTGCACGGGGTGCGGCACCGGATCGACGACGGCCTCTGGATCGCTCTCGACCCGCCGCCGCCCTGGCATTCCGGCGCGCTGACCTTGCGACCCGGGTTGTCCGCGGCATGGGTCGTCGCACACCTCGGGCCGGAGTTCGGCCTCTCGGTCGCCGACGACTACGCCGACCTCGACCTGTCCGGCTTCGAGTACGAGGTGCTCTTCGACGCGACCTGGATCCACGCGCCGGCACCGTCCGCCGGACCCGTACCCGAGGACTGGGCCGTGATCGACTCCGCGCCGGCGCTGGCCGAGTGGAGCGAGCTGCACGACTATCGCGGCGTGCTGACCGAGCCCGCCCTCCGGCTGCCGGACCTGCGGATCCTGGCCCGCCGCACCGGTGAGCGGCTCACCGGCGGCGCCGTACTGCACCGGACCGGCTCCGTCGTCGGCGTCTCCAACGTCTGGTCGACCGAGCCGCCGTCCGGCTGGACCGCGATCATGATCATGGCCGGCCGGCTGTTCCCGGGCCGTCCCTTGGTCGGGTACGAACGCGGCCAGGACCTCGACGACGCCCGAGCCGCCGGCTTCGTCGCCGTCGGCCCGCACCGGGTCTGGCGCCCGCTGCCCTGACCCGGGCGTGCTCTCAGCCGTCGAGCCAGGCTCCGATCGCCGCCATGAAGGGCTCGTACCGGCTGTACCAGACGGAATGGTCGGAGCCCGGGATGATCATGGTCCGCACACCGGATCCCTCCAGCTCCGCGGCCCTGGTGCGGCGGCGCTCGGACTCCGAGCCGCCCGGGTCGGCGAGGACGACGAGCGACCGGCCGGGCACGACCCGGCCGGGCGGCCGGTTGCGCGAGTCCAGGATCAGGCTGACCCCGGTCGGGACGTCGAACTCACGAGCCGACGCCTCCTCGGCCCGGCGGTCCGCGTCGGTCCAGTCGGGCCGCCGCTCGCGAAGCCCGTCCAGCGTCCGGTTCGCCTTGTTCCGGGCCCAGCCGTCGGTCAGCCGAGCCCGCTCCGTCGCGAGTCCCTCCCCCGCGGGCGGGTCCGGCAGCACCGGATCCTCGCCGGGTGCCCCGACCGTGGCGTCCACGTAGATCGCCCGCGCCGGCCGCAGCGCGTCCAGGCACAGCGCCGCGACGGCCCCGCCGATCGACTGCCCGATCAGCAGCGCGGGTTCGGCCGGGACCGTTCGGGCGAGCGCAACTCGCCAACGTCGCCTCGGGATCGGGCGCCGAGCCGCCGTGACCGGGAAGATCGACGGCCAGCGCCCGGTAGCCCAGCTCGGCCAGCGCGGGGCCGACCCGGTGGTACTGCCGCCAACTGCCCATCAGTCCGTGCAGCAGCACCGCGACTCGATCGCCACTGCCCCATTCCCGGTCGTGCAACTCGCCGTCCATCCGGAAACCCTGCCAGGTCTGCCCTGGAAACCGGAGGCCGCCGGATAGAGTGCGCGAATCCCGTACCGCGGAAATGAGGTGTGCCACGACCGGATCGGCGTCGCCCGCAGGCCGCCCGGTGCTGCCGTTGATCAGCCCCGCGGCGATCGAGGTCTTCACCCACGTGATCACCCGCGGCCCGGTGCCGCGGGTGGAGATCGCCCGCGCGACCGGGCTGTCGTTCGCCGCCGTGACCAAGGCCATCGCGCCGCTGATCGAGGGAGGGTACGTACGCGAGCACGGCAGTGTCCCGGCCAAGGCGGGCACCGCCGGGCGGCCGGTGAATCCCTTGTCCGTGGTCGATGACGCCGGCCTGATCGCCGGGATCAAGATCAATCCGGGTGAGCTGATCGGGGTGATCACCGGCCTCACCGCCGAGGTCCGCCGGGAGGCCCGCGTCCAGCTGCCTGACGACGACGTCGACTCCGTGATCACCGCGACGCGGACCATGATCGACGAGCTGACCGCCGGTCTCGACCATGATCGACTGTTCGGGCTCGGGGTCGCCGTGTCGGGTGACGTAGACCGGCGCGGCGGGGTGGTCAGGGAGTCCGCTCGGCTCGGCTGGCGGGACCTGCCGCTGGCCGCGCGGCTCGGTGCGGCGACCGGACTGCCGGTGGTGATCGAGAACGACGTCCGAGCGCTCACCATGGCCGAACACTGGTTCGGCGTCGGCGTGGACACCACCTCGTTCGCGATCATCACGATCGGCACCGGGATCGGCTGCGGACTGCACCTGAACGGTGACGTGGTCGAGGGCGCGTTCGGCGTGGCCGGCGAGATCGGTCACCTGCCGCTGGGCGAGGAGGGCCTGGTCTGCAGTTGCGGCCGGCGAGCCTGTCTGGAGACGGTCGCCTCCGCCGCGGCGATCCTGGCCGCGGTCCGGTCCGCGGCCGGGCTTCCGGAACTGACCTGGGCCGAGGCGCTGCGCCGCGCCCACGACGGCGACCCGGCGGCCGTCGCGGCGTTCGCCCGCGCCGGCACCGCCATCGGGCGGGCGCTGGCCACCGTGGTCAACCTGGTCGGCCCCGAGGTGATCCAGGTGGTCGGCGAGGGCGTGGCCGACTTCGACCTGTACGAGGACCGGATGCGGGCGGCGTTCCATGATCACGTCTTCGGTGCGGCCGACCGGTGCCGGATCGAGACGCGGTCGCACAGCTTCACCGACTGGGCCCGCGGCGCCGCGGTCGCCCTGCTCCGTTCAGTGGTGCGGAACGGCCGACCCAAATAGTTGACGACGTGAAGTAACTCCGGGTACGGTCACAGCACCGACTCAGGAGGCACTGCGATGACGCATTCCGATTCCGTACGCCGGTCCCGATTCCCCCGTTGGCGCTGGGCCACCGCCGGACTCGCGCTGATGATCACCGCCGCCGGGCTGACCTCGACGCCGGCCCTGGCCGAGCCCGCACCACAGCCCGCCGAACGCCCGGTGACGGCCGCGAAACCGTACCTGGGCTGGAGCAGCTGGAGCCTGCAGGCGACCAAGTACCCGGGCGTCAACCCCGACGGCGAGGGCAGCTGGCTGACCGAGGAGCGGGTCAAGGCACAGGCCGACGTGATGGCCGCCGACCTCGCCGAGTACGGCTACGAATACATCAACGTCGATGCGGGCTGGCAGTCCGGCGGCGACGAATACGGGCTGCCGACGGTCAACCATGATCGTTTTCCGAGCGGGATGAAGGCCCTCGGCGACTACCTCCATGATCGCGGCCTGAAATTCGGGATCTACACGGTGGTCGGGCTCGGCAAGGACGTCTACCGCGACGGCACGACGCCGATCAAGGACGCCCCGGGCTGCACCACGGCGGACCTGGTCTACGACGACCTGCGAACCACCAACGGGTGGGACATGTCGTACAAGATCAACTACGAGAGCCCTTGTGGACAAGCCTATGCGGACAGCATCGTCAAGGTGTTCGCCGACTGGGGCGTCGACTTCGTCAAGATCGACGGCGTCGGGCCGGGCTCGTTCAAGGGCGGCCCGAACTACGACAATCGGGCCGACATCGAGGCCTGGTCGAAGGCGATCGCCAAGACCGGCCGGCCGATGACCTTCCTGGTCTCCTGGGCGATCAGTCACCGCTACGCCGACGACTGGAAGCAGTGGTCCAACGGGGTCCGGGTGGACACCGACGTCGAGTGCTACTGCGAGACCCTGGTCAGGTGGAACCAGTCGGTACGCCAGCGCTGGTTCGACTCGGTGCAGTGGCTGGACGACGCCCGGCCGGGCTTCTGGCCCAACCTCGACACGCTGAACGTCGGCAACGGCGAGATGGACGGGCTGACCAAGGCCGAACGGCAGAGCTACGCCACCCTGTGGTCGATCGCGGCGGCTCCGCTCTACATCGGCGACGACCTGACCAAGCTGGACGCGTACGGGAAGCAGCTGCTGACCAACCGCGAGGTGATCGCGATCAACCAGCGCGGCAACCCGGCCCGTCCGCTCGACCAGACGTCGCAGCAGCAGGTCTGGTCCGCCCGCAACGACGACGGCAGCTACACCGTGGCGCTGTTCAACCTGGCCGAGGAGGCGGCCGAGGTGACGACGACGTGGCGCGAGCTCGGCTTCGGCGGCCCGGCCCGGGTCCGCGACGTCTGGGCCGGCCGCGACCTGGGCGTCCAGCGCTCCGGGGTCGGCGGCGAACTGCCGGCTCACGGCTCGCGGCTCTACACGGTCCGGCCGGTCGACCCGTACGCCGACGCCCCGTCGATCCCCACCCGGTTGCGGGCCACGGACACCGGGCCGGACCGGGTCGCGCTGGCCTGGCAGCCGGCGACCGACGGCGGTGCGCCGGCCCGGTACGCGGTCACCGTGAACGGCACCGAGGTGCTGCGGACCGACCGCCCGCAGGCCACGGTGACCGGACTCGATCCCGCGACGGCCTACCGGTTCGAGGTACGGACGATCGGCGCCCGCCGCACCTCCGCGCCCAGCGCGCCGCTCCGGCTCAGCACCACCGGTCCGGAGGGCCCGCGGACCTATCAGGCAGAGGCAGCCGGCAACGAGTTCGCCGGCGGGGCCGGGGTCTGGGACTGCTCGGGCTGCTCCGGTGGCCGGAAGGCCGGCTACATCGGCGGGTCGGGCACCATGGCCTTCCCGTCGATCACTGCTCCGGCCGACGGCACGTACCTGCTGACGATCGACTACGTGGCCGCCGACGCGTCCCGCCAGGCCAAGATCACGATCAACGGCCGGACCACCTGGATCAACGCGCCGCGCAGCAACGACGACGACTGGAACACCCCGCAGACGCTGCAGGTCCCGGTCCGGCTCGACGCCGGCGAGAACAAGATCACCTTCGGCAACCCGGACGGCAGCGCGCCTGATCTTGATCGCTTGATCGTCTGACCGAACGTACGGAATTCCGATCTTCCGGGAACTCGTCACCTGGGTACCGAGTTGTCAGGGCAGAAGCCGGGCTCGGGGCCGGCCAGCGACTGCGGAGACGGAGGCCCGATGATCTTGCCCGACCCTGCCTGCCCGCGGAACCCCATGATCAACTGATGCTCACGGCGTCCGACGAGACCTCCGCCGGCGCTCGATCACTCCGGTCGGTCCTGCGGCACGACCTGCCGGCTTCGCTGGTGGTCTTCCTGATCGCCATCCCGCTGTCGCTCGGCATCGCCGCGGCCTCCGGCGCCCCGTTGATGGCCGGCCTGGTCGCGGCCGTCGTCGGCGGCGTCGTGGCCGGCACCCTGGGCGGATCGGTGCTCCAGGTCAGCGGTCCGGCGGCCGGGCTGACCGTGGTCGTGGCCGGGCTGGTGGATCAGTTCGGCTGGCCCGCCACCGCGGCGATCACCTGTGCGGCCGGGGTGCTGCAGATCCTGCTCGGCGTGACCCGGGTCGGCCGGCTGGCGCTGTCCCTCTCCCCCGCCGTCGTCCACGGCATGCTGGCCGGCATCGGCCTGACCATCGCCTTCCAGCAGCTGCACGTGGTGCTCGGCGGCGCGGCACAGAGTTCCTTGATCAACAACGTCGCCGAGCTGCCCGGCCAGATCGTCGGCCACCACCCGCCGTCGGTGCTGATCGGTCTGGTGACCGTGGCGCTGCTGCTCGTCTGGCCGCGGCTGCCCAGGGCCAGGGCCGTTCCGGCTCCGCTGGTGGCCGTCGTCGTGGTGACCGTCGCGGCGGCCGTACTGGCGCTGCCGGTCGACCGGGTCCAGCTGCCCGCTGACCCGCTGCGCAGCCTGATCCCGCCGGTGCTGCCGGCCGGCGGCCCGGTGCAGATCGGCGTCGCGATCCTGACCATCGCCCTGGTCGCCAGCGTGGAGTCGCTGCTGTCGGCGGTCGCGGTGGACAAGCTGCACCGGGGCCCGCGGGCCGACCTGGACCGGGAGTTGGTCGGGCAGGGAGCGGCCAACGCGCTCTCCGGGCTGCTCGGCGGGATGCCGGTGACCGGCGTGATCGTGCGCAGCTCGACCAACGTCGCCGCGGGGGCCCGGAGCCGGGCCGCCGCGATCCTGCACGGGATCTGGATCGCGCTCTTCGTGCTGGCCGCCGGGGCGCTGCTCGAGTCGATCCCGATGGCGGCGCTGGCCGGGGTGCTGCTGGTCACCGGGGTCAAGCTGATCCAGCTGGCCCACATCCGGACCCTGCGCCGGCACGACGAACTGCTGGTCTATCTGATCACCGGCCTCGGCGTCGCCGGTCTCGGCCTGGCCGAGGGGGTCCTCGCCGGTCTGCTGGTCGCGGTCGGCCGGCTGCTGCACCGGCTGGCCCGGTCGACGGTCACCGCGTCCGAGCAGGACGGCGTGTGGACTGTTCGGCTCGGCGGCTCGCTGGTGTTCCTCGGCGTCGCGTCCCTGGTCCGGACGCTCCGATCGGTCCCGGTCGGAGCCCCGGCCCGGGTCGAACTCGGAGTGGACCACCTCGACCACGCCGCGTACGAGGCGTTGCAGGACTGGCGTCGCGGGCACATCGACCGCGGCGGCACGGTCGACCTGGACGACGCCGCGGTCCAGGCCGCGCTCGGTGGCCGGCCGGCTCGCGCGCCCGAGTGAGAGGGAGATCACCCTGCCGTTCACCCCTTTGTAGGGTTCCCACAACCAGCCGAGAGGACTTTCGTGATGTCCCGGTACGGCGATCGCCGGCCGGGCGAGAGAGAGTTGGGACCGTGCTCGCGATCGTCGCGCCCGGACAGGGCGCCCAGACCCCCGGCTTCCTGAGCCCCTGGCTCGCGGATTCGGCGTACGCGAGCGACCTGACCCGGCTGTCCGAGGTCGGCGGGCTGGACCTGGCCCACTACGGGACCGAGGCCGATGCCGACGCGATCCGCGACACCGCGGTCGCCCAGCCGCTGCTGGTCGCGGCCGGCGTGCTGGCGGCCGAACGGCTGCTCGGCGACGGACCCGCGACGGACGTCGTGGCCGGCCACTCGGTCGGCGAACTCACCGCGGCCGCCGTCGCCGGCGTGATCCCGGCCGAGCAGGCGATGCTGCTGGTGGCCGAGCGCGGCCGGGCGATGGCCGAGGCCGCCGCGGCGACGCCGACCTCGATGACCGCGGTGATCGGCGGCAAGCCGGACGAGGTGCTGGCCGCGATCGAACGCCACGGGCTCACCCCGGCGAACAACAACGGCCCCGGCCAGATCGTCGCCGCCGGCACCGTCGAGCAACTGGCCGCGCTGGCGGCCGACCCGCCGGCGCGGGCGCGGCTGATCCCGCTCAGCGTCGCCGGCGCCTTCCACACCACGCACATGGAGCCCGCAGTGACCCGGCTCGCCGCCGTGGCCCGCGACCTCGATCCGAAGGATCCGAGCACCCGGCTGCTCTCCAACGCCGACGGTCAGGCCGTCGCGGACGGCCGCGAGGTGCTGGACCGGCTGGTCCGGCAGGTCGCGGCGCCGGTCCGCTGGGACCTCTGCCTGGAGACGCTGGCGAGCCTCGGCGTCACCGGCCTGCTGGAGCTGCCGCCGGCCGGCACGCTGACCGGCATCGCCAAGCGGAACCTCAAGGGGGTCGAGCTGTACGCGCTGAACACGCCCGACCAGCTCGCCGAGGCCCGAGCCTTCGTTCAGCAGCACGCCAGCCGGGAGGTCAGCCGATGAACAACGCAGCCAGCAGCCCGACGCTCCAGATCTCCCGGGGCGCCGACTACTCGCGGATCCTCGCCGTCGGCGGCTATCGACCCCGCCGGTCGGTGACCAACGCCGAGATCTGCACCATGATCGACTCCTCGGACGAGTGGATCCAGACCCGCTCCGGGATCAAGGAGCGGCGCTGGGCCGGCCCGGACGAGACGATCCAGATGATGGCCGTCGCGGCCGGCCGGCAGGCCCTGTCCAAGATCGACCTGGAGCCCGGTCAGATCGATGCGGTGATCATCTCCACGGTCACCCACTTCCACGCCACACCGGCGATCGCGACCCGGATCGCGGCCGAGCTGGGTGCTAAGGGCGCCGCGGCGTTCGACATCTCCGCCGCCTGCGCCGGCTTCTGCTACGGCGTCGCGATGGCCGATTCCATGATCAGGACCGGCACCGCCCGGCACGTCCTGGTGATCGGCGTCGAACGGCTCAGCGACCTCACCGACAAGCATGATCGCGGCACCGCGTTCCTGTTCGCCGACGGTGCCGGCGCCGCCGTGGTCGGCCCGAGCGAGACGCCCGGTATCGGCCCGGTGGTCTGGGGTTCCGACGGTGATCAGGCCGACCTGATCACCCAGACCGCCGCCTTCGACGAGGCGGCGCGGCAGACCGGACCGAACCACCAGGACTTCCCGACGCTGCGGATGGACGGCAATCCGGTGTTCCGCTGGGCCTCGTACACGATGGCGAAAGTGGCCGCCGAGGCGATGGACCGCGCCGGCGTCACCGCGGACCAGATCGACGTGTTCGCCCCGCACCAGGCGAACCTGCGGATCGTCGACGCCATGTTCCGCGCCCTGAAACTGCCCGAACGGGTGGTGATCGCCCGGGACATCGAGTACCAGGGCAACACCTCCGCAGCCTCGATCCCGTTGGCGATCGACGCCCTGCTCGCCTCCGGCGAGGCGCACAGCGGCCAGATCGCCTTGATCATCGGATTCGGGGCAGGCCTGGTCTATGCCGGGCAGGTGATCGTCCTCCCGTAGTGACGATCAGGACCCCTATTCTCACGTACCACCCAGACAAGGAGACCATCGAGAAATGGCCACCACTGAAGAGATCCGCGCCGACCTCGCCGAGATCGTCAACGAGGTTGCCGGCGTGCCGGCGGACGACGTGGCGCTGGACAAGTCGTTCACCGATGATCTTGACGTCGACTCGCTGTCGATGGTGGAGATCATCTATGCCGCCGAGGAGAAGTTCGGCGTGAGCATCCCGGATGAGGAGGCCAAGAACCTCCGTACCGTAGGCGACGCCGTTGCCTACATCGAGCGCGCGTCGTCGTAACCCACAACGCGCCGGTTCGCCGGGCCACGGCAACACCCCGCCGGGCCCGGCGAACCTATCTCTCGACCGTCCAGGCCCCAAGAAAGGCGAACCACCCTCATGTCTCGCACCCGTGTCGTTGTCACCGGTCTCGGAGCCACCACCCCGCTCGGTGGTGACGTCGCCAGCACCTGGGAAGGTCTGCTGGCCGGCAAGTCGGGGGTACGCAAGCTCGAGGTCGACTGGACCGCCGAGCTCCCGGTCAAGATCGCCGCGCCGGTCGCGGTCGATCCGTCCGAGGTCCTGGACCGGGTGGTCGCCCGCAAGCTGGACCGCAACGCCCAGCTGGCCGTGATCGCCGCCGAGCAGGCCTGGACCGATGCCGGCTTCGGCTTCGGCGAGGAGAACGATCTTGATCCGGACCGGACCGGCGTCGCGGTCGGTACCGGGATCGGCGGCATCAGCACCCTGCTGGGCAACTGGGACACGCTGCGGGACAAGGGCGTGCGCCGGGTCAGCCCGTTCGCCGTACCGATGCTGATGGCCAACGCGGCAGCCGCGAACATCAGCCTGCGGATCCGCGCCCGTGCCGGCGCCCACACCGCCGTCTCCGCCTGCGCCTCCAGCAACGAGTCGATCGCGCTGGGGATGGACATGATCAGGCTCGGCCGCGCCGACGTCGCCGTGGTCGGCGGCACCGAAGCCGTGATCCACGCGATGACCGTCGGCTCGTTCGGCCAGATGCAGGCCCTCAGCCGCCGCAACGACGACCCGGAGCGGGCCTCCCGCCCGTGGGACGTCGACCGCGACGGCTTCGTCATGGGCGAAGGCTCGGCGATGTTCGTGATCGAGTCGCTCGAGCACGCCCAGGCCCGCGGCGCCAGGATCTACGGCGAGCTGGCCGGAGCCGGGATCACCGCCGACGCCCACGACATGGTCGCCCCGGAGCCGACCGGGCACAGCCAGGCGAAGGCGATGATCAAGTCCCTGCAGGACGCCGAGCTGTCCCCCGCCGACGTCGTCCACGTGAACGCCCACGCCACCTCGACCCCGACCGGCGACGGCATCGAGGCGCTCTCGGTCCGGGAAGCGCTCGGCGAGAACACGACCGCAGTCGTCACCTCGACCAAGTCGATGACCGGTCACCTGCTCGGCGGCGCCGGCGCCCTGGAGTCGATGGCCACGCTGCTCGCCCTGCACCACCGCGTCGTACCGCCGACGATCAACCTGGACAACCCGGAGCCGGGCCTCGGCATCGACATCGCCACCGAGCAGCGCAAGCTGCCCGACGGCGACCTGGCCGGCATCAACAACTCCTTCGGCTTCGGCGGCCACAACGTCGCGCTGGCCTTCAAGACGCTCTGAGCGACTCCCGCGGCACGGCGGCCGCCTCGTGGAGCACCTCGATCATCCGGGCCACCGTCGGGGCCGCCTCCGGCCGTGACACCGCGGTGACCCGACGGGTGACCGTCGGCGCCAGCGGCCGCAGCGGGACGTCCGGCGGCAGCTGGTCGGCGGCCAGGCCCGGCACCAGGGCGACCGCGACGCCGGCCTCGACGAGCCGGCCGATGGTGAGGTAGTTGTCCGCCTCGAAGGCGATCGTCGGCGTGAAACCGCCCTCGCGGCAGAAGCGGTCCAGCATGTCGCGGCACATCGGGTCCGGCGAGCAGTCCCGGATCCACGGCTCGGCGGCCAGTTCGCGGACGCTGACCAGGTCGGCGTCCGAACGGTCGTGGCCGGGCGGCAGCGCGACCAGCACCGGGTCGTCCAGCAGCGGCACCTGCTCCAGGTCGCCGAGGTCGAGCACCGGGTCCGGCGGATAGTCGAAGACGACGGCGAGGTCGAGGCGTCGGGCGGCGACGGCTTCGATCGCCATCAGCGGGTCCAGGATGTCCAGGCTGAGCGTGATCTCCGGGTGCCGGTGACGGAACTCGGTGATCGCGTCCGGGATCAGCCGGGACGCCGCGCTGACGAAGGCGCCGAGCCGCAGTCGCCCGGTGCGCAGCTCGATCAGGTCCTTGACCTCCTGCTCGGCCCGCCGCAGCTGATCCTCGACCTGCTCGGCGTGCCGGCAGACCAGCCGGCCGGCCTCGGTCAGCCGGACGCCGCGGGCGTGCCGGACGAACAGCGGGGTGCCGAGCTGGCGTTCCAGCGCCGCCATCTGCTGGGACACCGCCGAGGCCGTGTACGAGAGCCGGGCGGCGGCCCGGGTCATCGAGCCGGACTCGGCGACCGCGGCGAGGATGCGAAGGTGGCGTACGTCAAGCATGCATTCCACCTTAACGCTCCCCCACACAACCATTGCTGGTCTTAAGCCTCGAACCTGGGCAGGCTGATGGTGTGAGCGAATCCAGCACCCTGAGATCCCCCGTCACGCCCGGTCTGGGCCGGAAGGCGACCGGCGCGCTGGCGGCCGGCCTGTCCCTGTTCCTGATCGGTACGTCGGCACCGGTCGCCGCCACCATTCGTGAGGTCCCGCTGTTGACCGGCCAGGCGGCGCGCTATCTCGTCGCCGGCGTCCTCCTGGTCGCGATCATGATCATCAAGCGCTCGTTCGCGGGGTCGTCTCCGCGGCCCGTCATGGTACGGCCGCGGCGGCGCGACCTGCTCGACATCGCCTTGCTCGGCACGATCGGCATCGCCGGGTTCAACGTCTTCCTGGTCTCGGCGTCGTTCCGGGTCGACCCGGCCCTCGTCGGTACGGTGCTCGCCGCCACCCCGGTGCTGCTGGCCGTGGTCAGCCCACTCCTCGTCCGCTGCCGACCGAGCGTCCGGGTCGTGGCCGGCGCCGTCGTCGTCACTGCGGGCACCGTGTTCATCACCGGCGTCGGCGCGGCGGACCCGATCGGCATCCTGCTCTGCGCGGGCGCGCTGGCCTGCGAGCTGGCCTTCACCCTGGTCGCCGTACGGCTGATCGAGCGGTTCGGCACCTTCACCACGACCACGCTCGCCGCGGTCTCCGGCGGTGCAGTGTTGATCATGGCGGCCCTGATCGTGGACGGCCCGGGCGCGGCCGCGACGATCATGATCAGCCCGGCCGACCTGGTCCGGATCCTTCACCTGTCCCTCGCCGTCGCGATCGGCGCCAACCTGACCTGGTATCTGGCGCTGCCCCGCCTCGGCCCGGCCCAGTCCGGCCTGTTCTACGCGCTCAGCCCCGTCGGCGCCATCGCGGCCTCCGCGATGCTCGGCATCGGGCTGCCGGCGCCGATCGTCCTGGTCGGGCTCGGGCTGGTGGCGCTCGGCGTGATCATCGGCGTCTGGCCGGAACGGACCCGGGCCGGAAGCAGCATGCGCCGCACCCCACGAGGAGGTGCGGCGCATGCCAGGGAACCGGTGTCGATCAACCGGCCGTGAGGCCGTCCACCCACTCCTGGTTCTCGCTGATCCACTTCTTGACGGCCGGCCCGTAGTCGTCCGGCTTCTCCTCGACGTTGAACATCGCGTTCTCCAGCGAGTACAGCGTCTTGGAGTCCATCTTGAAGTTCTTGAACCACGGCGTCAGTTCCGGGAACTCCGACTCGAAGTCCTTCTTCGCGAACGAATGGATCTTCTCGGTGGCGCCCATGGCGCCCTCCGGATCCTCCAGGTCCTTGATCGGGAACGCGTCGTAGGCCCAGTGCGGCCGCCACAGCGTCACCACGACGTTCTCACCCTTGTCGGTCGCGGCCTTGAGCTCCGCGAGCATGGCCGGCGTCGAGGAGGTGACGAACTCCATCTTGTCCAGCTTGTACGTCGGGATCGCCGAGTCGTTCATCTGCTTGGTCAGACCCGCACCGGACTCGATGCCGACGATCTTGTTGTTGAACTTGTCGGCGTTGGCGGCCAGGTCGGCCAGCGAGTCGACCGGGGCGTCCTCGTTCACCGCGACCGTCAGCTTGGCCTCCTCGTTCCAGATCCCGAGGTCGACGATCTGGTCGCCGAACCGCTTGATGTAGTCCTCGTGCGTGATCGGCAGCCAGGTGTCGAAGATGACGTCGTAGTCGCCGGTCGAGAGACCGGTGTAGCCCGGGGCGACGTCGACGTACTCGAGTTCGACGTTGTACCCCTTCTCGGTCAGGATCGCCTTCCACAGTTCGGAGGCGGCGATCCCTTCGTCCCAGCCGTTGAAGACGCCGACCTTCAGGTCCTTCTTCCCCTCGCCGCCACCCGGCTCGGCCGGGGTGGTGCTCGGCGGCGAACAGGCGGCCAGGGCCGCGAACGTCGCCACGGCGGCTGCCGCGAAGATCATCCTGACTTTCTTGATCATCTCATCCCTTTCGTGAACACAGCGCGTCTGTCACTGCGCGGCCGGCTGCGCTTCAGGCTCCGGTCGCTTCGTCGGTGGCGTCTCGGTCTGCTCCGCGGGCGGCTCGGCCGCCGGGGTCCCCTCGGTCGTCGCGGCCGGTGCCGGGCGGGACCTGCGCCGCGGCGACTGGCGCTGCTGCCCGAGCACCCCGCTCAGCCGGTCGAGGATGATCGCGATGATCACCACGGAGAGCCCGGCCTCGAAGCCGAGCGGGATGTCCAGGCTGCCGAGGCCGCGGACCACCTCGCCGCCGAGTCCGCCCGCACCGACCATGCCGGCGATCACCACCATGGACAGCGAGAGCATGATCACCTGGTTGACGCCGGCCATGATCGTCGGCAGCGCCAGCGGCAACTGGATCTGGCGCAGCACCCGCCACGGGGTCGAGCCGAACGCCTGGCCCGCCTCGACCACCTCGCGGTCGACGTTCTGGATGCCCAGCTGGGTCAGCCGGACGCCCGGCGCCATGGCGAAGATGATCGTCGCGAAGATGCCCGGAGCCACACCGACCCGGAACAGCAGCAACGCGGGGATCAGATAGACGAAGACCGGCAGGGTCTGCATCAGATCGAGGATCGGGCGCATGATCATCGCCGCGATCCGGGACTTCGCGCCGAGGATCCCGAGCGGGACGCTGAACACGATCGCGATCGCGCTGGCGACGAGCACCATGGCCAGCGTCTCCATCGCGTTCTCCCACTGATTCACGCCGACGATGATCAGCAGCCCCGGGATCGAACCGATCGCGAGGATCCACCGCCGGGCCAGCAGCGCCAGACCGGCGATCACCAGGATGATCACCCAGAACGGCGGCGCCTTCAGGAAGAACTCCGCCCAGGCGAAGAAGAAGTCGAGCACCGCCCGGACCGCGGCGAAGAAGCCGGAGAAGTACGTGGTGAGGAAGGTGATCCCGCCCTCGACCCAGGAACCCAGAGGGATCCGGAACCCGTCGTCGGTGAAGAACGACTGGAAGAACCGGATCAGCGCGTCACCGAAGCTCAGCAGAGTCATCGCCCGCTCCTTCCTTCAGCGCGAGATCGACGGCACCGGACGGCAGCCGCCCCTCCTCCTCCGCCGCGGCCGGGGACTCCGGCGAGCGCGGACCGGGCGACGAACTCCCCAGCGAAGCCAACAGCGTCACCCTGGGTACGACACCCACCAACTGGTCGTCCTCGACGACCGCGATCGGCAGCGCGCTCTCCACGGCGGGCTCGACCAGATCGATCAGGCTGGCGTCCGGTGGGGTGCTGCTGAAGTCCGTGCGCAGGACGGCCTTCAGGTCGGTACGGCTGGCCCGCACCAGGTCGATGGTCTCGCGATCGGTCACGTACCCGAGCAGCTTGCGGGCCGGACCGGTGACGAAAGCCGCCGAGGTCTGCAGGTCGCGCATCATCCGCAGCGCGCCCCGCGGCCCCGCACTCAGCGGTACGACAGCGCGCGGCTGTTCCATCGCACTGGACGCGGTGAGCACCCGGGCCCGGTCGACGTCCTGGACGAACTGCGCCACGTAGTCGTTCGCCGGGTCGGTCAGGATCTCCTCCGGCGTACCGATCTGGACGATCCGGCCGTCCCGCATGACCGCGATCCGGTCGCCCAGGAACATCGCCTCGTTCAGGTCATGGGTGATGAAGATGATCGTCTTGTTGAGCTCCTGCTGCAGCGTGATCAACTGGACCTGCATCTCACGCCTGATCAACGGGTCGAGGGCGGAGAACGCTTCGTCCATCAGCAGGATGTCGGTCTCGGCGGCCAGCGCCCGGGCCAGCCCGACCCGCTGCTTCATGCCGCCGGACAACTCGTCCGGATAGCTGTTCGCCCAGCCGTCCAGGCCGACGATCTTGATCATCTCCAGTGCCTTGGCGGTCCGGCGCGGCTTGGCGACGCCCTGCACCTCGAGCCCGTACGCGGCGTTCTCCAGCACGGTCCGGTGCGGCATCAGCGCGAAATGCTGGAACACCATGGACACAGCCTTCTGCCGGATCGTCCGCAGCCGAGCCGGCGCAATACCGCTGATCTTGGTGCCCTGCACCGCCACACTGCCGGCGGTCGGCTCGAGCAGCCCGTTCAGCATTCTGATCAACGTCGACTTGCCCGAACCGGACAACCCCATCACGACGAAGATCTCGCCCGGCTTCACCTGGAAGCTGGCGTCGATGACGGCGGCCGTCGCGCCCGGACCGAGCCGGTCACGCGGCGCTCCCGCCTTCAACTTGCGAACGGCCTCTTTCGAACGACGGCCGAAGACCTTGAACAGTTCATAGGCCTCGACCGCAAACGTGGCATCGCCCACGGCACCTCCCCGGTTGCTCGCGCAGTCCTCCCGATGGACCACTGGCCTCGTACTAGTCCCAATGCGCGCAGGACGAACCAGCCGTGAGTGGATGGCCGACAGTCGCCGTACCGTTCCGTCGCATCGGACATGTCGGCAACGACCACGCTGCACTCACGAAGCCATCCTCACCGTAACAAACTGCCCAGTCCGGATCGGAGGGATCACCACGCATCGACTTGATCGAGCACTCAAGATCTACGGAACTTGCCTTGTAAACAAGGGGATTCTCAAAGTTACCTTTTTGTGACATTTGCCGCCGACCCACGGCGGGCGCGCGGCAAGATCACGATTCAAGATCGTGATCTTGCTAACGCGCACCGCCGCGAATCGTGATCAACGCAACTCGGGATCGGCCGGTTCCGGCTGCTCGGCCCTACCGTTGGTCTTCGCGTCGGCCTTGTCGGTGGCCTCGATCACCACCGCGAAATCCTCACCGTGGTTGGTCAAACCGGTGACGACCGCCTTCTCCATCACCTCGGTGCCGACCGTGTCCCGCAGGATCATCGGGTCGCGCTGCAGGTCCTTGGTCAGCGAGACCGCCAGCCCGACCATCACCGCGGCGAACGGCAGAGCGGCGATGATCGTCACGTTCTGCAAGCCCTGCAAGGCGTTCTCGCCGCCGATCAGCAGCATCACGGCCGCGACCGCGCCGGTCAGCACGCCCCAGAAGATCACCACCAGGCGGCCCGGCTCGAGCGAACCGCTCTGCGAGAGCGTACCCATCACCACCGAGGCGGCGTCCGCACCGGAGACGAAGAAGATCGCCACCAAGATCATCACCAGGACCGCGGTGATCTGCGGGATCGGCAGCTGGTCGAGCATGCCGAAGAGCTGGGCCTCCTCGCTCCCCTGCGCCGCGAGGTCGACCCCGCCGCGCTGCATGAAGATCGCCGTACCGCCGAAGACGCAGAACCAGACCAGGCTGACCAGGCTCGGCATCAGCAGCACGCCGGAGACGAACTGCCGGATCGTCCGGCCGCGGCTGATCCGGGCGATGAAGACGCCGACGAACGGGGTCCAGGAGATCCACCAGGCCCAGTAGAAGACGGTCATGCCCTTGAGCCACTCGGCCATCGCGTCGCCGCCGCTGGCCTCGGTCCGGGCCGCCATGTCGGCGAGTTCGGAGAAGTAGCTACCCACGGCGGTCGGGATCAGATTGAGGATGAACACGGTCGGCCCGACCACGAACACGAAGATCGCCAAGATCACGGCGAGCACCATGTTCACGTTCGACAGCAGCTGGATCCCTTTGGCCACACCGGAAACGGCGGACAGGATGAACGCAATGGTCAAGATCACGATGATCGCGATCAGGATCCCGTTGCCGATCTCGCCGATCCCGCTGACGATCTGCAGACCGCTGCCGATCTGCAGCGCGCCCAGGCCGAGCGAGGTGGCCGAGCCGAACAGGGTGGCGAAGATCGCCAGGATGTCGATCACCTTGCCGGCCGGACCCTCGGCCTGCCGCCGCCCGAACAGCCCGGCGAAGGCGGAGCTGATCAACTGCTTGCGGCCGAGCCGGAACGTCCCGTACGCGATCGCCAGCCCGACCACCGCGTAGATCGCCCACGGATGCAAGGTCCAGTGGAACAGCGTGGTCGCCATCGCCGTCTTGAGCGCGGCGTCGGTGCCGGCCTCGGCCGTGCCGGGCGGCGGTTCGACGAAGTGGGTCAGCGGCTCGTTGACGCCGAAGAACATCAGGCCGATGCCCATGCCGGCACTGAACATCATCGCGATCCAGGACACCGTCTTGAACTCGGGCGGCTCGTCGTCCCGGCCGAGCGGGATCCGGCCGAACTTGCCGGCCGCCAGCCAGATCACGTACACGACGAAACCGGTCGCCACCACGACGAAGAACCAGCCGAGATTGGTCTCGATCCAGTCCAGCGCCGACGACGAGGCCGCGCCGAGTCCGATCGGGTTCGCGAATCCCCAGACGCAGAATGACAAGGCCAGGGCGGCGGCGACGCCGAACACGACCTTGTCCAGTTTGAGATTCGATTGATTGGGCGGGCCGGGCGGCTTCCTGATCGCCGGATGGGTGGCCCGCCGGCCCAGTCCCGCAGGGCCTTGCTGGTCTACGTTGGTGGTCTCGGTCTGGTTGGGCTTCGGTTCAGTCACAGGTCTGAATCAGCGGACGCGGAGCGTGCGCCCCCTCCGTTCCGGTGGTCGGCACGCGACCGGCCGATTCCGGCCGCGACGGCCTTTCCACCCTGCCGGGTGGACACGGAATCCGCAAACTTGCGCCGATCCTCGGCGCGTCAGACCACTTCGTGCAGCCAGCGGACCGGGGCGCCGTCGCCGGCGTACCGGAACGGCTCGAGCTCGGAGTCCCAGTCCTTGCCGAGCAACTCGTCGAGGACCGCGGTCAGGTCCCGGCGGCCGAGCGAGGCGGTGGCCATCGCATGCCGGATCCGGTCCTCGGGGATCATGATGTCGCCGTGGATGCCGGTGATGGCGTGGAAGATCCCCAGCGTGGGCGTGTACGAGTAGCGCTCCGCCTCCGTCGCGGCGGTCGCCTCCTCGGTCACCTCGAACCGCAGCCGCTGCCAGCCCTTGATGGCGCTGGCCAGCTTCCCGGCGGTGCCCGCCGGGCCGGTCCACGAATATTCAGTTCGGTAGCTCGCCCGCTCGACCGGCTGTGGGATCCAGTCAAGCCGCACGGGCATGCCAAAGACGCCTCCGACGGCCCACTCGACATGTGGGCACAACGCCGACGGCGCGGAGTGGACGTACAAGACGCCACGAGTTGTGCTCATTGATCCTCCCAGTGCTCCTACCGGCGCCAGAGGGCTGCCTTCCCCGACATCCTCGACTCGGCACGCTCCGGGTTGATCGCCACCCATTCTGCACCATCCGTACCAACTGCACCAGCGGACACAGAGCGGGTAAGCGCTTGCGTTGGCACCCTTTAGGGTGGTGATCATGTCGGTTGAGCCCTTCGGATCCTGGTCCTCGCCCGTCACCCCCCATCTGATGACCGCCCAGACGACGAGTCTGGGCTCGCCGGTCCTCGACGGAGACCGGATCTTCTGGACCGAAACCAGGGCCGACCAGGGCGGACGGACGACCATCCGGTGCCGCGTCGGCGATCAGGCCCCGACCGAGGTCACCGGGCCCGAGTTCAACGTACGGAGCCGGGTGCACGAGTACGGCGGCGGCGCCTACGCCGCGGCCGACGGTGTGGTGGTCTTCGCCGACTTCGCCGACCAGCGGCTCTACCGGACCGACGCCGCGGGCTCCCCGCCGGTGCCGATCACGCCCGCGGGCGGGTTCCGCTATGCCGACCTGGAGCTGCACCCCGGCCGCGGCCTCGTCCTCGCGGTCCGCGAGGAGCACCAGGGCGACGCCGAGCCGGTCAACACGGTCGTCGCGCTCGCCCTGGCAGGCGACAACGCCGACGGCGGCACGGTGCTCTGCTCGGGCTCCGACTTCTACTCCGCGCCGCGGCTCGGTCCGGACGACCGGATCGCCTGGGTCGAGTGGCACCACCCGAACATGCCGTGGGACGCCACCGCCCTGATGGCGGGGCGGCTGGACGGCGGCCGGATCCGCGATCACACGCCGGTCGCCGGCGGCCCCTCGGAGTCGGCGATCTACCCGGAGTGGCTGCCGACCGGCGAGTTGATCTTCATCTCGGACCGCACCAACTGGTGGAACCTCTATCTCTGGGACGGCGCCGCGGTGCGTCCGCTGCACCGGGCCGAGGCCGAGTTCTGCGAGCCGCCGTGGACGGTCGGCGACCGGCCGTACGCGATCATCGACGCGACCGAGCTGATCTGCACCTGGCGCCGCAACGGTGCCGCCGGGATCGGCCGGCTCGACGTACGGACCGGCGAGCTGCACCCGTTCCCGGACAGCGGCGAGCCCGGTTCGGTGACCGTCGGCGGCGGCCTGCTGGCCACCGTCATGCGGTACGAGGACCGGCCCGACTCGTTGTCGATCATGGACCTGGCCAAGCCGGTCTGGACCGAACTGCGGGCGGCCGGCGACGTGCCGATCCCCCGCGAGGTGATCTCGACGCCGATGCCGGTCTCCTGGTCCAGCAAGGCCGGCCCGGTCTTCGGTTGGTACTACCCGCCGACCAATCCCGGCCACACCGGCCCGGACGGCGAACTGCCGCCGTTGATCACCCGCTGCCACGGCGGCCCGACCGGCTTCACCCCGGCCAGCCTGCGGCTCGACGTGCAGTACTGGACCTCCCGCGGGATCGCGGTCCTGGACGTCAACTACGGCGGCAGCACCGGCTACGGACGGGAGTACCGGGAGCGGCTGCGCGGCACCTGGGGCCTGGTCGACGTCGAGGACTGCGTCGCCGGCGCGACGGCGATGGTGGAACAGGGCCTGGCCGACGAGAAGCGGCTGGCCATCCTCGGCGGCAGCGCCGGCGGCTACACGACGCTGCGGGCACTGACCGCGACCGACCGGTTCACCGCCGGGATCAGCCTGTACGGCATCGGCGACCTGGAGGCGCTGGCCAAGGACACGCACAAGTTCGAATCGCATTACCTGGACGGGCTGATCGGCCCGTACCCGGAGGCGCTGGACACCTATCAGGACCGCTCGCCGATCCACCACGTCGACCGGCTGAACGCGCCGATCCTGATCCTGCAGGGCTCCGAGGACAAGGTGGTGCCGCCGAACCAGGCGGAGACGATGGCCGCCGCGGTCCGCGCCAAGGGGCTGCCGGTCGCGATGGTGATCTTCGACGGCGAGGGCCATGGCTTCCGCCGCTCGGAGAACATCCAGGCCTCGATCCAGGCGCAGTTGTTCTTCCTCGGCCAGGTGTTCGGCTTCACCCCCGCCGACGACCTCCCGCCGATCAAGATCGACAACCTCTAGGAAGTGCTAGCCGGCGGGATTCCAATAGTCGTTGGGATCCAGGCGAGCACCGAAGATCGACTGGCCGACCCGCACGGTGGTCGCGCCGTAGCCGATCGCCAGCTCGAAGTCGCCCGACATGCCCATCGACAACTCGTCGTAGCTGCCGACGGCGGCGTCGTCGTCGCGCAGCCGGGCCTGCAGGTCGCGCATCACGCCGAAGCAGGCACCGACCCGTACCTGATCATCGGAGAAGATCGCCAGCGTCATCAGGCCGCGCACCCGCAGTGAGCTGTAGTCGGCCAGCGCGGCGGCGAAGCCGGCCACCTCCTCCGGAGGCAGTCCGAACTTCTGATCTTCGCCGGACGAGTTGACCTGGATGAAGACGTCCAGGCCACGGCCGGCCTGCTGCAGCCGGCGGTCCAGCGCCTCGGCGACCTTGATCGAATCCAGCGCGTGGAACTCGGCCGCCCAGTCGGCGATCAACTTCGCCTTGTTGGTCTGCAGGTGGCCGATCGCGGCGAACCCCAGGTCCTCGACGTCGCGCAACTGCTCGGCCTTGGCGGCCAGTTCCTGGGGCCGGTTCTCACCGAACAGCCGCTCCCCCGCCCGGTACGCCTCCATGATCAACTCCGGCGGATGGGTCTTGCTCACCGGCAACAGTCGGACCTCCGACGGGTCCCGGCCGGCGGCCGTGCAGGCCTGGTCGATCTTCCGGCGGACCGCCGTCAGGTTCTCCTCAATCGTCGCCACGGACGCCACCCTATGTGTCCACTTCCGGCGTCGACACGGCGACAGCGGAGGCCCGCGGGCCGTAACCTCCGTCCAAGCGTCCGGGTCAAGAATCGACCCACGGACCCAGATCGGCGGGAGAACTTGACCATGAGCCCGATGCACACCGGCCGAACCCTGCTCGCGATCGCCGTCGCCGCCTGCCTGGCCGTCCTGCTGGCCGCACCGGGCCCGGCTGCCGCCGCGACCGCGACCCCGGTCTTCAGCGTGACCGGGCTGCAGGCCACCACGGCGGTCCAGACCTTCGACTACCTCGGCTCCGACCAGGCGTTCGTCACCCAGCGAGTCGGAGCGGACACCGAGCTCAGCCGCTGCGTCCTGACCGCGCGGACCTGCGCCCGGGTGGACGGCGTGAGGCTGACCGGCTACGGCCACGGCGAATCGCTCGAGGCGTACGTCCAGGACGGTCGGATCCTGCTCTGGGTCGGCTCCCACGGCGGCACCACGACGACGTACTTCTGGTCGACCCGGGTGTCCCTGATCGAGTACCACCCCGCAGTCGGGGATCAGCCGGCGAGCTTCAGCCGGCTCGGCTCCCTGACCGGCCTCGCCGCGGTGGCGCCGGGCTACTCCGGCGAAGGCGTCCGGGTCGCCGTGGCCACGGCCGACGGCGACGACCGGATCGCCCTGCGGGTCCAGGTCGGGGCCACCGGGTCGTCCTCGTACTACGGCGTCTTCGACACGTCGGCGCTGACCGCGGCCATGCTCGGCGCGACCGGGACCCAGCTGGCCGTCTCGACGGTGCTCGGCGACACCGACATCACGAAGTCCCGGTTCAAGGAGCCGAGCCGGCCGCACGGATCGTTCCAGGGCTTCGACATCGTCGGCGTCGGGTCGGGCAACAAGTACCTCTACGTGTACGGCGGCGGCGACGGCGACATCCCGACGCTCTACTCGTTCCTCTACACCAACGGCGGCAACACGACCCAGAGCACCACCTACACCGCCGACGGGATCGGCACCCCGGAGGCCGAGGGCGTCAAGGTCGAGACCGACCCGCTCAGCGGCGGGGCGCGGCGGATCATGGTCGGGGCCAAGCAGCAGCCCGGATCAGCCTTCCCGGTCTACCGCCTGACCTGACCGGGTCAGAGCACTCCGTACTTCGCGAACGCCTCCGTCGAGGACATTCCGGCCTCGATCTCTCGGCGGACCAGGTTCTCCGCCGACGCCTTGGCCAGGGCCCGCTCCAACACCTCGTCCTCGATGTCGCGCGGCACGACCAGCACGCCGTCGACGTCGCCCAGGACCAGGTCGCCGGGCCGGACCCGGACGCCGCCGAGCTCGACGTCGACCCGGTAGTCGACGACGGCACTGCGCGGTCCCGAGTCGAGTGCGTACGCGCCGCGCGAGAAGACCGGGAAGTCCTGGGCGAGCACCGCCGTGGTGTCGCGGTGGTGACCGTCGAGGACCGCTCCGACGGCCCCGCGGGCCTGGGCCGTCGCGGTCAGGATCTCGCCCCAGCAGGCCGCCTCGGAGCGCCCCGGCACGCCGACGTAGACCTCACCCGGCTGCAGTTGGTCGAGCGCCTCGGTGAGCCGGCCGAACGGGCGTTCCGGTGGCCCGAACACGTCCCGCATCAGCACCGGCATCGCCCGGCCCGCGACCCGCATCTCTGGCCGCAGCGCCTGGACCGCCGACGGCAGGAACTGGTGATAGCGGCCGACGGCGTCGAGCACGTCGCCCACGACAGCCGTGTACAGCCGCTCCGTGACGAGGGCGAGACGCTCGGCGTCCGCCGCGGGGAGGCCCGATTCGGTCATGCGTGCAACCTATCAACTTCTCAGATAAGTTAGGAGGGTCCTGCCACCACGGCACCGCGGCCGACGTCGGGAGCGTGCGATGACCCATCCCTCCGAGCAGACCACCCGCCTGACCCCGGGCGCGCGCAAGGCGGTGATCGCCGGCACCGTGGGCACCCTGATCGAGTGGTACGACTACGCGCTGTACGGGGCCGCCGCGAGCCTGGTGATCAACCGGCTGTTCTTCCCCGACCTGGTCCCGGCGGCCGGCGTGCTCGCGGCGTTCGCCACCTTCGCGGTCGGCTTCTTCATCCGGCCGCTCGGCGGCGTGATCATCTCCCACATCGGCGACCGGGTCGGCCGCAAGCCGGCCATGATCATGTCGGTCGCCCTGATGGGCGGCGCGACGGTGCTGATGGGGCTGCTGCCGAGCGCCCAGACCCTCGGTGTGCTGGCCCCGTTGTTGTTGATCTTGCTCCGGCTGGTCCAGGGATTCGGGGCCGGCGCCGAGCTGGCCGGCGCGATCACCCTGATCGCCGAGTACGCCCCGCAACGCCGGCGTGCGCTCTACACCGCGATCCCGAACGCGGCCACGGCCGGCGGCTCGGCGTTCGCCACGCTGGCCTTCCTCGCCGTCGCCGGGCTGCCCGACGAGCAGTTGCTCTCCTGGGGCTGGCGGATCCCGTTCCTGATCTCCGCGGTCCTGTTCGTCACCGCGCTCTACATCCGCAACCGGCTGGACGAGACCCCGGAGTACGTGGCCGCGATGGAGTCCGCCGAGCGACGGCGGCAGCGGGAGCGGCTCCCGCTCGGCGAGCTGTTCCGCGGCAGCCGGCGCGAGGTGATCCTCGGTTTCCTCTCGATCTCGGGGCACAACGCGTGGGCGTACGTGCTCAACACGTTCGCGCTCAGCTACCTGACCACGACCATGGGGATGCCACGCACCGAGGCGCTGATCCCGGTGATCACCGCGGCCTTCGCGGGCATGATCTGCTGCCCGTTCCTCGGCCTGGCCGCGGACCGGTTCGGCCACCGCAGGCTGTTCGTGATCGGCGCCGGGTTCGCGATCGTCTGGGTGGTGCCGCTCTTCCTCGGCCTGAGCAGCGGCAACGTGATCATCGCGACGCTGGTGATGGCGGTCGCCTTCGGCCTCGGCTTCGGCGCGATGGCCGGAGCCCAGGGTGCGTTCCTGGTCAACCTGTTCCCGGTCCGCTACCGCTACTCCGGCGTCGCCGTCGCCCGCGAGTCGAACGGTGTGTTGATCGCCGGGCCGACTCCGTTCATCGCCTCCGCCCTGGTGCTCGCCGGCGGCGGCTCGCCCTGGCTGGTCTGCGGTTACGTCGCGCTGTGCTGCGTCGCTACGATCGGCTCGGTGCTGGCCCTGGGCCGGACCAACCCGGACCCGGTGACGGAGCATGATCATGATCGATGAGGTCCAGCGGACCACGCTGTCGTTCCAGGTGGCCGCGATGCTCGGCCGCTACCTCGACGAGGAGGAGTTGGCCGAGGGCGACCCGATCCCCGCGACCCGGGAGCTGGCCGAACGGTTCGGCGTTTCCGTACCGGTGGTCCGGGAGGCGATCGCCGAACTGGCCGGGCAGGGCCGGCTGACCCGGTCGCAGGGCCGGGCCACGGTGGCCCGGGTGCCGTCGGCCGCCGACCTGGAGGGGATGTTCCGGTCCCGGATGCGGCGCGAGGCGGACGCCGTGCTGCAGTTCCACGACTACCGGCGGGTGCTCGAGGTCGGGGCGGCCCGGCTGGCCGCCGGTCGCGCCACCCCGGCCGACGTGGCCACCATGAGGGAGCGGCTGGAGGCCTGGCGCAGCCTGCCGGAGGACTCACCGGCCCTGCTCGAGGCCGACATCACCTTCCACCGGGCGATCGCCGAGGCGGCCCGGAACGAGGTGCTGCTGATGTCGATGGACGCGGTGGCGGCGCTGCTCTACGACGCCCGGGTGCTCGGCTGGCGCGGCTGGCTGCACGCCGGGCGGACGATCGAGCAGATCGCCGACGCGCACGCAATGATCATCGACGCGGTCGAAGCCGGCGACCCGGACCGGGCCGAGCGGGCCATGCATGATCATCTGGACCAGGCCAGCTTCGGCCTGCACACCGAGCTCGACGAGCCCGGCGCCGGTCAGGACGCGGGACGGGCGTCGGCCCGGAGCAGCCCGTAGTAGACCGTGTCGTGGTAGCGGCCGCCGATGAAGGAGCGGCCGCGGAGCAGACCCTCGCGGGTGAAGCCGGCCTTCTCCAGGGACCGTTGCTCGGCGTGGTTCTCGCCGTTCGTGGTCGCCTCGATCCGGTTCGCGGTGGTGTGGTCGAACAGGTAGTCGATCAACTGTCGCTGGGCCAGCGTGCCGAGGCCGCGGCCGCGGTGCTCGGGCAGGATCGCGATGCCGATCTCGTACGTGACGCCGACCGGGGTCCCCCGCCCCTCGGACTTCCAGGACACGATCCCGACGGCGGCGTCGTCCTCGTCGGTGACCGCGATCATCCCGAAGTGCGGCCCGAGGTAGCCGTCCTGCTCCCACCGCCGCTGCCGCGCCTGGACGTCGGTGAACCCCGGCCATTCGAACGGCCCGAGCGCCTCCGGGTCCGTACTCAGGCGTTCCAGGAACGGCAGGTCGTCCTCGCGCAGGGCACGCAGCACGGAACGGTCGGTCATCGGCTCCTCCTCCAGTGGGCAGGAGCAGCCTAGGTCTCGAACGCTCCGCCTGCAGCGGAACCAGGTGTAGCACATCGCGCTACGCTAGGGCCCATGGCCGAGCAGATCAGTCAGCGAGAACTCCGCAACGAAAGCGGGCGAGTCATGCGCGGACTCGCGGAGGGCCGCTCCTTCGTGGTGACGAGCCACGGGGAGCCCGTCGGTGAGCTGCGCCCACTCCGCCGTCGCCGATGGGTGGATGCGCAGGTCGCGGTCGAGATCTTCCGGGGTGCGCCGCCGCTGGATCGGCAGCGGTTCCGCGACGAGGTGGACGCGGTGCTGGACCAGGACGCGGTCCCCCGTGGCTGAACGTCTTCCAGCCGGTCTGCTGGATACCTCCGTCATCATCGACCTCGAGCAACTGTCACCAGAACAGCTACCGATCCAGGTCGCCGTGACCTCGGTGACCCTTGCCGAACTCGCGGCAGGACCCGCGGCAACTCGCGACCCCGCCGAACGTGCCATCCGCCAGGACCGACTGCAGCGCACGGAAGCGGCGTTCGATCCGCTGCCGTTCGACCTTGAGGCCGCGCGCGCGTACGGGCGGATCTACAGCGCCGTGGTCGCGCGAGGGCGAAAGCCTCGTAGCCGAATCGCCGATCTGTTCATCGCGGCGATCGCCTTGGCCGAGGACCTGCCGCTGCTGACCCGGAACGCGGGCGACTTCGCCGGCCTGGAAAGGCTGGTCGACATCGTCGAGGTATGACCCCGGCTGCCGTCACCGTCGCAGGCCCGACTCCGGGTCGAAGCAGTGCACGGTGGCGCGGCTGGTGTCGATCATGACCGGGTCGCCGGGACGCAGCTCGCCGAAGCCCGGGACCCGGGCGGTGAACGGGGTGCCGTCCAGGTCGATGATCACGTCCGAGGCGTTGCCGAGCGGTTCGACGACCCGCACGGTTCCGTGCGCGTCGTCGGCCGCCGCGGGCCGGAGGCCGCACTCCTCCGGACGGAGTCCGACCCGGACCGGGCCGCTCTGTGCCTCGGCGACCGCCACCGTCAGCCGGGTGCCCGTGACGGCCAGCCGGCCTCGGTCGGCGGGTTGGGCGTCCAGCAGGTTCATCCGCGGCTTGCCGACGAAGGAGCCGACGAACTCCGTGGCCGGCCGGTGATAGATCTCGTACGGGGAACCGTACTGCTCCAGCCGGCCGCGGCTCATCACGGCGATCTTGTCCGACAGCGTCATCGCCTCCTCCTGATCATGGGTGACGTAGACGCTGGTGGCGCCGAGCTCGGCATGCAGCAGCTTCAGCTCGCTGCGGGTCTGATCACGCAGCAACGCGTCCAGGTTGGACAGCGGCTCGTCGAACAGGAACACCGCCGGCCGCCGCGCGATCGCCCGGGCCAGTGCGACCCGCTGCCGCTGCCCGCCGGACAACAGCCGCGGCCGGCGGTCCAGTACGTGCTCGATGTCGAGCCGCCGGGCGGCGTCGCGGACCCGCCGGTCGGTCTCGTCCCGCGGCACCTTGCGCATCCGGAGCCCGAAGGCGATGTTGTCGTAGACGCTCATGTGCGGATACAGCGCGTAGTCCTGGAACACGAAGGCAAGATCACGCTTGTCCGGCTCCAGGTCGTCCACCCGGTGCCCGTCGATCAGGATCTCGCCGGTGGACACGTCCTCCAGCCCGGCGATCATGTTCAGCGTGGTCGACTTGCCGCAGCCGGACGGGCCGAGCAGCGACACGAAGTGCCCGTCGGCGATGGTGTAGTCGAGGTCGTGCACAGCGACCGCGGAGCGCTTGCCGCGACCGAACGACTTGCTGACGCCGACCAACTTGATCTCGGCCATGATTATCCCTTCACCGCGCCCTCGACCAGGCCACGGATGATCCACTTCTGGGCCAGCAGCGCCAAGATCAACACCGGCACCGCGGTGATCACGCCGGCGGTCGCCGCCGACGTGTAGTCCATCGCGAACAGTCCCTGGAACGCCGCGGTCCGGACCGGCAGCGTCACCGCCTTGCTGGTGGTCAGCACCTTGGCCAGGAAGAAGTCGCTCCAGCTGGTGATGAAGGCCAGGATCGCGGTCGCGGCCAGCCCCGGAGCCGCCAGTGGTACGGCGATCCGGGTCATCACCTGGAGCCGGTTGCAGCCGTCGATCCGGGCCGCCCGCTCCAGGCTCGGCGGCAGGTCGGCGAAGAAGCCGACCATCATCCAGACCACCAGCGGCAGGATGAACGCCGTGTAGGTGATGATCAGCCCGATCAGCTGGTCGTAGGCGCCGAACGCGCGCAGCAGGATGAACAGCGGCACGGCGAGCACGATCACCGGGATCGCCTGCACGGTGAGCATGCCGAGCAGCAGCGCCTGCCGGCCGCGGAACCTGGCCCGCGCCAGCACGTACGCGCAGGCCGAGCCGAGCGTCATCGTGATCATCGTGGTGGCGATCCCGACGATCGCCGAGTTCGCCATCGGCACCAGGAACGAGCCGTCCGCCAGCAGCCGTTGGTACGAGTCCAAGGTGACCGCCCCGAACGAGTATCCCCCACCCTGCAAGGCTTCCGGCGGGTAGAGGCTGTAGACGACCATCCAGCAGAACGGCGCCAGCAGGTAGATCAACAACAGCACCACCAGCGCCCGGTGCACGACGGTGCCGATCAGTCGCCGCCGGTCCCGCCGCCCGCGCCCCGAGCCCGTCGAACGGTTCATGATCGTCCTCCGCTCTCGCCGCGCTGCCGGAAGATCGCGATCCAGACGACGGTCACCACGATCACCAGCACCATGGTGATCACGGCCATCGCCGCCCCGTACCCGCGATCGAGATAGCTGAACGAGGTCAGGTAGGCGAGGAAGTTGATCGTGGTCGTTCCCTCGGCCGGACCGCCGGAGCCGCCGGTCAGGACGAAGATCGTGTCGAACACCTTCAGCGACCACATCGACTGCACCACCAGGGCGAACAGGATCGGCCCGCGCAGGTTGGGCAGCGTGACCCTGGTGAACCGCTGCCAGGGACCGGCGCCGTCGATCACCGCGGCCTTGTAGATGTTCGCCGGGATGCCTTGCAGGCCGGCCAACATCAGCAGGCAGAGGAACGGCAGCAGCTTCCACAGTTCGGCGAAGATCAACACGTTCATGGTGAGCCCGGGGTCGGCCAGCCACTGCACCCGCTCCGGGACCACGCCCAGCCGGAGCAGCACCGTGTTGGCGATCCCGCCCGGGCCGTCGAAGATCACCTTCCAGATGATCCCGTTCACCACCGGCGGCACCGCCCACGGCACCAGCAGCAGCACCCGGGCCAGCGTCCGGCCGCGGAACTCCCGGTTCAGCAGCACCGCGATCGCGACCGCGAGGGCGACGCCGCCGAGCACGGTGAACACCGAGAAGTAGAGGGTCCGGCCGAGGGCGGCCAGGAACTGCCCGTCGGTCGCCAGGTCGGCGTAGTTGCCGAGGCCGACGAACGGCCGGGCCCCGGCGATCTTGTCGTTCCACTGGAAGCCGGACATGTAGAGGGCGTACCCCATCGGATAGCCGAGCAGCGCCACGACGATCGCGACCGCGGGCAGCGCCATCAGCACGCCGAACCGGACGTCCCGGAGCCGGCGGACGTCCGTCCTGCTGGCAACGCTCATGATCATTTCCCTCTCACGGTGGACGTCGGCTCAGCGCGGCAGGTACTTCGCCACCAGTTCCCTGGTGCCGACCGCGGTCGCGTCCAGTGCCTCCTTGGGCGTGATCTTGGCGTTCATGGCCTGGTTGAGCTGGACCGACAGCAGCTGGTCCAGCTCACTGGACCAAGGCGTGCCGTACCGCTTGGTCGCGTACTCGGTGGACTGCTGGTACGTGGACAGCACCGGCAGCGCCTCGAGGCTGGCCGGGTCGGTGAGCACCGACTCCGAGACCGGGAACCAGCCCTCGCCGGCCACGATCTCGCGCTGCACCTCGCCGGTCGCGACGAACTGCAGCCAGGCCAGTGCGGCCTCCTTGTTCTTGGAGAACTTGCTGATCGCGAAGCCCTCCGAGCCGTCGATCGTCGCCGAGCGGACGCTGATCCCCGGGATCAGCCCGTTGCCCACCGTCTTCGCGTCCAGCGACGACTTCTCCCCCGTCGCCACCGACCACTGGAACGGCCAGTTGAAGACGATCGACACGCCGCCGCGGGCGAACAGGTCGGCGAGGTCGGCCGAGTGGCTGAGCTGCAGCGACGACGGGTCCATCACCTTGTGCACCTGGAGCAGCTCGACCAGCCGGGTCAACGCCTCGACGCCCGCCTCGTCATTGAAGATCGGCTGGTAGTCGGCGTCGTACATCTCGCCGCCGTTCAGCAGCAGCATCCGGAGGAAGTTCTGGTACGCACCCGCCGGGTTCCCCAGATCACAGGCGAACCCGTAATGATCATCGGTGGTGAGCTGCTTGGCCGCCGTGACGAACGCGTCCCAGTTCTCGGGGCCGATCTCCGGGTCCAGACCGGCCTTGCCGAAGGCGGTCTTGTTCCAGAACATCGTCTGCACACTGGAGAACTTCGGCAGCCCGTACACCTTGTCCTGCCAGCTCACCGCGTCCAGCGCCGGCTTGATCAGGTCACCCGGCACGGCCGACGGATCGAGCTCCTGCAACCAGCCGGCCTGGCCGAACTCCGCGGACCAGCCCGCCCAGGTCATCACGACGTCGACGCTGGAGTCCTGGGCGGCGAACAGGGTGGCGTAACGATCATGGAGGTCGTTGAAGTTGCCCTGGGTGTAGGAGGCGATCTTGATACCGGTCGCCTTCTCGAACGCCGCGATGGTCGACTTCTGGAACGTCGTGTTCGTGTTGTCGTCGATGATCGTCAGCTGCCCGGTCGGCTGGGCGCCGGGCTTGAGCGGCGCCTCACCGCCGGCCGGTGCGCCACCGGTGCCCGGGTCGTTGGCACTCACGCAACCGCCGAGGGCGAGGCCGCCGGCGGCAAGACCACCGAGGCCCAGGGCGGACCGGCGGGTGAAGAGGTTGTTCGTCATGGTGCGCTCCTTCGTCGGAGTGATCAGATTTCCTGCGGCAGCCCGCTCTCCAGGCTGGTGTGCACCGCGGCGATGGCCGCGGTGATCAGGCGGCCGGCGGCGATGCCGGGAAGGTCGCGGTCGGCACCGTTCAGGACGGCGACGAAGTCGCCGATCATGTCGACGCCGAGGCCGCGGAGTTCGTCGTAGTGGCGGTAGCCGCCGAGTTGGACCCACTGGCCGCCGGCGTCGTCGTAGCGGGTCAGCCCGCTGTCGGAGATGTTCAGCCGGAAGCTGGTCGTGTCGGTGTGCAGTTCGTACCGGAAGTCGAAGACCGCCGGCAGCGACGTGGGCAGCACCCACTGTGAGTTGAGCACCGTGACCGAGCCGTCGTCCATCGTGAAGGTCGCCGTGATCGCGTCCCAGGTGTCGACGCCGAGCGCCGGCAGCACCCGCTTCACCCCACGGGCGAAGACGCCGACCGGGCGGCTGCCGGACAGCCAGCAGGCAAGATCAAGACTGTGCGGCATCAGGAACCAGGCCGGGGAACTCTGCGCCGCCCAGGACAACATCTGGGTGGGGACGAAGATCGTGTCGTTCAGGTTGATCACCTGGTTGACCACGGCGCCGGCCTCACCGGCGCCGAGTTGGCGGCGGACCTCGGCGAAGCGCGGGTTCCAGCGGTTCTCGAAGGCGATCATGATCTTCGCGCCGTGCGCCTCGGCTGCCGCGGCGATCGCGTCGGCATCGGCGACCGTGGTGGCCAGCGGCTTCTCGATCATCAGGTCCAGACCCTGGTCCAGGCAGCGCACCGCGGCCTCGCGATGGGCGAAGTCCGGGGTGGCGATCACGGCAGCGGTGAGGTCCGGATGGGCTGCCAGCATGGCGTCGAGATCCGGGTGGACCGGAACGCCGAGGTCGCTGCCGGCACGCTCCCGTACCGCGGGATCGGGGTCGCAGACGGCGATCAGGTCGGCCTGCGGATGCTGCCGGATCGCCGCTGCGAACAGCGATCCGCGGATTCCGCCTCCCACGACCCCGAAGCGCGGCCGGCCGGCTGCTGACATCCACATCACCCTTTCGAAGACCTTCCCGAAGTATGTTTGTTGTGAAACCATACATACTGCGGACGAGATCGTCGAGAGGGCACCGATGACGATCCCGTTACGGCGATGATGATGCTCGACAGAAGCCACGAGATCGGAGGCAGCGGGTGACCACGATCGGCCCGACCCGGAAGCCAGGCCTGCTCAGCCCGGCGGCGATCGGACGCACCAATCGCTCGAGGGTGCTCGAACTGCTGCACCGCGACGGCCCGGCGTCCCGCGCCCAGCTGGCCCGTGCCCTCCAGGTGAACCGAGCCACGATCACCTCCATCCTGCAGCCGTTGATCGACAACGGCACCCTGGTCGAGGGCGCCTCGGTGGCCGCCTCACCCGCCGGCGGCAAGCCGGCCCGGCCGGTCTGGTTCCGGCCCGACGGGCCCGAGCTCGGCTCGATGCGGATCGCACCGCACGCGATCATCGGGGCCCGGCTGGGCGTCGACGGCACCATCCGGCACCAGGCCGAACGCCCCCTCGAGAGCGGTGCGCCGCTGGCCGAGATCGAACGGACGATCTTCGCCGTCGCGCACGAGTGCTTCGACGACGCCAGCCTGCTCGGCGTCGGCATCGCGGCGTCCGGCACGATCAACACGGCCAGCGGTTCGATCATCTCGCTCCAGCTGGCCCCGGTGCTGAACCACTACCCCGCCACCGAACGACTGGGCCGCGAGCTGGGTGTCCCGGTCTACATCGATCACCATCCGCGGGTGCAGGCGCTCGGCGACAAATGGTTCGGCCACGGCCGCGGGCTGGCCAGCTTCGCCTCCGTCTACACGGGCGAGGCGCTCGGCTTCGGCCTCGTCTACGACCACGAGATCGTCCGGGGCGAACAGGGCGCCGGCGGCGAGTACGGCCACACCGTCGTCGACCTGCACGGCCTGCCCTGCCCGTGCGGCCGGATCGGCTGCTGGGAGACGATCGCCACCCTGACCTGGCTCCGCGCCGAGGCCGAGCGACGCGGCCTGCCGGAGCCGGCCAAGATCGACTGCGGCCGGCTCACCGAGCTGGCCGACCAAGATCATCGGGTCGCCGCCGACCTGCTCCAGCTGTACGCCCAGAACCTCGCGGTCGGCCTGGCCAACAACGAGCAGATGATCGCCTCCGGCCGCTACCTGATGCACGGCGACGTCTGCGCCGGCGGCACCCGGATGCGGGATCTGCTGGAGCGTTGGCTGGTCGCCTACAGCCCGGACCGCGACGGCGTCACGCCGACCGTGATCATGGCCGATCCGACCGAGCGGATGACCCTGCTCGGCGGCGGCGCCCTCGCCCTGTCCGCCGCCTTCGCCTCGATCCTCTGACGGCCGGCGCCGACGACGCGGCACGGCAACCGGCGAAGGCGTTGCGTTGCGGGGCTGTGTGTCAGGTGATCAGGCGGCGCGGCCCAGGCGGCCGTTGATCAGTGCGCCGCGGATCGACCGGAGCACCCATTCGGGATCCTCGGTCAAGTGCGGCCAGGTGAAGTGCAGCACCGTCCAGCCAGCGGCGGCGAGATCGGTCCATTTCCGTCGATCACGATGGAACTGCTCCTCGTGCCGGTGGAACTCATAGCCGTCGACCTCGATCGCGACCCGCTCCCGGTGGAACACGACGTCGACCACAGAGCGGACCCCGTCGACCCGGATGGCGCAGTTGCCCAGCCAGCCGTCGATCCGGGCCCGTCGCAGCAGCTCGTGCAGGTTGCGTTCCGCGGCGGACGATGGCCGGCGGCGCGACCTGGTCAGCCAGCGGTGCCGGCGCGCGTTGTCCCGGCGGCGTGGCGTCTCGGCGAGCGCGTCGTCCAGCCGTCCGATCGAGATGAGTCCGGATAGCGTCCGCGTCGTCCCGGCCGTGGACGACGGGGTCCGGCAGGGCGAGCGCGGCTCACGCCAATTGGCACTGTTCTGCAGCGCAACGACGCCCTGCCGCTCGAATCCGCCGGCCGGGCAGCCTTGCCTTGCAGATCTGTGCCAATTGGGGATCGGGCGACGAACCCGGGCACGGGCTCCTAGGGCCAGCGGGCGCCGAGGGAGATCATGCCGAGGGCGGCCAGGATCGCGAACGCGAGACCGAAGCCGGCGTAGCGTTCGGTGACCTCCTGCTCGACCTTCTCGGTGCCGACGGAGGTGCCGATGTCGGCGTAGACCTCCTTCAGCTGCCCGGCCGACCGGGCCTCGTACGCCTCGCCGCCGGTGATCTTGGCGATCCGCTGCAGCTCGGCCAGGTCGACCGGCACCCGTTCGATCCGGCCGCCGATCTCGATGGTGCCGGTCTGGGTGCCGTACGCGATCGTGTAGATCGGCACCTTCTGCGCCTTCGCCTGCTCCGCAGCGGTCGCCGAGGACCGGCCGAGCTGGGTCTTGCCGTCGCTCAGCAGCACGATCCGGGCCGGCACCGGCGCCTTCGGGTCGTCCGGGTCGGGCGGCACCTGGGTCAGCGCGGCCAGCGAGGTGTAGATGCCTTCGCCGATCGCCGTGCCCTGGTCGGGCTGCAGGTCGCGGATCGCGGCGGTGACGACGTCCCGGTCGGTGGTCGGCGGGACCAGCGTCGAGGCCGTACCGGCGAAGGAGACCAGCGAGACGTTGAACTTGGCCGGCAGCGAGTTCACGAAGTCGGCCGCGGCGACCTTCGCGGCGTCGAGCCGATTCGGCTGTACGTCCTCCGCGAGCATGGACAGCGAGATGTCGATCGCGACGACGATCGTGGCCCGCTGGCGCGGCACGGCCACCTCGTCCTTCGGCTTGGCGAACGCGACGGTCAACGTGGCCAGGCTGAGCACCGCCAGCCCGACCGCGACGTGCCGCAGCCAGGTCCGTTCCTTCGGGATGACGAAGTCGAACATCGTGCGCCCGGAGGTGTTGCTGCGCTGCTTCTTCCGCCAGATCAGGATCAGGTAGACGCCGACGAGCGCCGGCACCAGCAGCAGCAACAGCAGCCGGAGCGGCTCCATGAAGGCGATCATCGGAATCATCATGTGCGGAGTCCTTCGACAGGCTCAGGACGCGGACAGTGGATCACGGCCATTTTGCCCCCAACGAGATCGCGCCCAAAGCAGCGAGCACGGCGAAGAGCAGTCCGTAGCCGGCGAACCGGGCGGTGAGCTCGACGGTCGAGTCCTGGAAACCGACCTCGGAGCCGATGTTCTTGTACACCTGCTCCAGTTGGGCGGCGGTCGCCGCCTTGAAGTACTCGCCTTGGGTGTCCCGGGCGATCTCTTGCATCAACGCGTGGTCGACCGGTACGGGTTCCCGCTTGCCGTCCAGGTCGACGTAACCGTTCTCGGTGCCGTACGCGATCGTGTAGACCGGCACCTTCGCCTCGGCCGCCGCGGCGGCCGCCTGCTTCGGCGCCCGACCGGCCGTGTTCGTACCGTCGCTGAGCAGCACGATCGCCCCGGGCGCGACGTTGTCCGGATCGTTCGGGTCCTTCGGCGCCTGGCGCAGCGCCCGCATCGAGGTCGCGATCGCCTCGCCGATCGCGGTCGACTCGGCCAGCTGGATGCCGTTGATCGCGTTCTCGACCGTGTTGTGGTCCAGCGTCGGTGGCACCAGGATCGACGCCGAGCCGGCGAACGCGACGATCGAGACGTTGTACTTGTCGGGCAGCTGCTCGACGAACTCATTGGCCGCCTTCTTGGCCGCGTCCAACCGGGTCGGCTGGACGTCGACCGCCTGCATCGACAGCGACGAGTCGAGGGCGATCACCACCGTGGCCCGCTCCCGGGGCACCGGCACCTTGTTGCTCGGCCGGGCCCAGGCGACGGTCAGCGTGACCAGGCTGAGGATCGACAGCGCGACCGCCAGGTGCCGCCGCCACTGCGACTGCTTGGGGATCACCGCCTCCAGCATCGAGGTGTTGGTGAACCGCATCCCGCGCCGGTTCTTCCGCATCATGGCGAAGATGTAGCCGATGATCAGCAGCGGGATGACGAGCAGCGCGAACAGCCGGTCCGGCGAGAGGAAGGTGAGATCCCTCAGCCATTCGATGAAGTTCACTTGGCCACTCCCTGCGGCGGCGCGTGCAACATGCTGGCGACTCGGCGGTACGCCAGCACGAACCGGGCGATGTCCTGCACCCAGTCTCTGTCGGTACGCAACTGGATGTGGCCCACCCCGGCCCGCCGGAGCGCGATCCGGATCCGTTCCCGCTGCGCGGAGCTGGCCGCGTCCATCCGGGCCCGGGCGTCCGTGTCGCCCGTGTTGACGTAGCGCTCGAAGTCGGTCTCCGGGTCCCGGATCAGCATGTCGCCGACGTCGGGGAACTCGATCTCACGCTTGTCCACGACCTCGATCGCGAGCACCTGGTTGCGGACGGCGAGCCGGCGCATCGCGCGTTCCCATTCGGGCTCCACGTTCGGGTCGAGCTCGTGGTCACCCGGGGTGAGGAAGTCGGACACGACGACCCGGAGGCCGCGCCGCCGCTGGGTCCGGGACAGCTGCTCGACGGAGGCGGCCAGCGACATCGGGCCGTGCGCGTGGTCGGGCACGAACGGCTCCGTCAGCATCCGCCGCAGCAGCCCGTACAGTGCGGAGCGGCCGGACCGGGCCGGCAGCCGGCGCAGCTGCTCGGGCCGCATGATGTAGCCGCCGAACCGGTCGCCCATCTTCTGGCTGAGGAAGCCGATGGTGGCGATCGCGGCGATGCCGAGGTCACGCTTGGTGACGCCCTCGGTGCCCCAGTTCATCGACGGGGTGACGTCGAGCAGCGCCCACACCTCGAGCTCGCGGTCGGCCATCGTGTCCCGTACGTGCGGGACGGTGGTCCGCGCGGTCACCGCCCAGTCGATCTTGCGGACGTCGTCCTCGCCGGCGATGTAGGCCCGCGCGTCGCTGGTGTCCGAACCGGGGCCGGGCAGCAGCCCGAGATGATCACCGTGCAGGAAGCCCTCGAGCCGGCGCACGATGGCCAGTTCGAGCCGGCGCAGCGCGGCCTCGGGGGCGAGCTTGTTGAGCGGGATGGTCGGCCGGGTGGGCATGCCGAGTACCGACGACGGCGCACCGTGCTGGGCCGCCTGGTCCGGACTGGGCTCGGCGAACTCGACCGGCTGGCCGCTGGGCGGCGGCAGCGGCCGCGCCTGGGACGGCATGGCCGGCGGTCCCGACGGCGGCGGGAAGGCGGGAGCCCCCGAGGGTGGTGGGAATTGCGACAACGGCTGGGCCTTCCTCCTAGTGGAAGTCCGGCTGCGGCGCCTGCTGGTGGTTCGGCGAGCCCTGCTGCTGGTTGTTCCAGACCGGTGTCGGCGGCGGCACCATGGCGACGATCCGCTCGACCACCTGGGCCGGGTTGATGTTGTCGGCAACGGCGTCGAAGCCCAGCACCAGGCGGTGCGACATGACGTCCTTGGCGACCGCCTGGACGTCGGTCGGCAGGACGTAGTCACGGCCGTGGATCAGGGCCAGCGCCCGCGACGCGGCCACCAGGCCGAGGGTGGCGCGCGGGCTGCAGCCGATCTGGATCACCGAGGTGAGGTCCGGCATGTTGAACTCGGCCGGGGTCCGGGTGGCCAGCACCAGCCGGACGATGTACTCGGCGACCAGGTTGTGCACGAAGACGTCCTCGGCCCGCCGCTGCAGGTCGCGGACCAGGTCCGGGTTGAGCACCGGATTCGAGGACGGCGGGTCGACGCTCATCCGGCGCAGGATCTCGAACTCCTCGTTGCCCCGCGGGTACGGCACGTCGACCTTGAGCAGGAACCGGTCCCGCTGCGCTTCCGGCAGCGGGTAGACGCCCTCGGACTCGACCGGGTTCTGGGTCGCGATCACGATGAACGGCTTCGGCGCGGGATGGGTCTTGCCGCCGATCGACACCTGCCGCTCGGCCATCAGCTCCAGCATCGCCGACTGCACCTTGGCCGGCGCACGGTTGATCTCGTCGGCCAGGACGAAGTTGACGAAGACCGGGCCGAGCTCGACGTCGAAGCCCTCCTGGCTCGCCTTGTAGATCCGGGTGCCGACGATGTCGGACGGGACCAGGTCCGGAGTGAACTGGATCCGGGCGAACTCGCCGCCGACCACGGTCGCGAAGCTTCGTACGGCCAGCGTCTTGGCCACACCGGGCACGCCCTCGAGCAGGATGTGCCCCTTGGCCAGGAGCCCGACCATCAACTGCTCGACCATGTGTTCCTGGCCGACGATGACCCGCTGCACCTGGGAGATCGCCTCGCCGAGCAGCTGGGCCACTCGCTGATTGGCGCCCTGGGTCTGCTGGCCCTGTGTCGCGCTGCTCACTCAGTCTCCTCGTCGTTCTTCGCCTGCCGCGCGGAACCGGCCGGGTCCGACGCGCGACTGGCCCGCTTGCCACCACGAACCTACCGGTGCCTCCGGCGCCACGTCATTCTCGCAGACGGGGTTTCGCGCCGTGACGGCCTGCAGGGCGGGCCGATGCCGACGCGGCAGCGCCATTCCACCATCGCATCGGCCCACCTTCGGGGGTCTCCCACCGTACAAACCGGCAGACCCGGAATCACGCCTCGGGGAGCGATTCACAGCCTCCGCACAGCGGGGGTCCGCCACGGTCGTGGTCGGCGCGCTGCGATGCCCCGGGATGTGGTGAGATGGGTGGCGATGTCCACACCCGAACCGCCGCCGGGTCAGCCGGAGTACGTCCCGGTCCATCCGCTGCTGCCCGACGACCCGCCCAAGATCGGCGGCTTCTGGCTCGACGCGCGGCTGACCGCGGGCCCGTCCGGTGTGGTCTACACCGGGCACGGCCCGCATCCGACCGATCCCTCGGCGCCGGCCGGCGGGGTGCCGGTGATGATCGTGCTGCTGTCCGAGGGCGCGGCGGCCGACGCCGCGGCCCGGGACCGGTTCGCCGGCGTGGTCAACGCGATGCACATCGACACGGTGCTGGCGCGTGGCGGTGAGGGTCAGGACACCGGACGGCTCGGCCGCCGCTACCAGAGCGACGAGGACGACCCGGTGACCCCGGACGGCCACCCTGCCGCGCCATGGGCCGCGCTCGCGTACGACGGCTCGCCGGCCGCCGCGGCGGAGGCGCAGCGGGTGCTGGACCAGGTCACGCTGGCCACGCTGCCGATGCAGGGACAACCGTCCGGGCCCGACTACCGGCTCTACTGGATCGACCGGATCAAGCCGGGCCTGGCCCGGCTCTGGCCGCTGCCCTGGCCCGGCCGCTACGACCGCGCCGGCTGGGTCAGCATCCTGATCTCCTGGCTGCTGATGATGCTGCTGGCCGCGCTGGCGGTCCTGATCGCGATCTTGATCTTCCGGAACCAGCCGCCGCAGTCGCCGCCGCCGCCGATTCCGCCGACCGCCAGCCCGCCGCCGTCCGGCTCGCCGCCGCCTTCGTCGGGTTCCCCGCCGCCGTCGTCCGGGTCGCCGCCTCCTTCGTCGGGTTCGCCTTCCCCGTCCTCGGGTTCGCCGTCGCCGTCCTCCGGTTCGCCGTCGCCCTCCGAGGGCTCGCCGTCCCCGACCGAGGGGTCGCCGAGCCAGACGCCGTCCATGTCGGGCTCGCCGTCGCCGGGTCAGACCGGTGGTCCGACGCCGTCCGAATCCGGCGGTGGTACGCCCTCGCCGCGGTCCAGGCTGTAGCGCGATGACCGACGTCGATCCCGGCCCGCGGCCGGGCACCCGGGACGCGGCGACGCCGCCGGCCATGATCGTTTCCGATCTCGACGGGACGTTCCTCTCCCCGGACGGCTCCGTGTCCGCGATCAACGCCGACGCGGTGGTCGCGGCCCAGCGGGCCGGCATTCCGGTGATCTTCGCGACCGGCCGGCCGATCCGGTGGCTGGACGTGATCAGCGACCTGCCGGGCATCCACCCGCTGGTGATCGCCAGCAACGGCGCGGTCCTGTACGACGTCACGGAGCGACGGATCGCCAGGTCCCACACGATCGACGGATCCCTGGCCCTGAAGGCGGTCCAGGTGCTCCGGGAGGCGTTGCCGGGCTCCAGGTTCGCGTTCGAGGAGGGCGAGCGCTTCGGGTACGAGCCGGGCTATCTGCTCACCGATGACAGTGCCGCGGATCCCGCGGTGACGGTCGGCCCGGCGGACGAACTGGCCGTCGGCGGTGATCATGTGAAGGTGTTGCTGCGGCACCCGTCGAAGAGCTCCGACGAGCTGGCGGTCGCGGCCACCGAGCTGGTCGGTGACCTGCTGACCGTGACCCACTCGTCGCTGCCCGGGTCCCGCCTGATCGAGATCAGCCGGCTCGGGGTCAGCAAGGCCTCGATGCTGGCCGAGGTCTGCGCCGACCTGGCCATCCCGCTGGCCGACGTCGCGGCGTTCGGTGACATGCCGAATGATCTTGACCTGCTGTCGACGGTCGGTCGTCCGCACGCGATGCGCAACGCGCACCCCTTGCTGCTCGAACTCGACCTCACCGTGGTGCCCAGCAACGAGGAGTCCGGCGTGGGCCGGACGATCAGCGGCTGGTTGGAGTGAGCCGCCCGCTGCTGCTCCGCCGGGTGCGGCTGGTCGGTTCGGCGGACCCGGTCGATCTGGTGATCACCGACGGCCGGGTCGGCGGTGATCCTGCCGGAGCCGAGATCATCGACCTGGACGGCCGGTTCCTGCTCCGCGGGCTGTGGGACCACCATGTCCATTTCGATCACTGGGCCGCGGCCCGGCGTCGGCTCGACCTGACCGGCGCCGGGTCAGCGGCCGCGGTGGTCGACCTGGTCGCCGCCAGGGCCGCGAACGCACCGGCCGTGATCACGGGCTACGGCTTCCGGGACGCCGCCTGGCCGGACCAGCCGACCTTGGCCGCACTCGACCGGGCCGCACCGCCGGACACCGTCGTGGTGCTGGCGTCGAACGATCTGCACTGCGTCTGGCTGAACTCGACCGCCTTCCGCCGGTACGGTCTCGAGCCGACCCTGGACGGCCTGGTCCGGGAGACCCCGGCGTTCGCCGTGCTGCAGCAGCTCCGCGACGGCGACGAGGAACGTTCCGACGATCAGATCGCGGAAGCGGCGCTGGCCGCGGCGGCCCGTGGCGTGGTCGGGATCGTCGAGCTGGAGTTCCAGGACAACCTGGCCGTCTGGTCGCGCCGGGTCGCGGCCGGGATCCGGTCCCTCCGGGTCGAGTGCGGCGTCTATCCCCCGCAACTCGCCGACGCGGCCCGGCTCGGGCTGCGCACCGGACAGGCGTTGCCCGACGGCGACGGGCTGCTCACCCTCGGCCCGTACAAGATCATGACCGACGGCTCGCTGAACACCCGGACCGCGGCCTGCTGGGACCGCTACCCGGAGCCGGCCGATGATCATGATCACGGCATCCTGCAGTACGACCTCGCGACGCTGACCGCCATGATCACCGAGGCGGCGGCGGCCGGGCTGGACAGCGCCGTGCACGCGATCGGCGACCGCGCGAATTCCGTTGCGCTGCGGGCCTTCCGGGCCACCGGCAGCCGCGGCCGGATCGAGCACGCCCAGCTGCTCCGGGACGAGGACCTGCCCTGCTTCGCCGAACTGGGCGTGATCGCCAGCGTGCAGCCCGACCACCTGATCACCGACCGGGCGGTCGCCGACCGGCACTGGGCCGGCCGGACCGGCCGGGCCTTCCCGTTCGCGAGCCTGCTGGCCGCCGGTGCCACCCTGCGGCTGGGTTCGGACGCGCCGGTGTCGCCGCTGGACCCGTGGATCACGATCGCCGCGGCCGTGCACCGTACCGCCGGAGCCGAGCCGCCGTGGCACCCGGAGCAGCGGATCGGCGTCACCGAGGCACTGAACGCCTCGACCGACGGCCGGGCCGCCGTCCGGCCGGGCGATCCGGCCGATCTGGTGATCACCGAGCTGGATCCGCTGACCGCGACCGCGGAGCAGCTCCGGGCGATGCCGGTGTACGGCACCCTGCTCGGCGGCGACTGGACCTATCGGGCGAGCTGACCGAGGTCGACCAGCCGGGACGTGGTGCCGAGGCGACGGGCCGCCTCGGCGATCCCCTGCTCGAACCCGGATCGGGTCGACTCCCGGAAGCCGAGGAAGAAGCGGTTCGCCAGCGGCACGCCCCAGCGCAGCCACTCGGCGACGTTGTAGACCCGGTGGATGATCATGGTCGCGGTGCCGTCCGGTTCGGCCGACCACTCGCCGCGGTACCACCAGCCGCCCTGGTGAGCCGCCGTGTAGCCGTCGGTCTCGGTGGCCGCGATGTTGTCCCGGAGCAGTGGCCAGACCTGGTCGATCGGCGCGTCGATCCGCCCGGCCACCTCGGCCAGGAGTTTCCGTTCAGCCACGGGGATCCGACACCCTCGTGTTCTGGAACGACGCGAACCTCCAGCCCTCGCCGGTCTGCACGGCGGTCAGGCTGATCACCGAGTCGCGAGTCGGGTCGGGCTTGCCGTCGACGGTCGACGAACCGCCGGCGATGATCAACATCGCGCCGTCGGCCAGCGACCTGATGTCCGCCTCACCCTGGTAGGGCTCGAGCTTGATCGGCATCCGGAACAGCTCCCGGTGCCCCTCCTCGATCGCGGTCCTGCCGCGCAGTCGCAGACCGAAGAAGGTGATGTAGTCGGCGTCCTCGGTGAACAGGTCGGCATAGCCGGCGGCGTCGCCGGCATTCCAGGTGTCGGTCAGCCGGTGCAACAGCTGGTGGACGGGTTCGGCGGTGTTGATCATGAGGTTCTCCCTGATTCTGGTTCCGGTTCGCGGAGCACGTCGTCGAGGAGGTCGAGCCGCACGGTGCCGGCCCAGTCGAGCTCGCCGCGCTCGATCCGGTCCAGCACGGTGCCGATCCAGTCGAGTTCGGCCTGCTGCACGGCGCGTTCGTACTCGAGTTCGAGCAGCACCACGTCCGGCAGTCCCTCGCCGCGCAGGGCGGTGAGTTGCTCGGCCAGCCCGGTGACGGTGCCGGTGATCGTCGCGGCCCTGGTCCGCAGCGACTGCCGCGCCGTCGCGGCCGGCAGCGCGCCGAGCAGCGAGACGGCCGCCACGAACGTCCGCCGGTCCAGGTCCGGGACTTCGATCAAGGTCCGCAGCCGGCCGGCCAGCTGGCCACGGCCCTCGTCGGTGATCCGGTAGACGGTCCGCTCCGGGCGCCGCCCGTCCCGGACCGTCTCGGCCGGCTCGATCAGCTCGTCGCGGGTCAGTCGCTCGACCGCGTGGTACAGGCTGCGCGGCAGCCCGGTCACGTAGTCCTTGTGGGTCGCCACGATGAACCGCTGCAGCTCGTACGGGTGACTGTCCCGCACCGAGAGCATCGCCAGCACCGTGAGCCCGACCAGATCCGCACCGCGCGCCATCGCCCCTCCTCTTCATAGTGCAAAATGCACTATAGCACTTCGCGCTACATGGCGGGAGCACGACGGGATCGTGAGGCACCGGTCCCGGCGCACGGTCCGAAGCCCGCCCCCACACGCCGACCGGTCACTCCTGCAGCGACACGCCGCCAGAACCGCTGCTTTGGTGACCGGTCGGCGAAAATCGGGGGGTCAGGTCAGGACGACCTTGCCCACGGTTCGGCGTTGCTCCAGGTCGGCGTGGGCGCGGGCCGCTTCGGCCAGCGGGTATGGGCTCACCAGTGGCTGCCATTCACCGCGGGCGGCCCGGCGCAGCGCTTCCTCCACGTACGGGCGCAGGGCGGTCGGCCCGGTCCCCGGACGGAAGCCGAAACCCCAGGAGGCGGTCAGGCCGCGGGCGACCAGCTCGTCGCTGTCGAACCGGGTCGCCGAGCCGGCCGAGTAGCCGAACATGATCAACCGGCCGCCCGGCGCGAGCAGCTCGAACGCCGCCCGGCCGACTTCGCCGCCGACGCCGTCGAGCACGACGGTCGGTGGCTTCCGTACCGACTCGGGCCAGTCCGGCGCGTTGTAGTCGACCAGTTCGTCGGGCGCCAGGGCACGCAGTCGGTCCAGCTTCTCCGGGCCGCCGGCCGCGGCGATCACGGCGGCCCCGGCAGCGCGGGCTGCCTGGACCAACAGCCAGCCGATCCCGCCCGCAGCGGCCGGGATCAACACCGTGTCCTCCGGTCCGAGCGCCGCCTTGCCGAGGACCCCGACCGTCGTCCGGCCGGTCCCCACCAGAGCCACCGCGTCGGTGGCCGACACCGGGCCGCCTAGCGCGTCGAGGTCGTAGAGCAGGTCGGGCGTGGTGACCGCCTGCTCGGCGTACCCGCCGGGAACCAGGCCGAGATGGGCGACCACCCGGCGGCCGAGCCAGGTCGGGTCGACTGCCGCGCCGATCCGGTCCACCCGTCCGGCCACTTCCCGCCCGGGGATCGTGGGCAGCTCCGGCGGGGGCATCGGTCCGCCCGTCTCGCCCCGTCGCAGCACGGCGTCGAGCAGGTGGACCCCGCTCGCCGCGACGGCCACCCGGACCTGGTCGGGCGCCGGTTCGAGGTCGGGCAGGTCGTCCAGGACGAGCTGGTCCGGGGAGCCGAAGGCATGAAGTCTGATCGCTCTCATGCCCACCACGGTGCGACCTGAAGTGAAGTTGAGGTCAACGGTGTTCCCGGTCACGTGGACCCGGCTGACCTGACCACCGTCCCCGCGGGCCGCGGCGACAACTGGTTAGATCGAGCCCATGGGTCCGTCCACGCGTAGATCTGCGACGCCGACGTCGAACGGGACGAGTTCCGGCCGCCGCCGCCACCGCTGGGCCAACCCGTTCACAGACCCGGAGCCCGGACCCCCGCTGACTCCGCGCCGGCTGCTGGCCGGGTTCCTGATCAGCCTGCCGGCGATCCTGATCGGGCTCTACGTCGGCTCGACCACGTTCCGCGGCGGCACCCTGTTCCCGTGGGATCCGGTCATGGTGGACCTGGAGGTGTACCGGCTGGCCGGTCAGACGCTGCTCGACGGCGGCGATCCGTACCACCTGCCCGGATCGCTGCCGTTCCTCTACCCGCCGATCGCCGCCCTGCTCGCGGTGCCGATGGCGTTGCTGCCGCTGGCCCTGGTCGAGGTGGTCTGGACGATCGGCGGCGTGCTGGCCGTGCTCGCCGTGCTGCACCGGTTCGGCCTGAGCGGGACCCGGCTGGCGCTGGTCGGGGCGGCGACGATCTTCATCACCGAACCGGTGAACCAGACCCTGAGCTTCGGCCAGGTCGGCATCTTCCTGGTCGCCCTGGTCGTGCTCGATCTGGTGCCCGGCCCGCGGATCCTGCCCGGCCGACGGTTGCTGCCGCCCGGGGTGCTGACCGGGCTGGCCGCCGCCGTGAAGCTCACTCCGGCGATCTTCTGGCTGATGCTGCTCGGGGCCGGGCGACGCGGGCTGGATCCGGAGCGCCGGGCCGGGCTGGTCAGCATCGGCTCCGCGGCGGCGCTCACCCTGGCGGCCGCCGCGATCGTCCCGGCGACCTCGCTGGACTTCTGGGGCCGGCTGGCCCACGGCGACACCGGGCTCGGCAACAGCTTCGTCTACTTCACCAACCAGTCCGTGATGGCCGACGTGGTCCGGGTGCTCGGCATCGGCCGGGGCAGCCAACTGCTGGCGCTCGCGGCGTGCGCCGTCGTCGCGCTGCTCGGGGCGTGGGTCGGTCTGCTCTGGCACCGCCGCGGGATGACCGGGTTCGCGGTGGCGCTGTGCGGACTGGCCGGGCTCCTCGCCTCGCCGGTCTCCTGGAGCCACCACTTCGTGTGGGTGGTGCCGATCGCGCTCTGCCTGGCCGGGCCCCTGCTGCCGCGGCAGGTCGGCCGGGTCCGCGGACTGCCGCTGTGGTTCCAGATCATCGGCTGGGTGTTCGTCGGGTGGATCGTCATCGCCCCGTACAAGCAACTGCCGGGTGGCGCGGACGTCGAGCTCACCTGGTCGCCGGTGCAGAACCTGATCGCCTCGACGACAGCCCTGCTCGGCCTGGTGATCTTGATCACGGCCGCGTTCTTGATCTTGCGCCCGAGCGAACGGCGACCGTCGGCCGGGTGACCGCCGGGCGAACCGTTCGCGTCCGGCAGGTATCGTACGAACGATGACCGCCGAGCCGACGAGCCCTTCTACCGCCGCCGACGATCACCCGATCTCCTCCCGGATTTGGTTCCTCGATCGCCGTACCGCCGCCTATCTGGCGGCCCTGCTGATCCCGCTCGCCGGGTATGGAATCGTCCTCAAGATCATCCGGATCGCGGACCGCGGCGAGCTGCCGGGACCGATCGCGCTGCTCGACCAGCTCAGCTCGGATCTGTTGTTCGGTACGGGATTCGGGCTGGCCTGGATGGTGATCTTCGCCACCCTGGGCCGGCTCCGGTTCGGCCGTCCGGTCGCCCTTTTCACCATGCACGGCTCCGCGATCATCGTCGCCGCGGTGACCACGGCCTTCCACGTCTACTACCTGCGGACGGGTTCGCCGCTGACGCTGAAGCGGCTCACCTCGGCGGTCGACTCCGCCGGCGAGATCTCCGGGCTGATCGCCGCCGAACTGCAGCCGGCGATCGTGATCTTGCTCCTGTCCGCCATCGGGTACGCCGTCGCCGGCCCGGCGCTGATGCTGCGGTTGTTCGCCCGCCGGGCCGAGGGTCGCGGCGCCGGATCCCGCCGGCCGCCGCTGGCCGCGGCGGTGCTCACCCTGGCGCTGCTGCTCGGCGCGGTCTACAGCGGGCCGTCATCGCCCAGCTACTTCTCCCGGACGCCGGTGCTGGCGGTCGGGCTGAGCGGCCTGGACGACCGGGCGGCCACCCGACCGGCCGACCTGCCCGAGCCGGACACGATCAGCCCGCCGGTCGGCACCAAGCTGGTCGCCGGTCCGAAGGCCGAGCGCCGCAACGTGGTGATCATCACCCTCGAGTCGCAGCGGGCGATCTCGACCGCCCCGTACGCGGCGGACCCGTCGATCACACCGAACCTCGCCGCGTTGGCCGAGCCCAGTCTGGTCGCCGAGCACGCGTACGCCGTGATGCCGCACACGTCGAAGTCGCTGACCGCGACGTACTGCGGGATCGAGCCGCCGTTCGACACCAGGAACAGCGAGTCCGGGCTCGAGGAGCCGGAGGGCCGCGGCGTGGCCGGGCGCTGCCTGCCCGAACTGCTGTCCGAGCAGGGCTACCGGACCGGCTTCTTCCAGTCCGCGACCGAGACGTACGACCAGCGCCGCGAGGTGATCACGAACCAGTTCGGCTTCGACGACTTCGCCGGCACCGAGGACCTGCCGACCGACGAGTTCTCGACGGCCAACTACTTCGGCTACGAGGACGACGTGATGCTGACGCCGAGCCGCGACTGGATCGAGCGCGATCCCGGCCGGCCGTTCCTGCTCGGCTACCTGACCGTCACCGCCCACCACGACTACGCGATGCCGGACGGGTTCGAGACCGAACAGCTCGCCGACGACCCCGAGCTGAACAACTACCTGAACGGGCTGCGATACCAGGATCGCTTTGTGGGCAAGGTGATCCAGCAGTTCAAGGACCTCGGGCTCTACGACGACACGATCTTCGTGATCTCCGGTGATCATGGTGAGGGCTTCGGCGAGCACAAGCTGCGCCAGCACGACAACACGATCTATCAGGAGGGCGTCCAGATCCCGCTGATCGTGCACGACCCGCAGCGGTTCGCCGGCGGGGAACGGATCACCACCCCGGTGCAGCACCCGGCGATCCTGCCCACCGTGACCGACCTGCTCGGCTACTCGATCAGCGGCGGCACGTACCGGTCGGCGTCGCTGCTGAGCCGGGCGGCCCGGCCGCCGGTCATGATCAGCTGCTTCGAGGAGGCCAGGTGCCTGGCCCGGATCGAGGGCTCGCTCAAGTACATCCACCACTACGGCTACCGGCCGGACGAGGTGTTCGACCTGGCCGCGGATCCCGGCGAGACCAGGAACCTGGCCGAGACGATCCCCGCCGACGACCTGACCCGCTATCGGGACGAGGTCCTGCAGTGGCGGCGCCAGGTGGACCGGATGTACGACGACTACCGCAACCCTCCCCCACCGCAGCCTCGCTGACCTCGGCCGGACGGGCGCCGATCGGGGTCCGCGCATGTCATGATCATGGGATGACGGACTCCGCACCATCCGATCTCGGCGACCCGGCGGATCCGGGCGGCCGGGCGGCCCGGGTCTTCGGAGGGATCGAGACCAATGCCCTGAATCCGATCGCCGAGGACGAGCGGGCCGGGCGTCCGCGGGGCCTGTTCTGGCCCTGGTTCGGCGCCAACGTGTCCGTGTTCGGGATCAGCTACGGCGCCTTCGTGCTCGGCTTCGGCATCTCGGCGGGACAGGCGATCGCCGTCGGTGTGATCGGCATCATCGTCTCGTTCGCCCTCTGCGGATTCATCTCGCTGGCCGGCAAACGCGGTTCGGCGCCGACGATGGTGCTGACCCGGGCCGCGTTCGGGGTCCGCGGCAGCCGGCTGCCGGCGGTGATCTCCTGGCTGCTCACGGTGGGCTGGGAGACCGCGCTCACCTCGCTCGCGGTCCTGGCGACCTCGACGGTGTTCACCGCCCTCGGCTGGCACGGCGGCACCGCGACCAAGATCGTCGCCCTGATCGTGGTCGCGGCGTTGATCTTCGTCAGCGGCGTGTTCGGGTTCACGATGATCATGCGGCTCCAGGTCCTGATCACCGTCGTCACCGGCGTCCTCACCGTGGTCTACGCCGTCCTGGTGCTGAGCCACGTGGACCTGGCCGCCGTCGGTTCGCTGCCGGCCGGCGCCGTGCCGCAGGTGATCGGCGGGCTGGTCTTCATGATGACCGGCTTCGGGCTCGGCTGGGTCAACGTCGCCGCGGACTACTCCCGCTACCTGCCGCGCTCCGCGAACAGCGCCGCGGTGGTCGGCTGGACGACGTTCGGCGCGGCCCTGGCCCCGGTCCTGCTGTTGATCTTCGGTGTCCTGCTGGCCGGCTCGTCGCCGGCGCTCAGCGAGCAGATCGCCGGCGACCCGATCGGTTCCCTGACCACCCTGCTGCCGACCTGGTTCCTGATCCCGTTCGCGATCGTCGCCGTGCTGGGGCTGGTCGGCGGAGCGGTGCTGGACATCTACTCGTCCGGCCTGGCCCTGCTCAGCGCCGGGCTGAAGGTGCCGCGCTGGGTCGCCGCCGGGATCGACGGCACGCTGATGATCATCGGCTCGATCTACATCGTCTTCGTCGCCAGCGACTTCCTGGGCCCTTTCCAGGGCTTCCTGATCACGCTCGGCGTACCCGTCGCGGCCTGGTGCGGCATCATGCTCGCCGACATCGCCCTCCGCCGCACCGACTACGCCGAAGCCGATCTGTACCGGACCGACGGCCGCTATGGTGACGTCCGGCCGGCCCCGATCATCCTGATCACTGCCGGCACCGTGATCGGCTGGGGCCTGGTCACCAACGCCGCCGCCCCCTGGCTCGGTTGGCAGGGCTACCTGCTCGGCCCGCTCGGCGGCCGCGAAGGAGCCTGGGCCGGCGCCAACCTCGGCGTCGCCGCTGCCTTGATCATCGGCTTCGTCGGCTACCTGCTCCTCGCGCGCCGCGCCGTCCGACGCCAGGAAGGTCCGTCCGGCGGCTAGCTGGACTCGCCCCCGGCCCGCAGCCTCGCCCCACGCCGTCGACCCGCGATTCTCGGCCCGCGCCGTCGACCCCATCCCGTGCCTCGCACGACCGGCCCGCGACAACCCCGACCGGCGCCGTCGACCCACATCACCGACCCGCGACTCTCGGCTCAGCCTCGTCGACCCCATCCCGCGCCCCACACGACCGGCCCGCGACAACCCCGCCCAGCGCCGTCGACCCACCCCGCGCCCGCACCGCCGGCCCGCGCCCCGCACCAGCGGCCAACGCCCCCAACACCGGCCCGCGACAACCCCGCCCGGCGCCGTCGACCCACCCCGCGCCCCACACCGCCGGCCCGCGCCCTACACCACCGGCCCTCGCGCCCCGCGCAGGAGCCTCCCCGCTCAACCCCAGTGGCACTGACCCCTCCTCGCCACGGAACGCGAGCGAGGCGAGGGCCGGATCGCGCCGGCGTCTCGCTGCCCTGGCACCGCGCGAAGAAACCGCAGCCGCCGTGCCCACGACCCGGGTCACCCACCCCGGCCCCATCGCCCCGCGCCAGCAGAACCGTGACGCCAGACCGTCATCGAGAGTGACGTTGCGAACACTTGGAATCGATTTCACAGATACGAATCGTCACACTCGGCGCGCCGGGAGGCGGCGAGAGGCGGCGAGAGGCGGCGAGAGAGGAACGCTCATTCTCGTGGTTCGCTGAGACGCTCCACGCCGATGTGGGCTCATCCCTGCGGCGTCGTCCCGTGCCCGTCTGCCTCGGCGCCGCCGACCCAGCCCGCACCGCCAGCCCACGGCGCTTCCCGCGCGTGGGCCTCGCCGATCAACCCGGCTGCACCCACCTTCCGATCCGACCGACCGATCCTGCCGGGACGCGCGGCGACCTCCCCACCTCTCTGCCGATCGGCCGGATCCGACCCGACCCGCCACCCCAGCCGGACCGCGCGGCCAGCTCTCCACCTCTGTGCCGAGCGGCCGGCTCCGAGACCACCCGCCACCGCTGCCAGAACACGCGGCCCGGCGCCGGCCGAACAGTCACCCCTGCCAGAACACGCGGCGACATCCCACCTCCTGCCGAGCGGCCGGCTCCGACCCGACCCGCCACCCCGCCGGAACACGCGACGAACCACGTCCTCCCTGCCGCTCGGGCGGCAGGGACCGAACAGCCACCCCCGCCGAGACACACGGGGCTCCCCTCACCCTCTGCCGCGCGGCCGGCTCCGACCGAACAGCCACCCCTGCCGGAACACGCGGCGAACTCCCCTCATCTCTGCCGCGCACCGCCACCGACCGAACAGCCACCCCCTGCCGGAACAAGCGACGAACTCCCTCTTCGCCGCCGGGCGGGCGGAGGTCAGGAGAGGGATTGGGCGCCCAGGACGCTGAGGAGGCGGAGCTTCTCGGCGTCCTCGGTGCCCGGGGTGGCGGTGAAGATCAGCAGGGAATGGGACTGGTGATCGTCGTGCAGGTGCTGGCACTGCACATTGATCACCCCGAGCTCGGGGTGCTGGATCCGCTTCTCGTCGTGACGCGGACCGACGTCGTGGGCCGCCCACAGGTCGGCGAACTCGGGGCTCGTCGCGCTCAGGTCGGACACGATCCGCTGCACCGTCGGGTCGTCCGGCAGCCGTGCCGAGGCCCGGCGCAGATCGGCGGCGAAGTTGCGGGAGTGCAGCGGATGATCTTCGGCGGGATAGATCCGGCGCGCCTCCGGTTCGGTGAACCAGCGATAGATCAGGCTGCGCCGCAATCCGGTGAAGCCGGTCTGGTTGCCGAGCAGCGCCACGGCCGACGGAGTCTGCACCAGGGTCTCGGCGAGCAACGTGATCACCTGCGCCGGGGTGTCGGCGAGACGGTCCAGCACCCGCATCAGACCGGGGCTGACGTGCTCCGACCGGGCGGTGCGCGCCGGCGGCTGGTGACCGGCAAGCCGGAACAGGTGATCGCGTTCGTCGAGGCTGAGCCGCAGGCCGCGACTGATCGCCGCCAGCATCTGCTCGGACGGCTGCGGACCGCGCCGCTGCTCGATCCTCGTGTAGTAGTCGGTCGACATCGCGCTGAGCAGGGCCACCTCCTCCCGCCGCAGACCGTCCGTCCGCCGGCGCGAGCCGCGGGGCAGCCCGACGTCCTCCGGTTGCAGCGCGAGGCGGCGGCTGCGCAGGAAGTCGGCGAGCTGGGCCCGGTCCATGCCTCGATCCTCTCCCGTACGGTGCCCGGCGGTCAGAGCAGGATCCCGCCGGACGCCTCGATCCGCTGACCGGTGACCCAGGCGGTCCGGTCCGACAGCACGGCCGCGATCAGCCGGCCGATGTCGTCCGGCTCGCCGACCCGCCCGAACGCGGTCTGCCCGGCCATGAAGGTCCGGGCCCGGTCGTCGTCGCGCATCGTACCGCCGCCGAAGTCGGTCGCGACCGGCCCTGGCGCCACGACGTTGACCCGGATCCCGCGCAGACCCAGCTCCTTGGCCAGGTAGCGGGTCATCACCTCGACGGCCCCCTTCATCGCGCCGTACAGGGTCCAGCCGTCGCCGGCGAACCGGGCCAGCCCACTGGACAGGTTGAGGATCGCTCCGCCGTCGTTGATCATCGGCGCCAGGGTCTGGATCAGGAAGTAGACGCCTTTCACATGCACCGCGTAGAGCAGATCGGCATCGGCCACGGTGGTCTGGCCGAGTCGGGTGGTGGCGGCGTGGCCGGCGTTGTTGATCAAGTAGTCGATCCCGGTCCGCTGCCACGCGGCCAGCCGGGACCGGAGATCATCGGCGAACCCGGCGAACGCGCCGACGTCGGCGGTGTCCAGCCGCAACGCCGCGGCCCGTCGCCCCGATTGTTCCAGTTCGGCCACCACGGCGGTCGCCTCGTCGGCGTTGCTGCGATAGGTGATGATCACGTCGACCCCGTCGGCCGCCAGGGCCAGGGCCGCGGCCCGGCCGAGGCCGCGGTTGCCACCGGTGATCAAGGCGAGCTTGCTGTCCGTCATTCCGATTCCGTCCTTCGCCGCCGGCGGCCCTTCCGCCGGTTCACCTCAAGCTTCGGTACGGGCGCGACGGCGGCCAAGGCCCCTTCGATCCAGGGATCGCCGATCCCTGGCTACGACTCAGGCCGGCGGCTCCGGCGGCTCCCGATTCGGCTCCACCTCGGCCAACTGCGGTACGGCAGCGGCCAGCACCTTGATCGTTTCGGGCGTCCAGGCCTGCGACATCACCAGCCCGACGTGGTCGATCCCGAGCGCCGCCTGATCGCGCACCCGCCCCACGAACTCCCGGGCGGTCTCGTCCGGGCCCAGCCGCGTGGCCAGCGTCTTCGTGATCTCCCCGTACGGCCGACCCAGGTCCGCACAGTGTCGGGCCAGCACCCCGAGCTTGTGGCGCAGCCGTACGCCGCCGTCCGGCATGTCGAACAGGTTGCAGGCGTCGGCGTACTGCGCCACCAGCCGCAATGTCTTCTTCTCCCCGTCGCCGCCGATCAGGATCGGCGGACGGGACCCCAGCGGGAGTGGATGGCCGATCGGCGCGGACAGCCGATAGTGCCGGCCCTCGAACGGGGACTGATCATCGCGCCACATCCGCAACGCCAATTGGAGCGTCTCCTCCAGCCGCTCGAACCGCTCGGCGACCGGGCCCATCGGCAGCCCCATCCGGTCGGCCTCCTCGCCGTGGTAGCCGGCGCCGATGCCGAGCCAGGCACGGTCGCCGGTCAGCACGTCGAGGCTGGTCACCGCCTTGATCAACAACGCCGGCGGCCGGAACGTCACCCCGGTGACCATTGCGCCGAGCCGGACCCGCTCGGTCCGCGCGGCCAGAAACCCGAGCGTCGTGTACGCCTCCAGCATGTCGGTCGCGTCGGCGGAGACGGTCGGATCGGCCTGCAGCAGGTGATCCGGAACCCACACCGTGTCGATGCCGGCCCGGTCGGCCGCTTCGGCGACCTTGATCAGGTTGTCCCGCAGCCCGGTCGGACCGTCGGGCCAGGTCTGGTTGGTCAGGCTGATGCTGATCTTGATCCCACTCATCGTCCTCACTCCTTCGCTCGCGTACTCCAAACCTAGAGTAACTCTAAAATTGGTGCAACGCCAAACTTGGTGTTAGATTTCCCTCGTGGGACTTCGTGAGCAGAAGAAGGAACAGACCCGGGCCCGGTTGATCGAGACCGCCTGGCGGCTGGCCAGCGATCGCGGCTTCGAGCAGGTCACGGTGGCCGAGATCGCGCGGGCGGCCGAGGTGTCCGAGGCGACGCTGTTCAACTACTTCCGGACCAAGGAGGACCTGTTCTACGCGCCGCTGGAGTCGTTCGGTGATCAACTCATCGCCGCGGTACGGGACCGGGCCGCCGGCACCGCGCCGCTCGCGGCGGCCCGCGAGTTCCTCTTGCAGAGCAGGGGTCTGCTGGCCCAGCCGGACGGCAACGGGACCACCGCGAAGGCCCAGCTGGAGACCACCCTGCGGGTGATCAGCGAGAGCCCCGCGCTGCTCGATCGGGAGCAGCGAGCCTTCGCCCGCTACACCGAGGACCTGGCGGCCGTCCTCAACGACGAGGACGGCGGCGACGACCCGTTCACTGCGGCGGTGGTCGCCCATACCGTCGTCGGCGTGCACCGCAGCCTGGTCGCCTACGTCCGCCGGCGCGTGCTCGGCGGGGCGTCGCTGCGGCGCGTGGCCGACGAAGTGCGCGAGCACGGTGCCCGGTCGTTCGACCTGCTCGAGACCGGCCTCGGCACGTACGGTGCCGGCAGGGACGCCTAGGAGCACGTTCCCTGAGCCAGCCGAAGGGCAGGCCAGATTCCGGCTCGGCGCTTCGACAGGCCCAGCGCTTCGACAGGCTCAGCGCGCGACTTACACGGCCAGCGTGAGCAGGCTGATCGAGTGGGCCGGCAGGCTGATCCGGCCGTCCTCGAGCGTGACCCGGCGCGGCTCGGTGAGCACGACCCGGCCCGGGTCGCCGATCGTGTTGATCGCGAACAGATCCGACTCGGCGGCGCCGATGGTCCGCAGCTCGGCCGCATCGGGGACGGAGGAGACCATGCCGTCGACCGACAGCTGCGCGGTGACGTCGGTGTCCGCGGAGCGGTTGATCACCGCGACCGTCAACCTGCCGTCGTCGGTGAGCGCGGACGACACGTCCAGGTCGGGCACGGCGCGCGGCAGTGTCCAGAACCGGCCGTCCGGCCGGCGGTGGGCGTCGGTGAGCCGGGTGTCGGTCCAGGTCGCGCCGCATCGGGCCTGACTCCGGGTCGGCCGCCCGCCGAAGTGGTTCTGGTACAGGTCCCAGACGTGGTACGTCGCCGTCCGGACCGACCCGTTCGGCCGGACGTTGATCAACCCGTTCGCGTTGATCAGGTTCACCGTGTTCGCCATGGTCACCGGGACCGGCAGCTGGGCAGCGCGGTGCATCGCGTGGAACACGCCGGCGTAGAAGAGCGCATCGGCCAGGGTGCGCGGACTGGTCCGGTTGACCCGGGTCGGGGTCTCCTCGGTCTGCCCCGGCAGTTCGCGCGGCGCCGTACCGCCGTCGTCGCCGGGCTGCGGCTCCGGCCAGCCGCGCGGCTCGACGTGCCTCATGTTCCACTCGTCCATGGAGATCGCCAGCGGTCGCTCGATCCGGTGCCGGGCCGCCAGACCGTGCACGTTCTGGGAGAACTCGACGATGGCCTGCTCGAAGAACAGGGCCTGGCCGACGACCGCCGCGAACTCGGCCGGGCTCGGATCGATCAGATGCCGGCTGGCGCCGTACAGATGCAGTGAGAAGTAGTCGGCCAGCTGACCCAGACCGGCCACCACCGGTTCGAGCCAGGACTCCCGTTCCTGCCCGACGGCGATGAAGCTGAGGTCGGGGTCGACGTTCCGCATGAACCGGGCATGCTCCTGCGCGTCCTCGACGTAGCGCTGCGGGCTGCGGTGGCCCATCTGCCACCGGCCGTAGACCTCGTTGCCGAGACCCCAGTAACGCACCCGGTACGGGTCCGGATGGCCGTCGGCCGCACGCAGCCGGGTGAGCTCGGTGTCGCCGCCGTGGTTGGTGTACTCGACCCAGCGGACGGCATCGTCGACGCTGCGGCAGGAGTGGGCCAGGTATGGCTCGGCGCCGACCGCTTCGGACCAGGCGAGGAACTCCGGCGTGCCGAAGCGGTTGGACTCCTCCGAGCCCCAGGCCAGTTCGAGCCGGCGTGGCCGGGAGTCCCGCGGGCCGACGCCGTCGCGCCACCAGTAGGCCGACGTGAAATTGCCGCCCGGCCAGCGCAGCACCGGCACGCCGAGCTCGCGGCAGGCCTCCAGGACATCGGCCCGGCAGCCCTGCAGCGGTCCCGGTTCCTTGATCGACAACTCCGAGCCCTCGTCGAAGACACCACCGTCGATGTTGCCGTAGAAGGCCTGCTCGAGGAAGTGGCCGTAGATCTGCTGGTCGATGGCCTGGTCCAGTGGCCGGGTCCCGAGGTCGATGGACGCCGTGTCGATGTTCGCAGTGTTGATCATGACTCCTGGGTTCGCGGGTACGGATGGTCGAGGCCCTTCGACAGGCTCAGGGCACGGGAACAGGTCATTGCTTGACGGCTCCGGCGACGCTTTCGACGAACTGCCGTTGCAGCGCGACGAAGACGGCGATCACCGGGGTGAGCGAGATGACCGCACCGGCGGCGAGCCCGGGATAGTCCGTACCGTACTCGCCGACGAACGCGGTCATGCCGACCGCGAGGGTGCGTAGATCGGGTTGACTCAGGGTGAACACCAGCGGCAGCAGGTAGGCGTTCCAGGCGCTCAGGAACTGCAGGATGATCACCGTCGCGGTGACCGGCCAGGCCAGCGGCAGGAACACCCGGAAGAAGATCGTCAGCGGGCCGGCGCCGTCGATCCGGGCGCACTCCTCGAGTTCCCTGGGCAGGCTGCGGAAGTAGCCGGCATAGAGCAGGGTCGCCGCGACGTGGCCGCCGGCGCCGAGCCCGAAGATCACCCCGAGGTGGGTGTTCAGCAGGCCGAGCTGGTCGGTCAGCTGGGTCACCGGGATGATCGTGTAGCCCTCGGGCAGGAAGAACGTGATCAGGAAGATCGCAATCAGGCCCTTCTTCCCGGGGAAGTCGCAGCGACCCAGGACGTAGCCGGCCAGCGCGCTCCTGATCACGATCAGGAGCACGGTGCCGACGGTGATGATCACGGTGTTGATCATGTAGTCGGAGAACCCGACCACGGACCAGGCGCGGGCGTAGTTATCCCAGACCGGCTGGTCCGGCAGCAGCGAGAGTCCCTTGCCGAAGATCTCCGGCTGCTGCTTCAGCGAGGCCGAGACGAGCCAGACGAACGGGTAGATCCAGATCGCGCAGAAGATCATCAGCGCGGCGCCGATCAGCCACCTGCCCTTCGACCGGCGCAGGCCCTTCGACCGGCGCAGGCCCTTCGACGGGCTCAGGGGGCGGTGGAGGGTCATGGCTGCCTCCGCCGGACGGCCCGGATCCCGGCGGCCTGGGCGACGGCCAGGATCACGGTGAGCAGGCCGAACAGGACCGCCGCCGCGGAGGCGTACCCGAGCTGCGGCACCGTCGCCTCGTAGGCCGTCCGGTAGATGAACAGCTCGATCACCTCCGAGGAGTACGCCGGGCCGCCGCCGGTCAGCGTCGTGACGAGGTCGAACACGTTCAAAGCTCCGATGATGTCGATCAAGGTGATGATCACCAGGAACGGCCTCAGCAGCGGCAGCGTGATGTGCCAGAACTCGCGCACCGGACCGGCCCGGTCCACCCGGGCCGCCTCGCCCAACTCGGGTGGGATCGTCTGCAGCGCGGCCAGCCAGTAGATCATGGTGATCCCGAGCCACTTCCAGACCCAGACCAGGACCACGGTGACCAGCGAGGTCTCGGAGTTGGCGGCGAAGTTCACCGGGGACTCCAGCAGGGCCATCCGGACCAGGGCCAGGTTGACCGGGCCGCCGGCGTCCAGGATCAGCGTGAACACGACGCCGATGATCGCTCCGGTGGTCACCACCGGCAGGAAGATCAACGTCCGGAAGAAGCCGCGGAACGGCGTGCGCCGGCTGTTCAGCACCAGGGCCAGCAGCAGCGCGCCGCCGACCCGCAGCGGCACGCCGATGATCATGAACACCAGCGAGTTGCGGAAGGCGCTCCAGAAGAGGTCGTCGGCCAGCAGTCGCTCGAAGTTGCCGAGCCCGATGAACGTGCCGCGCAGGGCGAAGCCGGGCCAGTCCAGGAACGCGTACCACCAGCTCGCGACCAGCGGATACACCGTGTACGCGCCGTACCCGAGCACCGTGGGCAGCAGGAAGAGGTAGATCCACCAGCTCTGCCGCAACCGGCTCCACCAGGAATTCCGGCGCGGCCGTCCGGAGCCGGCGGGCGCGTCGGCTCGCGGCTCGGTGAGCCTGGGGGCGGTCGTCCCCACCGTCACGGCCGGTAGTCCTCTCCGGGTTTCCAGTCGGCGAACACCCAGTCCTCGAGGCTGACCTGGGCACCCTTGCCGGCGGCCGCCTTGACGGCCCGTTCGCGCTCCTTCGTCATCGAGTCCTGCAGGGTCTTCAGCGCGCCGGCGTAGTCCTTGGTCGCTCCGGTCAACACCGCCTGGGCGATCGCGCCGAGGTCCGGGTCGACCGGCCGCTGCTCCACCAGGGCCTTGGCGACGTCGACGTTGCGGACCTGCGGCTGCGGCGCGAACTTCACGTCCTCGGTCATGTTCGCGATGTTGGCGCGGTAGGCCGGATGGACGTCCGCCTCGGCGACCAGTTGATCAAGGACCGGCGGTTGGTCCATCGCTCCGGCGAGCTTCTTCAGGAACTCCTGGTCGAGCATGGAGAACATCACGTCGGCGGCGAGCTTGGGCAGCTTGGCCTGCGCCGACACCCAGAACGTGCCGCCGGGAGGTGCGCTGTAGATCGTCGGCGGATTCCCTTCCGGGGTGGCGATCCGCCAGACCCCGATCCCCCGGTCGACCGCTTCCGGTTCCTGCACCTTGAGACCGCCGATGTACCACGGCCCCCAGGCGTAGACCGCCGCCTCGCCGGCCGCCCAGCGGGACCGGGCGTCCCGGGTGTTCATCGACGGCGACGCCGGATGGATCAGGCCGTCGCGCTGCAGGGAGAGCAGGAACTCGAACGCGTCGAGGTACGGCTGCCCGGCGTAGGCGTACTCACCGGTCCGCGGATCGATCGCCCCGACGCCGCCGGCGGCCATCGCGAACCGTTCCACCTGGCCGCCGAGATAGCCGGGTTCCTTGCCGGGCAGCACGAGCGGGTGTGCCTTGTCGGAAAGGCTCTGCTTCAGCTTCTGCAGGGCCGCCCGGTAGTCGTCCCAGCTCGACGGCGACTGCTCCGGGTCGAGGTCGGCCTGCTTCAACTGCGCCGTGTTCAGCCAGGGGGAGCCGTCGTGCCACCGGCCGCTGAACAGCGGGAACGAGTAGACCTTGCCGTCGAACCGGTGGATGCCGTCCAGCAGCTGGTCGGCGATCGGCGAGCCCTCGAGGTCGACGAAGTCACCGATCGGCTGGAACCAGCCGGCCCCGACGAGCGCCGCCGGGCTGCCGTCCAGGCCGGCCAGTGAATGGACGTCGGGTGACTGGCTGCTTCGGCGGGCCAGCTGCAACGCCTGGCCGAGCGCCGGTCCGTCCATCTCGCGGCGGCTGACGGTCACACCCGGATGGGCCTGCTGGTACGGCTCGAAGAGCCGCTGGGTGAACAGCGTGGTGAGCGGCCGGAAGTGGTCCCACCACTGGACGGCACCGGTGCTGGCGCCACCGCCGGGTGCCGGTGACTGGGCCGGCTCGCCGCTGCCGGTGCAGCCGGACAGCACGGTTCCGGCGATCGTCGCACCGGCGAGTCCCGCCGCGGTGCCGAGCAGCCGCCGGCGACTGAGTCTCGGAAAGCTGTCCGGGACGTAGCTCATCGGGGACCCCCTTGTTCGTACCGACGCCGATGCCCCGACCGTAGGGCCGCCTGACGGTATCTGTCAATGACCTTGACATAAGTGACGGCTATTTACGATTGATCGATTGTCGGAAATGTCGGGGTGCCTTACAGTGGGCGCGTGCGCAACCACGACGGCGGGCACCCGATGCGCCGCGACCACGAGGAACGGGTGATCGCGGCGCTGCGCGACCTCGGGCCGCTGAGCCGCTCGGAGCTCGCGCAGCGGGTGGGGATCTCGCGCACGACCATGTCCGACATCACCCACCACCTGATGAATCGCGCGGTGATCGTCCAGTACGAGGCGCCCGACGAGGCCGACGACGAGCGTCGGCAACCCGCCGGGCGCGGCCGGCCGGCCAGTCGGCTGGCCCTCAACCCCAGGGCCGGCCAGCTCGCCGGGATCGACTTCGGGCACCGTCGCGTGCATGTCGTCGTCGTCGACGCCGCGCACCGGATGGTCGCCTCGGAGATCCGCCGCTACCCCGGCGACTCGGACTGGCCGGCCCGGGTGGCCGAGGCGCTGGAGCTGCTCCAGCAGTTGGGCCGGCGCGCCGACGTTGAGCTCGCCGGGCTGACCGGGATCGGGGTCGGGTTCCCGGGGCCGTTCTCGCCGCGGATGCCGACGTTCGACTCGGAGGATCATCCGGAGACGACGCCGAGCGAGTTCGTCCGGAACCGGCTGCGGGAGCAGTACCCGGTGCCGATCATGATCGACAACAACACCCGGCTGGCCGGGCTGGCCGAGGCGGTCTGGGGCGGCGCCGAGACCGATCACCTGGTGTACGTCCGGCTCTCCGACGGGATCGGCGGCGGTCTGGTGATCGGCGGCCGGCTGGTGACCGGGGCAGAGGGCTTCGCCGGCGAACTGGGACATGTCTCGGTGCGGTTGGACGGACCGGACTGCCGCTGCGGCAAACGCGGCTGTCTGGAGACCATCGCCTCCGTGCCGGCGGTGCTGGCGCGGTGCCAGGAACTGGGCGCCCGGGTCACCTCGCTGAGCGAGCTCCGGACCGCCGTCGAACGGGCCGATCCGCTGGTGGACCGGGTGCTCCGGGACGCCGGTGACGCCCTGGGCCGGGTGCTCGGCACCATGGCCGTCACGCTCAACCCGGCCGAGATCGTCGTCGGCGGCGAGATCGTCCAGCACGCCCCGCAACTGCTGGCCCAGGCCCGGATCATGATCAACTGGGAGCTGCAGTCGATGGCCGGGTCGGAGCTGCGGGTCCGGCCGGCGTCGCTCGGCGACGAGGACGGCGCACTGGGTGCCGTCGCCGCGCTGCTGCACACCTCGCCGCTGCTGGCCAACTACCCCGTCGCCGGTACGACGCCGGACGATGATCATCGAGAAGCAGAGGACCTGACCGCGTCGTGACCTCCAACGTGCTCTTCCTGATGACCGACCAGCACCGGGTGGACACCCTCGGCTGCTACGGCAACCCGACCGTCGCCACGCCGAACCTGGACCGGCTTGCGGCGAGCGGCACCCGGTTCGACCGTTGGTACACCCCGACCGCGATCTGTACGCCGGCCCGGGCCAGCCTGCTCACCGGCCAGGCACCGTTCCGGCACCGGCTGCTGGCCAACGCCGAACGCAACGTCGGCTATTTGGAGGACCTGCCGCCGGACAGCTTCAGCTTCTCCGCGACCCTCCGCGAGCGGGGCTACAACTGCGGGCTGATCGGCAAGTGGCACACCGGGACGCATCGCACGGCCGAGGACTTCGGCTTCGACGGGCCCGACCTGCCGGGCTGGCACAACCCGGTCGACATCGGTGACTACCTGGCCTATCTGGCCGAGCACGGCTACCCCGAACACAAGATCACCGACGAGATGCGCGGCACGATGCCGAACGGGCGGCCGGGCAACCTGCTGGCGGCGCGACTGCAGCAGCCGGTCGAGGCCACCTTCGAGGCCTACCTGGCCACCCGGACGATCGAACTGCTGGAACGCTATGCCGCCGACCGCGCGGACCAGGGCCGGCCGTTCTACCTGGCGTTGAACTTCTTCGGGCCGCACCTGCCGTACGTGCTGCCGGATCGCTACTTCGATCTGTACGATCCCGACCGGATCGAGTTGCCGGCGTCGGCGGCCGAGACGTTCGAGGGCAAGCCGCCGGTGCAGCGCAACTACAGCGCCCACTGGGCGTTCGACACCATGACGGCCGCCGACAGCCGGAAGCTGATCGCCGCCTACTGGGGCTATGTGACCATGATCGACGAGCAGCTCGGCCGGGTGCTGGACGCCCTCGACCGGCTCGGGCTCGATCAGGAGACGGCCGTGTTCTTCACCGCTGATCATGGTGAGTTCACCGGCGCCCACCGGTTGCACGACAAGGGCCCGGCGATGTACGAGGACATCTACCGGACACCGGGCTTGATCAGGATCCCCGGCGGCCCGGCCGGGCAGGTCTGCGACGAGTTCGTCAGCCTGACCGACTGCACCGCGACGATCCTCGAGCTGGCCGGCTGCGACCCGTCCCCGGCGGTCGATTCCCGCAGCCTGCTGCCGCTGGTCCGAGGCGAGTCCCCGGTCTGGGACGACCACATCGTCTGTGAGTTCCACGGCCACCACTTCCCTTATCCACAACGGATGCTGCGCACCGACCGGTACAAACTGGTGATCAATCCGGACTCGGTGAACGAGCTGTACGACCTCGCCGTGGACCCCGACGAACTGCACAACCGCTACGCCGACACCGCACTCGCCGGGATCCGCGACGAACTGACCGCCCGGCTCTACCGGCTGCTCCGGGACCGGGGCGACAACTTCCACCACTGGATGACCTCGATGTACCCGGTCGGCGACGACGTCCGGGAGAACCCGTCGGCGAGCCGGATGGAGACATCGCCCTAGCAGCATCGCCGTCCATGATCGTGAAGCGAGCAAAGGAGCCATCTTCATGCCGACCCCACGACGAACCCCGGTCCTGGTCGCCGCCCTCGCGCTGGCGATGGCCTCGACCCTGAGCGCCGCGCCCGCAGCGGCCACCGGACCCGACGACAGCGGGCCCGCCGCCCGTGATCCGCAGGGCGCGCTGGGCGCGAACTTCAACGAACGCCTGGCCCTGCTGAACTTCGACGAGCTGGAGCTCGGCCGCACCCAGTGGGTGCGCGGCTTCTACGCGATGCCGTGGGCCGATGATCAGCCGCCGGCCGACGACCCGGGGATCCGCAACCTGCTGGCGGCCCGGGACCGCGGCTACGGAACCGTGCTGTCCTTGAAGTTCCCGTACGGTGATCGGGCGTTCCCGCGCCCCGGCAGTCCGGAGCTGGCCACCGAGAAGGCCAGGGTGGCGAAGCTGCTCGCCACGATGATGGGCCGGGTCGACATCATGATCATCGGCAACGAGCCGTTCATCGAGAGCCGCCCCGAGGACCGCAACGAGACGTTGAACGAGTTCTACGAGGAGATCGCCCGGCAAGTGATCGACGACCGCCGGGAGCGGTGCGGGCCGGACTGCCCGACCCAGCTCTACTACGGCGCGCTGAACAACCTGCAGAAGCCCGAGCAGCAGACGCCCACCACCGACCGCTGGGTACGGTTCGCGGCGAGCCAGCCGGACCTGCACGGCGTCGACATCCACCCGCACATCCCCAGGATCGAGGACTCCCGGCCGTTCGTCGACTACGTCCTGGCCCGGCTCCGGCCCGATCAGCGATTCCTCGCCACCGAGTTCTCCCTGGTGCACCACTGGAAGGCGCACCTGACCGACGACGCGCCCGCCGACTTCCTGGCCCGGCACGGCATGCCGGCCGGGCTGAAGGTCTGGCAGGTGATCGGCCTCGCCATCGAGGATCCCTTCCCCCAGGCGACCTGGAACGACTTCCTCGCCTCCAGCCCCTGGTACGAGAGCCGCAAGAACTACGTCTGCAACCAGCTGGCGATCTTCCGCGACACCGGCCGGTTCGCGCTCGGCACCTACGGCTACAAGCAGGGCCCGGAGATGGCCGAGAACTGGGGCCCGGAGAAGGCGCCGTGGCTGCTCAACAGTGTGTTCGCCCCGGAGACCGTACGCAGCTGGGACGACGGCACGACCGGCCGCGGCTACGCCTGGATCGACAACTTCCACCGCTGCGGCTGACCCGGGGCGGTTCCGGCGGTACGGTTCATCCGAACGCGCCGTCGATGCCCCGGAGGACCCATGTTCGAGCTCGGCCCGAGTCTGCCCCTGATCATCATCGCGGTGCTGACCGCGGTCGGCAGCGGCATCGTCTCCGGCGCCTTCTTCGCCTTCTCCACCTTCGCCATCAAGGCGATCGCCGCGCTGGAGACGCCGGCCGCGGTACGGGCGATGCAGTCGGTCAACGTGATGGCGGTCCGGCCGCCGCTGATGATCGCGCTGTTCGGCACCGCACTGCTCAGCATCGTCATGATCATCTTCGGCGTGCTCGGCCTCGGCCAGGGCCACGGCTGGTGGTTCCTGATCGGTGCCCTGCTCTATCTGATCGGCAACCCGGTGCTGACGATCGCCTACAACGTCCCCCGCAACAACGCCCTGGCCGCGGTCGACCCGGACACGCCCGAAGCCGCCGAGGTATGGCAGCGCTACCTCCGCGAATGGGTGCCGGCCAACACCGTCCGTTCGATCACCGCGGCCCTTGCCACGGCCCTGATGATCATCGGGCTCGTCGTCGCCTGACCGTTCTCAGCCGAACCCGACGACGCCGCGGGACCGGTCGAACTGGTGGATCCGGGTCAGCGGCCATTCCTGGTACGGGAACGTCCGCAACTCGTCCCCGTCGAACGCGTCGGCGATCCCCTCCTCCCGCAGCCGGTCGGCCAGCAAGGCGGTGAGCCGGTCGGCCTCGCCGGCCCGCTCGGCCTGCACCGGCTTGATCTCGTCGGGATCGGCGGCGAGGTCGAAGAGGAGCCGATGGCCCCCGTTGGCGAGCCAGATCAGCTTCAGGTCGCCGGTCCGCACCATCGCCTTGAACCGGCGGCTGCCGGGCCGGCCGTGATAGCCGAACAAGGTGTCCCGCGGCGCTGCCGTACCGTCGAGCAGGCCGAGCAGATCGCTGCCCTGGCGGAGTTCCGGCGCCCCGGCCGCCGAGGTCGCCAGCCCGAACAGGTCGGTCAGGCAGGCCAGCTCCCGCCGATGATCACCGGGCGCGATCCGGCCCGGCCAGGAGACCAGGAACGGCACCCGGGTCGCCGCCTCGAAGAAGCTCTCCTTCTGCCAGCCGTGATGATCACCGAGCAGGTCGCCATGATCGGCGAAGAAGCAGATCAAGGTGTTGTCCGCATCCGGTCTTCGCTCGACGGCGTCCAGCAGGTCGCCGATGCAGGCGTCGATGTAGCTGATCTCGCCGTAGTAGCGGGCCCGCAGCGCGCGGGCCCGGTGCGGGTCCACGTCCTCGGCGTAGACCAGGTGGTTCATCCACGGCAGATGTTGATCAAGGTGATCGACGGCAAGATCACCGAGCACCGGGTCGGGCATCCGGTCCGGGTCGTAGCGCCGGTTGTACGGCAGCGGCGGGGCGAACGGCGGGTGCGGCCCGATGTAGGAGACGAACCCGAACCAGGGCCGGCCGTCGTCGGCATCGAGGAGCCCGATCGCCTCCCGGGTGGCCCACGCCTCGACCGTGCAGTCGGCGGGCAGCGGGCTGAGTTGCGGCATGTAGTACATGTCGGTCCGCTCCCCCATCAGCGCCTCGAGCCAGTCGTACTCGGGATGCTCGGCGGCGATCCAGGCCGCGTAGGCATCGCCGCCGCGCTGTGCCGGCGTCTCGTACAGTTCCTCGCTGTGCCGCTGGACCTGGTAGCCGACCGGCGCGTCCCAGGGCGTGGTGTGGAACTTGCCGACGCCCCAGGTGCGGTAGCCGAGTCCCGTCATCGCCTCGGCCAGGTAGGGCCCGCAGCGGTTCCGGATCGCGGCGTGCGCACCGTCGGGCACCGTGTTGTCGTAGATCCCGGTCCGGGTCGGCTCGCTGCCACTGCGCAAGGTGTATCTCGCCGGTACGCAGACCGGGCAGGTCGAGTAGGCGTTGTCGAAGATCGCGCCGCGCGCCGCGAGCCGATCAAGGTTCGGGGTCGCCAGGTCGGGGTTGCCGAGCGAGGCGATCGTGTCGAAGCGCTGCTGGTCGGTCATCACGAACAGCACGTTCGGCCGGTCCGCCATGGGTGTCCTTTCGATCACGGGGCCGGCAACAGCCGGGCACGGTCGCCCCGCAGGGCGGCTTCACGGGCGTTCCAGGCCTCGACCATGCCGACCCGGTCGAGCAGCCGGTCCGCGGGCAGGAACTGATCGTCGGCCGCGGCCAGCAGCGTGCTCAGCCGGGCGTCGGAGTGCCGCACCCGGGCGGCCTCCGCCGGATCCTCGGCCAGGTTGTCCTGCTGCCACGGGTCGGACCGGTCGTCGAAGAACAGCCAGGGCCGGCCGTCGACGCTCCGCGCGTAGGTCAGCTCCTCGGTGACCAGGCCGCGCCACTCGCCGATCCCCTGGTCGAAGCCGTTGTCGCAGCTGACCCAGTTGCCGATGATCACCTCGTCCCGCAGCCGGCCCCCGGACCGCAGTCGATCACTGAGGTCCTGCCCGTCGGCACCGACCGGCGACAGCCCGGCCAGCCCGAGCAGCGTCGGGGCGAGGTCGGTCAGCCCGAACAGCCCGTCCGGCCGGGACGCCGGGATGCCCGGCCCGTTGATCACCAGCGGCACCCGGACCGCTTCCGCGTACGGGCTCTGCTTGGCCCGCAGGCCGTGTGCCCCGAGCAGGTCGCCGTGATCGGAGCTGACGGCGATGATCGTGTCCCGGCGCAACCCGAGCCGGTCCAGTTCGGCGACGATCCTGCCCAGCTCGGCATCCACCGCGGTGATCGCGCTCCAGTACAGGCTCAGCGTGTCCCGCTGCTCGGCGGTGTCCGCGGTGTTCGGCGGTACGGTCGCGGCGGCGGCATCGTAGCAGCGGAGCCGGTCCGGGACCGAGTCGTACGGATCGTGCGGAGGGTTGTAGGACACGGTGAGGAAGAACGGGTCGGAGCCCTGTCGGGACAGGAACTCCAGCGCCAGGTCGGTGTGCGCCTCCGGCTCGTACCCGGAGAAGTCGATCTTGGTGTCCGGGCCGGTGTAGTAGTGCCCGTCGACGTGATCATGGGAGCAGTCGACGCCGACCCAGTGCTCGATCCCGGGCCGCGCGGCCGGCGGCACCCATTTGTCCCGCGGCAGCCCGGCCAGGTGCCACTTGCCGATCCAGCCGGTGCGGTAGCCGGCCGCGGCGAGCGCCGTGCCGAGGGTCGGCAGGTCCGGCGGCAGCGGCAGGTCGTTGGCGACCACGCCGTGCCGGTGCGGCAGCGAGCCGGTGACCAGGCTGGCCCGGCTGGGTCCGCAGATCGGTGCGTTCGACCGCCCGCCGGCGATCGCGGCACCGGTCGCGGCCAGCCGGTCCAGGTGCGGTGTCCGGACTGCCGAGGCCTTGCCGCGGTCGTCGTCGAGCCAGCCCTGGTCCTGGCCGCGCCACTGATCGGCCAGCAGCAGCACGAGGTTGGGCCGGGTCACGCCTGGAACTCCTGCGGGTCGACCTCGCCGCTCTTCACCGCGGCGTCGTAGGCGGCCTGCATCCGCTGCTGCATCGAAGCCAGCGCCGGCCCGAGGTCGGCGGCCGGGTCGAGCAGCAGCTTCTCGATCGTCTGGTCGACCTTCTCGCCGTCGACCTGGAGCAGGCCGCCGGGCGTCTTCGGCCACTGGCGGTCGAGATCGGCCGGCCGGAACTGTTGCAGGAACGCGTTGTCCTTGATCGCGGCGGAGTCCCAGACCGCGTCGTTGATCGGCGGAGCGGCCTTGGCGGCCAGGGCCTCCTGGATGCCGTCGCCGACCATCACCTCGAACACCTTCGCCGCCTGCTCCGGGTTCTTGCTGGTCGACGAGATCGCGTACGGGTAGCCGGCGTTCATCGGGGAGCGGACCAGCTGCTGTCCGTCCGGCACCGGCAGCGGTGCGGCCACGGCGGAGACCTTGCTCTTCAGGTCGGTCAGGGAGGAGACGATCGCGCTGCTGGTGATGTACAGGCCGGCCTCGCCCTTGCCGAAGGCGTTCGCGGACACATCGCTGGTCAGCGTCGCCGCGCCCGGGTAGGCGGTCTTGTCGGTGATCATGGCCCGGTAGAGCTCGATGATCGGCGCGTACTTCTCGGACTCGTACTGCTGCGCCGCCGCGTCGAACAGGCCGAACTGGGCCAGCGCCTCGTCGCCGGCCATCAGCGGGATGTCCACGCTCCACTGCCGGAAGCCGGTCGCCTTGATCGGGATGATCATGCCGAACGCGTCGCCGCCGCCGGCCTTGGTGATCGCCGCCGCGGCCCGGCGGACCTCGGCGAACGTCTTCGGCGGGGCCTCGGGATCCAGGCCGGCCCGCTGGAACAGGTCGGTGTTGATCACCATCCGGTTGGTGAACGCCGTGGTCGGCACCGCGTAGGGCTGGCCGCCCCAGACCAACTCGCTGTTCTTCTGGTGGTACGGGGCGGCCCGGTCCAGCACCGCCTGGTCCACCAGGTCCTTCAGCGGCAGGACCCAGCCGGCCGCGACGAAGGCCCCGAGTTGGGAGGAGGGGCTGTGGAACAGGTCGGGGGCCCGCTTGGTCTGGAAGCCGACCCGGACGATCTCCTCGTACTTGTCGGTCGCCTGCGGCTCGTACTGGACGGTGATGCCGAGCTCGGCGCCCTCCTTTCCGTTCCAGGCTTGGAAGAACTCCTGGCGGGCCTTGGCATGGGCGCCGGCCCGGTCCCAGACGACGACGGTCGTCGGCCCGCCGGCCGACCCGGTGGGCGAGCCGCTGCAGCCGGCGGCGGCCAGGCCGGTCGCGGCGACCCCGCCGAGGAAGCCGCGGCGGGTGAGGGATGCAGTCATCGGTGAACCTCATCTCGGTGGGCGAGCGCACTCGCGCGGTCGTGGAGCATGATCGAAAGACTGGCGACGGCGGCCGGGACGGCGAGCGCCAGCAACGGGCCCAGGTAGGGCACCCGGGTGAACAGCAGGACGGCGGCCGCCCCGGCGATCAGCACCGCGGTCGCGCCGGTCACGGCCAGGTCGATCCTGGTCAGGGCGAGCCGGTAGGCGGCCTTGATCGAGAGGACGGTCCGCCCGGTCCGTTCGAAGATCACGAATGTCCAGGGCGCCAGCAACAGCCAGGTGACCCCGGCCAGGCTGCTGGTGATCAGCACCACCCACCCGTACGCTCCGCCCGGCGACGGGCCGAACAGCCCGATGATCACCAGCGCCGCGACGCCGAGGTGGCAGCCGGCCAGCGGCAGTGACGGGAGCAGGTGCCGGACCAGGTAGCGCAGGGTCTCGGCCGGCCCGAGCGGTGCCTCGCCGCCGGCGTGCCGGCGCTGGTGGGTGATCAGCCAGAGCGTCGCCGCCGGCAGGGTGATCACGGGCAGGCTGAACAGCAGCCAGCAGCAGCTGGTCCAGGCCCAGTGCCACCAGCGGGACCAGGCCCGGAGCAGGGCGCCGTCCGGCGCGAACAGCGTGGTCATCCCTTCACCGAGCCCTCGGTCCAGCCGCGGACGAAGTGGCGCTGCAGCAGGACGAAGATCACCACGATGGGCACCAGCGCCAGGTTGGCGCCGGCCAGCACGGTGTTGTACGGCGTCATGCCTTCCGCGGCGTCGTACTGGAGCGCGCTGACCCCGACGACGAGCGTGCGCAGATCGGGTGCGGCCAACGAGAACACGAGCGGAACCTGGTAGTTGTTCCAGGACGCCTGGAAGCCCAGGATCACCGTGGTGGCGAGGATCGGCCGCATCAGCGGGAAGGTCACCCGCCAGTAGGTGCCGAACAGCCCGCACCCGTCGACCCGGGCGGCGTCCTCCATCTCGGTGCCGAGCCCGATCACGAAGGCCTTGATCAGGAAGATGTGCACCAGCATGATCCCGGCCAGCTGGACCAGCGCGATGCCGAGCAGGTTGTCCAGCCCGAGCGCCTCGGCGATCACGTACTGCGGATAGAGGGTGGCCGTGGTCAGGCCGACGAAGAGGGTGCCGACGTAGAGGCCCTCGAGCAGCCGTTGGCCGCGGAGCTGCCGGCGGGCGAGCACGTACCCGGTCATGCTCGAGGCGAGCGTGTCCAGCACCACCACGAGGGCGGTGACGATCAGGCTGTTCACGAAGTAGCGGGAGAAGTTCGCGGTGGTCCAGGCCTGGACATAGGTGCCCCATTCCCAGACCCGCGGGAGGATCCCGCCGTTCCGGCTGAGGATCTGATCCAGCGGCGACACCGACGCGAGCAGCCCGAAGATCAACGGCGAGATCATGATCAACGCCGCGACGACCAGGATCACCTGCAGCAGCACCGAGAGCGGCCGGACCGGTTTCCGCCGGTGCTTCGAGTTCACCGGCACCGACGAGTCCGGCCGGTCCGGGATCCGTTCGACCTCCACCTGGGCGGTCACGGCTCGGTCCGACTCAGCCGCAGGTAGGCCACCGAGATGATGCCGACGACCACGCTGGCGGTGATCCCCAGCGCTGCCGCGTACCCGATCTGGGGCACGGCTTCCGGCTCGAAGAAGAACCGGTAGAGGTAGGTGAACATCACCTCGGTACTGCCCGCCGGGCCGCCGTCTGTGAGCGTCTTGACCAGATCGAAGCTGCGCAGCGTGCCGATGATCGAGATCAAGATCACCACCCGGGTGACCGGGGCCAGCATCGGCATCACGATGTGCCGCAGCGTGGCCCAGTGCCCGGCGCCCTCCAGCGACGCGCTCTCCAGCAGTTCGTTCGGGATCGTCATCATGCCGGCGAAGAACAGCAGCAGGTTGATCCCGAGGTGGGCCCAGACGGCGACGCCGATCAGGCTGCCGAGCGCGCTGCCCGCCTCGCCGAGGAACCGTACCGGTGCCGCGAACAGGCCCGACCCGGTGAGCAGCTGGTTCACCGGGCCGCCGGTCTCCCGGAGCAGGAAGACGAAGATGATGCCGATGATCGCCGGCGACAAGACGTGCGGCAGGAAGAAGATCGTCCGGTAGAAGGTGCCGCCGCGGACGCCGCGGAAGAAGACGTACGCCAGCACCAGGGCCAGCGGGATCTCGATGATCAACCGGCCGAAGCCGAACTTCAGCGTGTTCAGCACCGCGTCCCACCACTGCTCGTCGCCGGCCATCCGCTGGTAGTTGGCCAGCCCGGTGAACTGCGGCGCCGAGAATCCGTTCCAGCGTTGGAAACTGAACCACAACAACCAGCTGATCGGCAGCAGCGCGAAGGCGACGTACGGCAGCAGACTGGGCACCAGCATCGCGTAGCCGACCCGGTCCTCGCGGCGGTGCCAGCGGGCCCGCCGGGCCGGTGATCGACGGGCGGCGTCGGACCTGACTGCCGGAGACATCCCCGTCCCCTCCTCGTTCGATGATCGATCTGGCGGTCAATTTAGATCGATCTAAACGCAGGCGTCAAGTGTCCCCGTGATCTCTCGGATGATGAGATTCAGGCGCAGCCGCAGGACACGCGGGCGTGCACCTTCGGCGCCGGCGGACGCCGGCTTCCCTTGGTGGGCAGGCCCATCTCGTCGAGCAGGACCCGCGCGCAGACGCGGCCCAGGCCGACCGGATCGGTGGCGATGCTGCTGATCGGCGGGTTCCACATCGCCGACTGGTGCAGGTCGTCGATGCCCAGGACCGAGACCGGCGGAATTCCATGATCACCGAGGGCGCGGACCAGGCCGTACGCGACGTTGTCGCTGTGGCAGAGAATCCCCGGTGGCGGGCGAACCCCGGCACCGAGCAGTTCCCCGGCCCTGCGGTAGGCGGCATCGGCAGATGCCTCGACCGGCTCCGACCACGCCTCGTCCCAGTCCGCGCCGGCCCGGTTCGCGGTGCGCCGGAACGCGCGCAGCCGGCCGACCCGCGGCGAGGCCAAGGGATCGCCGCCGAAGTAGGCGACCCGGCGACAGCCGTGCACCTCGATCAGATGCCGCGCCCCGAGCCGCCCGATCGCGGCCTCGTCGGTGCCGACGAACGGCAGCCCTACCCCCTCGATGTCGCGGAGCAGCGTGACCGTGGGCAGATCACTGCGCCTGATCACGGCGAAGTGCTCGGCGGCCGAGGTGAGCGCCGGGATCGTCACCACACCGGCGGCCCGGTGCTCGACCAGCGACCGCAGGATCTGCTCCTGCAGTTCGAGCCGGTCCACCGTGTTGGCGATCATGACGAAGAAGCCGACCTCGCCGAGCACCTCCTGCACGCCGAGCGAGACCTCGGCGACGAACGGGTTGATCACGTCCGGCATGACGAGCCCGACCAGGTCGTTGCGTTGTGTGCGGAGGTTGGCCGCCGCCTGGTTGTAGACGTACCCGAGCCGTTCGGCCTCCGCCAGCACCGCGGTCCGGGTGGTCGCCGAGACCAGCGGGCTGTTCCGCATCACCAGCGACACGGTTGCCCGGGAGACGCCGAGGGAGTCCGCGACATCGATCATCCGGACCCGCCGCCCGCCGGACCGCCCCGTCCCTTCCATCGCTCACCTCCAACGAATCCTGCGCGGCCGAAGCATAACCGCCGCACCGCGACAACCCTGGAAGGGCAAGTACCCGAGCGCAGGGTCAAGCCAGGCGTGCGATTGTCGACGAACCCACGTCGCAACGCTCCCGCAGCGTGGGAGTGTCGACAACCCGACACCCGGTCGGGCCGGGGAGGCAGCCGGGCTCGGCGAGAATGGGCGTGATCCACCCACGCTCGGGGAGGCGCCATGTCCGAGACCGATGACCAGACCGTGATCGACGCCGTCAATCGGGCGACCGGGGCCGGGCTGACCCGGACCGGGCGCGCCGCCCAGGGCACGCTGGGCGGCGCGATCTTCGTCGAACTGCGGGACGGCACCGAGGCCGTGATCACCCGGTATCTCGGTCCGCTCGAGGAGGCCCGGCGGACCGCTGAGTTGGTTGATCATGCACGGCGGCACGGTCTGCCGGTGGCACGGCACATGTACGTCCTGCCCGTCGGCTCGGAGGTCGTCGTGGTGCAGGAACGCCTGCCAGGTACGCCGCCGACCGAGATCACCGTGCGATTGATGGACGCGGTCATCGAGGTGAACGAGCGGTTCGCCGGCCTGCTCGCGGATCGGCCCGAGGTCCCGCTACTCCCGCTCTGCCTGACTGGGAGCGGCGACCCGTACCCGCGCCACGAAGTGCTGGCCGAGCACAGCGACCGGAGTCGTCGCGTCCTCGCGGCGATCCAGGAAATCGGCCGGCGATTCCCCGGCGACCTGGCCGGGGACGATCTGGTGCACGTCGATCTCAGCGTTCCCAACCTCCTTCTCGACCCCGCCGGAACGATCACCGGCGTCGTCGACTGGAACCTCGGCGCCTACCGGGGAGACCGACACCTCGCCCTGATCAAGACCCGGTTCGAACTGGAGTGGGGACTCCGCGGCGACGAGACCCCGCATCCCGAGCAGGCAGCCGCCGCAGCTCGCCTGGACGAGTTTCTCGCCGACCGGCTCTCGAACCAGGACCTGCAGCGCTATTGGGCGCATCGGATCCTCTACCAACTGCACTGGGCTCTTCCCTTCGCCCCGCCCGATGTGGTCGCTTGGCAACTGGAGGTGGCCGAGGAACGACTCCTCCAGCCGATGATCAAGGCGTCGAGCGCGGCGCGTACATGATCACGATCACGCCGGCCAGGCAGATCAGGGCGCCGATCACGTCCCAGCGGTCCGGGCGGAAGCCGTCGATGATCATGGCCCAGGCCAGGGAGCCGGCAACGAAGATCCCGCCGTAGGCGGCCAGGATCCGGCCGAAGTGCGGGTCGGGTTGCAGGGTCGCGACGAAGCCGTAGAGGCCGAGGGCGATCACGCCGGCGCCGACCCAGAGCCAGCCCTTGTGCTCGCGCAATCCCTGCCAGACCAGCCAGGCGCCGCCGATCTCGGCGACGGCGGCCAGCAGGAAGAGCCCGAGCGAGCGAAGAATGATCATGACGGGACTCTAGCGAGGCGACTCCCCCGCTACCGCCGTGAACGGGATCGGGCAGCCGGGAAGGCCGGCGCACTCGAGCAGGTCGTCGCAGCCGGCCGCGAGCGCCCGGCGCAGGGTCTCCGCGATCGCCTGCAGCTCGGCGATCCGTGTCTCGACATCGGCCAGCTTCGTCTCGGCGCGGTGCCGGAAGCCGGCGCCGCCTCCGGCCGGATGCCGGTGCCCGGCCAGATCGAGCAGGTCGGCGATCTCGTCCAGGCTGAAGCCCAGGCGCTGCGTCGTCTTGATCACCCGCAGGATCATGATCACGTCCTCGGGATAGAGCCGGTGCCCGCCCAGGCTGCGGTCAGGTTCCTCGATCAGGCCCCGACGTTCGTAGTACCGCAGCGTCTGCGGATTGATCCCGGCCGCGGCGGCGACCTCGGCCGGCCGCAGCCCCGGGTAGCTGGACACCGCCGATCACCCCGCCAGCCCGGCGGCCACCGCGGCGCGCGCCACCAGCGCGTCCAGCACTCCCGCCCGGGACGGCGGAACCGAGACCAGCAAGGCGATCCGGCCGGCACCGGCCGGCTCCAGCGCGAACCGGAAGAAGGCGCAGCACTCCGTCTCCCGGTCCGCCAAGTCGCGGGCTCGAGCGGCCGCGGCCGCGACCAGGATCAGCCGGGCCGCCGTGGCGTCGACGCGTTCGACGGCCCGGAGCGACCCCGCGAACAGTGCGTCGAACTCGGCCACCCGGAGCGGCTGCTCGACGGTCGGCAGGGTGCAGGAATCCGGTGCCCAGTCCTCATCGGTGATCGTCATGCCTCGACGGTAAACCCGTACCCGGGTACCGGATTCAACCCCCTGTGCCCGACTTCCGGGCAGCCTCGTCCGCGCGGCGCCGGAAGTGTTCGCCGACCCGTTCCAGGACGTCCAGCTGGGCCGGGTTGAACACGTCGGCCATGGCGTCGTTGACGGTCCGGGTGACGTAGGCCAGTCCGCGAGGCGCGGTCGCCTGGATCGTCGCGATGTCCGGGTTGGCCATGATCAACTCGAGGTAGTGCGGGAACAGCCGGTCGGCGACGTCGCTCCGGGTGTCCTCGTCCGCGTCGGCCGGCAGCTCGTCGAACTCGACCGCGGCGTCGTTGCGCTGACAGCCGGCCAGCATCCGCCGCATCGCCTCGATGCCGTCGGGGCCGAGGACGCGCCCGTACACGACGATCAGGGCACGGTCCGCCTCGGTCAGGTCGGCCGTGACGTCGGCCAGTTCGGGCGGCAGATCGGTGGGCAGGCTCTGCCGCAGGATCAGCGCCAGCTCGGCCCGGATGCGTTGCAGACGCTCGATCGTCGCGGCCAGTTCGGAGTCGAGCAGTCGCAGCGCCTGCTCCGGATGTTCGTCCGCCTCCCCCATCGCCGCGATCTGGTTCAGCGACAGCCCGAGATCGGTCAGCCGCCGGATCCGCAGCAGCCGCACCAGGTGGGCGACCCCGTACTGCTTGTAGCCGTTGGCGGCGCGCTCCGGCTCCTCCAGCAGTCCCACCTCGTGGTAGTGCCGGACCGCCTTCAGCGTCGTTCCGGCCAGCTCCGCCAACTGCCGGGTGCTCCACGCCACGTCGCCGCTCCTTTCTCGTCGTCTCGGCCCCAGTTCACCGGATGCCCCTGGGGCACGGTCAAGTTCGCGGCGCGGCGGGTTTGACTGTGCCCCCACGGCATGGTCTGAACTGGTCCCGAGACAACCGTGCGGGAAGGAATGATCATGACCGAGACCACCAGCGAGGTGACCGAGACCCGGCCGGCAGTGCGCCCGGGCTGGCCGGAGATCATCGTCGGCCTGGCCGCGATGTCGCTCGTCGGGTACGGCATCCCGATCCTGCTGTTCCGTCCGCTCGGCATCGACGGAGCCCTGAGCGGCGTCCTGCTGGCCCTGCTCTCCGGCGCCGCCGGCATGGTCGGCTTCGCGGCCGCCCTGGCGATCCGGATCCGCAGTCTGGGGCCGTTCGGCGTCCGGAGGACCAGCTGGACCTGGCTGCTGCTCGGGCTGGCCGGCGGCGTGGTCGCCCTGATTCTCAAGATCATCATCATGCCGGCCATGACCTCCCTGTTCGGCCTCGCCACCGACACGCAGGACACCTACGCGCAGGGAGCCGGCAACGGTCCGCTGTTCGTGATCTTGATGATGCTGTTCCTGGCGGTGATCACGCCGATCGGCGAGGAGCTGTTGTTCCGCGGCGTGGTCACCACCGCGCTGCTGCGGTACGGGCCTTGGATCGGCGTGATCGGCAGCTCGCTGATCTTCGCGCTGATGCACGGCATCAACGCGGTGCTGCTCGCCGCCGTGATCGTGGGACTGATCGCCGGCGAGCTCCGCCGCCGCAGTGGTTCCATCTGGCCGGGCGTCATCGTGCACGCCGTGAACAACTCGATCACGGTGGTCGTCTACGCGGCGATGGGCCTCTCCGGCTGACCGGCCCGCCGGGGCCGCCTCGGTGCGAGGATGGCCCCGATGGAGTCGTACGTCGAGCGTCCGCCGGTGCCGGAGCTGTCCGGCCTGGTGCGGACCGTCTGGATCCAGCGCACCGGCGAGGCCGCGTACGTGCAGCGACACCTGCCCACCGGCGGGGTCGAGCTGCACATCCCGGTCGGCGGCGCGCCGATGCTGGCCGGGCCGTTGTCGGGTCCCTCGGTCGAACTCATCCCGCCGCACACCACGCTGATCGGGGTCAGGTTCCGTCCGGGTGCGGCGCCGGCTCTACCGGCCGTGCTCGACGAACTGGTCGATCAACGAGTCCGCCTGGCCGAGCTCTGGGCCGAAGCCGACCGGCTGGCGGAGGCGGTGACCGGGGCCGCGACTCCGGAGCAGGCGCTGCGGGTGGTCCAGGAACGGCTCCTGGCGCAGTACCGGCGCACCCGGGTCGACCCGCTGGTCGGTGTCGCGGTACAGGCCCTGATGCCCTGGCAGCGGGTCAACATCGACGCGCTCGCCGGCCATCTCGCGCTGTCCCCCAGCCAGTTGCGCCGCCGTTGTCTGCAGGCGGTCGGGATGAGCCCGAAGGTGCTGCAGCGGACGTTGCGGTTCCAGGGATTCCTGGCCCTGGCCCAGGCCGGCGCCACGGCATCCGGACGACGGGGCACCGACGGAGCGGCCGGCCTCGCGATCGATGCCGGGTACGCGGACCAGGCACACCTGAGCCGGGAGTGTCTCCGGCTGACCGGTCTCACCCCGCGGCAACTGCTCGGCGGCGACGTCGACCGGTGCGCCTGCGGCCATGATCACGCGGCGTCCTACCGCCCGTTCCTCTCCGGTCGCGACCGCCCACCGGCCGGAATGAGCCTGCGCGATTTGTTCAAGCTCACCGAGCCGCGCCGGCCGTAGCGTCGGCGCGTGCCCGCTCTCTCCCTCGACGGCGTGGCGTTCCGGCCCGGCTCGCCCGGCTACGACGCCGCGCGCCGCCCGGCCCAGCCCGCCTTCCGCGGTGTCCGGCCGAGCCTGGTGGTGCGCTGTCGGTCGGTGTCGGACGTCGCCCGTACGCTCTCGTACACTCGCGGCACGGGAGAGCCCTTCGCGGTGCGCAGCGGCGGTCATTGTTTCGCCGGGCGCTCCTCGACCGACGGCGTGCTGCTCGACCTGTCCGAGCTCGACGACGTCTCGGTGCGCGACGGCATCGCCACCATCGGCGCCGGAGCGCGGCTGGGCCGGGTCTATCCGGCGCTGCACGCGTTCGGCCGGACCCTGCCGGCCGGCTGCGGGCCGACGGTCGGCATCGCCGGGCTGACCCTCGGCGGCGGCATCGGCCTGCTCGGCCGCCGGCACGGGCTGACCAGCGACCGCCTGGTCGGCGCCCGGGTGGTGCTCGCCGACGGCAGTGTCGTGGACTGCGACCAGGACCGCGAACCCGACCTCTTCTGGGCGTTGCGCGGCGCCGGCGGCGGGCAGTTCGGCGCCGTCACCACGCTGCGGTACGAGACGGTGCCGGAACCGGCCCTGACCAGGATCGAAGCCACCTGGACCGGCGCGGACCCGACCGGGCTGGTCGCCGCCTGGCAGGACTGGGCCCCGGACGCGCCGGACGGCGTCACCGTGAACCTGACGTTGGTGGCCGAGCCGGGGCGGCCGGTCCGGGGCACCCTGGTCGGTGCCGCCGCCCTCGACGAAGCCGCGACGCACGACCTGCTGCAGGACCTCCTGGCCGCGGCCGCGCTGCGACCGGTCGTCCGGCTGAACGGCGGGCTGCCGTACCACCGGCTGAAGCGCACGCTCACCGATCCGAGGGACGTACCCGAACGAGCGCTCCGGATCCGGTCGGAGTTCTTCCGTGGCACCCTGCCGGCACCCGTGCTCGCGGACCTGCTGGCCGGGCTCGGCGAGCCTCGCGACGCCGGCCGTCGCCAGCTCACCTTCACGGCGATGGGCGGCGCCTACAACCGGGTCCCGGCGGAGACGACGGCGTTCGCGCACCGGAGCGAGCGGTTCCTGCTGGAGCACATCGGCGATCCGGCCGACCCCTGGGTGGACGCCTCCTGGGCCACGACCCACCCGGCCGGGTCCGGCCGGGTGTATCCCAACTTCCCCGATCCCGCGCTGGAGGACGCGCCGTCGGCCTACCACGCGGACAACCGGTCCCGGCTGGCCGAGATCAAGCGGATCTACGACCCGGAGCGGTTCTTCGACTTCCCGCAGGCGAGTTGATCACCGGTGAGGGACCGACCCTCCACACTGAACAGGAGCACCCATGTTGGAACCCGACGTTCGCCACGCCCTCGACGGCGCTTCGATCGCCCACCTGGCGACCGTGCTGCCGGACGGCTCACCCCACGTCGTGCCGGTCTTCGTCGGTACCGAGGGCGACCGGATCATCGTCTTCACCGGACCGGACTCGCGCAAGGCACGCAACCTGCGGAAGGACCCGCGAGTGGCCCTGTCCATCGCGCCCGCCGACGGGCCGTTCCAGCCGGTCGTCGTCCGCGGCCGGGTCGTCGACTGGATCGAGGACGAGTCCCGCTGGGAGATCATCGACCGGATCGCCATGACCTACATCGGCGGGCCGTACTCCCGGGACCTGGACCGGATCGTCATGATCATCGAGCCCGAGCAGCAGATCGTCGGCGTCCGCTGAACCGAGAATGGATTCCCGCCGGTCAGTCGCGGCGGAAAATCACCCGCGCCCAGGTGGAGGTTGCTTGCGCGTGACCGTGGTCGTGTCGGGAGTCGCCGGAGCACCGCGGGAATCGGTCGGGCTGAGCCGGGCCAGCGGGTTCCCGTCCTCGCCGGCCAGGATCGAATGGGTCTCCCGAGGGCCGAACGCGTGGCGCTCGCCCCATTGGCGCAACGCCACGATGACCGTGAAGAGATCGCGTCCCGCCTCGGTGAGGACGTAAACCTGTCGTCGTCCCGAGCTGGCGGTCTCCCGTCCGAGCAGGCCGCGGTCGACGAGGCGACGAAGCCGGTCGGTGAGGATGTTGCGCGCGACCCCGGTCCGTTGCTGGAAGTCGGTGAACGAACGCGCACCGTCCATGGCGTCGCGCATGATCAGCAGGCTCCACCGATCGCCCACCAGATCGACCGTGCGGGCGACGGGACAGCCCGAGTCCGTCCAGGCCAGGTCCTCGAGCCGTACATCGGCGTTCATGGCCCCTCCCAATGAGTTGCGAACTGAAACCATATTGCCCTAGGGTCCAATCGGTTGCAATTCGCTACTTATTGGCCGGAGGTGCCGCGTTGAGAGCCGGTTCGAGGATGCTGCTGACTGGCGTCTGCGCGGTTGCCGTCGCCACGATCTACGTTGCCCAACCCGTCCTCGCCGAGATCGGGCACAGCCTGGAGGTGGCCGAGGCGAACCTGGGCTGGATCGTGACGGCAGGACAACTCGGTTACCTGGTCGGCTTGGCCGCGCTCGTCCCGCTGGGTGATCTGCTGGATCGGCGCCGGCTCATCGCGGGCCACCTGGCGCTTGCCGCGGTCGGCATGAGCGCGGCAGCGTTCGCTGCCGACCTCCCGGCGCTGCTGATCAGCCTCGCCGCCACGGGCCTGTTCGCCGTCGTGGTGCAGACCACCGTCGCGTTCGCCGCCGACCTGTCGGTCCCGGCAGAGCGCGGCCGCACCCTCGGCGTCGTCACGGCCGGGGTCATCCTCGGCATCCTGGGTGCCCGCGTGCTGGCCGGCCTGCTCGCCTCGGTGTGGAGCTGGCGCGGCGTCTACGTCACGCTCGCGGTCATGCTGGCCGTCCTCGCGATCCTCGCCCTGGGGCTCCTGCCGGCAGACCGTCGCACCCGGCGCCGAACCTACGGCGACGTGATCGTTTCGCTGGGTGGGCTGTTCCGAGATCCCCTGTTCGTGTCGCGTGGGCTGATGGCCTTCTTCCTGTTCGCGTCCTTCGGCTCGCTCTGGAGCGGGATCGCCCTGCCGCTCAGCGCGGCCCCGTGGCACTTGAGCACGGCTCAGCTCGGCCTGTTCGGACTGGCCGGGCTCGCCGGCGCCCTGGGCGCCGGCCGGGCCGGCCGCTGGGCCGATGCGGCGAAGGCCGACCCCGTCACCGGAGCCGCGTTCCTTCTCCTGGCCGCATCCTGGATCGCCACCGGGCAGGCCACCTGGTCGCTCGGGTTGGTGGTCGTCGGCGTCGTCGTTCTCGACTTCGCCGTCCAGGCCGCGCACGTCAGCCAGCAGGCCCTGCTCACGGCCGCCTATCCACACCGTACGAGCAGCACACTGGGCGGCTACATGATCTTCTATTCCCTCGGCTCGGGCTTCGGCGCCGTCACCACGACGACCGTGTATTCCGCGGTCGGCTGGACCGGGTCCTCCGTACTCGGCGCCGCCTTCGCAGGCTCGGGCTTCCTCACCTGGGCACTGAGCCGGCGCAGCCTGGCCAGGACATCCCCCTGCGCCGGAACTCCTTGACCAGCCGTCACTTCCCTGCGCCCGCGTGCAGGTCGGGCAGTTCCCGCATCGACCAGAAACGCCCGGTGACGACGAACGCGGCGGCGCAGAGTTGACCGCCGGCGGCGATCCACAGCGTCGGGACGACGCCGAGCCCGGCGCCGAGCACGCCGGCGAGCAGCGCGGCGATCGGCATCACGCCCCAGACGAAGAAGCGGACCGAGGCGTTCATCCGGCCGAGCAGGCGGGCCGGTGTGATCCGCTGCCGGAAGGTCACCTGGGTGATGTTGTAGAGCAGGGCGGTGAACGTGCCGACGAAGAACTGCGCCACCAGCAGCGGGAACGCGATCGTCGGGACGAGGGCGGCGAACGGCACCAGCAGACCGATCACACTGAAGCCGATCGCGCTGACCGGGATCGCCCGCGCCTCCCCGATCAGCCGGACGATCCGCGGCGTCGCCACCGCGCCGACCAGGCCGCCGACCGACCCGAGGGAGATCACGATGCCCATCGCCTGCGGCGTGAATCCCAACTCCCGCAGGAGAAGCAGCGGCAACAGGGTCATCGAGATCGTGTTGAAGAAGTTGGACACGCTGGTGGTGCCGACGATCCGGCGCAGCAGCGGCTCACTGAACACGAACCGCAGCCCCTCGGCGATCTCGCGCAGGATCGGACCATGATCATCACGCGGACGACGCTCCTCGTGATCACGGGTGAGACTGAGGGCGAGGACGGAGACCAGGTAGGTGCCCGCGGTGGCGATCATGGCCAGCGGGGCCGTGATCAGTCCGATCAGCCAGCCGCCGACGCCCGGCCCGGCGATGTTCGCGAGCTCGTACGTCGCCTGCAGCTTGCCGTTCGCCTCGGCGATCTGCCGCGGCCGGACCAGCGCCGGCACGATGCTCTGGTACGACACGTCGAAGAACACCGACGCGACCCCCACGACCCCGGCCACGATGATCAGCTGCCAGAGTTGCAGCAACCCGGCCACCCAGAGCAGAGGTACCGAAGCCAGCGCGACCGCGCGGACCAGGTCGGCGACGATCATGACCTGACGCTTGCGCAGCCGGTCGATCCACACCCCCGCCGGCAGCCCGACGACCAGGAACGCGGCCACGTTCGCGGCGTTCAGCACGCCCACCTCGAACGCACCGGCACCGAGCAGCAGCACCGCGAGGACCGGGATGGCCAGCTCGGAGATCTGCGCACCGAACTGGGCGAACGCCTGTCCACCCCACAGGGTGAGGAAGTTCCGGTCACGCCACAGCGACCGCTCGGCGTTCCCCGCCGGAGCCGCGCTCTCCCCGGGAACAGCGGGCGACGGTGATTGAGACATGTCAATCAGTCTGCAAGGACTGATTGAGACTTGTCAATCGGTCGCGTAGGCTGCGGTCATGGCCGTGGCTGAGGAGGAGGCCCGGATCCGGGCGCTCAGTTCGCCGGTCCGGCTGCGGGTGCTGCGCCTGTGCGCCTTCGAGTCCCGCACGAACAAGGAACTGGCCGAACTCCTCGACGTCAATCCCGGCACGATGCTGCACCACGTCCGCTCCCTGGTCAGCACCGGCTACCTGGTGGCCGAGCCGGAGCGGGTCGGCAACCAGGGGGCCCGCGAGGTCCCCTACCGGGCGACCGGGCTGTCCTGGCGAACGCCGATCCCGAACGGCTCGTACGTCCTGGTCGAGACCTTCCTGCAGCAGATCGACGGCATCGCACCCGCTGAACTCGACGTCACCTGGCTCGGTCTCAAGCTCAACGACGAGCACAAGCGTGAATTCCAGGACCGCCTGTACGCCCTGGTGAACGAGTTCAAGGAACGCGGGCCGGATGCTGACGGCGCCACCTATTCCTTGTTCGCCACCTTGCATCCCGATCGCAACCCGCCGGGAAACGGCTGAGCCGCCAGAAGTCGGTTTCCATTCAGCCCTGGCATTGACAGAGTAGAGCCGTGTCGACGATCGAGCCGGGTGCTACCAACCAATCACTGGCCCGCGGGCTGCGCCTGCTGCGGATCCTCTCCGACGAGGGCCCCTCACCGCGACCGACCTCGCCTCACGGCTGGGCGTCCACCAGAGCTCGGCGTCGCGGAGCCTGGCTGTGCTGATCGACGCCGGCTATGTCCGCAAGGACGACCACGGACGCTTCGAGTGCTCGTACGGTCTCCTCGGCCTGGCCGACTCGGTGAGCCGGCTGCCCCTGGTCAGGCAGCTGCGGGCCGGAGTCCGGAGCCTCATCGACAACTATGCGGACGTCACCATCGCTGTCTGCATGCTCTGGCAGCAGGACGTGCTGCATCTGGCCAGGGCGCGCCGCGACCACTCCTTCTCGCTCTGGAACGGCGGCTGGCCGCTCAACGTGTCCACGCCCGGCCTGCGCCTGCTGACCGAACTCGCCGACGACGAGGCCGTCGCGATCCTCGAACGATCGCGGGCCCGAGTCGGCTGGGGCGGCTGGCCCGGCCAGGTTCCGGCGACGGCTGCGGAGACTCTCGACGCGGCCCGGAACAAGATCACCGACGAGGTCCTGCTGATCGACGGCTGGTGGCGCCCGCACCATGCCACCGGAGCCATTCTGATCCGAACCCCGGAATCAGCACCGGTGTCACTGGCCGTCGTCGACGAGGCCGGCCACCTGGACCCGGCGGCACACAAACTTCTGCTGCACCGGATCCGTCGCGATCTCGAGGCCCAACTCAACTGAAGGAGCCGGGCTCCGGAAAAGGGCGTAGAAACATTTCAAGGTCGACCCCGCGTGGGGGTCGACCTTGAAATGTGTATGACCGGCGACGTCCTAGTCTCCCACACGGCTCCCCGTGCAGTACCATCGGCGCTGTGAGGCTTAACTTCCGGGTTCGGAATG
>NZ_JCAMPJ010000011.1:0-181687 GCF_059617205.1 Microlunatus sp. YIM B11417
ATCGTTTCGTGCGACACCCTCCTAGTCTGATCACTCCCGTGATCACGGGCCAACACAGCCGCGATCAGGCCTGGCGACCAGCCATCATTCAGCCACTCCTCGATCTTCGTGCACAACCCAGGCTGAGTGATCAACTTCAACGGCTTCGGCCGTTCCCGACGCGCCGCCGCCATCCGCTGCGCCACCCCGCCTCGATACAGCCCGTCCTCACACGAGTTCCGCGCGATCTCCCGCGACACCACCGACCGATCGCGACCGATCGCCCTCGCGATCTCGCCCTGCGAATGCCCCAACCTCACGCCCAACTGAATCGCGTGCCGATCCCCAGCCGTCAACGGGCGGCGACGCACAGCCGACACCGACGGATCAGCCACCGGCACCCCAGCCACCAACCCGCCATGACGACCCACCTCAAGACCAAGCTCCATCCGCCCAGACTGGCGCCACCACCGCACCCCCGACATCCGCGACGCGCCGACCGCTGCCGCAGCCCCCTGCAAACTCGCCCCACCACACACCAGCTCAATGAACCGATCCCGAGTCCCCACCGGAAACAACTTCACCATCGCAACAACCCGTCCCAACAAACCAATGTTGCTACGACCGTATGAATCTGCCTCGATTTCCGACGGTCGCAAGGTCACACTCGATGATTGGCCGCGGGTGCGCGGGCAGCGCGAGCGAAGGCGGTGCGAGTGTGGACGGTCGCGGAGGGGTGAAGCCACGTGTGGGAGCGTGCGCTCAGGGACAGCTGGATTCGCTGCCTCGGTAGGCAGCTGACCGGGCCGCCCCGGTCGTTTCCTCAACGCCACCTGGCCCAGCGGCCGAACTCGGCGAGTGTTGGGCTTGGCGCGCCGCGGGTCGCGGCGTGCGTGAGCGAGTCAGAGGGCGATCTGGAAGAAGTAGAGGGCGAAGTCGCGGTAGAAGCGGAGGCCGATGGCGGCGATGACGAGCAGGTACCAGACCGCGATGATGGTGATCTTGAAGCCGTCGAGCCGCCGGCCGATCGCCTGCGCCTTCTCGCCCAGCGCCCCGTCCGCGAGGGTACGCACGACGGTGGTGGCGACAATCGGGATGGTGACCAGCCAGACCAGCATGCACCAGGGGCAGAGCTTGCCGATCACGTACAGGCTCTGGGTCTGCAGCCAGGTGATGAAGACGCCGGCGAGCACCGTACCGACGGCGAAGCTGATCCGGTACCAGGGGGCGAACCGGGCGCCGGCGAGCAGCCCGGCACCGAGGGTGATCACCACGGCGAAGCCGCCGATGCCGAGCAGCGGGTTGGGGAAGCCGAGCAGTGAGCCGGCCGCGGAGGTCATCACCGGGCCGCAGGCGACGAACGGGTTGACGTCGCAGAACAGCTTGGCTTCGGGGTTCTCCAGCAGGTGGTTCCGCTCGATGGTCAGCGCCATCGCCGCGATGAAGCCGAGCGCGCCGCCGATGATCAACAGCAGCGGGTACGCCGGCGACCGGCCGCCGTCCGTCTCCTCGACCTCGTCGGTCTCGGGCGTGCTCACCGCGACCATGATCAGGACCCGGCCAGCTGATGCACCTTGTCGATCAGCTGTTGCCCCTGCAGCAACTCCGACTTCTGGCCGTTGATCATGACCGTCGGCGTGGCCTCCACGCCGGCCTTGACCGCGTCACCGGTGTTGCCGGTGATCCAGGAGCTGTACTTGCCGTCCTCGATCGCCTTCAGCGCCTCGGGGTTGGTCACGCCGTTCTGCTCGGCGAAGGCCTTGAAGTCGGCGTTCTGCCAGATGTCGGTCTGCTGGGTGTGGTTGACGAACAGGGCCGAGTGGAAGGCCAGCCAGTCGGCCGGCTGGTACGCGACGACGGCGGCGCTGGCGTTGCCGGCGGTCTGACCGTACTGCGACACGAACTGGATCGGGCGGTAGTTGATCGCCAGGTTGCCCTCACCGAGCAGCTGTTCGTACGTCTTCGCGGTGGCGGCGTCGTACTCCTTGCAGTGCGGGCAGGAGTAGTCGTAGTAGAGGTCGATGGTGACCTTGGCATCGGCCGGTCCGATCCGGATCGCGGTCCCGTCGACGGTGAGCGGCAGTTCCCGTCCGGACACCGTGACCGTGGTGTTGGCGCTCGGCCGGCGGTCGTTCTGGGTGACCACCGAGATGATCACGGCCGAGCCGATGATGCCGATCACCACCAGGGCGACGGCGGCGATCACGATGATCTGGGTCAGCCGACCACGCTTCTGGGCCGCGGCGGCCTGTGCCTTCGCCAGTTCGCGGGCGGACTTCTTGGACCCCCCGGACTGCGACTTCGCCTTCACCGACGCCATCTGATGTCAACCTTTCGTCTTTCGTACGGCTCGAAGCCTAACAATGCCGCGTCGCCCCTGGCCCGCTGCAGCGCTCCGGCCAAGCTGTGAATCAGCTGTCTCTTGCTGTGAACCGCGGTCATGGTGTGATCTCGACGTCGACCGTCGCCACCGGTTCCGCGAAGGTGGAGGTCCGGGCGGCGATCTCGAACTGCCAGACCCCGGCGAGCGGAAGGTCGAGGTCGGCGCGGTACGACCCCGCCGTCGCCGGCGAGGTCGTACCGTCAATCGGTCCCAATCCGGATGCCCGATGGATGGCCCGGAGCCGAGGATTCTCGGCGGTCCGGGTTCGACGCCCCTCGGCATCAACGATCGTCAGTTCGACGACGTTCCCGCCGACCCGCCCTGGATCGATGTGGCCGCGGACCGTGATCAGATCGAGATGAACGGTGAACTCCCGGCTGGGCGGACGCGGTGCGGCCGGCACCGGGCTGAGCCCGACCAGGACCCCGGCGGTGATCACGGCGAGGGCGAGAATCGCGGCCTCGTGGAGAGCTCCGCGGCGGAGCCTGCGGAAGGCCGCGGTCCCGTTCCGGGCAGCCCGGATCCGGGGCAGCCCCCGGTAGTGGTTGGCGGCGGCCAGGACGGCAGCGACCGCGGTGAGTCCGATCTTGACCAGCAGCACCCGCCCGTAACCGGTGTCGATCAGCGCCCTCGGCTCCGGCAGGATCAGCAACGTCTGGACGACGCCGGAGGCGGCCAGCAGCACCAGGGCGGTCGCGGCGATGACCGAGAAGCGATCCAGCACTTTCGCGTACGGCAGCGCGGCCGTGACCTCGGCGGCCCGCACCGAAGCGAGCAAGATCACCAGCCCGGCCAGGCCACCGAGCCACAGGCCGCCGGTGAGAACGTGCAGCAGGTCGGCCGGCAGCATCAGCCAGGCCGGGCCCTTGGCGACGCCGTGGCCGAGCGGCAGCGCCGCGGCGGCGGCCACGACCGCTCCGGCGCCGACCAGCAGCCGGCCGGCTCGACTGCCGCGGTCCGGCGCACTGTGGAGCAGGCCGAGCCCGCCGGCGGCGAGCAGCACAGAGCCGAGGGCCGGCACCAGCGGCGCTCCGGTCCGGCCGGTGATCACGGCGACGCCGATCCAGCCGGCCAGGCCGACCGCGCCCGCTCCGAGTTCCAGTCGGCGTCGGAGTCGAGTCTCTCCGCTCCTGCGGCGCCGAACGCGCACCGAGCTTGTCGAAGTGCCGACCCGGGCCGGACCTGGCCCTTCGACAGGCTCAGGGCGCGTGGTGGCCAGGACGGTTGCGGCGAGGGCGTCGAAGACAGCGAGGCCGAGCGCGAGCATCAGGCCCAGGTAGGCGGCGGCCTGGGCGACGATCCGGAACGGCTCGGCCACGTCGCCCGGCTCGGGCTCCGGTCCGGCCGGCGGCGGGCCGCGATGGCCGATGGAGAACTCGAGCACGCCGGAGATCGGATGGGAGTCCTCCGAACCGGCCCGCCAGCCGACCAGATAGGTGCCGGGGCCGAGGTCACCGGGCAGGTCGATCCGGAGGACGGCTCCGTCGGCGGTCGCGGGCAGCGTCCGGGGCGCCCGGTCCGCCGCGTAGAGCACGGTCCCGCCCTCGAGCGGCCGGACCGGCTGGTCGAAGGTGAGCCGGACCGCGTCCGGCCGGGTCGCGACGACGGCGTCCTCGGCCGGGTCGGTGCCGAGCAGCCGGGCATGCGCGGCCGCCGGGGTCGCGGTGACGATCACCAGGACCCCGGTCAGCAGGAGCGCCCGCAGGGCGCGGCGGAGAACGATCAGGACGACGACCGCCTGGTCCTGATCAGGGCATAGCCGCCGGCGGCCAGTCCGAGCAAGCCGGCCACCAGCCCGGCCGGGCCGGTCCAACCGAGCCCCGAGGCCTCACCGCCGGGAGCCTCCGGCGCCGACTCCGGCGCGGGACCGGTCACCTCGATCGCGGGCGCAGGCAGCTCCAGGGACTCCGGGTCCTGACCGGCAGCGGGTACCTGGATCCAAGCGGTCTCACCCTTGGCGCAGGTCTGCACCGTCGGGAAGGTCAGCGTGGTCCCGGCCGCGTCGTCGGGCAGCTTCACCTGGACCTGGAACGTCTGCCGGAGCTCGTCGGGCAGTGGCTGCTCGGCCGTGTAGACGACCTGGTCGACCCGGTCGGTGATCTTGGTGCCGTGGCTGTCGGTCCTCGGCTCGGCCAGCTTCACGCGGACCACCTCGGCCCTCCAGTCGGCGACGACGGTCGGCTTGGTCGTGGTGATCGACTCCGGGATCTTGATCGCGATCCTGGTCGTCGGCGACCCCTCACAGCCGTGCGGTACGGCGAACGTCAGCACGGCGTACTCGCCGGCGACGGCGCGCTCGGCGCTGACGGAGACGTGGGCGCCGGCCGGGCTCGCCCCGAGCAGCAGGAGCAGCAGGCCGCCGGTGACGGCGAGAGCGGTACGTCGCATCGTGGTTTCCTCGTTTCGCTGGTCCGAATGCCGCGATTCTACAACTTGTAGAAGACCCGCGGATCAGGTCGACACGGCCAGCATCGGTACGGTCATGATGATCATGCCGAGCATCATGGCGACGGTCGCCGAGCGGTCGGCGATCCGGTGCCGGTGCCGCCTGACCAGAGGCCCGGCGAGCGCGACGAGCTGACGGCTGGCGGCCACCAGGAACGCCACCAGCACGGCGATCCCGGCCAGCGACGCGATCGGCCCGGGCGGGCGGATGATCATGACCAGGGCCATCCAGGCCATCCCGAACATCATCACGGCGTGGGTCGGCCAGGCTTCCCGGTCGCCGCTGCAGCGGACGCCGGGCAGCAGGTACCAGACCCCGGCCAGCGCGAACCCGGCCAGCTGCAGCCAGCCCGACCAGACCGGCTGGGACAGCCACACCATGGTGATCATGGCGACGGCCATGATCACGTGCAGGCACTGGGAGATCACCGCCGTCCGGCCGGAGCAGCCCTCCCGCCGGACCAGCCGGACCGCCCCGTGGACCGCCACGGCCGCCGAGATCGCGGTGATCGCCCAGGCGTCGATCATGACCGGAAGTTGCGCAGGCGCAGGCTGTTGGTGACCACGAAGATCGACGACAGCGACATCGCGACGCCGGCGATCAACGGGTTCAGCCAGCCCGCGGCGGCCAGCGGGATCGCGGCGATGTTGTAGCCGAACGCCCAGATCAGGTTGCCCCGGATCGTCTTCAGCGTCCGCCGGGACAGCTCGATCGCGTCCGGGATCACGCCGAGGTGGCGCCGGACCAGGATCAGATCCGCCGACCGGAGCGCGATGTCGGTGCCGTTGATCACGGCCAACCCGAGATCGGCGGTGGCCAGCGCGGTGGCGTCGTTGATCCCGTCGCCGACCATGGCGACCTTCGCGCCGCCGGCCTGCAGCGACTCGATCGCGGCCGCCTTCTGGGTCGGCAGCACGTCCGCGATCACCGCGTCCACGCCGATCGCCGTGCCGACCGCATCGGCCGCACGCTCGTTGTCCCCGGTCAGCAGCACCGTGGTCAGGCCGAGCCGGCGGAGTTCGGCGACCGCCTCGGCGGCCGAGTCGCGGATCGTGTCGGCCAGCCCGATCACCGCCACCACGATGTCGTCGACCGCGACCAGGACGGCCGTCTGACCCTCCGACTCGGCGGCCACCAGAGTCTCGTTCGCCGTCGCCGGCACGGCGATCCGGTGCCGTTCCATCAGTTTCGCGTTGCCGATCACCACGCGCCTTCCGTCCACCACGGCCCGGGCGCCGAGGCCCGGTTCGGCCGCGAAGTCGATCACCGACGGTTCCTCGCCCTGGCCCCCGTCGGCCAGGGCCGCGATGGCTGCGCCGACCGGGTGTTCGGAGTGCCGCTCGGTGGCGGCCGCCAGCCGGACCACCTCGGCCTCGGCGAGGTCGCCGACGACCCGTACCGAACGGACGGCGACGGAGCCCTCGGTCAGGGTGCCGGTCTTGTCCAGCACCACGGTGTCGATCTCGCCGCTCGCCTCCAGGGCGTCTGGTCCCTTGATCACGATGCCCAGCTGGCCGGCCCGGCCCACACCCACCATCAGCGCGGTCGGGGTCGCCAGGCCCAGCGCGCACGGGCAGGCGATGATCAACACCGAGATCGCCGCACTGGCTGCCTCCCGGACCCCGGCGCCGGAGATCAGCCAGCCGGTCAGGGTCAGCGCCGCGATGATCAACACCGCCGGGACGAACACGGCGACGACCCGGTCCACCAGCCGCTGCACCCGGGCCTTGCGGGCCTGCGCCTGCTCGGCCAGTACGGCCATCTGGGCCAGCTGGGTCTGCTCCCCCACCCGGTCGGCCCTGATCAGCAACCGGCCGGTCAGGTTGATCGTGCCGCCGAGCACGGTCGACCCGGCGGTCGCCTCCACCGGCAGCGGCTCGCCGGTCATCATCGACACCTCGATCGAGGAGGCGCCGTCGAGCACCGTACCGTCGGCGGCGATGGTCTCCCCCGGCCGCACGGCGAACGTCTCGCCGACCCCGAGCTCGGCGACGTCGATCACGCGTTCCTCGCCGTCGCGGACCACCCGGACCCGGTTCGCCGCCAGCCGGTTCAGCGCCCCCAGCACGTCCGCGGCGGACCGCCGGGCGCGCGCCTCGAAGTAGCGGCCGGTCAGCAGGAAGGTGGTGACCGCGGCCGCCACCTCGAGATAGATCGAGTCGGCGCCGGCCGGCGTGATCCCGTAGCCGAGCCAATAGCCTTGATCATCGGGCGACCCGGTGATCAAGGAGACCACCGACCAGCCGAAGGCCGACAGCACGCCGAGCGAGACCAGCGTGTCCATGCTGAACGAGCGGTGCGCCAGGTTGCGCAGGGTGGCGCGGTGGAACGGCCAGGCGCACCAGAAGACGACCGGGATGGCGATCAGCACGCACAGCCATTCCCAGTACGGGAAGCGAAGCCCGGGCACCAGGGCCAGCGCGATGGTGAGGTTGCCGAGCGGCAGGGTGAGGATCGCGGCGACGGCCAGCCGGCGGCGCAGCATGCCGACCCGGTCCGGCCGGCTGCTCTCGTACTGGTCGGCACCGGCGTCGGCCGGGATCACGTCGGCGGTGTAGCCCGCCTTCCGTACCGCCTCGACGACGTCCGGCGCCCGGTCCGCGGTGAGCCCGGTGACCACGGCCCGCTCGGTCGCGTAGTTGACGATCGCGGTCGCGCCCTCGAGCCGGTTCAGCTTCTTCTCGATCCGGGCGGCGCAGGCGGCACAGGTCATCCCGCCGATCTCGAGCTCGATCCGGTCGGTCCGCTCGGCGATCACTCCGCCGGTGGTCACCTCAGTGCCGGTCATCGCGGGCGACCTCCCGGTCCGCTTCACGCTTGGCCAGTTCGGCCAGCATCGTGTTGTAGGCGTCCAACTCGTCGTCCCGCCCCGGGACCTTGCGCTCCCGACGGCGCGCCTCGCGCTGGTCGGACCGGAACCACTGGGCGACCAGGGCGACGATGATGATCAACAACGGCAGCTCGCCGGTGGCCCAGGCGATCTGCCCGCCGACCTGCTGATCAGCCGCGAGATCGTGCGGCCAGGTCAGGTCGAGCGAGGAGTAGAAGTTCTCCCCGATGATCGAACCGCCGGACAGCACGGCCACCGCGAAGAACGCGTGGAACGGCATCGCGGCGAAGACGAAGCCGAGCTTGGCGACGTGCGGGATCGGCCGCGGCGGGGTGTCCACGCCGACGGCGAGCCCGTAGAACAGGCAGCCGATGATCAGGAAGTGCAGCGTCATCAGCTGGTGCGCCCAGTGGTACTTCATCGCCGAGTCGAACAGGCCGGAGAAGTAGAGCGCGTAGAAGGAGCCGATGAAGATCACCCAGACCACCAGCGGATGCGTGATCACCCGCGTCGGCCGCAGCTGCAGGAAGGCGTTCACCGCGTCCCGGATCCGGTACGGCTCGCCGGGCCGGGACACCCGCCCGGCGCGTTGCAGCAGGGTGATCGGTCCGGACAGCACGATCAGCACCGGGACCAGCATGTTGAACGTCATGTGCACGGCCATGTGCCAGCTGAACATGGCCGAGGAGTACATCCAGACCCGGCTCGTGGTGACCACCAGCACGATCAGCCAGGCCAGCGTCCAGGTCACCATCCGGTACGCGGGCCAGTGATCACCGCGCCGGCGCAGGCGCAGGAAACCCCAGCCGTACAGGAGAATCGCCACTATCGCCGCCGTCGCGAAGAGCAGGTTCGGCCGGCCCGGCAGCAGCATCTCGGCGATCTGCGGCGGGTTCGGCACGTCGAAGCCGAGATAGTTCTCCTGAGCCGACTGCGGCCACCAGTAGCGCGGCGGGATCAGCGCGGTCAGCGCGGCCTGGGCACCGAGGACGAAGATCATCAGCACCGGGTCCCAGCGCGGGGTGATCAGGGCGCGCAGCCGGACCAGCCAGAGCACGGCCAGCACGACCAGCAACGCCAACAGGCCGAGCAGCACCATCCCGTACCCGGACCGCCAGGGCAGTTCGTCGGCGAGCTCGAAGGCGGCGATGCCGACCCGCGCGACCAGGCTGAGCAGCAGCGCGACGCCCGCGACCAGCCGGTAGCGGGCGACCACCTCCTGGTCCCGCCAGGTCTCGCCGGCCGCCCAGGTGATCGCGAACCAGGCCGAGCAGGCGAGGGTGAAGATCGTCGCCGCGTCGGTGGCCAGGTCATGACCGGCGCCGACCGAGACCTGGTTCGTCAGCACCGGCGGCAGCCCGCCGAAGGCGACCAGCCCGGCCAGCAGGGCCGCCGACGGCCAACTGCCGACGAAGCGGGTCAGCACCGCGACCAGGAAGCCGATCACCGCGGTCAGCAGCCAGGCCTGCGCCGACTGGTTCGCGGTCAGGAAGTCGCCCGGCGAGTAGAGGAAGTAGGCCACCGGCACGCCGGTGCTGATCGCCGCGCTGAACGGTACGGCCGCCAGGGCGGCGACGGCCCAGTTCAGGGACCAGCGGCTGGCCGAGGTGAGTACGTCCAGTTGTTCGGCGGGCAGCCGGTGGCCGGACTCCCGGCCCGGCCGGCGGCCGAAGGCAACCACCTGGACCAGCCGGGCCAGCGTGACCAGGGCACTGACGCTCGCGACGAAGCCGAGCAGCGCCCCCATCGCGATGGTGACGACGTCGGCCTCGACCCGGCCCGGCAGGCTGGTCTGGGTGGACTGCCAGGCGGCCGCGACCGCGACGCCGGTCGCGGCGACCAGCGTCGCGAGGACGAGGACGACGGAGCGCGCGGCGGTGGGCCGCTGCTGAGCGGCGGGGAGGTCGCGGGGTTCGTCGGCCGGGGAGTCTGTCTCGTCCATCTCGCCGGAGACTCTACGCTAGGCTTCAACAACTTGTAGAAGGAGTGGCATGGTCCGGGACCGGGGTGAACTCGAGGCGAGGGTGATGGCCGCGCTGTGGCGGCACGGCGAGCCGTTGACAGCCCGCGAGATCCAGGCCGCGATCAGTGATCCGACGCCCGCCATCACCACGGTCCTGACGATCCTGGAACGGCTCCGGACCAAGGGCCGGGTGCTCCGCGAGGAGGCCGCCGGCTCGACCTACCGGTTCACCGCCGCCAAGTCGGAGTCCGAGGACGCGGTGGAGAAGATGCTCACCTCGCTCACCGCGACCGAGGACCGCGCGGCCGCGCTGGTCCAGCTGGCCGGCAACCTGGACGCGCGCGACGCCGACACGCTGCGCCAGGCGTTGGAGGCCCGCCGCACCGGAGGACGCAAGCGGAGCACCCGCTCATGATCTTGGTCGCGGCCCTGGTGGCGTACACGTTGGTGACGATGTTCCTGGCGCCGTTGCTGCTGGGCCGCGGTCACTGGCGGATCGACCGGCCGCGGCTCTGCCTCTGGCTCTGGTTCATCCTGTTCCTCTCCGGTCTGGTGTCGGCGGCGACGGCGATCGGCCTCGCGATCGCGTACGGGATCGGGGCGCACCTGGCCGCGACCCGGCAGGACTGGCTGGTGCCGACCGGCGGCACCATGGTCGCCTGGATCTCGCTCGGCCTGGCCGGCGGCCTGCTCAGCCTGGTCGGTACGAAGGTCGGCGCCATGATCATCGCCGAGCGGAAGCTGCGGGCCGATTTCGACCGGCTGATCAGTGCGGCCGGCTACCGGCAGGAGACGATCGCCGGCCTCTCCGTGCACTACATCAATTCGCCCCGCCCGCTGGCCTGTGGCCTGCGCGGCCGGAGCGCCGAGATCGTGGTCAGCTCCGGCCTGGCCGACCGGCTCTCCCCCGCCGAGGTCCGCGCCGTGATCGAGCACGAGCGGGCTCACCTGCGCGGCCGGCACGATCTGGCCACCCGCCTCGCCGCCCTCAGCTGCGCGTGCCTGCCGACTCTGATCGCCTCCCAGGAACTGCACCGGGCGACCCTGCTGCTGACCGAGCTGATCGCCGACGACGCCGCCGCCCGTCGGTGCGGCGCCGGCGTCACGGCCTCGGCCCTGGCCAAGCTGGGCACCGGTGAGGACCACCTGTTCCACCTCCGCGCCGAACGCCTCCTCCCCGTCTGACCCCAACAAAGACCCGCCGAAAAGACCCGCCGACCGGTCACCAAAGCAGCGGTTCTGACGGCGTGTCGCTGCACAACTGACCGGTCGATCACGGCAGGGGCGGACTCGGCCTCCGCGAGGCCAGGACCAGCGAATGCTCGGGGTGGGCAGAGTCAGTGCCGCCCCGCGGCCCAGAGTCGCGCCGCGCGGGTGAGTTCGAGCAGCACCGGCTCCTTCGCCGTGCCGTAGTCGGCCCGGCTGTCCGGGTGCGCGATCGCCGCCGCCCGCTTCGCCTCGGCATAGCGGCGGGCCGCCTGAGGGTGCGCGCTGAGGTAGTCCCGGAAGTCGCGGTCGGCCTGCGGCGCGGGCGACCGGACGTGGAAGACGTGCAGGTGCTCGGTGCGGACGCCACCGGTGTCCCGCTTGAAGAAGAGGTGGTCGGGATCGTCGGCGAAATACTTCGGGTTGTACGTGTAGCCGAGGCCGAAGACGCCGGAGCCGTCGGCCAGCGTCGCCTCCGGGTCCGCGGTCGTGACAAGCAGGTCGATGATCGGCTTCGCCGGCAGGCCGGGCACGCTGGTCGAGCCGATGTGCTCGATCGTCGCGTCGGCCGGCAGCACCGGGACCAGCTCGGCGGCGTCGGCGGCGAACCGTACCGCCCAATCCGGAGTCCAGTCGACGACCTCGACCAGCGGCCCGGTCACGACGCCGGGTCGCCGAGGTCGAGCAACACCTTGCTGCTCTCCCGGCCGGCGGCGATCTCGAACGCCTCGGTGACCCGGTCCAGCCCGAACGTGTGGCTGATCATCGGCTCCACGTCCAGCCCGCCCGCCAGCAGGGCCAGCGCGTCGCTGATCTCGTCGACGAACCGATAGCTGCCGCGGTAGTCGATCTCCCGCGAGACCAGCGCCGCCAGATCGGTGGGCTGCGGCCCGGCGGGCAGGTTGCCGACCTGGACCAGAACCCCGCCGCGAGCCGTGGCCGCGAGCACCGGGCCGACCGCGGCCGGCACGCCCGATGCCTCGAACGCCACCTCGACGTCCTGCGGCAAGGGCTCGCCGGCGGACAGGTCGATCGCGACGTCGGCACCCATCTGTCGCGCGATCCCGAGCGGGTACGGGGCGACGTCGGCGACCGTGATCGCCGCGGCTCCGGCCGCCCGGGCGGCCGCGACGACGAGCACACCGATCGGCCCGCAGCCACTGACCAGCACGGTCCGGCCGGCGACCTCCCCGGCCCGACCCACCGCGTGCAGCGCGACACCGAGCGGTTCCGCGACGGCAGCCCGCCGCAGGTCGACGCCCTCCGGTACGGGCCGCAGCTGGTCGACCGGCACCGTACGAAGGTCGGCGAAGCCGCCGGGCGTGTGCGGCGTGAACGCCGCCGAGCCGAAGTAACGGACCACCCGATGCAGGTTGGTCCGGCCGGCGATCCGTTCCGGCAACGGCTCGCCGCCGACGACGGTCGCCGGGTGCACGGTGACCGGGTCACCGACCGCGAGACCCTCCGGTTCCGCACCGGGCCCGAAGGCGGCGATCCGCCCGGACACCTCGTGGCCGAGGACCAGGGGTTCGGTCATCACGGCCACGCCGGTGCTGCCGTGCCGCCAGTAGGAGAGGTCGGAGCCACAGATGCCGCCGAAGGCCATCCGGATCAGCGCTTCGCCGGGTCCGGGTTCCGGGTCGGGCTGCCGCTCCACGCGGAGATCGCCCGGCCCGTACGCGACCACGGCCCTCATCGGTCACTCCTTGGCATGCGCGGCAGCGTAACCGATGCCACAGTGCCGGCCGTTGCCCAGGCTGTGACCAAATGACTAATCTGGTCACGAGTCACAGCGACTCGCGGAAGGAGGACCGGTGTCCGAAAGCGCGTACCAGGATCGCGATCAGCGCATCCTCGACGCGGTGGCCGATCTGGTCCTCCGCTGGGGCGCCAAGCGGGTCACCGTCGACGAGGTCGCACGCCGGGCCGGGATCGGCAAGGGCACCGTCTATCTGCACTTCGAGTCCCGGACCCGCATGCTCGGCGCGGTGCTGATGCGCGAGTCGGTCATGATCACCGACGAGTTGATCACGGCGATCGAGCAGGATCCGGTCGCCGTCCTGCCGGCCGAGCAGGCCCGGCTGACCCTGCTGGCCACCCGGGGCCGGCCGCTGATCCTGGCCCTGCGCAACCGCGACCGGGAACTGCTCGGCGAGCTGGCTCACGAGCGCGCCGTGCAGCCGCTCTGGGAGTGGAGCCGCGAGATCGGCCGGGACTGCTTCCGCATCCTTCATGATCACGGCCTGATCCGGAACGATCTTGATCCGGCCGAACAGGAGTTGATCTTCGGAGCCGTGCAGACCGGGTTCTATCTGCACGACCCCGAGGCCGACCCGAGCCGGATGGCGAATGCCTTGCACCACACGATCGCCGCGGCCCTGCAACCGACGAGGACCCCGGCCCGGAAGGCGGTCGCCGCGGCAGCCGCCGAAACCCTGACCCACTACCGGCGGTTGCGGGACCGCCTGTCCGAGGAGATCGCCCGCCGGCCGGCCCGCCACTCCGGCCGATCATGATCAACAAGTCGAAAGGCCACACCGATGAGTCGCATCATCCTGACGGCGATGCCTGCCGCCGGCCACATCAACCCCAGCGCCCCACTGGTCCGCGAACTGGTTCGCCGCGGGATCGAGGTCACCTGCTACGCGACCGAGGAGTTCCGGGATCAACTGGAGGCCACCGGAGCCGAGTTCGTCGCGTACCCGGACGGTTCGATCTCCGCCGCCGACCTGGCCGCGGCGACCAGTGAGGGCAGCCCGCTCCGCGTGGTCACCCGAGTGCTCACGGCCACCCAGCACCTGCTGCCCTTCCTGCAGGACGAACTGCGCCGGCGACCCGCCGACGCCGTCGCGTACGACTCGAACGCGGTCTGGGGTCGGATGGCCGCGGCCAGCCTCGACCTGCCCAAGATCTCGTTGATGACGACGATGCTGGTCGGCGCGGGCGGCATGCGGGACATGTCGGCCCGGGAATGGCTGGAGTTCATCAAGATCGCGTTGCCGGATCTGGGCGGCACCCTGGCCGCCCGGAAGCGCCTGGTCTCCTTGTTCGGTACGGAACTCTTCCCACCCCGGCCGGTCTTCCCGATGCGCGGCGACCTGACGATCTTCCCGATCCCGCGCTGGCTGCAGCAACCCGACCCGCGGATCGACGACAGCTGCCATTATGTCGGCCCGACCTTCGATCCGGCCGCTCGGCATGGTGAGACGGACCCCGAGCTCGCCGCCCTGCTGGCCGGCACCGAGCCGTTGATCATGGTCTCGCTGGGCACCCTGCACGCGGGCAGCGAGGAGTTCTTCCGGTCCTGCTTCAGCGCTCTCGGCGACCTGCCGGCCCGGGTGGTCCTCTCGGTCGGCCGGCACACCGATCCGGCCGGGCTCGGCACCCCGCCGCCGAACACCCTGGTCCGGACCTCCGTACCTCAGCTCGACGTGCTGGCCCGGGCCGAGTTGTTCGTCACCCACGGCGGCATGAACTCCGTCCTCGAGGGACTCCGGCAGGCGGTACCGCTGGTGATCATTCCGCAGCAGTTCGAACAGCTGGTGATCGGACGGGCCGTCGCGGAGCGGGGCGCCGGCGTCGTGCTCCGGCAGAACCTGGCCGGCCGCCCGGTTCCGCCGGCAACCCTGCGCGCCGCCGTCGACCAGGTCCGCACCGATCCCGGCCACGCGGCCGCGGCGCGGACGATTGCGGACGGCCTGGGCCAGGAGGGCGGCGCCGTGGCGTCGGCGGAGCTGATCGACCGGTTCCTCGCCCAGCGATCACACGTCGGCTCATAACAGTGTTATGTTGGGCCGAGTTCTGCCGACTGACCCGAGAGGAACCGCCCCATGGGCAAGATCATCAACTCGACCAACATCTCGCTCGACGGTGACATCGCCAATCTCGAGGAGTGGCATTTCGCCTACTTCGGCGAGGATGCGATGCGCACCGCCGGCGAGCTGCTGTTCGGCAGCGATGCCGTGATCATGGGCCGGGAGACGTACGACGGCTTCGCGCCGGCGTGGTCGGAACGCTCCGGTGACGACTACTCCGACCGGATGAACAGCATCCCCAAGTACGTCGTGTCCAGCTCGCTGACCGACCCGACCTGGCAGAACACCACGGTGATCAGCGACAACGTCGCCGAGGAGATCGGCGAGCTGAAGGCACGGACCGACCGCGCCATCGTCCAGTACGGCTTCGGCGACGTCACCCGACTGATGCTCGAGCACGGCCTGCTCGACGAACTGTGGCTCTGGGTGCACCCGGTGATCTCCGGCAAGGCGAAGCCGGAGGACCTGCTCTATCGGGACTTCACCAAGACCAGCTTCGACCTGGCCGGCGCCGACACCCATGACACCGGCGTCGTCGTACTCCGCTACACCGCGAAGCCTGCCGGCTGACCTGGAATGATCATGGCCCGGCCCAGCGCCGGCGCCACGCCGAGGGTGACTGCCCGGTATGGCGCCGGAACTGGCGGGAGAAGTAGTAGGCGTCGCCGATGCCCACCCGGCGCGCGATCTGGGCCATCGGCAGCGAAGTGGTGATGATCAACTCCTTCGCCGCGTCGATCCGGACCCGGAGCACCCAGGCCAACGGGGAGGTGTCCAGATGGCGCCGGAACAGCCGGGTCAGCGTCGCCGTGCTGCAGTCGGCGACCGCGGCCAGATCGGCCACCGTGATCGGCCGGCCCGGCTCGGCGGTCACCCAGGTCAGCACCCGGCGCAGCCGCAGTGGCAGCCGGCGATCGTTCTGCGGCAGGATCTGGTCCGCCGCCCGCAACTCCCCGGTCACCAGCACGCCCAGAGCGCGGGCGGTCTCGACGTCCGGCGTGCCGCGGTCCCAGACCTGCGCGATCAGTTTGATCAAGGTCTTCAGGGTCGGGTGGCTGGTCTCGTCGGTGACCCACAACTCGTCGCCGATCCCGAGTTCCGCGTCGGACCGCCAGCCGACGCCGGCCAGCGGATGATCGGGATGGTGCGGCACCGCCAGCTCGACCGGCTGGTCCGCGGCGTGCCACGGGATCAGGTGCGCACCGTAGACCAGGTACGGATCGGCCGGGTCCGGCCGGTAGGCCACCCGGTGCCCCCACGGCAGCACCATGATCATGTCCGGGCGCAGCTCGTGCTCCGTACCGTTGATCACGACCACGCCGCGACCCGAGTTGCCGGCCAGCAGCATCCGCGACTCGACCCGCGGATAGCCGGAATGATCACCAGGGTGCGCCTGCACGGTCGCGGCGAAGGCGACCAGCGGGAAGCCCGGGCCGCCGGCGGCGGCGGGCCGGGCGATCCGCGGCGTCTCCGATCTCAGCAGATCTTGTTCTTCTGCCAGCGCAGCTCCTCGTTGTGGTCGACCAGCGTCAGGCCGCGGTCGCGCCAGTAGTATTTCAGGCTCTCGTCGGTCCAGCCCTCGTAGATGTCGTCCCAGGGCAGGATGTCGCAGTGCGGCGTGATCGACCCGCGGGTGATCGGCTCGTCGGCCCGCTGATAGCGCAGGTCGAGCGAGAGCCGGACCCGCTCCCCCTTCACGTTGGGCATGCCCCGGTGCACGGTCAGGCTGGTGAAGGTCAGCACGTCGCCGGCCCGGAAGTCGGCGACGCCCCAGGAGAGTCCGGAGTCGCAGATGTAGGCCTCCAGCTCGCCGGCCCCCTTGGCCGCGTGGTACGTCAGCAACCCGTCGGCCTGGGAGCCGACCAGCACGGTCAGCGCACCCAGCTCGACCGGGCAGTCGCCGAGCGGGAACCACGACGTCCAGACGTTCTTGGTGCCCTGGATGTGGATGTAGTCCTGGTGCGCCGGCGTCGGCTCGAAGTTGGAGCCGGGAACCATCACCCGGGCGATCGAGAGCGGCTGCCGCAGCACATTCCCGCCGAGCAGGCTGTCGTACAAGTTGATCATGGCCGGGTCGTGCCCGATCCCGTGGAACTCCTGGATCCGGTAGATGTCCTGGTACGCGGCCAGCGGCACCCCGGTGCCGCAGAACGCCGCCGCGACCGGGTCCACCTTGTCGAAGGCGGCCCGGTCGGCGATCCCGTCCATCGGATCGGTACCCGCCTGCAGCCAGCCATGATCGGCGACGACCTGCATCATCTGCCGGCGCAGACCGAGCACCCGGTCGCGGTCCAGCAGGCCGCGGAAGAACAGGTAGCCGTCGACCGCGGCGCGCTCCAGCAGGGCCTGCGGGTTGCCGAGCAGCGGGCTCGAGTCGACGAGCTCGACGGTGGGGTTGGCCGTCGCGATGTCGGACGTGGTCATGGGTATCACTCCTGTGAGTAGATCGCCGATGGCGGTCGTTTCGATCAACTCTGACCCACTCACCCGCGCGGATCCATGCCCGAGAGACGTACTTCCTGGACGATCCGATCAGGGTGGCTCAAGCGCCGTCCCGCTCGAGGACCACCAGGCCCGCGTCCTCGGCGAGGGTGAAGCCCATCGTGAGTTGCTCGCCCGCGATCACGATCCGGTGATCGTCGCGAACCCGGTAACGTGCGCCGGGCCGCAGGGTGCGCGGCGTGATCACCGGCCGCTCCCGCCGGCCGGGCCGTCCGTAGACCAAGATCACGCTCCGGTCCGCGCCGCCGTACTCGACCGCGTAGACCGGGTCGGACGGCTCGCCGTGCCGCTCCACCCGGCCGGTCTGGATCGTCGGCCGGAGCTCGCGGTAGAGCATGATCAACTCCGCCGCCCGCGCCCGTTCCGGCCCGGTCCAGGCGAGCAGGTCGGAGCCGACGCCGAGGACTCCGGCCATCGCGACCAGGAAGCGGAACTCGAAGCTCGCCCGGTCCTGATCACGGTGATCGGGCTGGTCGGTCACCCAGGAGCTCATCAGGTGCGCGCCGTACGCGGACAGGAAGCCGTGCTGGATCGCGAGCCGGTCCCGCGGCCCGGTCTCGTCGCTGGTCCACACCACGTCGGTCAGCGCGAGCACGGCCACGTCGATCCGGCCGCCACCCGACGAGCAAGCCTCCACGGTGACGTGGCCGTACTCCTCGCGCAGCATCCGGAGCACCCGGAGATAGCCCTCGACGTGCTGCACCGACCACTGGCGGCCATGATCGTCACCGGGCCGGCCGCCGTCGCTGACCGGGCGGTTCATGTCCCACTTCAGGTAGCTGATCCGCTGGTCGGCCAACAGCGTGCGCAGGGTCTCCTCGCACCAGGCGACCACCTCGGGCCGGCCGAAGTCGAGCAGGTACTGGTTCCGCACCGTGACCAGCGGCCGGTCACCGGCCCGGTAGACCCAGTCCGGGTGGGCCCGGTAGAGGTCGCTGTCCGGGTTCACCGCCTCCGGTTCCACCCACAGCCCGAACCTCAGTCCGAGGTCCGTCACGGACGTGATCAACGGATCAAGGCCCTGCGGGAACTTGACCGGGTCGGGTGTCCAGTCGCCGAGCCCGGCGCGGTCGCTGGTCCGGCCGGCGAACCAGCCGTCGTCGACGACGAACACCTCGGTGCCGATCTCCGCCGCCACCTCGGCCAGCGCCGTCTGGTGCTCCGGCCGGACGTCGAACTCCGTGGCGTACCAGGAGTTGTAGACGATCGGCCGCCGGGCCGGGCCGGTGTCGCGGCTGAGCACCGAGCGTTGATGATCATGCCAGCGGCCGGGCAGCCCGGCGACGCCCTCGGGTGCCCGGACGCCGAGGATCTCCGGCGTCGCATACGACTCCCCCGGGTCCAACGTGATCACGCAGGTCTCGTCGTCGACCCCGGCGGCGATCCGGACCCGACCCGACCCCGGTACGACCTCGGCCGCCAGCCGCCAGGATCCGCTCCAGGCCAGAGCCAACCCGTAGCCGGCACCGCCGGGCGTGCCGACGGCGATCACCGGGGCGTAGCTGTGCGACGTGACCCCCTGCCGGCTGCCGATGGTGAACGTCCCCGCCGGCAGCCGGAGCTGGTGGGTGCCGAACTCACGGGCCCAGTCGCCGGCGAGGAAGTCGATCACCGGCGGCTCCGGTACCGGCAGGTCCCAGGCCGGCGCGAAGGCACGGGGCAGGGTGAGCCGGCGCCGGCCGACGTTGGTGATCACCGCTCGCTTGCTGATCACGTCGTGCCGGGTGTCGGCGCAGATGCGCAGCTCCAGTTCGACGCGCCCGGTCGTGTCGATCGCTCGGACCCGGAGCGTTGTCGCCGTGCCGTGGCTGATCACCTCCCCGTCGGAGTCCCAGATGACCCGGGCGCCGAGCAGCCCGTCGCCGTGATCGACGATCAGTTCCGAGGTCTGCCGTTGCCGGGTGCCGAGCACCGCGTACTCCAACGGGAGCACGTCGGCCGGAAGGTCCCAGCCGCCGGCCGCGGGCCACTCCACCTCCGGAGCCTCGCCGCCGGGATCGGTCCAGGACAGGAGCACCGGACCAAGATCATCGGGGGCGAGCCCGACCCGGTACACCCCGGTCGCCGTGGGCAGCTCCCAGACCGGGCTCACTTGTTCGCTCCGACCAGCAGGCCGGACACGAAGTGTTTCTGGAACAGGAAGAACACGATGGCGGGCGGGATCGCGGCCAGGATCGAGCCGGCGGCGACCACGTTCCACTTGCTGACGAAGCTGCCCTGCAGGTTGAGCAGGGCCGCGGTGATCGGGAACTTCGTCTCGGTCCGGAGCACGGTCATCGCCCAGATCAGGTCGTTGAACACCCAGGTGGTGGCGAGCGCGCCGAGCGCGGCGAGCGCCGGCCGGCAGAGCGGCAGCACGATCTGGCCGTAGGTGCGGATGGCGCCGGCGCCGTCCACGACCGCGGCCTCGAACACCTCGCGCGGGATCCCGCGCATGAAGCCGTGCAGCACGAACGTGTAGAAGCCGAGGCCGAAGCCGATCTGCACCACGATCAACGCCAGCAGGGAGTCGTAGATGCCGATCCCCTCCGCGATCTTGGCCACCGGGATGAGCAGGATCTGCGGCGGCAGCAGGTTGCCGGCGAGCATGATCAACAGGATGGTCCGGCGGAACGGGATCCGGAACCGGCTCAGTGCGAACGCCGCCATCGAGGCCAGCAGCAGCGTGAAGATCACGGTCACCACGGTGACCAGCGCGCTGTTCAGCAGCGCGCCCCGGGTACCGGCGTCGAACGCGGTCCGGAAGCCCTCGAAGGACAAGGCTGCCGGCAACGCCGCCAGTCCACGCATGGTGATGTCGTCGAACGGGCGCAGGGACACCCCGACGACGAAGATCAGCGGCGAGATGTACAGCAGCGTGAACGGGATCATCCCGACGTGGAACCAGGGTGAGGTCTTGTTCATCTCCTCAGTCCTCCTCACCGCCGGCCGCGCGGGCCAGATAGGTGATGATGAAGATGATCGCGAGCAGGAAGATGATCACCGCGATCGCGGAACCGTAGCCGAGATTCACCACGGTGAAGCCCTGCTGGAACATGTACGTGCTGAGCAGCTGGCTGCTGTCGTACGGGCCGCCGCGGGTCATCGACCAGACGATGTCGAACGTGCGCAGCGAGTCGATCACGGTGACCGCGAAGACCACCGTGTTGACGCCGGCCAACTGCGGCATCACCACGTGCCAGAAGCGTTGCCAGCGGTTCGCGCCGTCGACCGCGGCCGCCTCCTCCAGCGCCGGGTCGCAGCTCTTCAGCCCGGCCAGGTAGAGCACCATGATGTAGCCCACCTGGCGCCAGACCGCCGCGACCAGTACGCCGTACAGGGCGAGGTCGGGCGAGGCCAGCCACGGCGTCGCCAGCGCCTCGATCCGGAGCGCCTCGAAGAAGCCGGTGATGGGCCCGTCCGGCGCGTACATCACCCGCCAGAACAGGCCGGTCACCGCCAGCGAGAACACCATCGGCAGGTAGATCGCGGCCCGGTAGATGCCGACCCCGCGGCGCGGCCGGTTCAGCAGGACGGCCAGGGTCAGCCCGCCGATCACCGACAGCCCGCCGAACAAGATCACCCAGATCGCGTTGTTGCGCAGGGCGGTCAGGAAGACCGGGTCGGTGGACAGGTTGACGTAGTTCTGCAGACCGATGAACTCGGCCGCCCCGACACCCTGCCAGCGGGTCAGGGACAGCTGGAAGCTGTTGAACGCCGGCCAGAAGACCCAGAACACCTCGACCGCCACCGGGATGATCAAGAACAGCCAGACGACCGGCGGCACGCGCAGCGCACCGCGCGCCCGCCGTGTTCTGGTCCCGGTGACCCGGCTCGGAACCGTCGCCGTCGCGGTCACTGTTTGAAGACCCGCTCGGCGGCCTTCTGCCAGTCCTCCAGGGTTCCCTTGATGTCGGACGGATCGTCCAGGAACTTGGTCAGGGCGGCATCGGCGGTGAGCTGCAGTGCGTCGGAGGAGTCCCGGTTGAAGAACTGGGTGATCTCCTTGGTCTCGTTGAGCAGCTTGATCCCCTTCTGCACCATCGGCGAGAAGCCGGACGTGTCGACGTCGGGCGAGGTCGGCAGGTTGGCCGAGCCGGACAGCTGGATGTTCTTCTGCTGGGCGTCCGGCGAGGCCAGGAAGGACATCAGCTTCTTCGCCTGATCGACGTTCGGCGCCTTGGCCGAGCCCATGTAGCCGTCGGTCGGCGCCTCCTCGGCGCTCGGGACGGCCGGGTCGATCGTCGGCACCGAGAAGAAGTCGATGTCGTCGACCTGGTCCTTCGGCACCGACACGACGATGAACGCGCCGGTCAGATACATCGCGGCCTTGTCCTGGACCAGCGGGGTGACCGCCTCCTGCACGGAGTACGAACGCATGTTGGGATCGAAGTAGGGGATCAGCTGCTTGTACCGCTCCAGCACCGCGGCCACGCGCTCGTCGGTGAACGGGAACTTCCCGGCCAGCAGGTCGCGGTGGAACTGGGCGCCGTTCACCCGGAGGTTGAGGTAGTCGAACCAGCCGGACGACATCCACGGCGTGGAGCCGATGCCGTTGGTGAGCGGGTGCACGCCGCGGCCCTTGAGCTCGTCGCAGAGTGCGATGAAGTCGTCCCAGACCTTCGGCGGCTCGGTGATGCCCCACTTCTGGAAGGCCGACTTCTTGTGGAAGATCGACCACCAGTAGTAGCTGGTCGGGACGAAGATCTGCTTGCCGCTCTCGTCGCTGCACAGGGCGCGCAGCGATTCCGAGTACGACGCGCAGGCGCCGTCGCCGGTCCAGAGATCACTGACATCGAGCAGCAATCCCTTGCTGGCATAGTCTCTCGCGACCGAGCCGGCCAGCCAGCCGATCACGTCCGGCGGGTTGGCCGAGGTCAGGTAGGTGGACAGCTGGGCCCGGAACTGCTCGGTGGCGACGGCGTTCACGGTCGGCGCCGGACCGTCGTAGTCCTTGATCGTCTCCAGCAGCGCGTCCCGGGTCTTGGGCTCCGAGAAGGCGATCTGCAGCGTCGCCGGACCGCCGGTCGGCCCGCCGGTGGGCGGCGCCGAGGTGCCAGGACCGGTGCCGATGCAGCCGGACAGCAGGGTCGCCCCGCCGAAGGCCGCGGCCCCGCCGAGCAGGGCGCGTCGGGTCAGGCTGGTAGGGCTGGGTGGGGATGAGAAGCGAACGGTCATCGAACCTCTCCTGTGAGTGATGGACTCTGATCTTGTGCGTCGAGCCGGCGCTTCAGGTCGATCGCGTCGGCATGGTTGGGATCCTCGGCGAGGATCTCGGCGAGCCGGCCCAGCGCGCCCTGGCGGCAGCCGTTGACCGCGGCCAGCTGGGCCCGGAGGAAGCGGACCCGGCGGTTCTTGATCACCTCGGGGTCCTCGGCGAACAGCAGCAGGGTCGGCAGCGAGGTGGCGAAGTAGTCGACGGTGGCCGGGGCCGCCTCGAGCTCGTCACAGAAGATCGACAAGCCGGCTGCGAGCTCGTCGGCCGGCCCGGACCGGCCGAGCCGGCGCAGTGCCGTGATCGACGCCGCGGTCGCCTCGCTGAACGGGGTGGTGCTCATGGACAGGAAGTCCCCGGACTGTTCGGCCGCGTCGGCCCACTCCTGCCGGGCCGCTTCGTGATCACCGGCCGCCGCCAGAGCGTCGCCGCGGGCCAGCCGGAGCCACGCCGAGTTCGCCAGCGGATGTCGTTGTTCGCCGAGGGATCGGGGCGGAGCCAGGGCGCGGTCGAGCCAGCCGACCGCGTCTGCCGGACGGCCGGCGGCGAGCGCCGCGTCGGCCTGGGCCAGGCAGGCCCGGTCCCAGGCGCGCAGTGCCTGGCCCTCGCCGCCCTCCCACGGCTGGAAGTCCCGCTCCAGCAGCAGTGCGGTCGCCGCCTCGTGATCACCGAGGGACAGCCGCAGCTGGGCCAGCTCGACCACCGCGTCGTCCCGCTGCCGGACCAGGGCAAGCCGGTCCTGCAGCCGGGCCCAGCGCTCGGCCGGAGCGATCCCGGCCCGGGCCTGGAGTTGATCATGCTCGAAGCGGAGCCGGGCGTCCTCCGGCGCCGCCTGCACGGCCCGCTGGTAACTCTGCAACGCGGTCGTCAGGTCGTGCTGCCGGTTGTAGGCCGCGAGGCCGAGGTTGCGCCAGCAGACCGGATCGGCGGGATCGAGCCGGACCGACCGCTGCCAGGCCTCCACGGCCTCGTCGACCCGGTCCCGGTCGTAGAGCCAGTGCCCGAGCAGCGCGGCCGCCCGGTGATCATCCGGATCCTCGGCAACCCTTCTGGACAGCAGGTCCGCGTCGTCCAGCCGGGCCGGGAAGCACCAGCGATCCGAGATCGTCCGGGCCTCCGCGAGCGCAGCCTCCGCCGCCTCGGTGCGGCCCAGTTCCGTGAGCAGCTCGGCCCGGCGGTACGCGATCAACGGCCCCGCGGCCGGCGCGCCGAGCGCCCGCGAGCGGTCGGCCGTCGCGGCCCGGTCGAGCAGCCGCAGCGCCGCCTCCGGCTCGCCGACGCGGCCGTACTCGAGGGCGACGTCGAGCAGCGTCTGGGCGTCCTCGGTCAGCGGCTCGCCGGCCAGGTCGTTCGTCCACCAGTGCAGCGGATCGAGCCGGCGAGTGTCGGCGAGCAGCCGCTCGGCCTCCTCGGTCCGGCCGAGCCGGCGCTGGATGATCACCGAGAGCGCCCGTGCCTGCAGGTGTTCGGGCTCGGCCCGCAGCACGTCGGCCAGCCGGTCGACCGCCGCGGCGTTCCGGCCGGCGGCGGCATCCAGCACCGCGGCCCGGTAACCGGCCGGCGCCCGCCAGGCCCGGTTCCAGGCGGCCTTGACGTACGCCGCGTAGGCACCGTCATGATCACCGAGCCGGTCCAGGGTCAGCCCGAGGTAGTAGTGCGCCGTCGTGTCGGCCGGGTTGAGGTTGCGGGCCGACAGCCTGGCCACCGCGCGGCGGAGCAGCTCGTCGGCCTCCCGGTAGCGGCCGGCCCGGTAGCGGCGCGCCGCCAGTGCGGTGCAGGTGGGAGCATGATCGGGATCGCGGCGCAGCGCCTCGGCCCAGTACGGCTCCGGCGACCTGGTCGCGTGCCGGTACTGCTCCAGATGGATCCCGGTCAGGTAGAGCTCCTCGACGCTGCCGAGCTCCTCCGGTGCCGGCGGTTCGGTGGCCGGGCCACCCGGCTCGGCCGGTTTCGTCCGGGCCCAGCGGACCAGCTCGGCACCGCCGGCCATGACCGTGATCACCACATCGTGATCTTGGTCGGCGCCGAGCAGCAGCCGGACCGGCCGGCCCGGGGCGAGCGCGACCGGGTGCTCGGTCCGCCCGGCGCGGCTCTCGATGATCACGGTCGCGTCGTCGTGCCGGGCCGTCGCGGCGATGCCGACCGCCTGGTCGGTGACGCTGATCGCGGCGTCGAGGGTCGCGGCCTGGACCGGCCCGATGCCCTGGTACGGATACCAGAACTGGCTGAACACCTTCGTCTCGCCGGGCGCCAGGAAGGAGAAGTCCGGCTGGTTGTCGGTGAACACGCCGGCCATCAGCTCGATGTAGGCCGACCCGTCGTCGGCCAGGTTGCGGCACCACGCCTCGCCGAACGGCGCGTTGCCCCAGGTCCACAGCTTCTTGCCGACCGCGGTCCGGTGATCGGCGACGTGCACGAAGCCTGCTCGAGCAGCGTGGTCGTACCCGCCGAAGAAGTCGCCCTCACTGCCCAGGCACATGTAGGACGTGGGCACCGGGATGTTGCGGTACCAGTCGATCCGATCTCCCGGAACTCCATCGGTCGCAGCGCGCCGCGGATAGTCGATGCCGTAGTAGGGCCGGTCTGCCGCCGGGAACGCGGTGACGGCACGGCGCGCATGATCGGCGACCATCGAGACGTCCGGCGGGAAGAACGCCTGGAGTTGATCATGGGCGCGAACGGCGACATTGGCCCACCAGAGGAACGTCTGCGGCTCCTCGGAGGAGTTGTAGAGCCGCACCTTCAGCTCGATCGCGGCCCGGTCCGGTCGCAGGCAGATCCCGTGCATCCCCTTCATCCGGGTGAACGGGTCATGATCGGAACACCAGACGGTGACCGACCCGTCCGGCTCGTGTTCGATCACGGCGTCGGTCGGCAGATAGGTCGCCGGCCGGTGGTGCTGCGGCCAGTTGAACTCGACGCCGCCGGCGATCCACGGCCCGGTGAGCCCGATCAGGGCAGGCTTGATCACGTCGTTGCGGTAGAAGAAGTCGTGCCCGGCGATCTTGTCGTACCCGACGTGGATCCGGCCGCCCAGCTCGGGCAGGATCATCAGCCGGATCCACGCGTTCTCCAGGTGGATCGCGTCCCAGGAGACCGGGCGGCGGACCGGATCGATCCGTTCGAAGAACGGCAGCGGGTAGACCCGTCCCGAGGAGCCCTGGTAGACCCGCTGATCAAGATAGGCCGGGTACCGGTCCGGCGGCAGCGGCTGATAGGTCTCGATCTGCACCGCTTCGCGCCAGCCCGCGACCGGCGCGGCGGCCAGGCTCGGCGGGCGTTCGGGCAGCGTGAGCCGCGGCGACTCGTCGGTGAGCATGGCCGCGACGGTAGCCCGGACCGGACCCGGTGAGAATGACCGATCCTGCGAACTCCCTGGACGATCCGACGATGCCGGAGCAGCATGGGGCTTGTGTTGATCGCGGACGGCTTCCCGGGGCAGCGGCTGCTGGTGCTGCCGCGTCCGCTGGTGCAGCGCGCGCTCCGGCGGAACCCCACCTCGCGACTGCTGGTCACCGACGCCGGGCACTTCCCGCATGCGGCGAGCCATGGCCGGATCCGGAGTCACGGCGCGCCCGAGGCCGTGGTGATCATCTGCATCGAGGGCCGGGGCTGGTGCACCCTGGGCGGCCATACCTTCGCCGTGCCGGCCGGCACCGCCTTGATCATCCCGCCGCACCTGCCGCACGGCTACCGGGCCGACGATGACGAACCCTGGACGATCTGGTGGCTGCACGCCGCCGGCCGTGACGTCCCGTCGCTGCTCGAGCCGATCCTGCCCGACCGGGTGGTCCCGATCGGTGATCTCTACCGCGCGACGGCGACGGTGACCCACGTCGTCGACTGCCTGAGCCGCGACGAGACCGAGCCGAACCTGATCATGGCCGCGGGCCTGGCCTGGTCGCTGCTGGCCCAACTGGCCGCGGACAAGCTGTCCGGCGGCCACGGCCAGGCCGAGCCGGTCCGAGCCGCCCAAGATCATCTCCGGGAGCACTTCGCCGATCAGGTCCGGGTCGGCGACCTGGCCCGGCTGGCCGGCCTCAGCCCGTCCCACTTCGCCGCCCTGTTCCGCCGGGCCACCGGCTCCGGCGTGATCGAGTACGTGAAGCGGCTGCGGATGGCCCGCGCCCGCGAACTGCTGGCCACCACGACCGCCGGCGTCCGCGAGATCGCCGGCGAGGTCGGCTACGACGACCCGTTCTACTTCTCCCGCCAGTTCCGCGCCGTCCACGGCTGCAGCCCCACCACGTACCGGGAGTCCTTCACCTGACGCCGGCGGGCGGGGGTGTGGGAATCCGCACTCCCGCCGGTACCGGAACCCGGACCGGATCCGGTGGTTGTCCGCAGTGGAATCGCCGGCCCGCGAACCTAGCGTCGACCGGGTGACCTCAGCTCTTCGGCGTCTCCGATGCTTCGCCCTCGCCTTCTGCGTGTCGATCATGGTCCTGCTGCTGGCCGGCCTGATCGGGTTGACCGTCGCCCGTGATCAGGCGCTGGCCCTGCTGCTGCGGGCACCGGCCGGGACCTCAGCCTCGATCCTCACGGTGGAAGGAAAGACCTGGGTCCAAGGGGTTCGGACGCCCGGCGCCGCGGTCGACGGCTCGGAGCACTTCCGGATCGGCAGCATCACCAAGACGTTCGTCGCCACAGTGGTGCTGCAGCTGGTCGACGAGCGGCGGATCGCGCTGGACGCGGCGGTGCAGACCTACCTGCCGGACCTCGTCCGCGACGGAGCCGTGATCACGGTCCGCCAGATTCTGCAGCACACGAGCGGCATCCCGGACTACATGAAGGGCACCGGCTGGTCGACGAACCGGTGGCGCGACCATGATCGATTCCGGGACCACACACCGGAACAGCTGCTCCGGCAGGCGTTCACCCGGCCGCCCGATTTCCCGCCCGGACAGCGATTCCGCTACTCCAACAGCAACTACGTGGTGGCCGGACTGTTGATCGAGGCGATCACCGGGCGGCCGTACGCCACCGAGATCGAACAGCGCATCCTGCGTCCGGTCGGGCTCAGCGAGACGTCCCTGCCCGGTTCGGCTCCGGGACTGCCGGAGCCGGCGATCCGGGCCGTCCTGGAGCTTCCGGACGGTCGCCGGGTGGACGTGACCGAGCAGAACGAGACACTCGACTGGGCCGCCGGCGAGATGATCTCCACCGCCGATGATCTTGCCCGGTTCCTCGACGCGCTGCTCGACGGCCGGCTGCTCAGCCCGGCGGCGCTGGCGGAGATGCGGACCACGGTCCCGATGGGGATGGGCTTCCACTACGGCCTGGGCTTGGAACGCTTCGATCTTCCCTGCGGCGGCTCGGTGTGGGGGCACGGCGGCCAATTGCTCGGGTACGTCAGCTATGCGTACCGGCGCGACGACGGCCGCAGCCTGACCCTGCTCCAGGCCTCCGGCACCGACGACGGCTTCGCGAAGTTCGCGGCCACCGCCCTGACGGCCTACTGCCTCGCGGGTTCATGATCAGCCGTCGCCGAGGTACGCGAGCACGGCGAGCACCCGCCGGTTGTACGTGGAGCCCGGCGGGATGCCGAGCTTGCCGAAGATCGTGTTGATGTGTTTCTCGGTGCCGCTCTGGCTGATGAAGAGCCGTTCGGAGATCGAGGCGTTGCTGTGCCCCTGAGCGATCAGCTCGAGCACCGCGCGTTCGCGGTCCGTCAGTCCGGCCAGCCGGGTGTCGGGATCCGGCTTGGTGGCGATCAGTTGGCGGATCACCTCGGGGTCGAAGGCCGTGCCGCCGTCGCGGACCCGCTCCAGGGCGTCCAGGAAGCCGCCGATGTCGGACACCCGGTCCTTGAGCAGGTAGCCGACTCCCCCGCGGCCGTCCAGCAGTTCGCTGGTGTGCCGTCGCTCGACGTACTGGGAGAGCACGATCACCGCGACGTCCGGGTGGTTCCGGCGGATCCGGAGCGCGGCATGAATCCCCTCGTCGACGAAGTCGGGCGGCATCCGGACGTCGACGATCACCAGGTCGGGCGGCTCGGCGGCGACGGCCCGCAGCAACTCGACGGCCGTACCGACGGAGTCGGTGATCACGTGCCCCTCGGCGGTGAGGAGCTGCGCGATCCCCTCGCGCAACAGGGTGGAGTCCTCGGCGATCGCTATCCGCACGGGATCACCGCCTCGACGACCGTCGGGCCGCCGTGCGGACTCCGGAGCCGAAGCACGCCGCCGCGGGCGGCGACCCGGGACGCGATGCCGGACAGCCCCGGTCCGGCCGGGTCGGCGCCGCCGATCCCGTCGTCGGTCACGGTGAGCACGACATCGGAGCCGGTGCGGACCAGTCCGATCTCGATCGTGCTCGCCCGCGCGTGCTTGATCGCGTTGGTCACCGCTTCGCTGGCGACGAAGTAGGCCGCGGCCTCGACCGCGAGATCCGGCAGTCGATCAAGCTCGGCCCGCAGCCGGATCGGCGCCTCGGTGCGGTCCCGCAACGCCGCCAGCGCGGCGGGCAGTCCGTCGCGGACGAGCATCGCCGGATAGGTCCGCCAGGCCACCGAACGCAGGTCGTCCAGCACCTGCTGGGTCTCCGCCCTGGCCCGCCGCTGCAGCTCGCGCCGCTCGTCCGAGTCGGTGACCCGCTCGGCCCGGGCGAGCAGGATGGACAGCGCGACCACCCGCTGCTGGACGCCGTCGTGAATGTCCCGTTCGATCCGGCGCCGCTCGGCGTCCACGGCCGCGACCACGTCGTCGAGGGTGCCGTGCAGCCGGGTGACCTCTCGGGCCAGCTCGGCCGCGCCCGGCCGGGTGAACCGGGACCAGGCCCTCCGGTCCAGCCAGGCGACGCCGGCCAGACCGCAGACCGCCAGGAAGATCAACACCGCGCCGGGTACGGCGAACACCCCGACCGTCCACCAGGTCACCCGGCCCGGCCCGGAGTCGAACGCCGGCACCGGGCCGCCGGTCGCCGCGCCCACGATCATCTGGCCGGTGACCACCAGGCCGAGCCCGATCAGGGTCAGGACACAGCCGCCGATCAGGCCGAGCAGCGCCTCCACCGCCAACAGCCCGACCAGCCGCCGGCCCTCCGGCCGACGCGGCCGCGGCACACCGTCCAGCGCGGTCAGCCGCCGTGCCACCCAGGTCCCGACGGTCCGCGCCGGGACCGCCGAGACCGGAGCGGCGACCACGGCGACCAGGAGCACGGGCACCAGCAGCGGGCCCAGCACGGTGGCCGCTCCGGCCCGGGCCGCGCGCCGGACCAGGCCGGCCGTCCGCTCGGCACCCATGATCAACTCCGCTCCACTCACCCGACCATCTTGCCGCGTCCCCGCTGGCGCAGCCGCACCACGACGAACGTGATCACGGCGACCGCCACCGCGATGATCACCAGCAGCTGCAGGACGTCGGCGTACTGCTCGACCACGCCCCAGTGCTCCCCCAGCGTGTAGCCGGCGAGGACGAAGATCGTGTTCCAGATCGCGCTGCCGGCCGCCGTCAGGAGCGTGAAGCGCACCAGCGACATCCGCTCGATGCCCGCCGGGATGGAGATCAGGCTGCGGAACAGCGGGATCATCCGGCCGAAGAACACGGCCTTCGACCCGTGCCGCTCGAACCACGTCTCGGCCCGGTCGACGTCGGCGACCTGCATCAGCGGGACCCGGGCCACGATCCGGCGCAGCCGGTCCCGACCGAGCCAGGCGCCGAGACCGTACAGGATGAGGGCACCGGCGACCGAGCCGAGGGTGGTCCACAACAGCACCTCGGGCAGGCCGAAGGCGCCGCGGCTGGCAGTGAAGCCGGCCAGCGGCAGGATGATCTCGCTCGGCAGCGGCGGGAACAGGTTCTCCAGGGCGATCGTCAGGCCTGCGCCCGGGCTGCCCAGCGACTCCATCAGGGAGACCGCCCAGCGGGCGACGGCGTTCAGGTGATCGGCATCGGTTTCCATGATCATCGACGGTAGGAGCCCGGGCGCCGCCGGACAGTGGGGCCAGCCGTCCGGTCGGGTGCGGAAATCCGCAGGTAGTGTTCTTTGGTGGCCTCTCGATTCCGGACCCTCCGCAGCGCGTTCGCGCGGTGGATCGGCCGACCCGGACTGCACGACCTTCGCGGGCACGTCAGCGTCGTCGAACGGGCCGGCCGGCTCGAGGACGAGTTGACCGCACTCGACAACGAGGCCCTGCTGCGCCGGGCGACCGCGATCCGTGAGGGCGCCGAACCCGCGCTGCCCGCCGAACTCGTGGCGCTGGGCCGGGAGGCGGCCCGCCGGGCGCTCGACGAGCGCGCGTACGACGTCCAGCTGCAGGCCGCGGCCGCGCTGCTGGCACCGCTGGGCGGAGGACCCGGCATCGTCGCCGAGCTGGCCACCGGCGAGGGCAAGACGCTGGTCGGCGCGATCGCCGCGGCCGGGTACGTGCTCGGCGGCCAGCGGGTGCAGGTGCTGTCCGTGAACGACTACCTGGCCCGCCGGGACGCCGCCTGGATGGGTCCGGTGCTCGCCCGGCTCGGTGTCTCGGTCGGCTGGGTCGAGCAGTCCTCGACCTCCGAGGAGCGCCGCGCGGGCTATGCCGCCGACGTCTGTTATGTCTCGGTCAGCGAGGCCGGCTTCGACCTGCTCCGGGACCGGATGCGGACCGCCGACGGGGACCGGGTGCAGCCGGAGCCGGACGTCGCCCTGATCGACGAGGCCGACTCGGTGCTGCTCGACGAGGCCCGGGTGCCGCTGGTGCTGGCCGGCAGCGCGGGCACCGGCGACGACCTCGCGGAGGCGGCCGCGCTGGTCGCCGGCCTGGACCCGGACCGGGACTACACGGTGGACCGCGACGGCCGGACGGTCAGCCTCACCGACGACGGCGTACACCGGGTGGAGCGGCTCGCCGGTGTGGACAACCTGTTCGAGGACGGCCAGTTGCTGACCCGGGTCAACGTCGCGCTCTACGCGCGTGCCCTGGTCCGGCGCGACGTCGACTACCTGGTGGCCGACGAGGCCGTACGGCTGATCGATCCGGACCGGGGCCGGGTCGCCCAGCTGCGCCGCTGGCCGGACGGGCTGCACGCCGCCGTCGAGGCGAAGGAGGGACTGCGGCAGAGTGAGCGCGGCACCATCCTGGACCAGATCACCGTGCACGAGTTGATCAAGCGCTATCCGGTGCTGATCGGGATGACCGGCACCGCCGTCTCCGCCGCCGACCAGCTCCGCGAGTTCTACCAACTGGAGACCGGCGCACTGCCGACGCACCGGCCGGCGATCAGGATCGACGACCCCGACGAGGTGTACGCCGACGTCGAGACGAAGGAGAAGGCGATCCTGGCCCGCGTGGCCGCCGAACACGCGGAGGGCCGGCCCGTGCTGCTCGGCACCTCCGACGTCGCCGAGTCGGAACGGATCGCGGCGCAGCTCCATGATCAAGGGATCGAGGCCGTGGTACTGAACGCCCGCGACGACGCCCGGGAGGCGGAGATCATCGCCGGCGCCGGCGCGTACGGAGCGGTGACCGTGTCCACCCAGATGGCCGGCCGCGGCACCGACATCCGGCTCGGCGGGCCCGACGAGGCCGACCGGGACCGGGTCGCCGGCCTGGGCGGCCTGCTGGTGATCGGTACCGGGCACTACCCGAGCCGCCGGCTCGATGATCAACTGCGCGGCCGGTCCGGCCGGCAGGGCGATCCCGGCCGGAGCGTGTTCTTCACCTCCGACGTCGATCCGCTGATCACCCGTACCGATGATCAACTCAGCGGCGCCGACGTCGATCACGCCCAGCGGATCGCCGAGGGCGAGGCCGCCGAGCTGCGCCGGATCACCTGGCACTACAACGAACAGCTGCGGGCCCAGCGCCGGCAGGTGCTGGAACACCGGGAGCGGCTGTTGATCACCGGGCTGGCCGGCGAGCAGCTCGCCGCCGCGGCACCCGAACGGTGGGCCGAGCTGGCCGAGACGCTCGACGCGGAGGTGCTCGGCGAGGCGGCCCGGCAGCTGGTGCTGGCCTTCCTGGACCGCCGCTGGAGCGATCACCTGGCCCTGGCCGAACACGTCCGGGAGGGCATCCACTTCCGCAGCCTGGGTCGCGAGAATCCCTTGCAGGGCTTCAATCGGGAGATCGCCGAGGCCTACCGCGGACTGATCGACGAGGCACTCTCGGACGCGGTCGAGGCGTTCGCCGACGCGGTGATCACCGACGACGGTCTCGACCTGGCCGGCGTCGGAGCCGGCCGCCCCAGCGCGACCTGGACCTACCTGGTCAGCGACAACCCGTTCGGCTCCCCCGAAGATCAACTCCTGGCCGCCGCCGGCCGAGCCCTCCGCCGCCTCACCCGCCCCGGCTCCGACTAGCTTCCCGGGGTCCGGCTGGATCCCGGCGCCGCTACCCGCCGATCCCGCGCCGACATGACCACCCGGGATCACCAGCCGGGCCACCTCGGACTCCGGCACCGATCGGTCCGGATCCGGGTCACCCCCACCTCCCCGCCCCGACCCACCACATCCCGGGATCTCCAGCCCGACGACCCCGGACCCCGACCCCGAGCGGCCCGAATCCCGGCCACCCCCAGCTCCCCGCCCCCGACCCACCACATCCCGAGATCTCCAGCCCGACGACCCCGGACCCCGACACCGAGCGACCCGAATCCCGGCCACCCCTTCCCCGCCCGACCCATCATGCTCCGCCGCGGACTCACCGACCGGCCGAGCGGCCCGAACGCGGTCACGATCTCGGTCATCCGCCACCGGCCCCGCACCGCAACCGTGGCCGCCCGCATCCGCGCCTGCTCCTCGCATCATCGCCACCGGGGTGTTGCCGAACTCGGCACGCGATGGGGCTCGACCACAAGATTTCGCGTCCGCCGTCCCGGCCGGGTCGGCGCCGGTTCACCCGACGCATCGAGTGTGACGTTGGAGACCGCGACGACGCCCGGATGAGGTCGCTAAGTCACCACTCGACGAATGGCGTTCGACTGGCCCGCGAGACGTAGGAGCCGACACCGAAAGATCTTTCGTGTCGAGCGTGGTGTCGCCGTGTTCTGAACCAGCCTCTACGCAGTCGCCGACCGGAGCGAAGGACGCGGGCCAGAGCAACGGGCGCGGACACGGACGACGGTCACGGGCGATGGTCACGGACAGAACTGTGGACACCGACGAGAGTCGGCCGAACACGGCTCGCCACAATCCGTCCGCATCCGGAACCACGACCGAGCAGCCCACGCCCCGACCAGCCCTGAGACGACTTCTCACATCCGAAACCCGTGCAGCGGCAGTCGATGAACGCACCGGTCGCGAACACGACGCCGGCGGCGGCAGACCGGGCATCCCCTTCCGACACCCGCCCGCTCCTCGACCACCCCTCACCTCCGAGACCCGCCCCGCAGTCGCCGAGAAACCACCGGTCGCGAACACGACGCCGGCGACAGACCAGGCATCCCTCGCCAGACACCCCGCCCACTCCGCGACCACCCCTCCCCTCCGAGACCCGCCCCGCAGCCGCCGAGAAAGCACCGGTCGCGAACACGACGCCGGCGACAGACCAGGCATCCCTCGCCCGACACCCCGCCCACTCCGCGACCACCCCTCACCTCCGAATCCGCCCCGCAGTCGCCGACGCAAGCAACCGGCGCGAACAGGACGCCGGCGCAGACCGGGCATCCCTCGCCCGACACCCTGCCCAACGTCGCGCTTCCACGACCCGTTCAACCGTCGCGACCGGAGCAACTGTCGCGAAGGCGGGCACCGACAGGCTTCGTTGGCCCGCACCCGCATTCACTTCTCACCTCCGCGACCCGTCCCCACCTCCGCGGCCACTCCCGGCAGCCGCGACCGACGCAACGGTCGCGGGGTATCGGCCCGAGCCCGCTCGGGCTGTGCGGACAACCGGGCCCGGTCAGGAGGGGAAGGCTTCGGGGTGGTCGAGGGCGTAGACCAGGGCCCAGTCCTGGTCGTTGGCCAGTGGGTCGGCATGGTGGGTCGGGTTGCCGTTCACGCAGCTCGGGTAGACGAAGGCGCAGGTGGCCCAGCCGTCGTCGGCGAAGTTGATCAGGTTGGCCCGCAGGATCGCGGCCCCTTGATCGCGGAGTTCGGCCCGGCGTCCGTCCGGGACGACGCCCTCCGGCAGGCCGAGGAACACCTGGGCGCTCAGCACGGTCCAGTAGTGCGGGAAGACGTCGCCCCAGTGCCGTTCCACGCCGAACCAGTAGCCGTCCCAGTGCCGGATCGGGATGTGCCGCAACCGGGCGTCCGGCTGATCACCGGCGAACGCGGTGAGCCACGGCAGCCGGACGGCGATCTCCTCCCCCGGCACGGCGATCGGGTCGAGCCGGTGCACGTTGATCATCAGGTCGAGCATCGGTGCGACCATGGACTGTTCGTAGTTGACCTCGTGCGAGGGCAGCTCGGTGGCGACGTCGACGAAGTGCCGGCCGTGCGCGATCAGGGAACCACGCAGTTCGTCGGCCCGGTCCCGATCGCCGGCGGTGATCAACTTCTCGGCCAGGCCGGCGACGATCCCGCCCAGCCCGAAGGCGAGGAACTGTCGGCCGCCCAGAGCGTAGTAGCGCTCGATGATCTTGGCAGCGAGGTCCAGGTCGGCGGCGTTGCCGGTCCGGTCGTGCTCCGCGGCCAGGTAGCGGGCGTACCAGGGGAAGTTGTAGAGCCTGGTGTGGACCGCGTGGCGGCTGTCGTCGGCGACCGTACCGTCGGCCGCGACCACCCGGCCCAGGACGAACGCCCGGTGCCGGTCCAGCAGATCGTCGAGCAGTGCCGGGTCACCCCAGCCGAGTGCTCTCGCCTGCTGCAGCAGCAGCGGCATCGCGACCCGCTCGCGGACGTCGTTCCAGTCCCGCCAGACCGTCGGCAGGGTGGTCAGTCCGGACCTGCGGTCGTACGGGACGAACGCCGCCGCCGACTCGTCACCGCGTTCCGCGGCCACCTGATGGTCCGCGATGAAGGCGACCCGCCGCTCGACGACCTCTCGCAGCGGGCGGTGGAAGAAGACGCTGGCGCGGGCCGTCCGGCCGTCTCGGCTCGCCCGCAACTCGATCACGCCCGGACCGGCGGAGTTGATCATGCCCTCGCCCACCGCGGAGCCGACGCCTTCCTCGTTCCCTGAGCCTGTCGAAGGGCCAGGGCGGATCATGCCTCGCCCTTCGACAAGCTCAGGGAGCGTTGCGGATCGCACCGGCAGGGAACAGCCCGTTTCCGCAACGACCTCGCCGAGCGTGATCACCGGGTCCCGGTCCGCCTGAAGAGCAGCCCGGTCCTCGTACCACCCGAGCCGCCAGGACCAGGCGTGGCTGCCGCCGGGTTCGATCATGATCTCCGGCTGCCCACCGAAGGCCTCCGGCGAACGGGCCCGGTCGGTCGGGTGCAGGTAGAGGTGGCCACGGAGGTTGGAGGAACTCACGGTGTCCCGCGACTCGACCGAGTACGCCCACAGCTCGCCGGTGATCAACACCAGGCCGAGACCGGGGCCGGCGCCGTCCATCGGCTCGGCCCAGACGTAGGAGTCCGCACCGCCCGGCCAGACGTGAGCGTGGACGGCGCCGGCCAGGCTGTCGGCGCTGGACTGGTACACGTCGCGCCACGGCGTGCTGATCCCGATCGAGCCGATCCGGACCGGTTCCGAACCGGTGTTGATCAAGGCGTAGCGCTCGGTCCAGTGGTCACCGAATCTCCGGTCGAGCTCGAGCCGCAGCCCGTCCTCCGGCCAGGCGTGGACCAGCTCGACCCCGTCGTCGGACCAACCGACCGTGTCCGGCCGGTCCCAGCGCAGCCCGCGCGGTCCGTCCGCCGTCTGCACGACGCAGAAGCCCTTGCCCCAGCGCCGCGCCTGGTCGTGTACGGCTCCGTCCGCCGGGTCGGCGTCGTCGAGCAGCACGGTCCGCCCGGTGCGCGGGTGCACCACGCGCAGCACCGACCCGTCGCCGGCCAGCCGCACCGAACCGGCACCGAACCGAAGCTCCCGATCTTCCTCAGCCATGACCACGACCCTAAATCCCGTGCGAACGGGTCCTGCGCGGGGCTAGCCTGACCGGCGATGAGCGAACCGCTGAACGATCTTGACCTGCTGCGCCGGGAGATCAGCCTGCTCTGGGGCGTGGATGATCATGGCCGCGATTCCGACCCGCCGCTGGCCGCGGTCCCGGTCGCGGATGCCGCCCGGACCGAGCCGCCGGCCGAGCTGTTGTCGATCAAGGAGAGGCTGGACGCCACGGCCCCGACCGAGATCACCGGTTGCGTCAGTTATCTGGTCGACCCGGCCAGGGCCGCCCCGGTCCCGCCGGAGCTCGCCGTACGGCGGTCCACCGAGCCCGTACCGCCCGATCTCGAAGCCGCCCGGCCGGATCCGGAGTGGCAGCCGGCGGAGTGGGCCGACCTGCTCGCCGGCCGGCTCGGCCCGTGGGCGATCGGGGTCGTCGACGGCCGGATCGCCGCGATCTGCCACACCCCACGCGATGCCGGCGGCGCCGCCGAGGTCGGGGTCTGGACCCATCCCGATCATCGTGGTCGCGGTTACGCGGCGGCCGTCACCGCGGCCTGGGCCGAGATCGCGGCGACGACCAGGCCGTTGCTCTACTACAGCCACCTGTTCGACAACGCCGCCTCCCGCGCCGTCGCCGGCAACCTCGGCGCCCGGCCGCTGGGCCGGATCTGGCAACTCCGGAACGTGGGACATTCGGCCCCGACCCTTGCCACACCGGACATTCGTTGACAAGCTTCAGCCCGGACACCGGAGTTTGATCACGGGACGGGGCTGATCGCGATGGGGCTGGATCGTTCGACGCTGCGCCGATCCCCCGTCCGACCGACCGTGATGATCGTCGTGCTCATGATCATCGCGACCTTCCTCGCGATGCCCCGTGCGCTCGCCGAGGAACCGGCCGGCATCGACGCCGTCACCGTCGGCGCCACCACGATCACGATCACCGGGCGGGCCACCGGCGAGGTCGACCTGTACGCGATCGGCGCCGAGCGGACCGCTTCGATCACCGATGCCGACCCGGTCTCCACCGTGATCCCCACGTCGGGCCGGTTCAGCGCGACGATCTCCCGTACCGCCAAGGACGGCACCGACCGGCTCTACAACCAGTTCGTCGCCGCCGCCGACGGGAAGCCGATCGGGCCGAGCCGCTACGCCGACCGCTTCGACTACGCGCCGGCCAACCCAGGGCCGCTGCCGGCGACGACCAGCAAGAAGGGCCTTCAGGTTCAGCTGACCGACGACGCCGAGGAACTGGGCATCCAGCACGCGGCGCTCAATCTCGATCTTGCCGACATCATGCTGCTGAAGTCGGCCGACCCGGACTCCGAGATCGCTTTCGATCATGGTGGCAGCACCTACTACTTCGACGCCGCCGCGGTGACCGCGTTCGACCGGCAGATCAAGCCGCTCACCGACGACGGCATCCTGGTCAACGTCATCCTCCTGCTCTACAAGCATCCCGGCGAGGCCAACAGCGCCGCCGAGGTGCTGATCCACCCGGACGCGTCCACCGCGCCGGGCGCCGGACCCGTCTTCGGGTTCAACACCGAGACCGCGGCCGGGGTCCGCTACCTCAGCGCCGCGCTCGACTTCGTGGCGCAGCGGTACGGCCGCGAAGATCACCGCTACGGGCTCGCCTCGGGCTACATCGTCGGCAACGAGGTCAACGCGCAATGGACCTGGTCGAACTCGGGTGAGAAGTCGCTGGCCGAGTTCGTCGACGGCTACGCGCGAGCGGTCCGGCTGGTCTCGCTGGCCACCAAGTCGGCGTTCCGGGCCGCGCGCACCTACCTCTCGCTGGAACACCACTGGACCCTGCTGCCACCGGGCAACCCGGACCCGGAGCAGCCGACGCGCAACTACCGCGGCCGCGACCTGATCGACGAGTTCAACCGAGTGGCCAAGCGTGGCGGCGATTTCGACTGGCAGGTCGCCTACCACCCGTACCCGGAGAACCTGTTCGAGCCCGACTTCTGGAACGACGAGACGGCGACCGGCACCCCGGACACGCAGCGGATCACGTTCAAGAACATCGAGGTGCTGCCGCACTACCTGGACGCCGCCGAGTTCCGGTACGGCGACCAGGCGCGCCGGATCATCCTCTCCGAGCAGGGCTGCAACACACCAGGCCAGGGCGACGCGCTGACCGAGCAGGCCGAACGGCTGCAGGCCGCCTGCTACGCGCTGGCCTACTACAAGATCAAGTTCCTGCCGTCGATCGACTCGTTCATCCTGCACCGGCACGTTGATCACCGGCAGGAGGGCGGGCTCAACCTGGGCCTGTGGGCCGCCGATCACAGCCGGGAGTTCCCGGCCGCGCCGTTGCGCACGAAGATCAGCTACGACGTCTTCGCCGGCATCGACACCGCCCGGTCCACCAACGTGACGAAGTTCGCACTGCCGATCATCGGCATCGACGACTGGTCCGAGCTCGTGGACGGCTTCGACCCGAGCAAGCTCGCCGACCGGACCGAGGCGCTCGCGGTGCCGAGCCGGGTCGGCGGCAAGCTCGCCGACACCCGGCCGCTGGGCACGTTCGGCCGGGACGCCGACGGCTGGCTGCCGTCGAACAACGCGGCCACCGCGACCGCCCAGGACGGCGTGCTCACGGTGACCACGGCCGACGGCACCTTCGGCAAGCAGGACCGCGGCGTGGTGCGCGCATTCGACAAGCCGGTCGCGCTGTCCGGCAAGCGCTGGCTCGCCGCAACGGTACGGGTGCCCGCCGCCGCCGGGCTCGGCCCCGAGGTCCTGGTCCGGCTCCGCGCGACGCTGGACGACGGCATGATCATCAACGGCCGGGCCAGGATCCCGGCCGACGGCGCACTGCATCCGGTCGCCATCGCGGTGCCGGACGATCCCGGCCGGCTGACCCGGCTCAAGGTGCTGGTCGCCGGGACCGACACCGGCACCCCGGACGCCTCCTTCGCGATCGGCTCCGTGGTCGCCGCCGGCAAGGCGGACCCCTCCCGGCTGCCCAACGTGACGGCCACCGCGACCGCCGAACGCGCCGAGCTGATCGGCTCCCGCTTGACGATCACGCTGCGGAACCTGGATCTCGACCCGCTGACCGGACCGATCAGGATCGGCGACGGCTGTGGCGACTTCAGCACCGACCCGGCCCGGGTCGACGGCGACGGCTCGGCGTTCGGCGAGACCCAGACGATCACGACCAAGATCACCGCGGTGTCCGGCGAGGATCCGTCGGCCGTCTGCCTCGAGCTCGCCGGGCAGCGGCTGCTGGTCCCGGTGGAGATCCCGCCGCCGACCGAGCACACGGTGATCGACTTCGAGAACGATCTTGGTGGCTTCACGCCCGGCGACGGGGTGGCCGGCATCGCCCGGGTCGGCTCGTTCGCCAACGCGCCCGGACGTCCCCGCTCCGGCACGTACGCGCTGGAGGCGACCAGCGAGGCCGTACCGGGTGATCGACAACGAACCATCGCGGCCCGCTACAGCCAGCCGCTCGACCTCGGCGCTGCCGGCACGGTCTACGTCTGGATGAACGCGTACGGCGGGCTGCCCGGCGCGACCGGCTATCGCGCCACGCTGACCCTGCTCGCCGAGGACGGCACCAGCATCACCGAGACGCTCGACTCGTTCAGCCCCGACCGGTGGAACCAGGTCACGGTCGACGTGTCCGGCTGGCCCGGCCGCAGCAAGATCACCGGCATCGAGGTCGGCTTCGCCGGCGTCGGCAGCGAGACCACCTGGCAGCCGCGGTTCCAGCTGGACGACCTGGGCTGGTTCGCCGGCTGACGACAGGCACCGGGCCGCGTGATCACGGATCCGGCGCGAGCGTCGCGTCGAGCAGGATCGCCGCCTCGTCGCAGAGCCAGCCGAGGTCGGCCTCGACGCTACGCCGCTTGATCATGATCCGGCGGGCCAGGGCCCCGGTCGCCACCGTGCTCAGCGGCGGCGGCAGCCGGACCAGCTGCCAGGCGAAGGACTTGATCAACAGGCGGTACCGGAAACCGAAGCCCAGTTGGTCGGGATCGAGCGGTCCGGCCGTGCGCTCGACCCCGAGCCGGTACTGCTCCAGACAGTCCGCCAGCGACAGCCGGTGATGCCGGATCGCCGGGTTCGGCAGTGCGAGCAGCACGCCGAGGTCGCTGCCGACCGGTCCCCGGTGGCACGAGCCGAGGTCGAACATGATCAACACGCCGTCCCGGACGGTCACGTTGGAGCGGGTCGGGTCGCCGTGGCACAAGGTGGCCGGCAGCGCGAGGAAGCGTTCCCGGAGTTCGCTCCGGCGCGCCGCCAGCCGGGCCAGGGTCCGTTCCAGTCGGTCGGCGACGTGCGGTGCCACGGTGCCCCGGGCCGCCCGGGCGAGGTCACGCAGTTCCTCCAGCCGCCGGTACGGTTCCACTCGGTCGGTCAGCCAGGGCAGCGCCATCAACGCCGGATCACCGAGCCGGGCTCCGTTGAACTCGCCCAGCGCCCGCGCGGCGATCAGGATCTGGTCCGGTTCCTCCAGCCGTTCGATCGGGCCGAGATCCTCCAGGAACAGGTGCCAGCGCAGCGCCGCCTCGGCGTCGACTCCGGCTCGGCGTGGAGCAGGCGCGGCACCCGCCAGCCCCGGCCGTGCGACCACAGCCCGGACCGGTAGCTGCTCACCTCGCGCGGCTGGGCGCCGATCAGGGTCTTCCTGATCATGGTTCCGCCGCCCGGCAGCCGGTACCGGACCACGGCCTCCACGTCCGCTCCGCGGCCGGCCAACCCGGTGACCGGGACCGGGGTACGTCCTCGCCGGACCGCCCCGGCGGCCGCGGCGGCGCGCCGCAGGACCGGCGCCGGGACCGAGCCGGCGTGGTCGGCCAGCAGCCGGCGCAACCGTCGCAGATCGACCGGCTCCGCTCCCGCGCGGCCGGCCAGCCGCAGCAGAGCCAGCGCCTGCCGAGTCCGGCCGGCGGCGGCCAGCTCACGGATCGCGGGGAAGATCACCTCCGGCGCGGGGCGATCGCGGCGCAGTCGTCGTACCGTCCGGTGGGCCGCTGTCCAGGCGCGCAGCCGACGGACCGCGGGCAGTCGCCGGAGCGCGCGCAGCCGACGGACCGCGGGCAGTCGCCGGAGCGCGCGCAGCCGCCGGAGAGGGCGCAGCAACAGGACGGCGGAGGGGGTGCGACGCGGCACCGGATCGAGCATGGGCCGGAGTCTCTCGGCGCCCGATGAGACCGCGATGAGGTCCGGATGAGGCGGCCCTCATGATCAACAGCGGACCATGATCACCGGGAACCGCGGCGCAGGGTGGCGATCAGCAGCACCACCGTGCCGGTCAGCAGGAACAGCGTGCCGACCAGCACCAGACCGGCCCCGACCAGCGCCAGCAGCGTGGAGAGATAGTTGAGCTGCAACGCCTCGCCGAGCAGGAAGCCGCCGGCGCCGAGCCCGATGAAGACCGCCGCCGTGATCAGGTACGGCCGTGCCAGGCGGAGCGGGGATGCGGGGCCGGCCATGAGCCGCACGATAGGTCACCGGGCGGTCACCGCGCCAACCTCACCGGACCGCAGCGTGATCGCGATCGCGCCGCGCTCGTTGGTCGCCAGCACCGTCATCCCGAGCGATTCGAGCAAGGCGACCGTGCGCGGCGCCGGGTGGCCGTAGTCGTTGTCCCGGCCGGCGCTGGCCACGGCCACCCTGGCACCGGTCGCAGCAAGGAAGCCCCGGTCCTGGCGCGACGAGCCGTGGTGCGGCACCTTCACCACATCGGCCCGCAGGTCGGTGCCGGCGGCCAGGATCGCCTGCTGGCCGGCCGGTTCCAGATCCCCGGTGAACAGGATCCGCAGTGGCGGGTCGGCGCCGTTCGCACCGGCCACGGTCGCGATCATGGCCAGGCTGGCATCGTTCTCCGCCGAGGACTCGCCCTCGTCGTCGCCCAGCACCGCGGCGGGCGTGCCGACCGGGCCGATCACCCGCCACGTCGTCGTTCCCACCGCGACCGACTCGCCGACCGCCGGCGTCCGGAGCCGAATCCCCCGCTCGGCCGCGAGCCGGTGCACGGCGGCCGCCTGGGCCGCCGGGGCGGGCAGCGGCCCCACCCAGAGCTCCCCCACCGGCCGGCCGTCGAACACCCCGGCCAGCCCGTCCACGTGATCGGCGTGGAAATGGGACAAGATCAACAACGGCACACCTCGAATGCCCAGTTGATCAAGGCAGCCGTCGATCAGCCGGGGATCCGGTCCGGCGTCGACCACCACCGCCTGATCGCCGCCGACCGGCACCACCAGCCCGTCGCCCTGACCGACGTCGCAGGCCACCAGCGCCGCAGCCGCCGGCGGCCAGCCCGGCTGGACCGGCGGCCGGAGGAAGCCCACCGCCATGATCAACGCGGCCGGAACCGCAAGCCAGCGCCGGGCCAGCACCCGCGGCATCAGCCAGGCGGCGGCGAGCCCGGCCGCGGCCAGCAGGGCCAGCGCCGCCGGCTGGCCGGGCCACGGCCAGGCCGCGCCGGGGAACGCGGCACCCCAGTGCGCCACCCACAGGATCGGCTGGGCCGACCAGGCCGCACCGAACCCCGCCAGCAGCGCGGGCCAGGGATGCAGCAGGGACAAGCCCGCGGCCGCGAAGCCGAACACGGTCGCCGGGCCGACGAACGGCCCCGCCAGCGCGTTGGTGACGATCCCCACCACGCTGACCGTGCCGGACAGCGCGGTCACCACCGGCAACGTGGCCAGGTGCGCCGCCAACGGCACCGTCACCGAGTCTGCGACGATCTTGGGCAGCCACCGGTGCAGGACCGCCGCCCAGCGCGAGGCCCAGCCGATGATCCCGGCACTGGCCAGCACCGACAGGGCGAACCCGGCCGACCGGCCCAGGTACGGATCGATCAGCACCAGCACGACGACCGCGACCGCCAGGTTGCGCAGGCCCTTGATCCGCGACCCGCTGCCCAGCGCGGCGAGCGCGACCAGCCCCATCGCCGCCGCCCGGAGCACACTCGGCTCGGTCCGGCACAACGCCACGAAGACGATCACCCCGAACAGCCCGACACCGCGCAGCCACCAGCCCCGGACGCCGCACCACCGGGCCACCAGCAACAGGAACGCCAGCAGCAGGGTCAGGTTCGCTCCCGACACCGCGGTCAGGTGGGTCAGCCCGGTCCGGACGAAGTCCTCCTCGAGCTCCGGGGTGATGCCGGACGTGTCGCCGAGGACCAGGGCCGGCACCAGCGCCCGTTGCTCGGCGGTACGGTCCGCCACGGCCGCCCGCAGCCCGGCCCGCACTCGCTCGACCAGCGCCAGCCCCGCGTCCGGACCTGCCGTCAGGACCACCGAGCCGCGAACCCGGGCGATCGCCGCAAGATCGTCACTGGGGTCCGGCGCCCGCAGCCGCGCGTCCAGCCGGACTGCCGTACCGACCGGCAACCGTTCGAGCGCGGTCATCGCCGCCCCGCTCGCGATCAGCAGCACCGGAGCCTCGACCCGCCAGTGATCACCACGGCCGGCGACGGTGACCGTGTTCGTACGCACCGACAGGTAGTCCCCACCCGGGCCCCCTTCGCCCCGCCGCGGATCGGCGACGGTACGGACCTCGAGGGAGACCACCGCCTCCGCCGCGGCCAGCTCCGCCACCGCCCCCGACCGCAGCCGATGATCATGGAGCGCACCGGCGGCCGTGATCGCGATGATCACCAGCCCGGCCGCGGCCGGCAGGAGCAGCCTCCGCACGGCTCCCGGAATGATCAGCAGCAATCCCGCCGCCGCGGCGATGCCCACGACCGGCGGCGATCCCGCGGTGCCCGCCACCGACGCGGCCCAGGCCGCGACCGCGACCGGCACCATCCGCAGGTCGCCGAGCCGACCGGACGCCTCGGTCTCCCGATCACCTCCCTCCCGCACCCCAGCGGCCACGGACGCCCGGTCAGACACGGACGTGCGGCGCGAGCTGAGCGAACGTCTTCGGCCCGATCCCGTCGACCTCCTGCAGCTCCTCCACCCGACTGAACCGGCCGTGCTGCTCCCGCCAGGCGATGATCTTGCCCGCCGTCACCGGCCCGACGCCCGGCAACTCCTCCAGCTGCGGCTGGGTCGCCGTGTTGAGGTCGACCTGCTTGCCTCCGCCGGGCGGGTCGGTGCCGCCGGAGTCCGTACCGCCACCGTCGCGCACCTCGCCGGCCGGATCGTCCCTGGTCCCGATCACGACCTGCTGGCCGTCGGCGAGCACCTGGGCCAGGTTGAGCCGGTCCGGGTCGGCCTCCCGGGTCAGGCCTCCGGCACGCTCGATCGCGTCGGCGACCCGGGACCGCTCGGGCAGCGTGACCAGGCCGGGCTTCCGGACCGCCCCGACGACGTGCACCATGATCACTGCCGGTGTCGCACTCGCACTCGGCGTCCCCGGCGGGCCGGGCGGCGACGTGGGCGGCCCGGTCCCCGGCTGAGCCTGCGGCACCGGGGTCGCCAGGCTGACCGGCTGCGCGCGCAGCACGGCCCAACCGGCGACCAGCAGCCCGAGCACGGCCACGACCGCGATCACGGCCAGGTGCGCCGGACCGAACCTGCCGAACCCGCGCGGCCGCGCCGGCAGCCGGTCGTCCGGGCCCGGCTCGCCGTCCTCGCCGTACCTCTCGAAGTCGTCGTCGGCAGGCTCCGGCCGCGGCGCCTGCTCGGCGAGCAGCCGGGCGATCCGGTCCCGGACCCGGCGGGCCAGCTCCTGCTCCGCCCCTTCCCTCACTTTCATGCCCGGGAGGTTAAGCAGCGTCGCCCGAATCAGCCGGCCGGCGGAAAATCTGTGGATGACGAAGATTCTCCGCGGCCGGCTGTGGACAACCGCCGGGCCGGCGCGCGATCAGCTGCGACGGGTGGCGCGGCGTGTGGTGTAGATGTCGACGACGGTCTTGATCACGACCAGCACCAGGATCACCTCGACGCCGTCGGTCCGGAACCGGTGCGGCACCAGGGCGAAGATCGGGTCGAGCACCCGCAACACCGCCGCGGGCAGCCCGTCACCGCTGCCGATGGTGAACCAGAACGCGAACAGGACCGCGAGGTGGAGCACGATGATCCTCGGGTACGGCTGCATCATGGCCTGCTGCGGCGCGACGACGGTCCGCAACCCGGCCGGGCCGAACCAGGTCGACAGCAACTCGACCAGATATCGCACCGCGACGACGATCACCGGGAACCCCAGCAGCAGAAACGTCGGCTCGACCCCGAGGCTGAGCGTCACGATCAGCGTGAACACGCCGTGCACCAGGCAGAAGATGCCGTAGTGCACAGTGAAGAACAGCCCGTACCGGCCGGGTGTGCCGCGGACCGGGCGGCCGTTCACGGTCAGCCTGGAACCATCGGTCGCCGTGCCCCGGGCCGAGACGACCCGGACCAGGCTGATCATGCCGATGATCACGTTCTCGATCCAGAACAACAGCATCACGTTGCCGGCCGGCCAGCCCCAGGCCATCACTCCGACCAGGGTCAACACGTTCATCGTGACCGAGAAGCCGATCGCGATGATCGAACCGGTGATGCCGTCCTCCGGATCCGCATCGGGTGCGGATCCTCGCTCCGTCCGCACCATGGTGGATGGGCGCGATTGCTGAAGAGACACCAGGCGACCCCCTCTGCTCGTCCAGTGACTACGGAAGTACCACTCCAGCCAGCAGCATTATGGCGGACGTCATGATCATCCCGGGGCACCGGGTCGGCCGGGCGAGACGACCACGCCGAGCGTGCGAGGCCCGGTGTGCACCCCCAACACGGCGCTGACCGGGGTGATCACCAGATCCACCGGTCCCTCGGCCCGTCGCTGCAACCGGATCGCCAGGTCCTCGGCCGGGGCCGGATCGTCCAGATAGTGCACCGCGAGGCCGACCCCGCGACCGACCGCGTGCGCGCTGAGCATCGCGTCGGCGGCGAGTTCCTCGAGCCGGAGCCGGGCCCGGTTGGCGGTACGGACCCGCTCCCGCGGCCGGATCTCCCCGGCGGTGATCGTCAGCAGCGGCTTGACGGAGAGCGCCGAGCCGACCAACGCGGCCGCGGCGCCGATCCGGCCGCCCCGGCGCAGGTGCTCCAGATCGTCGACCACGAAGTACGTCCGCGCGGCGCCGGCCCGCTCCGTCGCGACGGCCGCGACCTGGTCCGGCTCGGCGCCCTCGGCGGCACACCGGCCCGCCTCGACGGCGGCGAAGCCGAGCGCCATCGCCAGCGTGCCGGAGTCGATCACCCGGGTCGGCACCGGCGCGGTCCGGGCGGCCACGGACGCGGCGTCGTAGGTGCCGGACATCCGGGCGCTCATTGTCAGCACGACGATCGCGCCGGCGCCCTCTTCGGCGGCGGCACGGTAGGCGGCGGCGTACTCGTCGATGGACGGGCGCGAAGTGCTGACCCGACGGCCGGCCCGGATCGCCTCCGCGACGGCACCCGCGGTGGCCCCGGTCGAGCCCTCGGGCCGGCTGACGCCGGCGATGACGACCTGGAGCGGGACCACCCGGAGCCCGGCTCCGGCGACCCGGTCCGGGGGCAGGGACGCGGTGGAGTCGGTGATCACCGCGACGTCGGCCATTGCGAAAGAGTAGTGGGCGCCACGCCGGTGCTCGCGCGAATCGCCGCCCCGCTCACCCGCCGACCCGCCTTCGGATGGCAGCATGGGGGCTGAGTCTGCGGAATCGCTCAGGTGACTTGGCCCATGACGTACTGTGACAGCGTCGTAGGGTGGCAGGCCTGATCGCCCAGCCGCCGACGCGCAGTGACGGTCGAACGGGAGGGGGTTGAGCCGTGGCGAAGTACAAGCCGCGTCGTGCCCTGATCGAGGACGACAGCGACGACGACGCCCCGACCCTCGCCGACCTGAAGACCAGACCGGCCACCCCGCCGCCGGCATCCCCGAGCCCGCCGGCGCCCGCAGCGCCCGCGCCGGGTCCGGCCGCGGCGGCGCCGAGCGATCAAGAGCGGGACGACACGGTCGTGCTCGACCAGGCTCTGCCCCCGGCCGGCACCACCGGGCGCAACCCCGACCGTCCGGCCACGGCTCCGGCGCCGGAGCGGGACGATTCCCGGTATCGCCGGCCCGAGGAGCCCTCCGCCGTCGAACGGACCGCCGAGACCCAACTGCTGGCCCCGACGCTGCGCCGGACCGGGGATCGGTCCCGGAGCCGACAGGTCATCAAGGACGACGCCGATCTCGAGGAGGCGAAGGAGACGCCCGCCGACCGGGCCTCCCGCCGGGTCTACCGGATCGGCCGGCGGACCATCGTCCTGGTCACCATCGTCGCCGTCCTCGTCATCGCGGCGCTCGGCACGCTCGCGTACCTGATCTTCCGCGACGCCCGCTCGCTGCCGCTGACGATCGGGCTCGGTGCGCTCGCCCTGCTGCTGTTGATCTACGTGTGGCGGATGGTCTGGCATCCGCGGCTGGTCGCCACCAGCAGCCGGCTCACCGTGTACAACCCGCTCAGCAAGCGGGTGATCCCGTGGTCCGCGGTGACCCTGGTGCAGCCCGGTCCGAACGGCATGATCATCGGGACCGACCGGGACCAGGTCGAGGCCTGGTGCGTGCAGAAGGGCCGCTCGGCGCTGAAGCGCGGGCATCACACTCGGGCCGACCGGATCGCCGCCGAGCTGTGGCGGATCTGGGACGGCGCCGCGCCGGCGCTGACCGACGAGCAGGGCGGCTGGCGGATCCGCCGGGCCCGGCCGGACGAGGCCCAGCTGCTGACCCGGCTGGAGCGGGCCGCCAGCGAGCATGCGCTCGGCCACATCTTCCCGGCCAACCGCTTCCCGTACCCGGTGGCCGATGTCTCCCGGCGCTGGCAGCGGACCCTGGCCGAGCGCCAGGTCCGGGTCCGGATCCTCGAGGTCGACGAGACCCCGGCCGCCTTCATCGCGTACGACCACGAGACGGTGCGCCACCTCGGCGTGCTGCCCCGGCACACCCGCAAGGGCTTCGGCACCGCGCTGCTCTCGACGGCTGAGGAGGACGTGTTCTCCTCCGGCGGCACCCAGGTGCAGCTGTGGGTGCTCACCGAGAACCGGGCCGCCCGCGCCTTCTACCGGGCCCACGGCTGGACCGAGACCGAGGACCGCCGGCGCAGCGAGTTCCCGCCCAAGCCGGACGAACTGCGGATGATCAAGGTGCATCGCCGCGGTGAGCGGAGCCGACCGGAGTGAGCTCGCCCGACCACCGGGCCGGAGCCGGCCCGGCCTGGGACTCCGTGCGCCCGGCTCGCCGCTCCCAGGTGGTCCTGGTGATCTTCGGGCTGCTGTTCGCCCTGCCGGCGGCCGTCTTCACCGTGCTCCGGTTCTGGCAGCCCGCTGCGCAGAGCGCCGAGCTGCTCTCGGCCTTCATCGGGTACGCGATCATCGGCTACCTGATCTCGTTGCTGTTCCTGGTGATCGCCTTGATCAGGGCCAGGAAGCGCGCCGCGATCGCGGTGATCACGATCATCGTCGCGGCGCTGGTCTGCCTGCACGGATCCTGGGTCGGGCCGCTCTTCGTCCCGGACGGCCGGGCCGCGACCACCCCGGCCTTCCGGGTCCTCAGCCTGAACATGCTGCACGGCGCTGCCGACCCCGAGCGGGTCGCCGAACTGGCCCGCTACGCCGACGTGGTGGTGCTGCTGGAGGTCGAGCCGGACACCCGGGCGGCGCTCGACCGGTACGGCTGGTCGGAGCGGTTCCCGAACGCGGTGGGTGCCGACGACCGCGGCGTCAACGGGTCGTCGATCTACTCCCGCTTCCCCCTGAGCGATTCCGAACTGTTGCCCCAGACGACGTTCCAGCAGTGGATCACCACGGTCGAGGTGCCCGACGTCGGCCCGGTCAGGGTGATGGGCGTGCACCCGTGCAACCCGTACTGCGGCACCACGAAGTACACCTCGGAGCACCGCCTGATCCGCCGGATCGCCGCCGAGCAGCCACAGGATCGGCCGTTGATCATCGCCGGCGACTTCAACGCCGTCGATGATCATGGCGCCATGCAGGAACTGCGCGCCGACGGGCTGCGCAGCGCCACGGACGTCGCCGGCGCCGGCTGGCTGCCCACCTACCCGGCCAACCGCCGCTTCCCGCCGCTGATCCCGATCGACCACATCATGATCAACGAACGGCTGACCGCGACCGAGGTCCGTACCGTCGAGGTGGCCGACACCGATCACCTCGGCATCATGGCCACCCTCGCCGGCACCACCTGACCAGACTCCACTAGCTTTCCTGTCGCTTTACCAGAGAAGCTTCCTGTGCAAAGCGACGGTTTTTCACGTTAACGTGAAAAACCTGGGGCCAGAGTGATCAGGCGGGGACGATCGAGACCAGCTTCGGGGCGCGGATGATGATCTTGGCGATCGCGCGGCCGTCCAGGGCTCGCTGGACCGATTCCTCGGCCAGGGCCAGTTCGCGCAGCTCGTCCTCGGTGATCGTCGGCGGCACCTCCAGCCGGCCGCGGACCTTGCCCTTGATCTGGATCACGCAGGTGACGGACTCGATGGTCAGCAGCGACTCGTCCACGGTGGGCCAGGCGGCGTTGGCGATCGACGGTGGTTGGCCCAGTTGCTCCCACATCTCCTCGGCGACGTAGGGCGAGACCAGGCTCAGCGCGATCGCCACGAACTCGGCTGCCTCGCGGACCGCCGGGTCGGCGGGGCCGGCGCCGGTGTCGATCACCTTGCGGGTGGCGTTGACCAGCTCCATGACCCGGGCCACCGCGACGTTGAACCGCTGCGTCTCGATGCACTGGGTGATGTCGGCCAGCGTCCGGTGCGCGGTCGACCGCAGGGTCGCGTCGCCGCCGGCCGGGTCGGTGCCGGGCTCGCTGGTGACGTCCGCGGCCAGCCGGTAGGCCCGCTGCAGGAACTTCACCGAACCGCTCGGCGACAGGTCCGCCCAGTCGATGTCCTCCTCCGGCGGGCCGGCGAAGATCATCGTCAGCCGGACCGCGTCGACGCCGAAGTTCTCGATCTGCTCCCCCAGGTCGACGCCGTTGCCCAGCGACTTGCTCATCGACTTGCCCTGGTTGATCACCTGGCCCTGGTTCAGCAGCCGGCGCATCGGTTCGGTGAAGTCGACCAGGCCCATGTCGTACAGCGCCTTGGTGAAGAACCGCATGTACAGCAGGTGCAGGATCGCGTGCTCGACGCCGCCGACGTACTGCGCCACCGGCATCCAGCGCCGGACGTCCTCGGGATCGAACGGGCCGCCCTCGTAGCCGGGCGAGCAGTAGCGGAAGAAGTACCAGGACGAGTCGACGAACGTGTCCATCGTGTCGGTGTCCCGGGTGGCCGGGCCGCCGCAGGTCGGACAGTCCACGTTCACCCAGTCGGTCGCCGCGGCCAGCGGCGAGGTGCCCTTGGGGTTGAGATCCGTGCCCGTCAGGTACGGCAGCTCCACCGGCAACTGATCATCGGGCACGGGCACCTCCCCACACGTCTCGCAGTGGATGATCGGGATCGGGGCGCCCCAGAACCGCTGCCGGCTCAGCAGCCAGTCCCGCAGCCGGTAGGTCGTCGCACCGCGCCCGGCACCCTTCTCCTGCAGCACCTCGATCATCTTCGCGACGCCGGTCGCGGTGTCGGAGATCCCTTCCAGGACAGGAGAGTTGACGTACGGGCCGTCGGCCTTGGTGGCCACGCCGGAGACGTTCGGGTCCTCCTGGCCGGAGTCGATCACGACCAGGATCGGCAGTTCGTACTTGCGGGCGAAGTCCAGGTCGCGTTGATCATGAGCGGCCGAGCCCATCACCGCGCCGGTGCCGTACTCGGCCAGCACGTAGTCAGCCGCGAAGACCGGGATCTTCGCCCCGCTGACCGGGTTGATCGCGTCGACGCCCAGGTAGACGCCGGTCTTCTCCCGATCGGTGGACTGCCGCTCGATCTCGGTCTCGGACTTGGTCTGCTCCAGGTACGCCTCGAATTCGGCCCGGTGATCATCGGTGACGATCTTCGGGGCCAGCCGGCCGTCCGGCGCGATGACCAGGAAGCTGGCGCCGTACAGGGTGTCGGGGCGGGTGGTGAACACCGTGATCGGCTCATCGGCGCCGGGCAGCTCGAAGTCGATGTAGGCGCCCTCGGACCGGCCGATCCAGTTCCGCTGCATGGTCAGCACGCGCTCCGGCCAGCCGGCCTCCAACTGCTCCATGTCGTCCAGCAGCCGGTCGGCGTACTCGGTGACCTTGAAGAACCACTGGGTCAGTTCGCGCTTGGTGACCGGGGAGCCGCACCGCTCGCACTCGCCGTTGATCACCTGCTCGTTGGCCAGCACGGTCTGGTCCTTCGGGCACCAGTTGACCCAGCTCGCCTTCCGGTACGCCAGCCCGCGCTCCCGGAACCGCAGGAACAGCCACTGGGTCCACCGGTAGTACTCCGGGTCGGAGGTGTGCAGCCGCCGCGACCAGTCCAGGCTCAGCCCGTACCGCTTGAACGAGTTCGCCTGCGTCTCGATGTTCGCGTACGTCCACTCGGCGGGATGCGCGTTCCGCTTGATCGCGGCGTTCTCGGCCGGCAGCCCGAACGAGTCCCAGCCGATCGGATGCATCACGTCGTAGCCGCGCAGCTTCAGGAAGCGCGCCCACACGTCACCCATCGCGAACGCCTCCGCGTGCCCCATGTGCAGGTCGCCGGACGGGTACGGGAACATGTCCAGCACGTAGCGGCGTTCCCTGGAGCCGTCGTCGAGCGGCGCGAAGGTCCCGTCGGCCTCCCAGAAGGCGGCCCAGCGTTCCTGGGCGGCGCGCGCGTCGTAACGCGCTCCGGTGGCTTCGGCTTCCTCGGTCGAGGACTGCTCGCTCACGGTACAACTCCCTTGTGCTCTTGGTCCGGGCATGAAAAAACCCCTCGGGCAGGAGGGGTTGGCCGCGCTGGACTGTGGTCCGCGCGGCTAGCTAAGGAGCGCCCGGCGGTACTGCATGCCGGCCATGCTAGCGCAATCCCGCTCCCGACGTCGGCTACCCGCCGGCCGGCACCTTGACCCGGACCGCCGCCGGCACCACCTCCGCGACCAGCTGGGACGCCTCGCCTTCCGTGTCGCCGTCCAGTTGGTACGCCTCCGCCGACGGCACCGTGATGACGACCCGGCGGCCGGTCCAGTGATCGAGGTTGGCGTCCTCGTGGTGTCGCCGCAGCAGCACCCGGACGAACGCCGTCACCCAGTCCCGGAACCGGCGCGGCGAGGCCACCAGCAGGTCCAACTGCCCGTCGTCCAGGCGGGCCTCCGGGATCAGGCTGACCAGGCCCGGCACTTCCCCGACATTGCCGACGACGCAGAGCACGGCGCGGCGCCGGTGCGCCCGGCCGCCGTCGATCGTGATCTTGGTCCGGACCGGCTTGCGCCTGAGGTTGCGCGCCGCCGCGACGGCGTAGGCGGCCGGGCCGATCGCCTTCTTCAGGTCGGCGTCGGCCTCCTCCATGATCGCCGCGTCGGTCCCGATCCCTGCCATCACGGCGAAGTAATCGGGCTCGCCGTCGTCCACGGTGATCTTGATCAGGTCGATCGTGCGCTCCTGATCACCGAGGGCGACCTCGATCGCGTCCTCCAGCCGGAGCGGCACGTCGAGGTTGCGGGCCAGCAGGTTGACGGTGCCGGCCGGCAGCAGCGCGGCCGGGATGTCCGAGCCGACCAGGCCGGCGATCACCACCCGGATGGTGCCGTCGCCGCCAGCCGCCACCACCAGGTCGACCCCGGCCCGGACCGCCTCGGCGGTCATCGCCCGGCCCGGGTCCTCCGGCGTCGTCTCCAGCCAGAGCGGCTCGGCCCAGCCGGCGTCGGCGAACCGCTGCCGCAGCAGCTGCTCCAGCGCGTCGTCGATCTTGGTCGCGTTGATCACGACCGCGGCGCGCCGCCCGCCGTCCGCTCGACGATCTTGCTCGGTCATCGGCCCACGCTATCCCGGGAGGTCCGGTCGGCGCGGCTGATTCGCCACCCCTGGCCGCGTGTCCGCTCCAGGTGACCGGTGATTGAACTGGAGGTGAATCCACGGTTACGCTCATAGGACGTCCGATGAGCGGAGGTGTGCCATGCCGCAGACCGACCAGCCTCTTCCTCTCGACCGTCGATCGTTCATGATCACCGGTGCGGCCGCCGGGGTGTCCGCCCTCGGGCTCGGCGCGGCCCGCACCCGGCCCGCCTCCGCCGATGAGGGCGCCGCGCCGGCTCCGTACGCCGAGACGACGGTGTTCACGAACGCGGACCGGACGCTGCCGTACAACGTGTACCACCAGGTCGGCCTGGCCCGGCTCGGCGGCGGCGTCCTGATCGCGTACGCCGAGGGCAGGATCGCGACCTCGGACCTGACCCGCTCGGTCGACCTGGTCTACCGACGCAGCACCGACGGCGGCCGCACCTGGGACGCCGAGATCAGCGTGCTGACCAGGCACGGGACCGTCCGGCACGACGGCGCGGACCGGCCCGTCTGCTATTTCAACCCGAGTCTCGTGTACGACAGCGGGACCGGCATCACCTGGGCCTTCTGCGACCGCAAGCTCGGCGAGCCGGACTACACCGAGCAGCACCAGTTCGAGGCGAACCGGGTAGTGTACCTGACCAGCCGCGACCAGGGGCGGAGTTGGAGCGAGCTCAGCGAGGTGCCGGCCGAACTGTTCGACGGCAAACCGGGCGACCGGCACGTGTCGACGTCCGGTCACGGGATCCGGACCAGCAGCGGCCGGCTGCTGGTGCCGGTGTCGCACCAGCACCGGCACTACCGGCCCGACTTCACCGCGTCCTTCCTCTACAGCGACGACCGCGGCGACACCTGGCGGATCAGCGAGCCGATCCCGCCCCGCTCGCCGTACGCGGGCTTCGCCGAGCTGCGGATCGCCGAGACCGCCCCGGGCACCATTCTGGCGATCGGCCGCGGCCGCAACGGCGACAGCGAACCCGGCCTGACCGGCGGCCACTTCAAGGTGCGTTCGGTGAGCACCGACGACGGGCTGACCTGGTCGCCGGCCGAGCTGGAGCCGGACCTGCCGGAATGGTTCAACGGGGTCGACCACGGCATGATCAACCTGGACCGGCCGCGGCACGACCTGGTGATCGTCAGTTCCTCCGACGTGCCGTCCGGGTTCACCGAGCACCGGGGCAACCTGACCGCGTACTACAGCCTCGGCCAGGGCCGGACCTGGCGCCGCGGACCGCGGCTGGTGTCCGGCGCGTCCAACAACTCCGACCTGGTGCCACTCGGCACCGATCTGGTCGGATGCCTGTTCTGCAAGGGGAAGTACGCCGATCGTAGCGTCTATCAGTCACCGCGGGTGGTGTTCGCCCGGTTCACCCTGGACTGGCTGTTCGACACCGACCGGCCGGCGCCGGAGGCCCGGTGGCGCCTGGACGAGGGCTCCGGCGAACTGGTCGCGAGCACCGGCAGCCAGCGCTACGACGGCCGGATCGTCGGCGCCTCCTGGGTCCGCGACGAAGGCCGGACAGTGCTCGAGTTCGACGGCCGCTCCGGCTTCGTCGATTTCGGGGACGTGCTCGACCCCGGTCCGGGCAGCTTCACCGTGTCGCTGTGGTTCCGCCGCGCCTCGGCTGCCGTACCCGGGCGGCAGCAGGGCCTGATCACCAAGGGCAACCTGGTGTCGACCCGGGCCGGCTTCTCGGTGGTGCTGTCCACCGAGGGACGGCCGGTGGTCCGGGTCAGCGCCGGCGGCGGCACGGACCGGCGGGCCTCCCAGCAGGCGACCGCGGCGGTGCTCGACGGCGACTGGCACCACCTGGCCCTGGTGCTCGACCGGAGCCGCGGCTCGGTGACGGGCTTCCTGGACGGATCCACCCTGCACTGGCAGTCCGGCGGCAGCGGCCCGGCCGGAGACGTGATCGACGGCTTCGGCCCGATCGACTCCGCCGAGCCGCTGCGGATCGGCTGCACCGGCGTGGACGGGGTCGCCGGTGATCATTTCCAGGGCCGGATCGCCGATGTCGCGCTCTACCGGCGGGCGTTGTCCAACCTGCACGTCGAGGAGCTCGCCCGAGCCGGGCGCTAGTTGTACTCGGGTGGCCAGGGTTCGGTTGAAGCGTTCGACCTTGCCGTTCTGCCACGGGCAGTGCGGTTTGATGAATTTGTGTTTGGCACCGATCGTGGTGATCACGGCAGCAAAGTCGACTGACCGGCGATAGGACCAGTGGTTGTCGGTGATCACGCGTTCGATCCGGTCGATACCGTGATCGGCGAAGTATTGCGCGGCGCGGAGCAGGAAGGCGGCGCAGGTGGGTCCCTTCTCGTCGTCGAGGATCTCCGAATAGGCCAACCGGGAGTGATCATCGACCATGGAGTGCACGTAGTCGTAGCCGATCCGGGCCTTCTTGGCCGCCGCTGTGGAGCCCATCTGCCGGCCGTGGGCCTTCCACCCGCCACCGTCGGGAATCTTGCCGATCTTCTTCACGTCAACGTGAACCAGGTCGCCGGAATGATCGTGTTCATACCGGCAGGCGGTCTGCTTCGAGGTTCGGATCATCTCTCCGGTCAGCGGGTCACAGTCGCGGAGATAGGGCAGTTGGTGGCGGCGCAGAACCCGGGAGACGGTGCGTGCCGGGACACCGAGTTCGGGACCGATCCAATCTGGACCCCGCCGCTGGGTGTGACGGAGCTTGATGATCTTGTCTTCGACCTTGACCGGAGTCCGGTGCGGACAGCTGTGAGGTCGCGACGACCGGTCATGCAGACCGGCCTCGCCCTCGGACCGGTAGCGGTTGACCCACCGGCTGGCGCATTGCCGGGACACTCCTTGGGCTTTAGCGGCATGAGCGATCTTCCACCCTTGCTCGCAGACACGCTCGACCAGCAGCTTGCGGCCACGGAAGTTCAACCGCGCGTTACGGTGGGACACGAGGACCTCCTGGATCGGTGAAGACGGCTATCTCCACCGCATCCGGAGGTCCTCCTCAGGTCAACAACCCCGGCCGAAGTGTCACCAACCTCCTGGCCGAGTACAGCTAGTCGCGGTGGGTTCGTCAGCGGAGCCGGCCGGCGCCGACCGTCACGCTGCCGCTCCAGGTCGTGACGACCTGGTTGCCGCCGACGGCGATCGCCTCCGGGTTGCTGCAGCGCAACTCGTACCCGTCGATCACCTCGTGCACGTCCAGGGTGTCGGAGCAGCGGCCCTGGTGGCGCCGAGCCCAGTCCGCGATCTTCCGCCGGGTCGAGTCGGCGGCCGGCAGCACCTGGTCCAGTCCCAGCTGCAGCGCCTCCACGGTGCGCCGGTTCGCCTGATCGGTCCGGTCGGGCGGGCTGCTCCCGGCGGCCGAGGCCGAGCCGAGTGCCATCAGGCTGGTCAGCCGATCCGCGTCCCGCAGGCTGTGGTTCAACGCGAACGTGTGTTGGTCCCGGCCCGAGATCGACTTCGTGCAGCGCGTGCCGTACGACCCCGACTTCTCGCACCGGAAGCCCTTCGCCCGCAGCGCGGCCACCAGCGTGCCGACGCTCACCTTCGGGAAGCAGCCCTCGCTGGATCTCGGTTGGCACCGCACCGGGCCGGGACCCGTCGGGGACGGCGTCGGGGACGGCGACGGCCGGTCGGCGGAGGCGGTGCTCGACGGCCCTGCGGTCTCGGTCGTGGCCTGCAGACTACGTATCCACAGCGTTCCCCCGGCGACCAGACCGATGATCACCACGGCCGCCACGACCGCGACGACGATGATCAGGGGCGCGGCGGAACGGCGGGGCCGGACCGGACCGGTCGGCGGCCCGGGATGAGGCGGTTGCTGCTGGACCGGCACCCACTGCCGACCGTCCCACCACCACTGCCCGTCCGGCGACCGCGGAGGCGGAGCCTGAGACATGCGGCGCATCGTACCGACACCCGGTGCTCGGACTCGCCGACCGCCTGTGACCCGAGGCACGGATCCGGGTACACGTCGAGTCAGCACGGGAGAAGGGAGACCCCGCCCATGACCGACCAGACCCCGAACACCCCGCTGACCGCTGGGGCCGAGGTACGCCACCGCCGGATCGAGGTCGACGGCCTCGAGATCTTCTTGCGCGAGTGCGGACCGGCGGACGCGCCGGTCCTGCTGCTGCCGCACGGCTATCCGGCGTCGTCGTACGCGTACCGCCGGCTGATGCCCGCTCTCGGCGACCGCTGGCGTACCGTCGCGCCGGACCTGCCCGGCTTCGGCTACAGCGGCACGCCGGACCCGGAGCGCTTCTCGTACACGTTCGACGGCTACGCGGACTTCCTGCGACGGTTCACCGAGGTCGCCGGCCTCACCCGGTACGCGATCTACCTGCACGACTACGGGTCGCAGTTCGGCTTCCGGCTGGCCATGGCCGCGCCGGACCGGGTCACCGCGTTGATCATCTCCAACGGCGACATCTACGAAGATCAACACGGGCCGAAGTACGCGCCGCTCAAGGAGTTCTGGAACAACCCGACCGACGAGGGGCTGCGCAAGCTCGGCCAGGCCGTGTCGCTGGAGGGGTTTCGTGACGAGTACGTCGGCGAGGTCGACGCAGGGCTGGCCGAACGGGTGTCGCCGGACCTCTGGACGCTGGCCTGGGCCCAGCTCGGAACCCCGCAGCGGCGGGAGAACCTGACCGCCCTGCTCGCCGACCAGCGCCACACGGTGCCCTGGTTCGCCCGCCAGCAGGCCTACCTCCGTGATCATCGACCGCCGACCCTCATCGTGTGGGGCCACCAGGACGGGTACATGCCGGCCGGCGCCGCCCACGCGTACCACCGTGATCATCCGGCTGCCGAACTGCACCTCATCGACGGCGGCCACTGGTTGCTCGAGACGAACTTCGACGAGGTGCTGCCGATCATCCGCGGCTTCCTCGCCCGCACCTCCGGGCGCTAGAAGAGGTCGGGCGTCGTCGGCGGCACGTCGTCGAGGAACGCGGTGACCAGCGGCACCAGCGTGGCCGACTCCCCCGCGAGGCCGACGTGGGACGTCGCCGGCATGATCACCAGCCGGGCCGCCGGTGACTCCCGCAGCACTCCCGCGCCCGCCGCCTCGTCGTCGCCGCCACCGCGCAACCGGAACAACGCCAGCGCATGCTCCGGCCGCACCGAGTCGGCGTCCCCGACGATGATCATCGTGCGGGCGGGGAACGAGCGCACCTGGTCATCGCCGAGGTGATGGTCGTTGATCCCCAGCACCTTCATCTTCTCGAGGTACGCCGAGAACGCGGCCGGGTCCGGCGTGTGCTCGAAGAAGTCCCGCTCGACGGCCGTGCCGGCGAACGCCGCGGCGTCGAGACCGGCGATTCCCTCCAGCACCAACGGATGCCAGCCGTCCCGGCGGTACGTGGCCGACAGCACGACCAGCTTCTCCACCAGGCTGGGATGGCGTACCGCGAGCTGCAGCGCCACGCCGCCACCCTGCGAGTAGCCGAGCACGGCGGCGCGGTCGACCTGCAGTGCGTCGAGCAGCGCCGCGGCGTCGTCGGCGAACTGCTCGTACGACATCGGGCGCGCCGTGTCCGGCGTCCGGCCGTGCCCCTGCTGATCGAAGATGATCACCGGGCGCTCGGCCGCGAACCCGCGGATCCAGGAGGCCATCGAGGCGGTACTCATGAAGCCGCCGGGGATGAGCAGCAGCGGGGTCCTCGCCGAGCCGCCGAGTTCGCCGTACACCTCGTGGTAGAGGCTCAGCCCGTTGATCGGCAGCCGACCGCGGCGGTCAGCCCGCATCGCCGGTGGCTCCGTAGAGCCGGGCGATGTCGGGCGAGTCGAGCCAGTTGGCATAGGCCGAGGCCTTGGGCCAGCCGTCGGGCGAGTCCTGCCACTCCTCCTGGCGTCCCCACGGCAGCAGGTCGATCAGCGGGAACGTGTGGCTGAGCTGCTCGGTGCCCCGCCCGTTGGTGTGCCAGGTGCGATAGACCCGCTCGCCGTCGCGGAGGAACACGTTCACGCCGAAACCCGCCCCGGGCGGCGCGTCCACGTCGGCACCGAACGAGCTCTCCGAGGAGGAGTACCAGTCCATCCGGTTGCCGACCTTCTCCTTGTACGCCAGCACCTCCTCGATCGGCCCGTTGGTGACGATGACGAAGCGGGCATCGTAGTTGTCCAGGAAGTCCAGCCGGACGAACTGCGAGGTGAAGCCGGTGCAGCCGCCGCACTGCCACTCCGCTCCGTCGGTCCACATGTGGTTGTAGACGATCAGCTGGGAACGCCCGGCGAAGACGTCGGCCAGCCGGATCGGCCCCTCGGCACCGATCAGCGTGTAGTCGTCGAGCTCGACCATCGGCAGCCGGCGGCGCTGCGCGGCGATGGCGTCGAGCTCCCGGGTGGCGGCCTTCTCCCGTCGCCGCAGCTCGGCGAGCTCCGCCTGCCAGGTCTCGCGGTCCACGATCGGCGGCAGGGCCTTGGTGGTCTGTTCGGTCATGCTTCCTCCCGGAATGTGCTGTCGGCTCCGAGGGTTAGACCCGCGCCGGCCGCCGAACTCATCGGCTCCAGTCAGTCGAGTTACCGCCTCACCGTCAAGACCCTCGGATTCCGCCCGCCGGCGCTCGGCGTCGCCCGCCGGGACTCGATCACGGCGAACGCTCGGTCGTTGAGCGGCGGAGATGGTCGATCAGGTGGTCGAAGACCGCTTCGAGGTGGGTGGTGCGGCCGGTCGTCCGGAGCACCTGGACTCCGCCTTGGATCCCAGCGATGAAGACCGCGGCAAGCCGGTCCGCGTCGAGCGTGGCGGCCACCGAGCCACGCCGTTGCATCGCCTCGATCCCGCGCCGGATCTCGGCCTGCCAGCGATCCAGCAGGCTGCCCACGACCTCGCTCGCGCCGGGCGTGGTCGAGAGCTGGCTCATCAGCGCGCCGAGCGGGCAGTTGCGCCCCTGGACCCGGTACCGCTCCAGCACCGCTTCCCGCCAGCGCCGCCACGACGCCCAGCTGGTCAGATCGGCGAGATGCGGTTGTTGGTCATCGATCACCCGGTCCGCCTCGAACCGGGCCACGGCGAGCAGCAGTTCCTCCTTGCCGCCCGGAAAGTAGTGGAACAACTGTCCCTTGCTCGTCCGGGTCACGGCCCGGATGTCATCGAGGGTGACGTCGCCCGGTTCCTCGCTGCGCAGGTGCACGGCGGCGCCTTCGACGATGCGCTGCCGTGTCCGTTGTCCCTTGGCGGTGAGCTTCACCCTCAAATTTTGGACTTGTGAGTCCAAAAAGCCAAGCCTAACGTCGCCGGCATGACATCACGCCTCGCCGGTCGTACGGCCCTCGTCACCGGCTCCACCAGCAATATCGGACGCTCGATCGCCACCGCGCTGGCCACAGCCGGTGCGCAGGTCGTCCTCTCCGGCCGGGACGAGAGTCGCGGCCGGGCCGCGGTCGCCTCGATCCTGGACCGAGGAGGGTGGGCCGACTTCGTCCGCGCCGACCTGGACGGCACGGCGCAGGCGAGCCGGGCCCTCGCCGAAGCGGCCGTGGAACGGCTCGGCGGCCGGATCGAGATCCTGGTCAACAACGCCGGCATCTACCCACCCAGCTCCACCCTGACGATCGACGAGCCGACCGTGGACCGGATCTACGCGGTCAACGTCAAGGCGCCGCTGTTCCTCACCCAGGCCATCGTCCCGAGCATGATCGCTGCCGGCTCCGGCGTGGTGATCAATCTCGGCTCCTGGGTGGCCCGGCTCGGTTTGTCGGTCGGTGGCGTCTACGCCTCCACCAAGGGAGCATTGGAGACCTTGACCCGGTCCTGGTCGGCCGAGTTCGGCCCGCTCGGCGTGCGGGTCAACGCGATCTCCCCCGGCGTGATCAGGACACCTGAGCTCGATGCCGGCGAGGAGTTCGCCGGCGAGACCCTGATGGCGACGACACCGGCCGGGCGAGCCGGACACCCGGACGCGATCGCCGCGGCTGCGGTCTACCTGGCCTCCGACGACGCGGCCTTCGTGCACGGCACCGTGCTGGACGTGGACGGCGGCCGGACCGGCGTGCACCTGGCCGGCTCGATTCCGGACCGCCCGGTCAACCCTTGACGGCCCCGGTCAGCACACCCTTGGCGAAATGCCGCTGCAGGAACGGGTAGACGATCAGGATCGGCACGATCGAGATCACCAGGATCGCCATCTGGATGGCGGCCTGCGGCGGCAGATGCTCCACGCCCAGTTCGGCCGCACCGAGCTGGGTGTCGTTGATCACGTACGTGCGCAGGACCAGCTGCAACGGCCAGAGGGTGGTGTCGTTGATGTAGAGCAGCGCGTTGAAGAAGGCGTTCCAGTAGCCGACCGCGTAGAACAGGCCGATCACCGCGAGCACCGCCTTGGACAGCGGCAGCACGATCGAGGTGAAGATCCGCAGCTCCCCCGCTCCGTCGACCCGGGCGCTCTCGATCAGTTCCCGGGGCAGCCCGGCGAAGAACGCCCGCAGCACCACCACGTTGAACGCGCTCACCATCGTCGGCAGGATCAGCGCCCACAGGCTGTCGATCAGGCCGACGCCGCGGACCAGCAGGTAGGTCGGGATGATGCCCGGCGAGAACAGCATGCTGATCAGGACGATCAACAGGAACGGCCGGCCGGCGACGAAGGCGGGCCGGGACAGCGCGTACCCGAGCAGGCTGGAGACGGTCAGGCTGAGCAGGGTGCCGACGACCGTGACGAACGTGCTGACGCCGATCGCCCGGGTCACCACGCCGCCGTTGAAGATCGATCGGTACGCCTCCGTACTGATCGATTCCGGCCACAGCACCAGCCCGCCGGCCCGCGAGATCTGCTCGGCCGGCGCCAGGCTGGTCGAGACCACCCCGAGGAACGGGATGATCACGGCCGCGCAGAAGATGATCAACACGACCGCCTTGAGCAGCCGGACCGGCCAGGATGCGATCGGAGTTCCGTGCACCAGCGGACGACTCATCGGCGATACACCCCTTCCTGGCCGAACGCGTGGGCGATCCGGTTGGCGGCCAGCACCAGGATCACGCCGACGATGCCCTTGACCAGGCCGACCGCGGCGGCGACGCCCCAGTTCCCGCCCAGCACGCCGTTGTTGTAGACGTAGGTGTCCAGTACCTCGCTGACGCCGCGGCCGACCGCGGCCTGCTGCAGCAGGATCTGCTCGAACCCGACGCTGAGCGAGTCGCCCAGCCGCAGGATGAACAGCAGAATGATGATGCCGCTCAGGCCCGGCAGCGTGATGTGCCAGAGCTGCCGCAGCCGCCCGGCCCCGTCGACGCTCGCGGCCTCGTACAGCTCGGGCTCGATCTGCGACAACGCGGCCAGGAACAGGATCGTCGCCCAGCCGGTGTCCTTCCAGATGATCTGCGAGGTGAGCAGCGCGTGGAAGGTGTCCGGGTTGCCGATGATGCTGACCGTGCCGAAATCGTGCGAGCGAAGGAAGTTGTTCAGCATGCCGCTGCCGCCGAGCAGTTGCTGGAACAGCGACACCACGATCACCCAGGACAGGAAGTGCGGCAGGTAGAGGATGCTCTGGACGATCTTCTTGATCTTCTCCGAGAACAGCGAGTTCATCAGCAGCGCCAGCAGGATCGGCGCCGGGAACACGAACACCGCCTGCAGCGTGGTCAGGATCAACGTGTTACCGAGCGCCTGCAGGAACGCCCGGTCGCCGCTGAAGATCACCTCGAAGTTGTCCAGCGCCGACCAGTCGCTGGCCATGATGCCGAGGAACGGCTGATAGTCCTTGAACGCGATCACGTTGCCGAGCAGCGGAACGTAGTGGAACAACAGGATCAGCGCGACGCCGGGGACGGCGAAGATCAACAACACCCGGTCGTTGATCAATCGGCGAGCCGGCGAAACGCGGGCCGGGCCTGGCGAAGCCCGGCCCTTCGACAGGCTCAGGGTACGGCCTGCCGGACCCGTCTCAACCTCCGTTGACATCGGCGTGCGCCTGCTGGAGTTCGGACCGGATGTCCTCGCCTCCCGCCGCCAACCAGTCCTTGACCCCGGCCGCCCAGGCGGACACCGGCTGCTTGCCGAGGATGATCTGGGTGGACAGGTCGTTCAGCGGGCCGTCGATGATCGCGCCCTTCTTGCTCAGCGTGTCGGAGTAGAGCCCGTACGAGGCGTTGGCGACCAGCCGCTTCGCGATCTTCTGCTGGATCTTCTGCTGCTTCTCCGGCACCTCCGGATGGCCGGCCAGGTAGAGCGCCATCGGCGCGTCGCAGACGTACTGCAGGCCGATCCCGGTCTCCAGCACGCCGACCTTGTTCGGGATCGGGTCGGAGCCCTCGAGCGCGTAGTGCCGGCCCTCGACGCCGAACTTGCGGAACAGGTACTCCTGGGTGCCGAACGGTGCGGCCATCCAGTTCGCGATCTTGAGCAGGGTCTCCGGCTCGTGCTTGGTCTGCGCGTTGATCGCCGTGATGTTGTTCAACGCCGCGCCGAGCCACGGGGTGCCCTCGCCGCCGTCGAAGCCCGGTACGTCGAGCATGTTCACCGCGAAGGCGTCGCCCGCCGTGTTGTCGGCGTAGTACTGGTTCCAGGCCACGAAGCTGTCCAGGTCGAAGCTGACGATGCCGCCGTTGAACCACTGCTTGCGGGCGCTCGCGCCGGAGGTGAACGCGTCCGGGTTGACCACACCGGCCTCGACCAGCTTCCGTACCGCCTCGAGGGCGTCGGCGTTGCGCGGATGCTCGTTGGCGCTGGTGAACTTCCCGCCCTCCTCCGCCCACAGGTACGGGATGCCGAGCATCTGCTTGACGTAGTTGGTCGGCGCCGTCGACCAGGCCCAGCGGTTGCCGCGTTGATCGGTCAGCTCGACGCAGAGATCGAGGAACTCCTGGAAGTTCTTCGGCGCCGGATCCTTGATTCCCTTGGCGGCAAGGAGATCCTCGCGATAGAGCGGCAGCGAGGTGCGGGCCATGCCGCGCGGCACCGGAACGCCGTAGATGCCACCGTTGAAGACGCAGCCGCGCCAGTAGACCTCGGGCAGATTGGCCAGGAACGGGTAGTCCTTGACGGCGTCGCCGGACAGGAACTCGGTCAGGTCCCGAGCCTTCGCCTTGAGCAGGCCGGGCAGCTGCGCGGTGCCGGGCGGGATGTTGATCAAGTCCGGCAGGTCGTTGCCGGCCACCCGGGTGGCGAACTTGTCGGCGTACTCGTCGTTGGAGGCCATGCTGATCTCCAGCGGCGAGCCGAGCCGGTTGTTCAGCTCGGTCCAGAACGCGTTGTCCGACGCGGGCGGCGGGATGGCGCCCGGGATGTTGGTCATGAAGGTCACCGGGGTGCCGTCGCCGGGAGCGTCGGTGCTCACCTGCTTGGGCTCGGCCGGGTACGTCCGGTAGCCGGCCAGGACCGTCTCGTCGCCGGGCAGATCGGGCTTCACGCCGTCGTAGGGCTGGTAGGCCGGCAGCTTCACCGCCGCGTTGACCGCCGCGTCGTCTCCGCCGCCGCCCGTCGAGCAGCCGGCCAGGCCGCCGAAGCCCGCCACCCCGACCGTCCCGGCGAGGGCGGCACCACCGCCGAGCAGCCCGCGTCGCGTCAGTCGCGTACGCCCGTGCTGATCCATGTTCCCCATCTCCTTCGTTGGGTCGAGCACCACTCCGCAGGTGCGACGGACTATGACATAGTACGTCCTATGTCTTCAAGCCTGAAGGAAGAGTTGATCTTCGATCCGGCCGGGAGCGGCTATCACACGTACCGGATCCCGGCCCTGGTGGCCGCGGGCGACACGGTGATCGCGTTCGCCGAGGGGCGGGTGAACTCGGGATCCGACACCGGCAAGATCGACCTGGTCTGCCGGCGCTCCACCGACGGCGGCGCCGGCTGGGGCGAGGTCCAGGTGGTGCACTCGACCGACGACGCGACCTGCGGCAACCCGGCCCCGGTGATCGATCCGGCCAGCGGCGACGTCGTGCTGGTGTCGGTCCGCAACCCGGGCGACCTCTCCGAGAAGAAGCTGCACCTGTCTGACCAGGCATATCTGGCCCGCCGCGTGTTCCTCCAACGCAGCAGCGATCTGGGCCGGACCTGGACCGAGCCCGAGGAGATCACCGACGCGGTGAAGCTGAAGAACTGGGGCTGGTACGCGACCGGCCCCTGCCACGGCATCGCGCTCACCCAGGGTCCGCGGGCGGGCCGGCTGCTGATCCCGGCCAACCACACCGTGCTGCCCGAGCCGGACCAGGATCCCGACCCGCGTCAGCGCTACAGCGCCGGCCACTGCATCGTCAGCGACGACGGCGGCCACAGCTGGCGGCTCGGCTTCGTCGATGATCATGTCGACGACGACGACCCGCTGGCGATCAACCCGAACGAGTCCGCCGCGGTCGAACTGGCCGACGGCCGGGTCTACTTCAACACCCGTAACTTCGGCAGCAAGGTCTCCGGCCGGGTGCACGCCTGGTCCGACGACGGCGGCGACACGCTGGACGCCGGCTACCGGCCGGTCCGGGCGACCGTCGCGCCGGACGTGCAGGCGGCCCTGCTCCGCCTGCCGGACGACCGGATCGTGCTGTCCACGCCGCGTTCGGCCGGCCGGCGGATCAGGCTCGGCCTCTATGTCGGCAACGCCGGCGGCACCGGCTGGCGCCGCGGCCCGCTGCTGCACGCCGGGCCGGCCGCCTACTCCGACCTCGCCCTGCTGCCCGGCGAACACCTGGGCGTGCTGTACGAGGCGGGCCGGAAGCGCCCGTACGAAGGGATCCGGCTGGCCCGCGTACCGTTGTCGTCGATCGACGACAGACGATCATGAACGGAGGAACCACGATGACCGGCGGCCCCACCGGTGACCCGAGGCTGCACCTGCACGGCGTGATCCCGCCCCTGGTCACGCCGCTGACCGAGGAAGGCGACGTCGACGCGCGTTCGCTGGCCCGACTGATCGCGTACGTGCTCGAGGCGGGTTCCACCGGCGTCTTCGTCCTCGGCAGCAGCGGCGAGGGCACCTCGCTCTCCGATGATCAACGGGCCCGGGTGCTCGACGTGGCGCGCAGCGAGACCGCGGGCCGGGCGATGCTGCTGGCCGGCACCATCGAGCCGTCCACCAACCGGGTCGCGGACCTGGTCCGGCAGGCCATGAAGTTCAGCGTGGACGGCCTGGTGATCACCGCCCCGTTCTACGTACCGCCGCACCGCAACGAGATCGACCGGCACTACCGCCGGCTCGCCGAGCTGGCCGGCCAGACCCCGGTCTTCGGCTACGACATCCCTTCCCGGGTGAAGCTCAAGCTGGACGGCGAGTTGATCTTGGAACTCGCCGCCGACGGCGTCCTGGCCGGGGTGAAGGACTCCAGCGGTGCCGAGCTGAGCCTGCGCTCGCTGGTGAACGGGCGCCGCGACCGCGGCCTGGACCAGTTCTCGATCATGACCGGCTCGGAGGTGACCGTCGACATCGCGATGCAGCTGGGCGTCGACGGCACGGTGCCGGGACTCGGCAACGTCGATCCGGCCGGCTACGTCCGGATCCTCGCCCAGGTGGCGGCCGGCGACCTGGCCGGCGCCCGGGCCGAACAGGACCGACTGATCAAGCTGTTCGACATCATCAAGGCCGGGGACCGGAGCCGGATCGGCGGAGCCTCGGCGGCGCTCGGCGCGTTCAAGGCCGCGGTCTGGCTGCTCGGCGTGATCGACTGCCCGCGGCTCGCCGAGCCGGCGATCGGTCTGAATGACGCCGAGATCGCCGTGATCCGGGGCAGGATGGAGGCCGCGGGGCTGCTCTGAGCTCCCAGGGAGGAACGATCATGGCCGGTACCGGTTCGACCGCGCGGCGCCCGCGTACGGCGGCGACGAACCAGGAGTTCATCCGGGACGCGGTCAAGGCCTACATCCTCGACCACAACCTCGCCTCCGGCGATCCGCTGCCGACCGAGCAGGAGCTGATGAGCCAACTGGAGGTCGGCCGGCATCCGTTGCGGGAGGCCATGAAGGCGCTGCAGGCCGTCGGCATCATCGAGATCCGGCACGGCTACGGCACCTACGTCGGCACCGTCGGGCTGAAGTCGCTCGAGGACGGCCTGGCCTTCCGGATGTCGCAGTCGATGGCCGGCGACCTGCGCGAGGTACGGGACGTGCTCGCGGTCCGGCAGGCCCTGGAGATCGGGCTGGCCGACGAGGTGGTCGCCCACTTCGCCGGCAGGGATCTCGGCGAGTTGACCGAGATCGTGGAACGGATGGAGACCAAGGCGGCGCGCGGCGAGCCGTTCGCGGACGACGACTGGGACTTCCACCGGGCCCTCTACGAGCCGCTGGGCAACGCGCTGATCCTCGATCTGGTGAGCGTCTTCTGGCGTACCTTCGCCGACGTCAACGCCAGGCTGCCCGGTGATCAGTATCCGCGCGAGGATGCGGCCCGCTGGCACCGCGACCTCCTGAACGCCCTGGCGGCGGGCGATGCCGGACGGTTCGCCTCGGCCATGAAAGATCATTTCGTCGGCATCCGGACCCGATTCGAAAGGTGAACGGAACGGTCATCTTCGCGCCGTAGAGTGTGCGCCGTGACAGACGACGGCTTGGTTGTGGCCGGGGACCTCCGGCTGTTCGTGGCCCGGACCGGAGTGCCGGACGGGCCGCCGGTGATCCTGCTGCACGGGCTCGGTGGTGATCACACGACCTGGGACCGGTTCGCGGAGCGGCTCGGCGACCGCTACCGGGTCCTCGCGGTGGATCAACGCGGGCACGGCGCGAGTGATCATGCCGACGGCTACTCGTTCCGGGCGCTGGGCGAGGACGTCTGGCGGCTGGCCGACGGGCTGGGCCTGGACCGGGTGACCCTGATCGGGCACTCGATGGGCGGCCTGGCGGCGTTGATCGCCGCCCAGCTGCGACCGGACCGGGTGACCGCGCTGGTGGTCGAGGAGGCGCCGCCGCCGGTGCCGCTGGACCGGCCCCCTGTCGAGCCGCCGGAGGAGCCGACGCCGTACGACTTCGCGTTGATCAACCAGCTCCGGGCCGAGCTGCGCTCCCCCGACCCGGCGAACTGGTCCCGGCTGGAGTCGATCACCGCGCCGGTGTTGATCTTGGCCGGCGGACCGGCGAGTGCGTTGCCGCAGGAGGCCCAGGCCGACGTCGCCGGCCGGATCCCGGCGGCGAGCTTCCGTACGCTGCCGTACGGGCACGGGATCCACGCCGACGTCGGTTTCCCGGCCTTCTGCGAAGCCATCGACGAGTTCCTCGGGTCGCGGGTCCATGCGGCTCGATCGTGATCAACTCGCGGAGCTGACGCTGCGCCGCCAGTTCCCCTCCGCGCCGGCCGGACGACCGACCCTGCGCGACCTGCGGACGGTCTTCCGACGGCTCGGGCCGATCCAGTCCCAGGCGCCGCGGGCCCCGTTCCTCGCCGCCGCGAGCCGGCTGCCCGGGCTCGACTACCACACGATCTGTGCCGCCCTGGAGTCGTACCAGCTGGTCAAGACGAGCAATCTGCGCGGCACCGTGCACACCTCGGTGGCCGATCGGTTCGCCCTGCTGGACACCGTCGCGCGGCTGGCCCGGGCGGCCATGATCACCCGGCAACTGGGGTTGCGGAAGGTCGACCCGGCCGACCTCGACGCGGAGCTGGAGGCGTTCTGCAGCGACACCTGGCGGTCCCGGGACGAGATCTGCGCGCACGCCGGGGAGTGGCTTGCGGCCCGCGAACCGGACTTCGCCGGGCTGCGGTCGAGCAGTGACCGCGGCCTGATCTGGGGTCACAGCGGCCTGATCCGGCGGCCCAAGGACGCGGCCTGGGAGAAGCGGACCGACATCTACCACCGCACCGGGGCCGCGGTCCTCGACGAGTGCGCCCCGGTCGATCCCGACGAGGCGCTGGCCGAGTTGATCATCGGCCACTGCACCGCCTACGGCCCCGTACACCGGCGCGACCTCGCCTTCTTCTTCGGCGTCGGGCTGACCCGCGTCGACGCCGCCGTCGACCGGCTCGGCGACACCCTGGTGCAGCACACCGGCCCGGACCACGAGCCGTTGTTCGACCTGGCCCGGCCGCCGCGCGGCGGCGAACCCGACCCCGGCTGCCGCCTGCTCGGCGAATTCGACGGCCTGCTGCTCGGTTTCAGCGGCCCGAACCGGACCCGCTTCTGCACCGAGGAACAACTCGCGGCGATCTGGCGCAAGGCGAACGGCCTCTTCGCCCCGGTCGTGCTCCATGATCAACGCCTGGTCGCCACCTGGCGCACCGTCGCCCGCGGCCGCCGGACCGAGATCGAGATCACCCCGCTCCCCGGCGAAGCCCGCCTGCCCGAGGACCTCGTCGCCGCCCCCGCCCAGGACGTGGCCACCGCCCTCAACCTCGACCTGGCCGACCTCCGCCTCCTCTGAGCCGACCGGTCACAAAAGCAGGCGTTCTGGCGGCGTGTCGCTGCGGAATTGACGTGTCGATCTTGGGGTGGAGTGGGGCGGTCCGGCCGTCGGGCGGCCAGGGCGCGCCGGAGGGTGCGAGCCGGAGGACGGTCGGCCCCAGCCAGCCGGAGGGCTCTGGCGATCGACCCCAGCCAGCCGGAAGACCAACCGACCGACCCTGCAGAACCGAAGCAGTGCCCACTCGGAAACGCCCGTACGGGGCCGGCCCACAGCAGACGCTCGGACGTGGCCCGCAGCGCGGTCCGAAGGGGCGCACGGCCGAAGCTTCTGCCGTTGAGTACCAGCCACCTGCACAACGGCCCGCATCGAGTGGACACTTTGACCGGCCCACAGGCCAGAGGGTGAGTTAAGTGCCCACTCGATGAAGCCGGATCGTCGATCAGCGGGAGATCTTGCGGTGAGGACCCGGGGAGACGTCCTGGCAGGCAACCTCCGCCTCCTCCAAACGCCGACCGATCACAACCGCGGGTGTTTCGCGGCGTGTCGCAGCAGTTGTGACCTGTCAACTCTTCGGCCCGGAGCGGGGCCCCAGCGACCCGGCGGTCTCCGCCAACTTCGCCGAGTGTGAGGTTACGAACCGCTGAAACCGATTTCAAGCGGTCGCAACCTCACACTCGGCGGGTCAGTGGACGAGGATGCGGAGTTCGGGGGTCGGGGAGGTGATCAGCTCGACTTCGCCGCCGATCGGGAGGGTCGCCAGCGGGTAGGTGTGGCCGAAGTCGAGGTTGGCCAGGACGGGGAGGCCGGACAGGGCGGGTTGCCGGCGGAGGATCTCGGCGAGAATCTCGCGGGACACCTCGCTGCTGGACTGGAACCGGCCGATCAGCAGGCCGCGCAGGCCGGCGGCGTCGGGTTGCTGGAGCAGGGAGGTGAGGTCGCGGGCGAACTCGTGCGGGTTGGTCAGGTAGTCGTCCTCGACCGCAAGGACGGCGCCGTCGAGGCTCGGCCACCAGGCCGTGCCCTGGAGCAGGTTCAGCGTGCACAGGTTGCCGCCGACCAGGCGGCCCCGGGCGGTGCCGGGGGTCATCGTCCACCAGCCGTCGGTGGTCCGGACCGTGCGCTCGTCCTGATCGAGGAACCAGAGGTCGTCGGTCCAGGAGTCCGCCGCCTTGATCAGGTACGGTTCGTCGGCCAGACAGGCCTGCCGGAACCAGCTGACGGTCGGCTCGAGATGATCACGCATGCCGAAGGTCGACCAGTGCGGGCCGGAGTACGTGATCAGTCCGGCCCGGGCCAGGATCGCGTTCTGCACCGCGGTGATGTCGGAGTAGCCGCTGAAGATCTTGGGGTTCGCGGCGATCAGCTCCCAGTCCAGGTACGGCAGCAGCTCGTTGCTGTTGAAGCCGCCGATCACGGTCAGGATGCCGCGCACCTCGGGATCGGCGAAGGCGTCGTGCAGGTCCTCGACCCTGGACTCGATCGCACTGGAGTCGAAGGCGTCCCGTTCGTCGACGTGCCGGCCGAAGGTGACCCGCAGGCCGAGCTCGGCGAACCGGCGCTCGATCAGCGCGGAATGATCGTGGTCAAGGACGAACGCGCGGCTCCGCGCCGGAGCGACCACCCGCACGGTGTCGCCCGGGTTCAGCTTCGCCGCCACAAGGGTCTCCACGGGCTCCAGCCTGCACCACGCGTCAAGCCGTTTCCGCGGCAGGATTCCCCGGCTTCGCCCCGGTTCCGGAGCTCCTCCGCCGCTGCCGCTTGCCGCGGGCCAGTTCGGTCGCCAGCGCGTCCAACGGCTGCGCGAACTGATCATGGAACTGGGCCAGCCAGCCGTGCAGTTCGTCCAGCGCGGGGAGGTTCACCGCGTAGATCCGGCGGGTGCCGTCGACCCGTACCGTCACCAGGTCGGTGTCCCGGAGCACCTTGAGGTGCTGCGAGGTGGCCGGCTGCGAGATCCCGAAGCGGTCCCGGGCCGCCTCGGCCAACTCGCCGGCGGTCCGGTCGCCGCGGCCGAGCAGCTCGAGGAGGTGCCGGCGCACCGGGTCCGCCAGGGTTTCGAAGATCGCCATGATCAACCGGGCCGGGTCACGACTCGGCCGTGTACGCGGCCGCCGTCCGGTCGGCCGCCGCCGCGGCAAGCTTCGCGTCCTCGCCGCCCGCCACCGCCGCCCGGCCCCAGTCGGCGCTGGACCGCCGGATGGCGTCCCGGCCGTCCGGGGTCGAGGTCCACTCCTGCTCGATCACCGTCGCGCCGGTCCGGAGATGCTCGTGCAGCCCGACCAGGCCGATGTCCCAGCCCACTCCCCCGGCGCCCGGGCCGTACGTCTGCCAGCCGTCGTCGTCCGGCTGCTCGTGCCGCAGTTCGATCATGGTCCGGCCGCCCGGCTCGGCGGACAGCCGGACCTCGACCCAGGAGAGGTCGCCCTCGTACTCCCAGGTCACCTTGATCAACTCCGGCGCCCGGCAGGCCTCGATCACCCCGCCCGCATTGCCCTCGAACTGGTACCGGCCGCCGGGCCGCAGGTCCCCGCTGACCGGCAGGAACCAGCGCGGCAGCCGCTCCGCGTTGGTGCAGGCGTCCCAGACCTGGTCGAGGTCGGCGTCGTAGCGGCGTCGCATGATCACGATCTTGGTCGGCTCACCGTCCCGTTCGCCGCTGATCACCTGGCGTTCGACCAGGTCGATCAGGTCCAGGGCGTTGATCACTGCTGCTCCTCCGGGACGGTGGTGTAGAACGCGAGCACCGCCTCCGCCGCCGCCCGCGCCTCCGCGGGATCAGTGCCGTCCGCGATGTCGGCCCGGGCCCAGTCGTCGGCGGCGTAGCGGTGGAACTCCAACCCCTCCGGTGTGGTGGGCCAGGTGAAGGCATCGACCGGCCGGTCGGCGCCGGACTCGAGGTGGAGCCCGAGACCCAGGAACGCGCCGTCCCAGCCGACGCCGACCGCGCCCGGCCCGTACTGCTTGGCGAACTCGGGGTCGACGTGCGCCTCGTGGATCAACTCGACCGACGTCCGGTCGCCGTCCGGGCTGAGCTTGATCTCCAGCCAGGACACCTGATCGCCGAACTCCCAGGTGGTCTTGATCAACTCCGGCTGCCGGCAGGTCTCCACGACCCCGCCGGCGTTGCCCTCGAACTGGTACCGCCCGCCGACCGTGAGCTCGCCGGACACCGGCAGGAACCAGCGCGGCAGCCGCTCGGCACTGGTCAGCGCGTCCCAGACGTCAGCCTGCTCGGCCGGGAAGTCCCGGCGGGCGATCGCGATCTTGGTCGGCTTGCCGTCCCGCTCCCCGGTCCTGACCTCACGGGTCACCGCCTTGGCGTGTTCCAACGGGTTCATCCGAGCCCCTTTCCTAAGTTAGACCTTATATAAGCTCACACTAAAGCACGATCTGGATAGGGTGCAAGCCATGAAGGTTCTGGTGACGGGCGGGGCCGGCTACATCGGCTCTCATGTGGTGAGGCTGCTGCAGCAACGCGACGACACGGTGATCGTGGTCGACGACCTGAGCACCGGGGTGGCCGAGAACGTCGGCACGGCGGCCCTGGTCCACCTCGACCTCTCGGTGCCGGAATCGGTCGAGAAGCTCGAATCCGTGCTCACCGAGTACGCGGTCGACGCCGTCATCCACATCGCGGCGAAGAAGCAGGTCGGCGAATCGGTGGAGCGGCCGGCCTGGTACTACCAGCAGAACGTCGGCGGCTTCGGGCACCTGCTGCAGGCGATGCAGGCGGCCGGCGTGAACAAGATGATGTTCTCCTCCTCCGCCGCCACCTATGGCAAGGCCGACGTGCCGGCCGGGCAGTTGGTCACCGAGACGACGGCACCGCAGCCGATCAGCCCGTACGGCGAGACGAAGCTGGTCTGCGAGTGGATGATGCGGGCGGCGGGCGTCTCCTGGGGCCTGCGCGGCGTCGGGCTGCGCTATTTCAATGTGGCCGGCACCGGCTGGCCGGAACTCGGCGACCCGACCGTGCTCAACCTCATTCCACTGGCCCTGCGGTCGCTCACCGCGGGCGAGCGGCCCAAGGTGTTCGGCAACGACTACCCCACCCCGGACGGCACCGGCATCCGCGACTACGTGCACGTCCTGGACCTGGCCGATGCCCACCTGGCCGCACTGGACTACCTGGAACGCGACGAGCGCCCGTACGACATCTTCAACGTGGGCACCGGCCACGGGTCCTCGGTGCTCGAGGTGCTGGCCGAGATCGGCCGCTCCTCCGGCTATGCGATCGACCCGGAGATCGTGACCCGCCGGCCCGGCGACCCGGCCGAGGTCGTCGCCGACGTGAGCCGGATCAAGGAGGCCCTCGGCTGGACCTCTCGGCACACCCTGGCCGAGATGACCGACTCCGCCTGGACCGCCTGGGAGCTCACCCACGGCGAGCCGAAGGTCGCCCCGACCGGAACCGGCCGGGCCACGCCGGCCCACCGTTGATCATGAACGACTCGATGATCATGGATGAGACGTTGATCATCCAGGTGGAGGAACTGCTGGCCGGACCACGGCCGGTCCCGATCGTCCTCGCCGGTGACCCGGTGCTGCGCCGGCCCGCCGCCGACTACCAGGGACAGCTTCCGACACCGTTGCTCGCCGATCTGCTGGCAGCGATGCGGGAGACCATGCGGGCCGCGCCCGGCGTCGGCCTGGCCGCGCCGCAGATCGGCCTGGGCCTGCGGATCGCGGTGATCGAGGACGATGCCGACCTGCCCGAGGAGGTCACGACGGCGCTCGACCGGCGGCCGCTGCCGTACCAGGTGATCATCAATCCGACCTACACGCCGCTCGACGATGATCACGCCGAGCACTACGAGGGCTGCCTCTCGGTGCCCGGCTACCGCGCCGTGACGGCCCGGCACCGCCGGGTCCGACTGACCCATCTCGATGATCAACTCGTCCCGCGCGAGCAGGAGTTCACCGGCTGGGCGGCCCGGATCGTCCAGCACGAGACCGATCACCTGAACGGGACTCTCTATCTGGACAAGGCCGACCTGCGTTCGCTGAGCTTCACCGGCTCCTGATCACTCGGCAACAGGCTGGTCCGGTTCCGGTACGTCGAGCCGGGCCAGCATCCGCTTGAGCATCCGGTTCAGCGACGCCAGTTCCTTGCGGGACAGGGCCGCGGCCATCTCGTCCTCCCGCTGGCCGCGCAGGTCCATCGCACGTCGCCACAGGTCGGCACCGGACCGGGTCACCTCGACGTCCAGCCGGCGACGGTCCGTACCACCGGGAACCCGCTGCACGTAGCCCGCCTGCTCCAGCTTGGCCAGCCGGCCGGTCATCCCGGCCGGGGAGATGCCCAGGTCCTCGGCCAGCCGGGACGGCGAGGCGCGGCCGGGCGTCTCCCTGATCATCAGGGTGTGCAGCGTCGCGTACTCGGCGAGTTCGAGGCCGACCCGCGCCGCCGCCTCGGCCTTGTAGTCGGTCAGCCGCCCGGCGATCAACTGGATCCGGTAGATCGCCGCCTCCACCTCGTCGTCGAACGGCACGTCGATCCAGTGGTTGCGCCACCGTTGCACGTGGCGGTCGGCCGCATCGTCAGGCATGGCCCCAGCATAGTGATATTTCGTTGACAAAATATTTGCCAGCGAACTACTTTGGCATACGTGCACGAGAGCAACGCGAGCCCGCTGACGTCGATCCCGTTCCGCTGGCTGCTCGGCGGGACGACGATCCAGTCGCTCGGCGCGGGCATCGCGCCGGTCGCCCTGGCCTTCGCCGTCCTCGACCTCGGCGGGTCGGCCCAGGAACTCGGCCTGGTCATCGCCCTGTACGCGGCCGCGGACGTGCTCACCTCCCTGTTCGGCGGCTGGCTCGGCGACCGGATCCCGCGCAGCCGGCTGGTCGCCCTGGCCACCGCCGGCAACGGGCTGATCCAGCTGATCGCCGCGGCCGGCCTGATCGGCGGCTGGGCGACGATCCCGCTGCTCGGAGTGCTCGGCGCCGCCGGCGGCTGCGCGACCGCACTCGCGGTGCCGAGCTCGCGGGCCCTGATCGGCCAGACCGTCGAGGACCACCAACTCTCGGGCGCGGTCGCCGGCCGCCGGCTCGGCCAGAACGTCGGCATGATCCTCGGCACCGGGCTGGCCGGGATGCTGGTGGTCTGGATCGGCTCCGGCTGGGCGCTCGCCGTCGATGCCGCGGCGCTCGGGATCGCCGCCTGGTGTTTCGCCCGGCTCCGCGCCGAACGCCCCGCCGGCTCCGTCGACGAGTCGATGCTGCGCGGCCTGGCCGGCGGCGCCCGGGAGGTGTTCCGGCACGCCTGGCTGTGGCTGCTGTTGCTGCAGGCGTTGATCTACCACCTCTTCTTCGGCGGTGCCCAGGCGGTGCTCGGCCCGATCGTCATCGGCGAGACGCTCGGCCGCGAGGCGTGGGGCTGGGGCCTGGCCGCGATGATGACCGGTTTCGTCACCGGCGGCCTGGTCAGCCTGCGCTGGCGGCCGCAGCGTCCGCTGCTGGTGGGAGTCGTGCTGCTCACGCTGACCGCGGCGTTCCCGATCGCGATGGCGTACGCGACCCCGACCGCCGCCGGGCTCGCCGTACTGCTGGCCGGTGCCTTCGCGCACGGGTTCGGGCTGGAGATCTTCAGCGTCGGCTGGGACCTGTCGATCCAGCAGAACATCGCCGAGGACAAGCTGGCCCGGGTGTACGCACTGGACCAGGTCGGCTCCTTCGTCGCCCGGCCGGTCGGGCTGGCACTCACCGCGCCGGTCGCGGCACTGACCGGCTTCCGGCCCTGGCTGGTCGTGGTCGGGGTCGTCATCGTGGCCAGTTGCCTGGCCGCGCTGGCCGTACCGTCGGTGCGCAGGTTGCGCCGCCGCAGCGGCACCGGTGAGGTCACGGAAGCACGGCTGTAACCGGTTCGTCACGCGATGGTCGAATCTGAAACTGCCGTGTAACAACGCGACGCGCCCTCTGCAATATCCGCGCCTCAGAGTCGGGGCCAGGACTTTCCAGCTTCTTCACCGAAGGAATCTCCATGACTCCACTCGAACTGAATTCGGGCGACACGGCCTGGATTCTCACCTCCGCGGCCCTGGTGTTGCTGATGACGCCAGGCCTCGCGCTCTTCTACGGCGGCATGGTCCGCGCGAAGAGCGTGCTCAACATGATGATGATGAGCTTCGGCGCGCTGGCACTGATCTCGGTGCTCTGGGTGCTGTACGGCTACTCCATCGCGTTCGGCAACGACGTGGGCCTCGGCCTGCTCGGCAACCCGATCGAGTACCTCGGCCTGAACGGGCTGATGGCCGACGATCCGGACGCCTCGCTGCCGGCCATGGCGTTCGTCGGGTTCCAGGCGGTCTTCGCCATCATCACCGCGGCCCTGATCTCCGGCGCGATCGCCGACCGGGCCAAGTTCGGCACCTGGATGATCTTCATCGGCATCTGGGTGACTCTGGTCTACTTCCCGATCGCGCACTGGGTGTTCGCGTTCACCAGCGACGACGGCTCCGTCGTCGGCGGCTGGATCGCCAACAACCTGGCCGCGATCGACTTCGCCGGCGGCACCGCCGTGCACATCAACGCCGGGGCGGCGGGTCTCGCCCTGGCCCTGGTGCTGGGCAAGCGGATCGGCTTCGGCAAGGAGCCGATGCGGCCGCACAACCTGACCCTGGTCATGATCGGCGCGGGCCTGCTCTGGTTCGGCTGGTTCGGCTTCAACGCCGGTTCCGCGGTCGCCGCGGACAACACCGCCTCCGTGGTCTGGGTGAACACCCTGGTCGCGACCGCCGCCGGAACGCTCGGCTGGCTGCTCACCGAACGGATCCGGGACGGCAAGCCGACCTCGCTCGGCGCCGCCTCCGGTGTGGTCGCCGGCCTGGTCGCGATCACCCCGGCCTGCTCCGCGGTCTCGCCGATCGGCGCGATCATCATCGGGGCGATCGCCGGCGTGCTGTGCGCCCTCGCGGTCGGGCTGAAGTACAAGCTCGGCTACGACGACTCGCTCGACGTGGTCGGCGTGCACCTGGTGGCCGGACTCTGGGGCACCATCGCGATCGGCTTCTTCCTCACCAACGCCGCTCCCGCCGGTGCTCCCACCGAAGACAATCCGGCCGGGACCAACGGCCTCTTCTACGGCGGCGGTTTCGATCAGCTCTGGCGCCAGGTCGTCGGTGCCGTGGCGGTGCTGGTGGTCAGCTTCGTGATCACGTACCTGATCGGTTTGATCTTGCAGAAGACGATCGGCTTCCGGGTCGACAAGGAGAGCGAGCTGGACGGCGTCGACAGCAGCGAGCACGCCGAGACCGCGTACGATCTCGGCACGCTGGGTGCCACCCGCCGGGGTGGGCTTGGCACCACGACCCGTCCGGCCGAGCCGGCCGAGGCGACCGGTAACGGCGTCGACAGCAAGTCATCCGAGGAGGTGTCGGCATGAAGTTGATCACCGCGATCATCAAGCCCCACATGCTGGACGAGGTGAAGGCCGCCCTGGAATCCTTCGGGATCGAAGGGATGACCGTCAGCGAAGCCAGCGGGTTCGGGCGGCAGCGTGGACACACCGAGGTCTATCGGGGGGCGGAGTACACCGTCGACCTGGTGCCCAAGGTGAGACTTGAGGTGCTCGTGGACGACGAGGATGCCGGTGACATCATCGACGTCCTGGTCAAGAGCGCACGGACCGGCCGCATCGGTGACGGCAAGGTCTGGTCCGTTCCGGTCGAGGACGTGGTCCGCGTCCGGACGGGCGAGCGCGGGCTGGACGCGCTCTGAAGCGTGACCTGACCACCGAGCGCCTCGGCGTCGCGATCCGGTCCTCGTGGGCAACCACGGCGGGGCCGGATCGTCGGCGTTCTGTCGCCCGGTTGGTCGAGGACTTCCTGATCGACCTGTACGGGTCCGCGGCCGGCACGGACCGCGGCGGGGTCGCCCTCGCAGCGGTCGGCAGCCTGGCCCGGCGAGAGCTCGGGCCGCGGTCCGACATCGATCTGGTGATCTTGCACGACGGGTCCGACCAGGCCGCGATCGACGCACTGGCCGAGCGGATCTGGTATCCCCTCTGGGATTCCGGGCTCCGGCTCGATCACTCGGTACGGACTCCGGCCGAGTGCGCCGACGTGGCCCACCGGGAACTGAGCGCCGCGGTCGGCCTGCTCGACCTGCGGCTGATCGCGGGCGAGGCGGACCTGGTCGAGCGGGCCCGGTCCGGCCTGCTCGAGGCCTGGCGGGCCGGGGCCCGGCGCCGGCTGCCGGAGCTGCTGGAGTCGCTCTCCGAGCGGCACCAGCGCAGCGGTGATGCGGCCTCGCTGCTGGAACCCGACCTGAAGGAGTGCCGGGGCGGTCTGCGGGACATGATCATGCTGCGGGCGCTGGCGGCCACCTGGCTCACCGACCAGCCGCATGCGGGAGTCCGGGAGCCGTACCAGCGGCTGCTGGACGTCCGCGACGCCCTGCAGGTGGTCTCCGGCCGAGCCCTGGACCGGCTGGTCGCCGGCGAGGTGCCGGACGTCGCGAAGCTGCTCGGCTACGACGACGACGACGAACTGCGCCGCGACGTCAGCCTGGCCGCGCGCAAGATCGGCCACGCGGTCGACCTGACCGTACGGTCGGCCCGTCAGGTGCTGCCGGCCCGGCGCCGCTTTCCCTTCGCCCGCAGGGAACGGCGGCCGCAGTACGACACCGCACCGCACGGCCTGATCGTGCACCTCGGCGAGGTCGGGCTGGCCCGGCTGACCTCCCCCGCCGAGCCAATGCTCGGCCTGCGGGCCGGGGCGCTCGCGGCCAGTCGCGGGCTGGTGCTGTCCCCCGTCACCGCGGAGAACCTCGGCGCCCACGCACCGCCGCTGCCGACGCCCTGGCCGGACGAGGCACGGGAGGCGCTGCTGGAGCTGCTGGCCGGCGGCGAGTCCATGATCGCGGTCTGGGAGGCGCTCGATCTGGCCGGCTGCATCAGTCGCTGGATCCCTTGCTGGGAAGGGATCCGGGCCCGACCGCAGCACAATCCGGTGCACCGGCACACGGTCGACCGGCATTCGGTGCAGGCGGTCGCGGAGGCCGCCCGGCACCTGACCTCGGTGGAACGGCCGGACCTGCTGCTGCTCGGCTGCTTGTTCCACGACATCGGCAAACTGCCCGGTGCCGAGCATGATCATCCGCGGGTCGGGGCGCCGATCGCGCGGCAGGCCGTGATCGCGATGGGGTACGGCGAGGAGGACGCGGCACTGGTCGAGTTGCTGGTCCGGGAGCACCTGACGCTGGCCGAACTGGCGACGAAACGTGATCATGCCGACCCGGCCACGATGGACGCGCTGGTCGGCGCGGTCGACGGCCGGATCGAGGTGCTGCGGCTGCTCCGCGCCCTGACCGAGGCCGACGCCCGGGCGGCGGGTCCGGCGGCCTGGTCACCATGGCGGGCGCAGTTGATCAACGCGCTGACCGAGCGGGCCGAGGACCAGCTGGCCGGCGAGCCGCACACCGGCCGGGCCGGCGGCCTGATCGATCTGGGACTGGCCCGCTCGGTGGCCCTGGACGGGCGGTCCCGGATCATCGTCGAGGAGAAGCCGGCCGGCCTGCAGGTGATCATCGCGACTCGGGACCGGCTGGGGCTGTTCGGCGACACCGCCGGACTGCTCGCGGCACACGGGATCGCCGTCCGCTCTGCCCTGCTCAGCACCATCGACGGAGTGGCGGTGAACACCTGGCGGGTCGAGTCGGCCGGCGCCACGGACCTGCCCGACCCGGCCTATCTGATCAAGCAGCTGGAGCGCCTGGGCCGGGGCGAACCGGGCGTCCTGGAGGCGATCCGGCGGCGCGAGGAGCGCGTCCGGTCCGCCGGCGCCGAGCCGTGGGTGGCTGCCGTACCGGACGCCAGCGAGACGGCGGCGGTGATCGAGGTCCGGGCGAACGACCGGCGCGGCCTGCTCTACGCCTACGGCCGTGCCCTCACCGCGGCCGGCTTCTCGATCCGGTCCGCCCACATCGCCACCCTGGCCGGCCAGGCGATCGACACCTTCTACGTGACCGAACCGGACGGCGCCCTGCCGCCCAGCGCCCGGGTCGCCGAGGCCGCCCGGGCCCTGGCCGAGGCGGCCCGCGGGACGCCTCCGCCCGGCGACTGACCCGGAGCAGGGGCGGTCCCCCCACCGCACCCTTCTCCACCGTGGTCAGCTTCCGCCCGGGCCCGACGGGTCCCAGCCGCGCGTTGTTCCACCACGATTGGCTTCGGCGCGCCGGGCCGGGTCACCGCATCCGGATCCGCCACAGTCCACCTCCCCAAGCCCGAACCGACACCCACGCGCATAACTGCACCACGGTTTGCTTCTGCGCGCCGGCCGATCACCCGGATCGGATTCCGCCACAGTTCGCCTCCGCACGCCCCCCGGACCGACACCCACGCGCGTAGCTCCGCCACAGTTGGCTTCCGCGCCCCGGACCGGTCACCGCATCTGGATCCCGCCACTGTCCCCTCCGCACGCCCGAACCGACACCCGCGCGCATAGCTGCACCACGGTTGGCTTCCACGCGCCGGGCCGATCACCCGCGTCGGATCCCGCCACAGTCCAACCTCCGCACCCCCGGACACCCACGCACGTTGCTCCATCACGGTTGGCTTCCGCGCGCCAGGCCCCGGACACCCGCATCCGGATCCCGCCACAGTCCATCTCCGCACACCCGAACGGACATCCGCGCGATTCTCGGCCACGTTCGGTTCCGCGCACCCGGACGGATATCCGGCGCTCGGATCTCCGCCGCGGGTCCCCGTTCCGCCTAGGTTCGTGGGCCAGCTGCCAGCGGCCGGCTCGCGCCGGTGAGCGACTGCGGATAGTCGGTGATGATGCCGTCGACCCCGAGGGCGACCAGCTCGCGCAGCCGGCTCGGGTCGTTCACCGTCCAGACGTTGATCGCCAGGCCGAGTTGGTGGGCGCGCTCGATCAGCGCCAGGTCGGTGTCGTCGGCGCTCGGGTTGATCTGGTCGGCCCAGCTGCTCAGGTCGACCAGTTCGGCGTCGGTCGGCCGGGACGCGTGCAGCAGACCGAACGGAACCTCGGGAAGCCGAGCGTGGAAGGCCTTCCCGTCGGTGACGCTGAACGACTGGACGGCGAGCCTGCGGGCGGCGAGTGCCTGATCCAGGAAGTGCGGCGTCGCCACCAGTTCGGCCGCGAGCTGCTCCGGCAGGCCGGTGTCGCGGTACTGGGCACAGGGACTGATCTCGGCCAGCAGTCCGGTCCGGTGGCGGACCAGCCCGATCACCTCGCCGAGGGTGAGGATCGGTTCTCCGGCGAACCGCGGCCCGAACCAGGAGCCGGCGTCCAGGGACTTCAGCTCGGCCAGCGTGAAGTCGGAGACCCGGTAGTCGGTCCGGCCCGGGAAGCGTTCCTCGACGTCGGTGGTGCGGACCAGCGTGCAGTCGTGGAAGTTCACCAGCTTCCCGTCCTTGGTGCGTTGCACATCGATCTCGACGAAGTCGGCGCGGTGGCGGATCGCGGCCCGGATCGCGGGGGCGGTGTTCTCGGGGGCGACGCCCGACGAGCCGCGATGGGCGATGACGTCGACGGACCGGTCGGCCCGCGCCGGGCTGCTGGACGCGGTCATCGCGACACCGGCCAGGACCAGGATGGCGACGGCACGAGCGAGAACGATAGCGCGGGAGCTCGACGGGCTCGGGACGGGGAGCAGGGCGGGCACGGTGCAGGACCTTTCGTCGGCGAGCCGTGCCCCGATGGTTTCCGGGCTGAGTGACGACCCGCGGTCCAGCAGGCGATCCGCGGCTGAGCGTCCGGTGAGCGGTCGGCCACCTTGTCGGCCTGCGCCTGGCCGGCCACGTCCCGACGGCAGGCCGGAGTTGACCGAGATCCAGCGCACGTTCACCCGATCGGGCAGCCGAGGCCGGATCCTGGCGGAGTCCGCTCGATTCCGGTCAGTCCTCCCGCTCGGTCGGCCTACCGCGCGCGGTCAGCCGACCTCCATCGACCGGTCACTTCCGCAGCGACACGCCGCAGAAACACCTGCTTTGGTGACCGGTCAGCGAGTGGTGGGGCGGCGGGTCCAGCGGTGGTCGAGGCGGTCCTCGGGCTGCCAGCCGAGCACGTCCGTCAGCCCGTCGGCGCGGTAGCGGCCGTGCGGCGACGGGGCCCGGACATGGACGGTCGGGCAGGGTTCCGGCAGCTCCGGCACGACCGCGGCGGCGCGGATCGCGCGGCCGGCGTCGGGCCAGCTGATCATGAACGGCGAGGCCCAGTCGTCGGTGGCGGCGGGTGGCACCAGCGCCTCGAACAGCAGCACCGGGGTCGCGATGCCGTACTGCTCGGCGAAGATCCGGCAGATCTCGGTGCCGAGCAGCTTGGTCAGGAAGTACAGCGCGGAGCCGGACCGGGGTGGCGCGTCGGGACGGACTCCCGGATCGCCGGCGTAACCGATCGGGTCGGCCAGCAGCACCTGGGCCGGACCGGTCTGCACCACCCGGCGGATGCCGTGCTCGACGGCCGCCCTCATGATCGCGTACGCGCCCAGCACGTTGACCCGGAACGCGGCGTCGGGCTCGTGCCGGATCACGGTGCAGTTGATCAAGCAGTCCGCACCGGCCGCGGCGGCCCGGACCTGATCATGGTCGGTGACGTCGACCAGTCGCTCCGTGTGCGGCGGCTCGGCCGGGACCGGCAGCGGCGCACCGGCACTCTGCGGCGGCCGGGTGGCGAGTTCGGCCAGCGGTCGGAGGTCGGTCAGGGTCAGCGTGACGTCCGGCAGCGCGGACAGCTGCTCGGCGGCCGAGGCGCCGAGCGGACCGCCGGCGCCGAAGATCACCGCGCGCCGGGCCGGCGGGACCAGGACCGGGGCCGGCTCGGCGGGCAGCCGCGGCGCGGGACCGGCCGGCGCCGGGTCGCCCGGATGCGCCGGCCGGAAGCCGTGACCGGCCCCGGACCGGAATCGGCCCGGTCCGCGCACCCCGTGCACCACGGTCCAGCCCGGCCGGTCCGGCTCCTCGAGCAGCGCCTCGGCGAGTGTCACCGCGTAGCCGACGGCGTCCTCGACGTGCAGCCAGTCCGGTCCGGTCGGCCCGGCGTCGAACTCGGCCGCGGGCACGACCCGGTCCAGCCGCAGCACCCGGGTGTTGATCATGGTGGACCGGACCGTCTCCCGGCCGGTGATCTCGGCCAGGCGGGCCGCCAGCCGGTCCGGATCGTCGTCCGGCCGCGGCGTCCAGGTCTCGTCGACCGACCAGCCGGGATCGTAGGCGTCGAAGAGCCGCAGCGTGGACAGCTGCAGCAGGCGCCGGGCCGTGGTCGTCGTGAGCAGGTTCCAGGTGCCCCTGGTCGCCCGGTCGATCATGACGGCGGGATCCGGGTCGGCCGGGACGGCCTGGATCACCAGGTCGGCCTCGGCCTGCTCCACGCAGGCCACCCGGTCCAGCGTCGAGCCGGCGAACGTCGCCACCGTGTGCCGCGCCGCGAGTTGATCACGAATGCCGGGGGTGATCGAGGAGGGCAGGTCGACCAGCAGGATGCGCATGGTTCACTCCGTTCCGGGCGAGGTGGTTCAGGACTGCGGAAGCGGCTCGGCAACGGCCGTGCCGTCGATCACCTCAGGACCGTCGTACGCGATCGCGAGGTCCGGCGTCTCGAGCCGGCCGGCGCCGGCCCGGGACCGCATCGCCGCGTCGATGACCCCGCCGGTGAGCAGCGTCCGCTCGACCGGGTACGGGGCTCGGCGGTCGACCATCAGCCGTTCCAGCTGGAACACCAGCCGGGCGAAGTGCGGGAAGAAGTACGGCTGTTCACCGAGCAGCGCGATCCGATAGGCGACGGCGGCGTCCGGTCCGCGGGCCGCGACCAGGAAGTCCTCCACCGCGTCGGACATCAGCACCGTCTGCCGGGCGCCGTCGGCGTGCTCGACCAGGTAGACGTCGGTCGCCCGGTCGATCACCTCGCCCGCCCCGCCGAACCCTCCGGCGCGGGCGGCCGCGGTGATCAACTCGGCCGGGATCGGACCGTCCGGGTCGCCGGCGGCCCGGACGGCCTCGGTCCCGGTCCAGGCCTGGACGGCGACGACGCCGGTCTCGCCGCCGGCCCGGCGCTCCAGCAGCGACTGGCCGGCCTCGAGGGCGTGGAACCCGTACACCTCGGCACCGCCGTAGCCGATCACCAGGCAGTCGGAGAGCGGTGCGCCGAACGGCCACTCGGCCCCGGTCGGTTCCCGGTACGCCAGCGGAACGCTCGACCCGGCCAGCAGCGGGATGCCCAGCCGCCGGGCGTCGCGATACATCGACCGGGCGTCGGTGAACGCATAGCTCAGATGCTTGTCGACGAACACCGGCACGATGCGGCCGCCGGTGATCATCGCCGACACTGCGGCGTCGAAGAGCCGGCGCCGCGGATACAGCTTCTGGCCGAACTCGTTGTCCTCGTAGTCGCCGTGCTCGCCGATCAGCACCACCCCGTCCACAGCGACCCCGGCGCCGCCCAGCGTCATCGCCTCGGCAACCGTCGGGAAGGTCGGCACACCGTGCTCGGCGAGGAAGCCGGTGCCGACGTCGGGCTGCGGCTTCGGCTGGGCCACGCCCTGCTGCTCCAGGTAGGCCGAGACGACCTCGACCTGCGGCTCCCGGTGCGGCCCGTCGAGCTCGTACCCGGTGATCAGCCGGCGGGCGATCACGTCGGCATGGGAATTCGGGAACCAGGTGGTGATCACCAGCGCCACCCTCGGCTTCGACATGCGTGCTCCTTGATCACCGGCGCGCTCCGCCGCGCGGACGAGATTACCAGCGGCCGGCCGGCCGGGAACCGGAAATGCGGTGCGTGGTCACGGAGCGGCTGCTACCGTCCGATCATGCGTTTCACTTCCTGAGCTGACGATCCAGGGGCCCAGTCGGCGACCAGGGCTCGATTTCAGCGACCCCTCGATCGGGGTCGGTCAGACTCAGGAGACTTCTTTGTTGATCACTGTGTTCCGCCGGCTGCGACGCCCGGCGGGCGCCGCCCGTACCTATTACGTCTTCGAGGCCGGCTTCGCCGGCTTCAACGCGCTCGCGTTCACCCTCGTCATGGTCTATCAGGTCCAGGTCGTCGGGCTGACCCCGCTGCAGTTGGTCGTGGTCGGCACCGTGATGGAGGCGACCTGCTTCCTCGGTGAGATCCCGACCGGGGTGATCGCCGACCGCTACTCCCGGCGGCTCTCGGTCCTGATCGGGCTGCCGGTCATCGGTGCCGCGATCATCCTGCAGGGCGCCGTACCGGAGTTCGCCGCGATCCTCGTCGCGCAGGTGATCTGGGGCATCGGCTGGACCTTCGTGTCCGGCGCCAACCAGGCCTGGATCACCGACGAGGTCGGCGTCGAGGCGGTCCAGCCCGTGCTGACCCGAGGCCACCAACTGGCCCTCGGCCTCTCCTTCGCCGGTACGGTGCTCGCCGGCCTGCTCGGGCTGGTCGCGCTGCAGGTGCCGATCGTGGCCGGCGGGATCGGCTTCGTGATCTTGGCCGCGGTGCTCGCGCTGATCATGCCGGAGCGCCATTTCACGCCGGACCCGGAGGCCCGGGCGAGCACCGGCTGGGCCACCCTGCTGGGCACCCTCCGGTCCGGCCTCGGCCAGGTCCGGCGACGTCCGCTGGTGCGCTGGTTCTTCGTGATCAGTCTGCTGTTCGGCCTGTCCAGCGAGGCGATCGACCGGCTCTGGACCGCCCGGATCCTGGAGGCGTTCACGCTGCCGAGCCTGTTCGGGCGGGCCGAGCCCGCGCTCTGGTTCGCGGCCTTCGCGGTGATCGGCTCGCTGATCTCCATGATCAGCAGCGTCGTGGTCAACCGGATCGCGCCCGGCCTGGTCACCGGCGCCCGGCCCGGCCGGGTGCTGGCGCTGTTGACTCTGATCCAGGCCGGCGCGGTGGTGGTGCTCGCCGTGTCCGGCCACCTCTGGCCGGCGATGGGGGCGCTCTGGCTCAAGCGGGCCGCCGGTTCGATCGCGTACCCGATCCAGGCGACCTGGCTGAACCGGCAACTGGAGTCGAAGTCCCGGGCGACCGTCCTGTCGATGAACGGGCAGGCCGACGCGATCGGCCAGGTGGTCGGCGGTCCCCCGCTCGGTGCCCTGGCCGGTCTGACCTCGATCCCGATCGCCCTGATCGGCTCCGCGGTGATCATGAGCCCGGCCGCGGCGCTCTATCTGCGATTGGGCGGGCGGCGGAAGCGGTCTCTAGAGTCCACGTAACGAAAGGAGTCGACGATGGTGCTGCGCTGGTACAGCAATGTGATCGACACCCCGGACCCGCGGTCGCTGGCGACCTGGTGGGCGGAGGCGATCGGCTGGCAGAAGATCTACGAGGCTGATGACGAGGTTGTGCTCGTCCCGGGCTACCTCGGCAGCGAGGAGGAGGCCCGGGCGGTGCCGTGGGAGCGGATGCCGCCCGGCCTGGTGTTCGTCAGGGTGACCGACCCGAAGACGGTCAAGAACCGGATCCACCTCGATCTCGCCCCGCACACCAGCCAGGACCGGGACGCCGAGATCGCCCGGCTCGAGCAGCTCGGCGCGACCCGGCCCGACGTCGGCCAGGACGGCTCGGAGAGCTGGACCGTCCTGGCCGATCCGGAGGGCAACGAGTTCTGCGTGCTCTCCTCCCGCGACTTCTGAGCCCGAGCCGGCGCCCGGGTCGTGGTCACTCGCCGGCCACGACCCGATGCCGGCCCGAGCCGAGTTCGCGCGGTTCGGCGCCGGGCAACGCCACCTCGGCGACGGCGTTGACCGGGACCTGGACGGTCAGAATGATCTTGTCCCGCCGGCGTTCCCAGCCGACCTCGATCCGGCCGCGCACGGTGTCCAGTTCGACGGAGGCGGAGGGCAGGTCGCCGAGGACGCGCGGCGCGACCCGGAACCTGGACCAGCCCGGCCGCAGCAACTCCAGGCCGACCACCCGTTCCAGCAGCCACTGCAGCGGGCCGGACAGCGTCGGGTCCTGGTGCCCGCGCGAGTCCGTCTCCCAGTTCTCCCAGAGCGTCGTCCCGCCGAGGCTGCGCCAGAAGCCGTAGCCCGGGTAGCTGTGCTGCCCGAGCACGGCCAGCGCCAGGTCCGCGTTGCCATGATCGGAAAGGGCGTACGGCAGCGCCCAGGTGCCGAACGATCCCGTGTTCAGGTGCCGGTCGTGATCTTCGACGTCGCGGGCCAGCCGTGCCGCCACCCGCTCGACGGCCTCGGCCGGAACAAGATCAAGCGCGAGGGGGACGGCGTTGCTGGCCTGGCGATAGTCCGTCGTCTCCGACGTCCGGTAGAGGCCGGCGGCGCGGTCCAGGAAGGCCTCGTTGAACCGCTCGGTCAGCGTCTCCGCCTTGGCTCGCCACTCCGCCGCCTCGGCCTCCTCGCCGGCCAGGCCGGTCAGCGTCGCAAGATCACGCAGGCTCTCGATCACGTACGCGGTGCCGACGAGCTGACCGCCCTCCGGCGGACGGGGATCGTGGCCGTTGTCGGGCGGGTACCAATCGGCGAACACGTCCATCGCCAGCCCGCCCTGGGCCTCGACCCCGGCGAGCAGCCAGGTGACGTAACGCCGGACCGCGGGCAGGTGGCGCAGCGCCAGGCTCCGGTCGCCGTAGTGCTCCCAGTGCTGCCGGACCAGCTGCGGATAACTGCCGGTGACCGAGGGCGAGATCGGGAAGTCCGGCGGGAACGGGCCGAGCGGCGCGATGATGCCGAGCGCCCCGGACTCGCCCTGGGACAGCCGGATGTCCTCCAGCCACTTGGCCAGCCACGCGGCGCTGTCGAACCCGTTCAGCAAGGCGGCGGCGGCCAGTCGGGGCTGACCCAGCCAGGCCAGCTTCGTGTACATCGGCGCGACGTCCGGCTGGCCGTGCAGCGCGTTGAGGTTGGTCCGCAGCGTCGCGTCCACGATCCACTGCAGCACCGGCTCCGCCACCCGGAGCCGCATGGTCCGGTCCAGGTCGCTGTGCACCGGCACCGCCTCGACCCGGAGCGACCGGTCACCTCCGGTCACCTCGACGTACCGGAAGCCCTGGTAGGTGAACCACGGCTGCCAGTCCACCGGGCCGCCGGCCGCGATGTATTCGTCGCGCTGGTGCCGGCCGGTCACCGACGGGTTCCGTACCCCGGCCGGGGCGCCGAGCTCGATCCGGCCGGTGTCGCCGAGTTTCTCGCTGTACTGCACGGTGATCCTGGTGCCGCGGGCCAGCCGGCCGCGGAGCCGGACCCAGCCGGTGGTCACCTCGCCGAAGTCGTACAGCAGGGTGCCGGGCTCCGGCTCGGTGATCTTGGCCGGCCGGAGCCGGCGGTCGGTCCGGATGGGCTGGTTCGGGTACGCCTCGATCCGGCCGCCCGGCGATTCCATGATCACCGCGTCGGTCCAGGCGCTGTCGTCGAAGCCCGGTTCGGTCCACCCGGCCAGGGCGGCCTCCCGCCGGGCGTCGAAGGTCTCGCCGGTGTAGACGCCGTCGTAGGTCACCGGTCCTTCGGTCAGCCGCCAGTCCGGCCCGCTGCCGATCCTGATCACGGTCCCGTCCGCGAGTTCCGCCTCCAGTACGGCCAGCAGCCGCGGCTCGCCGGTCCACGGATAGAGGTTGCTGCCGTCCGAGTCCGGGGCCCGGCTGCCGAAGAAGCCGCGGCCCAGGGCGACGCCGAGCGCGTTGTCCCCCGGCCGGAGCAGCTCGGTGACGTCGTGGGTGGTGGCGAGCAGCCGGCGGTCGTAGTCGGTGGCCGGCGGCGACAGCGCGAAGTCGTCGACCCGGTGGCCGTTGATCATGGCCCGGCCATGGCCGAGCCCGATCAGGTACAGCCGGGCCCGGGCCGGCCGGCCCGGCAACTCGAACGTCGTACGCAACAACGGGTCCGCGGGCGGGTCCGGCGGGAGCCCGTACAGCCAACGGTCCCGCTGCGGCAGCTCCTGGCCGTCCGTGTGGGCCGTGCCGCCGGGATAGGGCGACTTCTGTTCGGCCTCCGGGCTGCCGTCCGCACTCGCCCAGGACAGGCCGGGGCTCTTCGTGGTCGCCTCCAGGTAGTAGTCGCCGGCCGGCAGTGGTTGATCGAGGTCGAGCGTGGCGGCCGTCTCGCCGACCAGCCCGGTCACCTCAGCGGTGGCGAGTTGATCACCGCCCGGCTCGCCGGCGAGCAGCCGCAGCGTGACCGCCGCCGGTTCGCCGTCCTCGGCGCGGACCAGGATGGCGACGCCGACGATCGGCCCGGCGGTGGTGAAGGTCTGGCCGAGCGTGTGCCCGGTGATCGGTTCGGCGAGGTACTCGGACGGCGGCAGCGTCCGGGTCGGCTGCGGCAGCTCGATCCCGCTGCCGATCCAGCGCGCCGGCCACGGTTCGCCGGCCGGCAGCCCGGTCTCGAACCAGGCCGGGCGGCTCCACGGACCAGGCACGCCGGTCTCGTCCCAGACCCGGACCGACCAGACGTAGCGGGTCCGCGGCCGGAGCTCCGGTCCGCCGTAGCCGATCCCGTGCTGGTCGCCCGACTCCACCCGGCCGGAGTCCCAGACCGGTTCATGATCATCACCGGCGCTGACCCGGAGCCGGTACGCCGTCTGCCGTCGGTCGGTGCCGGAACCGGCGAGCCGCCAGCCGAGCCGCGGCTCCGTGCCGGCGATGCCGAGCGGGTCGGTGAGGTGATCCGTGCTGAGCCGGTACGGCAGCAGTCCCCTTCCCGCCCAGTCCCGGTCGTCGGCTGCGGCCCGCCCCGCCACCGCCGTCGTCGCCGCCACCGCCGTGGCCCCGGTCAGAAAGCTCCGTCGCTTGACGTTGCGCACACCCGCTCCTCGTTCGTTCCCCCTCGGAGCTCCCCAATCTCACAGCGGGCGCGCGCGGCCACCAGTGACAACGATCACCCGTCTCCCCGACCCGGCGATCGGCGGACCTTCCTGGGTGCCGGGCACGCGCGCCGCGAGCTCGGAGCGCGCCCACCCGCTGGCCCGCATCCCCGCCGCCACAGCCTGCGGGAGGGTCGGCCGCCGGGTGGCCGAGGCAGAGCTTCGGAGCGGGCTCACGCCGAGGTGGCGATCCGCCAGGGCGGCATTGGATCCTCCGGCAGGCCGGGCCCCGGCCGGCTGGAGTCGGAGCGCCACCTCGTCGCCGTCGTTCAGCGCCAGGTCTCGCCACACCGGCTCGTCGAGCGACAGCCAATGGCCCCACCTGCCGTCGGGTTAGTCGACCGTGGCGAAGGGCGTTGCCGTCGCTCCGCTCCCTCCTCGACCATGACCTCGATGCCCTCAGGCAAGGTCGGCCCCGTGGACGGGCGCTTCTCCCGATTCCTGATCGACCGGAACCGCCGCCCGAGGTCAGCGTCGTGTGGTCTTCTTCGCGGTGGTCTTCTTCGCTGCCGTCTTCTTCGCCGTCGCCGTCTTCTTCACGGTGGCCGTCGTGGTGGCGGCCGCCGGTTTCTTGGCGACCGCCTTCCGCGCCACCGCCTTCTTCTTCGTCGCCGGCTTGGTCGTCGCGCGCCGGTTGCTGGCGGCGGCGGCCGTGAAGATGTCCGGCTGGAGGTCGGTGCCGACCGGGACGTGGCGGCCGTCGAGGATGTGCGAGAGGAAGGCGCCGGTGTGTGAGGACGGGTGGGCCGCGATCTGCTCCGGGGTGCCCTCGGCGATCACCGTACCGCCGCGCGAGCCGCCCTCCGGGCCCATGTCGATGATCCAGTCGGCGGTCTTGATCACGTCGAGGTTGTGTTCGATCACCACGACCGTGTTGCCGGCGTCGACCAGCCGGCCGAGCACGCCGAGCAGCTTCCGGATGTCCTCGAAGTGCAGGCCGGTGGTGGGCTCGTCCAGCACGTACATGGTGCGGCCGGTGGACCGCTTCTGCAGCTCACTGGCCAGCTTCACCCGCTGTGCCTCGCCGCCGGACAGGGTCGGCGCCGGCTGGCCGAGCCGGACGTAGCCGAGGCCGACGTCGAGCAGGGTCTTCAGGTGCCGGTTGATCGACGGCAGCGCGGCGAAGAAGTCGACCGCCTCCTCGATCGGCATGTCCAGCACCTCGGCGATCGTCTTGCCCTTGTAGTGCACCTCGAGCGTCTCGCGGTTGTACCGGGCACCATGGCAGACCTCGCACGGTACGTACACGTCCGGGAGGAAGTTCATCTCGATCTTGATCGTGCCGTCGCCGGCGCAGTTCTCGCAGCGGCCGCCCTTCACGTTGAACGAGAACCGGCCCGGCTGGTAGCCGCGGACCTTCGCCTCCGGGGTCTCCGCGAAGAGCTTCCGGACGCTGTCGAAGACACCGGTGTACGTCGCCGGGTTGGACCGCGGGGTGCGGCCGATCGGCGACTGGTCGACGTGGATCACCTTGTCGATGTCGTCGGCTCCGGTGATCGTCCGGTGCCGCCCGGGCACCTCGCGGGCGTTGTAGATCCGCTTCGCCAGCGACGTGTAGAGGATCGAGTTGACCAGGGTCGACTTGCCCGACCCGGACACCCCGGTCACCGCGATCAGCTGGCCCAGCGGGAACGAGACCGTGACGTCCTTCAGGTTGTGCTCCACCGCGTTGTGCACGGTGATCTTGCGATCATCGAGCTGGGCCCGCCGCTGCGCCGGCAGCGGGATGGCCCGCCGGCCGGACAGGTACGCGCCGGTCAGCGAGTCCTCGCTCGCCAGCAACTCGTCGACCGTGCCGGACACTACGACGTGGCCGCCGTGCTCCCCCGCGCCCGGGCCGATGTCGACCGCCCAGTCGGCGGTCCGGATGGTGTCCTCGTCGTGCTCGACGACGATCAGCGTGTTGCCCAGGTCGCGCAGCCGGACCAGGGTGTCGATCAGCCGCCGGTTGTCCCGCTGGTGCAGCCCGATGCTGGGCTCGTCCAGCACGTACAGCACGCCGACCAGGCCGGAACCGATCTGGGTGGCCAGCCGGATCCGCTGCGCCTCGCCGCCGGACAGGCTGCCGGTCGGCCGGCTCAGCGACAGGTAGTCCAGGCCGACGTCGAGCAGGAACCGGAGCCGCTCGTTGATCTCCTTCAGCACCCGCTCGGCGATCTGCCGCTCCCGCGCGGTCAGTTCGAGCGAGGACAGGAACGCCGCGGCCTCGTCGATCGACATCGCCGACACCTCGGCGATGTTCTTGTCGCCCACCGTCACGGCCAGCGACGACGGCTTCAGCCGGGCGCCGTTGCAGGCGGTGCAGGGCACCTCGCGCATGTAGCCGGCGAACCGGTCCCGCGAGGTGTCGCTCTCCGCCTCGGCATGCCGCCGCTCGATGTAGGAGATGACGCCCTCGTACTTGGCGTTGTAGCTGCGCTCGCGACCGTACCGGTTCTTGTAGCGGACCTGCAGCTGACCGGGGACGCCGTGCAGCAGCAGCTTCTTCACCCGGACCGGCAGGTCGCCCCAGGGCGTGTCGGTGCTGAACCCGGCCTGGTCGGCCAGGGCGTCGATCAGCCGGATGAAGTAGTCCGCGATGTGGGCCGACGACCAGGGTGCGATCGCTCCCTCGGAGAGGCTCTTCTCCGGATCGGGCACGACCAGTTCCGGATCGACCTCCATCCTGGTGCCGATGCCGGAGCAGGTCGGGCAGGCTCCCCACGGCGCGTTGAAGGAGAACTGGCGTGGCTCCAGCTCCTCGATCGCGATGTCGTGCTCGTTCGGGCAGGCCATCTTCTCCGAGTAGCGGCGCTCCCGGTTGGGATCGGACGCGTCGAGATCCACGAAGTCGATCGACACCACGCCCTGGGCCAGCCCGAGCGCTGTCTCGACCGAGTCGGTCAGCCGCTGCTTGACCGAGGCCTTGACCGCGACCCGGTCGACGATGACGTCGATCGCGTGCTTCTTCTGCTTGTCCAGCGTCGGCGGAGAGGTCAGCTGTACGGTCTCGCCGTCGACCCGGGCCCGCGCGAAGCCCTGCCCGGCCAGTTGCCGGAACAGCTCCACGTACTCACCCTTGCGGCCGCGCACCACCGGGGCCAGCACCTGGAACCGGGTGCCGTCCTCCAGGTCCATCAACCGGTCCACGATCTGCTGCGGACTCTGCCGGCTGATCGGCTCGCCACAGACCGGGCAGTGCGGCCGGCCGGCGCGGGCATAGAGCAGCCGGAGGTAGTCGTACACCTCCGTGATCGTGCCCACCGTCGACCGCGGATTCCGGTTCGTGGACTTCTGGTCGATCGAGACCGCGGGCGACAGCCCCTCGATGAAGTCGACATCCGGCTTGTCCATCTGACCGAGGAACTGCCGCGCGTACGCCGACAGCGACTCGACGTAACGGCGCTGCCCCTCGGCGAAGATCGTGTCGAAGGCGAGACTCGATTTTCCGGAGCCGGACAGGCCCGTGAACACGATCAGCGCATCACGCGGAAGGTCGAGGGAGATGTTGCGCAGATTGTGCTCGCGAGCACCACGGATCATGAGTCGATCAGCCACGTCGGTCATGCTATGCCCGGCCACTGACAGTTCTGATTCGGCGAAGGGGGACGACCCCCTTCAGATCCCCCGCCCCGCTCCGCGCAAGGACAGGCACACTCCCGATTCGGTGAAGGCAACGACCCCCGCCGGAGGCCTCCGCAGTAGGTTATTGAGCATGACTTCCGCGGGCACCGCCGGCGATCCGGCCGCCGACCAACTGGAAACCCTGCGCGGGCTGCTGTCGGCGGCCACGGCACGCCTGCTCGGCGACACCATCGCCGTCGGGGACGACGACTGGCGCGGGCCGAGCCGGTTGCCCGACTGGACCCGCGGGCACGTCGCCACCCACATCGCCCGGCAGGCCGACGCGCTGGGCCGGCTGCTCAGCGGGGCGGCCAGCGGGACGCCCGGCACGATGTACGCCTCGGACGAGGAACGCAACGCCGAGATCGAGGCCGGCGCCGGGCGTTCCGGCCTCGACCTGCAGATCGATCTGGACACCGCCGCCGAGCAGCTGTGGGAGCGGATGGAGGAGGTCGACGCGGCCGGCAAGTGGTCCGAGCCCGTCCAGCTCCGCGGCGGCGGCAGCGCGCCGGCCCGCCTGCTGCCGCTGGCCCGGCTGACCGAGGTGGTGCTGCACCACGTGGACCTCGACGTCGGCTACGAGATCGGCCAGGTGGACGAGCCGGTCGCCGGCTGGATCCTGGAGTGGTGCTCGCTGCGGCTGCGGACCCGGGAGGGCTTCCCGAGCCTGTCCCTGATCGTCGACGGCGGCGCGACCGTGGCCGTCGGGTCGGCCGGCGAGGCCCGCGAGGTCCGCGGTACGGCAGCGGCGCTGCTCGGCTGGCTGACCGGCCGGTCCGGTGCCGACCGGGTCGACGGCGCGGAGGGGCTCACCCTGCCCGCATTCTGATCACCGAGGGGGATCCATCGATGTCTGGCCCGAACCACGTCACGCCCGGCGGCCCGCCGGTCACCACCCGGCTGTCCGAGACCGTGACCATGATCAAACTCTCGGTCGGGCCGATGGACAACAACGCCTATCTGCTGCGCGGCCCGGGCGGCTCGGTGCTGATCGACGCCGCCAACGACGCCGACCGGCTGCTCGAACTGATCGGTGACCAGGTTCCGGACACGATCGTCACCACGCACCGGCACGGCGATCACTGGCAGGCCCTGGCCGACGTCGCCGAGGCCACCCGGTCGCAGCTGGTCTGTGGCCGGCCGGACCAGGATGCGATCGCGACCGGCGCCTGGGTCGAGGACCTGACCGGTGTCTGGGACGGCGACACCGTCGCGCTGGGCGCGGAGTCGCTGGCGGTGATCGGCCTGGTCGGCCACACGCCCGGGTCGATCGCGCTGGCGTACCGCGGACCGGGCGGCGTCGACCACCTCTTCACCGGCGACAGCCTCTTCCCCGGCGGCCCCGGCAAGACCGGCAGCCCGGCCGACTTCACATCCCTGATGGACGATCTGGAGACCAAGATCTTCGGCGCGTACGACGACACGACCGAGGTCCACCCCGGCCACGGCGACGACACCACCCTGGGCGCCGAACGCCCGAAGCTCGCCGAGTGGCGTGCCCGCGGCTGGTGACCAGCTGACCGGAATCGAGCGCAACATGCGGGGATCCGGCCCGTTGACCGCGATCGCGCCGATGTCCGCTGGATTTCGGTCAGCCACCGCTCGGTGACGCCGGTCAAGGAGTCCACTCGGCGATGTCGGCCCCGAACTTGGTTCGCGTGATCGGACGGGAGCTCAGCCGGACGAGGCGTCCGCTCGCCGGTGGCCAGGGGCGAGGATCGGCGGTGAGGTCGGCAGGAAGGGGTCGGGGAAGAAGGTCATCGGGAGGTCGATCAGGGCGGTGCAGCCGGGTGCGGCGCACTCGCAGTCGAACGCCCGGACGATCTCCTCGGGGCGGGTGGTGGCCCAGGGGCGGGCCAGGCCGGCGCGGTACTGGCCGACGATCGCCGCGTTGCCGTCGCGGATCAGGGCTCGGCGTTCCTCCGTGGTCGAGGCCCGTGGTTGAGCTTGGAGCCAGTCGGCGCAGACCTCCACGACGGCGTCGACGGTCCGCTCGGCCGATTCATGATCACTGGTGATGATCTTGGTACCGCCGGCGGCCTCGACCTGCGCGGCCATCCGGGCGGCCCGGTCGAGGTCGGCCGGGCCGCCGGCACCGCCCCAGCCGCGGCCGCGGTTGCGGGCCGCTCGGACCTGGACGTCGGCGAACAGCCAGACCGCGTGGACCGGCGGGCGGAGCGGCTCCGGGCCGACCACGTCCGGGGTGAACGGGGTGCCGTCGGTGATCACCGAGGGGCGGTCCGGCAGCGCCGCCAGATCCTCCCGGGTCAGCGGCCCGCGATCATGCTCCAGCTGCCGGGCCTGGTCCAGCGACAGCGCGTCCCGCTCGGCCACGGTCAGCGCCTCCCAGGCGATCGCCCGCTGATCACCGGCCACGATCGCCCGGTCCCGGTGGTCCCAGGTCTTGGTGTCGCTGCTGTGCCAGCGAAAGCCGTACCGCCTCGCCAGCAGTCGAGCCGCCGTCGTCTTGCCCGAGCCCGACGGACCACCGATCCACAGGACTCGTTCCAGCGAGGTCACCGGCCGACCGGCGCCAGCACGTACGGCGGGACGACGAGCAAGATCACCAAGGCGCCGAGCACGATCCCGGTGATCGACTTGGCCCGGCCCATCGCGACCTTGGCCGCCACGGTCAGACCGGCACACCCGAAACAGATCGCCAGGACGGCCAGCAGCATGGTGCCGATCGACCCGAGCGGATGCTCGAACGCGTCCGTGGGCAAGTCCCGGGTCAGCCACCTGTTGTTCGAGGCGTAGAGGAAGAGGAGCACGCCGAGGACGCCGAGGACGAGTGCGGCCGTGGCCGACCGGTTCCGCAGCTGCCCGCTCATGGCGCCGACCCTACCGACGAGGACCTCGGCGCCACGAGATCAGCGGGCAGCCTCAGCCAACGGTACGGAACGGTCCCAGCCGCACCGTGTCGAGCCGACCCTTGCGGACCTCGACCGCGGTCACCGGCTTGCCGAGCACGCCCGCGGGCAGCTTCACCTGCGCCAGGTACCGGCCAGGCTTGACGTCGACGAAGCCGAACCAGCCGGAGCCGTCGGAGCGGCGGACCAGCTTCTCGCCGGTGGACAGGCTGGTCAGGGTCACCTCGGCCTGGTCGAGGACGCCACCGCCCCGTACCTCCAGCCTGCCCTGCAGATGGCCCCGGGTCGGGCGGCTCTTCCACGGCATGTCCGGGACGGCCGCCTCCTCGGCGAACAGGTCGGCGGCGAGGGCGTCCGCCAGGGCGTCGCGCTGGGCGCCGGCCTGGGTCGGGTCGGAGACGGCGAGCGCGCTCGCGTTGGCGTAGGAGTAGCCGGACCAGCCGATCACCCGGTTGCCGGCGGCGGTCGGCGCGAGCGCGTCCCTGGCCTGGGCGAGGCTCTCCTCGATCGAGTTCAGATAGAGCGCCGGCCCGTTCACCGAGCTGCGCCGGCCCTGGTTGTCGGCCAGGAACTCGCTCCACTGGTCGAACATCACCGACTGGTCGGCCCGGCTGTCGCGCTTGTAGTTCATCGCGATGTTGGTGTCCATGATTCCCTCGGCCAGCCAGCCCCGCCAGTCCTGCAGCACCTCCGCGTAGGTCCGGGTCTTCTGGTAGCCGCCCTCGGTCCCCTGCGGTCCGTAGCCGTACGTGATGCCGTCCATGGACAGCCGCACCGACGGGTCGACCTCGTACAGCTTGAGGTAGATCTTGCGCACGTAGGCCGTCACCTGCGCGCGCCGCCAGTCGGAGAACTGCGCGTCACCCGGCTCCGGGACGTCGGTCCGCCCGGTCGCCGCCTGGAACCTGGCGATCGAGGTCTCGCTGTAGCCCCACTCGCTGTGCGTGGTCACGGAGCTGTAGTCCGGGTAGCGGATGTAGTCGAGGTTGACGCCGTCGACGTCGTAGTTGCGGGCGATGCTGGCGATGCCCTCGACCATGTAGTCGACCGCGTCCGGGTTCGCCGGATCGAGGAAGACGCGGTTGGCCATCACCTCCTCGCCGTCCACCCGGCGGTTGATCCAGCGGTCCCGGCCGGTGGCCGTGACGCCGTGTTCGTGATACGCGTGACTCGGATCCGCGGGCGGGGTCAGGCTGCGCCACAGGATCGTCGAGTTGACCCAGGCGTGCACCTCGAGGCCGGCCGCGTGGGCCTGCTCGATGACCTCGGCCAGCGGGTCGTACGGCGCCGGATCGACCCCGGCGGCCTGCGTCCGCGGGAAGGCCGAGTCGTTGCAGAAGCAGTCGGTCTCACGGCCGACCTGGACCACCAGCGCGTTGGCCTTGACCCGCCTGGCGTCGGCGATCAGCTTGGTCACCTGGGCCGGGTTGTAGACGCCCGCGTTGAACGAGTCCACCCAGTAGCCGCGCCACTGCTGCGGCTTGCCGGTGTCGGCGGCCGCGGTCCCCAGCGGCATCGCCAGTGCCACCACCATGATCAGCGCCGCCGCGACCGCACCGATGTTTCGACGTCTGCTGGACAAGATCGACCTCCCCCTGCCGATCCCCGGCGCCACCCGCCCTTGGGATATGTGGAGATTTCACCAGGCGCCGGATCACTGCGTCAAGGTCCTACGGACAGTCCGCAGGTACGGGTTCAGGAGAGCTCGGCATGCCCCGGTCGCAGCGTGAACTCATGCCCGCCGTTGACACAGCGGACGGAGTCGTTCGGGCCGGCGGTGCAGGCGACGCCGTAGAACGCCAGCACCTGACCGGTCGGCAGCCGTTACGCCGGCGCGAAGCCGGACCCTTCGGTCCGCAGGAACGCGGGGTCCCCCGAATACCCCAACCGCGCCTTCCGGTCCCGGGTGAGCAGCACCGTGTTGGCCGGCACGGAGGCACCGTCCGGCGCCTTGGCCCGGGCGTTCTTCGGCAGCTCGCCGTGGCAGCCGACGTAGCCCGGACCCCGGTCGGTCGGCGGCCGGATGCCGCAGGTGAACGCTCCGCCGCTGGACGAGAAGTGGTACGGATACCCGCCGCCCGCGAACGTCCCGGCAAAGTGCTTCACGTCCACCTGGGCGCCGGCCGCCACCGGACTGTCGGCCGGCCAGGCCTTGATCAACTTCCTTCCGGCGGAGCACTCGTAGGCGAGGGTGTAGATCGACGCGGACTCCCCCGAGCTGCCGTCCAGGATGGCGCAGCCCCAGCCGTCGACCTTGATCGTCTGGCCGATCTCGATGTCCTGCATGGCGACGAAAGCCTTCATGATCGCGACCACCGTCGCGCACGCGGCCTCGCCGCGGGCCACCAGCGCGACCTGCTTGCGGCCGATCGGACCGCAGTTCGTGCCCGGGCCGGCGAGCGGCGGCCGGGTCGGCGTCGGTGACACCGCCGACGCAGAGCCGGGCGTACCGCTCGGGCCGAGCGTGGTCCGGTCGACGGGCGGCGGTCCGGGCGGAGCACACGCCGTCACCGCGACGATGATCATGATCAACAGAGCCCCGACGCCGGCCGCTCGCCCGTTCCAGAATTCCATGATCGCGGCAGGCTGTCGCAGCGCGGATCACGGGTAGCCTGCTGTCATGATCAACGGCGCTCACGTGATCCTGTACAGCAACGACGCCGAGGCCGACCGGCGGTTCCTCCGGGACGTGCTCGGCTTCCCGCACGTCGACTCCGGCGGCGGTTGGCTGATCTTCGCGCTGCCGCCGGCCGAGGTTGCCGTCCACCCGACCGAAGGTGCCGAGCAGCACGAGTTCTTCCTCCAGTGCGACGACCTGGATGCCACGCTGACCGACCTGGCCGAGCGCGGCGTCGGGCTCGCCGACCCGGTCAGCGAACAGCCGTGGGGCCGACTCTGTGCCCTGCGACTGCCCGGCGGCGGGCGGCTCGGGCTCTATCAGCCGAGCCACCCGACCGCCTCCGTGACCTGAGGTCAGCGCAGCGCCGCGATCCGCTCCAGCACCTCCGCGCCGAGTGGCCCGCGCTCTTCGGCGGCGACGCACTCGGCCAGTTCCTCCCGGTTCTTGACGCCGAGCACGACGGTGGCCACGCCGGGTACGGAGAGCGCGTAGCGGTGGGCCAGCGACGCCGCCGACTCCCCCAGCTCCGCGGCCAGCCGGCGGAAACCCTCGGCCCGGGCGTAGTCGACCGCGACCGTGGAATCGGCCGCGACCTCGCGGTCGACCGCGTCGGTGAGCGAGCCGGCGGCGACCGCGCGGATCCCGATCACCGGCACCCCGCCGGACTGCGCGGCGGCCAGGATGTCGCCGTTGGCCGGCCGGCCCTGATCACCGAACACCCACATGTCGCCGCTCTGGTCGAGGGCGTTCACCACGACCTGGACGCCGTCCGGCCGCGGGTCGGTGCCCAGGGTCTCGATCACCGCGGACGGGAAGCCGACGCCGGTGATCCCCCAGCCGCGGATCAGTCCCTCCTCCCGGAGCCGGACGAACTCGGGCACCACCTCGTCCCGGAACACCGTCCAGCCTGTGGTCCGCGGCGCGGTCGCCGGGCCGTCGGCGGGCCGCAGCTGCGCGTGCCAGACGAACAGATCCAGGTGGTCCCGGCCGAGCCGGGCCAGGCTGTCCTGCAGGCTCTGTCGCATCCGCGCGGGCAGGTCGGTCTCGTCGTCGTCCGGCAGACCGAACTTGGTGGTGATCAACACCTCCGCGGACGGCTGTTGCCGCAGCGCCTCGCCGGCCACCCGCTCGGCCTCGAAGCCGTCGCCGTAGGTCGGCGCCAGGTCCAGGTGGGTGATCCCGGCGTCGAGCGCGGCCCGGACCGCCGCCACCGACTCCTCGCGGGTGGTCGGACCCCAGACCGCGCCGATCCCGCCGCCACCCAGGGTGAGCGCGCTGACCGTACCCAAGCGGCCGAAGTTCCTCGATTGCATCGTCTCTCCGTACTCTCGCTCCAGCGGCGCCACCACGGCGGCCACACCCTGAAGCTATGACCGGATCGGCCCGGATGCACGGGCCAATTCCGGGCCCGGTCTCCAGACCGATCCGTACCGGCGCCCTGATCAGAGCGACGGTACGGAGAGCCGGGTCAGATCCTCGGAGAGCTGCCAGACGCGGCGGGCGTCCTCGGCGCTGCGCAGCGGCGGGTAGAGCCGCTGTTCGGCCGGAGCCCCGCCCAGGTGCCCGGGGCCGCCCGGACCGTAGAGGGCGCCGGCCTTCGCGGCCGGGTCGGTCGCGGCCAGCAGGGCCGGCAGCTTGGCGGAGTCGACCGTGCCGACCAGGATCCCGCGCTCCGACAGTGCCCGGATCAGCCGGACCTGGAGCGTGTCCCGGCTGCGGCCGAGTTCGGGGCGCGCGGCCAGCAGGCTGGTCGGGGCGACGCCGGGATGGGACAGGTTGCTGGTGATCCCCCAGCCCTCGGCCCTGCTGCGCCGGTCCAGCTCCAGGCCGAACAGGCCGAGCGCGATCTTGGACTGGCGGTAGGCCCGCATGCCGTCGTACCCGTGCTCCCAGTTCGGGTCGTCCCAGTTGACCGTGCCGCGGGCCGCCGCGACGCTCACCTGGGAGGTGACCCGGGCCCGGCCGTCGCGGAGCAGCGGGAGCAGGTGTGCCACCAGGGCGAAGTGGCCCAGATGGTTGGTGCCGAACTGCAGCTCGAACCCGTCGGCGGTGGACTGCCGGTCCGGCGGCGTCATCACGCCGGCGTTGTTGATCAACAGATGGATCGGCCGCCCCTCGTCCCGCAGCGTGTCGCCGAGCGCCGCGACCGAGGCCAGCGAGGACAGGTCGAGACGGCGCAGGGAGACGTCCGCGTCCGGCACGGCCCGCAGGATCGTGGCGATCGCCGCCTCGCCCTTGCGCTCGTTGCGGACCGGCAGGATCACCTCGGCACCGGCCGCGGCCAACCGTTCGGCCATGCCGAGGCCCATGCCATCGCTGGCCCCGGTGACGACGGCGAGCTTCCCGGCCAGGTCGGAGACGGTGATGTCGATCGCTCTCATGGCCACGATCCTTCCGGACCGCCCGGACCGGATCCACGGCCTGACGATCCCAGGCTCCGCGCGTGCTTCCGCCGCGGCGAGGCGCTAGGAAGGAGGCAGGACGTGAGGAGAAGACGTGATCGATCGCACCGGGCTCGCGGAGTTCCTCCGCCGGCGCCGCGACCTGCTGCAGCCCGAGGACGTCGGCCTGCCCCGCGGTCGACGCCGCCGGACCAAGGGGCTGCGGCGGGAGGAGGTCGCCGCGCTGTGCCACCTGTCGGCCGACTACTACTCCCGGATCGAACGCGAGCGCGGGCCGCAGCCGTCCGAGCAGATGATCGCCTCGATCGCGCAGGGACTGCACCTCTCGATCGACGAACGGGACCACCTGTTCCGGTTGGCCGGTCACCGGCCGCCGGCCCGCGGCGCGACCAGCGAGCACATCAGCCCCGGCCTGCTCCGGATCCTGGACCGCCTCGACGACACCCCGGCCGAGGTCGTCACCGAGCTCGGCGAGACGCTGCGGCAGACCCCGCTCGGGGTGGCGCTCACCGGCGACACGACCAGCTACCGCGGGCCGGCCCGGAGCATCGGCTACCGCTGGTTCACCGACCCCGGCACCCGCCGGCTGTATGCGCGACAGGACCACCCGTTCCTCAGCCGGATGTTCGCCGCCGGGCTGCGCCAGGTGCTGGCGTTGCGCGGGCCGAACTCCCGCGCCGCCGAGTACGCCGAGCTGCTGCTGGCCGAGAGCGAGGAGTTCCGCCAGGTCTGGCAGGACCACGAGGTCGGCGTCCGGCCGAACGACGTCAAGCACTTCGTCCATCCGGAGGTCGGCGCCCTGGAACTGACCTGCCAGACGCTGCTCGACCCGGACCAGTCGCACCGGCTGCTCGTCTACACCGCGGAGCCGGGCAGCGAGAGCCACGAGAAGCTGCAACTGCTCGCCGTCCTGGGCGCTCAGAACGTCGCGTTCGCTCACGGAGAACGCCCGGAAGAAACCGGGGACCGAATGCCTTGAGCCTATGACGCTCAACTTGAGAGGTAACGCAGATGACGACGACTGAACTGCCCGTACTGTTCCTCAACGACCTCGTGGTCCTGCCCGGCATGGTCGTCCCGATCGAGCTCGACGAAAGCTCCCGCGCGGCGATCGACACGGCACGGGCCAGCAGCGACGGGCACCTGCTGGTGGCGCCCCGGCTCGACGACCGCTACGCCTCGTACGGCGTGGTCGCGACGATCGTGCAGACCGGCCGACTGCAGACCGGCGAGGCCGCCGCGGTGATCCGCGCCGAGCGACGGGCCAAGATCGGCTCGGGGGTGTCCGGCCCGGGCGCCGCGCTCTGGGTCGAGGCCGAGGACCTGCCGGCCGAGGACACCGACACCGAGGAGATCCGGACCCTGGCGAGCGACTACCGCTCGCTGGTGGTCGCGACGCTGCAGCGCCGGGACGCCTGGCAGGTGATCGACACGGTCAACCGGGTGACCGACCCGTCCGCCCTGGCCGACCTGGCCGGCTACGCCTCGTACCTCACCGACGAGCAGAAGCGGCAACTGCTGGAGACGCCGGCGGTCGCCGAGCGGCTCACCGTCCTGATCGACTGGACCAAGGACCACCTGGCCGAGGTCGAGGTGAACGACAAGATCGCCGACGACGTCCGCGAGGGCATGGAGAAGAGCCAGCGCGAGTTCCTGCTCCGGCAGCAGCTGAACGCGATCCGCAAGGAGCTGGGCGAGGACGAGCCGGAGGGCGCCGAGGACTACCGGTCCCGGGTCGAGGCGGCCGACCTGCCCGAGGCGGTCCGGACCGCGGCCCTGCGCGAGGTCGGCAAGCTGGAGCGGTCCAGCGACCAGAGCCCGGAGGCCGGTTGGATCCGGACCTGGCTGGACACCGTCCTCGAGCTGCCCTGGAACGTGATCACCACCGACTCCGAGGATCTGGCCGGCGCCCGCGAGGTGCTCGACCATGATCACCACGGCCTGGAGGACGTCAAGGAGCGGATCGTCGAATACCTCGCGGTACGTTCTCGCCGGGCCAAGCGCGGCCTGAGCGTGGTCGGCGGCCGTGGCTCCGGAGCGGTGCTGGCGCTGGCCGGTCCGCCCGGGGTCGGCAAGACGTCGCTCGGCGAGTCGATCGCCCGCGCGCTGGGCCGGAAGTTCGTCCGGGTCGCGCTCGGCGGGGTCCGGGACGAGGCCGAGATCCGGGGCCACCGGCGGACCTACGTCGGCGCGCTGCCGGGACGGATCGTCCGGGCCCTGAGCGAGGCCGGCTCGTTCAACCCGGTGGTGCTGCTGGACGAGATCGACAAGGTCGGCTCGGACTACCGCGGCGACCCGAGCGCCGCCCTGCTCGAGGTGCTCGACCCGGCGCAGAACCACACCTTCCGTGATCACTACCTCGACTTCGATCTTGATCTCTCCGACGTGATCTTCCTGGCCACGGCCAACGTGATCGAGAACATCCCGCAGCCGCTGCTGGACCGGATGGAACTGATCACGCTGGACGGCTACACGGCCGACGACAAGATCGCGATCGCCCGCGACTTCCTGCTGCCGAAGCAGCGCGAGCTGGCCGGGCTGACCGAGGACGAGGTCGACCTGACCGACGAGGCGCTCCGCGAGATCGCCGCCGACTACACCCGGGAGCCCGGCGTACGGCAGCTGGAACGGCTGCTGGCCAAGGCGTTGCGGAAGGCGACGACGAAGCTGGCCGACGTCGAGCAGCCGGAGAAGTTGATCATCGACCTCGGTGATCTGAAGGACTTCCTGGGCCGGCCGCGGTTCACCCCGGAGTCGCACGAGCGGACCTCGGTGCCGGGCGTGGCGACCGGGCTGGCGGTGACCGGCCTCGGCGGCGACGTGCTCTACATCGAGGCCAGCGCGGTCGAGGGCAAGACCGGGCTGACCCTGACCGGCCAGCTGGGCGACGTGATGAAGGAGTCGGCGCAGATCGCCCTCTCCTACGTCCGGGCCCACGCCGCCGAGCTGGGCATCGACGACCCGGCGGTGCTGGACCGGCAGATCCACATCCACGTGCCGGCCGGCGCGGTGCCGAAGGACGGCCCGTCCGCGGGCGTCACCATGGTCACCGCGATCACCTCGATGGCGACCGGGCGGCCGGTCCGGTCCGACGTCGGGATGACCGGCGAGGTCACCCTGAACGGCCGGGTGCTGCCGATCGGCGGCGTCAAGCAGAAGCTGCTCGCCGCGCAGCGGGCCGGGCTGACCACGGTCTTCGTGCCGCAGCGCAACGAGCCCGACCTGGACGAGGTGCCGGCCGAGGTGCTGGAGACGGTCGAGGTCCGGCCGATGGCCGACGTCGCGACGCTGGTCGCCGCGGCGCTGACCCCGGTCACGGAGGCCAAGGCCCCGGTCGCGGGCACCCAGACCCGGGCGGCCTGAGCGCGGGACGACGCCAACCCCCGGAGCCGCTCGGCTCCGGGGGTTCGTCGTCCGCCGGCTGGTCGGTCAGCGCGGCGTGTGCCGTACCGCGTAGAGGGCGCCGGTCAGCTCGGTCAGGTCCTGCGGATCGGACGGCGAACGACCGGTCAGCTCCTGCAGCCGCCGGAGCCGGTAGCGGACCGTGTTGGCGTGGCAGTGCAGGTCCGCGGCCGCCTTCTCGGCCGACCCGGAGTGGGTCACGAAGGCCTCCAAGGTGTCCAGCAGCACGTCCCGGTCCTCGCTGCCCTGCGCCAGCACCGGGCCCAGCACGAGGTCGGCCAGCCGGGCGCCCTCGGCCGGTTCGGCCGCGAGCAGGGCGGCCAGCGGGCTGGGGCTGAACACCCGGACCCCGCCGCTGCCCGACGGCAGCATGACCAGGGCCGCCCGGGCCAGCCGGAACGCCCGCGGCGACTCCGACAGCTTCCGGTACAGCGGGCTCACCCCGGTCCGGGCCCCCGCCGAGCCGCGCAGGATCTCCAGGAACGCCTCGTACTGGCCGTCCTTCACCGCGACGACCCCCATCTGCAGCGACGGCGTCAGCCGCCACCCCGACTCGATCCCGGCCGCGGCCAGCCGGCGTTCGATCTCGGGCAGGCTCTCCTCGGCCAGCCCACGGGTCTCGGCGACCACCACCACGGCCCGACCGTCGGGCGGCAGGCCGAGCAGCGCCGCGGCCTCCCAGGGACCGGACGCCGAACCCGGACCGCCGGTCAGCAGTGCCTCGACCAGCGCCGACCGGCGCCGCTGCTGGGCCCGCAGCAACTGGGCCGTGGTCTCCCGGTACGACTCGGTGACGGCGAGCGACGTCTCGTCGATCACCCGCCAGATGGTGCCGGCCGCCTCGAGCAGGACGTCGGTGGCGAACCGGCGCCGCTCGTCCAGCAGCGAACGCCACAGGATGGCGTACGCGATCCGGTAGACCTGCAGCACCTCCGGCAGCGGCATCCCCTGCTCCGCCCGGCGACGCCCGGTCTCCCGCGCCGCGGTCAGATCGGTCGGCCCGCCCTCAGGGCCGAGCGCCGCGACGAGAAAGCTCAGATTGTGTTCCAGGGACTGGCGCAACTGATCCCGGGAGACGAGCTTCTCCCGACCGTAGATCGGAATCTGCTCCAGAGTCGCCGCGATGATCTCCTCGACGAACCGCGGCACCCCCGTTTCAAGCCATCGTGCGACCTCCGTGATTCGCAGGTTGCTCATCTTTCGTCCTCCCGACTGCACATGCCCCAGTCCCGCGACCAGAATGGCAGCGTTTCCCCGTGGGGTCGAACACCCGGTCCCGCGCGTGCCGCGGATCGGGCTCACTGTGACGGCCGACAGCCGGCCATGTCGGGCGTGACAAACCTTTCCACGACCTCGGCGGACCGGCCCGCCGATCCTTGACCGCGCTCCTGATCATGTCGAAGGTGGCGATCAGCACGACCGGAGACCGATCAAGGAACGGCGGGAACGTTGATCGACGACAGCGACTGCGGCACGCCCGGGATCAAGATCAGCCGGGCCGAGGCCGCCTCCCTGCAATGCCCGGACTGCCGGTTCTGGAGTCTCTGGCCGGTCGCGGCGGCGGACCTGCCGCGGTGTGCCGGCTGCGGCCTGCCGCTGCCCTGGGTCGTGCCCGGTACGGCAGCGACGTTCGACGCCGCGATCGACACCCCGATCCTCGTCCTGGTGGAGTTCTGGGCACCCTGGAGCGGCTCCAGCCTGTCCCTGGCACCGCAGCTGCAACGGTTGGCCGCTCGGCACGCGGGCCGGCTGAAGCTGATCAAGATCGAGATCGACGCCGACCCCGGGCTCGGCATCCTGCACCGGGTCACCGGCGTGCCGCTGCTGATGATCATGGTCGACGGGGAGGAGGTCGACCGGCGCACCGGCTGCCCGTCGGAGGGACAACTGACCCGCTGGATCGACCGCTGGGTCACCCACCAGGGCCGTAGCCCGGCGACGCGGGAATGAGGCATCCGCGCGCGCAACCGGTCCTGGCCTATCCGGCCCGGGCCGCGATCTTCCTGGTGCTGACCGTACGACCAGGCGGTCAGCACCAGGTCGCCCAGACCCTCGGCGACCTCGGCGCGCTCACGCGGGCCGCCGGGACCGGCGGGTTGACCTGCGTCGCCGGCGTCGGAGCCGAGCTGTGGGACCGGCTCTGGCCGGGCCCGCGGCCGGTCGGGCTGGAGCCGCTGCGCAGCATCGCCGGCCCTGCCCACACCGCCGTCGCGACGCCCGGCGATCTGCTGTTCCACCTGCGCGCCGACCGGCTGACCGCGTGCACCGAGCTGACGAACCGGCTGCTGGACCGGCTCGCCGGGGCCGTCGACGTGGCGGACCGGGTGACCGGGCTGCGGCAGCAGGACGAACCGGACCTGCCGCAACTGCCGGACGGGGCCGACAACCCGACCGGGATCGACGCCGTGTCGGCGGTCCAGGTCGGCGCCGAGGATCCCGACCACGCCGGCGGCAGTTATGTCGTCCTCCAGCGGTACCGGCACGACCTGGCCGCGTGGCGCTCGCAACCGGCCGCCGACCGGTTCTCGGCCGCGCCGGCGCCGACGGCCCGGATCGTCCGGGACGCGCTGCCCTTCTCGCTGGACGGGCCGGACGAGTCCGGCAGCTGTCTGGTCGCGTACGCGAGCTCGGCGGGCGCCCTGGACCGGATGCTGCGGGACCGCTTCGTCGGCGACGCCGACGGCCGGACCGACCCGGCCCTCGACTTCTCGACGGCGGTCACCGGCGGCCTGTTCTTCGTGCCGACCCGGGACCGGCTGGGCGATCCGGCCGGTCAGCTGAACATCGCGGCGACCAGGTTGAGCGTGGTGGCCAGGATCGCCAGCCCGAAGACGTACGAGAGCAGCGTGTGACGCAGCACCACGGCCCGGATCACCGGGCTCGACACGGCGGTGTCGGACACCTGGTAGGTCATCCCGAGGTTGTAGCTGAAGTAGAGGAAGTCGCGATACCCGGGCCGGTCGTCGCCGTTGAAGTCGATCCCGCCGCCGGGCCGGCCGTAGTAGAGGTGGGCGTAGCGGCCGGCGTACATCAGGTGCAGCGCGGCCCAGGCCATGAACACCCCGGCCAGCGCGACGCCGGCCGCGACGTCGCGGCTGCCGGACGAGCCGAGGGCGAGCAGGACGACGATGCCGGCCAGTCCGCCGAGCGCCGCGACGCCGACCGCGAGCTCCTCGATCAGCGGGAGCAGATCCTCCCGGCCGGCGTGCCGCTCGGTCTGCCCGGCGTCCATCGGCCAGAGCGCGGTCCAGCCGGCCACCACGAGCAGCGTGTGGGTGACCGCGATGCCGGCCAGCAGCCCGAGGGCCGGCGCCCCCGTACCGCCGACGACGAGGCCGCTCGCCAGCCCCACCAGGACCGCACCGACGAGCCTGGCCAGTGCCGAGTTCCGGAGCAGCCGGAGGAACGTTCGCACGGCCCGATCCTCCTCCCGCCGCTGCTACTGTCGTGCCCGTGACACACCCGCGGGCCCAGACGGTGCTGGCCGATCCGGCTCGGGCGGCGATCTTCCTGGTTCTGACGGTACGAGACGGCGCCGAGGACGTGGTCCGCGACGCGCTGGCCGACGTCGCCGGGCTGACCCGGGCGGTGGGCTTCCGGGTCCCGGAGGGACGGCTGACCTGCGTCACCGGGATCGGCGCCGAGCTGTGGGACCGGCTCTACGACGCGCCGCGGCCGGCCGGGCTGCACCCGTTCCGGCCCGTCGCCGGGGCGACCCACACCGCTCCCGCGACGCCGGGCGATCTGCTGTTCCACCTCCGGGCGAACCACACGGACCTGTGCTTCGAGCTGGCGTACCAGCTGGTCACGCGGCTGGCCGGAGCGGTCGATGTGGTCGACGAGGTGCACGGCTTCCGGTCCTTCGACGAACGGGACCTGCTCGGCTTCGTCGACGGCACCGAGAACCCGACCGGCGCCGACGCCACCGAGGCCGTCGTGATCGGCGACGAGGATCCCGCCTACGCCGGCGGCAGCTACGTGATCGTGCAGAAGTATCTGCACGACCTGGACAGCTGGAACCGGCTGCCGGTCGAGGCGCAGGAGCACGCCGTCGGCCGCCGCAAGCTGAACGACATCGAGCTGCCGGATTCGGTCAAGCCGTCCAACGCGCACGTGGCGCTGACGACGATCGTCGACGACGACGGCACTGAGCGGCAGATCATCCGGGACAACCTGCCGTTCGGCCGGATCGGCAGCGCCGAGTTCGGCACCTACTTCATCGGGTACGCCGCCGACCCGGACGTGATCGAACGGATGCTGCGGAACATGTTCCTCGGCGACCCGCCCGGCAACCACGACCGGCTGCTCGACTTCTCCACGGCGATCACCGGGTGCCTGTTCTTCGTGCCGACCGTCGACCTGCTGGAGGACGGCCCCGGAGAACCCGCACCGGTCGAAGCCGACGGCAGCGGCACCGTCGCGTCCAGCGGCTCGTTGGACATCGGGAGCCTGAAAGGGAGTGACCAAGGATGAACAACCTGCACCGCGAGCTCGCCCCGGTCTCCGACGCAGCCTGGGCGGAGATCGAGGCCGAGGCGAAACGCACCTTCACCCGCGAGATCGCCGGCCGCCGGGTCGTCGACGTGGTCGGGCCGGCCGGGCCCGCCCTGTCCGCGGTCGGCACCGGGCACCTGCGCGAGCTCGCGTCGCCGGCCGACGGCCTGTCGGTACGGCAACGCCGGGTCCAGGAACTGGTCGAGCTGCGGGTGCCGTTCACCGTGACCCGGGACGCCGTCGACGACGTCGAGCGCGGTTCCCGGGACTCGGACTGGCAGCCGGTGAAGGATGCCGCCAAGACCATCGCGACCGCCGAGGACCGGGCCATCGTGCACGGGTTCGAGGCGGCCGGGATCGGCGGAATCGGCCCGGGCAGTTCGAACCCGGAACTGGCGCTGCCGGCCGACGCCCAGGAGATCCCGGACGTCGTCGCCCGGGCGATCAGCGCGCTCCGGCTGGCCGGGGTCGCCGGGCCGTACAGCCTGCTGCTGCCGGCGGCCGCGTACACCGCGGTGGCCGAGACGACCGATCACGGCTATCCGGTCCTCGATCACCTGGACCGGCTGCTCCGCGACGGCGACATCGTCTGGGCGCCCGCCCTCGATCATGCACTGCTGCTGTCCACCCGGGGCGGTGACTACGAGCTGCACCTGGGGCAGGACCTGTCGATCGGCTACCTGTCCCACGACGACTCGACGATCCGCCTGTATCTCCAGGAATCGTTGACGTTCCTGGCGCTGACCGCCGAGTCCAGCGTCGTGCTGCGCTGATGATCACGGGCTGACCTGATCATGGTGCGTTCGGTGGCTGTCCTGTCCGACGTGCACGGCGTGCTGCCGGTGCTGGAGGCGATCCTGGCCGAGCCGGACGTGATCGCGGCCGACCGGATCGTGATCACCGGCGATCATGTCGCCGGCCCGCAGCCGGTCGCGGTGCTGGACCGGCTGGCCGGGCTGGGCGACCGGGCGATCCTGGTCCGCGGCAACGCCGACCGCGAGGTGGTCGACCTGGCCCGGTCGCCGCGGCCGGACGCGATCGCCGAGTCCGCCTGGGCGGCCGGGCAGCTCCGTCATGATCAACTCGAGCTGCTGGCCGGCCTGCCGCACCCGGTGGTCCTCGCGGTCGACGGCTTCGGCGACGTGGTGTTCTGCCACGGGACGCCGCGGGACGACGACGAGGTGGTGCTGGTCGACTCCCCCGTCGAGCGCTGGGCCGAGGTGTTCGCCGGGCTGCCCGGGACGGTGCGGACCGTCGTCTGCGGCCACACCCACATGCCGTACGTCCGGTTGGTGGACCGGCGGACCGTGATCAATCCGGGCAGCGTCGGCATGCCGTACGGGAACGTCGGCGGCGCCTGGGCCCTGCTCGCCGACGGCCAGGTGTCGCTGCGGCGGACCGCGACCGACCCGGCCGCCGTGATCGCGCGGGTGGTCGCGGAGTCCGACTATCCGGACGTGGCGGCCTGGACCGAGACGTACCTGACCGGGACCATCAGCGACGTCGAGGCGCTCGCCGTGATGCGCGCCCGCGCCGGCTGAGCGGCGAGCATGATCATCAACGGGCTCGGCCGACCGTGCCCCGACCGTCGGGACGGTGTCGGCCCGGCAGAATGACCTCCATGCTGTCCGCGGAGCCGACGCCGGTGATCATCTTCCACTCCACCCTCGGCCTGCGGCCGGTGGAGCTCGCGGCGGCAGAGCGGATCCGCCGGGCCGGGCACCCGGTCGTGGTGCCCGACCTGTTCGGCGGCGAGGTCGCGGCCGAGGTGGACGGAGTGCCGTCGGTGCCGGCCGGCTTCGAGCTGCAGCGCCGGATCGGCTGGGACACCGTGCTGGGCCGGGCCCGCGCCGCGCTCCGCGACCTGCCGCCCGCGACCGTACTCTGCGGGTTCTCGATGGGGGTCGGCGTGATCGCCGACCTGTGGCCGGAGCGGCTCGCGGCCGCCGCCGTCCTGCTGCTGCACGCGACCACGCCGGTGCCGGAGGGCGTGGCGCCGGGCACCCCGGTCCAGACCCATGTCGCGGTCGACGACCGGTTCGCGCCGGAGCACCGGCTGGCGGCGTTCCGGGACAGCGTGACCGCGATCGGCGTGGCCGGCACCCTGTTCCGGTATCCGGACGCCGGGCACTTCTTCACCGACCCGACCCTGCCCGATCACGACCCGGAGGCGGCGGAGTCGGCCTGGCAGCGGATCGAGACGGTCCTGGCCGGGGTCTGATCGTCCGGGCTCAGGGCGAGCCGGGCAGGGCGCCGAGGGTGAGCCAGGCGAAGCCCAGGTAGCCGTGGTGCCCGGCGAGCCACTCCCGGCGGCCCTCGTCCAGCCGCCGGCGCAGGCCCGCGGCGTCCGGATGACCAGGATGGGCCAGCAGCCATTCCTCCTGGTTCCGGACCAGCCCGCACTCGTACGCGTTCCATTCGGACTGGGACACCTCGTGCAGGTCGAGCAGCCGGAAGCCCGCCGCGGCGGCCGCGTCGACGACCTCGGCGAGCGGCCGGCTCTCGGCCAGCGTGGCACCGCCCCACATGATCGCGAGCCGCTCCGGCGGCGGCTCGAGCAGCCAGTAGTCGATGCCGAACAGCAGCCGGCCGCCATCGGCGACCAGCCCGCGCAGGGCCGCCAGCGCCGTGCCGACCTCCGGATCGAAGGCGTGGTGCGCACCGACGCTGAGCACCAGGTCGTGCCGGCCGCGGTACGCCGCGGCGTCCCCCACGTCGAGACGGACCCGGTCGGTCAATCCCCTGGCCTCGGCCGCCGCGCGGCCGCGGTCGACGTCGTCGGCCTCCAGATCGATCCCGATTCCGGTGGCGCCGGGCACCGCCTCGAGCACCCGGAACAGCAGCTCACCCCAGCCACAGCCGAGGTCGGCCACCGACTGCGGCCGGGCCGCGGCCAGGTCGGCCACGATCCGGTCCAGCCGGTCCGGGTCGATCGGTGAGTTCAGCGCCAGGGAGAGCCCGTTGATCGGGACGGTGGAGGTCATGGTCGACCACCCTGGTCGATCGGCGACCCCGCCCGCATCCGGTTTTCGGCCCTCCGCCCGCCGCGGTCACCCGCGGCCCTGCCCGGACCGACTCAGCGCAGTTCCTCGGCCGGCGTGGCGGGCTCGGCGGGATCATGATCATCGATCCACTTGGACTTGATCAGGCTGGCCACCGTGGTCACCACCAGGACGACGATGATCACCATCAGCGACAGCCAGGTCGGCACCTCCGGCACGACGTGCGGATCGATCCCGACCCAGGACAGCACCGGGGTCGCGTGCAGCGCGTGCATGATCAGCTTCACGCCGATGAAGGCCAGGATCACCGACAGTCCCAGCGAGAGGTAGACCAGCCGGCGCAACATGCCGCCGAGCAGGAAGTAGAGCTGGCGCAGGCCCATCAGGGCGAAGACGTTGGCGGTGAAGACGAGGTACGGCTCCTGGGTCAGCCCGTAGATCGCCGGAATCGAGTCCAGCGCGAACATCAGGTCGGTGCTGCCCAGCGCGATGATCACCATCAGCATCGGCGTAGCCATCCGGCGGCCGTCGATCCGCGGGACCATCCGGGTGCCGTGGAACTCGGTGGTGGACGGGATCCGCCGCTTGACCCACCGCATCGCGATGTTGTCCGGTGCCTCGTCCTCGTCGTCGTGCTTGCGGTAGTCGATCACCAGCCGGACCGCGGTGAAGATCAGGAACGCGCCGAACAGGAAGAACACCCCGGCGAAGGCGTTGATCACCACGGCGCCGAGGGCGATGAAGATGCCGCGGAAGACCAGGGCCAGCACGATGCCGACCATCAGCGCGAACTGCTGCAGGTGCCGCGGCACCTTCAGCGCGCCCATGATGATGATGAAGATGAACAGGTTGTCGATCGACAGGCTGTATTCGGTCAGCCAACCGGCGAAGAACTCGCCCGCGTAGCGTGCACCGGAGACGGCCCAGACGCCGAAGCCGAAGATCACCGCCAGCGCGATGTAGATGCCGATGAAGATCCCGGCTTCCTTCATCGACGGTTCGTGCGGCCGGCGGCCGATCACGAATACGTCGAGCGCCAGGATCGCGACGGTGACGCCGACCGTGATGATCCAGGCATACAGATGAACGTCCATGCGTGGCCTTCCGAGACTTGGGCAGGGGGAACCCTCTCGGAGGTCTCTTCCGCCGGGGATGTCCGGCCACGGCGCCGGGGAGTCGTACGGATCGCTGGTCTGTGATCCGCCGACCGCCGTGGTGACGACGCCGCGCGGGGGAATACTCCCCTCCGGCGGCAATTGTTCCAGGAGTCACCCGGGCTGGGAAATTTGACAAGCCCACCCGGCGTGCCACCGACAACGGCCGCTGCACAGCACAGCGCGCCGACCCCACCCCGCTATTCCGGAACGCGGCTCCGGTCGGCTGAGACCTCCGCCACACGCGCTCCCGGCCCCCGCGGGTTCGGCCTCGGCGAGGGTCAGCGGTTGGCTTCGACCATCTGGCGCAGTTCCTTCTTCAGCTCCGAGATCTCGTCGCGGAGGCGGGCGGCGACCTCGAACTGGAGGTCGGCGGCGGCGGTGTGCATCTGGTCGGTCAGGTCCTGGACCAGGTCGGCCAGGTCGCCGGCGGGCAGGCCGGCGAGCTCGCGGGCCCGTTCGCTCAGGTCGGCCGCCTTGCCCAGCGCCGGAACCGCCGCCTTCTGGCGCCGGCCGCCGCGCTTGGACAGCAGGTCGTCGGTGTCGGCGTCCTCGCGGGCCAACATGTCGGTGATGTCGGCGATCTTCTTGCGCAGCGGCTGCGGGTCGATCCCGTTGGCCTTGTTGTAGGCCTCCTGCTTCTCCCGCCTCCGGTTTGTCTCCTCGATCGCGGCGGCCATCGAGTCGGTGATCGTGTCCGCGTACATGTGGACCTGGCCGGACACGTTCCGGGCGGCCCGGCCGATCGTCTGGATCAGGCTCTTCGCGCTGCGCAGGAAGCCTTCCTTGTCCGCGTCGAGGATCGCCACCAGCGACACTTCGGGCAGGTCGAGGCCCTCCCGGAGCAGGTTGATGCCGACCAGCACGTCGAAGGCTCCGGTCCGCAGGCCGCGGAGCAGCTCGACCCGCTGCAGGGTGTCCACCTCCGAGTGCAGATATCGGGTCTTGATCCCGTTCTCCAGCAGGTAGTCGGTGAGGTCCTCGGCCATCTTCTTGGTCAGCGTGGTGACCAGGACCCGCTCCGACTTCTCGGTCCGCGCCTTGATCTCGCCCATCAGGTCGTCGATCTGGCCCTGGGTCGGCTTGATCACGACCTCGGGATCGACCAGGCCGGTCGGCCGGATCAACTGCTCGACGAAGCCGTCGGACCGGGCCATCTCGTAGTCGCCCGGCGTCGCCGACAGGTAGATCGTCTGCCCGATCCGCTCGACGAACTCCTCGAACCGGAGCGGTCGGTTGTCCAGTGCGCTGGGCAGCCGGAACCCGTGGTCGACCAGGGTCCGCTTCCGGGACGCGTCGCCCTCGAACATGCCGCCGATCTGCGGCACGGTCACGTGCGACTCGTCGACCACCAGCAGGAAGTCCTCCGGGAAGTAGTCGAGCAGGCAGTTCGGCGGTTCGCCGGCCTCCCGCCCGTCCATGTGCCGGGAGTAGTTCTCGATGCCGGAGCAGGTGCCGATCTGCCGCATCATCTCGATGTCGTAGCTGGTCCGCATCCGCAGCCGCTGCGCCTCCAGCAGCTTGTTCTGCTGCTCCAGCTCGGCCAGCCGCTCGGCCAGCTCGGCCTCGATCTTGGCGATCGCCTGCTCCATCCGGTCCGGTCCCGCGGAGTAGTGGCTGGCCGGCATCAGGAAGACCTCCTGGTCCTCCGAGACCACCTCGCCGGTCAGCGGGTGCATCGTCGACAGTGCCTCGATCTCGTCGCCGAAGAACTCGACCCGGACCGCCATCTCCTCGTACTTCGGGAACACCTCGAGGGTGTCGCCACGGACCCGGAACGTGCCACGGGTCCCGGCCAGGTCGTTCCGCACGTACTGGATCGCGACCAGCTTGCGCAGCAGCGCGTCCCGCTCGATCTCCTGCCCGACCCGGAGCTGGACCATCTGATCGAGGTACGCCTCCGCGCTGCCCAGGCCGTAGATCGCCGAGACGGTCGCGACCACGACCACGTCACGCCTGGTCAGCAGCGAGTTGGTGGCCGAGTGACGGAGCCGCTCGACCTCCTCGTTGAGCGAGGAGTCCTTCTCGATGTACGTGTCCGTCTGCGGAACGTACGCCTCCGGCTGGTAGTAGTCGTAGTACGAGACGAAGTACTCCACCGCGTTCTTCGGGAAGAACTGCCGCAGCTCGTTGGCGAACTGCGCCGCCAGCGTCTTGTTCGGCTGCATCACCAGCATCGGCCGCTGCACCCGCTCGGCCAGCCAGGCCACGGTCGCCGTCTTGCCGGTGCCGGTCGCGCCGAGCAGCACGACATCCTGCTCGCCGGCGCCCAGCCGGCGCTCCAGGTCGTTGATCGCCGCCGGCTGGTCGCCGGCAGGCTCGAAGTCGCTGTGCACCTTGAACGGCGCGACAGTACGGATCAGTTCATCCAGCGGACGCATGCGTCGAGCCTACGACCCGGCACTGACAACGCCACGATCGCTCAGCCGGTCAGGGCCGGCCGCCTGCTGCGACCGGCCCTGAGCCGCCCTCCGCTCGAGGGTCAGATCATCGAGCTGAGCATCGAGCCGTTGATCGCGCCCCAGTCCTTGCTGAGCTTCTCGGTGTTGCTGTTCGAGGTGTAGTAGACGGTGCTGGCGGCGAGCGTGCCATCCGACTTCAGCGCCATCAGGCAGTTGACCATGAGCTGGCCCGAACCGCCGCTGCCGGTCACCGTGCCGGACACGCCGCAGCTGGCGATCGAGAGGCCGGACGCCTCGGAGGCCTTGGCCTCCAGGAACTTGGCGTTGGTCATCTTCTTCGCGATCTGCTGCATGAACGAGTCGCAGACCTGGTCGACCGCGTCGCTGATGTCGGTCACGGTCTGGCCGGTCCACTGGTCCTCGCCGTTGCTGTACCGGACCACCGATCCGCTCTTGCCGAGATCGGACCAGCCGTTCGGGATCCGCACGCTGACGCCGTTGCCGAGGCTGACCTGCTCGCCACCGCCGCCGCTGCCGGTCGGGTCGTCGGACGGCTGCTCGCTGGTCGGGTCGTCCGACGGCGGCTCACTGGTCGGGTCCTCGCTCGGCTCCTCGGAGGGATCCTCGGTCGGCCCGTCGGTCGGCGGCTGGGTGTTGGTCGGCGTGATCGTCGCCTCCGGACCGGCGGCGTTGCGGTTGAGCAGCATGAAGATGCCGCCGATCGCGACCAGCAGCACGACCGCCGCGACCACGATGCCGATCACCATGGCGCCACTGCGCTGCGGCGGCCGGCCGGAGCCGCCCGGCGGCTGCTGCTGATACCCGCCGCCACCGCCGCCGTACCCGCCGGGGCGGTTCTGCTGCTGATAGCCCGGCTGCTGGTAGCCCTGTTGCTGGCTGGGCTGCTGGTAGCCGCCCTGCTGCCCGTAGCCGCCCTGCTGGCCGTAGCCCGGCTGCTGTTGCCCGTAGCCGCCCTGCTGCCCGTAGCCGCCCTGCTGCTGACCCCAGCCCTGCTGGGGTTGCTGCGGCTGCTGGGGTTGCTGCGGCTGGCCCTGCTGCGGCGGCCAACCCGGCTGGCCGCCCTGCTGCTGGCCCCACTGTCCCGGCTGCTGGCTCACGACCGGCCCTCCTCACCGTCGGTCGGACGCGCTTCCGGCGCCGAAGTCTCGGCCTCCTCCGTGGTCGGCTGCTGCTCCGCCGGAACAGCCTCTTCCGGTACGACCTCGTCAGCCGGTACGACCTCGTCGGTCGGTACGGCGGCGTCGGCCGGGCCGGCGTTCTCGAAGGTCGCGGTCTGCTCGGCCGGGGCGGGCGGCATCTCGGGCGCCGGCTGCGGCGCGACACCGGCCGGCGGCTGCGTGTCCGGCGGGTACACCGGGACCGTGTCCTCGGTCTCCGCGCCACCCGGCACGACGGCGTCGGGCAGCGCGGCGGCCGCGGCCACCATCGCCTGGCCGCGGACGTGGTGCGCCTTCGGCTGCACCCGGACCGCGGTGCCGCAGGCGTTGCAGAACGCGGCGTGCTCGAGCAGCGGCATCTCGCAGCGGGCGCAGAAGCCGAGCTCCCCGTCCTCTCCGATGCCGCCCTCGCGGGCGGTCCGCTCCAGCGCGGCCTCCATCAGGCCGGTGTGCAGCACGGTCCGTACCCGCAGGATCAGGATGGCCAGGATCAGCACGCCCCAGATCACGTTGAGCGAGATGCTCAGGGCGAGGTTGCCCAGGAACGAGAAGAGGTAGAGGCCGCCCTGGTAGGCGATGTTGGCCACGACGGCCTCGGCCAGGCCGCGGAAGTAGCGCGGCGTGAAGCCGTCGTAGCCGCGGCCGAGACCGGAGAACTCGGCGCAGGCGATGCCGGTCGCGGTGCCCATCAGCAGCGGCTTGACGAAGCCCTCGAGGAACATCAGCGGCACCCAGACGCCCGGGTCCGCCGCCTGCAGGCCGCCGGTCAGCAGGTCCCAGTGCCGGACCAGGGTGTCGAACGTCGCGTACGAGACGCCGGAGATCACGCCGAAGGTCAGGCCGTCCATCAGGTCGTCGAACTGCGGCCGGCTGGCCAGCACCAGCGGGCCGACCTGCCGGATCGCCTCGCCGATGATCGGCACCAGGAGCGCCGCGATCAGGAAGCCGCCGACGGACGGGCCGCTGCCGAGGCCCTCCAGGTCCGTGGTGATCACCCGTGGGCCACCGAGGCCGCGCCACCAGATGATCGTGAAGACGATGGCCAGGACGCCGGTCAGGCCGAACGCCATCGCGGTCACCGGCACCGGGGCGTCGTCCCACAGGTTCACGTCGTACAGATAGACGATGTAGACCAGCGGGATCGCGAACGCGGCCACCAGCACGGCGATCGGCAGGGCGCCGAAGATCGCCGCGACGAGGGCGACCACCAACGCGAACACCAGCGCGATCCGGTACGTCTGCGGACGTTCCCCGGTCCCCCGCGGCATGATCGTCGAGATCAGCGCGAACGACGTGACCGGCTCGTCCGGCTTGACCGCGAACGCCTTCCGGCGGGCTTGGTCACCGGAGCGCTGGTCCTGGCCGCAGACGTGACAGTAGTGCGCGACCTCGGGGAGTTCGGCTCGGCATCGTGGACACTCCACGCGAGTCCTCCTACGGGCTTGGCCGTATCGGCAACGGCGTCTTTCGACGTTCACCCGGAATGTGCAGCCGAATCAGCGGCCGCAGGGTGCGTCCGCCGGAGAGTATGTCACTTCGCGTCTCGAATGTCGTGGACGCGACGCCACAACCGGTCCACCTCGCCCGGCAACGCCTCGGCCGGCCCGGTGTTGTCCACCACCAGGTCGGCCGCGGCCAGTCGTTCCGCCCGGCTCGCCTGGGCCGCCAGCCGCTCCTCGACCTGTCGTTCGTCCAGGCCGTTGCGGCGCCGCAGCCGTTCCCGCTGCTGGGCCGGGTCGGCGTCGACGACGATCACCAGGTCGAAGCCGTCGGCCAGGCCGGCCTCGACCAGCAGCGGGATCACCTGGATCACGACGGCGTCGGCCGGCGCCGCCCGCTCCAGCTCCTCGGCCCGCTGCCGTACCAACGGGTGGGTGATCGCCTCGAGATCACGCCGGGCCGCCGGGTCGGCGAAGATGATCTTGCCGAGCGCTGCCCGGTCGAGCTGATCACCGTCCAGCACCCCGGGCCCGAACCGTTCGACGACCGCCGCCAGCCCGGGAGTTCCGGGAGCGACCACCTCGCGGGCCAGCAGGTCCGAGTCGATGATCACCGCACCGCGCTCGCGGAGCAGGTCCGACACCGCCGTCTTGCCCGAGGCGATGCCCCCGGTCAACGCGATCCGCATCCAGATCCTTTGCCGATAAGACGAAACGGCCCCGGGCGCTCGCGCGTCCGGGGCCGTTCGTGGTGATCAGTTGCTGCTGCCGGTCAACTTCTCGCGCAGGGCCTGCAGAGCCTCGTCCGAGGCCAGCGAGCCCTCCGGCGCGCTGGGGGTCGGAGCGGAGCTGCTGCTGCTGCTCGAGTACGAAGCGGACGACGGCGGCGCGGCGACGTCACCGTTCTCGGCCTCGGCCACCTGCTTCTTGTGGGCCTCCCAGCGGGCGTGAGCCTCGGCGTACTGCTGTTCCCAGGCCGCCTGCTGCTCCTCGTACCCTTCGAGCCACTCGCCGGTCTCCGGATCGAAGCCCTCGGGGTAGATGTAGTTGCCCTGCTCGTCGTAGTTCGCCGTCATGCCGTAGAGGGCCGGGTCGAACTCGTCGGAGCTGACGTCGACGCTCTCGTTGGCCTGCTTCAGCGACAGCGAGATCCGGCGACGCTCCAGGTCGATGTCGATGATCTTGACCATCACATCGTCGCTGACCTGGACGACCTGCTCCGGGATCTCCACGTGGCGCTCGGCCAGCTCGGAGACGTGGACCAGGCCCTCGATGCCGTCCTCGACCCGGACGAACGCGCCGAACGGCACCAGCTTGGTGACCTTGCCCGGAACGATCTGGCCGATCTGGTGCAGCCGCGCGAACGCCTGCCACGGATCTTCCTGGGTCGCCTTCAGCGACAGCGAGACGCGCTCGCGGTCCATCTCGACCGACAGCACCTCGACCGTGACCTCCTGGCCGACCTCGACCACCTCGGACGGGTGGTCGATGTGCTTCCAGGACAGCTCGGACACGTGCACCAGGCCGTCCACGCCGCCGAGATCGACGAACGCGCCGAAGTTGACGATCGAGGAGACCACACCCTTGCGGATCTGGCCCTTCTGCAGCTGGGTGAGGAAGGACTGCCGCACCTCGGACTGGGTCTGCTCGAGCCAGGCCCGGCGAGACAGCACGACGTTGTTGCGGTTCTTGTCCAGCTCGATGATCTTCGCCTCGAGCTCCTGGCCGACGTACGGCTGGAGGTCGCGGACGCGGCGCATCTCCACGAGGGAGGCCGGCAGGAAGCCGCGCAGACCGATGTCGAGGATCAGGCCGCCCTTGACGACCTCGATCACCTGACCGGTGACCACACCGTCCTCGTCCTTGATCTTCTCGATCGTGCCCCAGGCGCGCTCGTACTGAGCCCGCTTCTTGGACAGGATGAGCCTGCCCTCTTTGTCCTCTTTCTGCTGGACCAGAGCCTCGACCTCGTCGCCGACGCTGACCACGTCGTGCGGGTCGACATCGTGCTTGATCGAGAGTTCCTTGGAGGGGATCACGCCCTCCGTCTTGTAACCGATGTCGAGCAGGACCTCGTCCCGGTCGACCTTGACGACGGTGCCGGTCACGATGTCACCGTCGTTGAAATACTTGATGGTTGCGTCGATAGCCTCGAGGAAGGCTTCGGGCGAGCCGAAGTCGTCTACGGCGACCTGCGGCGGGGCCTCAAGGGAGGACGTCATGTAGTAGGGCTCCGATATGGCTGGACTAGATTTTGGGTGTTGCTGCAGCCCGATCCGTACAAACCGTTCCGCCGAGACCGTGAAGTGCTGCCAGCTGCCCAGGGTGTACGAGCGTGACCCACTCCGTCCGAGGTCGCGCAGGCCACAGCGACACATCAGCCTATCGCCGCGGACAAAGCAGGGTCAATTTGAGGTCCGCTACCCGAGCTCGTGCACGGTACCGTCGGCCAGGGCCGCCAGCCCCGCTTCGACCCTGCGACGGCTGCGCGGACCCAGGCGGTCGCCGATCCGGTCGACCTCGACGAAGGCGTACGACCTGAGTTCGTCGGCCGGCAGCCGGATGGCCGCGATCTCGGCCTCGGTCAGCACGCCGCCGTCGTAACCGAACTGCAGGGAGCCGTACGGGTCCGTCGGCGGGTCGGGCCGCACGGTGTTGATCACCAGCAGCCGGCCGATCGGCCGGTCCAGTCCCAACTCCTCCAGCACCTCGCGGCGGCAGGCGGTGCTCGGTGACTCGTCGATCTCGACGGTGCCGCCCGGCAGCAGCCAGTCCGGCCGGTAGGTCGGCTCCACCAGCAGCACCCGGCCGTCCTCGTCCCGGATCAGCGCGCCGGCCCCGAGCCGGCGCCGCGGCAGTGTCGCCAGGAAGCTCGTCCGGTCCAACTGCTCCCCGCTCACCGGCCCGAGTGTAGAACGAGGATGCCCGGTGTCGGTGGCCGCACTCACCCGGTCCCCCTTCCGACGAGGGTGCTGATCAGCATCCCGCCGGCGACGCCGACGAAGAGGAGGCCGAACACGAGGTACAGGACCAGGTCGAGGCCCGGCGCCAGGCCGTAGGTCAGGGCGTCGGTGATCATGGCCACCGGGACGAAGCTCAGGAACATCCAGGCGAGCAGGCGGAAGGCCATCATGAAGGGGCCGTCCCACCAGCCGAAGAACAGCCCCCAGAGGAGCAGCCCGAGGCCGAAGTGGGCCAGGTAGAGCCAGTAGCCGAAGCTGCGCCCGGACTCGGGCAGGAACCAGGCGGTCGCGCCCATCACCTCGAGGCCGACGACCTCGCCACGCCAGGTCCGCAGGTTGGCCGGCTGCCCCACCTCGGCCTTGCCGTAGAAGGCCGAGGACACGTCGTGGGACTCCCGGTCGCCGCCGGCCCGCTGCCAGGTCACCCTGTAGTGGGTCGTCGTCGTGGTCGTGCCCGGCTGGCCGTTCGTGCCACCGGAGGTCGAGGTCGTGGTGTACGTGTCCCGGTCGACGATCGTGCCCGGCTCGTCGCCGAAGCAGGCGTCCTCGCCGCCGTGACACTGGACGGCCGCGCGGAACTCCTGGGTCTGCCGGAAGGGACCGACTGAGCCGATCAGCGCCACCACGAGGACCACCAGGCCGAGGCCGGCCAGGACCCACCGCCACCCGCTGCGCCGGTCCGGCCACCGACGATCACGGACCGGCCGCCGGCGCCGACCGGGGCCCAGGATCATCCTCCAACCCTCTCCCGATCTGGCGCCCCCACACCAGGGCCTCCGCGAACCTGATCGGATCGCGAACGACTCGGCGAGCTCGGCCTCCGACCACCCGCCGCTGAGCGCCCAGGAGAAGGGGGGCAGGGAACGGAAGGAGGGTGCCCAGGTGTCGGTGGGCGGCGGTAGGTTCGGAGCATGTGCCGAAACATCACCACGCTGCGTGGACTCGACCCGCCCGCCACCGACGAGGAGATCACCGCCGCCGCGGTCCAGTTCGTTCGCAAGGTCACCGGCGTGACGAAGGTGACCGACGCCACCCGGGAACCGTTCGAGGAGGCCGTGGCGGAGATCTCCGGCATCGTGACCCGGTTGCTCGGCTCGCTGCCGGAGCGGCGGCAGCCGCCGAAGAGCGTGCCGCCGCTGCGCCGGCCCGAGGTCCAGGCGCGGATCGCGCAACGGATCAAGGAGCGCGAGGAGCACGAGCGGATGCACGAACTGGGGATCGCCCACACCCACTGACCGGGCGAGCGAGCCACGGAGGTAACTGGATGCACGCCGCAGCGGCGGCGCGAGCGGTCGCCGCGGCGCGAGCGGTCGCCGGCGGGCTCGGCCTGCCGGCCGACGGCGACCCGATCGTGCTGCACGACTCGAACAAACTCACCGTGCGGCTGCTGCCGTGCGACGTCGTCGCCCGGGTGGCGCCCGAAGCGGAGCAGAACGCGCAGTTCGAGGTCGAGTTGGCGCGCCGGCTCGCGGCGGCCGGCTGCCCGGTCGCCGAGCTCGATCCGCGGGCAGAACCGCGCGTGCATCGGCGGGACGGGTTCACGGTGACGCTGTGGACCCACTACGACAGCGTCGGTCGCGGCGAGATCCGGCCGGCCGACTACGCCGCCGCGCTGGCCCGGCTGCATGCCGGCATGCGCCGGGTCGACTTTCCGACGCCGAGCTTCACGGACCGGGTCGCCGAGGCGCAGCGACTCGTGGCCAGCCCGGTGCGGACCCCGGCGCTCGACGGGCCGGATCGAGCTCTGCTCCGGGACGCGCTGGACCGGCTGGGACGGAAGCTGGACGGGCACGGCGATGATCAACTCCTGCACGGCGAGCCCCATCCGGGCAACCTGCTGGCCGGACCGGACGGGCCGGTGTTCGTCGACCTGGAGACGTGTTGCCGCGGCCCGGTCGAGTTCGATCTCGCGCACGCGCCCGACGAGGTCGCCGAGCACTACCCCGGCCTGGATCCCACGCGGCTGCGGGCCTGCCGGAGCCTGGTCCTGGCGATGATCACGACCTGGCGCTGGGATCGTGACGACCAGCTGCCGAACGGGACGGCCCTGGGCCTCGAGTGGCTCGGCCGGCTCCGCGTCGCACTGGCTCGCCATGGCTGAGCAGCCCGCCGTGCCGGTGGACCGGCTCGGTGCCGAGTGGGAGCGCCATCGGCCCGCCGTCTTCGGCGTGGCGTACCGGCTGCTGGGCAGTGTGGCCGACGCCGAGGACGTGGTCCAGGACGTCTGGCTGCGGGCCGCGGGGGCGGACCTCGGCGGGGTCGATGATCTTCGCAGCTGGCTGGTCACGGTGGCCGCGCGGCGGTCGTACGACATCCTCAAGAGCGCCCGGGTGCGCCGCGAGTCCTATGTCGGGCCCTGGCTGCCGGAACCGCTGCTGACCGGGCCGGACGCCGCCGAGCCGGTGCTGGTCGACGAGTCGGTGAGCACGGCGATGCTGTTGATCATGGAGGAGCTGCGCCCGCCCGAGCGGGTGGCGTTCGTCCTGCACGACGTCTTCGGGCTGACCTTCGACAAGATCGCCCAGGTGCTGGACGTGACGGTTCCGGGTGCCCGGCAGCTCGCTTCCCGGGGTCGCCGGCGGCTGACCGCGGCGCGGCAGACCACTCCGCAGGCATCGAAGGCCGTCCGGGAACACGCGCTGACCACCTTCCGTGCCGCGTATCTGGCCGGCGACCTGGCCGGACTGGTCAAGCTGCTGCATCCGGACGCCGTCTACGTCACCGACGGCGGCGACAAGGCCGCGGCGGCGCGCAAGGCGATCCACGGCGGTCAGCGGATCGCCGAGGTGATGGTCCGGGTGGGTCGCCAGTGGCGGCCGGACCGGATCGAGTTCGCCGAGGTCGGCGGCGAGCCGGCCCTGGTGTTCTACCGGGACGGCGGCGTCTACTCGGTCGACACGGTGCAGTTCGCGGACGGGATGATCACCGCGTACCGCCGGGTGATCAATCCGGACAAGCTCGGCCACCTCTGAGTCCGCGGTGCGGGCGGGCCGTCACGTCCCGCGCGGCTACCTCGTCTCCCTGACGAAACCGTCGTGATCACTCTTCGTCAAGGAGCCCTCGTGCAAGCCATCACCGTTCGCGATCGTCAGGCGGGCCTCGCCGGACTGGCGCTGACCGACCTGCCGTACCCGCATGCCGCCGAGAACGACGTCGTCGTCCGGGTGCACGCCGCGGGCTTCACCCCGGGCGAGCTCGACTGGCCGGCCACCTGGACCGACCGGGCCGGTCGGGACCGGACGCCGAGCGTGCCCGGCCACGAACTGTCGGGTGTCGTCGCCGGACTCGGCTATGGCACCACCGGGCTGACGGTCGGCCAGCGCGTCGTCGGGATGGCGGACTGGGCGCGCGACGGCTCGCTCGCCGAGTTCACGGCGGTCGAGGCCCGCAACCTCGTCCCGCTGCCGGCGGACGTCGACCACACCGTGGCGGCCGCCCTGCCGATCTCCGGGCTGACCGCCTGGCAGGCGTTGTTCGACCACGGCCGGCTCACCGCCGGTCAGACCGTGCTGATCCACGGCGCGGCCGGCGGGGTCGGATCGCTCGCCGTACAGCTGGCGCGCGAGGCCGGCGCCCGGGTGATCGGCACCGGCCGGGCCGCCGACCGGGACCGCGCACGCGAACTCGGCGCCGCGGCCTTTCTCGATCTGCAGACCGACCGGCTCGAGGACGCCGGACCGGTCGATCTGGTGCTCGACGTGATCGGCGGCGACGTGCAGGCCCGCTCGGCCGCCCTGGTCCGGCCCGGCGGGACGCTGGTCACCATCGCCGCGCCGCCCGAGGTCCACCCGGAGCAGGGGCGGTCCGTCTTCTTCGTCGTCGAACCCGACCGGGAGCGGCTGGCCGAGCTCGTCGCCCGGGTACGGGACGGCCGGCTGCGGCCGGTCGTCGGTGCGGTACGGACGCTCGCCGAGGCCCCGGCTGCCTTCTCCCCCGGCGAGCGCGTCCCGGGCAGGACGATCATCCGGGTGTCGGCGGACTGACCCGCCGGTCAGGCGCCGGGCTTCTGGCCGGCGGCGTCCTGGTAGCGCTCGGCATAGGTGGGCGAGTCCTTGATCAACTCGTCGCAGAAGGCGGCGACGTCGGTGCCGGTGAGTTCCAACACGCCCTTACCGGCCGCGGCGCCCTCCTCGAAGAAGTCGACCAGCTCGGCCAGCAGGTTGCCCTCGGTCAGCGAGACCGGCCCGACCTTGAACAGGTAGCGCTGCAGTTCCTCGTAGACGATCTGGTAGTCCGGCGGCAGCGCCCTGACCCGGGCCAGGTGGGCCCGCCACTGCTTCTTGCCCTCGATGATGTCCTGAATTCCCATGTCAGCCTCCCAACCGCTCCAATTTCCTGGCCACGTTGCGGTTCAGCTGCTCCCGCCACCGGTCGCGATAGGTCCGCCGGCCCTGGTTCCCGGTCAGCGCCGCGCAGAATCCGGGGAGGTCGTCGCCGAGCACGTCCTGCACGCTTTGCCCTTCGGCCGCGGTCTCCTCGAGCAGGCCGAGGACGCCGTCCAGGATGGGCATCAGCTTCCGCCCCGAGAAGTCGCCCGGGACGGCGAGCTGGAACTTGATCGTGTCCCAGGCTGCCTTGTGGTCGGCCGGCAGGGCCGCGGCCCGTGCCTCGAACGCCTTCCATTCCCTGGTCAGATCGCTGCCGGTGATGGTTTCCCAGAAGTTCATCTGTCCTCCTTGAGCTTGTCGATCCGCGCGGCGAGGTAGTCCCATTTGGCCCAGAACGTCGCCAGTTCCGCCCGGCCCGCGTCGTTGAGCGCGTAGAACTTGCGCGGCGGGCCCTGCTCGGACGGCCGCTTCGTCACCCGGACCAGCCCGTTCCGCTCCAGCCGGACCAGGATCGTGTAGACCGTGCCCTCGACCACGTCCGGGAAGCCGAGTTCGTTCAGCCGGCGTGTGATCGCGTAGCCGTAGGTCTCCTCGCCGCGGATGATCTCGAGCACGCAGCCCTCGAGCGTCCCCTTGAGCATCTCCGTCAGGCCCTCCACCGCGCACCCCTCGTTGGTACTGAGTGTTACCAAGTACCACTACACAGTAGCACTAGGTAGCGCGAAGGTCGACCAGCGTCAGGGCTGCCGACGGGACTCGGGCGGCCCGGCAGCGGTCCCCCAGGTGGTCAGGCAGAACGGATGCCCGGCCGGATCCAGGTAGACCCGGAAGACCGCCGGCTCCGGCTGGGTCGCGCACTTCCTCGCGCCCGCCGCGAGCACAGCGCGCTCGGTCCCGTCCAGGTCGGCGGTGCTGAAGTCCAGGTGGGCCTGCTGCGGTACCGCCGAATCGGGCCAGGTCGGCGCCCGATGATCGGGATCGCGCTGGAAGCCGAGGCTGACCGTCTCCAGCCGCAGCTCGACGAACGCCTCCGTCACCACGGTGAGCGCCCCACCGCAGATCGCCCGATAGAACTCGGCCAGCCGCGCTGGGTCCGGGCAGTCCAGCGTCGGCCCCCACAGCGGTGCCGGTCCGGTCACGTCGCCGTGCGTACGTACAGCTGGGCGGTGTTCTTGTTGGCCAGGCCGCCGAGGGCGCCGAGGGCCCAGAACCGGAGCGTGACGTCGGCCGCGCCGGCGCCGAGGCGGACCCGGAACCGGGTGTCCTGCCGGGCCGCCCCGGTCAGCTCGGTGTCCGGGGCGTCGACCTCCAGGCCGGGCAGCCGCGACCAGCGCAGCTGCAGCGGTCCGGTCACGTAACCCTGGTTGAGCACGGCGACGTCGATCTCGGCCCACTCCCCCGGCCGGACCGGCGCGACGGGAAGTTCGGTCCGGGCCGCCTCGACCCGGCCCTCGGGGTTGATCGTCACCACGAACGCCGCGTCCTCGACGGCCGGCGTGCAGCAGGAACAGCCCGGTTCGCAGGACATCAGTCGACCTCGCTCTCGTCGCGACGCTCGGCGTAGACGGCCTGCGCCTGGTCGTACGCCAGCCGCGCCGCCGGCCGCTCGGCCGGTCGGATGAAGCCGTGCTTGACCTCCCACAGCTGGTCGACGCAGTCGTGCAGCCACTGGGCGCTCCGTCGCGAGGCCCGGATCGGCCGGCCGGCGATCTCGACGAAGACCGGCGACGTGTGCAGGCTCGGCAGCACCCGCAACGCCACCCACGACGAACGATCCAGGTCGAGGTCGAAGCTGACCTGCTGCTCGGTCCCGTCGGCGACGATCTCCTGGCGCGCGACGGCCTGTCCGTTGACGACGGCCTCGACCGCGACGGTACGGGTGTCGCCGATCCGGGCCCATTCCAGGTGCCAGGCCGATGCGTCCCAGTCCGAGGAACCGTCGCTCGGGACGGTGAGCTCGGCCGGCGCCAGGTCGTAGTCGAAGTCGGGCACGCTCGGCTCCGGCCGCTGCTCCGGCAGCAGCGCGGCGACGGTCGCGGTCAGCCGCACCGGCCCGGCGGCGGCCCGCTGCTGCTCCCGCGACCGGTCGCCGTCCAGGGCCACGTCGAAGGCGTGACTCCGACCGTCCCCGAAGTACGAGGAGCGGGTGCGCAGCCCGTCGATCCAGGCCTCCAGCGCCCGGTCGCCGGCCGGCGGCTCCGGCAGCGACACGTACGTGCGGCCGATGCCGGGCCGCTCGTCGGAGACGCACGGGAAGTCGGTCTCGCCGAGCATCAGGGTCCGGAAGCCGGTGTTGAGCAGGTGGTACCAGACGTTCATCTCGGCCGCGAGCCCGAACTCGGCGCCGGCGATGAAGTCCGCCGCCCCGTGCGGGACGTCGACCACCAGCTCGTTGGAGCCGATCGAGGAGAACGGCGGCAGGTCGAAGTTGGGCAGGTCCCGGGACGGCGTCGCCATGCCGAGGCCGCAGTGGGCGAACCCGGTGAACGCACCCTGCGCCTGCGCCCACTGGTGGATCGGCAGGTTCCAGGACGGCCAGTCCTCCAGCACCGAGGTGCCCGGGTAGTCCTGGTCGGTCAGCCCGAGCAAGATCAGATGGCCCGAGTGGCTGGACGGGAAGCCGGAGATCTCGACGTCGTAGCGGAGCACGCTCTCGCGGTCGGTCTGGGTCGGTTGTGGCTGCCAGGTGACGCCGTTCGCCTCCTGGTGCGACGGGTGCTCCAGGATCGCCGGCGGGCTGATGCTGCGGCCGGTGAAGAACTGCTTCTGGTAGTAGTAGCAGGGCCCCCAGGTGAGCACGCTGGACACCCAGATCGCCTCGCCACGGGCGTGCCTGATCATGGTCTCCGGCGAGACGCCCTCGGTCGGCTGGCTGTAGTGCGAGCAGCCGCCGCCGTGGATGTGCGGGTCGCCGGAGTAGTAGCCGCGCGCAGCCGGGTCGATCCACCGATCCAGCCGTACGGCGAGCGGCGCCGGTCCCGCCGGGTCGACGGTGAACCGGGTGATCACCGGCCGGTACTCGGGACCGCGCCAGGCCGTCACCTCGTACTCGCCTGCCGGCAGCCGGACCGATTCGCCGGTCGCCCGGTACACCTGGTCCTGGAAGAACATGTCCGGCGCCAGCCGCAGCCCACGGTTCGGGTAGACCCGGCCGAGGTCGTCCTTGATCAAGATCGATGCGACGCAGGTCCGGCCGTCCGTGTCGGTCAGGTCGAGCACCACGTCGTGGGCCGGCACGGCGTCCACCTCGACGTCGACCGACGCCGAGCCGACGGTGGCGAGCCGGCGTCGCTGGGTCTGGATCCAGCTGTCGCCGGCGTTGCCGTCGTGGGGCCGGCCGGTGCGGGAGATGCTGATCGGCGCGGCGCGGCGGCCGGCATCCCGGCTGTGCAGGCTGATCACGAAGAACTCCAGTTCGCGCCCGGTCAGCTGGCCCGGACCGTCGAGCTTGAGCTCGTACCACCACGTGTCGCGGATGGTCGCGGCGTGCTCGATCCGGTCCGGCAGGTACGGCCGAGTGACCATCCCGCCGGCCCGGGTGACGTCGCTGCCGCCGCCGGACACGGTGAACGTCGCCTCCAGCCCGCCCGGGTTGACCGCGCAGAGGAGAAAACTGTTCCAGCCGCCCTGCACCAGCCGGGCCGGCTCGCCCGGTTGGACCAGAGTCTCCGGGCCGTGCCGGCCGACGGTGAGCTCGAGCAGCAGGTGTGGCGCGAGCAGCCGCCGCAGTTCGTCGCTGAGGTCTGTGTCCGGGCGGTCGGCCAGCGCGTTCACCGCCTCGCGGAGCGAGGGATCGACGGGTTCGCCGAGTTCGGCCAGCCGGTCCAACGCCCGCGTCGCGGAACTGAGGATCGGCTGCACTGCCGGGTTGGTCGTCGCCAGCTGGTCGGTGTGGTCGAGCGTCACGGTGCTCCCATCGCAGGCCTGCGTCTCCAGCCGATGCTACGTGCGCCGATCACCGGACGGCGAGCGGGTTTCGGGCCGGCCGTGGATGATCGTCCCCGTCGGTCCGGAGTCGGGCCACAGCTTCGCGCACAAGGGAGCCGGGTGCCTGCGGGCAATATGAAATTCTGTTCCATCTATCCTGGCACGATGCGACTGATTGCCGGTGCGTATCCCGCCGCCCCGACCGAATCCGCCGACCAGGCCTCGTTCCTGGCTCACCTGACCGAGTCCGACCTGATCGGCGGTCTTGAACTGCCGTTCATCGATGACGAGGAGCGATGGCTGGCCGGCGCGTTGCCGACCGAGTGGCGCCACGTGGTGACCGCCGCGCCCGTCACCGGGATCCGGAGCCGCAACGACCCGGCCTACGGACTCGCGTCCACCGATCCGACCGGACGCCGCGACGCCATCGCGGTGACCCGATCGCTGCGGGACGCGGTCGAACGATCGGGCCTGACCGTGGCCGCGATCGAGCTCCAGTCGGCCCCGTCCCGGACGGGCACCGCCGAGGCCCTGGCGGAGTCGTTGGCGGAGATCGTGGACTGGGACTGGTCCGGGGCGGCGATCCTCCTGGAACACTGCGATGCGCCGATGGCCGGACACGAACCGGAGAAGGGATTCCTCGCGCTGGCCGACGAGTTGTCGGTCGCGCGGGATCTCGGGCTCGGCGTCGTGATCAACTGGGCCCGATCGGTGATCGAGACGCGGAGCCCGGAGGGTGCCGTGACCCACGTGACAGAGGCGGGTGAGCTCTTGTCGGGACTGATCTTCTCCGGGGTCGCGGACGTGCCGCTCAACGGTCATGCCGCCTGGGTCGACGCGCATCTGCCGCCGGCGCCGATCGAACCGGCCTCGCTGCTCACCGCCGAGCACATCGCACGCACTCGGGCCGCGGGCCGACCGGACGTCATCCTCGGTGCGAAAGTACGCGCGGGCTCGGCAGACCGCAGTCCGCAGCAGCGGGCCGAGTCCGTCCTCGAGGCGTTGCGCCTGGTGCTCACGCCTGCGTGACGAACCGACGGTGGGAGCCGCCCGCGTGTCCAAGAAGTGACGAACAACGGGCGGCTCCCGTTCGCAGGCGTCAGATCGCCATCGACGCGTCGATCTCTTCCTGTGCCACGTTGCCGTGCAGGGCCGCATAGAACGGATGTCCCGGAACCAGGTCGGCTCGGCTCACCGGGCCGCCGGAGATCGACGAGGCGTAGAGCGCCGTGACGAACTCCATCGTCGGCCGCGTGCTGGCCAAGGTGGTGTCGTGAGGCCGGCCGGCGAGCAGGTCGTCGACCACCCGGGTCAACTGGGCCCGGTGGCTGCTCGGCACCTCGGGGCCGGCGGACGCCGTCCACGGATCGGTTTCATGATCAGCTTCGGCGCCGGCGGCCAGGTCCCCGGTCGCGGTCCGGACACCGGGATCGAGCCCGAGCTTGGCCGCCTTGCCGGCGTTCGGCGCCGGCTGGAAAGTCCAGTCGGCGTCCTTGTAGCCGTACACATGATCGACTTCGAGGGTGCCGCCGGTCGCGTCGATCCGGATCCGACTCAGTTCGCGCGGCGACAGCAGGCTGTTGATCACGGTCGCGACGGCGCCGCTCTCGAAGATCACCGTGGCCAGCGACACGTCCTCGAACTGCACCGGCCGGTCCAGCCGGACGGCCGTCGCGGTGAGCGACCGCCACGGACCGAGCAGGTGCAGCAGCAGATCGATCTGGTGGATCCCGTGGCCGAGCGTCGGGCCGCCACCCTCGCCCACCCAGGTGCCGCGCCAGTCCGGGTCGAAGTAGCTGCGCGGCCGGAACCAGAGCGTCTCGCAGACGGCGACCTGCGGGGTGCCGAGCGCCCCGCGGGCCAGCAGATCGGCGGCCCGGAGCGCGCCGGATCCGTGCCGGTGCTGGAAGATCACGTACGCGGAGCCGTCACTGGCCTGCTCCGCCTCGGCGATCGCGTCCAACTCGGCCAGCGACAGCACCGGCGGCTTCTCGATCAACACCGAGGCACCCGCGCGGAGCACCTCGATCGCGATCTCGGCATGGCTGCCGGGTGGCGTCGACACCGAGACCAATTCCGGCTGCTGCGCCGACAGCAGCTCGGTGACGTTCCCGTACGGCTTCGACCCGAACTTCTCCGCTGCCGCCTCGGCCCGTTCGGGCACGATGTCGGCGACCCCGACCAGATCGGTCCGACCGGAGTCGGCGTACCCCTCCAGATGCCGGCGGCTGATCCCGCCGCAGCCGACGACGGCGACCTTGAGCTTGCGATCACTCCCCTCCTGCACCGTGTTCACCGCGCCGCTCCGCGGACGGTCGCGTTCTGCTGGGCGGTCAACGCCAGCCGCATCGTCTCGAACGTGTGCTCCTGCGGCGCGGCCGTCGTGGTCCGCTCCCGTACGTCTCGGACCAGGGCCGGGTAGTACGGCAGCTCGACGTCGCTGCAGTCGATGTAGTGGGTGCCCTCCTGGTCGACCAGGAACAGGTGGTTGCCGCCCTCGCGGCCCTCGAGGTCGACGTACTTGCGCATCTCGATGTAGCCCTGGGTGCCGAGCACCATCAGCCGCCCGTCACCCCAGGTCGGCAGCCCGGCCGGGGTGTACCAGTCGACCCGGACGTAGCCCTGCGCGTTCTCGCTGCGGAGCAGGACCTCCCCGAAGTCCTGCAGGCCGGGCGTGTCCGGATTGGCGAAGTTGCCGACCGTGCTGGCCACCACCTCGGCCGTCTTCGACCCGGTGAACCAGAGGAACTGGTCGATCTGGTGCGAGGCGATGTCGGCGATGATGCCGCCGTAGCGCTGGTTGTCGAAGAACCAGTCCGGCCGGCCCTGGCCGTCGCCGAGATGGCCGCGGTCGCCGACCCGGTGCGGGCCGAGCCCGAGGGTCTGCACGACGGTGCCGATCCGGCCCTCGCGGACCAGCTCGCCGGCCTTGATCACGCACGGCACCTCGAACCGCTCCGAGAACGTCACCGACCAGAACCGGCGGGTCTCGGCGACCGCCTTCTCGATCTCGGCGAGTTGATCAAGTGTGACGCAGCCCGGCTTGTCCGCGACGACGTCCTTGCCGGCCCGGAGCGCGGCGACGGCGATCGGCCCGCGCCGGTCCGGCACCGCGGCCGTGACGACCAGGTCGATGCCGTCCCGGATCGCCAGCTCGTCGGGATCGTCGGCCACCTCGACGTCCGGGTGGCGCTCCCGGACCTTGGCGGCGATCGCCGCGTCCGGGTCGTCGGTCGCCATCGCGACGAACTCGGCGCCGGACCTGATCAGGCCGGCGATCTGACCGAAGATGTGAGCATGATCAAGACCGACGGCGGCGAACCGTACGGGTTGGGGGGAGGTCATGAATTCCCTTCTCTAGCGTGAATTCTGTGGTTCAACGAGACTCGGCGAGTGCCTTGGTGAACTCCTCCGCAATCTGATCACCGCCGTCAGTCTTCCACTTCTTGACCGCCGGCGCCCAGGCGGAGATCGGCTTGCGGCCGGTGATGATGTCCTCCGCGACGTCGTCGAGCGCCTCGTTGATCTGCGGTCCCTTGCGGCGATCGGTCTCCGAGTACATGCCGGTGACCGGGTTGTCGAGAGCGTTCGGAATGATCTCCTTCATGGCGTTGAAGCACGACTCGGTGCTGTCCTTGTCCTCCGGGAGGAAGATCGTCCACGGCCCGTCGGCCTGGTAGGACAGACCGAGCTGGGTCTCGCTGAAGCCCTTGTCGTTCAGCACCGGCTTGCCGTCGACCATCTTGTGGTGGACGCCCTCGAGCCCGTACTTGCGGAACAGGTACTCCTGGGTGCCGAACGGCGCGGCCAGGAAGTTGAGGTACGAGAGCAGGGTCTCGACCCGGTCCTCGGCGTTCTTGTTGATCGCCGTGGTGCCGATCACGTGACCGCCCAACCAGGTCGCGCCGACACCGGAGCCGTCGGCCTTCGGCGGCGGGATGATCGCGATCCGCGTCTCCTCCTGGACCCTGGTCTGCAGGTAGGTCTGCCAACCGCTGAACGTGTCCAGGACCAGTGGGCTCGACCCGTTGTTGAACCGGACCTTCATGTCCTGGTTCTGGCCCGAGTAGGCGTCCGGGTGGATGTAGCCCGACTTCCAGAGCTGGGTCAGGATCTCGAACACCGCTTCGTGTGCCTCGTGCTCACGGAAGTTGACCAGCTTGCCGCCTTCTTCGGCCCACGTGTTGGGCATGGCGAACATGTTCCGGACGTATTGGGTCGGCGCGGTCGCCAGCGCGAACCGGTTCTTCCGCTTGTCGCTCAACGCCTTGCAGAGTTCGACGAAGTCGTCGGCGCTCTTCACCTCGGCCTTGAGTCCCTGCTCCTCCAGCATGTCCTCGCGGCTGTAGAGAACGCTGGAGCTGATCGCACCGCGCGGAATCGGGATCGCATAGATCTTGCCGCCGAAGATGCACGAGTTCCAGCCCGCCTCGGGCAGGTTCGCCAGGAACGGGTACTTCTTGATGTTGTCGCCGGACAGGTGCGGCGTCAGGTCCACCGCCTTGGCCGCCAGCATCTGCGGGACCTGCGGGATGCCGCCGACCATGAAGATGTCGCCGAGCTTGTTGCCGGCCACCGCGGTGGCGAACTTCTGGGTGTAGTCGACCGAGGGTGTGAGGCTTACGGTGATCGGCGAACCGGCCTGCTTGTTCAGCTCCTGCCAGAAAGCGTTCTGTTCCAGCTTGGGCGGGATCGGCGTGTTCGTGTACGTCGTCACCGAGATCGGCTTGCCGTCGCCCGGCGGATCCGTGATCGCGTCCACCGGTGCCTCGGGGTACTTCAGGAACGCGTCGGGGATCTTGAACTCGGAGCCGGACAGGTCCGGCTTCACGCCCTCGTACCGGACGTACGCGGGACGGACCTGGGTCCGCGACGCCTCGTCGTTGTTACCCGTCGCGCCACCTCGGCCCTCATTGGAGCAGCCGATCACGCCGGCCAGGCCGACCGCCGCGCCTCCGGCGAGCATCGCCCGGCGGGTCACCAGCCGTGGGTCAGGAGTCGTCATTGTCTCTACCTTTCATTGCGGGATTCAGCCCTTCACGGCTCCGGTCAGCACGCCCTTCGCGAAGTGGCGCTGGATGAACGGGTACACGCACAGGATCGGAATGATCGAAATCATCAGGATGGCCATCTGGATCGAGGTCTGCGGCGGCAGGATCTCCTGCCCGACGCCGAGGTCCTGACCGCCGATCTCGACGCCGTTGACGACATAGGTGCGCAGCACGAGCTGCAGCGGCCACAGACTGCTGTCGTCGAGATAGAGCAGGGCGCTGAAGAAGCTGTTCCAGTAGCCGACCCCGTAGAAGAGGCCGATCACCGCGACCACGGCCTTCGACAACGGCAAGCCGATGTGCCAGAACAGTTTCCACTCCGTCGCGCCGTCGATCCGGGCCGAGTCGATGACCTCTCCCGGAAGCCCGACGAAGAAGGCCCGGACGACGATCACGTTGAACGCGCTGACACAGGTCGGGACGATCACCGCCCACAGGGTGTCCAGCAGGCCGAACTGCTGCACGGTGAGATACATCGGGATCAGGCCCGGGTTGAACAGCAGGCTGACCAGGACCAGGAGCAACAGCGCCTTGTTGCCGATCGTTCCGCGCCGGCTCAGCGCCCAGCCGAGCGTGCAGGTGAGCAGCAGGGCGATCGCGGTGCCGACCGTGGTGATGAAGGTGCTGTTCAACAACGCCTGGGTGACGGTGCCGCCGGCGAAGATCGAGCGGTAGGCCGACAAGTCGATCCCCTGCGTCGGGAAGAGGACGAAGCCGCCGGACCCGACGACCTCCTCCGGTTTCGCCAGGCTGGTCGAGATCACCCCGATGAACGGGAAGATCACCAACCCGCAGATGACGAAGAGGAAGATCGCCTTGATCACCCGTTCGGGCATCCGCGGCATCACCATGCCACCGACGAGCACCTGACGGCGTTTCCCTTGTGCACGGGCAGGCCGTGCAGCAGTGAGCTGGGTCATCCCTTGTACACCCCCTCTTCACCGAACTTGTGCGCGATCTTGTTGGCCAGCAGGACGAGGGTCAGGGCGACGATGCTCTTCACCAGGCCGACCGCGGCCGAGACGCCCCAGTTCCCGCCGATGATCCCGTTGTTGTAGACGTAGGTGTCGAGGACCTCGCTCGCATCGACCCCGACCGCGGACTGTTGCAGGATGATCTGCTCGAAGCCGACCGTCAGCGAGTCGCCGAGCTTCAAGATCAACAGCAGGATGATGATCGGCTTCAGGCCGGGCAGCGTGACGTGCCAGGTCTGCCGCCACCGGCCGGCCCCGTCCACCGCGGACGCCTCGTAGAGCGAGCGATCGATCTGGGACAGCACGGCCAGGAACAGGATGGTCGCCCAGCCGGTGTCCTTCCACATCACCTGCGAGGTCAGCAACGCCCGGAACGCCTCGACGTTGCCGATGATGTTGATCGCCTCGAAGCCGTTCATCCGCAACCAGTTGTTGATCATGCCGGTGCCGCCGAGCACCTGCTGGAACACAGCGACCACGATGACCCAGGACATGAAGTGCGGGACGTAGATGATGCTCTGCACCAACTGGCGGAGCCGGTTGGACAGCAGGCTGTGCAGGACCAGGGCCACGACGATCGGCGCCGGGAAGACGATCACGGTCTGGATCGCGGTCAGGATCAGCGTGTTCTGGACCGCGTTCAGGAACGCGGGGTCGCCACTGGCGATGATCTTGAAGTTCTCGAAGCCGACCCAGAGGCTCTGTTCGACGCCGAGGTAGGGCTGGTAGTCCTGGAACGCGATGACGTTGCCCCACAAGGGGTAGTACTGGAACGCCAGGATGATCAGCATTCCCGGAATCGCGAGCAGGAGTACCGGATAGTCACGCCGTAATCGCGTGAAGATGGAGAGTCTCCGTATTTGGGGCGGAGGATCCACTACCGCCTCGGGTCCGCGTGTTCGGCGGGCCGGTCGGGCGAGATCGACCTCGGTCACGAACGCTCCTTTGGGTCGGCCGGCAAAAAGTGATCGATCCACTTTCTGACGGGGAGGCTAATCGCGGCTCGCGCGGTGCGTCAAGGCTGTGGCCAACGGTTGCCATGGTTTGCCATCGGATCGTTGCGGACCGGTGTCCGAACTCGGCGTGATGCCCGAAAACCCAGTCCGACAAGGGTTCTGTGGAGCAGGCCTGAGATCGCGGGCGAGCCGTTCGAACCGCGGGACAACCTTGACCACCGACGACCGTGAGGCCAGTCCGCGGACTGGTCCGGTCATGGGACAGCGTTGTCCGTTCATTTTCTTGAACCAGGTCTGGATTTGTTTCGGATTACCGTACGATCGGTGGATCGATCACTTTCCTGGTTACGGATAAGGGAAAGTTTCTCCGACGGATCAGCGCCTCGGTTGCGCAGCATCAGCGGAAGCCCTGTCCACCCAGTGATACTGTGACTCGGCATGCGGGCGGAATGAGGAGGACACTGTGGCGGCTTCAGGGCCGAGTAGACCGGCGACGATCCATCAGGTGGCGCGGTTGGCCGGGGTCTCCCACACGACGGTCTCCCGGTACCTGCAGGACAAGGAGAGTCTGAAGCCGACCACCCGGGTCAAGGTCGACTTCGCGGTGAAGGCGCTGGACTACCGGCCGAACCTGGTGGCCCGCTCGATGCGGACGCGGCGGACCAACCGGCTCGCGATCGTCCTGCCGTCGAGCCCGCGCCAGTTCCCGGGCCGGTTGCTGGCCGCCGCGGCCGAGACGGCACACCAGGCCGGGTACCAGGTCGAGATGGTCAACGTCGAGGGCAGCATGCGCGCCCGCGCCGCCAGGATCGACGAGTTGGCCAGGTCGGGCCAGGTCGAGGGCATCCTGTCGATCTCCTCGATCGACGTCCGCAACAACGCGGCCGGAATCCCCATCGTCTCCACCGGCACGTACGACGAGGGGCTCCGCGGCCTGGGCGAACTGGCCGACGCGACCGAGATCCGGGAGATCATCGAACACCTCGCCGGGCTCGGCCACCGGGACTTCTTCCACGTGGCCGGACCGAAGACCTTCGCGTCGGCCCGGAACCGTCGCAGCGTCTACCTCGAGACCGTCGAACGGATGGGGCTGCGCTCGGTCGGCGTCCACGACGGCAACTGGTCCGCCCAGGCCGGCTTCGACGCGATCACCAGCCTTCCCGACGACTGCGGCGTCACCGCCGTCGTCGCCGGCAACGACGTCATCGCCATGGGCGTGGTCCGCGGCGCACTCTCCCGCGGCTGGCGGGTGCCGGACGATCTCAGCGTCTTCGGCTGGGACGACGACGAGATGGGCCGCTTCGCGACCCCGTCCCTGTCCACGGTCTCGGTGAACCGCGAGGCGCAGGGCCGCGACGGGATCCTGCAACTGCTCGCCGAGATCCGCGGCGAGCCGAAGCCCGAACCGACCACCCGCGCGATCAACAAGGTCATCTACCGCGAGTCCACCGCCCCACCCCCCAAGAAAAGATCCCGCTGACCGGTCACCCAAGCTGGCGTTCTGTCGGCGTGTCGCTGCACCAGTGACGTGTCGGCGAAGGGGGTTGGGGGGGGTGCGGCGCCCGGGCAGGCGGACGCGTCCGCCCAGCAGGTACGCGGCTGAGCGGCGGTCTCGGTCAGCATCGAGTGGACCCCTTGACCTGGAGTTCCGCGACCGGCGCGGTCGAGGCGTCCGCTCGACGTCGTCCAGGGTCGGGCCGGGGCGAGCGCGATTCAGCTCGAGGATTTGATCTTGTAGCGGTGCAGCTTGGTGCCGGGGAAGCGCCAGGCGTGTACGGCGTCGGTGACCGTCCAGACCAGGCGGGGGCTGGACCAGGACTGGGACGGCTTGTTGAGCACCCAGCCGCCGCCGAGGGTCACCACCGCGTGGCCGAGCTGGCCGTGCTCGGTCCAGACCAGGACGGTGCCCGGTTCGTGATCATGGCCGGTCCCGCGGACCGGCTCGGTGGCCTGGTCCAGCCAGGCCTGGAACGGTTCGCGGACCACCCGTACCTTCTCGGTCCCGGGCACCCCGGCCGCCGCCAGGACGTTGCCGAAACAGTTCGGCCCGGAGCCGGCCGGCTCGAACGTGCCGGCCAGCCGCTCGGCCTCCGGCAGCAGTGGGCGGGCGGCACGCCAGACGTCGGCCGGCACCTCCGGGTGCCGGCTCGGCCGGATGCCCGACTCGATCCAGCGGAACATCGGTTCGTCGCCCTCGGCGGCGAGTTCCGACGGCCACAGCAGCCGGGCGGTCTTCGGTCGCATCGTCCGGCGCCGGGCCGCCAGCAGGGCCCGCCGGTCTCGGACCGGCAGCGCGGCGAACTCGGCCTCGTCGAACCAGGCCCAGTCGCCGCCGTACATGAAGAAGGTGTCCCGCCACTCCGCGGTCGGCTCCACGGTCCGGACCGGGATGCCGCGCGCGAGCTCGGGGTCGACCAGGGCGATCGGAAAGGCCTGCCGACTCGGAGCGAACCAGCCGCGCCAGCGACGGACCAGGGCTGGGTCCACCGCGATGCCGACCACGTCACGCTGAGTCACCCGGCCAGCCTTCCGCACCAGGCCGGCGGGCGCGACCGGGTTTCCGCCGGGCCAGCCGCGAGCCCGGAAGCGGCATCGGCCAGGATGGGGCCATGGCGAACTTTCGGGCGACGACGGCTGACGGCCGGGTCATCGAGGAGATCACGCCGGAGACGCTGCGGCCGCTGCTCGCGGGCGGCACCGGCTCCGTGATCATGGAAGGGCCGGCCGGCCAGGTCGCGCGGGCCGAGGCCGCCGGCGACGGCGGCTGGCTGATCACGATCACGCCGGGTCAGGACGGCTCGGGCGAATCGGCGACCGTACCCAACGGCGATGCGGCGTTCGACGCCCTGCGGTCCTGGGCGGCCGACGACGACTGGTGGCGCGAGGCCTTCACCTGGACCCCGCTGCCGTGACCGTCCGGCTGATCGCCACCGACCTGGACGGCACCCTGCTCCGCGACGACCTGTCGGTGAGCCCGCGGACCCGGGACGCCCTGGACGCCGTCCGCGCCGCCGGGATCGAGGTCGTCCCGGTCTCGGCCCGGCAGCCGCGGGGCATCCGGATGATCGCCGAACAGGCCGGCTTCACCGGCTGGGCGCTCGGCGGCAACGGCGCCCAGTGCCAGCACCTGACCACCGGCGAGGTGCTCTTCGAGGCCCACGTCGACGTGGCCGTGCAGCAGGCGGTCGCGGCGGCGCTGGCCGAGCGGGTGCCCGGGGTTCTTTTCGTGAGCGTACGGGCCGGCGGCGAGGTCTTCGTGGCCCAGGACGGGTACGCCCAGCTGGCCCACTTCGAAGATCACAAACGCGATCCGGCGACGATCGGCCGGCACACGCTGACCGACGTGCTCGCCGAGCCGAGCCTGAAGTTCGTGGTACGGCACGCCGAGCGACCACCGGCGGAGTTGATCACGGACGTCCGCGCGCTCGGCCTGGACGGGTTCACGGTCACCCACTCCGGCGCGCCGTTCGTCGAGATCCTGGCCGACGGGGTCAACAAGGCCTGGGCCGTCGCGAAGCTCTGCGAGCACCTCGGCATCGACCGGGCCGAGGTGCTGGCCTTCGGCGACGCCCCGAACGACGCCGAGCTGCTGGCCTGGGCCGGCCGCGGCGTCGCGATGGCGAACGCGCATCCGGAGGCGCTGGTGGCCGCCGACGAGGTGGCCGGCAGCAACAAGGAGGACGGGGTCGCCGCGGTGTTGGAGCGGCTGCTCGACGACCTCGCCCGCTGAGGGCCGCGGCTCAGCCGTCGAACACCCGGGTCAGCTCCCAGCGGTCCCGCGGCTGGGCGTGCAGTTCCGGGTAGACCTCGGCGATCTTGGCCGGGTCGAACGCGGTGCCCGGCTCGACCACGTCGGTGATCACCACCGACGCGACGTGGAGCCCGGCCGGGCCGTACTCCGCGGCGAGCAACTCGGCGTAGACCCTGGCCGCCGCCTTGCCCAGGGACAGACTGGCGTACTCGGCCTTCACCGCCGGCATCCCGCCGGTGATCAGGATGCTGCCGCTGCCACGCTCGGCCATCGCCGGCCCGAGCTGCGTCGCCGCCGTGGCGAGGCCGACCACGTTGACGTCGAGCGTGGCCAGCAACTCGGCGGCCGACAGCTCGCCGACCCGGTCGGCGCGCAGCCGGGCGGCGTTGTAGACGAGCACGTCCGGCACTCCGTGCTCGGAGACGGCGCGGTCCAGCGCGGCCCGCAGCCCGGCCTCGTCGGTGCTGTCGGCGCGGAGCCCGAGCACGGCGGCTCCGTGCGAACGAACCGCGGCCGTCGTCTCGTCGACGGTCACAGCCGACCGCGCGATCACCGTCAGCGCGTAGCCGTCGACGGCGAACCGTTCGGCCACGGCCCGGCCGATGCCGGGTCCGGCGCCGATCACGACGGCAGAGGGTGCGGGCATGGTGGCCCCTTTCCGGATCGAGAATCCTGTCGAACCGGGCAACTCGGGCGGCCCGCCTGGCTATTCCAGGCTCGCCTCAGCTGTCGGGAAAGAGCTGGCCGGCCAGCCGCACGGCCTGGGCCCGGTCCCGCAGCTGGAGCTTGGCGAACAGGTTGTTGATGTGGGTCTTCACGGTGGCGACGCTGACGTACAGCTCGTCGGCGATCTCGGCGTTGTTGCGTCCGTCACCGATCAGCCGGAGAACCTCGCGTTCCCGGCCGGTCAGCTCGGCCAGCCGCGGATCGGCGGCTGGTTCGGCCGGACCAGGCTGCCAGCCGGACAGCAGCCGGGCCGTGACGGTCGGCGCGAACGTGGCCTGGCCCCGGGCGACCGAACGCAGCGCCGCGGCCAGGTCGTCCCGGGAGGCGTCCTTGGTCAGGTAGCCGCGGGCCCCGGCCCGCAGCGCGTCGCCGATCGAGGCGTCGTCGTCGTACGTGGTCAGCACCAGGACCGCCGTCTCCGGTCGGTCGGCGAGGATCCGGGCCGTCGCCGCGGCGCCGTCCAGGACCGGCATCCGCAGGTCCATCAGCACCACGTCGGGCCGGTGCTCCGCCGCGAGCGCGACCGCCTGGGCCCCGTCGCCGCCGGCCGCGACGACCGTGACGCCGTCCAGCAGCGAGAGGACCGTGACCAGCCCGTCGCGCACGATGTCCTGATCATCGACGACGATCACCCGGATCGGTGTTTCCGTCATCCGGCTCCTCCGCTCCACTCGGCCGAGACCACCCAGCGGTCGCCGCGACGGCCCGCCGTCAGGGTGCCGCCGATCTCCGCGATCCGCTGCCGCATGCCGGGTACGCCGAGCCCGCCGCCGGTGCCGGACAGTTCATGATCATCGTCGACGTCCAGGCCGTTGATCAACTCAAGACGAACCTGGTCGCCGAAGATCACGGTGATCACCGAGCGGCTCCCGGCAGCATGCTTGTTGATGTTGGTCAGCCCTTCGCGGCAGACCGCGGCGAACGCGCCGGCGACCGGTTCCGGCACCGGCCGGGGCTCCCCGACCACGTCGAACTCCACGCCGAGCTGGAGCCCGACCGGACCGCGGGCCACGGCGGTCAACCGCTCCACAAGATCGACAACGGCGGTGCCCGGGTCCGCGGCGATCGCGGCCGGGTCGCCGTCCCGGAGCTCCCGGACCGCCAGCCGGGCCTCCCGCAGCCCCTCCACGGCGAGCCGGCGCGAGGTCCGGATCCGTTCCGCGGCGGCCGCCGGATCCCGGCCGTCCGCGAGCAGCGCGTCCGCCGCGTCCAACTGGACGACCAGCCCGCCGAGCGAGTGGGCGAGCACGTCGTGCACCTCGCGGGCGATCCGGTTGCGTTCCTCGAGGGCGGCGGCGCGGGCCGCCTCGACCCGGGTGCGTTCGGTCTGGGCCAGCACCTCGAGGCTCCGCTCCTCCAGCTGCCGGCTCCGCTCGATCAGCTCCTGATCCTGCCGCCGGCGCAACAGCCGTTGTCGGCGGCTGTAGCCGAGGACGCCGACCAAGATCACCAGGCCGGCCGTCCACAGCGGCTCGCGCTGATCCGGTCCGTAGGACGCGGCCGCGACGACGATGATCACGCCGGCGGCGGCGACCAGCGGAATCGCCACCCGGAGGGTGATCTCGGGCTTGCCGAGCAGGTTGAAGGCGGCGATCCCGTACAGCACCCAGCCGACCGCGGCGATCTCGAAGCAGAGCGCCGCGCCGGCGAACAGGGCGACCGCGGTGATGATCACCCGGGCCGGGATCGGCAACCCCCGTTCGGCGATGACCATCCCGGCCAGCGCCACCAGGCCGACGATCCCGGCGATCGCCGTCGGCAGTGAGCGGAACAGCCCGTCGAAGGCGACGAACGCGTACCCGATCGCGATCACCAGTGCCAGCCGGAACAGCGTGCCGAGCGGCTCCTCCCAGCGGGAGACCGCTCGTACGCCGTGGCTGCCGGTCACGCCCACCGACCCTACTCTCAGCCGACCCGGGCCGGATCCCGATCGGCGGCCGCCGAGGACTCGGGCAACTGGGCCAGCCGGCGAGTGACGACGAGCGCCTGGACGCCCTTGACGATCGCGACCATGACGAAGATCAACGGAGTGCTCGCGGCGAGCTCGGCACCGTTCACGTGGGCCAGCACGGCCATCCCGATCCGGAACGCGATGAAGCCGAACCAGATCGCGAGCCCGGCCCCGGTGAGCCGCGAGCCGAACCGTCCGCCGCGCCGCTCGATCCGGGTCAGCCGGCCCATCAGCAGGCCGCCGATCACGCCGACCGCCAACTCCAGCAGGATGCTCAGCACGTCGAGTGCCCCGGGATGCATGGCGCTCAGCAGCCCGGCCGACTGGACCGCGGTCAGCACCGCGACCCCGAGCAGGACCACCGGCATCAGCACCAGCCGCCGCGGATCGACCGGCTGCCAGCGCAGCTGCCGGTACGAGATGAAGATCAACAACGCGACACCGAGGAGTACGGAGATCACAGTCGTCATGGCGAGGACACCCTTTCCGATCAAGGAATTCGATGCCTCGAGTCTCGAAGAATGAGCCCCGCTCCCCCACCGCCCCCAGGTGGAGATCCAGGTGGACTTCCCTCCACCCACCCCCCCCACCGATCCACGCCAGCCGAACCGGTTGGACGGGACGGATAGGGCGGGCTGAGGGCGGAGGAACGGGACCGGACCGGGGCCGGATGGAACAGACGGCCGGAGTTCCCACGGAACGGGCAACCCGAGTCCGAGATCCCACGGAACCCTGACCCGTGACCCAGGAACGCGCGCCGCTTCGGATCAGGCGCACTCACGCAACGGCGCGCCGGACAACAGCCACAGATCACCAGCGGTCGAGGACCGACCCGGGCGCCCTCCGAGACCGCGCTGAAGTTCGCCCGCCCGAACGCGTCTCAGCGGACGGTCAGGCAGGCGGAGCGATCATGATCAACGCTCGGCTCAAGCCCGTTCTCCCCACACTGCGCACACGTCGTGGTGGGGTTCGGGGGTCTTGGGGTGGGCGCGCGGACGTGGACGGGCCTGGCGGGAGGCCGCATCGCAGTGTCGCGGCAGCGGCACCCAGACCATCGCGGCCGGATGGTTGTCCGCGCGCCTACCCCAAGACCCCCGGACCCCACCACGACACCCAGCAGATCAGTGCGCCGCCTCATGCCAGGAGCGGCCCAGCCCCACCGAGACGTCCAGCGGGACGCTCAGGTCGACGGCGTGGCTCATCTTGTCCTCGACCAGGGCGATGGCGGCGTCGCGTTCGCCCGGCGCGATCTCGAAGACGAGTTCGTCGTGCACCTGGAGCAGCATCCGGCTCCGCAGGCCTTGATCGTCGAGGGCCTGCTCGACGTCCAGCATGGCGATCTTGATGATGTCGGCCGCGGACCCCTGGATCGGGGCGTTCAGCGCCATCCGCTCCGCCATCTCGCGGCGCTGCCGGTTGCTGCTGGTCAGGTCCGGCAGATAGCGCCGGCGGCCGAGCAGGGTCGCCGTGTATTCGGTGCGCCGGGCGTCGTCCACCAGCGAGCGCAGGTAGTCGCGGACTCCCCCGAACCGCTCGAAGTACTCGTCCATCAGGCCCTTGGCCTCGGACACCTCGATGCCGAGTTGCTGGCTCAGCCCGAACGCGCTCAGCCCGTACGCCAGGCCGTAGTTCATCGCCTTGATCTTGGCCCGCTCGGCCTGGTTGACCGAGTCCGGCTCCACCCCGAACACCCGCGCCGCGGTCACGGTGTGGAAGTCGGCACCGGACTTGAAGGCGTCGATCAGGCTCTCGTCGCCGCTGGCGTGCGCCATGATCCGCATCTCGATCTGGGAGTAGTCGGCGGTCAGCAGCGTCTCGTACCCCTCGCCGACGACGAACGCCTCCCGGATCCGGCGGCCCTCCTCGGTCCGGATCGGGATGTTCTGCAGGTTCGGCTCGGTGCTGGACAGCCGGCCGGTGGCCGCGATCGTCTGCCCGTAGGTGGTGTGGATCCGGCCGTCGTCGGAGATCGACTTGAGCAGGCCCTCGACGGTCTGCCGGAGCCGGGTCGCGTCCCGGTGCAACAGCAGCTGGGCCAGGAACGGATGCTCGGTCTTCACGTAGAGCCCCTGCAGGGCGTCCGCGTCCGTCGTGTAGCCGGTCCGGGTGCGGCGGGTCTTCGGCATCTTCAGCTCGTCGAACAGGACGGTCTGCAGCTGCTTCGGCGAGCCCAGGTTGATCTGCTTGCCGAGGATCGAGAACGCCTCCTCGGCCGCGGCCGCCACCTTGGCGCCGAATTCACCCTCGAGCCCCTCCAGGTGATCGACGTCGACCGCGACACCGGTGCGTTCCATCCGGGCCAGGGTCCGCTGCAGCGGCAGCTCGACCTCGCGGAGCAGCATCGTCTCGTTGCGCTCCTCCACCTCCGCGTCCAGCGCGTTGGCCAGGTCGATCACCGCGTGGGCCCGGATCATCGCCGCGTTGGCCGCGGTCTCCGCGCCGGAGTCGTCGTCACCGAAGTCCAGCGTCAGTTGATCATCGGGCTCCGCGGCGGCGTCCTCGGCCCGCAGCTCCCGCTTCAGGTACCGCAGCGTCAGGTCGGCCAGGTCGAAGGTGCGCTGATCCGGCCGGATCAGGTAGGCGGCCAACTGCGAGTCCGAGGTGAGCCCGGCCAGTTCCCAACCGCGGGCCCAGATCGCCAGCAGCGGGCCCTTCGCGTCGTGGATCGCCTTCGGGCGGTCCGGGTCGCCGAGCCAGGCGGCCAACGCCGCGTCATCGGCCGGGTCGAGCTCGGTCACGTCCAGATACGCCGCCGCGCCGTCACCGGCCGCCAGCGCGATGGCCCGCAGATCGCCGGTGCCGGCCGTCCAGTGCCCGATCAGGTCGACGCCGGTCCGGTCCCCGGTCGCGTGCGCCGCCAGCCAGTCCGCCAGGGCACCCGGTGCCAGCCGCTCGCCTTCGACCTCGAAACCGCCCTCGGGCGCGGTCTCCTCGGCCGGCAGCGTCTCCAGCAGCCGGTCCCGGAGCACCCGGAACTCCAGCCCGTCGAACAGCTGGTGGGTGGCCTCCCGGTCCCAGTCGCGACGGAGCAGGTCGGTCACCGTGATCGGCAGCTCGACGTCGGTGACCAGCGCGTTCACCTGCCGGTTCCGCCGGACGTCCTCGATCCGCTCCCGGAACGCCTCCGCCGCCTTGCCCTTGATCTCGCCGGCGTGGACGAACAGGTTCTCCAGGCCGTCGTAGTTCTCCAGCCACTTGGCCGCGGTCTTCGGCCCGACCCCGGGCACGCCCGGCAGGTTGTCGCTGGACTCCCCGACCAGCGCGGCCAGCTCCGGGTAGCGCTGCGGCGACACGAAATACTTCTCCTGCACCGCCTCCGGCGTCATCCGGGCCAGGTCGGAGACGCCCTTGCGCGGGTAGAGCACAGTCACGTGGTCGGAGACCAGCTGCAGGGCGTCCCGGTCGCCGGTGCAGATCAGCACGTCGAAGCCCTCGGCCTCGGCCTGCTTGGCCAGGGTCGCGATGATGTCGTCGGCCTCGAAGCCCTCCTTGTCGACGTGCGCGATGTTGAGGGCGTTCAGCACCTCCTTGACCAGGTCGACCTGGCCGCGGAACTCGTCCGGCGAGGTGCTCCGGTTCGCCTTGTACTCGGTGTAGAGCTCGGACCGGAACGTCTTCCGGGACACGTCGAACGCCACCCCGAGGTGGGTCGGTTGCTCGTCCCGCAGGACGTTGATCAGCATCGACGTGAAGCCGAAGACGCCGTTGGTGTGCTGGCCCGTCTTGGTGCTGAAGTTCTCCACCGGCAGCGCGAAGAAGGCCCGGTAGGCGACCGAATGGCCGTCGATCAGCAGCAGGCGCGGGCGCTCGCCCGCCTCGGCGGGGGCGGACGCTGCGGGTTCGGTGATGGTCGACACGCAGGCGACTCTAGCGACAACCTCGGACAGTCAGGGCGGTCAGGCTGAGGAGTCGTCGTGCGCCGGCAGCCGGACCCGGCGATCGGCCGCCGCGATGGTGTCCGGGCGATGCGCGATCAGCAGGGTCGCCCGGTCGGCGGAGCGCTGCAGGAACTCCATGATCACGGCGTCCGCGTCCGGGTCGAGCGAGGCGGTGGCCTCGTCCAGCACCAGGACCCGGGGGTCGCGGAGCAGGGCCCGGGCCAGGGCGACCCGGGCCCGCTGCCCGCCGGAGAGCCCGGTGCCGTGCTCGCCGACCGGCGTGTCCAGGCCGAGCGGCAGCGCGCTCTGCCGGTCGAGCAGCCCCGCGGACCGGGCCGCGGCGTTGATCATGGCCTCGGTCGCGCCGGGATCGCCGAGGACGAGGTTGGAGCGGATCGTGCCGCGCAGCAGCGGCGAGGACTGCGGTACGGCCGCGACGGCGGCCCGGAGTTCGTCGTCGCCCAGCCGGCGCAGGTCCGTCCCGTCGATCCGGACCGAGCCGGCGTCGGGGTCCCAGAGCCGCAACGCGAGCCGGGCGGCGGTCGTCTTCCCCGCTCCGGACGGCCCGGTCAGGGCGACCGTCTCGCCGGGACGTACGTGCAGCGTGAGGCGGTGCAGCACGGGCCGCCCGGGTTCGTACCCGAACGACACCTGATCGAGGACGAGCCCGGCCTCGGCCCGTACCCCGCCACCCGCACCGGGCTCATGATCGACGACGGCCGGCGGCTCAGCGAGCACGCCGGTGATCCGTTCCGCCGCCGCGCGCAGTGTGCCGGCGTTGCGGAGCAGGTCGGCGATCTGCGCGGCCGGTCCGAGGCCCGCGACGGCGACCGCGACCGCGAGCGGGATGTCGGCGGCCGAGATCCCGGTCCGGTCCACCACCACGATCAGGATCGCGCCGAGGGCCGCGAGGGCGAGTGTGCCGTCGGCGATGCCCCGTTCCGCCCCGAGCCGCGCCGCCTCGCGCACCTGGAGCCGGGCCTGGGCCCGGGTGTCCTCGGTCAGCCGGTCCAGCTGCCGGTCCAGCGCCTGCGCCCCGGTGAGCTCCCGCAGCCCGCGGATCACGTCGAGGAGGTCGGCCCGGAGGGCCGCGGCGCCGGCGGCCAGGCGCTCGCCGTCGCGACGTGCCCGGGCGCCGGTGAGCAGCGGGACGACGACGCCGACGACGAGGAGCGGCAGCCACACGATCAGCAGCAGGGGGTTCAGGGACGCCGACACGACCACGCCGACGACCAGGATCAGCAGGGCGCTGAGGGTCTGCGCCGCCGTGTGCGCGTACAGCCATTCGAGGGTCTCGATGTCGGCCATCACGGTGGTGGCGAGGTCGCCGCTGCGGTGCGACCGGCGGCGCGAGGGCAGCGCGCGCCGCAGGACGTCGAACACCCGGCCCCGGAGATCGCCGATGATGCGGTAGGCGAGGTCGTGCGCGACCCAGGACTCCCGCCATGCTGTGAGCGCGGCCAGGACCGCGAGCCCGCTGAGTCCGCCGGCCAGACCAGGAAGCGGTACGGGCGCGCCCGCGACGACGCGGCCGACGGTGAAGGCCAGGCCGAGCGCGATCCCGAGGACGGCCAGCTGGGTGACCACGCTCCACAGCACGGTCTCGACGAACAGGGCGCGCCGCTCGGCGATGATCGGCAGCAGCCGGAGCACGGTCCTCATCCGGTCCCTCCCGCCAGCGCAGCCCGTGCCGACGGCGGGCCGTCGCCGGTGTCGGCGATGCGCCCCTGATCCAGCGCGATCCACCGGGTCGCGTGGGTACAGGCCGTGTCGCGGTGCGCGATGAGCAGCTTGGTCCGATCGGGTGTCGCCGCCGCGACGGCGTCCATGACGCGCCGTTCGGTGTCGAGGTCGAGGGCGGAGGTGACCTCGTCGAACACGAGCACCGGAGCTGCCGACAGCAGTGCCCGGGCGATCGCCAGCCGTTGCCGCTGGCCGCCGGAGAGCTGTTCGGCGTTCTCGGCCAGCACGGTGTCGTAACCGTCGGGAAGCCCGCCGATCACGTCCCGCAGCTGGGCGGTCTCGGCGGCGTGCTCGACCTCGGCAGCGGTCGCATCGGGCCGGTAGAGGCGGAGGTTGTCGCGGACCGTCCAGGCGAAGAACACCGGGTCCTGCGGCACCACGACGACGCTGCGGCTGCGGGCCTGGTGGGTGTAGCCGCGCAGGTCCGTACCGTCGATCCGGAGCCGGCCCGACGCGGGGTCGACGTCGCGCTCGAGCAGCCGGGCCAGGGTGCTCTTCCCGGATCCCGACCGGCCGACCACGGCGACGGTCTCGCCGGGAGCGATCCGCAGGGTGAGGCCGACGACGCCGCGGTCCGTTCCCGGATAGCGGTAGCCGACGTCGTCGACCTCCACCGCACCGCGCCCGGCGGGCTCGGTCCGGGTCCCCTCCTCGACGATCCCGGTCGGGTACGAGAGCAGCCGGTCCAGCCCGTCGACCGCGGTCAGGCCCAGATAACCGGCGTGCCAGCTCGCGCCGAGCTCCTGCACCGGGCGGAAGCACTCGCGCGCCAGCAGCAGGACGGTGACGGCGGCGGCCTCCGGACGGCCGCCGACGACCGCGGCCAGGGCGGCGATCACGGCCAGGACGGTGCCCAGGTGAACGGCCAGGGCGCTCAACCCGGTCTCGACCAGCGACAACCGCAACTGCGCCATCGTCGAGCGGCGCAGCCCCTCGGCGTCGTCGGCCAGCCGGGCGGCGGTCCGGCCGGCGGCGCCGAAGGTCCGTAGCAGCGGGATGTTCTGCAGGGCCTCGACATAGTCCGAGGACAGCCGGGCGAACCGTTCCCAGCGCTGTCTCCCGTTGCGCAGCAGCCGGGCGTCCCAGGCCCGCGGCGCGATCACGGCGATCGCCGCGGCGCCGGCGAGCACCAGCCCCGCGGTGAGCGAGTACGTCAGCGTGACGGCCACGACGGCCGCGGGCACGACGAGCACGACGACCAGCTGCGGCAGGTAGCGGGTGTAGTAGGCGTCCAGGCCCTCGACCCCGTCGATCACCGTGGCGGCGGCCTGCCCGGAGTCCCGTTCGGCGGCCGGCACGGCGGCCAGCCGGCCCAGCAGGCGCCGGCGCAGCCGGATCCTTACCGCCGCGCCGGCGCGGGCCGCGACCGGCTCCCGGACCCAGATCAGCAGCCCGCGAGCCGCGGTGACGGCGGCCAGGGTCGCCAGGGCCGGCCACGGGTCGCCCGGGCCGCGGACCAGGGCGGCGATCACCGAGCCCGCGGTGATCGCGAAGGCGACCTGGAGCGCGGCGATGAGGATCCCGATCGCGGCGAGCCCGAGGACGGCGCCCGGGACGGCACCGGCGAGTTGCAGCAGACGGCGGTGGATCACGGCTCAGAAGGCGTCCGGGTAGAGCTGTTCGGCGATCCGCCGGACCACCGAGACATTGCCGAGCGTGCCGGGGAACATGTCGGACGTCGAGACCGCGATCAGCCGCCCGTCGCGGACCGCCGGCAGGTCCGGGAACGTCGTGGTCAGGTACTTCCGGGTCGCGGCCTCGTGCTGCTCGTCGTACGCGGCGAACACCAGCGCCTCCGGCTGCTCGGCGGCCAGCGACTCCGGCGTGATCGTGGCCGCGAAGAACTCGGCGAACGCGGGCTGGTCCGGTGCGTAGACGTTGTCGGCGCCGGCCTGGCGCAGGATGTCGTACTCGACGCCGGCGCCGATCGCCTGCAACGTGGTGCCGTCGACGTACACCTGGGCGACCCGCAGCCGGTCCACCCCGGCCACGGCCGCGGCGACCTGGTCCAGCTCGGCCTGGCTCGAGGCCACCAGCTCGGCGGCGGCGTCCTCGACCCCGAAGATCCGGCCGAGGTGCTCCAGATCGGCGAACAGGTCCCGGACCTCGCCGGTCATCCGGCGTTCCTGGCAGCCCCCGCCCGCGACATAGACGGCGGCGCCGGCCTGCTCGAGCTGTTCGATGCTGGCGAAGCCCTGTTCCGCGGTGAACTCGTAGGTGGTCGGCGCATAGACGAAGTCCGGTTCGACGGCCAGCAGGTCCTCCCGGCTCGGCGGCTTGACGCCACCGATGACGGGTACGTCCTTCGCCAGCGGGGCCACGTCGTCGGGCAGGGCCTGCGCCGTGGCCTGGGCCTGCCCGGCCAGCCGATCGGCCAGGCCGAGCCGCAGCATGAGTTCGGTCTGCGCGGGATGCATCCCGACCGCGGCCTCGGGGACGCCGTCGACGACGACCTCACGGCCGCAGTTCACCAGCCGCACCGCGGCGGCGGCGCCACCGCTCGGTGCCGGAGGAGCCGTCACGGACGACCCGCAGCCGGTCAGGAACAGGGTCCCGGCGGTGAGGACGACCGCGGCGCGGACGAGGGCGCGAGGAACGAGGATCATGGGCGGACACTGCTTTCTGTGCGGATCGGCCGACCGCCGGCAGCGGCGGCGCGGCGGTGGAAGGCGAAGACCGGCTGGTCGCGATCGCCCAGGATCCGGACCTCGACCTCGAAGATGGCGCTGATCAACTCGCGCGTCAGCACCCGGGTCGGCGGGCCGTCGGCGATCACGCGGCCGGCCGCGAGGACGACGACCCGGTCGCAGTACTGCGCGGCGAGATTCAGGTCGTGCAGCGCGGCGATCACCGTACGGCCGAGGCCCCGGACGGTGCTCATCAGTTCGTGCTGGTGGCTGATGTCGAGGTGGTTGCTGGGTTCGTCCAGCACCAGCACCGGGCTCTGCTGGGCCAGCGCGCGGGCGAGCATGACCCGCTGCCGCTGCCCGCCGGAGAGGGTGGCGACCATCCGGTCGGCGAGGTCGGTGATCTCGGCCCGGCGCATCGCCTCGTCGACGATCCGCAGGTCCGCCGGCGTGTCGCGCCCGAACGAGGCGTGGTGCGGGGCCCGGCCGAGCAGCACCGTCTCCTGGACGCTGAGGTCGAAGTCGGTCGGCGGGTCCTGGAGCATGACCGCGACGGCGCGGGCCGCCTGCCGACCGGTGAGCCGCCGCACGTCCAGCCCGTCGATCCGTACGGTTCCCAGCCGCGGCGCCAGGACCCGGTAGAGGGTACGCAGGAGCGAGGACTTCCCGCTGCCGTTCGGCCCGACCAGCCCGACCACGGTGCCCGGTTCCACCGCGAGCGACGCGTCCCGGACCACGTCCCGCCCGCCGAGGGTGACGGTGACGCCGTCGAACTCGACCTTCACCGGCCGAACCCCGCCCGCTCAGCACCGTCGCGCCGCATCAGCCACAGGAAGAAGGGGGCGCCGACGAAGGCGGTCAGGATGCCCAGCGGGATCTCGGTGGGCGCCGCGACCGTACGGGCCAGCAGGTCCGCGATCATCAGGAACGACGCCCCGCCGAGCAGCGTCACCGGAAGCAGCCGGCGGTGGTCCGCGCCGACCGCGATCCGCGCGACGTGCGGGACGACCAGGCCGACGAACCCGATCCCGCCGGCGACCGAGACGACGGTGCCGGTCAGCAGCGAGGCCACGACGAGCAGTACGCCGCGCAGCCGGGACGCGTCGATGCCCAGCGAGACGGCCGACTCGTCACCGGTCATCAGCGCGTTGAGCGAGCGGGCCAGCAGGGCCGCGATCAACGCGGCGACCAGCACCGCGACCGCGGGGCCGACCAGGCTCGCCATCGTCGCCGCCGACACACTCCCGAGCAGGAAGAACAGAACGCTGACGACGTTCTGCGCATCGGTGGAGATGGTCAGGTAGCTGGTCACCGCGCTCAACAGGGTGCCCAGCGCGACGCCCGCGAGAATCATCCGGGTCGGCGACAGCGCTCCGTTCTTCCGGGCCAGCGCCCACACGCAGCCGCACGCGGCCAGTGCGCCGCCGAACGCGGCCAGGTTCAGCGACAGCCCGCCCAGCACCGCCGAGCCGAAGACGATCACCAGCACCGCGCCGACGCTCGCGCCCGAGGACACGCCCAGGATGTACGGCTCGGCGAGCGGGTTCCGTACCGTCACCTGCATCAGGGCCCCGGCCAGCGCCAGCCCGGCGCCGGCCAAGCCCGCCAGCAGGGCCCGCGGCAGCCGGAACTGCCAGACCGCCTGGTCCTGCAACGGCGTCAGGGATCCGTCCGCCATCCACGGCATCCCCGGCAGCAGGTGCCCGACCACCAGGCGAGCCGCCTCGACCGGGCTCACCGCGACCGAGCCGACCGCTCCCGAGATCACGACCAGCACCATGGTCGACAACGTCAGGACGACGCACAGCAGTGCGGTCCGACGGGCCAGCCGGACCCGGACGTCGGCGGCCCTGCGCAACCCCACCGAGGGCACCTGGGCGTCCATGATCACCAACGAAAGCTAACTGATAATGATTCTCATCTGCAACTCGCTGGTCCGCTCCCGGAATCTGCCCAGAATCTGCCATCGTCCCTGGCTACCCTTCTGGAATGACCGCTGCGCTGCCCGACTGGGTGACCACGCTGTCCAGTGCGCTGGACGGACGCATGGGACTGGAACTCCTCGAGGCCTCCCCCGACCGGGTGGTCGGCCGGATGCCGGTGACCGGCAACACCCAGCCGTACGGGCTCTGGCACGGCGGCGCCTCCTGCGTGCTCGCCGAGACGCTCGCCTCGATCGGTGCGTCGGCGCACGGCCTGCCCGACAAGGTGGCCGTCGGGGTCGACCTCAACGCCACCCACCACAAGGCGGTCCGGGAGGGCTGGGTGACCGGCACCGCGGTCCCGCTGCACCGGGGTTCCCGGATCGCGACCTACGAGGTCGTCCTCACCGACGACCAGGGCACGCGGGTCTGCACCGCCCGGGTCACCTGTCAGCTGATCGCCCGGCGGGAAGGCCCGCCGGCATGACCCCCCGGACCGCCGCCTGGCTGCTCGCGCTGCTGGCGGTTCCGGCCAATCTGGCGATGCTCTTCGTCGCGCTGGTGCTGAACTTCCAGCTGTCCCGGTCCGCCGCGGCGATGGCCGAGGCGACCAAGGGCAAGTTCGTCGGACTGGTCGCCCTGATCGGCCTGGCCGCCGCGATCGTCGGCCTGGTGGTGAACCGGCGCCCCGGCGAACCGATCCGGCGGGCCTGGCTGGTCACCGGGATCGCGCTCGGCTGCGTCCTGGTCGCACTCGCGATCACCCTGCTGGTCCCGACCGGCTGACCGTTGGGCCCAGGGGCCCAGGCGGGTTGGGCCTCCGGGCTCAGGCGCCGGGGCGCGGGTCCGGCCTAGATTCGGACCATGATCAACTCTCGGGTACGGGCAGCCGCGGCGGGACGGCCCCACACGGCCCGCGTCCTCGAGTACGTGGGCGTGGTGGCCCTGGCCGTCGTGCTGGTGATCGGCATCGCGCTGGCCGGCTGGCGCAGCGAGCTCCGGGCCCTGACGAGCCAGGCCTTCTGTTCCCTCACCCCGCAGCCGGGGTGCGCCGACCGGTCCCCGGACACGCCGTGACCGGCCGGGTACCGCGGCTGCCGCTGCTGCTGCTCGCCGTGGTGATCACCACCGTGGTCACGGCCTGCCAGCAGGCCCCGGAGCCGGTCCCGCCGCCGGAGGTCCGGCCGGAGGACTATCTGATCAGCGTCGGCGACCTGCCGAAGGACTGGCGGCCGAGCAACGACCCGAGAACCGGCTACCGGACCCAGGTCTGCGGGGTCGATCTGGAACCGTCGGAACCGGCCGCCACGGCCAGTGCCCGGTTCTCGATGGGGCCGTTCGGCCCGTTCGTGCAGCAGTACGTCCGGCACTACGCCGACGACACCGCCGAGCAGGTGATCACCGGCCTCGCCGGCCAGGTCCCCGGCTGCGCCTCCTACGTCGCCACCGGCACCCGGGAGACGAAGAGCGCCACCTTCCTGATCAAGCCGCTGCGGTTGGACTCGGCCGGCCCGGGGGTCGTCAGTTGGCGGCAGAGCCCGGACACCGATCCGGGACTGATCACCGACCTGGCCTTCTTCCGCCGCGGCAACACCATGATCGTCTTCCTCTCCTACAGCCTGCGGCACGACCCCGACCCGAGGGTGCTCGAGCAGGCCATCGCCGCCGTTCCGAAGTAGCCCGACCCCCCATCAACGGCCGCCGGACGCCCCCGTCCGGCGGCCGTTGTCGATCATGGAAGCGCAAAGTTGATCTTGGGCCCGGGGACCCAGCGGAATTGGGCCTCCGGGCTCAGGCGCCGGGTCGCTGCGCAACCGTACCGTCGGTTCATGATCAGCAAGCTGCTCGCCCGCCAGGGCCGGCCCGACCGCGGCACCGGGATCCTCGAGTACGTCGCCACGGTCGGGATCGCGGCGGTGTTGATCATCGGGATCGCGCTGGCCGGGCTCGGCGGCCAGGTCCAGGCCATGGCCGCCGCGGCGATCTGCTCGATCACCCAGCAGACCAACTGCGTGAACCGGCTGACGCTGACCCCGTACCAGCAGGCCCTGACCGGCAAGTACGTCGCTCTCGGCGACAGCTTCGCCTCCGGGGAAGGAGCCTGGGACTACGAGCAGGGCACCGACTTCGACGACCGGAACGACCTGTGGCCGTTCAACGACGACGAGGAGAATCACAATCGGTGCCACCGGTCGAAGAACGCGTACGCCCAGATCCTGGCCGCCGACAACGACTTCGCCGACGGCAGCGGTTTCGTGGCCTGCTCCGGGGCGGTGATCGACGACTTCGACCAGCCCAACGGCGACAACACCGGCGAGGACCCGCAGCTGGCGGCGCTGAACGACGACACGTCACTGGTCACGCTCTCGGTCGGTGGCAACGACCTGGGCTTCGCCGACGTGCTGCGGGACTGCGTGATCAACGGCGAGCGCGGCGTCGGGCTGATCGACTCCTGCCAGGAGAAGCATGATCAGCGGATCACGAAGCGACTGCCCGAACTGCGGTCCGAGCTGGTCGACCTCTACCAGAAGGCCAGGCAGCAGGCACCCAACGCCCGGATCATCGTCGTCGGCTACCCGCCCCTGTTCGTGGAGGACCCGGACGACGACTACGGCAACCTGCTGTTCGCCGAGGATCAGGAATGGATGAACGAGCGGGCCGGGGATCTCAACGCCGTACTGGCCTCCGCGGCCGCCGAGGCCGGCGTCGAGTACGTCGACCCGACCGACGCCTTCCGCGGCCACGGACTCGGTAGCGACGACCCCTGGTTCAACGACCTGGACTGGGGCGGTCCCGGGCTGATGCTGGTGGACCCGAGCAGCTTCCACCCGAACGCGAAGGGTCACGCGGCCTTCGCCAAGCTCATCCAGCAGCAGCTGGAGCATCCCCGGTAGCCGGTTCGGCCCGGACGATCTCCAGGACGCCGCCCACCTCGATCCCCCACCCGGCCATCGCACCGGCGCCGGCCTCGATGGTGGCGCTGGCCCCGCGTCGCGGCCAGGTCCCACCGGTCCACGGCTGCAGGGTCTTGATCAACAGCACCAGCCCGGCCCGATCCACCACGGCCACGTCGATCGGGTAGCGCATGCCGATCATGTGCACCGACGGGCAGCGGGTGATCCACAGCGCGCCGATCACGGCGTCGGTGCCGAGCAGGCCGCGCTGCCGGCTCCGGTACGACTCCGCGACGGCGAGCGGCGCGACGTCCGTCCCGTTGCAGCGGAGCCGGTGCGGCCCCGGCCCGAAGACGCGTTCGGTGGCCATGATCAGGACCTTACTGCCCCTGGGTCCCTGGGCCCAGGGCCCCAGCCGGCCGTTGGGTCCCTGGACTCTCGCCGGCCGCACCACGCCCGACCAGGATGGATTCATGATCACGACGGACCGGCGAGGACAGCGCGGCCAGGCCACGCTCGAGTACGTCGCCGCGATCGCCGCCGCCGCGGTGATCGTGATCGGCGTCGTGATCAGTCTGGCCGCGCAGCACTCCGAGTTCCGCGGCCTGGCCGGCTCCGCGCTCTGCAAGGTGATCACACTCGGCTCCGGCGGCTGCGCCGAGAACCCCAGCCAGGACCAGGATCAGCAGGATCCGGAGCCCTGGGTCTGCGACGTCTTCGGCTGGGGCTGCGCCGCGAACGACGACGGCGGCGACGACACCCTGTGGTACTGCGACCTGTTCGGTATCGGCTGCCCGGATGATCAAGCCGACCCGCCGGTCGACCTGCCGCAGGGACTGGACGCGGACTCCGACCTGGTCGAGACGATGCTCTCCACGGAACGCGGCCGGCAGACCCTGCAGTGGCTGGCCGACCAGGGCATCGAGGTCGTGATCGACCCGAACGCGACCGGCGCCTACTGGGACGGCACCAAGATCGTCATGGGTCCCGGCTACGAGGACGCCGCCGTCCTGGTGCACGAGGCGAACCACGCCCGCTACACCGCCGAGGGCCGCAGCGCCGACATCGGCAACCCGGACCGGGAGGCCTACGTCCGCGGCGCCATCGACGAGGAGATCGACGGCACCATCCAGCAGATCTACGCGGCCCGCGAGTTCCGGGCCGCCGGTCACTCGGTCGGCACCAACCAGTCCGAGCAGAACTACACCACCGCCTACGACCAGGCGATCCGGGACGGCCGTACGGCAGCGGAGGCGGACCAGGCGGGCCGGGCCGCGGTCGCCGAGGGCTTCTACAACGGCTCGATCACCACCTCGAACAACGGTCAGTCCTACGTCGACTACTACGGCTCGGCCTGGGATCGGGTGCACTGAGATGTCACGCCGCGAGCGTCGCCCCGGCCTGTGGAAGACTGGCCGCACCGCTGCCATGGAAGGGGATCCCGTGCGGAAGGCGCCGCTCCTCACCGCGATCGTCGCCGTCGTGGCGATGGTCCTCGGCGGGTGCACGCCCGGCAGCACGCCGCCGCCCACCGACCCGCCCAGCAGCCCACCTTCGAACGGTCAGGAGGGTGACTTGCGTACCCGACTCGCACGGGCCCTGCAGCCCGTCTCCCCGGACACCGCGACCCTGGTCGAGGACGGCCGCACGACGCTCACCGAGGTTCCCGCGGAGTGGCTCGACGGGTGGCTCCTGATCGACGTCCTGCACTACGGCGCGAACCACCCGCGCCGGGTCTACGTCGCGCTGTCCGACACCGATGAGGTGCAGCTCCTGACCGGCCGCCCGGACGCCTTCAACGCGGTGGTTCGCGGCAGCGAACCGACCGCGGACACCGCCGCCGACGTCGCCCGGACCTTCCTCGACACCATCCGCGACTTCCGGAAGTGGTCCTATCGGGTGGAGCGGGTCGGCGACATCAAGTGGCTGCCGAAGCCGACCGCCGCGCAGGCCGAGGCCCGGGATGAGTTGATCAAGGAACTCGGTTCCAGGATCACCGCACCGCGGCCGGTCGCCGACGGGGATGCCTGGTCGGTCACACTGTGGACCGTGACCGGGACCAGCCTGGTCCAGCACGACCTGACCGTTCGCGGCGACGGCACCGTCGAGGACACCGCCGTGGTCGCCGTGACGGACCTCCCGGTCCCCGATTCCATGTGACAGCAGGATCCTGAAGCCCCGCTCGACGTACCTCCGTTCCGTCAGTGCTGTGGCGACACAGTACTAAGATCCGCCCAGGAGGGTGCTCGACGCACTCTGCTCCCCGGACGGTTGCGGAAGGGATGCGGTGGCTCGGCTACGACGTTCCGTTGAGCGCGTCGGTCTGCGGATGCGGATCCTGGACCGGCTGATCGTCGCCGGGCTGGCCGCCATCGCGATCGCCGGCCTGATGAGCTTCGCGTTCGGCCCGCGGCAGGCCGCGGTGTCCCGGATCGCCTGCCTGGTCGGCTCGCTCGGCCTGGCCACCTGCCGCGATCCGCTGCCCGCCTTCGACTCGGTCCGGCTGGGCGAACCGCGCTGCCGCTTCCTGGCCGGGCTGGACACCGCACTGCCCGAGGTACGGACCGAGACGGCGACGCTGCCCAGCGGGCTCGTCCTGACCACCAGCCGGACCAGGTCCGGCGACACCGTGGTCCAGGCCGGCCCGCCCACGGCCGCCGAACCTCCGGCGGTGCTGGCCGGCGAGCCGCGCCGGTCCCGGTACCCGGCGCCGGGCCTGGAGCTGCCGGCCCAGACGGAGTGGCTGGTGCCGGCCGGTCAGGACGTCGGCGAACTCGCCGCCCTGCTGGAGCACCATCATGATCATCAGGCCCGCAGCCGGTCCGCGATGGCGCTGTTCGCCCGGCTGGTGCACCCGGCCGCCGGGCCGGCGACGCCGCCGCCGACCGTGCGGTACAGCACCGTGGCGCTGCGCGAGGCACCGTTCCCGGTGATCGACGACGCGCCGAAGACGCCGGCCCCGGAGCCCGGCCGGCTGACCCTGGACGACGACCGCCCGGCCACCGCGCGCTACCGGACCACCGACCGCCAGCTCACCGTGACCGCGCCGGTCACCGGCCTGATCGCGGAGCGCGAGGCCGCCGGGACGGTCAGCTGGACCAGGGATGCCGACGCCCGGCTGACCCGGGTGTTGATCATGGTCGTCGCCGGCGGCTCCTTGATCGACGGCGGCCCGGCGATCAAGGACTCGGTCTCGATCGGGTACGTCGACCTGCCGATCCGCGCCGACGACGAACGGGAACTGGCCGAGGCGTGGCTGAGCCGGCCGGGCGGCCTGGCCGTGTCCGCGACGGAGCTGTTCGGGCTCGCCGCGCCGGACCCGAAGAACCGGCTGGCCAGCTGGTTCAGCCGCGGCGCGACCGTGACGGTGCTCCGCTACCAGGGCGTTGCCGCCGCGACGGCGCTGAGCCGGGCCGGCGAGGAGGTCCGGCTCTCCCGCCGGACCGAGTGGGCCGGCGTCCGGCTCGCCTCGGTCCAGCAGGTGGCGCCGCGCCCGGACGGATCGGCCCGGTCGCTGGTCGACGACCCGGCCTGCGGGCGACCATGATCGACCACGGCGAGCCGGTCCGGCGCTGGTCCCGGCGGTCCCTGATCGGGCTCGGTCTCACGGCGCTGGCCGTGGCGGCCGGCAGCCCAAGGGCGCAGGCGGCGCCGATCCTGCTCGGCCGGTTCGGCTTCGAGGTGCCGGCCACGGTCCGGGCCCTGGACCCGCCGCGGGCCGGCTGGCAGTGGCACGGCCAGTTCGTCGAAGGCGGTGTGCCGTCGATCATCGTGCTGGCCCGGGCCGACCTGGCCGGGGTCGCCCCCGAGGAGGCGTTCGGGCTGCTGCTCGCGTCCGGCGCCGGCGGCGGCCTGCCGGGCCTCGCGGCCGGACCGGCCCGCAGCCGGACCACCCGGGACGGCTCGCCGGCACTGCGGTCACCGCTCGCCTACCGGCCGGCGCCCAAGATCAACTACCGCGGCACGGTGTTGATCACCGAGAACGCCGGCACGACGGCGATCCTGGCGGTGCTGGGCACCGAACGGCTGACCGCGGGCCGGACCGACCAGGTGCTCGACTCCGTACGGTGGTCGGCATGATCAAGAACCTCGGAGCCGGCTGGGCGGCGGCACTGGTCTCGTTGATCATCGCCGGTGCCGGCATGTCGGCGACCCTGTCCGGCAGCGCCACCACCGAGCCGGTCCGGCTGTCGTTCGCGGCGGCGCTGCTCGGCTGCTACGCCGCCCTGGTCGGCGTCGTCGTCACCGAGCGGGCGGACCGGACCCGGCTCCGGTGTGTGCTCTGGGGCGGCGGGATCCCGATCCTGGTCGGCTGGCTGACCGCCGTCGTGGTGGCGGCCGACGCAGGGCCGGCGGCGGGACTGCTCGCCGGCGCGCCGTGGCTGGCCGGGCCGCTGCTGGTCGCCCTGATCGGCCGCCGGCTGCCGGCCTTCCATCCGTACCGCTGGCTCCGGGACCGGTTCGCCGCCCGATGATCAGCCGGTCAGCCGCGGCCGTAGGTCCGCCAGGGCGAGCTCGAGGTCGACGAACGTGAACCGCAGCGTGCCCGGGTCGAAGATCAACTCCAGCGCGCCGAACCCGCAGTCCATCGACGTCTCCACCGGCGGCGGAGGCGGTGGCGAAGGTGGCGGTCCGGTCGGTGTCGGCGTCGGACCGGTCGGCGTCGGAGTCGGCGTCGGGGTGGGCGTCGGCGTGACGAAGTCGGCCGAGATCGTGCACCGGGCCAGCGCGAACCGGGTCTCCGCCTCGGCCTCGGCGGTGGCCGGTTCGCCCTCGGCGGTGTGATTCAGCCGCACGGTCACCGTCACCCGGTCGGACAGCACGTTCCAGCAGTACGAGGTCAGGGTGGCGCCGTTGGCCGTCGCCAGCTCGGCCGCCCGGACCTTGCCGCGCTGCCCGCAGGGGCCCGCACCGGCCAGCTCGGGCAGGCTGGTCACCACCGCGAAGCCGTCCACCAGCAGGCCCGGCAGGTCGTCCAGGATCCGTTGCGCGCCGGCCAGCGCGGCCGCGTCGGCGGCGTGCTGCGCGGCCGACCGTTCCTCGCGGGCCATCGCGCCGACGGCGACCACGCCGATGACGAACAGCAGCGCGCAGATGCCGAGGACCAGGACCACGGTCACCGGACCCGAACCGCGGTCGGCCCGTCGGCTGCCGTACCCGCTCACCACCGAGATCTCCTTCCCCACCGTGGAAACCGCCGATGGCCGGGGTGGGATCGCCCCACCCCGGCCACCGCCGGATCACCCGGACCGATCAGGTCCCGGGCACCTTCACGGCGCCCTTGACCGCGTTGATGAAGCCCTCGACCCAGGTGCCGAGCGCGGCCTTGTTGAGCACTCCGACCACCGCGATGATGATCACCGCGGCGACCGCGATCATGCCCACGTACTCCAGCGTCCCCTGACCGGCCTCACGCCGGGCCCGCAGCTTGTCAGCCACGGTGAGCTGCCACACGTACAGCGTGACGAACAGCTTGTCCATGATGCTTTCCTTCCGGTTCCCGGCTCTGACCAGCCGATTCAGTTTCTGGATCCCGGTCTCCCGGGTTGGTCTCGATGACCTCAAACTACGGCGATCCGGCCCCCGAGCCATGGGTCCAGAGGCCCAATCGCGGGCCCAAGCTGCCCGCTCGCCTCTCCCTCGCGGCGCGTCCGCTCCCGTAGCCTTGGGACAGCGAGTCGACCGAGGCCCAGGAGGACCAGCGACGATGGCACAGCGGATGCGGGTCCGGCGGGTGCTCGTCGCGGTCCTCGCCCTCGTCCTGGCCGGGACCCTCGCCACGGCAACCGGGCAGTTCGCCCGCGCCGACGAGCCGGTCAAGATCCTGCTGCTGCTCGACGTGTCCGGCTCGATGAACGAGAAGATCTCCTCGGGCGGGACCAAGCTGGCCGCGGCCCGTACCGCACTGAAGCAGGTCGCCGACGCGCTGCCGGACGGCACCCAGGTGGGCCTGCGGGTGTACGGCTCCGAGATCGAGGAACCCAAGGCCGAGAACCCGAAGGCCTGCCAGGACACGAAATCCGTGATGCCGGTCGGTCCGCTGGACCGGGCCAGGATGCATCAGGCGATCGACTCCTTCGACGCGGTCGGCGAGACCCCGATCTCGTACGCGCTGGAGCAGTCGGTCAAGGACCTCGGCAACGACGGCAAGCGGGTCGTCGTGCTGGTCTCCGACGGCGAGGAGAACTGCGTCCCCGACCCGTGCCCGGTGGCCGAGAAGCTCGCCGCGGCCGGGGTCGACCTGCAGTTCAACGCGATCGGCCTCGACGTCAACTCCAAGGCCCGGCAGCAGTTGCGCTGCATCGTCGACGTCACCGACGGCAGCTACTACGACGCCGAGGACACCGAGGACCTCACCGACTCGCTGCAGAAGCTGACCAAGCGGGCACTGCGGCCGTTCACCATGTCGGGTACGCCGATCAAGGGCAGCCTGGACCGGGCCGATGCCCCGGTCGCCGCGCCCGGGCAGTACCTGGACAGCTACGACGCCAGCGAGAAGCCGCGCTACTACAAGATCAACAGGACGCCGGGGTCGACCGTCAGCGCGGCGCTGTCCACCGTCGTGTCGCCGTACCGCGGCGGGCTGAACCAGGAGACCTGGGCGCTGCGGCTGCTGACCGCGGAGGGCGAGACCTGCACGAACGACACGGCCGGGGGTACGGCCTCGTTCGAGACCTCGGTCCACTCCGGGTCGGTGACCACCGCCTATCGCGGCAACGATCCGGCCGATCCGTGTGTCGGCGGGCCGGTGCTGCTCGAGGTGGTCCGCAACTCGTACCAGGGCAACAAGGCGGCCGCGAAGATCGAACTCGTCATCCGGGAGGACCCGCCGATCACCAACCTGGCCGAGCTGCCGGGGAACGTCACCGATTGGAAGGGCGCCAAGGCCGTACCCGACGCGAAGCCGACCACGGTCGTCGGCGGCACCGCCTTCTCCAACGCCGCCGAGCTGAAACCGGGCAGCTACCGGGACACCATCGCCGCCGGCGAGACCCTGTTCTACCGGATCGCCGCCCAGCCCGGCCAGACGATCCGGGCCACCGTCGACTTCCCACAGCCCGGTACGGAGAGCGCCCAGGGCTCGGTCGCGCTCACCCCCGCCGTGCAGCTGCTGTCGCCGATCCGGAACACGATCCACGAGCGCTACACCGTGATGGTCGGCGAGCTCGAGCGCCCGACCCGGCTCACCACCGGCACGCCGCAACTCCGGATCCGGAACCGGGAGATCAGCATCACCGACGGCGAGACCGGCTCGATCGGCGCGGCCACCTTCGGCGGTGATCATTTCCTGGCGGTCAGCCTGTCGCCCACCATCGACTCGGAGAGCGGCCGGATCCTGCCGATCCAGCTCAACCTGGCCATCGACGGCACCCCGACCGGCCTCCCCGCCTACCCGACGCCGACCCCGACGCCCGACCCGTCCACCGCCGCCCCGACCGGTCCGGCCAGCTCTCCTGGCGGCCCCGGCTCCGAACCGGGAACCCCCGGCGCGACGAACTCCGCGGGCCCGAACGACCCCGGCCGCATCGAGGGCGCCCTGATCGGCGTCCTCGGCCTGATCGGCGTGCTCCTGGTCGCCGGCGTGATCACCGTCCTGATCCTCCGCCGCCGGCGCACCCGTTCCAACTGAATCACCCGCGCATCCCCGCAGCTGAACCAGCCGCGATCAGTGGGGCCCGATCCCACCAGACCGTCGACCTGCCAGCCCGATCCACTGCCACGCCGATCGTCGAGCCCCGGCCGCACGACGTCCGCACCTCGCATCCCGGCCGCGCCGAGTGGGCGGAACCTCCGCAACGTCGCCGGCCAAGAGCTCCGGGGGTGTGGCTCGCGCTAGGAGCCGGCGTGCCAGAGGGAGATGGCGTGGCCTCGGTTGTTGGCCTGCAGCTTGGCGAAGATCCGGTTGATGTGGTTCTTCACCGTCTTCTCGGAGATGAACAGGCCGCGGGCGATGTCGGCGTTGGCCGAGCCCTTCGCGATCAGGTCCATCACCTCGGCCTCCCGCTCGGACAGGCCGAACCGGTCGGCCAGCTGGGCCAGGCTCGGGGCCGGGTTGGACAGCGCGGCCAGGGTCTGCGCGGAGAACGTACCGATGCCGCCGGCGACCATCCGGACCGCCTGGATCAGCTCGGTGTCGCCGAAGTGGCCGTGCACCAGATAGCCCTTCGCCCCCGCTCGTACGGCGGCCGAGATCACGTCCGGCGCTTCCGAGTAGGTGAGCATCAAGACGTTGGTCAGTTGGGCGATCTCACTGGCGGCGGTGACGCCGTCCTGCCGCGGCATCCGTACGTCCAGCAGCATGACGACCGGCCGCTTGGCCTTCGCCAGCGCCACCGCGGCGGCACCGTCGCCGGCCTCGCCGACGACCTGGATGTCGGGCGTGGTGGCGAGCAGGCCGCGGATGCCGGCCCGGACCACCGCGTTGTCGTCGGCGATGCCGACGGTGATCACGTCGACCCCGGTTTGTCGTTCATCTGACGCTGTGCTGTCCATCGGTACGTCGTCCCCTTCCCGATCGTCGATTCGACCGCGGAGGTCCCGCCGACGCTCTCGGCGCGTTCCCGCAGTCCCCGTAGCCCGAAATGGCCGTCCCGCTCCTGTGCCGCCACGGCTTCCGGGTCGAAGCCCCGGCCGTCGTCGGACACCTCCAGCTCGAGCCGTTCGGCGTCGCCGCGGAGGACGACGTCGACCCGGCTCGCCGCCGCGTGCTTGTGGATGTTGTGCAGCATCTCGCCCAGCGCGTGCCGCATCTCCCGGGTCACCCGCGGATCGGCGTCGACGGCCTGGACCGAGGTCAGGACGGCCTCGGTCCCGGTCTCGGCGCTCCAGTCGTCGACCACCTCGCGCAGCACCTCGATGGTCGGCCGGTCGCTCTCCCCGATCCGCAACGAGACCAGCAGAGCCCGCGCCTCGGCGGCGGCCGTCTCGGCCGAGCTGGACAGGGTCTCGGCGACCTCGCGGGCCAGCCGCGGGTCGGTGTCGATCGACCGGGTCAGCGCCTTCGCACTGAGCGAGATGCCGTACAGGGACTTGCCGACCGAGTCGTGCATGTCGCGGGCCAGCCGGGCCCGTTCCTCCGCCGCGCCGGCGGCCGCCTCTGCTTCGCGTACCTGCTCGCGGGCCTCGATCATCCGCTCGGCGTACCGGCGGATCACGGCGCCGATCAGGCAGACACCGGCCACCAGGACGGGCATCCCGGTCAGCTCGACCAGCCAGCCGCGCCAGTCCTCGGCCGAGCTGATCAGCCCGGGCGAGCCCATCGCGCCGAAGGCGAGCGGGATCAGCAGCACGATCAGGATCCGGCCCGGGAACAGCAGGCCGGCCGCGAGCGCCGTACAGACGACGGCGAGGCCGGCCGGCTGGTCGGCGTCCAGACTGATCAGCAGCAGTACGGTGAGCGCGACGTCCAGCGAGGCCAGCAAGGGGTGCAGCAGCAGGTGGTGCATCACCCGGTCACTGCGACTGAGCAGCAGACTGGTCGCGGTCAGCAGCACCAGGCTGACCCCGGACAGCACGGTGCCGGAGCTGGTCAGGAACGCGGCCGGTGCGGCCAGGGCGAGGAAGACCAGCCTGGCCGTGAACACCCCGCGGACCAGCCGGACGAACTGCGGTTCGTCGAGCAGCCGGGTCTGGCTGTCCGGGTCCAGCCGGGCCAGCCGGACGGCCGACGCGCTCACGAGAACGCCTCGAACAGTTCGGCGAAGTCGATGTCGGCGCCGATGACCAGGCCGACCATGACCAGGATCAGGCAGGCCGGGACCAGCACCATCGAGGTGACCAGGGTGACCCGAGGCGCGGTCTGGGCCGCCTTCCGCCGCATCCGCTGCGCGCTCTCCCGGCGCATGTCGATCGCGATCTGGTTCAGCGTCGTGGCCAGCGGCGCACCGAGTTCCTCGGCCTGCAGGAACGCCGTGACGAAGCTGCGGACGGCGACCGAGCCGGTCCGCTGGGCCAGCCCGGTGAACGCGACCCGGACGCTGGAGCCGTGCGAGAGCTGGCCCAGGGTCAGCCGGATCTCGTCGGAGAACGCGCCCGAGAAGTGGTCGGCGACCCGCGCCAACGCGCCGCGGAAGGACATCCCGGCGCTCACCGTGACGGCCAGGATGTCGAGGAAGTCCGGCAGGTCCCGGTCGATCGACTCGCGGCGGCGCCGGGCCCGGGCGGCGACCGGCATCAGCGGCACGAGGACGGCGACCGCCGGCAGCAGCGGCAGCCCCACGAGCTGCCCCTGCACGACGAACAGGACGCCGACCGGGATCATCAGCAGCAGCCACCAGCACATCCGCCGGAGCAGGCTCTCCACCGTGACGCCGGGCGGCCGGCCGGCGTAGTCGACCTGCCGCTGCAGCGCCTCCAGCACGGCCGGGCTGATCAGCCGGCGCAGCCGGGTCGCGAACCGTCCGGCCAGCCGGGTCAGCGGGGACGCCCGGGTGACCGCCTCCCGGCGGCGTTCGTCGTCGAGCAGGATCAGGTCGGAGGCGTCCAGGTAGTCGGCCACCCGGCCGCGCAGCATCCGGTACCCCATCAGGAACAGCACCAGCGCGCCCGTCGCGGCCAGCGCCGGCCAGAGCGGGGACATCAGCGCTCGATCCTGGTCATCCGGTGCACCAGCAGTTGGCCGCCGACGAAGAGCGCGCCCGCCACCACCAGGGCCACCTGGCCGAGCGGGTGCTGGGTCATCCGCTCCACCGTGCCGGGCTGGACGACGTTGAGCATGAACAGCATCAGGACGCCGAGCAGGGTGACCAGCAGGCTGGTGCTGCGGGCCTGGGCCAAGGTGGTACGGACCTCACGGCGGGTCTCCTTGCGGTCGTCCAGGGTCTGCGAGATCTCCCGCAGCGCGGTGACCAGCGAGCCGCCGGAGCGGGCGCTGACCACCAGCGTCGACATCAGCACCCGGACCTCGCGGGAGGGCAGCCGCTCGTTCAGCTGCAGCATCGCGTCCTCCAGCGTCGAGCCGAACCGGACCGCCGTGTTGAGCCGCCGGATCTCCGACTTCGCCGGCTCGGCCAGCTCCTCCTCGGCGACCGCCCAGGAGGTGGCGATGCTGAGCCCGGCGTCGGTCGCGTTGGACAGCACCCGGGCCAGCTCGGGGATCTGCTGGACGAACCGCTCCCGCCGCCGGTCCCGGGCCCGGTTGACCCAGAGCCGGAACACCAGGAAGCCGGCCGCCAGACCCAGCACGCCGAACGCCGGCGCCAGGAACTGGGCCAGCCCGATCGGCACCACGACGGTGATCCCGGCCAGGATCAGGACGACGGTCAGCGGCGCCTGCCGGATGCCGGCCAGGGCAAGATCACGTTCGACCAGCCGGCCGAACCGGGTGGCGACGAACTGCTGGTTCCAGCGGGCGTACCGGGAACCGGCCGGCTCCCGGCTCGACGAGCCGGCCAGGGTGGCCGCGACGAGCCGCCGCTGGTCCGCCGTGTTGATCAAGAACTGGGCGGTGCCGGTGATCAACAACGCCACGAACAGCACCAGGCCGGCGTAGATCATGATCAGCGGCACGGCTCAGCCCTCCCGCACCGGCCAGGTGCCCGGTACGCCGACGCCGGCATGATCAAGTCCGAGTCGCAGGCCCTCCGGAACGGCGTGGTAGCGGAACCGACGGGCCAGCGGATCCCATTCCACCAGGGGTTGCAGGCGGTAGTCCTCCCGCCGGGCCGAGACCACGGAGGCGATCTCGGTGATCCGGCGGGTGCCGTCGGAGTGCCGGGTGAGCTGGATGATCACATCGATCGCGTTGTTCACCTGGTCCCGGATCGCGAGGAACGGCACCTCGATGTCGCTCATCGTCGCCAGGGTCTCGATCCGGGACAACGCGTCGTCGGTGGAGTTGGCGTGCACGGTGGCCAGCGAGCCCTCGTGGCCGGTGTTCATCGCCTGCAACATGTCCAGTGCCTCGCCGCCGCGGACCTCGCCGACGATGATCCGGTCCGGCCGCATCCGCAGGCTGTTCCGGACCAGGTCGCGGATGGTGATCTCGCCGCGCCCGTCGACGTTCGGCGGCCGGGTCTCCAGCCGGATCACGTGTTCCTGGTTCAGCGACAGCTCGGCCGCGTCCTCGACGGTGACGATCCGCTCCCGGTCCGGCACGAACTGGGACAGGGCGTTGAGCAGGGTGGTCTTGCCGGAGGCCGTGCCGCCGGAGACGATGATGTTGCGGCGGGCTTGGACACAGGCGGCGAGCAGGTCGGCGGCCGGGCGGTCCAGCGTGCCGCGCTGCAGGAGTTCCGTCAGCCCGTACGCCCTCGGGAACAGCCGGATCGTCACCAGCGGACCGTTCAGCGACAGCGGCGGCAGCACGACGTTGACCCGGGCACCGCGCGGCATCCTGGCGTCGGCCGGCAACCGCGCGTCCACCATCGGGCTGGACTCGTCGACCCGCCGGTTCACCGAGGAGACGATCCGGTCGACCGTCTGCAGCAGCTGGGCCTCGGAGGTGAAGCCGGACGGGATCCGTTCCAGCCGGCCGAACCGCTCCACGTAGACGGTCTCGTGCCCGTTGATCATGATCTCCGAGATCGTCGCGTCGGCCAGCAGCGGCTCCAGGACGCCGAGCCCGATCGACTCGTCCACCACCCGCCGGATCAGGATCGAACGCTCCCGGCTGGACAGGATCAGACCTTCGCGCGAGATCAGGTGGGCCAGCACCCGCTCCAGCCTGGCCCGGCGCTCCTCGGCCGGCTGGGCGGACATCTCCTGAAGATCGATCTCGTCGAGCAGGATCTGTTTGAACCGGCGGACCTGGAAGTCGTCGGCCTCGGTCTCCCGTCCCGCCGTGGGTGCCTGGCTGACGAAGCCGGTGGAGAACGACCGCCTCATGGCATGACCACCTCCCTGATCATGGTCCGGTCGCCGATCACCTGGATCGCCGGACCCTCCACGACCACCCGGACACCGTGGTCCGGGCCGAACGTCGTCACCTCGACCAGCCGCACCGCGCCCGGCAGACTAGACTCCGCGGCGGCCTGCGCCGACTCGCCGAGCGAGTAGGCCCGCGCCGCATCCCGGGCCGCCTGCGAGGCGGCCTGCGCCGTGTAGGCGGTGGCCAGGATCTGGAAGACCAAGATCATCACGATCATGACCATCGGGACCAGGGCGACCATCTCGATGCTGGCCGTCCCCCGCTCGGCGGTACGTGATCGCGCGATGATCATCTCGGCTCCTCGACCACCGCATGATCGACATCGACGGTCACGGTGCGGGGCACGCCGTCGCCGAGCAGCAGCGGCGCCTTGACCCGGACCACCACCCGCGGGCCGTCCCGGTCGACCACCACCTGGTCGACCATCGGGCCCGGCACCACGTCCCGGGCCGCCGCCACCGGGTCGGTGCCGATCGACACGGCCCGGGCGGCGGCGTCGGCCGCGACCCCGGACCAGACGAAGGAGAGGCCGAGCAGCACCAACTGCAGGCAGATCACCAGCACGATCAGCGCGAACGGGAACAGCACCACGTTCTCGACGGTGACCTGACCGGCCTCGCCGGTCGCCCGGGCGTTCGGACGCCCGTTGGCCGTACCGGGCGAAGTCGGCCCCCGAGTGCCCGCACCGGGCGAAGCCGGTCCCGGAAGGCCCGGACCGGGCGAGGTCGGTCCCGGCACGGCCGTCCCCGAAGCCGGCGGTAGGCGGACCCCCGGGGTGCCGTCGGCCGGCGGCGTCCCGTTCGGACCGGCGGCCGCAGCCGGCGTCACGGCGCGGCGGCTGGTCACGCCGAGTTCCTGGCCGATCCGGCGCAGGCTCTTCCACCAGACCGCGTTGCGCACCTCGGCCGGCGTCCGGCTGTTGCCGGCCCGCTCCAGGCCGCGGTCCAGGTCCGGGATCAGCACCTCGGACCGCTCGCCGAGCACCAGCATGTCGACCGTGTCCTGCTGGATCTCGCTGCGCCGCTGGAACCGGTTGACCACGACCCGGACGTTGTCCGGCGACACCACACCGAGCGACTCCCAGAAGACCACCTGGCGGCGCGCCGACCGGAGCGCCGGTACGTCGGCCGAGACCACCTGGAGGGTCTGGTCCGCGGACTCGACCGCCGCCGCCTGGGTGGCGGTCACCGCCGAGCCGGTGTCGATGATCACCAGTTGGTAGAGCCGGCGCAGCTGGGCCACGATCTGGCGGACCGACGCCGGCGTGATCGACTCGGTCTCGCGGATCTCGGTGGGCGCCAGCAGCAGGTGCAGGCCGCTGTTGTGGACGACGACCGTGTCCGCCACCGCCCGCGCCGTCAGGTCCTCGCTGATCTTGGCCAGATCGGCCAGCGAGACCCGGTGGCTGACGTCGAGGTAGCTCGGCACGTCGCCCTTCTCCACATCGAGATCGACCAGGCAGACCCGCATGCCCTTGACCTGGCGGACCACGTCCCAGGCCAGGTGGGTCGCGATGATCGTCGTACCGAGCCCGCCCTTGGCGCCGGCCACGGCGATCACCCGGCCGCCCGCCGAACCGTTGCCGGTCTCGGCGGTCTGGGCGCCGGCCAGGGCCTGGCTCATCGATGCACCCCATTCGATCACCGCGCTGAGCCGGTGATCGACTTCCTCCAGGCCGAACGGGTAGTCGAGCACGCCGCGGGCGTCCGCGTCCATGGCGGACCGGTAGGCGTCGACGTTGGGGTTGGAGGTGACCACCAGGACGGCGAGGCCGGGATGCCGCAGGGTCAGCTCGCGGATCATCGGCATCGCGGCCGCCGGCCCGAGTTGATCATGGACGAAGAGCAGGCCGGGCCGGTGCCGGATCACCGCGGACAGGGTCTCCTGGGTCGATTCGGCGACGAACACGACGTCGACCTCGTGCTCGCTCTGATCGAGCCGGGAGCGCAGTTCCTGGACGATCACCTGGTCCGCGATCGCGACGACGGCCTTGATCATCGCCGCTCCCCTTCCGGGATCGCCTTGCCGCCGAGGTGGCCGGCGTCGAAGGTGCGGGTCTCCTTGCTGCGGTCCTGCGCCACGCCGGGCGGCAGCCCGACCAGCCGGACCTGCTGGGCGAAGGAGCTGGCGTACGTGACCGCGAGCGCCGCGTCGGGCTGCAGCGCCAGCGTCACCGGAATGACGTTCTGCAAGGATTCCCGGTCGGGCGACTGGACCTGCTGCTGCCCGGCGACGGACACCACCCGGACGTTCTGGACCAGGATCCGGGCCTGCTTCGGCAGCCCGGGAACGTCGGCGAACACGACGTAGACGTCGACCCGGTCCCCCGGCCTGATCCGCCCGGCCAGGCCGGTCACGGCATCCACGTTGACCGCGATCTCGCGTTCGTCCGGAGCAAGATCACTCGGTGGCACCAGCACGTCCAGGCTGACCGCGCTGCCGGCGCTGAGCGCGATCGCGGTCACCCGGCCGTCGATGTCCTGGGCCCGCAGCACCGTGTTGTCGGCGGCCCACCGTTCCGGCACCTGGGCCACCTCGGTGTTCTCCGCCGACAGCGTCGTGAAGGCGGGCAGATCCTGCTTGACCCGGTAGATCGTCACCATCGGGCCGACCTGGCTGTTCACCTCGGTCAGATAGCTGGAGACGCCGACGAAGACGAGCACCGCGACCGCGACGGACAAGATCATCAACAGCAGTCCCCGCCGCTGTCTCGGGTTCATGACGGCACGCCCTTCCCGGTCGCCGCGCCGGCCAGCTCCCGCTCACCGGCGGGGTACGGGTCCGGCGCCTCGACCGGTCCGCAGCCGCAGAAGACGCACAGACCACCGGTCAGCGTCGCCGCGCAGTCGCCGCAGACGGGCCCGGTCCAGCGGCGGGCCGGCGGGGCCGCCAGCTGGGTCAGCTCCACCGAGCTCCGGCCGGCGTACGGCCGGCGGCCGAACGGGCTGAAGTCGACCGGCTCCACCGTCGGCAGCCCGAGCCCGGCCCGCAGCGGCGCCGGCGGCGGTCCGGCCGAGTGCCAGCCGTCCGGTGCGGCGGAGCCCGGGCCGGACCGGGCCGGGATCAGGGCCGGGGCGCCGAGCTCGTACAGGTAACTGCGCGCGGGCAGCAGGCCGGCGGCCCGCTCGCCCAGCGAGGTGACCGGCTCGGCGAGCCTGCCGAGCCGGGGATGCCAGACCAGGCTGCGGCTGCGGGCGGCGAGACTGAGCAGCAGTTGGACCGCCTGGCCCGGATCGGTCCAGCCGCCGGGCCGGAGTTCGGCGGCGAGGACGGCCCGGCCGATCAGCGCGAGGGTCAGGGCGTGGTGGTGCAGCGGCAGGACGCCGATCCGTACCGCGGGATCGGCGGCGACGGCGATGTGGGCCTGTTCCCGTACCTCGACGGCGAACTGGCGCGGGGCCGGTACCAGGACGTGCCGGTGCCGGAACGGGCCGAACCGGTCCCGGATCGTCCGCAGCAGGGCGTCCGGCCTCGCCGCGTCGAATCCGAGCACGCCGCCCAGATCGGACGATCCCGGGATCGCGATCAGCATCGTGCTCTCTCCTGCCCACAGCCGGAGACGGCGGACGCGAAACCACGACTGCCGCCCGGCAACCGACCTGATGTCCCACTTTGCGGCGTCAGCCTAATGGGAAATCGGTCACTCGTGGCCTGGTCCGCGGAGGAGATCGGCGCCGGCCGCCCGGTCCCGCGGGGCGGCTGCTCGCTGATCTTGACGCCGGGCAGGCGCAAGGCCGTCGCAGTCTGTGGCGTAGCTCGTGTCCCGCACGGCATCCGACCCGCCTTTCGCCGGTTGGGCTGATCTTAACCTCGCGGATCGGTTCTGCGGCAGCACTAGATCGGCGGCAGCACCGCCCACAGGTAGGCGCCGACGATCATGGCGGGCCCGAACGAGAGGTGGGATCGCCGGTCGGCCCGGCGGCTGACGATCAAGATCACCGCAACGATTCCGCCCAGGACGAATCCGGACAGCAGGCCGAGCATCGCGGTCGTCGGGCCCAGCCAGCCCAGCAGCCCGCCGAGCACGCCGGCCAGCTTGACGTCGCCGAAGCCGAGTCCATCGCCGCCCGGCGAGAACAACGCCAGCAACAGGAACACCACCAGTGACACGGCGGCGGCGATCCCCGCCACGGCGAGGTTCCGCCAGGATCCGGCCAGCGCGGAACACGTGATCAACCCCGCGGCGAACACCGGGTAGCCGGGCAGCGTCAGCAGGTCCGGCAGCCGGCGCACCTCGAGATCGATCAGGGCCAGCACCAGCGCCCAGACCCAGGCGACGGTGTACGTGAGCGTCACCGCGAGCGGGTGCCGCCAGAGCAGGGACGCGGCCAGCACACCGACCACGGCCACCGCCGGGACCAGCCACGGCGAGAGCGAGCGCCGGACCTCGTCGTCGGGGTACCGGTAGTCGCGCCGGCGCAGCCAGAGCGCCGCGGCCACACCGAGGACGAGCGCCACGGCGAGCGAACTCGCGAGAGCCACGGCGACCTCCTTCGTCGACGAGCCGACCCGAGGGCGACTGTAGCGTGTCCGGTGCCGTCCCATCCGCGATCGAGGAGGACCACGCCATGCTTCGCAGGCTCGCCGGGCCAGCCGTCCTGATCATGGTCGCCATCCTGCTCGCCGGCGGCTGCACGGCTCCTGATCAAGGCTACGTCACGGAGTCGGTCGGCCGGCTCACCGTCGACCGGCCGGCCGGCTGGGATCTCGAGACGCCCGTGGAATCGCCGTGGAACAAGGGATTCCGGGACGCCGCGGACGCGCCGGAGCAGCTCCAGCTGTCCGGCGACTTCGGCGACTACGCCTCCGCCGGCCAGGCCATGGGCTCCTTGATCGGCAAGGCCCAGGTCGGACTGCCGTCGTTCCGGGTGATCGAGTCCCGGGAGATCACCGTGGCCGGCGCCAGCACCGCCCAGCTGACCCGCTACACGGTCGCCGACGGCGGCGACGGTGAGCTGGCCGGGCTCTGGATCGTCGCCGCGCATTGGCCGTACCCGCAGTCGGTCGCGGTCTCGGTGCTGGCCTCCGAGCACGATCCGGCCCTGGAGCAGCGGTTGATCAGCTCGATGCGGCTGCGGCCGGACCGGTCGTGATCACCGGATCCTGACGCAGTTGGGCCCGGGACTGGGTCCCCGGGCCCAGGACCGGATGATCATGTCGCCGTAGCGTCGTAGCCGTCCGAGGTGTCCGGAGCGGCCCGGGAGATGCGATGCGCCGATCAGCGAGAAGCGAGGCCGGGGTGGCAACCGTGGAGTATGCGGCCGCCCTGGCGGTCGCCGCGTCGCTGCTGATCTCCGTCGCGGTCACGCAGGCCACCGACGGGCTGGACGTGCTGGCCCGGAACGCGATCTGCGCGGTCAAGAGCGCACTCGGTGCGGCGGCCTGCGCCACCGATCCCGGCGGGCCGGGCGACCCGGCCTTCGACCCGAAGCCGAAGCGGTGCACCGTCCGGAAACGTACCGAGAAGGTCAATTCGGAGATCAAGATCGCCTTCATCAAGATCGGCGAGAACGCCGGTTTCATCGAGACCCACTACAGCGACGGCACGGTCGGCTACACCGCGACCGACGGTGCCGGCATCGGCGTGACCGGCGGCCTGGGGGCCGACCTCGAGTGGGGCAAGCTCGAGGCCGGGGCGAAGGTGGATTTCGGCTTCGGCGTCGAGGCGGCGTACGGCAGCACCTGGATCTTCAAGGACAAGGCCGAGGCCGACCGGATGCGGTCGCAGCTGCAGGACTACCTGACCGAGCAGCAGATCCTGCGGCACGACCCGAACTACGCGATCTGGCTGGCCATCCACGGCGCGACAGAGCCGCCGCGGCCGCCGGACCAGCAGGTGAACACGATCAAGGTCGAGGGCACTGCCGAGGGCGATCTCGGGATCAAGCTGCCCTGGGAACAGGACCGGGGTCCGGGCACCAAGAAGTCCGAAGTGCCGGGGCTGAGGCTGGCCGGCGCCGGTATCGAGTTCGGCACCAGCGGCACCTGGACCGAGGTCCATGATCAACGCAACGGCAACACGATCTGGACCACCGAGGGCGAGGTCACCGGCGCCGGCGAACTGACCGGAGGTCCCTTCGGTGACAAGCTTTCCGGCCTGCTCGGCTCCAGCCTGGCAGTCACCCGGAACAAGGACGGCATGATCACCAAGGTTGCGATCACCACCACCCGCCGCGGCGACCTGGCCACCTCGACCCGGGGCGGCCAGGGCAACCTCGGCGGCGAGGGCAAGGACACGAACTCCGAGGGCAGAGCGACCGTGACCACGACGACGCTCGAAGTCGGTACGCCGGAGCAGCGTGCGATCGTCGAGGCCTGGCTGTCCGAGGGCGGCGTGATCTCTCCCGAGACCGCGTTCCCGGAGACGCTGGTGCCGAACGACACGCTGCAGAACCTCATGTACACGCATGCGACGGTGAGCAACGTCCAGTACGACAACGTGATCGACAAGACCGGGTTCGCGGCCGAGGTGAAGGTCGGCGTCGCGTTCGGGGTCGACTTCAGCCTGGAGACCGAGGAGTCCCGGGCCACCCGGGCGAGCTATCTCGGCACCTCCGGGCCGGACGGCATCCGGTATCCGGTCGACTTCCCCGAGTGCGTGGCCCGATGATCACCGCTCCGCAACGGACCGGAACGATCCGGCGGGCCCACCCGGCCCGGTTCGCGCTGGTGGTCCGGCTGCTCTGGGTGACCGTGGCCGGCCAGCTGATCGGGTACGCCCTCGGCGCCCTGGCCGGGGCCGGCGCCGGAATGTTCGGCCGGGCGCCGGGACTCGGCCTGGTGGTGAGCGTCGGGGCGGGCCTGGTCGCCGGAACGGCGGTCGGGCTCGCCGTGGCGCCGAGCCGGCGCCGGACCGCCGGTCTCGCGCTGATCACTCTCGTCCTGGCGGCGGTGATCAGCGTCTTGTTGATCATGCTCGCGCAGGCCCGGCTGCCGACCGGCCTGGGGCGGCCGGGCGCGATGGAGTATGGACCGACCGTCCTGGTCACGGCGTTCGGCCAAGGCCTGGTCGGCTGGCTGGTCTGGACGCTCCGGGCCCGTCGCCGACGCGGTGAGCCGAACGGATCCCCGGGTCAGGCCGATGGCGCGGGTCGACGCCTCCGGTCGGCGGTACCCGGTGCCGTCGACCGTTCATGATCACGATGCCGCGTGGATCAGACGCCAGGCCTGGCCGGCGAGCCGGCCCGGCGCACCGGCGGCGGTGCCGGGGTGCAGGGCCAGGGCGATCACGCCGGCGGCGACGTAGCGGGCGTGCAGCTCCGGCCGGACCCTCTCGAACCCCGGCGGCCGCTGGCCGGCCCGGAACCGGGTCGCGAGCACGCCGGACAGGGTGTCGACGAGTTGCCCTTCGACGCGGGCCGCGGCGCTCGGCCCGAGTCGCGCCAGCAGCGGTGCGGCGTCCGCGACCGCCGTGAACAGGGCCACCAACTGCCGTGGCGCCCGGTCCCGGTCCTCCGCGAACGGGCATTCGGTCAGCGCGCCGGCGATCGAGCCGATCCGGTCGGCCAGCGCGTCGCAGACCAGGTCGTCCACGCTCGCGTAGTGCTGGTGCGCGGTGCTCCGGTTCACGTCGGCGGCGGCGGCGATCGCCGCCATGGTGAGCCGCTCGGCACCGCCGTCCAGCAGCCGCAGCGTCGCCGAACGCAGCTGGTCCCGGGTCCGCCGGACCCGTCGATCTCCTTCGTCCACACCGGGAATGCTATCCACCACTCGTACGTTAGCCAACACATGATGGATAACCGACTGATCATCGACGGGTACGCCGACTTCCTGTGCGGCTGGGGCTACATCGGCAAGCGCCGGCTGGCCCGGGCCCTCGCCCTGGTCGGCCGGGCGGCGCCGGGGCGCGACGTGCAGGTGCGCTGGCGGCCGTACCTGATCGACCCGACCGCGCCGCAGTGGTCGGAGTCGATGGCCGGCATCCTGCAGCAGCCGGACCTGGCCGAGGAGCTCGCCGGTTGCGGCCCGGGTTCCGCCGCCGACAACCGGCTGCGGGCTCGGGACGCTGCCGTACAGGAGGGCATCGAGGGTGACTTCGGCGCCCGCTGGCGGGCCAGCAGCTGGGCCGCGCACCGGCTGGCGACGGCGGCGCTGAGGTACGGTCCCGAGGTGCAGGACGAGCTGGTCGAGGAGCTGTACCGGCTGCACTTCGTCGAACACCGCGATCTCAATGATCTTGGTCTGCTGACGTCGCTGGCCGAGCGGTACCGGCTGCCGGTGCCGCCGGGCACCGCCGAGCTCGGGGCCGGCCTGGTCTACCTGCAGCCCGGCTTCGCGCCGGACGACGAGCTGGAGCGGGAGACCCGGGAGGCGTTGCTGACCGGCCGCGCGATCGGGGTGGACACCTCCCCCACGTTCGTGATCAACGGGAGGACCGCGATCACCGGCGCTCAGCCGGCCGAGCTGCTCGCCGACGCCATCCTGGCCGCTCCCGCCGCCGAGCGGTCGCCGGCGGAGGTTCGCCGGCTCCGGCTCGCCGAGGCCCTGCTGGCCCGGAAGGACCCGCACGGCAGCCTGTACCTGGTCGAGCCGCTACGCCGGGAGCACCCGGACGACCCCAACGTCCGGTCCCTGCTCGCCCGGGCCCGCGCCGCCTCGGCCAGCCTCGCCCCGGCCCGGGACACCCTGGCCGAGCTGGTCGCCGAGCACCCGGACGACGGCTACCTCCGCGAGCTCTACGGCCGCACCCTGCGCCGCCTCGGCGACCCCGCCGCCGCCCGCGAACTCGCCCTCGCCACCGCCCTCACCTCCTGAGAACCCCCACCAGAAAGATCCGCCGACCGGTCACCAAAGCAGCTGTTTTCGCGGCGTGTCGCTGCGGAAGTGACCGGTCGACGGATGGGGAGGGAAGTGGTGGAGGTCAGGGATTGATCATGCTCTGGGCCGGGACGAAGGCGATCTTGATCCGCCGGACCCCGGGATCACGAGGATGCTTCGGCATCGACATCGACGGGCTCCATGGTCCTGATCCGGGGCGGGCGGAGGAACGCCGTACCCCAGGCGAGGGGCAGGGCGAGCAGGCCGATGACGAGACCGGTGATCATGGGCGCCGTCGCACCGTACTGGTGCAGTGCGGCCCCGCCGGCGAGCGGGCCGAGGACGATGCCGACGTTGATCGCCGACGGCGGCAGGGACTGGGCGAGGTGCCCGCCGGGGCCGGCCAGCCCGATCACGCGGTACTGCAGCGAAGGTGCCATCGCCCAGGCGAACACGCCCCAGAGGAGCAGGGCCACCACGGTGAGCGCCGCGATGGTCCCGACCAGCACCAGCGCAAGCAGAGCAGCTGCCGCGCCGGCGGCCGCGACGATGAGGGTGCGGACCGCGTTCCGGTCGGCGAACCGGCCGCCGAGGACGGAACCGATGGTCGTGGCCACGCCGTACGCGAGCAGGAAGATCGCCACCGGTGCCCCGGCGACCCCGGTCACCTGGCCGAGGAACGGCACCAGGTACGTCAGCGCGGCGAAGTGGGACGCGAAGGCCAGCGTGCAGAGCAACAGGACGGCGAGCACCCGTGGCGCGAACGCGTACCGGGCCTGGTCGGTGGCGCCGCCACCGGCACTGGGCGTCGCCGGCACCAGCACGAGGGTCGCGACCAGGGCCACGGCCGCCGCCACGACGACCGCGACGAACGCACCACGCCAGCCGACGGCCTGACCGAGCAGGGTCCCCAGCGGCACGCCGACCGCGGCCGACACGGCGACCCCGGACACGACCGAGGAGATCGCCCGGCCGGCCCGTTCCGGCGGCACCGCCGCGACCGCGGTCCCGAAGGCCGAGGAGATGAACAGGCCGTGCACGGCCCCGGTCACCACTCGGACGGCGACGAAGAGCCAGAACTGGCCGGTGATCACCGCGACCAGGTTGCCGAGCAGGAACAGGGCCAACGCCGCGGCCAGCACCCGGCGCCGGTCGAACCGGATGGTGAGCGCCGTCAGCAGCGGGCCACCGAGAGCGACACCGGCGGCGAACGCGCTGACCAGGCCGCCGGCGGTCGAGAGCGTCACGTCCAGGTCGGCCGCGATCAGGTCGAGCACGCCGACCACGAGCAGCTCGGCACTGCCGAGCACGAACATTCCGAGGAACAGCGTCGCCAGGACGAGATTCGCCCGAGCAGGGGTGAGTGAGGTTCGAGTGGGAGCCATCGCCATGCTTTCTGATCATGAACGGTTTTGATCATGGAACTTCTTGATCATGGTGCGGAGTCTCCGGTACGAGAACGCCGCCGCAGGATTGGACTCCCGAGGACCGGCCGAGGAATCGGCCGCGCCGTGGGTACGGACGAAGGTCAGGCGATCAAGGTCGCCGGCAGACCGGTGTCGCGGACCGGTCGCTCGCCCAGGAAGTTCGTCACCTTGATGATCTTGCCGCCGGCGATGGTGAGCACGGTCAGGTGGTTCGCCCGGTACGAGCCGTCCTCCTGACGGAGATAGCCGGCCGCGGCGGGCTGACCGTTCGCGCTGGTCGGCAACATCCGCAGGTCGCCGGCCGGCCGGAACTGGCGCCGCTCCAGGAACGGCAGGCAGACGGCGAGGCCCCGGAACCAGGTCGTGTGGCCGGTCGCCTCGAGGCTGAAGTCCGTGCTGATCAAGGCCTCCAGATCTCCAAGATCGGCACGCTCGAAGGCGCTGATCCAGCGGTCCAGCAGTTCCCGGTCCCGTTCCGAGTCCAGCGGCTCGGCGTCCTCCTGCGTGGCCCGTACCTCCGCGATCCTGACCCGGGCCCGTTGCAACAGGCTCTTCACCGCCGCCACCTTGATCCCCATCGCGGCGGCGATCTCGGCCGCCGGCCAGCCCAGCACCTCACGGAGCAGCAGGGCCGCCCGCTGCCGGGGCGCCAGATGCTGGAAGGCGACGATCAGGGCCAGCCGGACGTCGTCCCGCTCGATCACCTCGGCGGCCGGGTCGCCGCCGGCGCGGCCGAGGGCCACGTCGGGCAGCGGCTCCAGCCAGGCCACCGAAGCGTCAACCTCGACCGGTGCCGCCGGATCGTCGGACGGCGCGCCGAGGCCCGACGGGAGGAACCGGCGGCTGTGATGGTTCAACGCGGTCAGGCAGGCGTTGGTCGCGATCCGGTACAGCCAGGTCTTGACCGACGATCGGCCCTCGAAGGCGTCGATCCCCCGCCGGGCCCGCAGGTAGGTCTCCTGCACCAGGTCCTCGGCGTCGTGGTACGAACCGACCATCCGGTAGCAGTGCGCCAGCAGGCCGCTGCGCAGGTCCTCGAACTCGCGCTCGAACTCGCTGTCGTCGGCGTCGACCGCCGCGTCCACGACCTCAAGGCTCACGCGCCGTCCTCCTCCGCTGCTGCTCTCCGCATCGTCACACGGTTCAGACTTCCGCTCCCGCCGAAAGGAATCGGTTCGTGCCGTGGCGATTGCTGAATCGGTCAACGTGCGGAGGCGAACACCGATTCCCCGACGCCTCGATCGAGGTCAACACCGCCGAGGCGGCCGAACCGTCCGTCCCCGACCCGAGCCTCGGAGGCCCCGTTGTCAGCACCGTCAGCACGCCAGAGCAGGATCGCGCACGCCGAGCAGTTCCGGCGGCTGCACGAGGACGTGTTCCTGCTCCCGAACGCCTGGGACCCGCCCAGCGCGTACGCCCTCGCCAGCGCCGGAGCACCCGCCCTGGCGACCACCAGCGCCGGCATCGCCTGGTCCCGCGGCGTCCCCGACGGCGGCGGGCTCACCCTCGCCGCCGCGCTGGACGCCTTCGAACGGATCGCCGCCACGGTTGACGTCCCGGTCTCGGCCGACCTGGAGCGAGGCTACGTGGACTCGGCCGCGGAGATCGCCGCGAACGTCGCGGCGTTCGTCGAGCGCGGAGCGTCGGGCGTCAATCTCGAGGACGCCACGGCCGGTTCCGTCGTGCCGCTCGGCGAGCAGGTCGCGGTGCTGGAGCAGGTGCGGGCCGCCATCGACGGGACCGGAATCCCCGCCTTCCTCAACGCCCGGACCGACGTCTTCCTGAGGGCCGCTCCGGACGTCGCTCCGGAAGACCTGCTGAGCCAGGTCGTGGAGCGGGCCGCGGCCTACCGGGCGGCGGGTGCCGACGGCCTGTTCGTGACCGGGCTGCGCGACGTCGAGTTGATCCGGGGCCTGTGCGGCAGCGTGGACCTGCCCGTGAACCTCGGCCCGGTGATCACCGACCGGGACGAGCTCCGCGCCCTCGGCGTCCGGCGAGTGACCTGGGGACCGACCCTGGCGATGAGCGGGTACGGCTTCCTCCGGGACTGGGCCACCGCGATGTTGAGCGACGCTCCACCGGCCGCCGCGCCGCTGCTCAACCTGACCGAACGCTGGCCGTCATGATCACTCGGCAGGCCCCGATCCGGGCGCCGACCGTTGCCCGACCGTTGCCCGACCTGACGCGGACACCACGCGCCGAACCCGCCCGCTCACCGACCGGTCACTTCCGCAGCGACACGCCGCGGCGGAATCTCGGGGTGAGTGCAACACGGCCTAGATGGGGTGTGTTGTGGGTGGTTCGTGGTTTGGTGCTCGGCCGGGGTTTTCCCGGCGGG
>NZ_JCAMPJ010000012.1:0-176073 GCF_059617205.1 Microlunatus sp. YIM B11417
CACACACCAGCTCAATGAACCGATCCCGAGTCCCCACCGGAAACAACTTCACCATCGCAACAACCCGTCCCAACAAACCAATGTTGCTACGACCGTATGAATCTGCCCGATTTCACGCGGTCCTGTCGTCACACTCGACGAAGGGGTGCCCAGGGTTGAGTCGTCTCGGCTCAACCGACTTGTGTTCCACGCCACTGGGTTGCATAGTTGAGTGCGGCTGACTCAACAACTAAGTTGAGTGCCGAAGACTCAAGCGTTGCAGCAGTTCATACGGAGGAAACAACCATGGCTCGTGCAGTCGGTATCGACCTCGGGACGACCAACTCGGTCGTCGCGGTTCTCGAAGGTGGCGAACCCACCGTCATCCCCAACGCCGAGGGCTCTCGTACGACGCCGTCGGTCGTCGCCTTCGCCAAGGGCGGAGAGGTGCTGGTCGGCGAGGTCGCCAAGCGCCAGGCCGTCACCAACGTCGACCGGACGATCCGTTCCGTGAAGCGCCACATGGGCACCGACTGGTCCGTGAAGGTCGACGACAAGACCTACAAGCCGCAGCAGATCAGCGCGTTCGTGCTGCAGAAGCTGAAGCGGGACGCCGAGGCCTACCTGGGCGAGCAGGTCACCAACGCGGTGATCACCGTCCCGGCCTACTTCTCCGACGCCGAGCGGCAGGCGACCAAGGAGGCCGGTGAGATCGCGGGCCTGAGCGTCGACCGGATCATCAACGAGCCGACCGCCGCCGCGCTGGCGTACGGGCTCGACAAGGGCGACACCGAGCAGACGATCCTGGTCTTCGACCTCGGTGGCGGCACGTTCGACGTGTCCCTGCTGGAGATCGGTGACGGCGTCTTCGAGGTGAAGGCCACCAAGGGTGACAACCGGCTCGGCGGCGACGACTGGGACAGCCGGATCGTCGACTGGCTGGTGAAGCAGTTCAAGAACAAGAACGGGACCGACCTGTCCCAGGACAAGATCGCCCGGCAGCGGCTGCAGGAAGCCGCCGAGAAGGCCAAGATCGAGTTGTCCTCGGCCAGCGAGACCCAGATCAACCTGCCCTACATCACGCTGGGCGAGTCCGGTCCGCTGCACCTGGAGGAGAAGCTGACCCGGGCCGAGTTCCAGCGGCTGACCCAGGATCTGCTGGATCGCTGCCGCGCGCCGTTCAACGCGGTGATCGAGGACGCCGGGATCTCCATCGGCAAGATCGATCACGTGATCCTGGTCGGCGGCTCCACCCGGATGCCGGCCGTTGTTGATCTTGTCAAGGAGCTGACCGGCGGCAAGGAGCCGCACAAGGGCGTCAACCCGGACGAGGTCGTCGCGCTCGGCGCCAGCCTGCAGGCCGGCGTGCTGAAGGGCGAGGTCAAGGACGTCCTGCTGCTCGACGTCACCCCGCTGAGTCTCGGCATCGAGACCAAGGGCGGCGTGATGACCAAGATCATCGAGCGCAACACGACGATCCCGACCAAGCGGTCCGAGGTGTTCACCACGGCCGACGACAACCAGCCGTCGGTGATGATCCAGGTCTACCAGGGCGAGCGTGACTTCGCCCGGGACAACAAGTCGCTCGGCAACTTCGAGCTGACCGGCCTGCCGCCGGCCCCGCGCGGCGTGCCGCAGATCGAGGTCGCCTTCGACATCGACGCCAACGGCATCGTGCACGTCCACGCCAAGGACCTGGCCACCGGCAAGGAACAGTCGATGACCGTGACCGGCGGTTCCGCGCTGGGCAAGGACGAGATCAACAACATGGTCAAGGAGGCCGAGGCGCACGCGGAGGAGGACCGCAAGCGTCGCGAGGCCGTCGAGCTGCGCAACGAGGCCGACGCCCTGGTCTTCCGGACCGAGAAGCTGCTCAGCGAGAACGCCGACAAGATCGACGACGACGTGAAGAAGCCGGTCGAGGAGGCGCTGGCCGAGACGAAGTCCGCGCTCGAGGGCGAGGACAACGACCGGGTCAAGGCCGCCGTCGACAAGCTGAACCAGACCAGCGCGGCGCTCGGTGAGGCCATGTACAAGGCCGCCCAGGCGCAGCAGCAGTCCGAGGGCGCCCCGGCAGACGGTGCCGCCGCGGACGGCCAGTCCGGTTCCTCGAACTCCGCCGAGGATGACGTCGTCGACGCCGAGATCGTCGACGAGGAGAAGCCGAACGACGCGAGTGATGCCAAGTGAGCCCTGTCGATCCCCGCGAAGGTGAGCCCGAGGGCCCGGTGATCCGGGACAAGCGTCGGATCGACCCGGAGACCTACGAGGTACGGGAGTCGCAGGAGACTGCGGCTCCCGCCGGGTCCGAGCCCGCCCCCGCGGAGCAGCCGGCGGCCACCGAGCAGAATGGTGAGGTGACCGAGCTGAAGACCGCGCTGGCCGAGCGCACCGCCGACCTGCAACGCCTCCAGGCCGAGTACATCAACTACAAGCGCCGGGTGGACCGGGATCGTGACCTGGTCCGGGCGCTGGCGGTCGAGAACGTGTTCCGCGATCTGCTCGGGGTGCTGGACGACATCCGTTCGGCCCGCGAGCACGAGGAACTCACCGGCGGCTTCAAGGCGGTCGCCGAGGAGGTGCAGCGAGTTGCCGGCAAGTACGGTCTCGAGGCGTTCGGCGCCAAGGGCGACCCGTTCGACCCGCACATCCACGAGGCCCTGATGCACGTACCGGCGCAGCCGGGCGTCACGGCGGAGCCGGCGACGGGCCCGACCTGCGTCGAGATCCTGCAGCCGGGTTACAAGATCGGCGACCGGGTGCTCCGGCCGGCCCGGGTCGCGGTGGCCGATCCGCCGGACGGCGACGCGGCGGCCGAGGTCCCCGGTCAAGATCAACAGGTCCAAGATCAGCAACCGGATGCCTGATCGTTCCGGCACACGCGGGATGATCATGGAACAACAGAGCGGAGGAGGGGGTCGTCGGTGAGCACGAAGGACTGGCTCGAGAAGGACTACTACAAGGTCCTCGGCGTCTCCTCCGACGCGAAGCCGGAGGAGATCAAGAAGGCGTACCGGAAGTTGGCCCGGGAGAACCATCCCGACGCCAACCCCGGCAACGCCGAGGCCGAACGCAAGTTCAAGGAGATCTCCGAGGCCAACGACGTGCTGTCCGACACGGCCAAGCGCAAGGAGTACGACGACGCGCGCCGGCTGTTCGGCAACGGCGGCTTCCGGTTCCCGCGCGGCGGCGGTCAGGGCGGGCCGTCCGTGGACGACCTGTTCCGCAACTCCGGCGGCGACGGCGGCATCGGTGACCTGTTCGGCGGGCTGTTCGGCGGCAACGCCACCCGGACCCGGACCACGACCACCCGTGGCCCGCGCCGGGGCAGCGACGTCGAGGGCGAGGTGACGATCGACTTCACCGAGTCGGTGGACGGGGTGACGGTCGCCATGCAGATGGTGTCCGACGCCGCCTGCGCGGCCTGCCACGGCACCGGCGCGAAGGCCGGCACCGTGCCGCGGGTCTGCCCGACCTGTGAGGGCAGCGGCATGCAGACCTCCACCTCGGGCGGCGTCTTCGCGGTGACCGAGCCGTGCCGGGACTGCCGGGGCCGGGGCATGGTGGTCGACGACCCGTGCCCGGTCTGCCACGGGTCCGGTCGCGGCAAGTCGACCAAGTCCATGCAGGTACGGATTCCCGCGGGCGTCACCGACGGCCAGCGGATCCGGCTGAAGGGCCGGGGCGGGGCGGGCGAGAATGGCGGCGCCGCCGGCGATCTCTATGTCGTGGTGCACGTCCGGCCGCACCCGATCTTCGGGCGCAGCGGCGACAACCTCACCCTGACGGCCCCGGTCACCTTCCCGGAGGCGGCGCTGGGGGCGGAGATCGAGGTGCCCACCCTGGGGTCGACGCCGGTCCGGCTGAAGATCCCGGCCGGTACGCCGAACGGGCGCACGTTCCGGGTCCGCGGCCGCGGGTCGAGCAAGCGGGACGGCACCAAGGGCGACCTGCTGGTCACCGTCGAGGTCGTGGTCCCGGACCAGCTCGACGACGCGGCCCGCCAGGCCCTCGAGTCGTACGCCAGCGCACTCGGCCCGGCCAACCCCAGGGCCAAGCTGCTCGCCGAGGCCGCCGGGACCGGCGGGTGATCGACGATGGGCGCCAACCTTCCCCAGCGGATCGACAACGACGCACCCGTGTTCGTCATCTCGGTGGCTGCCGGCCTGGCCGGGATGCATCCGCAGACCCTGCGCAGCTATGACCGGATGGGCCTCGTCTCGCCGCGCCGCACGGCGGGCCGGGGCCGCCGGTACTCGGCCCGCGACATCGCCAAGCTGCGGCTGATCCAGCGGCTCAGCCAGGACGAGGGGATCAACCTCGAGGGCATCCGCCGGATCCTCGAGCTGGAGAACGAGGTCGAGGAGCTGCGGGCCCGGGTGAACGAGCTCGCCGCGCTGCTCGCCTCGGACCGGACCAGCTCCACCGCGCGCCGGGTGTTCACCGCCGACCCCATCGGCGGGGTCCATCTCGGCCGATCCGGCAGACGGCCCCCGCGCGCGCTTCCCGGCCGGTAGATTCCGAGGTCGTACCCCGACCGGAAGGAAATCGCGGATGTCCCGATCGCCCGAGGTGACGACCCTGCAGGACCAGCTCGGCGGGGTCGTCCTCGTCGAGGGCGACGCGGACTACGACCGGGCCCGGCGGGTCTGGAACGCGATGGTGGACCGGCGGCCGGAGCTGATCGTGCGCTGCACCGGTCCGGACGACGTCGTCTCCGCGATCCGGTACGCCCGCGACCACGATCTCGAACTCGGCATCCGCTGCGGCGGCCACAGCATCGTCGGCCACGCGATCCCCGAAGGCGGGCTGGTCGTGGACCTGACGCCGATGAACCAGGTGACCGTCGACCCGGCCCGCCGCCGGGCCTGGGTCGAGGGCGGCGCGCTGCTCGGCGCCCTGGACCGGGCCGGCGAACCGCACGGCCTGGCGACCACGGCCGGCAACGTCTCGCACACCGGTGTCGGCGGCCTCACCCTCGGCGGCGGGATGGGTTGGCTGGCCCGGCAACACGGGCTGACCTGCGACAACGTGCTGTCCTTCGAGGTGGTCACGGCCGACGGCCGGATCGTCCGGGCCAGCGAGACCGAGCATCCCGATCTCTACTGGGGCCTGCGCGGCGGCGGCGGCAACTTCGGGGTCGTCACCACCTTCGAGTTCCAGCTGCACCCGGTCCCGGACCAGACCGTCCAGGCCCTGCTGACCTTCCCGCTGGACCGCGCCGTCGACGCATTCCGCGGCTGGCGCGACCTGTCCCTGACCGCACCGCGGCAGGCCACCCCGACCGCGTGGGTCGGCGACGTCGACGGGGTCCCGCAGGTGGTGCTCGGCTTCGTCTGGGTCGGCCCGCCGACCGGGTACGACGAGCTGCTCGCCGACCTCCGGTCGATCGGCCGTCCGCTGGCCGAGCAGGTCCGGCGGATGTCGTACCTGGAACTGCAGCAGCAGGACGACTACGACCTGGAGGCGCCGTCGCAGCGCCGCTACTGGAAGGGCCAGTACTGCACCGAACTGCCCGACGCGGCGATCGAGGCGTTCGTGCTGCGCGGCACGGCCGACGGGACCGGCGCCGGGCTGCCGTACGCCAGCTTCCAGGTGTACGGCGGGGCGATCGCCGACGTGCCCGACGAGGCGACCGCGTTCAGCCAGCGGGACACGTTCGTCGAGTTCGTCGGCGCGGCCCGGTGGACGGACCCGGCCGAGGACGAGGACCGGATCGCCGCCGCCCGCCGCTACGGTGCCGCGATGGCCCCGTTCGCGAGCGGCGTCTACGTCAACGCCCTGACCGACGAGGGCGCGGCCGGGGTCCGGCAGGCCTACGGCGAGGCGAAGCTGGCCCGGTTGCAGTCGCTCAAGGACACCTGGGACCCCGACAACGTGTTCCACCTGAACCACAACATCGCGCCCACCGTGGCTCCCGTTGCTCCCTGACCGCGAGGCCCGCCGGCGGTAATCTGGGAGGAGCGAAGGGAGAATCGTGCTCAGGGCGAAGCTGGACACCACCCGCCGTCGGCGGGCGATCGCGGACGCGCGCCGTACCTCCGAGCTGGAGGGGTCGCGCAGCACCGACGAGACCCGGGCCGACCAGGACGCGTACGTCCGCGGGGAGATCGACATCGAGGAGCTCGGCGAGCGTGTCCGGGCCCGCTACGGCCTCGGTTGAACCGCCCGATCCCTGGACCGTCGGTGACGACGAGGAACGCTGGAACGGCTACCTGATCCCGCCTGACCACTCCGTGCTGCGCAATCTGGTCGGGGCGACCAGCGACGAGGAGCTCCGGGCCGCGGAGAACGACCTGCTGGAATACCGGTTCGCCGAACTCCGCGAGGATCCGGGCCTGGTGCCGCGGACGTACGACCTCGACCATGTCCGGAAGCTGCACCGGCACTTCTTCCAGGACGTGTACGCCTGGGCCGGCGAACTGCGCACCGTCGGCCTGACCAAGGGCGTCGGCCATCCGTTCCTGACGCCGCGGGAGATCCCGGCCCTGGTCGCCCGGGTGGCCCAGCGGATCGCCCGTACCGACCGGCTGCGGCAGGTGCCGCCGCCGCACCTGAGCCGGGAGATCGCCGAGTTGTACGACCTGCTGAACTACGCGCATCCGTTCCGCGAGGGCAACGGACGCACCCAGCGGGAGTTCTTCGCCCAGCTGCTCGGCGAATCCGGCCACGGCCTGGCCTGGGACCGGATCGAGACGAGCGACCTGCACTTCGCCTGCGAGGTGGCCCGCAATCGGGGCGACCGGATGTATCTGCTGACGATCATCAACACAGCGCTGAGCGCCCTGAGCTGACGGTTCAGCGGACCGGGCCGGCCTGCAGCGGACCCATCGCCGTCCCCTCCGGTACGTCCTCGAGGGACCCGGCCAGCATGGCCGCCGCCCAGTCCTGCACCTGTCGGTACGCGCTCAGGGTGAGCGTCGGGCCGGCGCTGATCCGGCGCACGCCGAGCTCGGCGTAGCGGGCCAGCGGCAGGGCGCCCCGGCCGACCATGAGGTTGAGCGGCGCGGGAACCTCGGCGACCAGGTCCCGGACCAGGTCGGGATCGGTCACGCCGGGTACGAAGACGCCGTCGGCACCGGCCTCGACGAAGGCGCGGGCCCGCTCGATCGTCGCCGCCGCCAACTCCGGGCCGCTGCTGCCGGCGGCCGCCAGCAGGAAGGTGTCGATCCGCGCGTTCACGAACAGCCGGACGGTGCCGGAGTCGACCAGCTTCCGTACCCGGCGAAGGGTGTCGACGTGGTCCGCCGTCGGCAGCAACACCCCGGCGGCCGAGTCCTCGAGGTTGATCCCGACCGCGCCGGCCTCGAGGACTCCCTCGACGGCGGCCTCGACGCCACCGGACTCACCGGGATAGCCGCCCTCGAGATCGACGCTGACCGGGATCGTGACGGAGTTGATCATCCGGGCCGCGGCGTCCAGCGCGGTCGCCCGGTCCAGCCCGCCGCCGTCGGCCACGCCGCGGCTCCAGGCGACGCCGGCGCTGGTCGTCGCCACCGCCGCCGCGCCGGCCGCCGCGACCATCCGCGCACTGGGCGGATCCCAGGCGTTGGGCAGGATCAGGAAGTCTTCGTGCAGCCGGTGGAACTCCTCGGCCTGCTGGTGCTGGGTGCTCGTCACGGCGACCACTATGGCCGCGACCGGCGGCGGCCGATAATGATTCGGATATTCCCGAACTCGAGGATCGCCCGTGTCCCGCACGATCGGTTTCACCGCCCAGGACGCGGCCCGGGTGCGGTTCGGCCGATCCTGTCTGTGGGAGACGGTCGCCAGCATCCGGGTGCTGCGGAATCCGGCCGGTCATGCCGTCCACCTGCCCTGGGTCCGCCGGGTCCGCCCGGAACTCGACCGGCTGCTGGCCCGGAGGCCCGAATCGGCCTTCGCCCTGCTCGGCGACCTGGTCGGCGGCCCGGGTCACTACATGCCCGATCTGCTGACCCCGCCGCCGGTCTCGTTGGAACCGTCGCTGGATCAGGAGCTCGAACGGCTGGCCGGCACCTCGCCGGAGGTGGTCCGGGCGCAGCTGGCGTACCTGGAGGATCGATGGACCCCGCGGCTGCAGGCGATGGCCGATGACCCGGTCCCCTGGCTGGCCCGGCTGGCCGAGGTCGTCGCCGCCTATTGGGAGGTCGCGCTCCGGCCGGACTGGTCACGGGTGTCGGCGGTCGCGGAGGCCGAGGTGTTCCACCGGGCCCGGCAGCAGGCCGCCGACGGGACCTCGGCCCTGCTGAACGACCTGCACGACCGGGTCGGCTGGGACGGCCGGCACCTCACCGTCTCCGGCACCCGGTGCCTCGGCGCCCGCGACCTCGAAGGTGGCGGGCTGTGCCTGGTGCCGAGCGTCTTCGTCTGGCCGACGGTGCTGGTGGTCGCCGACGAGCGGACCGCTCAGCTGGCGTTCCCGTGCCGCGGCGTCGGCACCCTGTGGGCTGATCACGCTGCGGCGGCGCCCGGCGCATTGGAGGAGGTGATCGGCCGGTCGAAGGCCCGGCTGCTCGCCGCCCTGCAGGCGCCGCTCTCCACCACTGAGGCGGCGGCCCGGGTCGATCTCTCGGTGAGTACGGCCTCGGAGCATCTCACCGCGCTGCGCGCCGCCGGCCTGGTCCGGACCCACCGGACCGGCCGGCGCACGCTGCATGTCCGCACGCCCGCAGCGGACACCCTGATCGCCGCCAACCCCTGACCGGGAGCGCTCAGGTGTAGAGGTTGTACGCATCCTGGGCGTAGGCGATCCGGCGATCGGTGTGGCAGGTCCCGCAACCCTCGTACTTGTCCTGGAACGCGACCACCGCAGCGTCGATCGTGGTCGCCGCCCGCAGCTGGGCCAGCCCGTAGTAGGAGAACTCGGTCAGCTCGTACCAGATGAAGTCGAGCTGCACCTGCAGGCCGTAGCGGTCGACGCCGGCGTTGTTGGCGAACTCGACCAGGTTGTCGCCCGGGTAGGTGTCCCAACGGCCGCCGGTGCTCCACTGGGCCAGGCCGCGGCCCGGGCCGCCGCCGATCTGATGGATGGTCGGGTCCATGTAGGACTCCTGGTCGAGGTTGCCGACGACGCCGGCGGCCTGGACCGGGGTCAGGCCCTTGCCGACGAAGTAGTTGAAGGCGGCTTCCTCGTTGGCCCGGATCACGCCGTCGGCCGCGGCCGGAACCTCGCGCGGTTGGGCGGTGGCGGCTGGAGCCGCGAGGGCGGTGCCGATCAGGGCCAGCACGAAGGCGCCGGCGACGGCGATTGAGCGGAAGCGGAAGTTGACACGGCGTTCGTTGAACATCGGGACCTCCTGGTCTTCGTTGATCGATGAACTGACCCCCGAGCCCCCGTTACGGATCCGTGATCCGTTGCCGATCCTGCCAGTCCGGTCACCAATTGTCGAGACCTGGAGGAATTGGGCAGGATTTTTACCTGCTCTTCACCTCCCGGTCAGAAGATCCGCCGGGCTGCCTCGGCGATGAGCCGGTGGCCGGCCTCGTTCGGGTGGTTGACGTGTGACATCAACGACTCCAGCGGTACGCCGTCGCGCACCGCGGCCTGGAAGGCGGCGTAGCTGTCGATCAGTCCGGTCCCGTGCTCGGCGGCCAGGCCGCGAACCTGCTCGGCGTGCCGAGCAAGATCATCTTCGGGGTCCAGCAACTCCGACCGCTGGTCGGCGGTCGGGGTCAGCAGCACGATCCTGGCGCCGGCCTGCCGGCCGCGGATGATCATGGACGTCCAGGCCTCGCGGGCTTGGTCGAGCCCGATGCCCCGGTCGTTCAGGGCGTAGTCGATGAAGATCACGTCCGGCCGATGATCAAGAACCGCGTCGAACCTGGCGGCGCCGGAGGCGGAGTGCTCGCCGCCGATCGCGGTGACGATCGTGTTGATCACCGCGTAAGGGAAGCGCTCGGTCAACTCCGCCAGCACGAGGTGCGGGTAGCTCTGCAGGGTGCGCACGGCCGGGGTGTCGAAGTAGCCGGACGGGACGCTGTGCCCGTGGAACACGAGATTGACCGTGCGGTTCTCCGGCCAGGGTCGCTCCAGGAGCTCGCGCAGTGGCGCGAGGTAACCCGTCGTCATGGCGGTGATCATGTCACGGCCCGATCGAGGCCCGGGCCCGTGGGCTACCGGTCGACGACAATGGACCTCGTCCCCGAACTGAGGAGTCTGTCGTGGTTCCCCTGTCGTTTCCCGGGCCGGCCGAACTGGTCATCATCACCGTCACCCTGCTGCCGACCATCGCCATCGTGGTCCTGATCGTCCTGCTCGCCCGCCGTCGGGGGCCGGCGGCTCCGCCGGGACCGGGCGATCGAGCCTCTGGCCAGGGGTGACAGAAAGTTGAGCGGATCACGCTCAACCTTGTTGATCCCGCTTGGTGATCGTCGTAAAGTTGAGCCCGGAAGACTCAACTAGGTCGCTGCACAGGAGTACAACCCACGAATGGACACCAACAAGCTCACCACCAAGAGTCGCGACGCGGTCTCGGCTGCGTTGCGCAACGCGCTGACCTCGGGCAACCCCAACGCCGAGCCGCAGCACCTGCTGCACGGGCTGCTGCTGGTGCCCGACAACACGGTCGGGCCGCTGCTCGCCTCGGTCGATGCCGATCCGCAGGTGGTCGACGCGGCGGCTCGCGGGGCGATCGCGAAGCTGCCGTCGGCCAGCGGTTCCTCGGTGAGCCAGCCGCAGCTGTCCGGTTCCCTGGCCCGGGTGCTGGCCGACGCGGAGAACCGGGCCGAGCAGCTCGGTGACTCCTTCGTCGCCACCGAGCACCTGCTGATCGCGCTCGCGGCGGTCGACTCCGCTGCGAAGAAGATCCTGACCGATCTCGGCGCGACCGCCGAGAAGCTGACCGCCGCGTTCAACGAGAGCCGCGGCAGCAAGCGGGTCACCAGTCCCGAGGCCGAGGGCACCTCGTCCGCCCTGGACCAGTACGGCGTCGACCTCACCGACCGGGCCCGCGAGGGCCGGCTCGACCCGGTGATCGGCCGCGACGCCGAGATCCGGCGCGTCGTCCAGGTGCTGGCTCGCCGGACCAAGAACAACCCGGTGCTGATCGGCGAGCCCGGCGTCGGCAAGACCGCCGTCGTCGAGGGCCTGGCGCAGCGGCTGGTCGCCGGTGACGTACCGGACTCTCTGAAGGGTCGCCGGCTGGTCTCGCTCGACCTGTCGTCGATGGTCGCCGGTGCGAAGTACCGCGGCGAGTTCGAGGAGCGGCTGAAGGCCGTCCTCAACGAGATCCGCGACGCCGAGGGCCAGATCATCACGTTCATCGACGAGCTGCACACGGTGGTCGGCGCCGGTGCCAGCGGCGACTCCTCGATGGACGCCGGCAACATGCTCAAGCCGATGCTGGCCCGCGGCGAGCTGCGGATGATCGGCGCCACCACGCTGGACGAGTTCCGGGAGCGGATCGAGAAGGACCCCGCGCTGGAGCGCCGGTTCCAGCAGGTGTTCGTCGGCGAGCCCAGCGTCGAGGACACCATCGCGATCCTGCGCGGCCTGCGGGAACGGTACGAGGCGCACCACAAGGTCGCGATCACCGACTCCGCGCTGGTCGCCGCAGCCTCCCTGTCGCACCGCTACATCACCTCGCGGCAGCTGCCGGACAAGGCGATCGATTTGATCGACGAGGCCGCCTCGCGGCTGCGGATGGAGATCGACTCCTCGCCGGAGGAGATCGATCAACTTCGGCGCAGCGTGGAGCGGATGAAGATGCAGCAGTTCGCGCTGGAGAAGGAGACCGACCCCGGCAGCGCCGAGCGGCTGGCCCGGCTGCGCGAGGAGCTGGCCGACGCCGAGGAGAACCTGCGCGGCCTGGAAACGCGCTGGCAGGCCGAGAAGCAGGGCCTGAACCGGGTCGGCGAGCTGAAGGAGAAGATCGACGAGCTGCGCGGCGCCGCCGACCGGGCGCTCCGGGACGGTGATCTGGTCCGCGCGAGCGAGATCAACTACGGCGAGATCCCTGCCCTGGAGAAGGAACTGGAGTCCGCCAGCGAGGACGAGAAGCAGACCAAGCCGATGGTCTCGGAGGAGGTCGGTGCGTCCGACATCGCCGAGGTCGTGTCCAGCTGGACCGGGATCCCGGTCGGCCGGCTGCTGGAGGGCGAGAGCGAGAAGCTGCTCAGCATGGAGGAGCGGCTGGGCGAACGGCTGATCGGCCAGCGGGCCGCGGTGCGCGCCGTCTCCGATGCGGTACGGCGCTCGCGGGCCGGCATCTCCGATCCGAACCGGCCGACCGGCTCGTTCCTGTTCCTGGGCCCGACCGGTGTCGGCAAGACCGAGCTGGCCAAGTCGCTCGCGGAGTTCCTCTTCGACGACGAGCAGGCCATGATCAGGATCGACATGAGCGAGTACTCCGAGAAGCACTCGGTGGCTCGCCTGGTCGGTGCGCCCCCTGGCTACGTCGGGTACGAGGAGGGCGGTCAGCTGACCGAGGCAGTCCGCCGCCGGCCGTACTCGGTGATCTTGCTCGACGAGGTCGAGAAGGCGCACGCCGAGGTCTTCGACATCCTGTTGCAGGTGCTCGACGACGGCCGGCTGACCGACGGCCAAGGCCGTACCGTCGACTTCCGGAACGTGATCATGATCTTGACCTCGAACCTGGGGTCGCAGTTCCTGGCCGATCAGACCCTGGACGCGGAGTCCAAGCGGAACGCCGTGATGGGCATCGTCCGCGGCTCGTTCAAGCCCGAGTTCCTGAACCGGCTCGACGAGGTCGTCCTGTTCGACGCCCTCGGCACCGAGGACCTGGCCAAGATCGTCGAGATCAACCTGCACCGGCTGAATCAGCGGCTGGCCGACCGCCGGATCACCGTCGAGGTGACCGCGGGGGCGAAGGACTGGCTGGCCCTGACCGGCTTCGACCCGGTCTACGGTGCCCGGCCGCTGCGCCGGCTGATCCAGACCACGATCGAAGATCAACTCGCCCGGCGGGTGCTCAGCGGTCAGCTCGGCGACGGTGACACGATCACGTTCGACGTGGACGACGCCAGCGACGGCCTGACCGTGGTGGACGAGGTCGCGGCCCCCATCGCCCCCTGAGCCGACGTTCCTGAGCCTGTCGAAGGGGCCGGGCCCGATCGGCCTCCGTCGGCAGGCTCAGGAGGCGGGTGGAGTGACTCGGGCCGCCCTGTCCTCCTCCTGCTCCAGGGGCGTGTCGAGATAGCGATCGAGGGCGAGTGCGGCCGATGCGCGGGCCCAGTAGCCCGGGCGGCTGCTGTCGTCGTAGCGGACCTTCGCCGCCCGTCCGACCAAGGCGCGATAGCGCAGCTGGATCGCCTCGACGCAGGCGGCGATCTCGTCCGGTGTGCCGAGCCGGCCGCGGACGATGGTCTCGCCGGGTGCGACCAGGCTCATGATCAACGGGATCACCCGGCCCAGTTCCTCGGCCCGAGCCCGCCGGAGCTCGCTCAGCCCGGGGATGTCGTCGGCCGGATAGAGATCGTGCTGCGAAGACCCCGGTGGCAGCAGGCCGGCCTCGACGGCTCGCCGTACGAGAGCGTCGTCGGTGCAGGTCGCCTTGATGCAGCCCCGTTGCCCGCAGGTGCAGGGCCGGTCGGAGCCGGGCACCACCAGGTGTGAGACCAGGCCGCCGGCACCGGGCCCGTCCCAGATGAGGTCGCCGCCGCGGATCTGGGCCACCCGGACGGACCGGCCGACGAGCACCGTCAGCACGTCGTCGCCACCGCCGCCCCACCAGTAGTGCTCGACGGCCAGGGCACGGACGTTGGGCTCGACGTGCACCGGGTGCGGGAGGCGTGCCAGCAGGGCACCGCGGAGTTCGTCGTGGTCGACGTCGGCCAGCAGCGGCGGCGGTTCGCCGTGGTGGACCTCGGCCCAGGGCGCCGCCATCCCGATCCCGAGCACGGCGTCGGAGCCGACCTCGGTCACCAGGCCGGACACCAGCCGGGCCGCCTCCTCGATCCGTTCCTGCCTGGTCTGGGCGGTGGCCGGAGTCGAGCCCCAGGCAACCTGTTCGCCGCGCAGCGTGAACGCGCCGTACGAGGTGCGTTCCGGATGCAGATGGGCGCCGACCACCAGCCGCGTGGCGGGTACGTCGAGCGGCACCACCGGCCGCCCCGCCCCGCGCGGCGGAGCCGGCGCCGACTCCGCCAGCGCGCCGAGCTCGATCAGTTCGGCCACGGTCTTGGTGATCGTCGTGAAGGTGGCGCCGGTGGAGGCGGCCAGCTCCTTCCGCCCGGACGGTCCCTCGCGGACGATCGACCGCATGATCGCCGAGGCCGTCACGTTGCGCTGACGCACCATCAGGTCGGTGCGCGCCGTGCGGGAACCCACCGAGGCATCGTAGGGCCGATTCACCGCCCGGCGGGCGGTGGCACCGGCCCGCGCAGCAGCGGATCGTCGGTCTCGACCATCCAGCGGTGCAGCCGCCGCTCCAGGTCGGCCCGGGTCGCCGCCGCCGTCGGGCAGCCGGCCAGATTGCGTACCTCGTGCGGATCGAACCGCAGGTCGTGCAGCCGTACCGACGGCACGGGCTGGTCGGCCCAACCGGAGTCGACCCAGAGCTGCTTGCTCGGCGAGTCGTCGACGTTGGGCAGGGTCGGCCCGTTGCGCGGCTCGAAGTCCCGGATGTAGAGCCAGCGGTCGGTCCGGATCGCCCGCTGCGGCTGATAGGCCACGTGGTACGTGACCTCGGCGAACGTCTCCTCGCGGACGGCGCGGCCGTCGAACGTCGGCAGCAGCGACCGCCCCTGCAGCCAGTCCGGCGGCTCGAGCTCGAGCAGATCGCACAGGGTGGGGAAGACGTCGACGTGGCTGACCAGGGAGTCGACGGCCAACCCGGCCGGCAGCCCGGGCCCGCGCAGCATCAGCATCACCCCGGTCCCGGTCGCGCCCAGGGTGCACTTCATCTCGGGCATCGCCAGGCCGTGATCGGTGGTGACCAGGACGATCGTGTTGTCGGCCAGGCCCTGCTCGGCCAGGGTGTCCAGCACCGCCCCGAGCGTCTGATCGACCTGTGCCGCGGCCGACTGGAAGGACGCCATGTCCCGCCGGGTCACGGCCGCGTCCGGCATCGTCGGCGCCGGCGCCGTCCACCGGTCGTCGCCGGGCGGATGGCCGAAGAGCCACTCCGTGTCGGTCATCGTGTGCGTCTCGACCAGCCCGACCGAGAGGAAGAACGGCCGGTCGTGCTCGCGCCGGAGGTAGTCCACCGCCGCGTCGCGTCGGCCCGGCGCCAGCTTCCCGTCGACCGGCAGCTCCTCGTGATACCCGATCGTGTCCGTCGCGGCACCCGGGCCGTGGGCCTCGTGCTGCACGCCGGCCAGCGCCGAGGTGTAGCCGTGCCGGTGCAGGGTGTGGACCAGGTGCCGGTCGTAGGAGGCGAGGCCGTGGCCGCGATGGGCCAGGCCGAGCATCCCCGCCGAGTGGGCCCACTGCCCGGTCAGCAGCCCGGCCCGGCTCGGCGAGCAGGTCGGCGCGACCGAGTGGGCGTTCCGGAAGACGACCGACTCCTCGGCGAACTGCTGCAGCCGCGGCGTCCGGATCGGCGCGCCGTAGGGCTCGATGTGGCGCCCGGTGTCGTGGGTGTGGAAGTAGACCAGGTTCGGTCGGCTCACGGACGGCACCTCAGCGGGACGCCTGGTAGGCGGCGTACAGCTCTTCGGCGATCTGGTCGCCGCCGTCCGACTTCCACTTCTTGACCGCCTCCGGCCAGGCCGACACCGGCTTACGGCCCTGGATGATGTCGTCGGTGACGTTGCCGATGGCCTCGCCGAGCTGCGGGCCCTTGCGGTTCTCGGTCTCGGAGTAGAGCCCGTCGACGGGATTGCGTACCGCGTCGGGGCAGATCTTCTTCATCGCCTCGAAGCAGGCCTCGGAACTGCCGGCGCGGTCGGGCAGGAAGATCGCCCAGGGCGCGTCGGCCTGGTAGCCCAGCGACAGCTGCGTCTCGCTGAACCCCTTGTCGGTGAGCACCGGGTTGCCGTCGACGGTCTTGTGGTGGACGCCCTCCAGCCCGAACCGGCGGAACAGGTATTCGCTGGTCCCGAACGGCGTCGCCAGCGAGTTCAGGTACGCCAGCAGGGTCTCGACCCGGTCCTCGGCCTTCTTGCTGATCGCCGTGACCGAGAACGTCGGAGCCCCGAGCCAGGGGCGGCCGGGCCCGGATCCGTCGTGGGACGGGGTCGCGACGACCGCGAGCTCCGCCGAGTCGTCCATCGCCTGCAGGAAGCCCGGCCAGCCGCTGAAGGTGCCGTACACCAGAGCGCCGGTGCCGCTGCCGAACCTGGTCTTCAGGTCCTGGTTCTGCCCGGTGAAGGCGTCCGGATGGACGTAGCGCGACTTCCACAGCTCGGCCAGCAGCGCCAGCGCCTCCTCCTGGGCCGGATGCTCGAGGTGGCTGACCAGCCTGCCGCCCTCCTCGCTCCAGCCGTTCGGGATGGCGAACATGGTGCGGACGAACAGAGTCGGCACGTTGGCCAGCGCGAACCGGTTCTTCGTCGGGTCGGTGATCCCCTTGCAGAGCTCGACGAACTCGGCCGCGCTCTTCACCTCGGTGGAGAGTCCCCGCTCGTCCAGGAGGTCCTGGCGGGCATACATCACCTGGGTGCTGATCGCGCCGCGCGGGACCGGGATGCCGTAGACCTTGCCGTCGAAGATCGCCGAGTTCCAGCTGGTCTCCGGGAGGTTGGCCAGGAACGGGTACTTCTTGATCTTGTCACCGGCCAGGTACGGGGTCAGGTCGACCGCCTTGGCCGCCAGCATCTGCGGTTTCTGCGGCACGTTGCCGATCATGAACAGCTCGCCGAGCCGGTCGCCGGCGACGGCCGTCGCGAACCGTTTGCTGTAGTCGACCGACGGCGTGAGATCGAGCTCCAGCGGGGAACCCGTTCGCTCGTTGAACTCCTGCCAGAACCTGTTCAGCGACAGCTTCGGTGGGATCGGGGTGTTGGTGAACGTCATCACCTTGATCGGCTTGCCGTCGCCCGGCGGCTCGGTGATCGCCTGGACCGGGTCGGCCGGATAGCGCAGGAAGGCGTCCGGGATCTCGTACGGTTCGCCGGCCAGGTCGGGCTCGACGCCCTGGTAGCGGACGTAGGCCGGCCGGACCTTCGACCTGGACTGGGCGTCGTTGGCCCCGGACGTGCCGCCGCGGCCCTCGTTGGAGCAACCGGCCGCCGCACCGGCCAGCCCGACCGCCACCCCGGCGCCGAGCAGCGCCCGTCGCGACAGGGACCTGGAATCGAGCAGCGTCATGATCATCTACCTCTCGCGGGTGTCACGGCCTCGTCCGTGAGGCTCGTCCCTTCGAGAGTCGCAACCAGGGACTTAATTTGTCAAGGGCATGCGGTTAATTACCGACAGCGCGGCTGATCGCCCGCTGCTGCGGTTGACCGGGTCGGCCGTTCGGGGTGATGATTGATCTGTGGGCCACTTGTCAGTAGTGAATGGATATGCTGAACTCCGGTACGATGCCGAGGCCGGACGGGACTGGGCTGAGCGGTGTCGCCGGGTCGGCGAGGGCGGGACGGAGGAGCGCCGCGCCGTGCTCGAGCGGGCGTCGACCCTGACCAGGCGCCGGATCGTCGAGATGATCTCGGCGGCCCGGGCCGGGCACATCGGCGGCGACTTCTCGGTGACCGACATCCTCACGGTGCTGTTCCACGGCGTGCTGAGCGTCGATCCCGCGCGACCGGACCGGCCGGACCGCGACCACCTCATTCTGAGCAAGGGCCACTGCGCCGCCGCCCTGTACGCGACGCTGGCCGCCACCGGCTACTTCCCGCCGGCCGCGCTGACCACGTTCATGGCGCCGCTCAGCCCGTTGAACGGACACCCGAACCGGACCAAGGTGCCTGGCGTCGACACCAACACCGGTCCGCTCGGGCACGGGCTGCCGGTCGGGCTCGGCACCGCGCTCGGGGCCCGGCTGGCCGGCCGGGACTCCCGGGTGGTCGTCGTCCTCGGTGACGGCGAGCTGCAGGAGGGCAGCAACTGGGAGGCGTTGATGTCGGCGAGCCACCACCGGCTGACCAACCTCATGATCATCGTCGACCGGAACCGGCTGCAACAGGGCGCCCGGACCGAGGACACCAACCGGCTCGATCCGCTGGACCAGCGGCTGGCCGCCTTCGGCTGTGAGGTACGGACCGTCGACGGACATGATCATCTCGCGCTGCTCGACGCACTGACGCCGGTCGGCAGCGACCGTCCGGTCGCGGTGATCGCCAACACCGTGAAGGGCAAGGGCGTCTCGTTCATCGAGGACCGGGTCGAGTGGCACCACAAGGTGCCGAGCGCCGAGCAGGTCGAGCAGGCTCTGGCCGAGTTGATCATCGAGGAGCCGGCGGGGGTGGCCTCATGATCACCGCCGCTCCGACGTACGACAATCGGACCGCGTTCGCCGAGACCTTGATCGAACTCGCCGAGCAGGACGACCGGATCGTCGCGGTCTGCAACGACTCGGTCGGCTCGAGCAGCCTGACCGGCTTCCGGGACCGCTTCCCGGACCGGCTGATCAACGTCGGTATCGCCGAACAGAACCTGGTCGGGGTCGGCGCCGGGCTGGCCAACGCCGGGCTGATCCCGTTCGTCTGCGCGGCCTCGCCGTTCCTCACCGGCCGATCCCTGGAGCAGATCAAGGCCGACGTCGCCTACAGCGCGCAGAACGTGATCCTGTGCGGGATGAGTCCCGGCCTCGCCTACGGGGAGTTGGGCCCGACCCACCACTCCCCGGAGGACCTGTCCTGGCTCCGGGCGCTGCCCGGCCTGGACCTGGTGGTGCCGGCCGATCGGCGGCAGACCGCCGAGACGATCCGGCAGGCCGCCGCGCACCCGCGACCGACGTTCATCCGGGTCGGCCGGTACGCGGTGCCCGATGTGACCCCGGACGGCGTCGCGCTGGAACGGGGCCGGTTCCAGCAGTTGCGGGACGGTGGTGACGTGACCTTGATCGGCACCGGCACGCTGGTCTCCCGGGCCGTCGCTGCGGCCGAGATCCTCGCCCTGGAAGGGACCTCGGCCCGGGTGCTGAACGCCGCCTACCTGGCGCCGCTGGACGTCGCGGCGATCGAGGCGGCGGCGGGGGAGACCCGCGGGATCGTCACCGCGGAGGAGGCGAACCTGGCCGGCGGGCTCGGCGCCGCGGTCGCCGCCGAGGTGGTCCGGCTGGACCGGGCCCGCCGGGTGCCGGTCCGGATGCTGGGGCTGCGCGCGTTCGCGCCGACCGGCAGCACGACCTTCCTGCTCGACCATTTCGGACTCACCGCCGACGGCGTCGCCGCCGCGGCACGGGAGGTGCTCGACCATGGCTGACGCCGCTCTGTTCCATGATCACTTCGCCGGGCGGACCGTCGTCGTCACCGGTGCCGCCCGCGGCATCGGGCTCGGCATCGCGACGGCGTTCGCCGAGGCCGGCGCCCACGTGATCATGGTCGACCGCGACGATCAGGTACGCCGGGCAGCCGAGGAGGGCCGGGCCGCCGGACTCCGGCTCACCGCGGTGCCGGCCGACGTCACCTGCGAGTCCGACGTGGCCGCCGTCTTCGACCGGGTGGCCGAACTGACCGGCCGGGTCGACGTCCTGATCAACAACGCCGGCGTGATCACGATCAACGAGCTCGAGCACACCAGTCTGGACGACTTCAACCGCGTGCTCGCGGTGAACACCACGGCGGCCTTCCTGACGGCCCGCGCCGCGCTGCCGCTGCTCCGCGAGGGCGACGGCGGCGTGGTCTTGAACGCCGCCTCCGGCCAGGCCCGGCAGGGCTTCATCTACACGCCGGCCTACGCGGCCAGCAAGTTCGGCATCGTCGGGATGAGCCAGTCGCTGGCCAAGGAGTTGGCCCCGGCCAACATCCGGGTCAACTGCTACTGCCCGGGCATCGTCCGCACCGAGATGTGGGCCTACAACGACCGCGAATGGGGCCGCCGGCTGGGCGACTACCGGCCCGGCGAACTGATCGAGGAGTGGATCGACGACATCCCCCTAGGCCGCCCCGCCGAGGTCGCCGACGTAGCCAACCTCCTGCTCTTCCTCGCCTCCGACGCCGCGGTGTACATCACCGGCCAGGCGATCAACATCGACGGCGGCATGTTCATGAACTGATCCCCGCCGACCGGTCACACAAGCAGGCGTTTCGGCGGCGTGTCGCTGCAGGTGTGACCGGTCGGTCGGGGAGCTGGGCGGAGCCGCGGAACGCGTCGTGTGCGTGGCCGATCGAACCTGGGCGGTCCGGGTCCCGGCCGTCGATGTCGCGATCTCCCTTCAACTCGGAGGGGTGAACGTTGAAATCGGCCGTAGCGCGCCGTCAGCAGTGATTCTGCGACAGGCGCCCGATCCGAGCCGTTGCGGGACGCGACTCCCGAAGCCGGCCCCGGCGCCGGGCTCCCCTCAACCCCGACCGAGACCGGGGCGGTGCCGGCGGGGTGGGGCGGACGGACGGACATGGAGGTGAGCCGCTCGGACATGGCCGGACCACGCCGTCGCCGGTTGACTGGTTGGCATGACGTACCCGAACCCCGGCTACCCGGTCCCGCGAATGTCGGTCGCGGACCGGTTCCGTGCGGCCCTGCTGCTGGCGGCGACGCTGGCCATGGGGCTGGTCGCGGCGGTCTACCTGCACTGGTCCGAGACGATCATGCCGGCCCTCGCGGCGACCGACGACCGGACGTTCGTCATCGTCGAGCAGCGGCTGGACGGGGCGATCTTCGGGCCCTTCTTCATGGGCTTCGGCATCCTCGGATCGCTGCTGTTGACCGGGATCGCCTGGGCCGCGCTGGCCGGCACCCGGCGCCGGAACCTGTGGCCCTGGCTGATCGCGGCGTTGGTGCTGGACGTGATCGGGATCATGATCACGATGGCGGCCAACGAGCCGCTCAATCAGGTGATCCGGTACGCCGGTGATCCACAGCAGCTGGCCGATCCGGGCGCGGTCCGGGCCGCGTTCCAGGAACAGACCTGGACCGTGCTCAACCACATCCGCGCCGTCGGCACGGTGGTGGCCACGATCTGCCTGGGCTGGGCCTTGGTCCTGTTCGGCCGCAGTACGGCGACGGCTCAGCCCCGGTAGTCCTCGACCACTCGCGCCGGACGCACCTCGGCGGCGTTCGGGTCCTGGCCGAACTCGCGCAGGGCACGGCGCTGACGGAGCAGGTCCCAGCACTGGTCCAGCTCGACCTCGATCGCCTGCAGTCGTTGGCGTTCGCCGTCGACCTCGGTCCGCTCGTGGACCCGGCGGTCCCGGAGCTCACGCTCCTCGGCGACCAGCGCGTCGATGTGTTCGATGATCGACTTCTCGTTCGGCATCAGGCACCTCCGGCCGGATCACATCCTCGCGGTCAGCTTACGACGTCACGTTACGCTGAGCAGCATGCTCGATCGTCCCGCGACCCCGCGCACCCGGTTGAGCACCGACCGGCTCGCGTTGCTGACCAAGATCGCGCGGATGTACCACGAGCAGGGGGTGCGCCAGCCGGAGATCGCGAACCGGCTCAGCATGTCGCAGTCCCGGGTGTCCCGGTTCCTCAAGGAGGCCGCCCAGCTCGGCATCGTCCGTACCGTCGTCGTCGCGCCGTCCGGTGTGCACACGGACCTCGAGGACCGGCTGCGCGAGCGGTACGGGCTCACCGACGTGGTGATCGCCGACTACGACGGCGACGCCGAATCGACGCTGCTGCTGGCGCTCGGCGCGGCCGGCGCGGCGTACCTGGAGACCACGCTCACCGGCTCCGACCGGATCGGGATCAGCTCCTGGTCGGCCACCCTGCTGGCCACCGCCGAGGCGATGCGCCCGAGCACGATCTCCACGGCGACCGACGTCGTCCAGGTGCTCGGCGGCGTCGGCGACCCGCGGGTCCAGGTCAACGCGACCCGGCTCACCGACCAGTTCGCCCGGGTCACCGGTGCCGCGCCGAAGTTCCTCGCGGCGCCCGGCATCGTGCAGTCCCCGACGGTCCGGGACGCGCTGATGCAGGATCCGTTCATCGCCGAGCTGACCCGGGAGTGGGACGCGCTGACCGTGCTGCTGGCCGGCATCGGCAGCCTCAGCCCGTCGCCGCTGCTCCGCGAGTCCGGCAACGCGGTGCCGGACGCCGAGCTGGACGCGCTGCGCACCGCCGGCGCGGTCGGCGACATCTGCCTGCGCTTCTTCGACGCCCAGGGCACCTTGATCACGACGCCGCTGAACGAGCGGGTGGTCGGCATCGGCAGTGATCAACTTCGCAACGTGCCGCGGGTGATCGGCATCGCCGGCGGCGACCGCAAGGTGGACGCGATCCGGGCCGCCGCGGCCGGTGGCTGGATCGACGTGTTGATCACCGATCTGGGCACCGCCCGCAAGATCATCGAGCGAGACGCCGAGTGACCGATCTCGAACTGCGCCCCGGTCCCGGCGGCGTGCGGCTGATCCGCGACCTCGCCTACCCGCGGGCGTACACCCTGAGGATGGGCTTCACCGACCAGTCCTACGTCGACCTGGACGACCCGCACCGGCTCGAATTCGATTACGTGCAACGGATCGCGGATGCGGTGGACGCGCACGCCGTGCCCGGCCGACGGCTCCGGGTGGTGCACGTCGGCGGCGCCGCGATGACCCTGCCCCGCTACGTCGCGGCGACCCGGCCCACGTCGGCCCAGCTGGTCTTCGAGCCGGACGCCGAACTGACCGCGTTCGTCCGGCAGCATCTGCCGCTGGACAAGCGGAGCGGGATCAAGGTGCGGCCGGAGGACGGCCGCGCCGGGCTGGCCGGGCTGCGTGACGACTACGCCGATCTGATCATCGTCGACGCGTTCGTCGGGGCCCGGGTGCCGGCCGCCCTCGGTACCGCCGAGTTCTTCGCCGACGCCGCCCGCGTGCTGACCGACGACGGTACGGTCATGATCAACATCACCGACCGGGCTCCGCTGGGGTACGCCCGCCGGGTGCTGGCCGGGCTGCGGGCCACCTTCGCCGACACCGTCTTCGTCGCCGAGTCCGCGACGCTCAAGGGCCGCCGGTTCGGCAACATCCTGATCATGGGCTCCGCGGTGCCGCTGCCGGTGACCCGGCTGGCCGAACGGGCCGGCAGTGCCACGTTCCCGTACCGGGTCGTGCACGGCGAACGGCTGGATCAGCTGGCCGGGACGGCCGAGCCCTACACCGACGCCGATGCGGAGGAGTCGCCTGCGCCGCCGGACGGACTGAGCCACTTCAGTTGAAGCGGCTCAGCCGAGCTGGCGCTCCACCTCGCGCAGCGCCTCCACGACCAGTTCGGCCCGGCCCCGGCCCATCGACGCCGAGTACGAGTTCCGGGTGCCCTTCCAGGCCGCGCCGAGCATCGTCGAGCCGAGGATGATCAACTGCACCCGCCGGCTGTCGCCGTCCTCCCGGACGAAGATCTGGATGCACCAGCGGATGATCAGGTTCTTGCCCGAGGCGTACGCGCCGTAAACGTCGGGCTGTCCTTCGGCGATCTCGATCGGCCCGAACCCGGCATCCGGATCGGCCGTCTTGATCGCGCGCCGGAAGACCTTCGCGATCTGATCCACGGTCAGAGTCGTGTCGACTTCGACGCTCTCGTACGCCATCGCCCAACCGTACCGGTGTCACCCTCCCTAGGAGGGCACTGAGCCCCGGTGCCCGCAGCGAGCGGCGCCCAGGCACGCGCCGGGCTGCGTTGTCGTCGTCGCGCGTAGAACACCGCTACGCTCTCCTCCTCCGCCTTGCCCGGCACCCACCTGGACACCGCTCGCTACGAGCCCCAGGGCTCAGCACCCTCCTATGCTGGCACCCGTGCAGTACGCCCTGACCGTCCTCGACGGTGTCCGCTGGCAGGGCGCACCCGTACCCGGAACCCGGCCGCAGACCCTGTTGGCCGCGCTGGCCAGGGCGGACGGCGCTCCGGTCGGCGATGCCCGGCTGATCGAGGAGGTCTGGGGCGACGATCCGCCGGCCGATCCGACGAAGGCCCTGCAGGTGCTGGTCTCGCGGACCCGGGCGGCCTGCTCGGCGGAGTTGATCACCCGCACCCAGACCGGCTACCGGTTGGCCCCGGGCACCGCGGTGGACGCCCGCGCCCTGGCCGAGGCGGTGGCCCTGACCCGGACGGCGCTGGAGTCGGGCTCGACGGCGGAGGCGCGCCGGCTGGCCGAGCAGGCGCTCGCGATCCCGGTGGCCGCGCCGGACCCGAGCCTGCCCGATCCGGTCGCCGAGCTCCGTACCGCCGGGCATCGGCACCGGGCCGCGCTGATCACTCTGCTCGGCCTCGCCCAGAGCCGCAGCGGTGATCATCCGGCGGCGCTGGCCACGCTGACGCCCGTGGTCGAGGGCGGCCCGGTGGACGAGACCGCGCTGGCGGCGCTGCTGCGCAGCGAGGCCGCGGTACGGGGACCGGCCGCCGCCCTGGACCGGTACGAGAAGCATCGGCGGGACCTGGCGGCGCGGACCGGCACCGACCCGGGCCCGGAACTGCAGCGGGTCCAGGCCCACCTGCTGGCGCTGGACCGGCCGGTCCGGGCCGGCGTCCAGTTCGAGCCGGATCAGTTGATCGGCCGGGCCGCCGACACCAGGGCCGTGGTCGGCCTGATCACGACCGCTCGGGTGGTGTCGATCATCGGGCCGGGCGGGCTGGGCAAGACCCGGTTGGCCCACGCCGTCGGCCGGGCGGCACCGCAGCCGATCGTGCACCTGGTCGAGTTGGTCGGCATCACCGGCGACGACGAGGTGATCATCGAGGTCGCGTCGGCGCTCGGGGTCCGCGACTCGGTGGCGTCGCGGCGGGCGCTGACCCCGGAGCAGCGGGCCGACCTGCGGTCCCGGCTGGCCCAGAAACTGGCCGGCGCGCCGACGTTGTTGATCATCGACAACTGCGAGCACGTGATCGACGGGGTGGCCCGGCTGGTCGCACCGCTGGTGGCGAACCTGCCCGAACTGACCGTGCTGACCACCTCGCGGGCGCCACTGGGGATCGCGGCCGAGCGGACCTACCCGTTGCCGCAGCTCAGCCGCTCCGATGCGGTCGCCCTGTTCCGGCGCCGGGCCACCGCGGCCCGGCCGGACGCGGTGCTCGACGATGATCAGATCGGTGCGTTGGTCGACCGGCTGGACGGGCTGCCGCTCGCCGTCGAACTCGCCGCCGCCCGGATCCGGGTGATGTCGGTCGCGGAGATCACCGAACGGCTGACCGATCGGTTCGGTCTGCTGCGCAGCCGGGATCCGCTGGCACCGGACCGGCACCGCACGCTGGAGGCGGTGATCGACTGGTCGGCGAACCTGCTCGATCAGGAGGGCCGGGACGCGCTGCGCCGGCTGGCCGCGTTCCGGGACGGCTTCGGGCTGGCCGGCGCGGCGGCGGTGGTCGGCGGCGATCCGGTACGGCTGCTGGAGGAACTGGCCGATCAGTCCTTGATCACCGTCGAGGAGGGGGCCACGGTCCGCTACCGGATGCTGGAGACCGTTCGCGAGTACGGGCTGCTGCAGCAACGCCGGCTCGGGGAGACCGCCGACGTCGACCGTGCCGTCCGGCGCTGGGCCGTCGACCTCTGCCGGCAGCAGTACGGGTCGCTGCACGGCCCCGACCAGTACGCCACCGTCGATCGCCTGGTGATCGAGGAGGGCAACCTCAACGAGGCCTTGCGGCAGGCCGTCGCCGATCTCGACACCGACGCGGTCGTGGCGATCCTGGCCACGATGGGCGGGTTCTGGTGGATCGTCGGTGATCATCAGCGGATCGTCGGCCTGGTGTCCGGTGTCGAGCGCGCGCTCGACGGCTACGACCCGCCCGATGATCTTGCCGACGCGACCCGTGCTGCGATCGTCACCGTCCTGGTGAACACGGTGATCTACTACGGCGAGAACTCCGTCGACACCGGCATCGAACTGCTGCAGCGCCTCGGCCCGGGCACGGCCGACCCGCGGATCGCCGCCCTGACCCGGACCATGCTCATGCTCGGCGACGACGAGACGCTGCAGGCCCGGATCGACCGGTTGGCCGAGGTCTCCCGGTCCGGCGACCGCGAACTGGCGCTGCAGTCCAGCCAGTGGCTGATGCACCTGGCCGAGAACGAGGGCGCGCCGCACGCGGCGATCGAGGCCGGCGAACGCGGGCTGCGGCTCTGCCGGGACTCCGACGGCCCCTGGATCCGAGCGGTGCTGCTGAACGGCCTGTCCGAACTGCACCTGCAGCTCGGCGACTGGCGGGCCGGCGAACGGTACGCCGCCGAGGCGTTCCCGATCATGGAACGGCTGCACGCGGCCGACGACGCCGCGCACATGCAGGGCCTGTTGGCGCTGACCGCGATCTGGGCCGGGCGGCTGGACCGGGCCGAGGAGCAGATCGAGCAGCTGCGGGCCCGTCAGGTCCGGTCCTACCTGAACGGCGGCGACACCGTGCTGGCGACCCTGGACGCCGAGCTCGCCTTCGCCCGCGGCGACATCGCCGCCGGCCTCGAGGAGTACCGCGAGGCGCTGCCGCGGATGCGCGAGTTCCGGCTGCCCGACTCGATGATCTCCGAACACGCACCGTGGTTGCTGTTCACCGAGTCGGCCGCGCTGTGCGCCTTCCACCGGTTCGGCGCGCCCGACGACGCCGAGCATCTGTACCGGGTCCTGCTGGGCAAGCTGGACAGCTATCTCGGCCCCGACGCCGCGTTCACCGACTTCCCGATCGTCGGCACCGTCGTCTTCGCCCTCGGAGCCTGGCTCTCCTCGCAGCGACCGGACCAGGCGGTTCGCCTGCTGGCGTACGCGAAGGCCTTCACGGTCGTCCGTACGCTTCCGTCGACCGGGGCCGAGCTCGTCCTGGCCGCCATCGAGCAGGCCTGTCCGGGCGAACTCGATCGCCTCGGGGCAGCACTGGCCGGCCGTCTGCCGCGGGACCTCCGGGACGAGGTCCGACACGTGATCAAGGAACTCCTCTGACCGGTCCGGACCGGATTCTTGACTGGCTGGAATCTGCGGCACTACGTTCCCAATAAATCGATTCAATGAATCGGTTCATGATGCTGGCACGACCCAACTGGAAGGACGAGGATGTCCGATTCGATCAGCCGCAAGCACTTTCTCGGTCTGGGTGCGGTCGGCGCTGCGCTCGGGACCGCGGCCATCGTTGCCGCGGCCGGACCGGCGCACGCCGAGGAGGCCGGCGACTGGCAGAACGTGAAGGACTTCGGAGCGACCGGCGACGGCCAGACCGACGACGCTCCGGCGATCCAGCAGGCGATCGATCAGGCCGGCAAGCTGAGTGCGATCTTCTTCCCGCCCGGCACCTACCGCTGCGACCGGACGATCACCAGCTCGGCGCGTTCGATCTCGATCATCGGTGCGGGCATCGGGGTAGCGCGGGTGATCTTCACCGCGGCCGGCCATGGCTTCGACCTCGCCCTCGACAGTGATGAGGCGACCCGTGACTTCGACTACCTGAACGTACGCGACCTCTCGGTCCTGACTCGGAGCCCGGACGGCCGGAGCGCGATCCGCGGCGTCTGGAGCAGCCCGACCGGGCAATACCCGCACTGCAACATCAGGAACGTCGAATTCGATCATGATCTGGCCGGCACCACCGGGAACTGGGCCATCGGCATCGACCTGCAGGACGCGTGGAAGACGATGATCGACACGATCAACTACCGGAGCGACGGCCAGGGCGTCGGGATCGAGTTGCGGGGCCGCTGCGTGGACAGCCTGATCACCAACCCGCACCTGTCGAACGTCGGCGTCGGCATCCGGATCGGGCCCCTGAACGAGGGCATCGTGATCTACAACGCCGTGGTCGTCGGCGGCAAGATCGGCGTCCAGACGCTGGTCGGCGACAACGGCCGGAAGGGGCCCTGGACCACCGTCCGGGACAGTCACTTCAACACCGCGGTGGCCGGCGTCGAGCTCCGCGGGACCAGTGACTCGTGGGTCTGCGACAACCTGATCTACAAGCTGGCCGGCAGCAGCGAGGACTGGGCCGGGGTCCGGGTGATCGACTGCAACAACAGCAGGATCACCGGCAACCAGCTGTTCGACACGTCTGGCCTGGCGGACCGCGAGGTGCCGATCGAGGTCCGCGACAGCAACCTGATCACCCTGCTGCACAACCAGGCGAACTCGTGCAAGAACGGTTTCGAGATCCACAACTCGGTCGCCTGCATGGTCTCCCACAACATCGGGCGGAACACGGGCGCGTCCAGCGGCGGCGTCGTGCATCTCGCCGCGACCACGCGCGGCTGCGTGGCGCATTCGAACCTCAGCCAGGTCGACTCCGGGACCGCTCCGCCTCCGGTCCAGAATCTCGGTGCGAACAACCACGTCGCCGACAACCACGCCTACGTCGGCGGACTGGCCTGAGCGGAGCGCGTGTTCCAGTCGTCTATTCGACGGTGGGCAGTCGCCGGAGCAGCTTGCCGAGCACCCGGCGGAGGTCGGCGACGTCGGTGTCGGTCAGCCGGTCGTCGAAGAGTTCCTGCCGGGCCTGGTGGATCGGCTTCAGGCCGGTCCGGGTGGCCCGTGCGCCGGCCGGGGTCAGCACCGCGTAGACGATCCGCCGGTTGTCCGGATCGGTCTCCCGCCGGACCCAGCCCTCCCGCTCCAGCCGGGCCACCAGCCGGGTCGCGCCGCTCGGCGTGATCATGGCCCGCTCGGCCAGGTCGGACATGGTCATCCGGCGGTCGACGTCGTTGGCCAGCTGCCACAGCACGTCGTGCTCGGTCGCCGACATCCCCGCATGCTCGGCGACCCGACGGCTCAGGGCGGACCGCAGGCGTGACGTCGCCTGCTGCAGTTCGAGCCAGGCCAGCTCCCGGTCCGGCTGCGCGCTCATGATCGGCATCGTAGACCTGGAATAACACTTGCTCAGTCAATGTTTGCCTAGACAAGTATTGCTGAGACAAGGAGAACTGATCATGAGCGATCTTCGTACCGTGCTGGTCACCGGGGCCACCGGAAACCAGGGCGGCGCCGTCGCCCGCGAACTGCTGCGTCGCGGGCACACCGTCCGGGCCCTGACCCGACGGCCCGATTCGGCCGCCGCCGCAGCGCTGGCGGGTCTCGGTGCCGAGCTCCGGCCGGGCGATTTCGACGACCGGGAGTCGCTGGTCGCGGCCGCCCGGGGCGCCGACACGGCCTACCTGATGGGTACGCCGTTCGAGGCCGATCCGGCGACGGAGACGCGGCAGTCGATCGCCGCGGCGGACGCGATCGGTGCGGCCGGTGTGCCCCATCTGGTGTACGCCTCCGTCGCCAGCGCCCTGGACGGCACCGGCATCCCGCACTTCGAGAGCAAGGCCGAGGTCGAGCGGCACCTCACGGCCGGACGAAGCCGGCACACGGTGATCGCGCCGGCCGCGTTCCTCGGTGATCTCACGACGCCCTGGTATCAGGACAGCCTCCGCACCGGGACGTACGCCTTCGCACTGCCGGCCGGCGTCCCGCTGCAGCAGATCGTGCTGGCCGATCTGGCCGCGTTCGCGGCGCTGGTGATCGGGGACCCGGAGCGGTTCGCCGGCCGCCGGATCGAGCTCGCCTCGGTCGAGGCCACCGGTGCCCAGGTGGCCGAGCGGCTCTCGGCCGGGCTGGGCCGGCCGATCACGTACCAGGAGATCCCGGAGGAGGCGGTCGAGGGTCAGCTGGGTGAGGATGGGCTGCGGATGATCAGGTTCTTCCGCACCGGCGGCTACACCGTCGACCTCGCAGCGCTCCGCCGGGACTACCCGGAGGTCGGCTGGCACGACCTGGACGCCTGGATCGCGAGCCACGACCTGGACCTGGTCGGCTGAGCCGGACCGACCATGATCAGAGCTTCCGCTTGTAGGACCAGACCGACAGCGGGGCGAAGATCGCGATCACCACGGCGAAGCCGATCACGGCGAACAGCACCTCGACCGTCACCGCGCCCGAGTTGGCAAGATCACGAGCGGCCGACACGATGTGCGAGACCGGGTTCAGGTTGACGAACCACTGCAGCCAGACCGGCAGCGTCTCCACCGGGACGAAGGCGTTGGACAGGAACGTCAGCGGGAACATGATCATCATCGAGATCCCCTGCACCGCCTGGGCGGACCGGGCGACGGTGCCGACGAAGGTGAAGGCCCAGGCCAGCGACCAGCTGCCGATGATCACCAGCAGGATGGCGGCGATCACCCCGCCGACGCCGCCGCCGGGCCGGTAGCCCATGGCGATGCCGACGGCGAAGGTGAGCGTCGAGGCGATGGCGTAGCGGACCAGGTCGGCCACCATCGGGCCGGCCAGCGGTGCGATCCGGGCGATCGGCAACGACTTGAACCGGTCGAAGACGCCCTTCTCCATGTCCTCCCGGAGCTGGACGCCGGTCGCCATACAGGCGGTCAGCGCGGTCTGGGCCAGGATGCCCGGGATCAGCAGCGGCAGGTAGGACTGCACGTCGCCGGAGATCGCGCCGCCGAAGATGAACGCGAACATCGCGGTGAACAGCAGCGGCTGGATGGTCACGTCGAAGAACTGCTCCGGGTTGCGGCGCATCCGCTTCAACGCGCGCCAGGCCATGGTCAGCGTCTGGCTGATCGTGTCGGCCGGGTCGAGGTGGGCCCGGGGCGGAGTGATCGTCGCCGCGGGGAGGTCAAGGGTGGTCATCGTGCCAACTCCAGGAGTTCGTCGGTGTCGTCGGGCTCGGCGGTGGTCGCCTCGTGCCCGGTGATGGCGAGGAAGACCTCGTCCAGGGTGGGTTTCTGTACGGAGACCGACGCGATCGAGACGCCCGCATCGCGCAGCGCGATCAAGATCGTCGCGGCCCGGTCGGCGTCCAGCAGCGCGACGTTGATCGCGCCGACCTCCGGGGTGAGGACGGGCTCGGCGCCGGTGGTCCGGCTGATCAGCGGAACGGCCGTGCCGAGATCGGCCGGGTCGGTCAGGCGCAGCTGCAGAGTCGAGTTGCCGACCGAGGACTTGAGCTCGTCCGGCGTGCCCTGGGCGACCTTCACGCCGCGGTCGATCACCGCGATCCGGTCGGCCAGCTGGTCGGCCTCGTCCAGGTACTGGGTGGTCAGCAGCAGCGTGCAGCCGCTCGCCACCAACTCCCGGATGGTGTCCCACATCTGGCCGCGGGTCCGCGGGTCGAGGCCGGTGGTCGGCTCGTCGAGGAAGATCAACGGCGGTCGGGTGATCAGGCTGGCGGCCAGGTCGAGCCGGCGCCGCATACCGCCGGAGAACTGGTCCAGCGGCCGGTTCGCGGCCTCGGTCAGGCCGAACTGCTCGAGCAGCCGGTCGGCGATCTTGCGGGCCTCGGCGGAGCCGATCCGCTGCAGCCGGGCGAACATCCAGAGGTTCTCCCGGCCGGTCAGCTTCTCGTCGACGGAGGCGTACTGGCCGGTGACGCCGAGCAGTTGGCGTACCTGATGGGGTTGCCGGCGGACGTCGTACCCGAAGATCTCGGCCTGGCCGGCGTCGATCTTGAGCAGCGTGGCGAGCATCCGCAGCACGGTGGTCTTGCCGGCGCCGTTCGGTCCGAGGACGCCGAAGATCTCCCCGGGATGGACCGCCAGGTCGATCCCGTCCACGGCGCGATGGCTGCCGAAGACCTTGACCAGACCCTCGGCGTTCACGGCGAGTGACGGAGCAGAAGTGTTCATGCCACGATGCTCGGCCGGTCCGGTTTCACGGCGGCATCAGCGCGGTATCACGGCGCCGTCACCGGGATCCGTTCCCCTCGGCTGAAATACAGTGGTGGGCATGACGCAGTCCGGGGGACCGTACGGAGGGTACGGCGGCTCCCTGCAGCAGTACGGCCAGTCACCGTCGGATCCGCAGGCCCCGCCGGCCCGGATCGACCCCTACGTCGGGCCGCCGCTGCCGCCGCCCGTCCCCTCCGGCCCGCCGCCGATGACGGCCGGTCCGCTGGCCTATCCGTCCGGCCCGCTGCCCGGTCGGCTGCCGGTCCAGCGGCCGGCCGTGATCGCGATGGCCGCGACGATGGCCGTGACCGCCTCGCTGCAGTGGATCTGCTGCCTCACCTTCGCCTGGCTGATGGCGGCGGTGGGCGCGCAGGGCCTCGGCACCGACGGGCTGGACGGCGGCGTCTATCACGCCCTGCAGCGGTTCAGCTACGGCCTGATCGACGGCCTGGCCTGGCCGCTCTACCTGTTCCCGACCGCGTCCTTCATCACCGGCTTCATCATCCTGGTGCGCCGGTCCTGGGCCCGGATCGTGCACACCCTGGTCGGCGTCGCCGCGCTCGGCTGGTCCGCCTGGTGGCTCTACCCCGTCTCCCTGCTCTGGTGGATCGCCCCGGCCCTCTACATCGGCATCGCCTGCCTGATCCTCTGGCTCCCCGGCGTCGGCCGCTGGTACCGCTCGGCACCCTGAGCGGCACGCTCCGTGGTGGATTTCTGCCGGGACTGACCGGCGGAACTTCACCGCCGATCCGGATCTGGTGGGATGCTCGACGGCGTGACCGCGATTCCCGTGCTCAGCATCCCCAGCCCGCCGGTGTCGTCGTGGAATCTCGGCGGGTTCGAGCTCAGGGCGTACGCGCTCTGCATCATCGCCGGCATCCTGGTCGGGTTCCTGATCGCGAACCGGCGCTGGCAGGCGCGCGGCGGCCGGGCGGACTCGATGGAGCTGGTCTGTGCCGTGGCGGTGCCGTTCGGGATCGTCGGCACCCGGATCTACCACGTGATCACCGACTACCAGCTCTACTTCGGCCCCGGCCGCGATCCGCTGGACGCGTTGAAGATCTGGCAGGGCGGCCTCGGCATCTGGGGCGGCGTCGCCCTCGGTGCGCTGGGGGCCTGGCTGGTGGCCCGGAAGCGCAAGATCAAGTTCGCCGCGCTGGCCGACGCGGCCGCGCCCGGCATCCTGGTGGCGCAGGCGATCGGGCGGCTCGGCAACTGGTTCAACCAGGAACTCTTCGGTACGCCGACGACGCTGCCCTGGGGTCTGGCGATCGATCCGCAGCACCGGCCGGCCGGCTACGAGCAGTTCGAGACGTTCCACCCGACGTTCCTGTACGAGCTGCTCTGGTGCCTCGGCGCGGCGGCGGTGTTGATCTTGCTGGACCGGCGCCTGAAGCTCGGCCGCGGCAAGGTCTTCGCCCTGTACGTCGTCCTCTACACCGCGGGCAGGTTCTGGATCGAGGCGCTGCGGATCGACCCGGTGAACGAGGTCGGTGGGTTCCGGCTGAACAACTACACGTCCCTGATCGTCTTCATGGCGGCGGTGATCGCGGTGATCCTGCTGTTCAGGTTCCGGCCCGGCCGGGAGGAGATCGTCGAGGGCGACCCGCCCGAACCGGCCGGTCCGAACCCCGAGGAGCGGGCGACAGCGGGTCAGTCGGCGGAGCGCTGACGCAGCCGCGCCACGGCCTCGTCGATCACCGCATCGGCCTTGCAGAAGGCCCACCGGACGTACGGCCGACCGGCCTCGACGTCGTCGTAGAACACCTGGTGCGGGATCGCCACCACGCCGCAGCGGCCGGGCAGGTCCCGGCAGAACTCGATCCCGTCGCCGTAGCCGAGCGGCCGGACATCGGTGGTCATGAAGTACGTGCCGCGCGGGATCACCGGGTCCAGGCCGATCGCCCGCAGCCCCTCGGCCAGCCGGTCCCGCTTGCCCTGCAGTTCCTTGCGCAGCCCGGCCACCCAGTCGTCGCCCTCGTTCAGGGCGCGCGCGATGGCGGGCTGGAACGGGGAGCCGGACACGTAGGTGAGGAACTGCTTCACCGCCGTCACCTCGGTGATCAACTCGGCCGGCGCCATCGCCCAGCCGATCTTCCACCCGGTCGCCGAGAAGGTCTTGCCGGACGACGAGATCCGTACCGTCCGCTCCCGCATCCCCGGCCAGCCGGCCAGCGGCAGGTGCTCGGCGTCGTCGAAGATCAGATGCTCGTACACCTCGTCGGTGATCACGATCAGGTCGTGCTCGATCGCCAGCCGGGTGATCAACTCCAGCTCGTCGCGGGTCAGCACGACCCCGGTCGGGTTGTGCGGGGAGTTGATCAACAATGCCTTGGTCCGCGGCCCGACCGCCGCTCGCAGTGCCGCGGTGTCCAGTCGGAAGTCCGGGCCGAACACGCCGACGCCGACCCGGACGCCGCCGGCCAGCTCGATCGCCGCGGCGTAGGAGTCGTAGAACGGCTCCAGCGCGATCACCTCGTCGCCCGGGTCGACGAAGGCCAGGATGGCCGCCGCCAGCGCCTCGGTCGCGCCGGTGGTGATCAGCACCTCGGTCTCGGGGTCGTAGTCGAGCCCGTAGTGCCGCCGGGCGTGATCGGCGACCGCCCGGCGCAGCGGCTCGATGCCGCGGCCCGGCGGATACTGGTTCAGCCCGTCCGCGATCGCCTGCCGCGCCTCGGCCAGCATGAAGTCGGGTCCGTCGGTGTCCGGGAAGCCCTGGCCGAGGTTGATCGATCCGGTGCGTACGGCGAGCGCCGACATCTCGGCGAAGATCGTCGGCGCCGAGGACGCGACCCGGGCGGCTTTCCAGGCTGAGGACACGGCCTGAGCCTACGCCGCCGCGCACCGGCCGACACGCGCCTGGCATCGAGCACCCGCAACGAGGCAGAATGGCCGAAGTGAGCACCTTGATGGATGAGTTCGGTCATGATGATGACCCGAACGACCGCGGGCGACAAGGGGACACGAGACCGCGCCGGGCTGCCGGCCCGTCGTCGCGGCAACGCAAGCGCGGCATGTCGCCGTTCACCGCGGTCGGACTGCTGCTGCTGATCGCCGGCCTGGCCAGTCTCGGCTGGGTCGCGTACCAGTACTTCGGCACCAACGCCGCCGCCGAGCAGGCGTTCAAGGACGAGAAGAGCCAGCTCCGCGAGGAGTGGGACAAGAAGCCCGACGACAAGAGCGCCAAGGACGACAAGAAGGAGTCGAAGGGGTCGGTGATCCCGGGCAAGGCGATCGCGCTGCTCCGGATCCCGGCGCTGGGCAAGGACTACGAGGTGCCGATCCTGGCCGGCACCGACGAGGGCACGCTGTCCCGCGGCATCGGCCACTACGACAAGACGGCCGACCCGGGCCAGATCGGCAACTTCGTCATCGCCGGCCACCGGGTCACCCACGGCCAGCCGTTCGCCCGGCTGCTCGAGTTGAAGACGGGTGACCAGATCGTCATCGAGACCCGGGACGCCATCTATACGTACTCCCTCGACACCCCGCCGAGCGATCTGACGGTGAAGGCCAACGAGACCTGGGTGACCGACCCGGTGCCGGGCACCAAGGGCCAGAAGGCGACCAAGGCCGCACTGACCCTGATCACCTGCGAGGACCTGTTCCACTCGCCGGACCGCTCGATCGGCTTCGGCCACCTGGTCGACACCGAGCGCAAGTCCGGCTGATCCCCGCAACGTCCTGTCGCACTAGGCTTACCGCCGTGTCCGAGGATCGCAAGGCCCTGATCGAGGCCATCAACCGGCTCGCCGTGGTGCGCGGCGAGGTCACCCTGTCGTCCGGGAAGACCGCCGACTACTACATCGACCTGCGCCGGGTCACCCTGGACGGCGCGGCGGCGCCGCTGGTCGGCCGGGTGCTGCGCGATCTGGTCGCCGACTGGGAGTTCGAGGCGGTCGGCGGGCTGACCCTCGGCGCCGACCCGGTGGCGACGGCGATGCTGCACTCCGCGGCCGCGCAGGGCGATCGGCTGGACGCGTTCGTGGTCCGCAAGGCCGAGAAGGCGCACGGGCTGCAGCGGCGGATCGAGGGTACGGAGGTGAAGGGCCGGCGCGTGCTCGCGGTGGAGGACACCTCGACCACCGGCGGCTCCGTGATGACCGCGGTCGACGCGCTGCGCGAGGCCGGTGCCGACGTGGTCGGCGTGGCCGTGATCGTCGACCGGGACACCGGCGCCCGGGAGCGGATCGAGGGGGCCGGGCTGCCGTACCGCTTCGCGATCCCGGTGACCGACCTGCAGGTCTGACGGACGGGGGCCCGGGCACCCACTAGTGTTTCGGGTGAAGCGAGCCCGGTCCAACCGCAAGGGAGATTCCCGATGGGAACAGCCATCGCCGTGATCGTCATCATCCTGGTCATCGTCGCCATCGTGGCGCTGGTCGGGATCGGGTCCTACAACGGCTTCGTCAAGGCGCGGAACCTGATCCAGGAGTCCTGGCGCCAGGTCGACGTCGAACTCAACCGGCGGTACGAACTCGTCCCCAACCTGGTCGAGACGGTCCGGGCCTACGCGGCGCACGAGCGGAACACGCTCGAGGACATCACCCGGCTGCGCGGCCAGGCCCAGCAGCTGTCCCAGTCCGAGGGTGCACTGCCGAGCCAGCAGCGGGCCCAGGTCGAGGAGGCGCTGTCCGGCGCCGTGCACAACCTGATGGTCAGCGTCGAGGCGTACCCGGACCTGAAGAGCAACCAGAACTTCCTCGAGCTGCAGCGCCAGCTGGCCGAGACCGAGGACCGGATCGCCGCCGGCCGCCGCTTCTACAACGCCAACGTGCGGGCCTACAACACCAAGGTCGACTCGGTGCCGAGCAACATCATCGCGGGCATGTTCAAGTTCGAGAAGGCCACCTACTTCGAGGTCAACGACCCGGCGGTACGGCAGGCGCCGGACGTCAGCTTCGGCGAGATCGCGTACCGCGGTGATCAACAACAGCAGCCGCAGCAGGGCCAGCTGCCGCAGCAGCAGTCCGGCCAGCCGTTCCAGGACCCGAACCAGCTGCCGAATCCGCAGGCCCAGCCGCAGCAGTACCAGCAGCCGCAGTACGACCAGCAGCCGCAGCAGTACCAGCAGCCGCCGCAGCAGCCGTACCCGCCGCAACAGCAGCAGCCGTACCCGCCGCAGCAGCCGCCCCAGCAGTGAATGGTCGCACCGGCCTTGAAAGAATGCCGGTGTGACCCAGATGACGTACCGACAGCTCGGCGGCTCCGGCCTGACCGTCTCCACCGTCGGCCTCGGCTGCAACAACTTCGGCGGCCGGATGCCCGACGACCAGGTCCCCGAGGTGGTCGCGGCGGCGATCGATCACGGGATCACGCTGTTCGACACCGCCGACACGTACGGGAACCACGGCGGCTCGGAAACCCTGCTCGGCCAGGCTCTCGGGGCTCGGCGGGACCAGGTGATCATCGCCACCAAGTTCGGCTCGGACATGGGCGGGGCGAACGGGCCGGACTGGGGTGTCCGTGGCTCCCGGCGCTACGTCAGGATCGCCGTCGAGAACAGCCTGCGCCGGCTCAACACCGACTGGATCGACCTCTACCAGATCCATCGTCCGGACCCGCACACGCCGATCGAGGAGACCCTCGCGGTGCTGTCCGATCTGGTCGCCGAGGGCAAGGTGCGCTACCTCGGCAGCTCAAACTTCGCCGGCTGGCAGGTGATCGACGCCGACTGGACGGCCCGGTCCGGCGGCTACGAGCCGTTCGTCTCGGCGCAGAACCACTACTCCTGGCTGGAGCGCGGCATCGAGGCCGAACTGGTGCCCGCCCTTGACCACACCGGGCAGGGCCTGCTGCCGTACTTCCCGCTCGCCTCCGGTCTGCTCACCGGGAAGTACCGGCGCGGCGAGGCCGCGCCCGAGGGCACCCGGCTGGCCCAGCGCGCCGACCGCCTCGAGACCGCCGACTTCGACACGATCGAAGCCCTGCAGGCCTTCGCCGACCAGCGCGGCGTCACCCTGCTCGACGTCGCCATCGGCGGCCTCGCCGCGATGCCGACCGTCGCCTCGGTGATCGCCGGCGCGACCACGGTCGACCAGATCGCCGCCAACGTCGCCGCCGGCCTGTGGCAGCCGACCGACGAGGACCTGGCCGAACTGATCAAGATCACCGACTGACCCGGCTCGGTCGACCGGCGGTCAGGTCCTCGGCACCGCCTACGCTGCGGGTATGAGTTCCGCGCCGGGCTGGTATCCCGATCCGGGTGGCCGCGCCGGCCATTTCCGTTACTGGGACGGCCGCGCCTGGTCGGCTGCGACCACGACACAGCCGGCCACGCCGCCGCCGACACAGCCGGTCCCGTCACCGTCGAGCCGGCCGCAGCCGGCAGCTTCGCCGCAGGGCAACGGGTCGTCTCGGCGGTCGTCCGCCGGCTGGCTGCTCGGGCTGATCGCGGTCGGCGTCGTGGTGCTCGTCGTCGTGGTGGTCCTGGTGGTCCGGGGCACCGGGATCGCGGGCCCGGGCGGGGATCCGGGCGGTCAGCCGTCGGGCGACCTGTGCCAGACCGCGAGCGCGGCGGAGGAGTCGGCGGTCCCGCAGTCCGGCGACCGGGTGACCAGCGGCAAGCTGTCCGTACCGCGGCTCGGGCCGCCGTTCGAGGCCCCGCGGTACGACAGCCGGGTGCCGTTCGGCCGGGACGTGCAGAGCCAGGACGCCCCGGTCGAGGTGAGCGCCGACGGCAGGACGTCCTGGCTGGCCGGCGTGCTGATCGCGCGGCTGCTGGCCGGCGACGGGTTCTACGGTCCGGAGCAGGGCGCCGACCTCGTGGTCAAGTGCATCCTCGGCGTCTTCTACGGCAACGCGGTGGTCGACCGGGACGACGTGAAGAACCAAGCGACGAAGGTCGACGGCCACGCCGCCTGGCTGATCGAGTCCAACCTGTCCTTCGACGTGCCCGGCATCAAGACCAAGGGCGAACTGCTGATCGTGGTCGTCGTCGACGTGGGCGACGGCGAGGGTGGCCTGTTCTACGCGTCGATCCCGAACACCACTCCGGAGTTGGTCGCACCGGCCCGGAAGGCCCTGGCCGACCTCCGGGTCGGCTCCTAGCCTCCGTTCCCTGCCGGCCCGAGCGCCGGCCGCGTCAGCGTCGCGTGAGCGCGGGGTCAGTCGCCGCCGCGACCCTGATCGCATCACGCTCGGGCGCGGGCCCCGGGCTCAACGGAAGGACCACCATGAAACTCAAGACCTTGATCCTGGCCGTCGCCGGCCTGTTGCTGGCCGCCGGGCTCGGGACGGCGGGGCTGACCTCCGCGAGTGCGGAGCCGGCCGCTCAACCGGAGCGTGCTGTGGCCGCGGCTCCGGCAGCCGATCCGGCCGTGACCGCCTCCGCCTACTGCAAGTGGGGCAACCTCTGCGTCTGGTGGGACGTCTGGAACGGGCCGCACTGCAACTGGTCGGGCAACTTCAACGACTGGAACGCGTACAACTGCGGCAACAAGGTGACGTCGATCCACAACAACGGCGCTCCGGCGAAGTACGACGCCGTCGCGCTCTACTGGGGACCGAACCATACGGGCGCCTGGACCTGCATCCCGCGCGGCGCCAAGTGGAACCTGCGTGACGAGACGCACGTGTTCAACCGGGTGGCCGGCGGCAACGGAGCCGGCTTCTGGCAGAACATCAATGACAATGTGCGTTCGCACAAGTGGATCGACCACTGCTGATCTTGTCCGCGAGAGCCGGGCTGGGACGGACCCAGCCCGGCTCTTGATCATGGTCCGGCAACCTCACTCCACGTAGAAGCCGCCGGAGTTCAGCTTGAGCTCACCGATGATCGGGTGGCGGCGGTCGGCGGCGGTGTCGTACCAGTGCCAGACGACACAGCGGCGGTTTCCGGCGGTGTAGAAGACGTCCATCCCGCCGGGGCCGGCGTGGTTGCCCGGCAGCCCGCGGTAGGGGCCGAGCCCGCCGGTGCCGGTGTAGCCGAAGTACGGCTGGTTCACGCCGTCCTGCAACAGGCGGCAGCGGCTGGACGGGAGCGGGCTGGTGCCGCAGTCGGCGATACCGGTCGAATAGCGCGCGCTGCGCCAGTTGTTGCCGGAGAACGTCAGGTAGTAATGGCCCTCCCCGCCGACGAAGATCGACGGGTTCTCGATCACGTTCGTCTCGCCGGACTTGTTCACGGACTCCCAGGCGAGGTCCGTGCTCTTCATCAGGTCCCGACGGGTGTCCCAGAGCGCGAACCCGTTCGAGCCGACCTGCACGACGGAGATGCCGGTCTCCGGGAACTCGTTGATCGCGTCGTCCCGGTAGACGACGTAGAGCTTGCCATCAGCGACGAAGGGGTCAGCGTCGATGGCCCACCGGCCGCCGTCTGGGCACGCCCACTCGCCCCGATCGGTGAACGGCGACTTGGCACCGCCGGACGTGGCCAGCCCGATGCACTTCTGACTGGTGCCCTTCTTCGTTGCCGTGTAGTACATGAAGTAGGTGCCGTTGAATTCGACCACTCCCGGCGCCCAGACCTCTTTGAGCTTGTTCTCGTCGAGCTCATCCGCCCAGGGGCCAGGGCCTGAGGGCAGTGCATCGCCGGCCGCGCAGTTGGACATGCCCACCGTGTCGCCTGATCCGTGATTGAGGAAGGGTACGTACAGCTTTACGCCCGTCGGGGCGCCGCAGCGTGGGCCCGCTCCGGTGCCGACGTTTGTTCCGTAGGTGACGTAGGTGCCGTCCTTGGCCAGCACCGTGTTGGGATCGGCGAGTGGGAACGTCGACGACGGGGTGGCGGCGTTCGCCGCGATCGGCCCGGAGGCCAGCGATCCGATGATGATCAGCGCCAAGGCCAGGGCTGATCTGAGCAGGGTGGATTGTCCGAGTCTGGTCATTGCGTACTCCCTCTGATGCGGGGACAGCCGACAGATCGAATTGTTCTGACGGGTGTTCGCGTCGACAAGATCGACCCGTCCATCTGGTCAAAACCGTTCAGATGCGGAAAGATCAAGAGCGGTTCTCGGGGAATCTCGGGCCTGCTTGCTTGCCCGGGTTTGTCGAGGGCGAGCGGAGTGGTGCGGGATGCAGGGATTGCGGGGGTGGCGCGGGAGGCCGCTGACCGTTCGGAAACTCTGGCCGGTGCTGGCCGCTGCCGTGCTCACCGCAGCCTGGATCATCCTGCCCGCCTCACCGGTGATCGCGGCGACCATCGAGGTCGGCACGCCCGCCGAACTGGCGGCGGCGTTCGGCAAGGCGAAGGGCGACGGCGTGGTACGGCTGACCGCGGACATCACGGTGGCGACGACCGACGAGGCGATCACGGTGCCGGCCGACGAGGAGGTCGTCCTCGACCTGACCGGCCACGCCCTGACGATCACCGGCCGGGACCGCGGGGCCGGGCTCGGCGTACCGGAGCGGGCAGCCTTGATCATCCGCGACTCGGCCGGCGGTGGAACCCTGACCGCGCGGGGCGCAGCCGGCGGAGCCGGGATCGGCGGCGGCCATCTCCGCAGCGGTGGCACGATCATGATCAACGGCGGCTCGGTGGCCGCGGTCGGCGGCGACTTCGGCGCCGGCCTCGGCGGTGGCCAGGGCGGTGCCAGCGGCATGATCACGATCAACGGCGGTACGGTCGCGGCCCGGGGCGGCAATCGTGCCCCGGGGATCGGCGGCAGCGCCGGAACACCGGCCGGCGAGATCATGATCAACGGCGGCACGGTGGCCGCGACCGGCGGGCCGGCCGGCGCGGGCATCGGCGGCGGAGTGGAGACGCCGGGTGGCCGGATCTCGATCAAGGACGGTACGGTCACGGCCACCGGAGGTGCCCAGTCCGCCGGGATCGGCGGCGGCTGGAGCGGCGCCGGCGGCGACGTGATCATCGGCGGTGGCACCATCACGGCGAAGGGTGGCCGGACCGGAGCGGGGATCGGCGGCGGCGCCGACGCGGCCGGCGGCACGACCATGATCACCGGCGGTGCCGTCACCGCGGACGGTGCCGACTTCGCGGCCGGGATCGGCGGTGGCAGTGGCGCCGGCGGTACGGCCGGGACGATCACCATCGACGGTGGTGCGGTCCGTGCCATCGGCCAGCGCGGCGCCGGGATCGGTGGCGGGGACCTGGCCGCCGGCGGTGCCGTGATCGTCGGCGCCGACGCGGACGTGATGGCCTCCTCGGTCACCGGTTCGGCGATCGGCGGCGGGGCCGGCTCGACCGGTTTCGGGTCGCTGATCGACGCCGGGCCGGTGACGTTCGACTCGGGCGCGCTGCTGGTCCCGGCCGGACGCGGGTGGTCGGCCGGATCCGTCCGCTGAGACAGAATGCTCCGGTGACCGACCCCGACGGCAGCGAGCCCTTCGAGCAACCCGGCGTCGGCCCGTACCCCGAGCCGTGGCCGGACGACCCCCGGCTGGATCCGGAGCTGCTGGCAGCCGGCGACCGGCGCAACGTGATCGACCGCTACCGGTACTGGCGGCTGGACGCGATCGTCGCGGACCTTGATCGACAACGGCATCCGCTCCGGGTGGCGATCCAGAACTGGGAGCACGACTTCAACATCGGCTCGATCGTGCGGACGGCGAACGCGTTCAACGTGGCCGGGGTGCACATCGTCGGCCGGCGACGCTGGAACCGGCGCGGGGCGATGGTCACCGATCGCTACCTGCAGGTGGAGCACCATCCGTCCGTCGCCGACCTCGCGGACCGGATGGCCGGGCTGGACACGATCATGATCGGCGTCGACAACCTGCCCGGCAGCCTGCCGCTGGAACGCACCGAGCTGCCGCAGCGCTGCTGCCTGGTCTTCGGCTCGGAGGGCCCGGGACTGACCGACGAACTGGTCGCCGCCTGCCGGGACCTGGTCGCGATCACCCAGTACGGCTCCACCCGGTCGATCAACGCGGGCGCGGCGGCGGCGATCGCGATGTACCACTGGGCACAGCGCTGGGCCTCCTAGAAAAGTTCTTCCGGTGAACTGTCGATTTCCGTCGGCGGCCGTCGTGGATCCGGTGTCAGAATCGATTGACGGAAGGACAATCCGATGAAGTACGTCTTGATGTTCACCAGCCGGCCCGACCTCGACGCGGCCGTACCCGCAGAGCGGCAGCAGGAGGTCTACGGGGCCATCTTCGGCTGGTTCGAGAAGAACGGTGCCGCGATCACCAACCAGGGCGCCGAACTGCAGGGCCAGGAGACCGCGACCACGGTGAAGTCCGGCGACGGCGGCGGCGACCCGGTAGTGGTCGACGGGCCGTTCATCGAGGGCAAGGAGTCGATCGGCGGGTTCAGCATCATCGACGTGCCGGACCTCGACGCGGCGATCGCCCTGGCCAAGAGCTGGCCGTCGCTGTCGCTGCCCGGGGTGGCCGTCGAGATCCGGCCGATCGTCGACCACTCGTCGATGTGACCGCACCTCCGGTCGACCATGCCGACGCCGAGTTGGCACGGATCGTCCGGGCCGAAGCAGGGCTGATCGTCGCGCAGTTGCATCGCCGACTCGGTGACTTCGATGTCGCCGAGGAGGCGGTGCAGCTGGCGATCACCGATGCGCTCCGGGTCTGGCGACGGGACGGTCCGCCGCCGAACCCGGGCGGCTGGCTGTCCACCACGGCCCGCCGCCGCGCGATCGACCTGCTCCGCCGCCAGTCCCGGGAGCTCCGGCGGCTCGATGATCTTGGTGCCGAGGCGCCGGCGGTACGGGAGTCGACGCCGGCCGCCGCCGGGCGGCAGCTGGACGAACGGCTGCCGATGCTCTTCGCCTGCTGCCATCCGGCGCTGGCGGCCGAGACCCGGCTGCCGCTGACGCTGCGCGCCGTGGTCGGGCTGACCACCGAGCAGATCGCCCGCGCGTTCCTCACCCCGACCGCGACCATGGCGCAGCGGCTGGTCCGGGCCAAGCGCAAGATCACCGCGGCCGGGATCTCCTTCGCCCTGCCCGACGAAGATCAACTTCCGGGCCGGCTGGACGACGTGCTGTCGGTGATCACGGTCGCGTACAACACCGGCTATCTCGATGTCGGTGATCAACACCTCGCCGACGACATGCTCTGGCTGGCCGAGCTGGTCGCCCGCCAGCTGCCCGACCAGCCGGAGGCATGGGGCCTGCTGGCCCTGCTCACCCTGCAGCAGGCGCGGGCCGGCGCCCGGCTCGACCAGGACGGCCGGCTGGTGCTGCTGGCCGACCAGGACCGCCAACGCTGGGACCGGGCCATGATCGACCGGGCCGACCGCTTCCTCGACCTGGCCGCACACGCCCGGGCACCCGGCCGGTTCCAACTGCAGGCGGCGATCGCGGCCTGCCACAGCGTGGCGCCGTCCTGGTCGGACACCGACTGGCTGCAGATCGTCACCCTCTACGACCTCCTGCTGCGCCACGACCCGTCGCCCGTGATCAGGCTCAACCGCGCGGTCGCGGTCGCCGAGCTGTCCGGCCCGGCGGCGGCCCTGGCCGAGGTGGAGCCGCTGACCGATCGGCTGGCCGGCTACTACCTGCTGCACGCCGTCCGGGCCCGGCTGCTGCACCGGGTCGGCCGCCATGACGACGGCCGGGCCGCCGACCGGCGGGCCCTGGAACTGGCCGCCAATCCGGTCGAGCAGGAACTCCTCCGCGCCCGCCTGGCCGAACCCGGCTGAGCCGGTCGGATCGGGGTCCGGACCGTCACCTGAGCGGGGCGGCGGAGTGACGCTGACGTGAACCTTGGACGGCCCTGAGCAGGTCCTGCTTGTCGTGGCCGAAACATGTCCGTAAATTACTGGTATTGACTGGTCTACCAGAGGAGCCCGAGTGCGAACGACCCGAGCATGGACGTGATGAGCCAGACGCCACCCGGTTCCATCCCTCAGCTCGACGCTGCGGCGTTGACCGCGGCCATGGATGTCGGCCGTTACCGGATCGACCGGCCGATCGGTGCCGCGACCACGAAGCGGGCCCAGGTCCGCGACATCCTGGAGCGGCTGATCGACGCCGAGTTGCATCCGGGCGACGCGATCCCGTCCGAGCGGGCCCTGGTGGTCCGGCTCGGGGTCAGCCGGGTCACCGTACGGCAGGCGATCGCGGATCTGGTCGAGGCCGGGGTGCTGGAGCGGGTGCACGGCAAGGGCACGTACGTCACCGGGCCGCAGGTGGACTCGCGGCTGCACCTGACCTCGTTCTCCCGCGAGATGCGCGACCGCGGCCTGATCCCGGCGACCGTCGTGCTCTCGGCCGCCGACGAACCGGCCGGCGACGACGTCGCGTACGCACTGCGGATCCGGCCCGGTCAGCCGGTGATCCGGGTGGAACGCCTGCGGACGGCCGACGGCACCCCGATGGCGTACGAGGTCGGCTACTACCCGGCCGCCCTGTTCCCGGGCCTGCTGCAGCGCGAGCTCGGCACCCTCTACGACATCTTCGCCAGTGAGTACGGCGTCGTCGTCACCAGCGGCGAGCAGACCGTCCGCGCCGAGTCCGCCGACGCGCACCAGGCCCGGATCCTCGGCATCGCGCGGCGCGCACCGTTGCTGGTGCAGGAGCGGGTGACCCACGCCGGCGACCGGGTGATCGAACTCTCCACCTCCTGGTACCGGGCCGACCGGTACCGGATCCACATGGCGATCACGCCGCGCGGCGCCCGGGAGAACTGACCCGCCTACGTCCCCTGAGCCTGTCGAAGGGCAGGTCCCGTTCGCCCTCTTGTCGCTGGACAACCTCTGCCCACGCGGGGTCTTAACGTTGTAACCTTCTCGCGCCCGATGACGTGCCAGGAGAGGATGCCGACGATGACACCCCGCTTGACCTTGATCATTCTGCTGTCGGTGGTGCTGGGGATCGGCCTGGCGCCGGTCGTTCCCGCCGCTGCCGTACCGACCACCGGTGAACCGCTGTACGACTCGACCAGCATGTATCCGCGCGCCATCCGGCTGCAGCACGGCGACGCGAAGGGCCAGATCCTGGCCAGCGCGACCACCTTCACCGAGCGCGGCGGCGAGGTGGCGATCTTTCGCAGCTCGGACGACGGCGAGAGCTTCCAGCACGTCACGCTGATCCCGGCCGCGCAGGGCTTCGGCAAGCCCGGCCTGTGCTGCGGCTCGATCTACGAACTGCCGCAGCCCGCCGCCGGGATGCCGGCCGGCACCGTGCTCTGGGCCGGGACGATGGGGCAGGAGGCGCGGCCGATGCGGACCGGCCTCGATGTGTGGCGCAGCGACGACGCCGGCGACACCTGGCGCCGGCTCGGCACGATCATGACCTCGCCGCACGACGGCGGCACCTGGGAACCGGAGTTCTCGGTCGACGGGAAGGGAAAGCTGGCGGTCTACTTCGCCGAGGAGACTGCGACCGCGCCGCGGGACCAGCGGCTGGCCCGGATGACCACGAACGACGGCGTCACCTGGACCGACAAGCGTTACGTCGTCGACAGCGAGCCCGGCGCCGGCCGGCCCGGCATGCCCAACGTGCGCCGGCTGCCGAACGGCTCGTACCTGATGGTGTACGAGATCTGCGGCGTCCCCGGCAGCCAGTACGACTGCGCCGTCTACACCCGGTCCTCCCGGGACGGCATCCACTGGGGCGATCCGCTGGACGGGCACCGTCGGGTGGTCGCGGAGAGCGGCAACTACTTCGTCGCCGCGCCGACCTTCACCTGGGCCCCGGACGGCACCCGGGACGGCCGGCTGATCGTGGTCGGGCAGCAGCTGAAGAACCCGGACGGCACCCCGGCCGCGGGTAACGGCAGCACCCTGTTCGTCTCCGACGGCAACCCGGCCAAGCCCTGGCGCGAGGTGACCGCCCCGGTCGCGGTGCCGAACCCGTACACCCATCCCTGCCCGAACTACTCCTCGACCCTGCTCCCGGTCGGCCGCGGCGAGATCCTGGAGATCGCCACCGACTTCGTCGACACCCAGTGCCGAGCCTTCTTCGGCACGGCGAAGGTCCGCTGACGCCCGCGACGGGCGGTTTGCGACACTGTCCGGCATGACCGATCGCAGTGTCGAGGCGCTGGCCGTCCCGTACGACCCGACGGCCGCGGACAACCGGGTGGTGCGGCGCAAGCAGCAGCTCCGGGCTCGGCTGATCAGCCTCGGCATCACGTTGGTGGTCATGACCGTGTTCTATGTCTGGCGCCGCGACGTCCTGACCGGGCCGTGGGTGATCGCGATCTACACGGCGGTGATCTTGATCGCGCTGGCCTGGATCGTGGTCTGCTGGCTCGGCCTCCGGCTGGCCCGGCAGGAGCGCGCCGAGGTCGGCCAGGGGCTCGCGCTCCGGATCGACCGGACCGGGGTCGAGCTGGCCGGCACCTTCGTCGGTTGGCCGCAGCTGGCCGGGCTGGCCGTGGTCAAGGGCGGTTTCCTGCGCGCCGAGCGGCTGCAGCTCCGGCGGACCGACGGCGAGCCGGTGTCGGTGGCGCTGGAGGCGATGGCGGTCAAGCCGGCGACGATCGACCAGACCGCGCGGGCCTATTCGGCGGGCCGGCACGGGGTCGACCTGTCCGAGCTGGACAGCTGATCACCTGATCAGACAGAACGGGTGACCCGCCGGGTCGACGTACACCCGGAAGCTGCCGTTCTGCGACGGCTGGTGCTCGTGCCGGCGTGCGCCGAGGGCGAGCACGCCGGGCTCGGCCGCGTCGATGTCGCCGACGCTGAAGTCGAGGTGGAACTGTTGCGGGTGCGCGCCGCCCGGCCAGGTCGGGACCACCCAGTCGTCGATCCGCTGGAACGCCAGCGACGGCCGGCCGTCCGGATTGTCCGGCGTGATGCCGCCGCCGGGCGGAACCAGGGTGACCCAGTCCTTGCTGGCGTCCTCCTCCATCGTCCAGCCGAGCAGGTCGGCGTAGAACCGGCCGAGTTCCAGGGCGTCCGGGCAGTCCAGGATGATGAGATCCAGTACGGGTTTCGTCGTCATGACCGCACCGTACGAGAGGTTCCGGACGAACCCCTTCCGGTTCAGGGTGGTCGGCCGAAACCACCGGGGAACCCGGTCTACAATCCGCCGCTGCGGCTCTGACAGACTGCGGGTTGTTAGCACACGTACGGCAAGAAAGTGGTGACCGATGCCCATCGCATCCCCCGAGGTGTACGCCGAGATGCTGCAGAAGGCGAAGCAGAACGCCTTCGCCTACCCGGCGATCAACATCAGCTCATCCCAGACCCTGAACGCCGCGTTGCAGGGATTCGCCGAGGCGGGCTCGGACGGCATCATCCAGGTCTCCACCGGCGGCGGCGAGTACGCCTCCGGCCCGACGATCAAGAACATGGTGACCGGTGCCGTCGCCCTCGCGGCGTACGCCCACGAGGTGGCGAAGAACTACCCGATCAACGTGGCGGTGCACACCGACCACTGCCCGAAGGACAAGCTGGACGGCTTCGTCCGGCCGCTGCTGGCGATCTCCGAGGAGCGCGTCGCGCGCGGCGAGAACCCGCTGTTCCAGTCGCACATGTGGGACGGCTCCGCGGTGCCGGTCGAGGAGAACCTCTCGATCGCCGCCGAGCTGCTCGAGCGGACCAGCAAGGCCAAGATCATCCTGGAGATCGAGGTCGGTGTGGTCGGCGGCGAGGAGGACGGCGTCAGCCACGAGATCAACGAGAAGCTCTACACGACGGTCGAGGACGGCCTCCGCACCGTCGAGGTGCTCGGCGCCGGTGAGAAGGGGCAGTACATCACCGCCCTCACCTTCGGCAACGTGCACGGCGTCTACAAGCCCGGCGCGGTGAAGCTGCGGCCCGAGGTGCTGAAGGAGATCCAGGACGAGGTCGGCGCCAAGATCGGCAAGGAGCGCCCGTTCGACTTGGTCTTCCACGGCGGCTCCGGCTCGACCCTGGAGGAGATCCGGGCCGCGGTCGACTACGGCGTCGTGAAGATGAACATCGACACCGACACCCAGTACGCGTTCACCCGCCCGGCTGCCGCGCACATGTTCACCAGCTACGACGGCGTCCTCAAGGTGGACGGCGAGGTCGGCAACAAGAAGGCGTACGATCCGCGCGCCTGGGGCAAGCTGGCCGAGGCCGGCATGGCCAAGCGTGTCGTCGAGGCCTGCGAGCACCTGCGCAGCACCGGGACATCACTCAACGCATGATCGCTACGAACGAGATGCGGAGCGGCAGCCCGGAGCGGAGCGGTGTTGGTGCCGCGTGCTCCCGAGTTGGCGTTTCCGATCCTGTCGCGACTCTCAACGGCTGAGGTTTCGATGCGGGTACGGCTGATCGGCGCGAATCCGTTCCTGACCTTGTATCGGGACGGCGCGCCGGTCGCCTACGCCTCCGTCTGGCGGGTCGACTGGTCCGAGCGGGGCGCCGGCCATGCGCTGGTGTACGGAGACGCCGAGCGGGTCCGGGTGATCGGCCCGGACCCGGAGCTCGGGCGCTGGCTCGCGGAGTCGTACAACCGCTATTTCGAAGACGTCTGCGCCGGCCTGCCGTGGCACGAGCCGGAGTTGATCAAGGCCCCGGTGGACTGGCAGCTGGACCTGGCCACCGGCTTCCGGGCGACCGCCGATGATCTTGAGGTCGAGATCGCCGACCCGATCGACCGGAAGCTCGGCCGCAACGATGCGTACCAGTTGGGCGACGTGACCAACATCCTGTCGACCGTCTGGATGCCCTGCCGAGTCGGCACGATCACGATCAACGGCGAGCCCGTCGAGGGCGAACTCAAGATCACCGACGAACCGCTCTACTCCTCCGCCGCGATCGCCGACGCCGAAGTCTGGTGCTGGCCCGAGTAGTCCCGACGCCTTCCCCCGCGGCTGCTTGCTAGAGTCGGCGAGGTGAAGTTCTCTCCCGGTGTCCCGGGCACGCGCTGACCCTGTGCCAGTAGGCGTGCCTGCCACCTGCTTCTTTCCTGCCGGTCGCCAGCCGAAGCGGTCAGCGCGATCATCCGCGCCCCCTTTGTTCCTCGCGTTGGGAGACCGCTTCACCATGTCCCGTGCAGAATCCGATGATGATGATCACCGTGCCGTCGCCCGGAAGGCTGTCGCCGCAGCGATCGCGGCCGTTTCGGCGCTCGGCCTGGAGGTCGACGACGCCGTCGTCCTCAACGATTCCAACCGCCTGGTCCTCCGCCTGACGCCCTGCGACACGGTCGCGCGCGTCACGCCCTTGACCCATCACGCAGGCCATCAAGCGAGCCCGGAGCGCGAAGTCGACGTCGTGCACCTGCTGGCGCAGACGGACAGCCCTGTGGCGTCGCTCGACGCGCGGGTCGAACCACGGATCCACGTGCGTGACGGTTTCGCGATCACTTTCTGGACCCACTACGAACCCCTGCAGTCCCCACTGGGCCCGGCCGACTACGCGCAGGTCCTTCGGCGTCTTCACGCCGGTCTGGGTCGGATCGATCTCGCCATGCCGCCGGTCATGGCTCGCGTCGCCGCCGTACAACGCGACGTTGCCAGTCGTGACCTGACGCCGGACCTCGCTGATTCCGACCGGGCGTTCCTCGCCGACACGCTGCGCGAACTGAGGCGGTCCATCACCGACCGACACGCTCCTGAACAACTGCTCCACGGCGAGCCACATCCGGCGAACGTGATCATCACCAGGACCGGACCGCTCTTGATCGACTTCGAGAACACCGCCCGCGGACCCGTCGAGTATGACCTCGGTTGGGTGCCCAGAGTCGTCGGCGATCGCTATCCGGGGGCCGACCAGGACCTGCTGGACCGGTGCCGCGGCCTCGTCCTGGCGATGGTCGCAACCTACCGGTGGCGTCGCGACGACCAGCACCCGAGCGGCAGGGAATCGGGGAGAGCCTTCCTCGGCGCGCTGCGGGACGGACCACCGTGGCCGGCGCTCGACGAGGTCACCTGGTAGCGGCCATGATCGCCAACTCGACGGCGGTCCGGCGGGATCCTCAGGTCAGGGTTCGGGGATCAGGATCGTGGTGAGGTCGACCCGGCGGCGCCCGTCGCCCTGATCGGTCTGGTACGGGGCCAGCAGTTCCATCATCCCGTTCTGGATGGTTTCAAGATCATCCGCTGACACGTAGAGCGCGCCGGTGCCGAAGCCGAGGAAGCCGCGCAGGCCCGGGTCACCGGCGTCCAGGAACCGGTCGAACCGGCCGCCGGTGTCGGCGAGGAAGGCCAGGAACGCGTTCCGGAGCTGGGCGTCGGTCATGGCCTGCAGACCGGCGTGATCGATGTGGGCCATCCGTTCCCCCAGTGCGAGCGTGCGCTCGATCGCTCCGCGGACCCGCCGTTCGTCGACGACGGCGAGGATCCCGGCGTCGACCAGGATCGCGACGTGGCGATACAGGGTCGGTTGGGACACGTCCGGCAGCGCCTCCCGCAGCTGACCCGTGGTCAGCTCCCGGCCGCCCAGTTGCTGGATGATCCGCAGCCGCACCGGATGCATCACGATCTCGGCGGTCGACATCGCGGAAGAGCCCATTCTGCTTCACCATTCTCACTGTGATAATATTCTTGCTATTAGAACGATGCTATCGCGCAGGAACGAGGGATCTCCGATGACTCAGGTACGCCACCACCACGACGAACTCCGGATCGACTTCCCGGGCTGGGAGGCGATGATGGCCGGCCGGGCCACGCTCACCGTGCCCGCCGCCTCGGTCCTCGACGCACAGGCCGCGGCGGGCTGGTCGTACGAACTGCTCGGCGCGCGGTCCGGCCTGGTGATCTCCGGCTTCCGCAAGCTCGGCACGTTCACCCACCCGGACGGCACCCGACGACTGGTGTCCATGAAGCGTGGCCTGCCGCTGCTGCGGGTCCGGGTCCGGCGCGACACGACCGGCTTCGACGAACTGCTGGTCAGCACCCCGGATGCCGAGGCGATCGCGGATGCGCTCCGGGCCAAGGTCGCCCGATGACGGGGATCGCGATCCGGGTCGAGGGTCTGACCAAGGTGTACGGCGCCGTCCGCGCGGTCGACGACGTGACGTTCGCGGCCGAGCCGGGCCGGATCACCGGCTTCCTCGGCCCGAACGGCGCCGGCAAGTCCACCACCCTGCGGATGCTGCTCGGCCTGGTCAGACCCGACGCCGGCACGGCCCGGTTCGAGGGCCTGGCCTACCGCGACCTGCCCAACGCCACGGCGACGGTCGGTGCGGTCGTCGACCTCGCCGCCGCGCATCCGGCGACGACGGCCCGCGGCCACCTGAGGACGTACGCCGCTCTCGGTGGGCACCCGGCGAGCCGGGTCCCGGAGGTGATCACCGCGACCGGGATCGAGGGCTTCGCCGACCGCCGGGTCGGCGGCTATTCGACCGGGATGAAGCAGCGGCTCGCGCTGGCCACCGCGTTGCTCGGCGACCCGCAGGTGCTGGTGCTGGACGAACCGTCGAACGGACTGGACCCGGCCGGCATCGTCTGGCTGCGCACGTTCCTGCGGGCCTTCGCCGACGGCGGCCGGACGGTGTTGATCTCCAGCCACCTGCTGACCGAGGTGCAGCACAGCGTCGACGACGTGGTGTTGATCAACAACGGCCGGATCGCCCGGACCGGCCCGCTGGCCGAGGTCACGGCTGCCGGCGGCACCCTCGAGGAGACCTTCCTCGCGATCACCCAGGAAGGAGCCCTGCGATGATCACCACGATCAAGGGCGAGCTGACCAGACTGTTCTCCACGCGGCTGCCCTGGGTGGCAGCCCTGGTGGCCGTCGTCTGCGGCGGAGGCCTGACCGCGGTGCTCGGCCTGATCGGGCCCGAGAACGCGACCCCGCCGCTGCCCGGACTGGACACCGCCGAGGGGGTCGGCACGGCGGTCGGGCTGAGCGGCCTGGTGCTCTTCGTCCCGGCCTTGATCGGCACCATCGCGATCACCGGTGAATACCGGCACCGCACGATCGGCGGCACCTTCCTCGCCGCACCGCGGCGCGGCCGGGTGCTCGGCGCGAAGCTCGTCGTGTACGCGCTCTTCGGGCTCGGCTACGGCTGCATCGCCGCCGCGACCTCGGGCCTGGCCGTGCTGCTCGCGGCCGCGGCCCGCGGGGTCGCGCTGGGCCTCGGCCCGGCGACGTTGTTGATCATGCTCGCCCAGCTGGCGGTCGCGGCCGCCGTCTACATGGTGCTCGGCGTGGCGATCGGTGCCCTGGCGAGGAACCAGATCGTGGCGATCGCGATCGTGCTCGGCTACTTCTACTTCCTCGAGTACGTCCTCATGATCATCCCGGGCCTGAACGCGCTCTACCCGTTCCTGCCCGGCGGTGCGACCTCGGCCTTGATCAACTTCACCTTCCTCACCGACGTGATCACCGACGAGGCCGGCCTCGGCCTGCCGGCGCTGCTGTCGCCGGTCGGCGGGGCCGCGATCCTGCTCGGCTACGCGGCGGTGTCGGCCGCCGTCGCGGTGCTGGTCCCGCTGCGTCGCGACCTCACCTGAGCGAGGCTCAGGACCGGCTCGGCACCAGCCGGTCGATCACCGGGCGGACCACGCTGACATGGTCGGTGGTGACGCCGTCCAGGCCGAGATCGAGGGCGCGCTCGATGTCGGCCTCGGTGTTGGCCAGCCAGCCGGTGATCCGCAGTCCGCGGCGGTGGGCGTACTCGACGATCTCGTGGGTCAGATCGGGCAGGCTGAGGTAGACCGCCTCGGCCCCCAGCCCGACCGCCCGGTCGACCAGCGCGGTCGACGCGCCCTCGGCGCTGTACGCCAGCCGGGCCGACGGCCGCAACCGGTGCAGGTCGGCCAGCCAGGTGGTCTCGCCCGTGTTGACCCGGAACTGGTCCTCGAGCTCGGGCCGTTCCCGCAACAGCACGGCCAGCCGGGCGGCCGCCTTCGGCGCCTTCAGCTCGACCTGCAACGGATGCCCGGCGACCGCCTCCAGCACCTCCTCGAAGGTGGCGATCCGTTCGCCCGACACCGACAGCTCGCGCAACCCGGCCAGCGAGTAGTCGGCCACCGGCCCGACGCCGTCGGTGATCCGGTCCACGGTCTGATCATGGAAGACGACCAGCTGGTCGTCGGTGGTCACCTGGAGATCGAGCTCCAGCTCGTCCGCCCCGTCGGCGATCGCGGCGGCGAAGGCCGGCAGCGTGTTCTCCGGTGCCCGGTCCGGGGATCCTCGGTGGGCGGTCAGCACGAGCCGCATGGTTCTCCTCTGCGCGAAGCGAAGGTCCGTGCCAAACGTCCCAGGCCCCGCAGAGACACGGATCTGATCCGGTCGGCCTGGGACGCTATGGCCCCCGCGAAAGTGAAGATAACATGATTTCGTGATAACTCGACCTGAATCACTCCCAGATCTCACGAGCACCCGGTGACCGGCAGCGTGGAACCGGCCGCGCGCCGGGCGTCCCGGCTGCACCGGATCGCGGACCTGGTGGTGGCGGAGGGCTCGATCTCCGCCAACCAGCTGGCCGAGCGGTTCGAGGTCAGCCTGATGACGGTGCACCGCGACCTCGACGAGCTGGCCCGGCAGGGCGTGGTGCGCAAGTTCCGCGGCGGCGTCAGCGCCCAGCCGTCGAACGTCTTCGAGGCCAACATCCGCTACCGGATGCAGGTGAACCGGGAGATCAAGGTCGCCCTCGCCACGTACGCCCGGACCCTGATCGAGCCCGGCATGGCCGTCCTGCTGGACGATTCCACCACCACGCTCGAGCTGGCCCGGCAGCTGGACGACGTCAGCCCGCTGACCGTCATCACGAACTCCCGGCCGGTCGCCGAGATCGTCCGGCAGGACGGCGACCACCGGCTGATCGTGCTCGGCGGCGAATACTCCGAGACCCACGATTCGTATCTGGGCATGATGTGCAACGAGATGATCGACACCCTGCGGGCCGACATCCTGATCGCCTCGACGTCGGCGATGACGGCCGGCGAGGTGTTCCACCAGGAGCCGGACATCGTGCTGATCAAGCGGGCCATGATGCGGTCGGCCACGAAGCGGGTGCTGCTGATGGACCACAGCAAGCTGGGCCGCACCGCCCTGCACTCGATCGCACCGACCAAGGACTTCGACCTGATCGTGGTCGACGACAGCTCCGACCCGGAGTTCCTGTCCGCGGTCCGGGACTCGGGAGGCCGGGTCGAAACCGTCTCGGTCGCCCCGTCCTGAGCTGCCCCCGCTCTACCCACTTTCCTGTCGCTTTGCCACGGAAGCTTCCCTGGTAAAGCGACAGTTTTTCACGTTAACGTGAAAAACTGGCAGCCACCGGAAACAGGGTTCCGGGAACGTTCGGATCACGGTTACCGCAACGTATGTTAACTTCGCAAAGGGGCGTGTTAACTTAAGCGCGTGGCCGATGACGTGGGGAGTGTCTCGACCGTCACCAGGGTGCGGGCGGAGGATGCCGGTCCGCCTGCCGTGCCACCGGTCCGCCGGCTGTCGCTGCGGCAGCGGATGTGGCGGGAACGCTGGATGTACACGTTCATCGCGCCCGGTGTGCTGTTCTTCGTGATCTTCCACTACCTGCCGCTCGGCGGCATCGTGATCGCCTTCCAGGACTACTCGCCGTTCCTCGGCTTCGCCGGCTCGACCTGGGTCGGGACGGAGAACTTCACCCGGTTGGTCGGCGACACCGAGTTCTGGACCACGGTGAGCAACACGCTGGTGATCGCCGGCCTGCAGATCCTGTTCGCGTTCCCGGCACCGATCCTGCTCGCGCTGCTGCTCAACTCGCTGCTGTCGGAGCGGGTGAAGCGGATGGTCCAGTCGATCGTCTACCTGCCGCACTTCATCTCCTGGGTGATCGTCATCTCGATCTGGCAGCAGGTGCTCGGCGGCGCCGGGCCGGTGGCCGACCTGATCGCGCAGCTGGGCGGCGGGTCGGTGAACATCATGGCCAACGCCGAGACGTTCAAGATCCTGCTCACCTCGCAGGTGATCTGGAAGGACATCGGCTGGGGCACGATCATCTTCTTCGCCGCGATCAGCGCGATTCCCACCGAGCTGTACGAATCCGCGGCCGCCGACGGGGCCGGCTCGCTGCGTCGGATCTGGCACATCACGCTGCCCGGGATCCTGCCCGTGGTCGTGCTGCTGTTGATCTTGCGGCTGGGTGACGTTCTGAGCGTCGGCTTCGAGCAGATCCTGCTGCAGCAGCCGTCGGTCGGCGTCGCGGCGGCCCAGGTGCTCGACACGTTCGTCTACTTCCGCGGCGTCCAGGGCGGCGACTGGGGCATCGGCGCCGCGGCCGGCCTGATCAAGGGCGTGGTCGGCACCGCGTTGATCATCGTCGCCAACCTGGTCGCCAAGCGCACCGGCAACGAAGGGCTGATCTGATGGCCACCCTTCGACAGGCTCCGGGAGCGCTCGACTCGATCCGCGTCACGCCGCCGCCCGGCTCGAACCGCCCCGTCTGGCTCGGCAAGCCACCGCTCGCGATCCGGGTGATCAAGGGCATCGTGATCGCGGCGATCGTGCTGATCATGCTCTACCCCTTCGGGTACGTGATCCTCTCGTCGTTCGGCTCGCCCACGTCCCACCTGCAGTTCGGGCTGTTCCCGTCGGAGTGGACCACGAGTGCGTACCGGACGATCTTCAGCGGCGGGATCGTCACCCGATCGCTGCTGGTCTCGGCCGGTGTCACGCTGATCGGCACCGTCCTGTCGGTCGGCTTCACCGCGATGCTGGCGTACGGGCTGACCCGGACCCGGCAAGTTCCGTTCGCCCGGGCGGCGTTGATCATGATCCTGCTGACCATGCTGTTCAGCGCCGGCATCATCCCGAACTACCTGCTGGTCAAGTCGCTCGGCCTGATCGACACGTACGCGGCGTTGATCTTCCCGGTGCTGATCTCGGCCTTCAACATGATCGTGATGCGCAACTTCTTCATGCAGTTGCCAAGCGAACTGTTCGACGCCGCCCGGGTGGACGGGGCGGGGGAGTGGCGGATCTTCACCTCGCTGGTGCTGCCGCTGTCCAAGGCGGTGCTGGCCGTGATCGGCCTGTTCTACGCGGTCGGCTACTGGAACGCGTACTTCAATCCCCTGATCTATCTCAACGATCCGGGGAAGTGGCCGATCCAGCTGGTGCTCAACCAGTACGTCCTCCAGGGCTCGCCGATGAGCCAGATGGAGAACCCGGACATCGGAGCGGTCGCCCCGCGGTCGATCCAGATGGCCATCGTCGTGGTGGCGACGCTGCCGATCCTCGTCGTCTATCCGTTCCTGCAGAAGTACTTCACCAAGGGCGTCCTGACCGGCGCCATCAAGGGTTGAGGAGTTTGATCATGATCGAAGCCAGCGTCCTCCGTCGCCGAGGGTTCCTGGGACTCGGGCTCGGCGCCGCGGCGGTCGCGGTCGCGGGCTGCGGCACCAACAACGGCGGCGGTGCCGGGCCGGAGAAGAAGACCCCGTTCACCCCACCCGCCTACACCGAGACGCCGCGGCTGGACGGCGCGGTCGTCTCGAAGGAGGCCGGCGTGCCGATCGGCTACGAGACGCTGCCGGCGGAGTTGATCAAGACCGTCGACTCCCCGCCCGGCACCGGCGGCCCGATGACCCACGTCCATGTCACCTGGGGTGCTCCGGTGCCCCCGCTGGACCAGAATCCGTGGTGGCGCGGCCTGAACGAGCGGCTCAACGTCGACTTCCAGATGACCACCATCCCGTACGCGGAGTACGAGGCGAAGTTCGCCACCCTGCTGGCCGGCGGTGACCTGCCCGAGGTGGTCCAGCTGATGAACCTCGCGGCCTGCGCCAAGGCCTGCCGGCAGGGCGCGTTCGCCGACCTGAGCGACGTGCTGGGCGGCGACGGGATCCTGGAGTACAAGAACCTCTCCAACATCCGGCCGGACCAGTGGAAGGCGAGCGCGATCGACGGCCGGATCTACGGCGTGCCGATCGACATCCCGGCCGTGCAGACGCAATACCGGCTGCGCCGGGACTGGGCCGAGAAGCTCGGCTTCCCGGACGATCCGAAGAACGCCGAGGAACTGGCCGAGGTGCTGGCCGCCATCTCGAAGGGCAATCCGGAGCCCGGCCGGAAGGTGTTCGGCGGCGGTGGCTACAGCTTCACCAGCACGATCGGCGCGGTCGCCAACGCGATGTTCCGGGTGCCGAACAACTGGCGGCTGGAGGGCGGAAAGCTGATCCATGCCTACGAGACCCCGGAGTACGAGCAGGCCGTCGCCTGGGCGGCGAACCTGTTCAAGGCCGGCGGCCTGCACCCGGACACGCTGGCCCTGGGCGCCAACTCCGCCAAGGATCTGGAGTTGATCACCACCGGGCAGGTCGGCCTGTGCTCGATCTCGGCGCAGAATTGGTATTTCCCGAACGCTTACTCCGAGGCCGTCAAGGCGAGTGGTGGAGGTCTTTCTCCGTTCATCCCGCCCGGCCACGATGGTTCGGTGGAACCGCTGTTCGTCCGGTCCTCGGGTTCGTACGGGATCAACGCGATCTCGGCCAAGGTCGCCGAGGACAAGGACCGGCTGGCCGAGATCCTGCGGGTGTTCAACTACCGGCGGGCGCCGTTCGGCAGCGAGGAGTGGTACTACCTCAAGTACGGCGCGCCGGGCGACTACTACGAGCCTCGCAAGGAAGGCGCCAGCGGCGAGCCGACCATGATCGAGGGCAGCACGATCGAGACCGACCGCGGGGCCCTGAACTACGGCCTCGGCCCGCAGGCGTGGATCTTCAAGGGGGTCGACGAGTGCATCAAGATCAACGAGCAGATGGCCGCGACCGCCGAGCCGGACCCGGCTCAGGGCCTGACCTCGGAGACCAACGAACGCCGGGCACCTCAGCTGAAGCTGCTGCAGGAGGACTTCGTCAACCGGATCGTCGTCGGTGAGCGGCCGATGACCGATCTGAAGGAGTTCCTCGATCAGTGGCGGAGCCAGGGCGGCGACCAGATCCGGACGGAGCTGGAAACGGCATTGAAGGAGCAACCGGCCTGACCCAGGTCGATGATCAACTCGGGGGGACGCAGTGACATGTCGCAAGATCATCGATGACGCACAGTTTCCGGAGGCGGTCGCCGCCGGCTGGAACCGGCGGCGGTTCCTGACCGCCGCCACGGCCGCCGCGGCGCTGGCCTTCAGCGTCGGAGTGCCACAGCGCAGCGAGGCCAAGATCGTCGAGGACGCGCTGCCGTATCCGTACACGATGGGCGTCGCGTCCGGCGACCCGCTGCCGGACGCGGTGGTGATCTGGACCCGGCTCGCGCCGAAGCCGCTGGAGCCGTACGGCGGCATGCCGCAGGCCAGTTGGCGGGTCGAATGGGAGGTGGCCGAGGACCCGGACTTCAGCCGGCGGGTGCTGCGCGGGCGGACCCTCGCCCATCCGGAGTACTACCACTCGGTGCACGTCGACGTCCGCGGGCTGCGGCCGGGCCGGGAGTACTTCTACCGGTTCAAGGCGGGCGGTCAGGTCAGCGAGACCGGCCGGACCAAGACGGCGCCGGCCGAGGACGCCAACCCGGACCGGCTGAAGTTCGCCGTCGCGTCCTGCCAGTCCTTCCCGGACGGCTACTACACGGCCCTGCGGCACATCGCCGCCGAGGACCTGGACGCGGTGCTGTTCCTCGGCGACTACATCTACGAGTCGGGCATCAACTCCGAGGGCGGGCTGCACGAGGTGCCGGAGCCGCTGCCGCCGGAGTTCGCCTCCGACGCGATCACGCTGGAGCGCTACCGGCTGCAGTACTCGCTCTACAAGTCCGAGCCGGACCTGATCGCCGCGCACCAGAGCGCGCCCTGGATCGCCACCTGGGACGATCATGAAGTCACCTCGAACTACGTCAGCCTGGACTCCGACAGCTGGAACCAGCCGATCGACTTCGCGGTGCAACGAGCCAACGCCTACCGGGCCTACTGGGAGCACCTGCCGCTGCGGCTGCCGGAGCCGGACGGACCGGATCTCAAGCTCTATCGCCGATTCCGGTACGGCAAGCTGGCCCAGCTGGATGTGATCGACACCCGGCAGTACCGCGATGATCAAGCACCGGGCTCGGGCGACTCGGCGGTCCGCCGGGACCCCTCCCGGACCGTGCTCGGTGATCAACAGGAGCAGTGGCTGCTGAACGGGCTGACCAACTCGCCGGCCCGCTGGAAGCTCGTCCCGCAGCAGATCCCGTTCGCTCAGCTGGACAGCGCCGGCGGCTCCGGGCTGTCGCTCAACATGGACGCCTGGGACGGCTATGTCCCTGCCCGGCAACGGATCCTCGATGCGGTACGGGAATCGGGCACGGACAACTTCGTGGTCCTCACCGGCGACGCGCACACCAACTACGCGCTGGAGCTGCTGGCGGACTTCGACAACCTCGAGTCGAACCCGGTCGGCGTCGAACTGGTCGGCACGTCGATCTGCAGCGACCGGGACGGCGCCGACATCACGCCGGCGCTGCAGACCCGGTTGGTGGAGAACCCGCATCTGAAGTTCGCCAACCAGCAGCGCGGCTACCTGCTCTGCACGGTCACACCGGAGCTGCTCAGCACCGACGTCAAGATCGTCCCGTACGTCACCCGGCGGGACGCCCCGATCTCGGTCCGGCAACGGATCGTCGTCGAATCCGGAAAGCCGGAGCTGATCCTCGACTCCGCCTGACCTTCGTTGATCTTGAGGGGGAACTCGATCATGGATGTAATCCGACGCGGGCTGAGCTTGTCGAAGCCCATCCGGCTCGGCCCTTCGACAGGCTCAGGGCGCGGCGGTTGGGTGGTGCTGTTGATCATGGATCTGGCATTCTGCGGTCTGGTGATCACTGCACCACCGGCTGCTGCGGCACCGGTGGACCGGCTGCAGGTGAGCGCCGACCTGGAGTCGGTCGACCTGGCCGCGCTGGACTGTGCCACGGCGCGGTTCACCCTGCGGCTGCACAACCCGACCCGGCAGGCGGTCTACGGCGATGCCTGGCTGGCCGAGGACGGTCCGCTGCAGCTGTCCCGGAAGCTGGTGTCGAGCTATCTGCCGGCCGGGTTCACCCTGGAGGCGCCGATCACGGTCACCGTCCCGTACGGGACCGATCCGGCGTCCTACCCGATCAGGCTGACCGCGGGCACCAGCTCGTCGGCCGAGGTGTCCGTCGAGGTCGTACCGCCGCCGGACAACGGCAACGTCGCCCTGGCGGCGGCCCCGTCGATGTCGTCGCGGCACGGCCGGTTCTCGGTCTGTGGCACCAACGACGGCGACACCGACAGCAGTCACTGGGCCACCTTCACCGGCTGGAACGACGCCACCTCGCGAGCCTGGCCGGACTGGGTCGCGTACCAGCTCGTGGAGCCGGCCGAGATCGACCGGGTGGTCCTCTACACGCTGGACTCCGCAGCCGAGCCGGCCAGCCGGTACGGCCTGTCCGACTGGGACGTCCAGCTCTGGCGGGACGGCGACTGGGCCACGGTGGCGCAGGTGCGCGGCAACAAGCTGGGCGTGGTGACGACGACCTTCCCGGCCGAGACCACCACCGCGGTCCGCATCCTCTGCTGGGGCAACAACAACGGCGACTACTCGCGGATCGTCGAGACCGAGATCTACGCGACGGGGTGACCAGCGCCGCGTCGGCACTAGGCTCACCCGGGTGAACACCCCACCTACGACCGGCGGGCGAGTCACACCGATGAGCCGGGTCTGGACCGGGCAGGCGGTGATCGCCGAGGACCTGGACGGCGACGACCTCGGCGACGTTCTCGAGCTGCACCGGGGCTCGGTGGCTTGGTGGGTGGTGCCGCGCGAGCCCGGCCTCGAGCTGCGGCTGCGCCCGCTGGCCCAGGAACTCGATCTTGACGCCGGGGCGATCCGGGACCTGCTGGCCACCGACCGCCGGGTGAAGTACGAGACGTTCGGCGGCACCCGGTTGTTGATCACCAGTGTGATCACGATCGACCGGGACACCGTCGAGCTGACCGCCGACCCGCTGGCGATGGTGATCACCGACCGGGTGTTGATCTGCCTGGCCGGACCAGGCCCGGCGACCGTACGGCCGGCGAAGGCTCTGGTCGACGACGGGGACCGGCTGGCCGACGGCGGTGTCCCGGATGCCCTGCAGGTGCTGGTGAAGGGCGCCGTGCAGAGCCAGGCCGACGCGGTGGAGTGGCTGGAGTCGGCCAGCGACGAACTGGCCGGCGCGCTGTTCCAGGACCGCCCGCTCACCCGGGACGAACAACTGCGCGCGTTCCGGCTGCGCCGCGCGTTGACCGAATTGCGCCGGGTCGCGCAGCCGACCCTCGACGTACTGACCGACCTCAGCCAGGACAGCGAAGGTCAAGATCAACTCCAGGCCCGGCACTGGTCCCTGCTGGCCGAGCGGCAGGATCGGGTGGTCCGGGCCACCGACGCGGTCCGGGACTCGCTCGCCTCGCTGTTCGACACCAGCCTGGCGCTGGCCAACCAGCGGATGAACACCGACGTGAAGCGGCTCACCGGCTGGGCCGCGATCATCGCGGTGCCGACCCTGGTCACCGGCTTCGTCGGGATGAACGTCGAGTTCCCGGGCACCGGCTCCCAGGCCGGGTTCTGGGTCTACCTGGTGATCATGGTCGCGGCGGCCGTGATCCTGTTCATCCTGTTCCGGCGGCACGACTGGATCTAGTGTCGTGCGGACCTTCACAACGGTTGGGATACATTTGTCCGGATGAGTCAGGATCACACGCACCAGAACCTGCTTGCCGCACCCGGCGCAGGTCCGGCGCCGACCGAGCTTCCGGCCGATCCGGCCGTCGCTCTGATCGCCGAGCGCGGCCGGGAACGGTTCATGGAGATCGTCGCCGCGCACCCGGCGTCGAGCCTGTGCTGGGCCCTGCTCGCCGAAGGCTCGCTGCGGATCGGGTCCCGCGAGGGTGACGTCGCTGCCTACGCGTACGCCCGGACCGGCTATCACCGCGGGCTGGACGCGCTGCGCCGGGCCGGTTGGAAGGGCGCCGGTCCGATTCCCTGGGAGCACGTACCCAATCGTGGCTTCCTGCGGGCCCTGTGGGCGCTGGCCCAGGCGGCGCAGCGGATCGGTGAGTCCGAGGAGTACGAGCGGTGCTCCCAGTTCCTCCGCGACTCGTCCGAGACCGCCTACACCGAACTGGCCCTGCCGCCGGCGCCCAAGCCGGTGACCCCGGAGCCGGTGACTTCCGAGCCCGTGGCTCCCGCGCCCGCGACTCCCGAATCCGCGACGCCCGAGTCGGTGGCGCCGGAGTCCGCCCCGCTCGTGGCGCGGTCCGAGGCTCCGGCCGCCGACGCCGGCTGATCGGGCAGTTCCCGGAGCGAACGCAGCGGGCTGAGCCAGGCCACCACTGTGCCGGCCAGCATGATCACGCTGCCGACGACCAGAGTGCCGCGCAGCCCGACGACGGAGCCGAGCACGCCGCCGAGCAGCGCACCGACCGGCTGCATCCCGAAGACCAGGAACCGCCAGGTCGCCTGGGCCCGGGGCAGCAGATCGGGCGCGATCAGGGTCTGCCGGAGCGTCTGCTGGTTGATCCCGTACAGCGTCGGGCCCCAGCCCTGCAGCAGCCGTGCGGCCACCACGATCGCCAGCAGCAGCGGCAGCGGGCCGCCGGCGAGCGCCAGCACCACTCCGGCCAGGCTGGACACCAGGGTGCCGGCGATGAACGCCGGACCGTGGCCGAGCCGACGGGTGATCGGCACCCCGACCGCACCGCCGACGATCCCGGCGATGCCGGCCACCGCGAGCAGCAGGCCGATCAGGCCGGGCGCCAACGCCAGGTCCCGGACCAGGAACAGCATCACGACGACCGCCTGGAGCTGGCCGGCCAGCGCGCCGATCGTGGCGGCCAGGGTCAGCGCCCGCAGCTCCGGCCGGCCGAAGACGACCCGGATCCCCTCGCCGATGTCCCGCAGGAATCGGCGCTCCCGGGCGGCCGCGGACCGGCGACCCGGGATCCGGATCCGGCCCACGCAGACGGCCGAGAACAGGTACGACACCGCGTCGACGACGATCGCCACCGGTGCGGTCAGCAACTGCACCAGCAGACCGCCGAGCGCGGCGCCGCTGGTGCTGGTCACCGAGTTCCGGATCGCGATCGCGCTGTTCGCGGTGAGCAACTCACCACGCGGTACCAGTTCCGGCAGGAACGATCCCTCGGCGATCGCCGAGAAGACCGAACAGGTGCCCGTGACCACCGCGATCACGGCGAGTTGCCAGATCTGCAGCAACCCGAGCGCGGCCAGGACGGGCACGGCGGCGAGGGCGAGCGCGCGGGCCAGATCGGTCAGCACCAGCACCCGCCGGTACGGCCAGCGATCCACCCACACGCCCGCCGGCAGCCCGAGCACCAGATGCGGCAGGAACCCGGCCGCGCCGAGCAGCCCCATCTGCAGCGGCGTCGCCTCCAGCAACAGCACCGCCGTGAGCGGCAGCGCGACCGAGGTGACGGTCGACCCCAACTGCGAGACCGAGCCGCCCGTGAACAGGCGGCGGAAGTCGGCGTGCGCGGCCAGGACCTGCCACTGGGAGATCACCGTCCCCAGCGAACCCGTACCGCCGGAGCCGGGTCAATGGGTGTCTGCTGCCGGCGTAACCCTTTCCTGTCCGTGATCATCAGCGGGTCCTGACTCGTCCGCCGTGGCGGCCCAGCTGGCCAGCAGGGCGAGCGCGTCCGCCGTGCCCGAGCCGTCCGCGGCGCTGTAGACGATCAGGGCCAGCCCCGGGTCGGCCGGCAGTTCCAGGGCCTCGAAGTCGAGCCGCAGGTCGCCGACCACAGGGTGCCGGAGTTCCTTGATCCCGGACTGGTGCAGCTTGACGTTGTGGGTGGCCCAGCGGCCGGCGAACTCCTCGCTCCGGGTGGCCAGTTCGCCGATCAGGTCGGACAGGCTGCGGTCGTACGGGTTCCGGCCCGCCTCCGTCCGCAGCGCGGCCACCGTGTCGTCGGCGGCCCGGCTCCAGTCCCGGTAGAAGGTGCGGCTGCGTTCGCTGAAGAAGACGAACCGGGCGATGTTCGGCGGCTGCTGCGGATCTCGGTAGAGCTCGGAGAACAGGGCCCGGCCGAGCCGGTTGGTGGCCAGCACGTCGCGGCGCCGGTTCCGGACGTACGCGGGCGCGCCGGTGATCGCGTCGAGCAGCTGCTGAATGCTCGGCCGGATCTGCCGGGCCGGGCTGCCGGCCCGGCTCCGGGTGCTCCGGTTGGCGGCGCGGGCGAGGTCGTACAGGTGTTCCCGCTCGGCCTGGTCCAGCAGCAGCGCGTTGGCCAACGCGTCCAGGACGCTCTCCGAGACCCCGCCGAGGTTCCCGCGCTCGAGCCGGATGTAGTAGTCGACGCTCACCCCGGCCAGCGAGGCGACCTCCTCGCGACGCAGCCCCGGCACCCGCCGTCGCCCCGCTGTGCCGTGCAGCCCGACCCGGTCCGGCGTGACCTTGGCCCGCCGAGACACCAGGAACTCCCGTACGTCGTCGCTGTGGCCCATGTCCTCGACGGTACGAGAGCTTCCGCCGGACCGGGAGACCCTGGCGTTACCTGCCTCCGCCGGGCAGCGTCGCCCGGACCGCGCGGGTCAGGCCGGCCACCACGAGTCGATGGGAGTGCTCGACCAGTTCGGCCAGCTCGTCGTCGGGCACCGTCCCGTCCAGGACGACGGTGTTCCAGTGCCGCTTGTTCAGGTGATAGCCCGGCCCGATCGCGGCATGCCGGTTCCGCAGTTCGAGGGCGAGTGCCGGATCGCACTTCAGGCTCACCGTGCCCGGCTCGCCGCCCAGCGGCAGCAGCGCGAAGATCTTGCCGCCGACCTTGATCACCGCCAGGTCGTCGCCGAACGGGTAGTCCTCCACCGCCCCCGGCAGCGACAAGCACAGCTCCAGCACCTCGTCCCGGGTCATGGGGCCACGCTAGCGTCGGCTCATGGCGCGCTACGACGGGCAGGCGGACTGGTACGAGTCGAACAACACCGGATCGTCCATCCGACCTACCGCGAGACGGGTTGGCACCACTCCTCACCGTGGTGGAGCGAGGGCGGCATCCGGTCCCGGTTCGGGATGCGCCACCTCACCCTGGCCGACTTCTGGAACGCCCTGATCGCCAGCGGCCTGACCGTCGACCGGGTGATCGAACCGGACCGCGGCGACGACGTCCCGTTCTGCCTCGGCCTCCGCGCCCACCGCGACTGAGCCCTCTTCGGGGTCAGGAGCGGATCAGACTCTGCGCGAAATGATCCAGCACGCCAAGGATCCCTGGGTGTTGCCACACACGGTTGCGACGCAGTCCAGTCCGTTCCTCCAACACCCCTGCCTCGACCAACTGGCCGAGAGCGTTCTGCGCGCTCTGCGCTCCCATTCCGAGTTGGGAGGACAGGAAGTTCGCGTTGATCACCGGGTGGGACAACAGAAGCGGAAGCACCTTCCAGGCCGACGCCTGCGGTCGGAGTCCGGACATCCGGTCCCGGGAGCTTTCGAGCTGCGCCGCAAGATCGTCGATCAAACGGGTCCCCGCTGTCGCCGCGAACCGTGACGCAGCCGAGAACTGCTCGACGATCGGGCGTGCGTTACCGTCCCGATAGGCCGAGAGTGTCTGGAAGTAGCCGTCGGTGTCTTTCAGCAGTCCCGAGGACACCGGCGCGGTCGTGCTGGTCACGAGGCCCTTGCCCCGAAGCATCGCGTGGACGAGTGCCCGTCCGGTCCTTCCGTTCCCGTCGGAGAAGGGGTGGATGTTCTCGAACTGCGCGTGCGCGACGGCGGCCTGGACGACCACGGGAAGATCGTCCCGACGGACGAAGGACATCAAATCCTGCATGGCGTCGGGCACATGCTCGGGCTGGGGCGCGACAGGGGACGCGCCGCGAGGGCTCACGGAACTCGTCCCGATCCAGACCGGTTGGTCGCGCCACCGACCGGCGTGCCCCTCCCAGCCTTGCTGGCCGGCCCACAGAGCCCGGTGCATCTCGAGGACCGCTGCGGTATCGAGGTTGTCGGCCAGTGCGAGCGCGGCTTCCATCGCGTGGACGTTCGCTACGACCGTCCGAGCGTTGCTCGACGCGGATCGGTCGAGTTCCGCGAGCGCCAATTGTCTGGCGCCGACCGTCAAGTTCTCGATCTGAGAGGACGACGTGGACTCGGTCCGGAGCAGGATGGAACTCATCGGCCCGAGGGATGGGCTCGATTCTCCGAGTACCGCACGGGCGTGGTCGTCGAAGCGGCTCAGGGCGGCGGCTGCCTCTTCGGTGTCGGCTGCGAGATCAGCGGGAACCTCGGGCGTCCAGTCCGCGATGCGCGATGGGACCGCCGATCGATAAGGGCCGGACGCCGCAGCCAGCCTGGCGCGACTGGTCATCCCATCGGACTCGGCCACCCAGTACTCGTCCTCGTCCTGGAACGCGGGAACCTGGAGCATGAACCCACGCTAATCCAAGTTTCGGCGAAACTTGGATTAAGAAGCGGGCATACTCCAAGTTTCGGGGCCTCACCAGGCGAGGCGGCGGGGCTCCGGCCAGGAGTCCGACTCCCGGTAGTCGTGCAGCAGGTCGGCCAGGGCTGACGGGATCACGGGTTCGGTGGTCCGGCGGAGTTCGGGCAGCGGCCACCAGCGGTAGCGGTCCAGCGCGTCGCGTTCGTACGCCTCCAGGCCGGCGGTGCTGATCTCGGTCCCGGGCACCTCGGCCAGGAAGAAGTCGTCCCGCATCGGCCCGGACAGCTCGCCCAGGGTCCCGTTCCCCTCGGCGTACGCGAGCCGCACCAGGCGGGTCCCGGTCAGGTCGACGCCGGTCTCCTCGGCGATCTCCCGGACGGCAGCCTGTTCCGGCGTCTCGCCCGGTTCGAGGCCGCCGCCGGGTACGAACCAGGCCAGCTCCAGGCCGGGAAGGTCGGACCGGAACCGGGACCGGACCAGCAGGACGGTCCAGTCGGGGGCGACCAGCACGACCCGCGCCGACCTCCGCACGTACGGTGCCGCGAAGCCGAGGTGAAGATGATCATGGTGCCGGGCGTTCGCCACCGGCTCGTCGCGGAACCCGGTCCGCCGGCCGCCGCCGAGTGCGGCGTGCCATTCGCCCGGTCCGAGCACACTGGTCGGCCGGAGCGCGGCGGGGAGGGTCAGCAGGGTCCGGCCGAGGGCGACGACGGGCTCCGCGATCGGCCGGGCGACGAACGGATGACCGTCCACCGCGGCCAGATCGACGGCCCGGTAGAAGTAGTGATCATTGTCCCGCCCGCCCGGCGTCACCGGTCCCAGTGGATGCCCGGTCCGGACCCGGCGCACGTTCAGTACATGATCACGAAGCAGCACCTCGACCAGCCGGCGGAGCCGCGGATCGACCTCGGCGGAGGCCAGGTCGGCCAGGGCCTCAGGGGTTCCGGTCAGTCGCACAGGTCAACCCTGCACGTCGCCGGCGCCCCGGACGAGGGTGGCCCGGATCTCGGCGTAGCGGAGCAGGAAGTCCTGCTCGTCGAACTGCTTGCGCCGCAGCCAGCCGGTCACCTCGAAGTTGCACTTGCTGGCGTTGCAGGAGCGGCAGGCCGGCACCACGTTGTCCACCGTGTAGGTGCCACCCCGGGAGATCGGGAGGACACAGTCACGCTGCAGCGCGGCGTCCTCGGCACCGCAGTACGCGCAGCCGCCCCAGGCGGCCAGCAGCGCGCTCCACTGCACCTCGGTGAGGTCGTGCGTGCCCTTCGCCAGTCGCCGCTGCCGGCGCCTGGCGGCCCGGATCCTGCGAGTGCCGGCGGCCATGGCGGCAGTGTAGGGCCGGGTTCCCGCGCCGGCCCGTCAATCGGCGGCCGGACCCGACGCGTCGGGCCGGTGCCCGACCAGCGCGTACGGCAGCTCGGAGCGCGGCGAGGTCTCCCAGCCCCGCAAGCCGGGCAGCGGCCGCACGGTCACGTCGCTGAAGCCGGCGGCCTCGGCGAGCCCGATCAGCGGACCATGATCATCGAGCTGGATCGCGGACAGCGCGGCCCGGACCTCGTCGGTGTAGGTCCGGTAGTACAGGCCGGTCCGCTGCTCCGCCCGCTCCGGCTCCGGCCGGTCGGCGAGTCCGTAGATCACGACGACGCGACCCGCGGGCCGGAGCACCGTGTGCCAGTTCCGGAAGGCCCGGCCGGGCTCGCGCAGGGTCCACAGCACGCATCGCGACATGACGGCGTCGAAACTGCCCGGCGGGAACGGCGGCGCCACCGCGTCCCCGATCCGGTACGTCACCGCACCGCCGGCCGCGGCGCGGGCCCGGTCCAGCATCCCTTCGGACAGGTCGACGCCGGTCACCCGATGGCCCGCCCCGGCGGCGATCCGGGCCGCGAAGCCCGTGCCGGTGCCGACGTCCAGCACGTCGCCGGGCGGCTCCGGCAGCAGGGCCCGGATCTCCTCCTGCCACGCCAGATAGTCGGCCGAGCCGGGGGCCGCGACGTTGTCGGGTCCGTCGTACCCGGGCGCGACCACGTTCCAGAACGAGGTGATCGCCTGCTGGACATCGTCGTCGGCCATGATCATCAGCCGTCCTGCCCGGCCCGCACCGCGACGTCGATTCCTTGATCACGGAGCTGCTCGGCGATCGATCCGGCGAACCGGCGGAAGACCTCGTCGTCCGGCCAGCCGGTCAGGTCGATCATGATCACGGTCCGCTCCGGCGGATCGTCCGGCGGCCCGGCCTGCAGAACCCGATCATGGTCCGGTCCGCCGGTCAGCACCCCGGCGATCGGCCGTCCCTGCGCCGCCTCGTACGTGATCGCGGCCAGCTCGTCCAGGGACGGGGCGACGAAGTAGCCGTCGGCGCCGGCGGTCACGCTACGGGCCACCGGACCGGCGTAGTCGGCACCGAAGCGGGGATCGGAGAACTCGGCCACCAGCACCCGGGCGCCCGGGAACAGGGCCTTCAGGCTGCCGACGAGCCGCCGGCTGACCGGCGGCACCAGAACCAGATCGGCCGTGTTGCCCGCGTCCCGGATGTCCCGGACCACGTGCCCGGGGCCGAGCTGGGCGGCCAGGGCGTCCCGCGCCTCTGCGGTCAGGCTCATCGCGGTGACCACGATCACCGGCCCGTCGGCCCGGACCTGCTCGCCGGCGGCGTCGGCGTGGCGGTGCTCGAGTTCGCTCACGTACCCCCCACTGGGTCGCCCGACGATGTGGCTCAACAGTACCGAGCGGCCGGATTCGGTAGAGTGACGGCGCACGAGCCCCGTTTGTGGCCAGGCCATGAAGGGGCTTTCTTCGGTTGTGAAGGCGGTGATCAGATGCCTGGCATCGTTGTCGTCGGAGCCCAGTGGGGCGACGAGGGCAAGGGCAAGGCGACGGACCAGCTCGGCGACCGCGTCGACTACTGCGTCCGGTACTCGGGTGGCAACAACGCCGGACACACGATCGTCGTCAACGGGGAACGGTACGCGCTGCACCTGCTGCCGTCCGGCATTCTCAACGAGAACTGCACCCCGGTGATCGGCAACGGCGTCGTGGTCGACCTGGACGTCCTGTTCCAGGAGATGGACGGACTGGCCGCCCGCGGCGTGGACGCGTCCAAGCTGATGGTCTCGGCCAACGCGCACATCATCGCCTCGTACCACCAGACGATCGACAAGGTCACCGAGCGCTTCCTCGGCAAGGCCAAGATCGGCACCACCGGCCGCGGCGTCGGCCCGGCCTACGCGGACAAGGTGAACCGGATCGGCCTGCGGATCCAGGACCTCTTCGACGCCTCCATCCTGCGCCAGAAGGTCGAGGCGTCGCTGGAGCAGAAGAACCACCTGCTGGTGAAGGTCTACAACCGCCGCGCGCTCGACCCGGTCCAGGTCACCGAGCACCTGCTCTCGCATGCCGAACGGATCCGGCCGCACGTCGCCGACGTCAGCCGGGTGCTCAACAGCGCGCTGGACCAGGGCCGGGTGGTCCTCTTCGAGGGCGCCCAGGCGCATCACCTCGATGTCGACCACGGCACCTATCCGTACGTCACGTCCTCGAACCCGATCGCGGCCGGTGCCTGTGTCGGAGCCGGTGTCGGGCCGACCCGGATCGACCGGGTGGTCGGCATCGCGAAGGCGTACACGACGCGGGTCGGCGAGGGCCCGATGCCGACCGAGCTGTTCGACGCCGACGGCGACCGGCTGCGTGAGGTGGGCGCCGAGTTCGGCACCACGACCGGCCGGAAGCGGCGCTGCGGCTGGTTCGACGCGCTGGTGGTGGAGTCGGCGACGAACGCGAACGCCTTCACCGACATCTTCCTGACCAAGCTCGACATCCTGACCGGCTGGGACAAGGTGCCGGTCTGTGTCGGGTACGAGGTCGACGGCGAGAAGCACGACACCATGCCGGTCTCGCAGTCCGACTTCCACCACGCGAAGCCGGTCTACGAGTTCCTGGACGGCTGGTCCGAGGACATCTCGGGCTGCCGGTTCTTCGGCGACCTGCCGAAGGCCACCCAGGCCTACGTGCGGCGGCTCGAGGAACTGTGCGGGACCCGGATCTCCGGCATCGGCGTCGGGCCGAGCCGGGAACAGGTCATCGTGATCAACGACCTGCTGGGATGACCGGGCCCTTCCTGCTGATTCCGGGCGCGGACGGCCGGCCCTGGTTCTGGCATCGGCTGGTCGCCGAGCTGGACCGTCGTGGGCATCGGGCGGTGGCGGCCGACCTGCCGAAGTCGGCCGATTCCACCTTGGACGATTACGCCGACGCGGCGGCCGCGGTGGCCGAGGGCGACGGACCCTGGACCGTGGTCGCCCAGTCGCTCGGCGCGTTCACGGCTCCGCTGCTCTGCACCCGGCTTCCGGTCGCGCGGCTGGTCCTGGTGAACCCGATGATCCCGCGCCCGGGCGAGACCGCCGGCGACTGGTGGGAGAACACCGGGCAGGGACCGGCCAGTGCGGAGGCGGCCGTTCGTGATCAACGCCCGGCCGAGTTCGACCTGGCCCGGGACTTCTTCCACGACGTACCCGCGGAGATCACCGAGCAGGCGTTCGCCGACGCCGCGGTGGCCGAACTGGACGGCGTCTTCGCCCAGCCGTGGCCGCTGGAGCCGTGGCCGGCGGTGCCGACGCAGGTGATCCAGGGTGCCGACGACCGGTTCTTCCCGCTCGAGTTCCAGCGCCGGGTGGCCCGGGACCGGCTCGGCCTTGATCAACTCACGGTGATCCCGGGCGGCCACCTGAATGCGCTGAGCCGCCCGGCCGAGCTGGCCGACGCCTTGATCAACTGGACTCCGGCAGGCCCAGCCGCCACGCCGTGAGGTCGGCCTCCGCCGCCTCGACCTGCCAGCTGGAGCCCGTCGCCGGATAGGCACGTACGGTGATCGGCTGCCGCCCTTCGGCGAACGCCTCGACCAGGCTGCCGTCGACCAGGATCCGCACCGCTGCACCGGACTCGGCGGTCACCTCGATCACCGGTTCGCCGTCGAGGGAGAGGGCGAACCGGCCGGTGAACCGGCCGTCGAGCTCGAACGCCCGGTCGGTGATCTTGGTCCGCGGATCGAGCTCGGTGCGGCGCAGCACGGTGAGCTCGGCGGCCGGGCTGCTGATCAGGACACCGTCGACGACGCTCAGCTCACGCGGGTACGTCAGCACGCCGGCCCACCCGGCCGCCGCGATGTCCTCGGCCGATCGGCCGGACTCCCGGGCCCAGCCCCAGAGCAGGGTCCGGTCGGGCAGCGCGACCAGCTGCGGGGCGTAGAACGTGGTGCCGGTGTCCAGCCCGCCGCCCGAGGTCGCCACGAAGCGCAGCCCGTCGCCGTCCGGGACAAGATCACCGACCAGGTAGGCCACGTCCGACGGGGTCGCGCTGCCGGCGGTCTGGATCAACGAGATGATCAACACCCAGCGGCCGTCGACCAGTGCCAGGTTCGGGCACTCCCAGACGTCGCCGGGCGCGTGCTCGGCCGCGAGCGGGTCCGAATGATCAACGAGCCGGCCCAGCTCGGTCCAGTCGTCCAGCCGGTCGCAGCCGTAGAGCAGGATGGCCGGCTCCGCGCCGGGCTTCCCGGCCCCCTGGATGGCGTACCGGCGGCCGTCGACGGTGAACACGAACGGATCCCGGACGTCGGTGAACGCCGGGTCCGGCATCCCCATCACCCCATGATCGTCCTGGCTCCAGTTGATCAACGTACGGTCGCTGCGGGCCAGCGCGACCTGGGCGTTGCTGGCCCGGTCATGGACCGCCGTGTAGACCGCGGTCGGTACGCCGCCGTCGTCGACGACGCACCCGGTCCAGCAGCCGACCTCGGTGATCGTGCCCGGACGCCGTTCCAGCGCGACCGGATGATCCGTCCAGTGCAGCAGGTCGGTCGAGCTGGCGTGCCCCCAGACCACGTCGGCGTGCACCGGTGCTTCGGGGTTGTACTGGAAGAACACGTGGTAGCGGCCGTCGATCCGGCACACCCCGTTCGGGTCGTTCAGCCAGCCCTGCGCGGGCCGGATGTGCAAGCTCGGGAAGGACGGGTCGGACTGGTTCATCCGGCGATTCTCCCAACCGCACCCTGAGCCTGTCGAAGAGCCGAGCCAGAACGTGCCTTGCCCTTCGACAGGCTCAGGGAGCGTTGCGGCGGCGGAGCAGGCGGGGTAGGGCGAGGGCGAGCAGCAGCAGCGGGACCGCCATCGCGGCCACGGCCACGGTGATCGGCGGCCCGACCGACAGCCCGGCGATCGCCCCGTAGGTGATCAAGGCCGTGCACTCGCCGCCGAACCCGGCCACCGAGGTCACGGTGGCCCGGGCCTCGCCGGTGATCGCGTGCTGCAGCCGGATCTGGGTGTGCACGGTGACGAAGGTCGTCGCGGTCAGGGCCAGGGCCAGGCCGGCGAAACCCGCCGGATGATCGGTCAGGGCGCCGGCGGCGAGGGCGACCGCGCCGATGATCAACACCGTGGTCGGGACCAGTCGCGTCCCGCGCCCTGAGCGGTCCAGCCGACCGGCCGCCCAGCTCGCTGCGGCGGCCAGGACTCCCTGCCCGGCCAGCAAGATCGGAATCAGCGAGGTCGGCACGCCCTGCCCGTCCAGCAGCAGCGGTACGAATTCGTCGAAGGCGCCGAGGCCGAGGCAGATCAGGACGATCAGCAGGGCGAACACGGTCCGGTTGCGGCGCGCCTCGACCAGCCCGGTGCGCAGCGTTCCCAGGTAGCCGCGGACGCCCTCGCCGACCCGGCCGGTCCGCGGCCGCTCCGGCAGCGTCCAGGACAGGACGGCCTCGCCGGCACAGACGGCCGCGCTGACCCAACCGACCAGGGGAAAGCCGCCGATGATCAACAACGGCGCGGCCGCCAGAGTCGCGCCGACGTTCGCGAGCAGTTTCACCGTGCCGGACGTCCCGATGATCGGCCCGTACGCGGGTGCGGCGCCCCTCGCGGCCAGCTCGTCGTACACGAGGGCTTCGAAGGTGCCGGACCGGAGCGCGCTCGAGGTGCCCCAGAGCACGAAACCCAGGGCGAACACCGGATAGGACGGGACCGTCACCCAGAGGGCGAACCCGGTGCCGCGCAGCAATGCGGCGATGATCAACAACCGGCGCCGGGAGACCCGGTCGGCCAGCGCGCCGGACGGGATCTCCAGCGCGAACGTGACGGCCGACCAGATGATCAACAGCGACGAGATCTGGGCGGCTGACAACCCGCTGCCGGCGAACAGCAGCGCATAGACCGGATACAGCGGGATCGCTTCGCGCAGGGCGGACAGCGCGTAGATCCGAAGGTTCAGGGGTCAGCCGGGCGGAGCCATGCTCCGACCGTACCCGCCACCGGGGCAGTGGTCTAGCCGATTACCTGGACTCCGGCCGCGCGCACCGGATAGCAAGGTGCCGACGACGAGGAGGCGTGATGAGGCGCACGTGGGGTGTCCTGGTGTTGATCTTGGGGCTTGCGGCGGGGCTGGTGCTGAGCCCGTCGACGCGAGCAGGGGCCGAGGAGGAGTCGGTGCTGACCAGCGTCTGGACGGCGACGTCGTACGACAACGTGTTCGCCACCGACACCCCACCGCCGGAGGCGCCGGACTCGCTCGGTCTGCTCGCGGCCCGGAACGAGTACGAGTCCGGCCAGGTGCTGATCCGCAAGTCCTCGGCCTTCACGATCAACGAGGTCCGGTTCAGCGATCTCACCGGTCCTTCGACGGGCTCAGGGACCAACACCCTGGCCGCGAAGAACCTGGACTACCGCTTCGTCGAGTTCGAGCACCTGCCGGCCAACTCGACGTTCGCCGGCCGGCAGCCGATCACCAGCCCGATCCGGACCGCGCCCGGCGACTTCCCCGATGCCTTGGGCAACGACCCGACGGCGGCCGTCCCGGCGAACACGACCCAGCCGATCTGGGTTCGGGCGTACGTGCCGAAGGGCACCGAGCCGGGCGACTACACCGGCACGGTCTCGGTGATCACCGATCAGGGCACCAGCACGGTCGACCTCGAGCTCACCGTCGCCGCGGCGACGATCCCGGACGCGGCGAAGAGCAGTTTCACGGCGGATCTGTGGATGCTGCAGTACGGCTCGCTGTCCTGGGACGAGGGCGACGGCGACACCATCGAACTCTTCTACGGTCATGATCGCCTCAGCCCCGAGTGGTGGCAGCTGATGGAGGAGTTCGCCCGGTCGATGAAGGAGAACCGGCACAACACGCTCCAGGTCAACCTGATCCAGCTGTTGATCGGCGGTGGCAGCAAGCCCGCTGCCGACGGGCGCTACACGTTCGACTGGACGGTGCTCGACCAGTTCGTCGACTTCTTCGTCGAACGCGGGGTGGTGAAGCGGCTGGAAGGGTTCTGGATGGCCGGGGCGAACGTGCACGGCGACCCGTACCCGCAGGTCGAGTTGATCAACGCCGAGGGCAAGCGGGACTACGCGCACTGGGACGGTGCCGAGGCGCAGAACTTCGTTGATCAACTCGTCCCGGCACTCCGCGATCATGTCGAGGCCAAGGGCTGGCAGGACCTCTGGTGGATGCACGTCGGCGACGAGCCGAGCGGAGCGGAGACCCTGAAGATGCAGAAGGGCCTGGCCGCGAAGTACCGGAGCCACTGGCCGGAGGTGCGGCTGTCCGACGCGGTGGTCGACTGGGGCTCGGTCGAGGCGGTCGCGGAGCACCAGTCGTTCCTGATCCCGAACGAACTGACGCTGAACGAGCACGAGGACTACTACGCCCAGCAGATCGCGGCCGGCAAGGACGTCTGGCTCTACAACTGCAACGTCCCGACCTACAGCTACCTCAACCGCTTCATCGACAATCCGGTCTGGCACCAGCGCGCGACGATGTGGTATGCCTACAGCCGCGACCTGTCCGGCTATCTGCACTGGGCGTACAACAACTGGCAGTACACGATGGAAGATCAGGAAGTCCGCGGCGACGGCTGGATCACCAAGCCGGACAAGAAGAACAACAAGCTCAAGGGCACCATCCGGCTGGAGTCGCTGCGGGACGGCCTGGAAGATCGCGAACTGCTCGAGCTGGCCGGCAGGAAGAACCCGACCCTGGCCAAGGATCTGGCCGCGAGCCTGATCGACAAGGCGAACCGGTACAGCCGCGACATCGCTTACATGCAACGGATCCGGGCCCTGCTGATGCGGGCCGCTTCGGGCGAGGAACCGGTCCGGTCGACGAAGGGCACCGGACGCTCCGGGGTCGGGGTGATCGACCTCGGCGCGCAGTTCCAGGTCGACGGCATCCGACTGCGCGGGGCCAAGGCCGGTGCGACGGTCGACCTCTCCGCCGACGGCAAGCGCTGGACGACGGCGCGGGCGACGAACCGCGCCGTCGAGTTCCTCGGGCTGAACGCGAAGGCCCGCTACGTCCGGGTCAGCGCCGATCGGCTGACCGGGTTCGCGGTCGCCGGAGCTGAGCTGGCCCGGCCCAACCTGGCCGCCGGCGCGTCCTACACCAAGCCCGACGGCGTGAGCGGCGACTATCCCGACAGCGGCGACGGCGAGGCCACCGACGGTCTGCTGGCCGGACACTACGGCGACGGCCGCTCCTTCGCCTACGACGTGCCCGCGGACACCACCGAGGACTACGCCGTCGTCGTCGACCTCGGTGATCAACGGGCCCTCGACCAGGTCCGGGTGCACCGCTACGAGGAGTACGACAGCGCGCGCTACGCACCGGATGCGATCAAGGTCGAGACCAGCGCCGACGGCAAGACCTACCGACAGCAAGGCGTTCCGGCGGGCACCGAGCCGGGCGGCCTCTGGTACGACGTGCGCTTCCCGGTGCACCAGGCTCGATTCGTCAAGATCACGTACACCAAGGAACACCGGGCGAACGCGGACATGATCTTCCTCGACGAGATCGAGTCCTACGGTCCGTCCTCGGCCCTGAGCAACGTGGCCGCCGGTGCCCGCTACACCAAGTCGGCCGAACCGGACGACCCGTTCTACACCGATGCCCGGAACCGAGAGGCCACCGACGGGGTGATCGCCGGCGACGGCCGGGACGGGATCGGCTACGGCTACTATCTGGGCGGCGAGCAGAATCCGCGCACCGTGACGGTCACGGTCGACCTGGACGGTCCGAAGTTGATCTCCGAGGTGCAACTGCAGGCCTTCGCCGACGGCTTCCACGACTATGCGCCGGACCGGGTCACGATGTCGATCAAGACCACCGGCGGCGAGTTCCGCACCGTCGGCGAGGCGGCCTGGCCGACCGGGACCTGGTACCGGGCCTCGTTCGACCCGGTGGAGGCGACCGCGGTCCGGATCGAGGCGACCAAGGCCGACGGACCGTACGCCGACTATCTCGTGCTGGACGAGATCGCGGTGCTCGGCGATCGGGCCAAGTCGCCGACCAACCTGGCCGCAGGTGCCGATTACACGGCGAGCACGGAGTTCGCCGACCCCGGCTATCCGGACGGGGGCGGCGAGTCGACCGACGGCGTGTACGCCGGGCACTACAGCGACGGCAAGTCCTACGCCTACTACTTCACCGACAGCGGCCCGGAGCGGACGATCACGATCGATTTCGATCTTGGTCAGCCGCGGACCATCAGCATGGCCCGGTTCCGGCAGTACTTCGACGGCGAGCACAAGTACGCGCCCGACAAGGTCGTGCTGCTGACCAGCGACGACGGCAAGGCGTGGACCGAGCGGGCCGCGACCACGACGGCGGCGGAGCGCTGGTTCGACCTCGGGTTCGCCCCGGTCGAGGCCCGCCACGTCCGGTTCGCGGCGACCAAGAAGCCCGGCTACTTCGCCGAGTACATCTTCGTCGACGAACTGCAGGTCTTCGGTCACTGACCGTTCACCCGGGAACCGGGACCAAGAGGATCGTGTACGAGCTCAGCACGATTCTGCGTTCCGGCGCGCGGGCGGCGCGGGCTAGCGTGCCGCTCGTGAAGGCATCGACGAAGACCTTGATCGCGGTGCTGGCCGCCGCCGCGCTGCTGCTGATCCCGCTCCCGGCCCAGGCCGAGGACGAGCCGGTCACCGTCCAGGTGCTCGGCATCACCGACCTGCACGGCTACCTGGATCCCGCGCACAACCAGAAGGTGACCGGCCCGAACGGAGCGATCGACGTCGGCGGCGCTGCGTACCTGAAGGCGCACCTTGATCGACTTCGGGCCGATCAGCCGAACTCGTTCCTGATCGGCTCCGGTGATCAGTTCAGCGGCTGGCCCGACTACACCCAGGCCTTCGCCAACGAACCGACGATCGAGGTGCTGAACGCGCTCGGGATGGACTTCGACGTCGCCGGCAACCACGAGTTCGACCGCGAGTTCCCGTTCCTGAAACGGATGATGTCAGGCGAGTGCTACGGCGTGCCGGGCTTCGACAGCTGCTTCGACGACTCCACCGGGCGACGCTTCTCCGGCGCGGACTACGGCTATCACTCGGCCAACATCATCGACCCGAAGACGAACCGGAGCGCCCTGCCGCCGTACTGGATCAGCGAGGTCCGCGGGCCCGGCGGCAGGATCATCCCGATCGGCTTCATCGGCCTGACCCTGCCCGGCACCCCGGAGGAGTCGTTGTCCATCGGTGGTAGCGGCTTCGAGTTCCAGGATCTGGTCACCGGCGCCGACCGGGCCGCGGAACAGTTGCAGGCTAAGGGTGTCGAGACGATCATCGTCTCCGCCCACGACGGCGGTCAGCACAGCGGGCTCTACAACGAGTGCAAGAACCCGACCGGCTCGTTGTTCGACGCGGCCCGGAAGATGTCGCCCGCCATCGACGCGATCTTCGGTGGCCACTGGCACACCCAGTTCAACTGCATGATCCCCGACCCCAACGGCGAACCGCGGCCGGTGATCGAGGCCGGCGACAACGCCAAGCTGATCGGCGAGGTGCAGCTGTCGATCGACCCGGCGACCGGCGACGTGATCCGCGATGCCACGAAGGCGACCAACCATCCGGTGACCAAGGATGTCGCGCCCGACGCCAAGATCACCAAGATCGTCGACTACTGGCTGAGCAAGTGGCGGACCCGGCAGGACGAGCCGCTGAGCGGCATCACCCGTGATCTTGAGTTCTCCACCACCCAGGAGAGCCGGATCATGAACCTGGCCGCGGATCTCTACCTGGCCGAGGCCAAGCACCGGCGGCACGGCAATGCCGACCTGGCCCTGGTGCCGCCGGACATCGGCGTCGACGTGGTGCCGCAGGGCCTCACCTACGCCCCGGGCAGTTCATCGGCGGACGCGCCCGGGCGGGTGCTCTACGGCGAGGCCTGGCCGGTGGTCGGCATCTCCCCGATCACCACGGTCAGCCTGACCGGCGCCGAACTTGATCAAGTCCTGGAGGAGCAGTGGCTGCCGCCCGCGTACGGCTGCAGCCGGTCGACGGCCCTGGCGGTGTCCGGCAACGTCTCGTACAGCTATGACGAGGGGAAGCCGCCCGGCCAGCGGGTCGATCCGGCGAAGGTGTTGATCAACGGGCAGCCGTTGCGCGAACTGCGGACGTACCGGGTGGCGACCACCTCGGTCCTGTTGCTGCACGGGAGGCAGTACGGCTACCCGACGCTCGAGGAACAGTACGAGGACATGGTGCGCGCGCCGCGGATGGGCCAGGACGTGTTCCTGAACTACCTCCGGACCCACGCCCAGGTTGCCGATCCCGGGCTGGGCCGGGTGACCAAGGTGCCAGGCACGCCACCGCCGGTCGACGGCCCGTTCGGGCCGCTGACGTTCCTGCCCCAGCAGGAGATCAAGGCCACCGCGACCAGCCAGGGCAACGCCGCCCACGGCCCGGCCTCGGCGATCGACGGCAAGTGCTCGACCATGTGGCACTCCGCCTGGGCCCCGCACGCCCCGCTGCCGCAGTCGATCACGCTTGATCTTGGTCAGGAACGGGCCGTCGCGGCCCTGGTCTACACGCCGCGCCAGGACGCCGCCGTCCCGAACGGCCGGATCTCGGAGTACCGGATCGAGGGCAGCGCCGACGGCCAGACCTTCACCACGATCACCACCGGCACCTGGGACGGCACCATCGACGCCAAGATCGCCAGATTCCCGTCCGGCACCCAGGCGCGCTACCTCCGCCTGGTCGGCGTGGCGGGCGGCGCCGACTACGCCGCCGCCACCGAACTCAACATCGCCCTCCCCTGATCCTTCCGCCGACCGGTCACCAAAGCAGGCGTTCTGACGGCGTGTCGCTGCAGAGGTGACCGGTCGGCAGGTCGGGACGAGAGTCCGTACCGGACCAAGGATGTCCGGTACGGGCTGCAACGCTGGCTCCGGAGAGGAGCCGAGGATGGCACATCTGCTGCGTGACACGGACGCGATGACGATCACGATCGGCAGCCCGGAGTTGATCAACGGGCGCGAAGGACGGCGAGTGCTCGCCGCCTTCTACGGCGAGCTGCTGGGATGGCGCGAGTTCGAGCCGTACGGCTGGCTGAAGCTGACCCGGGAGCCGCCGAACAGCCCACTGCAGTTCGCCCTGGACGGCGATGGTGGTCCGACGCCCGGCCGCCGCGCTGGCCCGATCCCGAGCACCCGCAGCAACTGCACCTCGACCTGTTCGTACCCGATCTTGACGCCGCCGGCCAACGGGGCCGTGAACTCGGCGCCACTCCGTTGGCCGACCAAGACCGATTCCGGGTCTTCGCCGACCCGGCCGGGCATCCGTTCTGCCTCTATCCCGCGGCGGTCGCCGCCGTTCGGGTCGGGCGCCTGGTGATCGACTGCCTGGGCCCGCGTTCGTTGGCGACCTTCTACGCCGGCCTGCTCGGCGTATCGGAGCGTCGGGTCGACACCGTCGAGCGGGTGGAACTTGATCTTGCCGATGAGGAGCTGCCGAACCTGGCGTTCCAGCAGGCCGAGTTCACGGCGACACGTCGGCCGGACCCGGCCTACCCGGCGCAACTGCACGTCGACTGGCGCTTCCCGGACGGGTCCGGGGCTGCCCGGGAGCGGGCCGGCGAGCTCGGCGCGATCCCGCTCCACGGCCCGACCTATGCCGATCCGGCCGGTCACCCGTTCTGCCTCTGACCCCCGTACCCGCCGCTCGGGTTGCTCGATCGACCGGTCACAACTGCAGCGACACGCCGTCAGAATGCCTGCTTTTGTGACCGGTCAGCGGCAGGGAGTCCGGGCCGGCCAGCCGGTTCAGCTCATCGGCGCACCGACATCGAACTCCGTACCGAACGGGTCCGTGATGTTCGCGACCCGCCCATAGATCATGTCGTAGGGCTCGGCCGCGGTCCCACCCGCGTCGACCGCTCGCCGCGCCGCGGCATCGGCGTCGTCCACCTGGAACAAGGTCCCCCAACGGGACTTCGTGGCCCTTGGGTCACCGGCGATGCCGCCGATCTCGTGGCCATCCGGCCTGCGCAGGAACGTGAAGTCGAGCTCGGGCCTGTCCGGGTCGGCGTCCAACGTGTAGCCGAAGACCGCGACGTAGAAGTCGCGCGCGGGCCCGGGTTCCGCGGTGACCAGGTCGTTGCGGAGCAGGGCGTTCGGCTCGTTGACGATCTCGCAGCCGATGTGGGCACCGGCCTGCCACAGTCCACACTGCGCACCGGTGGTGTCCTTGATGATCGCCGCCCGGCCCAGGTCCAACACGTCCATCGGACCGGTGATGATCAAGCCGCCCGCGTCCCGCACTCGGGCGGCCGCGGCGTCACAGTCATCCGTGGCGAAGTAGACGTTCCACCAGAATTCCGTGGCGTCGGGATCGGGGTTCGGCCTGATGGCCGCGACGGGTCTGCCCCGTAGCAAGCACTGGGTGTAGTGGCCGAACTCCGCCGGTCCCACATCGAACTCCCAACCGAACAACGCGCCGTAGAAGGTCATCGCGCGGTCGAGATCCGGGATGCCCAGGTCGATCCAGGTCGGTGTGCCGGCCGGCTGCGCGGTGGTCAGATCGCTCATTGTCTCTCCCTGTCGTGTCCCGTGTCCCCATGGTCGACCAGTGCTCGCGGTAGGCGGCAGCTACTTCTTGTTGCGGTAGAGGACCATCGTGATGGGACCGAAGATCGCGACGAGCAGCGCTGACGAGACGAGCACCCAGCCGATCTCACCGGGCGGGACCGAACCGTGCATCAGGCCACGCACCACGGTCGCCAGGTGGGTGATCGGGTTGATTTCGACGACCGCCTGCAACCACCCGGGCATCGTCTTCGGGTCCACGAAGATGTTGCTCACGAACGTCAGCGGGAACATCACCATCATGCTGACCCCCGCCACGGAGTTCGGCGTGCGCAGGATCAGGCTGAGCATCGTCCACAACCACGACAGGCAGAACGAGAACACCAGCAGCAGCACGACCGAGAGCACCACCCCGGCGGCGCCACCCTCAGGCCGGAACCCTAGGACCAGGCCGAGCGTGATCACGACCACCGACCCGATCGAGTAGCGCATCACATCGCCGAGCAGGGCGCCGACCAGCGGCGATGGTCGCCACACCGGAAGTGACCTGAACCTGTCGAACACCCCCTTCTGGATGTCCGTGTTCAGCGCAATGCCGGTGTTCATGGTGATGATGACGTTCGACTGCACCAGGATGCCCGGCAGCAGGAACTGCAGGTACTCCTGAGTCGACCCGGCGAGCGCCCCGCCGAACAGATAGGTGAACATCAGCGTGAACATGATCGGGAACATGGTCACGTCGACGAGCTGCTCCGGGACGTGTTTGATCTTCAGCAAGGCGCGCCAGCCGAATGTCAACGAGGTGAGCACCGGACCGGGGCGAGACAACCGCTCGCCGGCCAACAGCACACTGCGCAGCGCGTCCTCCGTGACCGGCGCCGACGCCTGCTCCGCGGACGTGGCGTTCATGCTGCATCCTCCTCGGGTGTCTCCTCGGCGGCGTGTCCGGTCAGGGTGAGGAACACCTCGTCCAGGCTCGGTTGACCGAGCGCGAACTCCGTGACGTCGATGCCGCTGCGGGACAGGTCGGCCAGGGAACGGGCGACGCGTTCGGGGTCGGAGATCCGCGCGGACAGCGCGGCCGGGTCAGCGGTCGGCTCGACCGGCACCTCGAGGATGCCGGCGAGGACCCGTTCGGCGTCGGCCCGCTGCTCGGGCGCACGTAGCCGTACGTGCAGCGAGCCGGCGCCGACCGATGCCTTGAGCTCGCCGCTCGAGCCCTCGGCGATCACCTTCCCGTGGTCGATCACCGCTATCCGATCGGCCAGTTGGTCGGCCTCGTCGAGGTACTGCGTGGTCAGCAACACGGTGGTGCCCTCGGCGACCATGCCCCTGACGATCTCCCAGACCTGGTTCCTGCTGCGCGGGTCGAGCCCGGTCGTGGGCTCGTCGAGGAAGATCAGTTCGGGGGTGACGACCAGGCTCGCTGCGAGGTCGATGCGCCGGCGCATCCCGCCGGAGTACTTCTTCACCTGCCGGTCGGCCGCCTCGGCAAGACCGAACGCGTCGAGCAGGTCGGCCGCCCGCTCCCTGCCTCGGCGGCGTGAGTAGCCGAGCAGCCTGGCGAGCAGCAACAGGTTCTCCATCCCGGTGAGGTCCTCGTCGACCGACGCGAACTGCCCGGTGAGGCCGACCCTGCTCCGCACCGCCCGGGCATCATGCACGACGTCGTAGCCGAGTACTTGCGCCTCTCCGGCGTCGGGGTGCAGGAGCGTGGCCAGCATGCGGATCGTCGTGGTCTTGCCCGCCCCGTTCGGACCGAGCACGCCGTACACGCCCCCAGCGCTCACGGCCAGGTCCACACCGGCGACCGCGTGGGTCTTGCCGAAGCTCTTCCTCAACCCTCTCGTCTCAATCGCGAGCGTTCCCATGGGTCGACTCCTTCTCTCGGTGATGCGAACGGATTGGTTGGGCTAGTCAAGTTTGACTACTTGACCAGAGTGCACGAGGGAGGGCGTCTAGTCAAGTTTGATTAGGGGCGCATCTCGAGCTGATCGGAGACCGTTCGCCACGAACCTGGATCATCGGCCATGGTGTACGCGCCCTCAGACAGTCGTTTGCTCAGGCTCTTCGCCCACTCCAGTTCGGTGCGTGCGTGTCCCGCCCACAGTTCGGCCTGGTCGCGGACGTGCTCGGGGGTGTCCCGATCGGGGTGCTTCCGCCACTCGGCCTGCACGACGAGCTCCGCTTCCAGGCGCGCGATCCGCTCGTTGACGTTCGCGATGGCATCTGTCCTGGTCAGCATGGGCAACATGGCGATGGACGCGTTGAGCATGTCCGGGTCATGGGTGCGCCGCAGACCGTCGCGGACCAGTTCGACGATCTCGTCACGTCCCCGAGCTGTCGCGCGGTACAGAACGCGCTCCGGCCCGGAGTTTCCCGGCTCGGCGTGTTCGGTGAGGAGGCCGTCAGCCGCCGCCTTCTTCAGCGCGTGATAGACCGAGCCCGGCTTGATCTTGGCCCAAGTCTCCGCACGCCAGCTCTGCAGTTCGGACCGCACCTGGTAGCCATGCGCGCCGCCGGAGATGATCACGACACCGAGTACCAGGATCTTCGTCGCCGACATGCGCCCACCTCCGCTCAATCTGCTCGGACTCGCTCCGCGCAGCTCGACAAGTTCAATCGCCTCGGCGCCAGCGCAAGCGCTGCCTGCGCTCAGTTCACTCACTTGTCGGCTCGAGCATATGAGGATCCCGGTACTGACCACGGTGAGCACGCCGAACCCGAAGCGTGGCTGACCGTGCCGGGGGACGGCGACATCGAGCGAACTGGTGTACGCCGAACTCCCCGATCCCGCGGTCAGCGCAGGAAGTCGTCGAGGGTGAGCGGCAGTCCGCTGACCCCGGACACCGGTGGCGAGGTTACGCCGGCCGACGGTTCAGGCTCCGCGGGCTCGCGGAACTCATCGCCGATCCGGCCGACCACCCGTTCTGCCTCTGGCACCCGTACCCGCCGCTTGGGTTGCTCGATCGACCGGTCACAACTGCAGCGACACGCCGTCAGAATGCCTGCTCTGGTGACCGGTCAGCGGGTTTGGGAGGTGCGGAAGGCGGAGGGGGACTGGCCGTGGCGGCGGGCGAACTGGCGGCTGAAGTAGTGCGGCGCGTCGAAGCCGACCGTGCGGGAGATCTGGGCGATCGAGAGGTCGGTGGCGGCGAGCAGTTCGGCGGCGCGCTGCAGGCGGAGGCCGAGGACGACGTTCATGATCGAATCGCCGACCTGCTCCTTGAACAGGTGGGCCAGCCGGGACACCGAGACCTGAGCCAGCCCGGCCAGCTGGGTCAGCGTGTGCGCCTTGGCGGGATCGGTGGTGATCGCGTCCAGCACCAGCTGGACCCGCGAGTCGAGCTGCCGGGTGCCCTGGCGCAGGCTGCTGATCGCGACCAGCAGCACCTCCTCGATGCCGTTCAGCGCGAGCTGGGTGGCCAGAGTTTGATCAAGCAGATGCAGGTAGGTGTCGCCGGTCGGTGACAGGCCCGCCCGCTGCGCGTCGAGGTGCAGCCGGGCGAAGGCGGAGAGCACCCGGTCGGTCTCGGACGGCCGCTGCAGCCGTACGTGATGCACGCCGGGCAGCGCCTCCGGCAGCGCGAACCAGGAATGCCAGTCGCGGCGCGGCTGGAAGTGGGCCCACCAGTTGTCCCAGTGGGCCCCGACCGTCGCGTAGTCGTGCTCGGTGCCTGGCCGGACCAGGGCCAGGTCGCCGTGCCGCAGCGCGACGGTGTTGTCGCCGATCCGGAACCGCCCGGCGCCGGCCACGGTGTAGACGAGGTACCAGCTGCCGACACCGTCCGGGCGGACCACCCGGTAGTCCGGCCCGCTGTGGAAGTGGCCGGTCACCAGCCGGCTCGGCGGCGGCGTCTCACTGTAGAGCTCGATCAGGAGCTGCGTAGCAAGATCGTGCTCGATCTCAGCAGCCTCGTTCATGGTCATCCCCCTGGTTCGCACCCTAGTGTCGAGCAACATCCTGCTAGTGGAAGGCCTTTTCGTCCATGCCCTTCGAGCCAGTCGCCGAGCTCAGTTGCGATCCCCGTACGGTGCAGATCTTCGAGCACGGCTGGCAGTCCTGGAGCCCGAGCGGCTGGTACCGGCCGGGCGACCAGCCGCCCCGGCCGACCGCGCCGAACCATCTCGTGATGGCGTACCGGCCGGAGGCGAACCGCCCGGTCGAGCCGCTGCCGCCGGGCACCTTCCAGGGCGAGGGTCTGCTCGCCGTGGCCGATGGCGGCCAGGTGACGGTCTTCGCCGCCCCGACGCCGGACCGGGTGCCGACGCTGCGGTGCGAGGTGCGTTCGGGCTCGGTGGTGATCACGGCGGACGGCGACGTGGAGCGGCGGACCGGCGCGTACCGGGACCGCAATCGGGCGCTGGCCGACTGGGCCGCCGACTTCGGGGTCCGGCACGGCGCCGTCGAGACCCAGGTCTACGGTCCGGGCTGGTGCAGTTGGTACGCCTACTGGGGCAAGGTCACCGAGCGGGACGTGATGACCGACGTCCGGGCCATCGACGATCATGAACTGAGCGTCGACCTGATCCTGCTCGACGAGGGCTACCAGTCCGAGATCGGCGACTGGCTGACCACCCGGGACGACTTCGGTTCGACGGTACGGCTGGCCAGCGACATCCGGTCCTCCGGGCGGCGGGCCGGCATCTGGGTGGCGCCGTTCCTGGTCGGCGCGAAGAGCGAGGTGGCGCGCAACCATCCCGAGTGGCTGGTCGGTGCGGCGGACGCCGGTCACAACTGGGAGCAGCAACAGTTGATCTTGGACGTGACCCACCCGGGCGCCGCACAGCACCTCACCGACGTGTTCACCGAGTTGTGCCGGCAGGGCTACGACCACTTCAAGCTCGACTTCATCTATGCCGGGGCGATCGAGGGCCGTCGCCACGAACAGGTCGACGGCATCGAGGCCTATCGGGCCGGGATGACCTTGATCAGGAACGCGGTCGGCGAGAACCGGATCCTGCACGGCTGCGGCGCACCGATCCTGCCCAGCGTCGGCCTGGTCGACCTGATGCGGGTGTCGCCGGACACCGATCCGCTGGTCGAGCCGCCGAGCGGCGACATCAGCCAACCCGGCCAGCACGGCGCCCGGGTCACCTCCCAGGCCCGCGACTTCCTGCACGGCCGGTTCTGGGCCAATGACCCGGACTGCCTGATCGTTCGACCGGAGGTGCAGGCCCGTGAGGCGTGGGCCGACCACATCGATCGCTCGCCGGGCCTGCGCCTGGCCAGCGACCCGATCGCCGCGCTCGACGACTGGGGCCTGGCCCGGACCCGGGACCTGCTGATCGCCAGCTCATCGGAACCCGTCGATGTCGATCACTGACACGCGTCCGCCGGAACGCTCCCTGAGCCCGTCGAAGGGCAGTCCTGGAGCGCGCGGGGCCATCCGGCGACCGCGCGGTCAGGTCGCCCGGCGCGCCGTGACCGGCTACGCGATGCTCGCGCCGAGCATGATCGGCATCCTCGGCTTCCTGCTCGCGCCGGTGCTGATCGTGATCATCGTCAGCCTGTTCGACTGGAAGCTGCTCGGCACCCCGCGGTTCGTCGGGCTGAAGAACTACGTCAAGCTGTTCGGCGACGAGGGCGTCGGCCACTCCCTGCTGGTCACGATCGGGTACGTGCTCATCTGCGTGCCCGGCACCACGATCCTCTCGCTGCTGCTGGCCACCCTGGTCAACCGGAAACTCAAAGGGATGAAGTACTTCCGGGCGCTACTGGTGATCCCGTGGATGGCCGCACCGGTCGCGCTCGGCCTGGTCTGGGGCTGGATCTTCGACCCGGCCCGGGGCGCGATCAACTCGTTCCTCGCCCTGTTCGGCATCGCCGGCCCGGCCTGGCTGTCGACGCCGGAGCTGGCGCTGCCGTCGGTGGCGGCGGTGCACGTCTGGCAGTTCGCCGGCTACAACATGCTGTTCTTCCTGGCCGGGCTGCAGAACATCCCGGAGAGCCTGCGCGAGGCATCCGCGCTGGATGGCGCGTCTCCGGTGCGACACTTCTTCACGATCACGCTGCCGCTGCTCCGGCCCACGCTGCTGTTCGTGTTGATCACCAACGTGATCGGCTCGTTCCAGGCGTTCGACACGATCTACGTGATGACCGAGGGCGGGCCCGGCGACAGCACCGAGGTGATCACGTACCACATCTACCACCAGGCCTTCGAGAAGTTCGACTTCGGCTACAGCTCGACGATCTCGGTCGCGCTGTTCGTGATCATCCTCGTGGTCAGCCTGGCCCAGTTCGCCTACTTCGAGCGTCGCACGACGTACGACGTCTCCTGAGGAGTCCGGCATGTCACGCTCATCGATTCCGGCCAGCATCGCCGCGTACGCGATCCTGGTGATCGGCGCCGTGTTCGCCGTGTTCCCGTACCTGATCACGGTGCTGACCGCGTTCAAGGGACCGGGCGAGCTGTTCGCCACCCTGCCCTGGCAGCCGTCCTGGCCACCGAGCCTGGCCGCCTTCGGGCGCCTGTTCGACTCCGGCTTCGGCGGCTACCTGGTCAACACGGTCGTCGTCACGGTGATCATCGTCGTCGGCCAGTTGATCTTCGGCACCTTGGCGGCGTACGCCTTCGCCCGGATGACCTTCCCCGGCCGGGACGTCCTGTTCTGGGTCTACCTGTCGACCATGATGGTGCCGGCCGTTGTCACCATGATCCCGCTCTATCTGATGATGCAGCGGCTCGGACTGATCGACAGCTGGGCCGGGCTGGTGCTGCCGACGATGTTCGGCACGCCGTACGCGATCTTCCTGCTCCGCCAGTTCTTCCGGACCATCCCGGCCGACCTCGAGGACGCCGCCCGGATCGACGGCGCCGGCACGGTCCGGACCCTGGTGTCGATCATCCTGCCGCTGTCCAAGCCGATCCTGGTCACCGTGACCACGCTCGCCGTGGTCGGCAGCTGGAACAGCTTCCTCTGGCCGTTGATCATCACCAGCAGCCGGGAGAAGCGGCTGCTCTCGGTCGGAATCGCCTTGTTCAAGGGCGAAGTCGGCGTCGACTACAACGCGGTGATGGCGGGCAGCCTGATCGCGCTGGCGCCGCTGCTCATCCTGTTCGTCTTCTTCCAACGATTCATCGTCCGCTCCGTCGCGGTCACCGGCCTCAAGTAGGCCGGCAACAATCAGGAGGCACAACCACCATGTCACGCACCTTTCCACGTCGCACGTTGTTGATCAGCGCCGCCGGGACGGTGGCCCTGTCGGCCTGCGGCAACCAGGAGCCCACGCCCAGCGCGCCAGGGGAGAAGGTCGAGCTGGTCTACCGGCTCTGGGACGAACAGCAGGAGGTCGGTTACAAGAAGGTGTTCCAGGCCTTCACCGCCGAGAACCCGGACATCACGGTCCGGATGGAACTGCTGCCCTGGGACCAGTACTGGACCAAGCTCACCGCCGAGCTGGCCTCCGGCAACGGCCCGGACGTGTTCTGGCTGACCGTCGACCGGTTCCCGGACCTGGCCTCGAAGGGTGTCCTGGCCCCGATCCAGGATCAACTGGCCCAGGCCGGGATCGACCTGGCCGACTACCACCCGAACGTCGCGAACTCGTACAAGTACGAAGATCAGCAGTACGGAATGCCGAAGGACCTCGGTGTCGTCGGCATGCTCTACAACAAGGACCTGTTCGAGAAGGCCGGCGTGGACGAGCCTGGTGACCTGGAATGGAAGCCGGACGGCTCGGGTTCGTTCGAGGAGCTGGCCCGCAAGCTGACCGTCGACAAGGCGGGCAGGACGGCGGGGGAGTCGGGCTTCGACCCGTCCGCGATCAAGCAATGGGGCTTCCTGTCCTGGAACCACGGCCAGACCACCTGGCTGAACTGGATCGCCTCCAACGGCGGGCAGGTGAAGGATCCGGCGACCGGCGCGTTCGGGTACGCGTCGCCGAAGTCCGTCGAGGCGCTGCAATGGGCCCGGGACCTGATCTTCACGTGGCACCTGTCCCCGGACGGCACCCGGACCAACCCGCCGACCGGCCAGGCCACCGAGATGTTCTACCGCGGCGAGGTGGCCATGTTCGACGCCAACAACGCGCTGCTGCCGTTCGCCCTGCCGGAGGTGAAGTTCGAGATCGGCGTCGCCGCGATCCCCCGCGGCCCGGCCGGCCGCACGGTCATGATCAACGGCCTCGGCGAGGTCGCCTACGCGGCCTCGAAGCACCCGGAGCAGACCATGAAGCTGATCATGTTCCTCGGCTCCGAGAAGGCCCAGAAGCTCATGGGCGACGCCGGCTACGTCATCCCGGCCCTGAACGGCGCGAGCGACGGCTACGTTGCGTACTGGAAGGGTAAGGGGATCGACGTCACCCCGTACCTGGAATCGGCCGCCGGCACCACCTTCAACATGCCGGTCGGCGAGGACTGGGTCGCCAAGGATCCGGAGATCAACAAGGCCGCCTCCGACCTGTTCCTGAACAAGACCCCGGTCGCCGAGATCGCCGCGAAGATGGACGAGATCGCCAACGAGAGTTAGTCGTCCAGGGCCGTCTGCCAGAATGGGCACATGATGTCGATCTTTTGATCATCCCGGGCTGACCAGCTCGGTCGAGGGCAGGGCGCGGCGCGCGGACCACCGGAGTCCGCGCGTCCGTTTCCCTTGTCCTCGATCAAGTTCAGGAGTCAGAACGTGTCCATCGAACAGCCGACCCCGCACGGCTACGAGCTCGAACCCGAACTGCACCAAGCCCTGCGCAGCCGACCGCCTGCCGGAACCCTGACCTGGCTCTGTGACCAGGTCGGAGCCGCCCGGGTCCTCGACGTCGAAGCACTCCCCGGCGGTACGTCCTCGGCCGTGCACAAGGTGCTGCTCAGTAGCCGCAACGGCAGCACCCTCACCGTCATCCTGCGCCGGTACGTCCTGGACTGGCTCGCCGAGGAGCCGTGGACCCCGGGCAACGAGGCCCACGTCCTCGGCCTGCTGGCCGGCAGCCCGGTCGCGGCCCCGCGCCTGCTCGCCGCCGATCTGGACGGCGCCGCCACCGGGACGCCGACCATCGTGATGTCCTGGCTGCCCGGGCGGGTCGACTGGCGCCCGCGCGACCTCGAGGGCTGGCTCCGGCGGCTGGCCGAGGCGCTCCCGGCCATCCATGCCACGCCGGTCGACGGCCGGCTGCGCAGCTTCGCTCCCTACCCGCCGGAGCAGCCCCTTCCCCCGTCCTGGTCCAGGCATCCGGAGGCGTGGGCTCGCGCGGTCGAGTTGTTCGAGGGGCCGCAGCCGGAGGTGCCGCAGGTCTTCCTGCACCGCGACTACCATCCCGGCAACGTGTTGTGGTCACAAGATCACGTCAGCGGCATCGTGGACTGGCCGAGTGCCTGCATCGGCGCCGCCGAGGCGGACGTCGCACACTGCCGGGCCAATCTCGGTCGCCAGTTCGGCATCGAGGTGGCCGATCGTTTCCTGGCGCTCTGGCAGTCGGCTTCCGGGACGGCCGACTACCACCCGTACTGGGATCTGACGGACGTGATCTCCTGGACCGGCAGCGACGACGAACCGGATCCGGCACTCGACGCGTTCGTCGGTGCCGCCGGTCGGCGACTCTGATCAAGCCGGCAGCGGGTCCAGCTGCTCCGCGTGGTGGCAGGCGCTGCGGCGATGATCATGGTCGCCCTCCGGCACCCGCAGCGCCGGCACCACCGTACGGCACTCGTCGGTGGCCAGCCAGCAACGCGGATGGAAGCGACACCCGGCCGGCGGGTCGACCGGCGACGGCGGCTCGCCGGCCAGCGCACGCCGCCGGGAGAGCTTGCCGCGTTCGGCCCTCGTCGCCGGCGGGGTCGCGGACAGCAAGGCCTGGGTGTACGGATGCCGGGGCCGCGCGTAGATCTCCTCGGTCGGCCCGAGCTCCGCCACCCGGCCGAGATACATCACCGCCACCCGGTCCGCGATGTGCCGCACGACAGCAAGATCATGAGCGATGAACAAGATCGCCACGCCCAGCCGGCGCTGCAGATCGCCGAGCAGGTTGATCACCTGGGCCTGCACCGAGACGTCCAGCGCGGACACCGGCTCGTCGCAGACCAGCACATCGGGATCGAGCGCGAGGGCCCGGGCGATCCCGATCCGCTGCCGCTGGCCGCCGGAGAACTGGTGCGGGAACCGGGCCATCATGTCCGCGTCCAGCCCGACCAGATCGAGCAGTTCGGCGACCCGGTCCCGGCGCTGGGCCGGACGGCCGGTCCGGCTGGCGGCGAGCGGCTCGGCGACCAGGTCGAGCACGGTCATCCGCGGATCCAGTGACGTGTACGGGTCCTGGAAGATCAACTGGACGCCCTGCCGGAGCAGCTTCCGGTCCCGAGCCCGGCCGGCCGTGACGTCGGTGCCCCGGTAGCGCAACGTTCCGGAATCCGGGCGTTCCAGGCCGACCAGCAGTCGGGCCAGGGTGGACTTGCCGCAGCCCGACTCGCCGACCACGCCGAGCGTCTGACCGGCGTGCAGCTCGAGGCTGACCCCGTCCACGGCCGACACCCGGGACCGGCTCAGCGCCGATCCGGTGGAAAAGCTGCGGACCAGGTCGGCCGCCGCCAGGATCACCTCAGACTCCGCCACGGACCGGCTCCTCACTGATCATGGTGCCGGTGATCAACTCCCGGCTCCGGTGACACGCGGCGACTCGGCCCGGGCTCGGCTCGGTCGGCTCCGGGCGGACCTCCACGCACACCGGCAACCGGGCCGGGCAACGGGGATGGAACGCGCAGCCGTCCGGCGTCCGGGCCGGGTTCGGAGGCGATCCGGGGATCGCGATCAGTGGTGAACCGCGGCCGGCGGCCTGGGGCATGGACCGCAGCAGAGCCTGCGTGTACGGATGCGCCGGCCGGTCCAGCACCGGGTCGGCCGCACCCGCCTCGACCACCCGCCCCGCATACATGACGGCCAGCCGGTCGGCGACCTCCAGCACGACACCGAGATCGTGGGTGATCAACAGGATGCCCATCCCGAGCTGCTCGCGGAGCCGGTCCAGCAGGTCGAGGATCTGTGCCTGGACGGTCACGTCGAGCGCCGTGGTCGGCTCGTCGGCGATCAGCACCTTCGGCTCCAGCGCGATGGCCATCGCGATCAGGATCCGCTGCCGCATGCCGCCGGAGAACTGGTGCGGGTGATCGGAAACCCGCTGCCGCGGTGCCGGGATGCCGACCAGCCCGAGCAACTCGACGGCCTTGGCGCGCGCCGCCGACCGGTTCAGTCCGCGCCGGACCCGGAACAGCTCACCGAGTTGATCACCGATGCTGAGCACCGGGTTGAGTGCCGACAGGGCGTCCTGCATGACCAGGCTGATCTCGGTGCCGCGCAGCTCCCGGCGGCCCCGTTCGTCGAGCGCGGTCAGGTCGCGCCCGGCCAGCCACAGCTCGTCGGCGGTCGCGGTCGCGGTGTCCTCGAGCAGGCCCATGATCGCGCGGGCGGTGACCGACTTGCCGGAGCCGGACTCGCCGAGCAGGGCGACCACCTCGCCGCGGCCCACGTCGAGGTCGACCTCGCGCACCACCGGCAGGTCGCCGGTGCGCGTCGCGAACCGTACGCCGAGGTTGCGCACGCGCAGCACGGGTTCGGGCGGAGAACTGTCCACGGGATTCATCATGACACGTCCATTGTTACCGATATGTATCAGCTTTGCCCGATCTGTGCCGAGATTCATCATCACGATTGACATTCGTGCCGACGATCGGTCAACCTAGCGATTGTTGTGCCGACGCTCGATGAAGGAGAGCAGACTGTGCTGGAGCCCGCGAAGCGCTACACCGGCTACACGGCGTACGACTACCTGGAGGCCGGCAAGGACTTCCGGGAGTTCCGCTACGCCAAGCAGATCAACCGAGTGCCCGAATACACGGGACTCGACCTCAACGACGCCCAGCGCGAGCGGACCCGCCGGCTGCTGGCGGACGAGAAGGTGATCTCGCTCCATGATCACGTCCAGGTGTTCCCCGAGGACATGGGGCAGCTGCGTGATCACATCCGCCAGGGCCGCGAACCCACCGGCTACGAGGGCCTGTCCCGCTCCGGCCTGACCGCCGTCTTCGACAACGGCATGGACGGCACCTGCTGCATCAGCAGCGACGCCGGCTGGAAGTACACCGACGTCCTGTTCGACCTCGGCGTCCGGATGGCCGACCTGGCCCACCAGGACTTCGTGATCAAGGGCGAGACGCTGGCCGACATCGAGTACGCGCACCAGACCGGCCGGATCGCGCACGTCTTCGCGCTCGAGGCCTCGACCATGATCGAGAACGAGGTCGACCGGCTCGACGTCCTGTACGGGTTCGGCGTCCGGCAGATGGGCATCGCCTACTCGGAGGCCAACACGCTGGGCAGCGGCCTCAAGGAACGCCGCGACGGCGGGCTGACGTACTTCGGCGAACGTGCGGTCGAGCGGATGAACAAGCTCGGCATCGCGATCGACATCTCGCACTCCGGCGACCAGACCTGTGTCGACGTGATCAAGGCGTCCAAGAAGCCGGTCTTCATCACGCACGCCGGGGCCCGGTCCGTCTGGCCGACCAACCGGATGAAGACCGACGAGACGATCGTCGAGTGCGCCAAGCGCGGCGGCGTGATCGGGCTCGAGGCGGCCCCGCACACGACCCTGTCGCCGCAGCACCCGCGGCACTCGATCGAATCGGTGATGGACCACTTCGTCTACTGCGTCGACCTGGTCGGCCTGGAGCACGTGAGCTTCGGTCCGGACACCCTGTTCGGTGATCATGTCGGCCTGCACCACGCGTTCGCCGGCAACCTGTCGATCGGTCAGGCGCACGCCGGCGTGGAGTTCGACGAGGTCGAGTACGTCGACGGTCTGGAGAACCCGGCCGAGGAGTTCTTCAACATCATCGGCTGGCTGGTCAAGCACGACTACTCGGACGACGAGATCCGGGCCGTCGTCGGTGGCAACACGCTGCGGGTTCTTGAGGAGGTATGGATCTGATGAACCCGCGTCCGCGCGCACGCGCCAACGCCCTGGGCCTGCTGGCCGGGGTGGTGATCATGATCATGGCCGCCGCCTGCGCGCCGACCGCCCCGACCGGCCCCGCCGGAGATCCGGCGGCATCGAGCAGCGGTGCCGTCGCCGATCCGACGCTGACGATCGCGACGACCACCGACGTGGTCAACTACAACCCGTTGATCGGCAACAGCCGCAGTGACTACTGGATCACCAACCTGATGTACCCGCACCTGCTCGGCATCGCCGACAACGGCAGTAAGACGGCCCATCTGGCCACCGAGTGGGGCTACGTCGACCCGACCACCGGGTTCTACGAGATCAGGGACGACTTCACCTGGAGCGACGGCACCAAGCTGACCGCCGAGGACGTCGCCTGGACCCTGAACACGGTGAAGAAGGATAAGCCTTCCGGCACCTTCTACGGCCAGCTGGCCAACTTCACCTCGGCCGAGGCGGTGTCGGCGACCAGGGTCGAACTGAAGCTGGCCAAGCCGGACACGTCGATCATCGAAGAGATCGGCTTCTGGGGCAACATCGTGCCGAAACACGTGTTCGGCAAGGCGAAGTCGGTCGCCTCGTTCGCCAACGACGGGTCCGACGGCGGCTGGGTCAGCGCCGGCCCGTACCAGCTGAAGAGCGTTCAGGTCGGCCAGAGCTACACCCTGGACCGTGTGGACGACTATCCGCTGGTCGAGGGCGGTAAGCCCGGGCCGAAGCAGGTCGTCTACCGGGTCTACCCGGACGTGAACACCGAGATCCTCGCCCTGCAGAGCGGCGAGGTGGACGTGATCGCGAACGCGCTGCCGCCGGCCCAGGTGGAGAAGCTGCGCAGCACGGCCGGGATCAAGATCGCCGAGTCCAAGGGCCTCGGCTATGCCCACCTGACGTACAACATGACGAAGCCGGATCTGGCCAAGGTCGAGGTACGGCAGGCGCTGGCGCACGCGGTCGACTACAACGCGATCCGCACCGTGGTGCTGCAGGGGCAGGCCGTCTCGACCGGGAACAGCCCGCTGATGCCGGTGCTGGCGGACTATCACGACCCGTCGATCACCGAGTACGCGTTCGACACCGCGAAGGCCCGCCAGCTGATGGAGCAGGCCGGCTACCAGCCGGGCGCGGACGGCATGTTCGAGCCGAGCTTCCGGCTGATCTACTCGCTGCAGGACAGCGTCACCTCGCAGTGGGTGACGATGATCAAGGACTCCGCGGCGAAGGCCGGGATCAAGATCGAACTGCAGGGGATGGAGCGGAACACCTACCTGGCCAAGACCGACAAGGGTGACTTCGACATCTACGCCGGCAACTTCGCGATCATGGACGACCCGGTCACCAACATGACGCTGACCTACTTGCCCGGCGGTGTGATCAACTACAGCTACGTCGACGACCCGGCCCTGAGCAAGTTGATCAACGACGCGGCGGTGACCCAGGACAAGCAGCAGAAGATCGCCCTGATGCGTCAGGCGGCCAAGATTGTCCGGGACCAGATGTACGACAACATCATGTACACGCAGAACCTCTACTTCGCCTACTCCGACGAGTGGGACGGGTTCCAGGCCAAGCCGTCCGAGCTGTTGTCGATCGTCAACCCCGAGTCGGTGGCCGGCGCCGCCAAGGTGAAGTGACCCGGTGCTGAGGTTCGTGCTGGCCCGGCTCGGGCGGGGCGTGCTCACGGTCTGGTTCGCCGTGACCGTGACGTTCCTGATGTTGCGGTTGCTGCCCGGCGACCCGGCCCTGGCCCTGGCCAGCACGAACATGACGCCGGAGACCCGGGCGGCGATCCTGGCCTCCTACGGGCTGGACCAGCCGCTGCCGATCCAGTACGGCCTCTACCTCGGCCAGTTGCTCCAGGGCAATCTCGGGATCTCTTTCACCCAACAGATCCCGGTCGCCGACGTCTTGCTGGCCCGGCTGCCGTGGACGTTGCTGCTGGCCGGCACCGCACTGGTGCTGACGGTGCTGATCGGCATCCCGCTCGGGGTGCTCGCCGCGTCCCGGCGCGGCGGGCTGCTGGACCGTGCGGTGCAGATCTTCGGCGTCACCGGCCAGTCGATCTTCGTGCCGAGCCTGGCCGTGCTGCTGCTGTTCCTGTTCGGGCTCCGGCTCGGCTGGCTGCCGATCGGCGGCGCCTACGACACCGGCGTCTACGGCGCCGAGTGGTACGGCAACGTGCTGCGCCACCTGATCCTGCCGGCCGTGTCGCTGATGTTGATCCAGCTCGGCTCGTACGTGCTCACGATGCGGTCGACGCTGATCGACGCCCTCGGTGAGGACTACGTCACGCTGGCCCGGGCCAACGGGCTGTCGCCGGCCCGGGTGCTCTGGAAGCACGCGCTGCGCAACGCCCTGCTGCCGGCGACCACGCTGATCGGCCTGCAGCTCGGCTTCCTGGTCGGCGGCGCGGTGCTGACCGAGACCGTGTTCGCCTACCCGGGGATCGGACGCGCGATCTACGAGGCGGTGACCCAGCTCGACTACGCCGTGCTGCAGGGCGCGTTCCTGCTGCTGGCCCTGACGGTCGTCGCGGCCAACATGATCACCGATCTCGTCTACGGCTTCCTGGACCCGAGGGTGAAGGTATGAGTGCCGCCGTCACGACCGCCGTGGAGAGCCCGCGGTCAGCCACCTGGCGGGCGTTCCGGCGGGAACCGCTCGGGGTCTTCGCCGGCGCCGTCCTGATCTTGCTGATCCTGGTCGCCGCCGCTGCTCCGCTGCTCGCTCCGTACCCGGCGAGCTACGGTATCGACGTGTTGCGGCCGCCCGGGGCCGGCTACTGGTTCGGCACCGACGCGCTGGGCCGGGACGTCTATGCATCGGTCGTCTGGGGCAGCCGGCAGAGCCTGCTGGTCGCCTTCGCGGCCTCGGCGATCGCGATCGTCATCGGCACCCTGCTGGCCGTGGTGGGCGCCTACTTCCGCTGGCTGGACAAGATCATCAGCGTGCTGGTCGACCTGGTGCTGTCGCTGCCGGTGCTGCCGTTGATGATCTTGACCGCGGCCCTGGTCGGGCCGAGCACCGGCACGATCATCGCCGTGGTGGCCGCGTTCTCCTGGCCGGAGGTGACCCGGATCGTCCGGTCCCAGGCGCTGACCGTGGTCGGGCTGCCGTACGTGGACGCGGCGCGGCTGATGACCACGTCGCCGGTCTGGATCATCGGGCGGCACGTGCTGCCCGCGGTGACGCCGGTGATCGTCGTGTCGGTCGTCGTGACCGCCTCCCGGGCCGTGCTGTCCGCGGCGGGCCTGGCCTTCCTCGGCCTCGGCGACCCGAACACCTGGTCCTGGGGCCGGATCCTCTACGAGGCCCAGCAGTCCGGCGCGATGTCCAGCTCCTGGTGGCTCACCCTGTTCCCGTCGGCGGCGATCCTGCTGCTGGTGCTCTCGGCCACCTGCCTCTCGATCGCGTACAACGACGCCCGCAACCCGCGCTCCCGGAAGCGGTGAGGAGTGATCATGAACGCGACGACCACCGAGCCGACCCGACCGACGATCCCTGAGCCTGTCGAAGGGCGGGCCGGCTTCGCCCAGCGACTGGCCCCGGAGTTCTTCGACCGCGTACAGGGACGGGTGATCGATCGGCTGACCGCGGACGGCCTGGCGGCGATCCTCACCGACGACCCGGAGGATGTCGCCTACCTGACCGGCTTCTTCCATCATCCGTGCGAGCGGCCGGTCGCGGTCTGGTTGCAGGCCGACGGCCGGTGCGCGCTGCTGCTGCCGGAGCTGGAACGCGAGCATGCCGAGGCTCAGCGGGCGCGGGCCGAGTTCGCGGTCTTCGACGAGTTCCCCGGCATCCGCCCGCCGTTCGCCGCGCTGGCCGACCTGGTCGGTCCGCTGCCGGCGGCGACCAGGATCGGCTTCGGTACGGCGATCAGTCACGCCCGGCTGGCCGCGGCCCAGCAGGCCCTCGGCGTGGCCGACTGGCAGCCCAGTTCGCTGATCACGGAGGCCCGGTACCGCAAGTTCGACGAGGAGATCGCGCTGCACGCCGAGGCGGCCCGGATCACCGACCTGATGATCACCGGCGGCGTCGCCCTGATCACGGAGGCGATCGGCTCCGGTGCCGAGTTGCCGAGCGAGGCGGAGCTGGCCGCGCACATCACCAAGATCGGCACCGCCACCATGTACGCCGAACACAGCGATGTCGTCGTGGTGCCGATGCTGGCCGGCGGCCTGGTCTACGCGGGTGCCAACAGCGCGTACCCGCACGGTTTGCCCAGCGGCTATCGGCTCCGGCCCGGTGACACGTTCATGCTCTCGCTCGGATGCGCGGTCGGCGGCCGTTACGTCGAGGGCGAGCGGACCTTCGTGCTCGGCGTACCCACCGATGATCAACGCCGTTACCACGGCACGATCGAACGGGCGCAACGGATCGGCGGCGAGGCGATCCGGCCCGGCGCCGAATGCCGGCAGACCAACCGGATCTGCCTCGACGCGATCCGTGACGCCGGCCTGGGCGAGTTCCTCCGGCATCGGCAGGGTCACGGGATCGGCCTCGGCATGCACGAACCGCCGTGGCTCGAGGACGGCGACCCGACCGTGCTCGCACCGGGCATGATCGTCTCCAACGAACCGGGGATCTACCTGCCCGGGCACGCCGGCTACCGGATCAGCGACAGCATGCTGGTCACGGCCGACGGGTCCCGCCCGCTGACCGCCTTCCCCAGGGACCTCGAGTCCTGCACCGTTCCCGTCTGACCGCAAGGAGTTGCCCGTGTCCGGAACCGACACCACCGCCGAGTTTGCCCGCGCCGAGGGCGACGCCGAGCTGATCATGATCAACGGCAACCGGCTCGCCGTCGAGGTGCTCGGTCCCGAGGACGCGCCGGTGATCATCACCCATCACGGCGCGCCCGGGCTCGGCTCCCGGGCGGAACCGAAGGCCAGCTTCGGCCGGCTCGCGGACTCGTACCGGGTGGTCGTCTTCGACGCCCGCGGCTCCGGCCAGAGCGAGGGCCACGGCACGTTCAGCCACGAGCAGTGGGCCGCGGACCTCGACGCGCTGCGGGAGTGGATCGGAGCCGAGCGGATCTGCATGGCCGGCGGCTCGTACGGCGGGTTCATGGCCATGGAATACGCGATCCGCTACCCGGACCGGGTGGCCGCGCTGGTGCTCCGCGACACCGCCGCCGACAACTCACACTCGGAACTGGCCCGGCGCAACGCCCTCGCCTCCGACCGGGTCACCGTGGACATGGCCAAGTTCGACCGGATCGACGCGGGCCAGGTCGCCGACGACGATGATCTTCGGGACTGCTGGCGGGAGATCCTTCCGCTGTACGACTTCAACTACGACCCGGCGTCGGTGGAGCGCAAGGTCGCCGCGACGCCGTATCGCTACCAGGCGCACAACTACGCCTTCTCGACCAACCTCCCGAACTACGATCTGAAGCCGCAGTTGCCCGGCGTGACCGCGCCGACGTTGATCACGGTCGGCCGCACCGACTGGATCACCCCCGTATCCTGCAGCGAGACCATCGCCGGCCTGATCCCCGACTCGCGGCTGGTGATCTTCGAACGGTCGGGGCACTCGCCACAGATCGAGGAGGCTTCAGCATGGACGACGACGGTGCGGGACTTCCTGGCCGAGGTCTATCCGGGGATCTCCACGTCTACGACGCGCTGACCGCACCCGTGGATCTTCGTGTCATCGACGATCTCACCGAGCTCGACCGGCGGATCATCGTTGCCCTGCAGCAGAACGGGCGGGCCAGCTGGACCTCGATCGCGGAGATCATCGGCTCCTCGGTGGCCACCGTGACCCGGCGCGGCCAGCAGTTGATCGCCGACGGTGTCGTCAAGATCACCGTGCTGCCGACGCCGAGCAGCTTCGGCCAGGTCGACATGTTCGTGGTGCGGATCAACTGCACGCCCGGCACCCAGCTCGAGGTCGCCCGCGCGCTGGTCTCCCGGCCGGACGTCCGATTCCTGTCCCTGGTCACCGGCAAGTACGACATCGTCGCCGAGATCATGGTCCGCGGCGGCGCCTCGCACTACCCGGACCTGATCTCGCCGCTGCAGTCGATCGACGGCATCGAGCGGTGGCGCAGTGATCTGCTGCTGCACGTCTACAAGGTCGGCCACGACTGGAGCCGGCAGCTGCTCACGGAGCGGCTGGCCTCGGAGCCCGACGAGGCACCGGCCAGTACGCCGGCCGAGTGCGCGCCGGACCATTTCGACGACGTGGACTGGCAGATCCTGGCCGCGTTGAAGCAGGACGGCCGGACCACCTTCAAGGCGATCGGCGCCGAGCTGGGGATGAACGAGAGCAGCGTCCGCCGCCGGTTCGAGCGGATGCGGCAGAACCGCTGCGTGGACGTGATCACGCTGGTGCCCGCGGCTGCCCTGGGGATGGGCGCGGAGACCTTGATCATCGTCAAGGTGCGGCCGGGCTACCTGGACGGTGTCGTGGACGGACTCGTACCGCATTCGTCGGTGCGCTACCTGGCCGCGACGCTGGACCAGAACTCCTTGTTCTGCGAGGTGATCGCGGACAGTAACGAGGAGCTCTACCGGTTCATCACCGAGACGTTGTCCCACCTCGAGGGAGTCGACGGCTGGGAGGCCAGCATGGAACTGCTCAACCCGAAACGCGGCTTCGTCGAGACGCCGTGGTGGCGGACCCAGGTCCGGGCCCGCGACCTGCCGGGTTGATCAGCGGATCTTGGCTCCGTACACATGCTGCACGTCGAGGACCAGCAGCACCCGGCGGTCGGAGACCATCACGGAGCGGTACTCGTCCCAGTCCGGATGCTCGCCACCCGCCTTGCGGTAGTAGTCGACCAGCGCCTCGACCTCGGGGCCGGCCGGGTCGGTGCCCGGGCCGATCAGCGTCGCCCGGCCCTCGGCGGTGGCCCAGGAGCCGCCATCGGCGCTGGTCACCTCCAGAGCGGCCCGCGGATCCCGGCGCAGGTTCGCCGTCTTGGCCCGGCCCTCGGTGATCGAGACCAGGATCGTCTCGTTCTCCCTGTCGTAGAAGGGCGTCACCGGCGACAGCTGCGGCAGGCCGTTGGCCTTGATCGTCGCCAGGACACCGAGGCTGCTCGCCGCGAGCAGGTCGCGAGGCTCGAAATCGGTCACGTCAGGCTGCAAGCCCGCTCCGCCGCCGGTTATTCCCGCGCCGCACCCGGCTGGACCACCCCACGACGTTCTTCTCCTCCGCTGCGCTCCCCCGAACAACGTCGCGGGGGCCCCGGTTGGTTAGGCTGGCCGGCATGCGCGTCCTGATCATCGGTTCCGGCGGGCGCGAGCACGCGCTCGCCCTCGCGATCGCAGCAGACCCGGCGGTGGACGAGGTCCACGTCGCCCCCGGCAACCCGGGGATCGCCGAGATCGCGACCCTGCATCCGGTCGATCAGCTGGACGGCGCCGCGGTCGCCGCACTGGCCGGCCGGCTGGCGGCCGACCTGGTCGTGGTGGGGCCCGAGGCGCCACTGGTGGCCGGTGTCGCCGACGCGGTACGGGAGGCCGGCATCGCCGTCTTCGGGCCGTCCGGTGCGGCCGCCCGGATCGAGGGCAGCAAGGCCTTCGCGAAGGAGATCATGGCCGCGGCCGGCGTGCCGACCGCGCAGTCGCGCAACTGCACCACCCAGGCCGAGATCGAGGCCGCGCTGGACGAGTTCGGGCCGACCTATGTGGTCAAGGACGACGGGCTGGCCGCGGGCAAGGGCGTCGTCGTCACCGATGATCGCGGGCTCGCGCTCGAGCACGCGCTGCGCTGCGCGCCGGTGGTGATCGAGGAGTTCCTGGACGGGCCCGAGGTGAGCCTGTTCGCGATCTGCGACGGCACCGAGGTGAGGCCGCTGCGGCCGGCGCAGGACTTCAAGCGGGCGTACGACGACGACGCGGGTCCCAACACCGGCGGGATGGGCGCCTACACGCCACTGCCGTGGGCGCCCGATGATCTTGTCGCCGAGGTGCTGGCGACCGTGCTGCAACCGACCGTGGACGAACTGCGCCGGCGCGGCACCCCGTTCGTGGGGCTGCTCTACGCCGGCCTGGCACTGACCGCTCGCGGCACCCGGGTGGTCGAGTTCAACGCCCGGTTCGGCGACCCGGAGACCCAGGCCCTGCTGCCCCTGCTGCGGACACCACTGGCCACCCTGCTGGCCGCCGCTGCCGCCGGCGAGCTGGCCGGTCAACCGGAGCTGGAGTGGGCCGACGGCGCCGCCGTGACGGTGGTGCTGGCCAGCCAGGGCTACCCGGAGGCGCCGCGCAGCCTCGATCCGTTGTCGATTCCCGAGCTGCCGGACGGCGTGCACGCCGTCCACGCCGGGACCGCGCTCGATGATCAAGGTCGACTGGTCAGCTCCGGCGGCCGGGTGCTCGCGGTGGTCGGCACCGGTGTCGATCTCGGTGCCGCACGGGAGCTGGCGTACCGGGGGATCGAGCGGATCGGGCTGGACGGGTCCTTCTATCGACGTGACATCGGTGCAGCGGCTGCCGCCGCCACGGTTGGGAGTTGATCATGGTCGTGCCGAACGTGCTGGCCTCGCGGTATGCCTCGGAGGCGATGCGGGCGATCTGGTCGCCGGAGCAGAAGATCATCGCCGAACGGCGACTCTGGCTGGCCGTGCTGGCGGCCCAGCGTGATCTTGGCGTCGACTTCGGCGGCGACGACCCGGCGACCGTCATCGACGCGTACACGAAGGTCGTCGAGCAGGTCGATCTCGCCTCGATCGCGGAGCGGGAACGGGTCACCCGGCACGACGTCAAGGCCCGGATCGAGGAGTTCAGCGACCTGGCCGGCTTCGAGCACGTCCACAAGGGCATGACCAGCCGGGACCTCACCGAGAACGTGGAACAGCTGCAGCAGCTGGATTCGCTGCGGCTGGTCCGGGACCGGATCGTCGCCGTGCTGGCCCGGCTGGGCCGTCTCGCCGTCGAGTACGGGGAGCTGGCGATGGCCGGCCGGTCGCACAACGTCGCGGCTCAGATCACCACGCTGGGCAAGCGCTTCGCCACCGCTGCCGATGAGTTGATCATCGCGTACCGGCGGATCGAGGAGTTGATCAACCGCTATCCGCTGCGCGGGATCAAGGGTCCGGTCGGCACCGGCCAGGACATGCTCGACCTGCTCGGCGGCGACGCCGGCAAGCTGGCCCGGCTGGAGCAGCGGGTCGCCGAACACCTCGGCTTCGACGCCGTGCTGACCAGCACCGGCCAGGTCTACCCGCGCTCACTGGACTACGAGGTGGTCACCGCGCTGGCCCAGGCCGCCGCCGCGCCGTCCAACGTGGCCACCAGCATCCGGCTGATGGCCGGGCACGAACTGGTCACCGAAGGCTTCCGGCCCGGCCAGGTCGGCTCCAGCGCCATGCCGCACAAGATGAACACCCGGTCCTGCGAACGGGTCAACGGTCTGTCGGTGATCATCCGCGGCTACGTCTCCATGATCGGCGAGCTGGCCGGCGACCAGTGGAACGAGGGCGACGTGTCCTGCTCGGTGGTCCGCCGGGTCGCGCTGCCCGACGCCTTCTACGCCCTGGACGGGCTGTTCGAGACGTTCCTCACGGTGCTGGACGACTTCGGCGCCTACCCGGCCGTGATCGACGCCGAGCTGCGCCGCTACCTGCCGTACCTGACGACGACCAAGATCTTGATGGCCGCGGTCCGGCGCGGCGTCGGCCGGGAGGCCGCGCACGAGGCGATCAAGGAACACGCGGTGGCCGTCGCACTTGATCAACGCCAGTCCGGCCGGCCCGACAACGACCTCTACGACCGGCTCGCCGCCGACGGCCGCCTCGGCCTGACCCGGGCCGACCTGGACGCCCTGGTCGCCGACCCGCTCGACTTGGCCGGCGTCGCCCCGCAGCAGGTCCAGGCCCTGGCCGCCCGCATCGCCGACCTCACCGACACCCACCCCGAAGCCGCCGCCTACCAGCCTGGTCCGACCCTCTGACAGCAGGAAGTGAGGCGGACCCGGTCGGAAGTCACCCCCACAGACTGGAACGGCGGCGCGCCGTCGCCGCCCGGATCGCCACAGTGGTGAGCCATCGAGGCGAGCCAGGTCCTGTTCTCGTGAGGTTGTGGCACAGGATTGCGGTTTGCTGCCGCTCAACGCTCGAGAAATCGGTACCCCGATGCCGCAGAGTGCAAGATCGTGCCACTTGCCTTCCGCTCGGGCGGCGAAGGCGCCGACCGACTCGGCCGGACCTTCGAGGTACGGCAGCAGCCGCGCCGGTTCCGGTCCTGACACTATGGGCCCATGGCCAGCAAGTCACCTGACGGGACCCTGGAGATGATCGACGGGCGGCGGGCACTGCGCTTCGAGCGTGTGCTGCCGTACTCGGTGGACGAGGTCTGGCAGGCGGTCAGCGTGCCGGAACGGCTGGAACGCTGGTTCCCGGCCGCCGCCGACTGGACCCCGGCGGTCGGCGAGACCTTCGAGGCGGGCGGAGCGACCGGCGAAGTGACCGAGGTCGATCCGCCGCGCCGGCTGGCCTGGACCTACGGCGACCAGCGGCACAGCTTCGACCTGAGTCCGGAGGGCGACGACGGCTGCCGGCTCGTCTTCATCCACGTGGTCGGCGACGGCCAGCCGGTCGCCCAGACCGCCGCCGGCTGGCACGCCTACCTGTCCCGGCTGGAACCGCTGCTGGCCGGCCGCCCGATCTCGGAGGAGGTCGCCCACCAGGACTGGGCGGAGACCCACGAGCGGTACGCCGCCGCCTTCGGCGTCGACCCGGCCCCCGGCCGCGCCTTCGCCGCCGCGCTCAAGGCCGACGCCGAGCGCGCCCGGCCGGCTCCGTCGTGATCATGGACCGGCCGGGACTCCCGACTGGCGACCCGCCCGACACGCCGCAGTCGATTCGCGACACACCTTTCTGCGTTGACCCGCAAGCCCGGGGTTCCTAGAGTCCCGCGATTGTGCATACCTTCGCAGAACTCGCCCGAGCGGAGTTCCGGAGGTTCAGCAGCTACCGGATGGCGGTCGTCGCCGGTGTGTTCACCAACTCGGTCTTCGGATTCATCCGGGCCAGTGTGCTGTTGGGTGCGGTGGACAGTGCCGGCGGTGATCTTGGTGGCTACACCAGGGAGCAGGCGTCCAGCTATGTCTGGCTGGGTCAGGCGCTGCTGGCCTCGGTGGCCATCTGGGGCTGGTCGGAGATCGCCGACCGGGTCAAGAACGGCGACATCGCCGTGGACCTGGCGCGTCCGGTGGACCTCTACTTCTCCTGGTGGGCCAGGGATCTCGGCCGGGCCGCGTTCACGCTGCCGGCACGCGGGCTGCCGCCGTTCCTGATCGGTGCGCTCGTCATGGGCGTCGCGCTGCCGCCGACTCCGCTGTCGTACCTGATCGGGGTGGTCAGCATGGTGCTGGCCGTGTCGATCAGCTTCACGCTGAAGTTCTTGATCAACCTGGCCGCGTTCTGGGTGATCGACATCCGCGGCCTGGTCGGCGTCTCGGTGGTGGTCAGCAGCTTCTTCTGCGGCCTGTTCGTCCCGGTACACCTGTTCCCGGACTGGCTCCGGACGATCGCGTACGCGACGCCGTTCCCGTCCATCCTGCAGTTCCCGATCGATGTGTTCTCCGGCCGGGCCTCCGGCCTGGCGGCGCTGCAGGTGATCGGCATCCAGGCTGCCTGGCTGGCCGGGACGTTCGCCCTGGCCCGGCTGGTGCAGCACCGCGCGTCCCGACGATTGGTGGTGCAGGGTGGCTGAACTGTCCGTGCTCGAGTCGTACCGGACTGTGCTCGGCTCACGGATCCGGGCGCAGGCCTCGTACCGGCTGAGCTTCACCGTCGAGACCTTCAATTCGATCTTGGTCGGGATCGTCGAGTTCGCCGAGATCTACGTGCTGCTGGCCAATGTGCCGCAGCTGGGCGGGCTCACCCTGGCCCAGGCGGCGCTGGTGTTCGCGCTGGCCAACCTCGGCTTCTCGATCGCCGACATGATCTTCGGCCAGCTGGACTCGATCCCGCAGTACCTGCGGATGGGCAAGCTGGAGTCCTTCCTGGTCCGGCCGATGCCGCTGATGACCCAGATGATCACCGCCGACATCCAGCTGCGCCGGCTCGGCCGGGCCCTGGTCGGCTTGATCATCCTGATCGTCGCCTGGGCCGCGCTCGGCCTGCCGATGACACCGGGCACGCTCTACCTGCTGATCATCACGCCGATCACCGGCGCCGCGATCTACGGTGCCATGTTCACCCTGGCCGGCGGGATCCAGTTCCACGTGATCGACGGCGCCGAGTTCACCAACGCGTTCGTGTACGGCGGCGGCTACGCCGGCCAGCTGCCGGGCAGCGTGTTGCTGCTGCCGGTCCGGGTGCTGTTCACGTTCGTCATCCCGGCCACCGTGACCGCGTACCTGCCGGCGTTGTTGATCATGGGGGAGCCCGGGCCGGCGCTGCTGCCGAGCTGGCTCGGCTGGTTCGCCCCGCTGTTCGCGATCTGGGCCTGGCTGCTGGCGGGATTCGCCTGGCGGTCGGGAGTCCGCAAGTTCACCGGAGCCGGAGGGTAAGCCGATGTCCGAACCCATCATCCAGTTCACCGACCTGCGCCGGACCTTCGTGGTCCGGTCCAAGGCCGGCCTGCTGCGCCGGGCCAAGCGTGAGGTGCACGCCGTCGACGGGATCAGCGTGACGATCCAGCCGGGCGAGGCGTGCGGCTACATCGGTGCCAACGGGGCCGGCAAGTCCACCACGATCAAGATGATCACCGGGATCCTGGTCCCGTCGGCCGGAACGGTGCGGACCTGTGGCATGGAGCCGGTGGCCAATCGGCGCCGGCTGGCCCGCGAGATCGGTGTCGTGTTCGGCCAGCGCAGCCAGCTCTGGTGGGACCTGCCGCTGCGGGAGTCGTTCCGGATCCTGGCCGCGATCCACCGGATCCGGGCCGAGGACGCCCGGCCGCGGATCGACCAGCTGATCGCCGACCTGGCGCTCGGGGACCTCCTCGACACCCCCGTACGCCAGCTGTCGCTCGGCGAACGGATGCGGGGCGAGGTGGCGGCCGCGCTGGTGCACCGGCCGCGGCTGCTGGTGCTGGACGAGCCGACGATCGGCCTGGACATGATCAGCAAGGAGCGGCTGCGCAACTTCCTTCAGGCCGAGCGGGCCCAGCAGGGCACCACGCTGCTGCTGACCACCCACGACATGGGCGACATCGAGCGGCTGTGCGAACGGGTGCTGGTGGTCGACCACGGACGGCTCGCGTACGACGGAACCCTGAACGGGCTGGCCGAACGGGTCGCGCTGCAGCGGGTCCTGGTGGTCGACCTGACCGAGGCGCACGCGCCGCTGCAGGTCGCCGGCGCCGAGAACATCGGCACCGAACTGGATGGTCAGCGGCAGCGGCTCGCGTTCTCACCGGAACAGACCACGGCGGCGCGGGTGCTGGCGGAGGTCTCGGCCCAGGCCGAGGTGGTCGACCTGACCCTGGAGGAGCCGGCGATCGAGGAGATCGTCCGGACTCTCTACCACGGTCAGGTCGCGTCCTGACGGTCGATCAGGCGAAGGCGAAGTCCTCGTCGCCGACCCGGAGCCAGGTCCAGATGGTGGTGCCGGTCGCGATGGCGAGCCGACGTGCAGTCTGCAGATTGATCGAACTGGCGCCGGCCAGAATGTCCTTCAACAGTTCGAGCGCGATCCCCGATCGGGCGGCAAACCCGGCGACCCCCCAGCCGCGAGCCTGAATTTCCTCGGCCAGGTAATCGGCCGCGGTGGGTTTGGGAAGAGTGATCTCCTTCATGATTCATGTCTCCTTCACGACTCTGGCCGCTACTGAACACCTGACGTCTGACAGTGCCGGCCGGTACCGGAGCAACGTCTCGACGACCGGGCCGGGTTCCGCAGGGTGACCCGGTTCACAGCCGGGACGAACCCTCTTCCGGGATCAACAGCCAGCCGCCGATGTAGATGAGGATCTGCGGGCCGGGGAGCAGCATCGACAGGACGAAGATGACGCGGACCACGTTGGCGGAGATGCCGAACCGGCGACCGATGGCCGAGCACACCCCCGCGATCATCCGGTCGTTGCGCGGTCGGGCGAGGGTAGCCATGGTGTCCTCCCGGACTGGATCGGTGTTGCGTTCGATGTTCCCCACTCTGCCGTATCCGTACCCGCCTGAAGGCCGTTGTGCAGGCATCCTCCGGGAGTCGCTCAGGGACCCGATGGGTGACACCCCGAGACGTCGGGTGTCCCCGGATGTGGACACGTTCGGCAACCCTGTCCGCCCCTCGCTGCTGAGCGCTGTAGGTTAGCCCTCAAGGCCGTGGTTACTCACCTTCTCCGCTAACCCGTGGCCTGAACCTGGGCGGCTTCGGGGGTTGCTGCGATGTACCTTTCTCCGGACGAGGTAGGCGAACGTGGTTCATCCGCGCCGAGCGGTTGTTGACGACGCGGCTGACGCTGCGCCGACAACGCTTCCGGTACGGGAATCGGCCCCGGTGACCGAGCCGGCGCGCGGAGCGTCGGCGGGACGGGCGGCGGTACCCCGGACACCATCCCCCCAGCAACGGGCACGGCCGCCGCGGCAGGCCGACGACACCGATGAGCATCCGGCGGTTCCGGCCGACCCGGTGCCCGCTCCGCGACGGTCCGGCCCCGCCGACCCGGGTGCCGGGAACCGTCGTCCCGACCCGAGTCGTGCCGCGATGCCGACCAACCGTGGGTACGGCGAGCAGGCGGGACGGTCCGCCTCGCCGAGCCGGACGGCCGAGCCGGGGCGACCGGCGGCCCCGGGGCGGTCGGTCGGCGCCGATCCCTCTCGTCCGGTCCAGCCCGGCCGGGCCGCGGAGCCCGGCCGCTACGGCGAGCCGCCGCGGTCGGCCCGATCCGCCCCGGCCCGGTCGGCGGCCACGCCGTCGCGGCACGAGCATGCCGAGGGGATCCCGAGCCGGCGGGCCGCTCCGCCCGAGCCCGTCGCAGGTGCCCGGTCCCGAACCGTCGAGCCGTCCGCTCCCGCGTCGGCCAGCCGCCGGGCGGCCGACCCGGCCCCGGCCGGCAGCCGCGGGGAACGACCGTCGCGGGCCTACCCGGAGCCAGGCCGCAGCGCCGCACCCGAACCAGGCCGGCCGTCGCCGGAGTCCTGGCGTCCCGCGCGGTCGGTGGCCCCAGAGCCCTATCGGTCCTCGCAGCGCCCGGCAGACCCGGAGCGTTCGGCGGCACCCGAGCGTTCGGCTGTGCCGGAACGCTCGATCGCACCGGAACGCTCGATCGCACCGGAACGCTCGATCGTGCCCGAGCGGCCATCGGTGGCCGAGCGGCCAGGGGCAGCCGAGCGGCAGGCGACGCCGGAGCGCCACCAGGTCGCGGACCGGCCGGCCGCGCGGGAGCGGTTGCCCGCCCCCGAACCCGTTCGCCCGTCGCGTGCGGAGGCGTCGATTCGGGAGCGGTACGACCGGCCGACTCGCTCCGATCACCCCGGCCGGCCCGAGACTCCGTCATCTCGGTCCGCGGACCCGTTGCCGCCGGCGTCGCGGGCCGCCGGGCCCGCTCGCTCCTCCGAGCCGGTCCAACCGACGCGTTCCGCCGATCCGGCCCTGTCCTCTCGCGCGGCCGATCCGGGTCCGTCGTCTCGTGCCGTCGATCCGGTCCCGTCGTCTCGTAGGGCCGAGCCGACGCCCCCGTCTCGCTCGGTCGATCCGGTCCCGTCGCCGCGGTCCGCTGCCCCGATCCCGACGCCGCGGTCGGCCGATCCGGCGCCGGCGCGCTCCGCCGGGTCGGCGTCGCAGTCGCTGCCGTCGCCGCTGACGGTCGACAGTTCGTACTGGTCGGAGGCGTCGTCGCCCGCCGACCTGTTCCGGTCGCCGCCATCGAACCGCACGGCGGAGCCGCGGAGCCGGGCGGCCGAGACCGAGCGGGCACCCTCGCGGGCCGCGTCCCGTCCGGTCGAGGTGTCCCCGGCCGCTCGCGAGGTGTCGGCGCGGGAGTCCACCGCCGCCGCGGCCCGGTCCGAACCGACCCCGCCGCGGGCGCCCGAGCCGCCCCGCCCTGAGCCCGAGCCGTCGCGCCCCGAGCCTTCGCGCCGCGAGGCGTCGCGCCGCGAGTCGAGCTCGGAGTCCGTACGCGAGCAGTCCGAGAACGCGTACCTGAGCGAGCGCTCCTTCGAGGCCCTGATCTCCGGTGCCGCCCCGGCCACGACCTCGCGGCCCAGCCGCCGGGTGGAATCCCCGGTCCCGAGCCCGACGGAGGCCGAGCCGCGGATCTCCCGCTTCGCCGCCGACGCGCCGCCGCGACCGGAGCGGCGGGACCGGTCGGAGCCGCCGCCCGGTGCGGAACGCCGGATCGATCCCAGCTCCTGGCTCGCCCCCGAGACGCGCGGCAAGCCCGACCCACGGACCCGTACCGACCGTCCGGAACGACGGGAGCGGCCCGAACCGGCCGCCCGCCCGGAGCCGAGGCCGCAACCCCGCCCCCGCCCGGAACCGGAGGCCCGCGGCCGGGGCCGGCGCTCCGGCGCCCGCAGCGGCGCGCTGCAGGTCGACGCGAACCTGATGCCGGCGGTCGACGTCGAGCCGATCCTGATCGACGGGCTGAGCAAGCAGTTCGACGAGCGCTGGGCGGTCCGCGACCTGTCCTTCACGGCCCAGCCGGGCCGGGTCACCGGCCTGCTCGGGCCGACCGGCGCCGGCAAGACGACGACGCTGCGGATGCTGGTCGGGCTGACCCGGCCGGCCTCCGGTACGGCAACCTTCGGCGACTACGCGTACGCCAGCCTCCGGCACCCGCAGCGCCGGGTCGGTACGGTGCTCGGCCGGAACTTCCATCCGCGGCACAGCGGCCGGGATCACCTCCGGGTGGCGGCCGCGACCGCGGGGGTCAGCGACGAGCAGGTGGACGATCTGCTCTACCTGGTCGGCCTGGCCGACGCGGCGGCCCGGCCCGCGGAGACGTACTCGCTCGGGATGCAGCAACGGCTGGCGATCGCCGGCGCCCTGCTCGGCGAGCCGGACTACCTGATCCTGGACGAGCCGGCGATCGGCCTCGACCCGGAGGGGATCCGCTGGCTGCGCGGGTTCCTGCGCTCGTTCGCGGCGACCGGTCGGGTGGTGCTGATCTCGTCCCACCTGCTCAAGGACGCCCAGCAGATCGTCGACGACGTGGTGGTGATCCGGGACGGCCGGCTGCTCGACACGATCGACATGGCCGGACTGGCCGCGGCCGGCGGCACCACCCGGGTCCGGGTGGACGACCTGAGCGCGGCCCGGTCCGCGCTGGCCGACCTGGCCGAGACGATCGTCTGCGGTGACGAGGAGGGCCGCTTCCTCCGCGTACGAAGCCAGGACGTGAACGAGATCGGGTTCCGGCTCTACCGCTCCGACCTCATCGTGTACGAACTCGTCCGCGAGGAACTGGACCTGGAGCAGCTGTTCTTCAGCGCGCTCGAGGGCGCTGCATGATCGGTGTCCTCCGAGCCGAACTCCTCAAGGTCCGGGCCGACCGGCCGAGCCGGGTGCTGGTGCTGCTCGGACTGCTGCTCGGCCTGGGATCGGCGGTCCTGACCGGGCTGCTGGTGATCCGGCCCGAACTGGCGGCCGGCCAGCCCGTGGCGGTGCTCAGCCGGGATCCCGGAGCGGTGATCGCGATCCTCAACGGGGCCGTCCCGATGACCCGGATCCTTGCCGTCGTCTCCGGCGTGATGGCGATGTGCCGGGAGTACAGCCACAAGACGCTGGCGCAGACGTACCTCTCGACGCCCAACCGCTACAGCGTGATCGGCGCCAAGGCCGGGGCCCAGCTCCTGGTCGGCCTCATCATCGGCCTGATCAGCGTCGTCATCGGCGTGGTGGTCGCGATCGGCTTCGTGATCGCCTGCGGCGGCTCGTTGTTCCTGGACCAGGGCGCCACCTGGGGCGCGCTGCTGCTCGGGGTGCTGTCGATCGCGATCTGGTCGCTGATCGGCTGTGCCGCCGGCGTGCTGATCCGCGACGTCGTGATCACCCTCGCCGTGGTGCTCGGGTTCTGCTTCCTGGTCGACCCGACGCTCGCCGCCATCTTCGCCCAGCAGGGCTGGACCCTGGTGCAGAACCTGCTGCCCAGCGGCGCCACCGCCGCGATGGTGCAGAGCCACAGTCCGCTGATGATGCTCAGCGCCAGCCCGTTCCCGCCCGGACTGGCGATGATGGTGCTGATCGGCTGGTGTCTGGTTCCCGGCGTCATCGGGACCCTGCTCACCATCCGCCGCGATGTCGAGTGACCAGCGAGCTGCCGATAGGATTCCGGGCATGGCGCGCGTAGTGGTGGATGTGATGCCGAAGCCGGAAATTCTCGATCCGCAGGGCAAGGCCGTCACCGGCGCACTCGGTCGACTCGGCTTCTCGGGGATCTCGGTCCGGCAGGGCAAGCGGTTCGAACTGGAACTGGACGGCGAGGCGACCCCGGAGCGGCTCGCCGAGGTGGAGAAGGCGGCGGAGACGCTGCTGGCGAACACCGTGATCGAGACGTTCACGGTCCGGGTGGAGGCCGAGTCCGGCGAAGCGGCGGCCGAGGTCACGGCCTGATGCCTCGCATCGGTGTCGTCACCTTCCCCGGCTCGCTCGACGACCAGGACGCGCTGCGGGCGGTCCGGCTGACCGGCGCGGAGCCGGTCCCGCTGTGGCACGGCAGCGACTCGCTGGACGGCGTCGACGCGGTGATCCTGCCCGGCGGCTTCTCGTACGGCGACTACCTGCGCTGCGGTGCGATCGCCCGGTTCGCCCCGATCATGACCGAGGTGATCAGCGCGGCCGAGGCCGGGATGCCGGTGCTCGGCATCTGCAACGGTTTCCAGATCCTCTGCGAGGCGCATCTGCTGCCCGGTGCGCTGGTCCGCAACGACGTCCGGACCTTCGTCTGCCGGGACCAGCGGCTGCGGGTCGAGTCGACCGACACCACCTGGACGTCGGCGTTCGAGCTGGGCCAGGAGATCACCATCGTGCTCAAGAACGGTGAGGGCGGGTACGTCGCCGACGAGCCGACCCTGGACCGGCTCGAGGGCGAGGGTCAGGTCGTGTTCCGCTACCTCAACGGCAACCCGAACGGTTCGTACCGCGACATCGCCGGCATCTGCAACGAGCGCGGCAACGTGGTCGGCCTGATGCCGCACCCGGAGCACAACGTCGAGACCCTCACCGGACCGACCACCGACGGACGGCCGTTCTTCGAGAGCGTCCTGAGTTTTCTCGCCGCCCGGGCCTGACGGCCCCGTACCTAGGAATGGTTCACGTGGCCGACACCGTTGAGAACGCGACCAAGACGCCTGATCAGGAGCAGCCCTGGGCCGATCTCGGCCTGAAGGCCGACGAGTACGAGCGGATCCGGACCATACTCGACCGCCGGCCGACCTCGGCCGAGCTGGCCATGTATTCGGTGATGTGGTCCGAGCACTGCTCGTACAAGTCGTCGAAGGTGCACCTGCGCCGGTTCGGCGAGCTGACTCAGGAGACGCCGGTCGGCAAGATGCTGGCCGGGATCGGCGAGAACGCCGGCGTGATCGACGTCGGCCAGGGCTACGCGGTCACGTTCAAGATCGAATCGCACAACCACCCGAGCTACGTCGAGCCGTTCCAGGGCGCGGCCACCGGCGTCGGCGGCATCGTCCGGGACATCCTGGCCATGGGCGCACGGCCGATCGGCGTGATGGACTCGCTCCGGTTCGGCCCGCTGGACGCGCCGGACACCGCGCGGGTGCTGCCGGGCGTGGTCGCCGGTGTCGGGCAGTACGGCAACTGTCTCGGCCTGCCCAACGTCGGCGGCGAGGTCGGCTTCGATCCGACCTATCTGGGAAATCCGCTGGTCAACGCGCTCTGCGTCGGCGTGCTGCGGCACGAGGACCTGCACCTGGCGCACGCCACCGGCACCGGCAACAAGGTGATCTTGTACGGCGCCGCGACGGGTGGTGACGGCATCGGCGGCGCCTCGATCCTGGCCTCGGAGTCCTTCGAGGACGGCAGCACGGCGAAGCGGCCCAGCGTCCAGGTCGGCGACCCGTTCATGGAGAAGCTGCTGATCGAGTGCACGCTGGAGCTCTTCGCGGCGGGTGTGATCAACGGCATCCAGGACTTCGGTGCGGCCGGGATCTCCTGCGCCACCTCGGAGCTGGCGGCGGCCGGCGACGGCGGCATGCACGTCGAGCTCGACCTGGTCCCGCTCCGGGACCCGACACTGGCGCCCGAAGAGATCCTGATGAGCGAGTCCCAGGAACGGATGATGGCGGTCGTCGCGCCGGCCGATGTCGAGAAGTTCATGGAGATCTGCGCCAAGTGGGATGTGCAGGCGACCGTGGTCGGCGAGGTGACCGCCGACAAGCGGCTGGTGATCGACTGGCACGGCGAGACGATCGTCGACGTCGACCCGCGCACGGTGGCGCACGAGGGTCCGGTGTACGAGCGCCCGCTGGCCCGCCCGGACTGGCAGGACGAGGTGCAGGCCCGCACCGTCGATGATCTTGCCCGGCCGGAGACCGGCGAGGAACTCGCCGACACGCTGCTCCGGCTGGCCGGGTCGTCCGCCCTGTGCGACCGGTCCTGGGTGACCGATCAGTACGACCGCTACGTGCGCGGCAACTCGGTGCTGGCCCAGCCCGAGAACGCCGGCATGATCAGGATCGACGAAGGGAGCGGGCTCGGCGTCGCGCTGGCGACCGACTGCAACGGCCGGTTCTGCTACCTGGATCCCTACCAGGGCGCGCAACTGGCACTCGCCGAGGCGTACCGGAACGTCGCCGTGTCGGGCGCCCGCCCGGTCGCGGTGAGCGACTGCCTCAACTTCGGCTCGCCCGAGGAACCCGCCGTGATGTGGCAGTTCTCCGAGGCGATCCGGGGCCTCGTCGAGGCCTGCGGCGAGCTCGGCACCCCGGTCACCGGCGGCAACGTGAGCTTCTACAACCAGACCGGCGACGTGGCGATCCTGCCGACGCCGGTGGTCGGCGTGCTCGGCGTGATCGACGACGTGACCAAGCGGACCCCGTCCGGGTTCCAGCAGGCCGGCGACATGATCTTCCTGCTCGGCCGGACCGCCGACGAACTGGCGGGCTCCGTCTGGGCCGGCGTGGTTCATGATCATCTCGGCGGCAGGCCGCCGGAGCTCGATCTCGATCATGAGCGCCGGCTGGCCGAGTTGTTGATCACCGGGTCGCGGCGCGGCATCCTGGCCAGCGCGCACGACCTGTCCGACGGCGGCCTGGCCCAGGCGCTGGTGGAGACGACGCTGCGGCACGGCCTCGGGGCCGAGATCGAACTGCCCAAGGGCCTGACCCCGTTCGTGTCCCTGTTCTCGGAGAGCTCCGGCCGGGTGCTGGTCTCGGTCCGGCCGGAGTCGCGGGCCGAGTTCCTCGGCCTGTGCGCCACCCATGGCGTCCCGCGGACCAAGCTCGGCGAGGTCACCGAGGCGGCCGAGCTGGCGGTCAAGGACCAGTTCACGCTGCCGCTGGACCGGATCCGGGCGACCTGGACCGCTCCCGTACCGGAGACGCTCGGGGTCGCCTGACCGCGCGGCTCGACGGGCGGCGCTCAACTCGGTGCGTGTCACGATTGCTCTGCGCATGGGCCGCTCCGGGCGACTGCCACGCGGCAACGCCTGATCCGCAGAGAAATCGCGACACGCCTACGGAACCGAGCCACAGCGACAGATCCGGCCGCAGGCGAAGGCTCCGGAATCACCGGCGGTGGCCGGTCGTGGGCGGATCGGGCTCACACGGCGAGCTCCGACACCGGGAGGATCCTGCGGTCGGACTCGCCCTTGATTCGCCATCGCGCACCAGACTCCAGACGCGCAGGACGGTCGTCCGGCGAGGGGAGGGCCGGCCCCGGCCACCGGACTCTCGACGTACCGCGGTCCGGACCTCACGCTCGGGCGACCGGCCTCCCCGGGACGGGGTCAGCGGCGGATCGAGTCCAGGAAGTCGGCGATCCGCTCGACGGCCTCGGTGAGCACCTCGGTGTCGGGCAGCGTGACCAGGCGGAAGTGGTCCGGGGTGGGCCAGTTGAAGCCGGTGCCGTGGGTGACCAGCAGCTTCTTGGCACGGAGCAGGTCGAGGACGAACTTCTCGTCGTCGTCGATCCCGAACAGCTCGGTGTCCAGCTTCGGGAAGCAGTAGAGCGCGCCGCGCGGTTCGACGCAGCTGACGCCGTCGATCTCGTTCAGCAGTCGCCAGGCGAGCTTGCTCTGCTCGTAGAACCGGCCGCCGGGCTCGATGAACTCGTTGATCGACTGGTAGCCGCCGAGTGCGGTCTGGATCGCGTGCTGGGCCGGGACGTTCGGGCACATCCGCATGTTGGCCAGCAGGGTGAGCCCCTCCAGGAAGTCGCCGGCCAGGTGGCGCGGGCCGGAGATCATCACCCAGCCGGCCCGGTAGCCGCAGACCCGGTAGGCCTTGGAGAGGCCGGAGAAGGTCAGGCAGAGCACGTCGTCGCCGGAGTACGCCGCCGTGTGGTGGTGCACCGCGTCGTCGAAGATGATCTTCTCGTAGATCTCGTCGGAGAAGATCACCAGGTCGTGCCGGCGGGCGATGTCCACCAGCTTGCGTACGGTCTCCTCGGTGTAGACCGCGCCGGTCGGGTTGTTCGGGTTGATGATCACGATCGCATGCGTGTTCTCGGTGATCTTGGACTCGATGTCGGCCAGGTCCGGGTCCCAGTCGTTCTCCTCGTCGCAGCGGTAGTGCACCGGGGTGCCGCCGGCCAGGGTCACCGCGCCGGTCCAGAGCGGATAGTCCGGGGCCGGCACCAGGATCTCGTTGCCGTCGTCGACGAAGGCCTGCAGCACCATCGTGATCAACTCCGACACCCCGTTGCCGATGAACACGTCGCCGACCGTGGTCTCGGTGAGGCCGCGGGCCTGGTAGTGGTGGGCGACCGCGGTCCGGGCCGAGTAGAGGCCGCGGGAGTCGCCGTACCCCTGCGAGTTCGGCAGGTGGTGCACCATGTCGGCGACGATGGCCTCCGGGGCGTCGAAGCCGAACAGGGCCAGGTTGCCGATGTTGAGCTTGAGGATCTTGTGGCCCTCGGCCTCCAGCCGCTCCGCCTCGGTCAGGATCGGGCCGCGGACGTCGTAGCGGACTCCGCGAAGCTTGCGGCTCTGGATGATCGGACGCATGGCTGCTCGCATTTCGTAGGGTGTGCGTCATGAGCGTACGTGAAGCGGTGCAGCGAGTGCTGCCCGGAGCCCTGGATGATCTCAAGCGGCTGGTCGCGGTGGAGTCGGTCAGCGCCGACCCGGCCCGCGCCGACCAGGTGCTGGCCAGCGCGGAGCTGACGGCGAGCCTGATCCGCGAGGCCGGCGCCGCGTCGGTCGAGATCGTCACCGAGGCCAGCCAGCCCGCCGTGATCGCCTCGTTCCCGGCGCCGCCCGGGACCCCGACTGTCTGCCTGTACGCGCACCACGATGTGCAACCCGAGGGCGACCCGGCGCAGTGGACCGCCCCGCCGTTCCAGGCCACCGAACGCGACGGCCGGCTGTACGGCCGCGGCACGGCGGACGACAAGGGCGGACTGGCCGTCCACCTGGCGGCGCTGCGGGCCTTCGACGGCCGGCCGCCGGTCGGGGTGAAGCTGTTCATCGAGGGCGAGGAGGAGATCGGCTCGCCGGGGCTCGGCAAGCTGCTGTCGGCACACCGCGCGGCACTGGCCTCCGACGCGTTCGTGATCGCCGACTCGAGCAACTGGGAGGCCGGCCGGCCGGCGCTGACCACGACGCTGCGCGGCCTGGCCGACTGCGTCGTCGAGGTGCGCACCCTGGATCATGCGATCCACTCGGGCTCGTTCGGCGGCGCCGCCCCGGACGCGCTGACCGCCCTCTGCCGGCTGCTGGCCACACTGCACGATGATCAAGGCAACGTCGTCGTGCCGGGCCTGGTCTCCGGCCCCGGGCCCGATCTCGACTATCCCGAGGACCGGTTCCGGGCGGAGTCGGGCATGCTCGATTCGGTACGGACGCTCGGCGAGGGAACGATCGGGCAGCGGTTGTGGGACAAGCCGGCGATCGCGGTGATCGCGCTGGACGCGACGCCGGTGGCCAAGGCGTCCAACACCCTGCACGCGACCGCCCGGGCCAAGATCAGCATGCGGTTGGCGCCCGGCGACGACGCGCCCACGGCCCTGCACAGTCTGACCGAGCACCTGACCGCTCATGCACCGTGGGGCGCCCAGGTGACGGTCACCCCCGGAGATCTCGGCGGACCGTCCCGGATCCCGTTCGAGGGCCCGTTCGCGGAAGCACTCGGCGGGGCGATCACGGAGGCGTGGGGCGTCGAGCCGGTGCTGATGGGCCAGGGCGGGTCGATCCCGATGGCGGCCGAGTTCGCGACGGCGTACCCGGAGGCGGCGATCTTCCTCACCGCCGTCGGCGACCCCAAGTGCCGGGCGCACGGGATCGACGAATCCCTGCACCTCGGCGACTTCCGGGCCGCCTGCCTGGCCGAGGCGCTGTTCCTGGAGCGGCTGGCGACCGCCTGACCGGCGCAGGGCCGGGCCGGGCTCAGGCCAGGAGGCCGCGGACGTAGTTCGCGGCGAGCAGGAACAGGAAGGCGAGCCCGACCAGCGCCAGCACGAGTTGCGGGACCCCGATCCGCAGCGCGCCGCGATCCCGGTGCCGGGCCAGGACGAGCATGACGATCCCGATCAGCGGGGCGACCAGGATCGTGACGGCCTGGGCCGTGATGATCAACTGCAGCGGCACCCGGCCGAACGCGATCGCGACCACGCCGCCGAGGACCATCACCGCGGTGATGCACACCTTGACCGGCACCGACTGCAGCCCGCCGCGGTCGAGCTTGAACGTGCCCGCGAGCAGGCCGCCGCCGATCGTGCTGTTGCCGACCAGTGACGAGAAGGCGGCGGCCCACAGGCCCAGGGCGAACAGGACGGTGGCCCACCGGCCGACCGTCGGGGTCAGGATCGTCGCCATGTCGGTCGGGGCGGTCACCTTGACCCCGGCCGGGTGCAGGACGGCGGCCGCGGCGACCATGATCACCAGCGAGAGCGCGCCGAGGATGAGGCTGCCGACGACGGCGTCCCGCCGGGCGGTGCGATAGTCGCCCGGACCCCAGCCCTTCTCCCGGACCAGCTGGATCTGGTAGAGGGCACCGACGACCGAGAACGTGGTGGCGGTCGCCCCGACCACCAGGGCCGAGGACCCGGTCGGCAGCGACGGCACCAGGCCGCCGAGCACGGCCAGCGGGTCGGGCCGGGACACCACGGCCGTGATCACGAAGATCAACAGCATGGCCAGGATGATCACGACCATGGTGCGTTCGAGGTATTTGTAGAAGGACGGCAGCCAGAGGAAGCCGATCCCGACCAGTGTGAACACCGCCGCGAAGATCGCGGTGCCGCCGCCGAACAGCACCGAGCCGGCGGCCCCGGTGCCGGCCGAGTTGCCGGCCTGGAAGGACGCGGTCACCAGGAAGCCGCCGATCCCGACGCCGGCCGCGATCACCCGGCCGAGCCGGCGTTCGATCGTGGCCACCGGGCCGGTGTCGGTGCTGAGCCCGATCCGGACCGCGAGGTCGACGAAGCAGAGCATCAGCAGCGTGGCGATCACCGGCACCCAGACCAGCTGGTACGAGAACCCGGCGCCCATCGAACTCGCCGTGGTGATGCTGCCGGGTCCGAAGACCAGGGCGGCGGTGATGAACGCCGGGCCGAGCCGGCCGCGCAGTCCGGTGCGGGCGGGGGCAGGCGCTGTGCTCATGGAGAGTCCTTGTCCGCTACAGGTTTGCGGACAAGCTTGTCGTGCACCGCGGCCGAATGCAACCGATTGCGATCATTGCTGGTCGGTCTCCACGCGCACTGAGCCTGTCGAAGTGCCAGGCCGACCGGCCTTGCCCTTCGACAGGCTCAGGGAACGTTCTCGGCACCAGCCACGTGGTCAGGCGTTCACCGGCTCCTTGGCCCGGTCCGGGGCCGGTTCATGATCATCATCGACCATGGTCGTCTCGTCGAACGGGTCCTGGCCGGAGAGCACCCGGTTCACCTGGTCCCGGTCGATCGTCCTGGTCCAGGTGCCGACCAGCAGGGTGGCCACCGAGTTGCCGGCGAAGTTGGTCAGGGCCCGCGCCTCCGACATGAACCGGTCGATGCCGACGATCAGGCCGACGCCGTCGACCAGGTCCGGCCGGTGCGAGTTGAGGCCGCCGGCCAGGGTGGCCAGGCCTGCTCCGGTGACCCCGGCCGCGCCCTTGGAGGCGATCATCATGAAGATCAACAGCGAGATCTGCTCCGGCAACTGGAGCGGGTCGCCCATCGCCGAGGCGATGAAGAGCGAGGCCATGGTCAGGTAGATCGCCGTACCGTCGAGGTTGAACGAGTAGCCGGTCGGCACCACCACGCCGACGGTGGACCGGGACACGCCGAGGTGCTCCATCTTCGCGATCAGCCGGGGCAGCGCCGACTCCGACGACGAGGTGGAGACGATCAGCAGGAACTCGCGGGCCAGATAGCGCAGCACCCGGAAGATGTTGAGCCCGGTGAAGATCTTCAGCAGCAGGCCGAGCACGCCGAAGACGAAGACGATGCAGGTCGCGTAGAAGCCGACCATGATCACCGCCATGCTGCGCAGGGCGTCCACCCCGGTCGCGCCGACCACCGCCGCGATGGCACCGAACGCTCCCACCGGGGCCACCCACATGATCATCGCCAGCACCCGGAAGACCAGCTTCTGCAGGTGGCCGATACCGCGCAGGATCGGCTCGCCCGTCTTGCCCATGGCCTGCAGGGCGAAGCCGACGAGCAGGGCGACCAGCAGCGTCTGCAGCACCGTCTCGGTGGTGAGGGCCGAGAAGAGGGTGTCCGGGATGATGTTGAGGATGAAGTCGACGGTGGTCTCCTCGCCGCCGGCGGCCTGTTTCTGGCCCTGCTCGGCGAGTTCGTCGGACAGCCGCAGTCCTTCGCCGGGGTGCAGCACGTTGCCGACCAGCAGTCCGATCGCCAGCGCGACCGTGGACATCCCGATGAAGTAGACCAAGGCGATGCTGCCGACCCGGCCGACCTGGGCCGCGCTGCGGACCGAACCGATGCCGAGCACCAGGGTGCAGAAGATCACCGGCGTGATCATCATCCGGATCAGATCGACGAAGCCGGTGCCGAGCGGCTTCATCGCCTTGCCGACGTCCGGGGCGACCAGGCCGACCATGATGCCCAGCAGCACGGCGACGATCACCGCGAGATAGAGGAAGTGGGTCTTGTCGCGCTTCCGTTTGCGGCCCGGCAGGGGCGGCGGGGCTGCGATTTCGGTGCCGGTGGATGACATGGTGACTCCTCGGACGACGCTGTTCTGGATCCGGACGGTGCTCTTACGGTGCGGCAGGGTCATGTCCCGGCAGGGCTTTCGTACATAGAGTTCGCTGGAGAGGGATGGGGGTTGGTCCGTTCGGGTCGGAGGGAGAGCTGGTGGCAACGAGGTCACGAGGTCCGACCGTCGCCGGCCAGATCATGGTGCTGCAGCTCGCGGCGGCGCTGGTGGTGATCGGGCTGGCGGCCGGCTTCGGGTACGCCGACGCCCGGCTGGACGCCGAGCAGTCGGCCGGTGACCGTGCGCTCGCGATCGCCCGCAGCGTCGCCGACTCGCCGGAGATCGTCCGGGCGCTGGACTCGGCCGACCCGCCGGCCACCTTGCAGCCGTACGCGGAACGGGTCCGCCTGGACACCGAGACCGACTTCGTCGTGATCATGAGCCCGGACGGGATCCGTTACACGCATCCGAATCCGGCCAACATCGGTCAGCGGTTCATCGGCACGATCGAGCCGGCCCGGCAGGGTCGCAGCCACGTCGAGGAATACGCCGGCACGCTCGGGCCGTCGATGCGGGCGGTCGTCCCGGTGACCGACGGCGGCCGGGTGGTCGCGCTGGTCTCGGTCGGGATCACCATCACGCGGATCGACGCCGCGGTGCTGCGCAGCCTGCCCGCGCTGGCCGGTGCGATCGGCATCGCGCTGCTGATCGGCGTGATCGGCGCGGCCGCGATCGGCCGCAGGCTGCGCCGCCAGACGCACGGGCTCGGGCCGGCCGAGCTGAGCCGGATGTACGAGTACTACGACGCCGTGCTGCACTCGATCCGGGAGGGCCTGATCCTGCTCGACGGGACCGGCCGGGTCCGGCTGGCCAACGACGAGGCGCTCCGGCTGTTCGGGCTGTCCGGCGACATGACCGGCCGCCCGCTCGGCGAGCTGGGCCTGCCCGAGACGCTGACCGAGTCGCTGACCGGCGACGATCAGGTCCGCGACGAGGTGCAACTGGTCGGCGACCGGCTGCTGGTGCTGAACCGCCGGCCGACGAGTGTCGAGGGCCGGAGCCTCGGCTTCGTCGTCACGGTCCGTGATCACACGGAGCTGCAGGCGATCGCGACCGAACTGGACGCGGTGCGCGGGATGGCCGATTCGCTGCGGGCGCAGAGCCACGAGGCGGCGAACCGGCTGCACACCGTGGTGTCGTTGATCGAGATGGGCCGGTCCGACGAGGCGATCGCCTTCGCCACCGCCGAACTGGAACTGGCCCAGCGGCTGACCGACCGGGTGGTCGGCCAGGTGGACGACCCGGTGGTCGCGGCCCTGCTGCTCGGCAAGGCCGAACAGGCCGGCGAGCGTGGCGTCGAGTTGATCATCGAGGCGGCGGACGTCGTCGGTGATCACCGCTTCCAGTCCCGCGACCTGATCACCATGATCGGCAACCTGATCGACAACGCGGTCGACGCCGCGGCGGCGCGCCCGGACGGGCTCCGCCAGGTCAGGATCGAGATCACGCTGCGCGGCGAGTCGCTGCGGATCGTGGTGGGGGACAGCGGCCCGGGGCTCAGCGCCACCGCCCGGCTGCATGCGTTCGACCGCGGCTGGTCCAGCAAGCCGGCCGGCGCTCACGGTCGCGGCATCGGCCTGGCCCTCGTGGTGCAGACCGTGCGCCGGCTGTCCGGCCGGCTCGGCGTCGGCCGGAGCGACCTGGGCGGCGCCGAGTTCGTGATCATGGTCGCGCCGGCCGCTCCGGACCCTTCGACGCGCTCAGGGGACGGAGGCGGGCGATGACGTACCGGGTGTTGGTCGTCGAGGACGAGCCGATCGCGGCCGAGGCGGCGGCGGAGTACCTGCGCCGGCTGGCCGGGTTCGGGGTGGCCGGGGTGGCCCACTCGGCCGCCGAGGCGGTCCGGGCGCTGAACGCCGACCCGGCGGTCGATCTGATCCTGCTGGACATGAACCTGCCGGACACCCACGGCCTGGAGCTGCTCCGGCTGGTCCGCGGCACCGGCCGTGCCTGCGACGTGATCGCCGTGACGTCGGCCCGGGAGGTCGCGCTGATCCGGCAGGCGGTGGCCCAGGGCGTGGTTTCGTACCTGCTGAAACCGTTCACGTTCGCCGGCTTCCGGGCCAAGCTCGAGTCCTATGCCGCCTACCGGGAGCAGTTGGCCGCGGGCCCGGAGGTGGTGAACCAGTCCGGCCTCGACGCGATGATCGGGCTGCTCCGGCCGCCGCCCGGCCACGAGGAACTGCCCAAGGGCCTCAGCCCGGAGACTCTGGACCGGGTCACGAGGCTGCTCCGGCAGAGGCCCGCGTCGGCGACCGAAGTGGCGGCGGCGGTGGGCGTCTCGCGCGTCACCGCACGGCGCTATCTCGAGCACCTGGCCGTGGCTAGGCTGGCCGAGCGGGACTCTCGCTACGGTGGTCCGGGGCGGCCGGAGGTGGAGTATCGGTGGTCCGGTCCAGAATCGCGATGACCGCCTCCCGGAACGGCTCCGCAGCGTCCGGCCCGAGCCGATCACCCAGACAGTAGGTACGGAAGGCCAGCCGGTCCGGCCGCAGTTCGTCGGCCCCAAGAAGTTGATCAAGGACCTGGTCCAGCCCGGCCAGTTCCGGCCCGATCACGTAGCCGGCGCCGGCGACCTTGAACTCAGCTCGGAACGCGTCGGCGGCGAGCTTCGTGGAGATCATGGCGAACGGCTTGCCGGAAGCCAGGAAGTCGGACGCGACCGAGGAGACGTCGGTGATCAACGCGTCCGCGGCGTTGCAGCAGTCGGCCACCGCGGCGTCCACCTCGGCGGCCGCGCCCCACCGGTGCGGCCGGCCGGTCCGTTCCCGATCATCGGCCAGGATCAGGTGGATCTCGGCGATCCGGCCGGCGTCGGTCGGGTCCCGGTGGCTCAGCGGGTGCGGCCGGAAGATCACGACCGCCCCGCGGTCCAGCAATGCGCGGACCAGGTCGACGCCCCAGGCCAGCGAGCAGTAGTTCGTGCTCTCCCGGCCGCCGCGCCAGGTCGGCGCGTAGAGCACGGTCCGCGGGTCCGCCGGGCGTATCTCGTCGGCCACCGCGATCCGCTCGATCTGGGGCCGGCCGACCAGGACGAACTTCTGCTCCGGCACGGTGATCCCGTGGTCGGCGTACCGGTCGATCGCGAGCCGGCCGGCGACGAACAGCTTGTCGTAGCTGGCGTGCCGAGGATGGAAGTTGGCCGGCTTGTCGGACTCGCCGTGGTTCAGCCAGATGTGGGTGAGGTTGCGGAACCGCTGGAAGGTCTGGTTGGCCGGGCTGCCCTGGACGTAGAACGCGGCCCGCAGGGTCGGCACCACCATCCGGTCCAGGCTGCGCGAGACGTCGGCCGGGTCCGGGACCAGGATCGGCGCGTCGGTGAGCTCGGCGATCGCGGGGATCGTCGACGTCTCGCGGGTGATCACGAAGTACGGCCGGCCCAGCCGCTCCAGGTACGGCAGCCACATGCCCAACTGGTAGTTCACCCCCGAGCTGGCCGCGTAGTAGACGGCGAACTCGGGCCGGTAGCGGGCCAGCGCGGCCGGCACGCCGTCGACGGCCCGGCGCTCGGCCAGCCGGGCCCGGAGCGCGTCGTAGGCGACCACGGCCTGCAGCGGTACGGCGAGCAGCGCGACCACCACCCAGAGCCAGCCGGGCGCACCGACCGCCGCGAGGACCACGCCGATCAGGAGCACCGCCAGCCAGGCCTGCACCTGGATCCCGGACGGCAGCCGCGGCTCGGGGATCGTCGGAGCTCCCGGCAGGTGCACGGTCCGCTGCCCGCGGACCGTCAGCAGGGTCCGGACCGAAGCCTCGGTGAGCACCACGAGCATCGCGATACCGGCGGCGAGGTACCACCAGCCGGCGTCGTCGGGGCGGCGCAGCACGCCGCCGGCGGCGACCGCCAGGGCCAGCAGCGCCCGTGCCCCGGCCGTCGCGACCTCGGCGCGGGCGCCCGCGGGCCGGCGCAGCGGACGGCGTAGCCGCCGGACCAACAGGACCAGGCTGATCAGGCCGCAGCCGATGCCGATGATCACCGGCACGGGCCCACCGCCGGCCAGCAGCAGGCAGACGGCCGCGATCGCGCCGACATTGATCAGGCCCTGCCGGAAGGGGTCGGTGGGGAGGCGACGGAGCTTCCCGAGTCGCGCCCGGAGAGCGATCATCGGGTCAGCGTAGTCCGTCGCACCCCGGCGCGGTCGGCATCCGCGCCCAGTACGGTGGAACCTCGGCGAGGAGGCAAGCACTTTCCAGGGGACGGCGGGGCAGATGGAGCGTGACGTGCGAGCGGCGATCGACCGGCTGCTGCCGCGGCGGCGGGGCGACGGCGCGGCGAGCGGCGAACCGCTGCCGGTGATCACGACCTGGAATCTGCCCGGAGCACCGGCGGCCACCTCGGCGGATCCGCGGGCCGGGCGGGCCGACCGGGCCCGGCTGGCGCGGGCCCTGCGCACGCTGCGGCCGACGTTCGCGATGCCGTACGCGGGACACGGCGGGGCCCGCTACCAGTGCCAGATGTGGGAGCCGTATCTGGCCGCCTCCGGCGAGCCGTACCTCATCCTGACCAGTGACGCCGGCGCCGCCGACCTGATCCGCCAGATCACCCGGGCGCCGCTGCTGCTGGTCGCCGACCCGACGCCGGAGGACCTCGACCTGGTGCTGCCGAAGAGCGTCCGGGCCGCGTTCTACGTCCAGAACAGCAAGCGGAACCGTACCTTCCTGGAACTCGACCGGCTGACGCATGTCTGGCTCAACCACGGCGACTCCGACAAGCCCGGCAACGTCAACCAGCGGCACGCCGAGTACGACCGGATCGTCACCAGCGGGGAGGCCGGCATCGAGCGGTACGCGGCGCACGGCATCGAGATCCCGCGGGATCGATTCGACGTGCTGGGCCGGCCCCAGGTCGGCGACGTCACCGACGGCCCGCGGCCGGCCGGCCAACCGACGACCGTCCTCTACGCCCCGACCTGGCGCGGTGTCGACGCGAGTGACGACCACACCTCGCTGCCCTTGGCGCCGCGGCTGATCGAGGCCCTGCTGGACCGCGAACTGACCGTGATCTTCCGGAGCCACCCGTTCAGCGGCCGCCACGCCGGCGACCGGACGACGATCGCCGAGGCGCACATGATGCTCGCCGAGGACCGTGAGCAGAGCGGCCGAAAACACCTCTGGGGTGCGGCGGCCGAACTGGACCGCTCCCTGGCCGAGTGCATCAACGCCGCCGACGCGCTGATCTCCGACGTGTCGGCCGTGGTGACCGACTTCCTCGCCGCCGGCCGCCCGTACGCGATGACCGCGATGTCCGAGCCGGACCCCGACGCGTTCCGGGACGCGTACCCGATCAGCCGCTCCGCCTACGTCATCGACCGCGACCTGGCCGAACTGGACCGGGTGCTGGACGACCTGCTCGGCGCCGATCCGCTGGCCGAGTCGCGGGCCGCACACCGGAGCCACTACCTCGGACCGTTCCACGGCTCCGAGTCGGCCGAGGCGGTGGCGGACTACGTGCGCGACCTCACCCGGGGCCGTCGCGTCACTCGACGGTGAGTTCCCCCATGGCGTCCCAGTCGTCGCCGTCGACCGAGCGGCTGATGATCTTGGGCGTCGAGGCCAGCGCCTGCGGCATGTCCTGCATCGCCTGCTTGAAGTGATCACTGTTGACGTGCGGCCCGGCGCCGTCGTCGGTGAACGCCTCCACCAGGACGAACTCGGCGGGGTTCTCGACGCTGCGGGACCAGTCGAACCAGAGATTGCCGGGCTCCGCGCGGGTCGCCGCGGTGAAGCCGGCGACGAGGTCCATCCAGCGCTCCGACCAGTCCGGCTTGGTGGTGAACTTGACCACGATGAAGTGCATCGGCGCCTCCGCTCTCAGGGGTACGGGTTGCCGCCATCATGGCACCGAATCGCCCACGCGGCCGGGCCCGGTAGGGCACGATGGACCCATGGTTGAGCAGGCGCGGTCGCCTGATCAAGGCCGATCCGGTCCGGTGGAGCGCACCCTCGCGATCCTCGAACTCGTCGCCGAGCGGGGAGGAGCGGGCGCGCGCGAGGTCGCCACTGCCCTCGGACTCCCGTTGCCGACCGTCTACCGGCTGACCAAGGACCTGGTGGACAGCGACTACCTGGTGCACATCCGCAGCGAGGGCCGGTACGAGCTCGGCTACAAGCTGCACCGGCTCGGCCTGGCCCTGCACCGCCAGCTCGGGCTGTCCCGGCCGGTCGCCCGGGAGATCGCCGCGCTGCACGAGTCGACCGGGTTCGCCTCCTATCTGGCGCTCTACCGCGGCGGCGAGCTGGTCCTGGTGCACGTCGTCGACTCGCCGGACTGCCCACGGCTGAAGCCGCTGCGGTTCGGCTTCCATGAGGTGCCGCACAGCACCGCGTTCGGCAAGATCCTGCTGGCCGACCTGGACCAGCCCGGCCGGGATCTGTTCCTGGCCAGACATCCGCTGCGAGCCCTGACCGCGAACACGATCACCGAGCGGGTCACGCTGGACGCCGAACTGGACGAGGTCGCGCGGCGCGGGATCTCCTGGGAGCACGAGGAGTTCCTGCCGGGTTGGGCGTGCGCGGCCGTGCCGGTCCGGGGCGGCGACTCGGCCCTGCTCGGAGCGGTCGCGGTGTCCGCGCAGCCGGAACGGCTGGCCGGGGTCGAGCAGCGACTGGCGGCCCGGCTGCGACAGGTCGCGTCGCGCGTCGGTGCCTGTCTGCGCGGTTCCGAAACCTGACCGCTGGGCCCTGAGCCTGTCGGAGGGCCGTACCTCAGCGAGTGAGAATCGTTGTGGTCAAGGGCGTTCGGCGGGGTTAGCGTCCTGCTATCCCGCTGCGGCGCGGGACAAGGGGGCACTGATGCCGGACTCATCCTCGGACGAAGATCAACTCGAGCCGGTCGGACTGCGACAGGACACCACGTCCGAACCTGATCATGAACCCGGGTCGCTGACCGAGGCGCAACGTGACACCTTGGTCCGGCTGATCCGGGTCGCCTATCCGCACCCGGACTTCCCGGACGGGCCGTACCGGCGGGCCGCGGAGGCGGTCCAGGAGGCCGGCGGGCCGCTGGCCGAGGGCCTTGATCAACTCGACGCCGATGCCGGCGGATCCTTCACCGCGCTCGGCGACGAGGAGGCAACCGCCGTGGTGGAACGGATCGCCGACTCAGACTTCTTCGGCCTGGTGCACGGGACGGTGATCGTCGCGCTCTACGATGATCATGAAGTCTGGGAGCTGCTCGGCTACGAGGGCCCGTCGTTCGACAAGGGCGGCTACCTGGACCGCGGCTTCGATGATCTTGACTGGCTGCCCCGGCCGCGCGTCGAGGAGTACACGGCGGAGCAGCGGGTCGAGCTGGTCGGCGGTGATCACTGATGGCCGCCATCGACGCCGCCGAGCCGGCGGTCGTGATCATCGGGTCCGGTGCCGGGGGCGGCACGCTGGCGTACGAACTCACCGGGGCGGGCGTGCCCTGTGTCCTGCTGGAGGCCGGACCGCACCTGACCAACGACGACTACGAGAACGACGAGTGGCGGGCGTTCCAGCAGATGGCCTGGCTGGACCCGCGGACCACCAGCGGTTCCTGGCGGATCGCGCAGGACTTCCCGAATCTGCCCGCCTGGATCGTCAAGGCGGTCGGCGGTTCGACCACCCACTGGTCCGGTGCGACGCCTCGGTTCATGGCGCACGAGTTCCGCGCCCGGAGCACGTACGGTGACATCGACGGTGCCGCCCTGCTGGACTGGCCGATCAGCCTCGAGGAGCTGGCGCCCTGGTACGACCGGGCGGAGATCGCGATGGGGTCGACCCATCGCCACGGCCGGCCGCCGCTGCCGGCCAACAACAACTACATCGTCTTCGCAGGAGGGGCCGAGCGGGTCGGCTACAGGTTCTACGCGACGGGGCCGTACGCGACGAACGCCGAGCCGTACGACGGCCGCCCCGCGTCGATCCAGGACGGGTTCAACTTCCAGGGCGACAAGAACACCTCGAAGTGGTCGACCCTGGTCCGGGAGATCCCGCGTGCGCTCGCGACCGGCAAGCTCGACCTACGCCCGGAGTGCCAGGCGACCAAGATCAGCCACGATGCGGCCGGCAAGGTCGACGCGGTGGAGTACGTCGACGCGGCCGGCCGGCTGCACCGGCAGGCGGCCCGGATCGTCTGTGTGGCAGGGAATTCGATCGAGACGCCGCGGCTGCTGCTGCTCAGTGCGAGCTCGCTGCATCCGGACGGGCTGGCCAACGCGTCCGGCCAGGTCGGCCGGAACTACCTGCGGCACACCACCGGCTCGGCGTACGCGATCTTCGACCGGCCGGTCCGGATGTATCGCGGCGAGACGATGGCCGGCGTGATCGCCGACGAGGCCAAACATGATCCCGGCCGCGGCTTCGCCGGCGGCTACTACCTGGAGACCCTGTCGCTCGGGCCGGCCTTCCTGGCCAGCTTCATCGAGCCCGGCGAGTGGGGCCGGCCGTTCACCGAGAAGCTGGAGGCCTACGTCCGTACGGCGGGGCTGTGGATCGTCGGCGAGGACCTGCCGCAGCCCACCAACCGGATCACGCTCAACCCGGACGTTCACGATCAACACGGGATCCCGGTCGCGAACGTCCACTTCGATGATCATCCGAACGACGTGGCGATGCGCGAGCACGCCTACGCGGCGGCCGACGCGATCTACGGTGCAGTCGGTGCGCTCAGCGTGCACCACACGCCGCCGTACCCGTCGACGCACAACCTCGGCACCTGCCGGATGTCGGAGCGCGCCGAGGACGGTGTGGTGGATCGTTGGGGCCGGGCGCACACGGTGCCGAACCTCTTCATCAGCGACGGGTCGGTGATGACCACCGGGGCCGCCGCCAACCCGACCCTGACGATCGTCGCGCTGGCGATCCGTCAGGCCGATTACTTGGTCACCGAGATGAAGGCGGGTCGTCTCTGACCAAGGCCCCCCACCAACCCGCCACAGGCCCGGCTCCCGTACCGTCCCCCGTCGGTCTACGGGGGCCGGGCCGCCCACGCTGCTAGCGTCAGCGCAGCGGCTGCGGAAGGGGAGGCATGGGAAAGCTCAAGTACCTGCCGGCTCGGGTGCTCGACCTCACCCTGATCGCGCTGAGCCTGGCCCTGGTGATCAGCGACGACTTCCTGGTGCTGCTGTCCTGGACCCTGGCGGCGATCGGCTATCTGCTGATCCGGGGCCGGCGGCTCCGGCGGGTGCGGCTCGGCCGGGATCCGGACTGGCGGGACGCACTGATGCCGCGCCGGCTCGGCTACCTGTTCACGTTGTTGATCAGCCTGACCGGAATCGGCGCCGGCCTGTCGATCGTGGTCGCCGACCGGTTCGGCGAGGCGATGCTCGGCGACCTGCCGGCCGACGCGTCGAAGCTGTTCGCGGTGCCGGCCGTGATCATGTCCTGGGCGATCCTCCATTTCGGGTACGCCGAGCGGTACGCGCACCTCTATCACGACGCGCTGCCGCAGCGGATCCTGAACTTCCCCGACCAGCCGGAACCGACGCTGGTCGAGTTCGCCTACTTCGCCTTCACCGTCGGGGTGTCCTTCGCGGTCTCCGACGTCGAGACGCGGACGACCCAGATCCGGGCCCAGCTGCTGGCCCACGCCGTGCTGTCCTTCCTGTACAACACTGCGACCCTCGGCATCGCCGTCGGCGTGATCACCGGCGGCTGACGCCGGAATAATCCGGCCGCTCGGCGGCGCTGTGTCGATCATGCGCTACGGAGTGTATGTACCTTCCTACGGACCGTACGGTGACCCGGCCGCCCTTCGTGATCTTGCGGTCGCGGCGGAGCAGGCCGGCTGGGACGGCTTCTTCATGTGGGACCTGATCACGCCGGACGCCTACGAACCGCCCTTCGCGGACCCGTGGGTGACCCTGGCCGCGATCGCCCAGGCCACCGAGTCGATCATGATCGGCCCGATGGTCACCCCACTGCCGCGTCGCCGGCTCGGCACCCTGGCCCTGCAGGCGAGCACCCTGCAGTCCCTGTCCGGCGGCCGGCTGATCCTCGGGCTCGGCACCGGCGTCGGCTGGGACTACAGCCGCTGGGGGGAGTCCGCCAAGCGCTCCGAACTGGCCGCCCGCCTCGACGAGGGCGTACCGGTGCTGCGGCGGCTGCTGGCCGGCGAGACCGTCGACCACGCCGGTGATCATTTCCAGGTCTCGGCCGTCCGCTTCCCGCCCGCCGACGTACCGCTCTGGACCAGCGGCTTCTGGCCCCGGCGCGCCCCGGTCCGAGGCGCCCGGGGCGCGGACGGTCTGTTCCCGCAGATCCGCGACGAGGCGGACGACTTCCGCCTCCCGACCCCGGACGAATTGGCGACCATCCGAGCCGACTTCGAACGTTCTGGAGGGACTGCCGGTGCCGACGTCGTCATCTGGTCGCCCAACCCGACCTGGGCGCCCGACGCGGCCCGCGCCGCCGAGTACGAGACGGCCGGCGTCACCTGGTGGCTGGAGGACGGCTCCGAAGTCACTCCCGACCACCTCCTCACTCGAATCCAGTCCGGCCCACCCGCCTGATCCTCTGTACGTGCCCTGAGCCTGTCGATCCTGTCAAGCGGGAGCAGGGGAGCATCTCGCGGGAGGCCCGCGGAGCAGCCACCATGCCCCTTCCGTTGGATTGCGGCGTGTCGCAGCCGCGGCGGCGCGTCGTACGGCAGCCCGTTCTGGGCCGGCAAGGGCCAGAACCCGACTGCTGGATGCATGTGACACAAATCTGGCTCTTGCGGGTGTCCCGGCGCCTCGGAAACCGTTTTCTCTATCGTCGTGGGTCAGATTTGTGTCACTTGGATCGGCGCCGATCTCGGCCCGCGCCGCGACGCACGCTGATCGAGACATCCCGGGCATCCGCATTCGTGCAGGCCTGGCTGCACCGGCCCAGCCGGGCCCCCGACCCGGGCCTACGGCACTCGGTCCATGGCACTCGGTCCACGGCACTCACCCCTCCGGCCCTCGCCCCCACCGACTGCGCCAGATCTCCAGATCAAGACTGCTTGCATAATGCAATCAGAATGGTCTACGGTGCTGCTCATGGGAAGCAAGGGATCGTTGAAGAGCTGGTTGGGGCTGGTGGTGCTCGGTCTGCCGACCGTCCTGCTGTCGCTCGACATGAGCGTGCTCTACCTGGCGTTGCCCCGGCTGAGCGCGGATCTCGGGGCCGGGCAGACGGAGCAGTTGTGGGTGACCGACGTGTACGGCTTCGTGGTGGCCGGCCTGCTGATCACCATGGGCAACCTCGGTGACCGCATCGGTCGCCGCAAACTGCTCCTGATCGGTGCCGTGATCTTCGGGATCGCGTCCGTGATCGCCGCGTTCGCTCCGACGATCGAGGTCCTGATCGCGGCCAGGGCGCTGCTCGGCATCGCGGGCGCGACGGTCGCGCCGTCGACGTTGGCGTTGATCAGCAACCTCTTCACCGACGAGCGGCAGCGGGCGATCGCGATCGGGGCCTGGATGTGCTGCTTCATGGGCGGCAACGCGGTCGGGCCGCTGGTCGGCGGGTTGCTGCTGGAGCACTTCTGGTGGGGCTCGGTGTTCCTGATCGCGGTACCGGTGATGATCATCCTGCTGATCGCCGGCCCGTTCTTGCTGCCGGAGTTCCGGGCACCGAAGGCGGGCCGGCTCGACCTGCCCAGCGTGGCGCTGTCGCTGGCCGCGATCCTCCCGTTCGTCTTCGGCGTCAAGGAGTTCGCCCGCGGAGCCCCGCTCTGGCTGAGCCTGCTGCCGGCGGCGGTCGGCGTCGTCTGCGCGGTGATCTTCGTTCGGCGTCAACGCCGGCTGGACGACCCGCTGCTCCAGCTCCGGCTGTTCGCCGAGCCCACCTTCCGTACCGTGATCGTGATCATGGTGGTGTCTGCCTCACTGATGGGCGGCACGTTCCTGCTGGTGTCGCTCTACCTGCAGACGGTGGCCCAGCTGATCCCGATTCAGGCCGGGCTCTGGCTGCTGCCGCAGATGGTCGTCATGATCATCTCCAGTCTGGCGGCGCCGGTGTTGCTGCGCTGGGTGCGCCGCGGTGTGTTGATCTTCGCCGGGATCGTGATCACCATGATCGGCTTCGCCGTCCTGGCCCTGACCTCGGCGACCGGTGGCCCGCTGATCCCGGTCCTCGGGTTCACGATCGCGTGCGGCGGGATCGGCGGCGCCACCGCGCTGGCCACCGACCTGGTGGTCGGCTCGGCGCCGCCCGACCAGGCCGGTGCCGCGTCCGCGATCTCGGAGACCGGCAACGAGCTGGGCATCGGGCTCGGCATCGCGCTGCTCGGCAGCGTCGGCACGCTGGTCTACCGGACCGCCCTCGGCCACCAGGCCGACCCCGGTGCCGCCGAGGGCATCTCCAGGGCGCTCGCCGTAGCCGCCGAACTCCCGCCCGGCCAGGGTGAACTGCTGGCCGCCTCGGCCCGGCAGGCGTTCACCCAGGGCCTGGTCGTGGTCGCCGTGCTGGGCGCGGTCGTCCTGGCCGCCGTCGCCGTGGCCGGCTGGCGCCGGCTCGCCCGTACCCCCGAAAGCCCGCAACCGGCCGGGACGGACGCGGAAATGCGGCCAGAACAGCAGGTCACGCTACGATGAAGCGGTGGTACGTGCTGATCATCGACCGGCCCACTCCTGCGACTCCTCAAACACCCCCAACGCCGCCGACGCACCGCGCGATGCCTGTGGTGTGTTCGGTGTCTGGGCGCCCGGCGAGGAAGTCGCCAAGCTGAGCTATTTCGGCCTCTACGCGCTGCAGCACCGCGGCCAGGAGTCGGCCGGCATCGCGGTCAGCAACGGGTCCCAGATCATGGTCTTCAAGGACATGGGGCTGGTCTCGCAGGTGTTCGACGAGCGCTCGCTGGAGTCGCTCCGCGGCCACGTCGCGGTCGGGCACACCCGCTACTCCACGACCGGTGCCAGTGTCTGGGCCAACGCCCAGCCGACGTTCCGGCCGACCGCCACCGGCGGCATCGCGCTGGGCCACAACGGCAACCTGACCAACACCGTCGAGCTGGCCGACTGGCTGGCCGAGCGGGACCGCTCCGGCGGCTCGCTGGTGCCGGGCGCGCTGAGCGGTGAGGCGGTCAACGACACCTCGCTGGTGACGGCCCTGATCGCCACCTACCCCGATCTCAACACCGAGGACGCCGCGGCCGAGGTGCTGCCCCGGCTGCGCGGCGCGTACTGCCTGGTCTTCATGGACGAGGAAGCCCTCTACGCGGCCCGCGACCCGCAGGGCATCCACCCGCTGGTGCTGGGCCGGCTCGAGTCCGGCTGGGTGGTCGCCAGCGAGACCGCGGCGCTGGACATCGTCGGCGCCTCGTTCATCCGCGAGGTCGAGCCGGGCGAGTTGATCACCATCGACGCCGGCGGCCTGCGGTCCCGGCGCTTCGCCCCGGCCGAGCCGAAGGGCTGCCTGTTCGAGCACATCTACCTGGCCCGGCCGGACACGACGATCTCCGGCCGCCGGGTGCACTCGACCCGGGTCGAGATCGGCCGGATCCTGGCCCGGCAGCATCCGGCCACCGCCGACCTGGTCATCCCGGTGCCCGAGTCCGGCACCCCCGCCGCGATCGGGTACGCGGAGCAGTCCGGCATCGCGTACGGCGTCGGCCTGGTCAAGAACTCCTACGTCGGCCGGACCTTCATCCAGCCGAGCCAGACCATCCGCCAGCTCGGCATCCGGCTCAAGCTGAACCCGCTCCGCGACGTGATCGAGGGCAAGCGGCTGGTGGTCGTCGACGACACGATCGTCCGCGGCAACACCCAGCGCGCGCTGGTCCGGATGCTCCGCGAAGCGGGCGCCGCCGAGGTGCACGTACGGATCTCGTCACCGCCCGTGAAATGGCCGTGCTTCTACGGCATCGACTTCGCCACCCGCGCCGAACTGATCGCCAACGGCCTCAGCACCGACGAGATCTGCCGGTCGATCGGCGCCGACTCGCTCGGCTACGTCAGCCTGGACGGTCTGATCGAGGCCACCACGGTGCCGAAGGACGATCTCTGCCGGGCCTGTTTCGACGGCGTCTACCCGGTCGAGCTGCCGCTGGCCGAGCGCCTCGGCAAGCAGGTCCTCGACACCGAGCGCCGGACCGACCTCGACGGTGTCCCCACCTTGACCGCCGGCCTCGGCGCCGCCGACGCCCTGTCTCGACCATGAACGGGGCGCCCATGAGCACCGAAGAGAAGCAGTCGGCCTACGCCGCCGCAGGCGTGGACATCGACGCCGCCGACAAGTCGATCGACCTGATCAAGGAATGGGTCGGCAAGACGGCTCGGTCCGAGGTGATCGGCGGCCTGGGCGGGTTCGCCGGGCTGTTCGACGCCTCCGCCCTGAAGCGGTACGACCACCCGGTGCTGGCCACCTCGACCGACGGCGTCGGCACCAAGGTGGCGATCGCGCAGGCGATGGACGTGCACCACACGATCGGCTTCGACCTGGTCGGCATGGTGGTCGACGACCTCGTCGCGTGCGGCGCCGAACCGCTGTTCATGACCGACTACATCGCCTGCGGCAAGGTCGTCCCGGAACGGATCGAGGCGATCGTCAAGGGCATCGCCGAGGCCTGTGTCGCGGCCGGCTGTGCCCTGGTCGGCGGCGAGATCGCCGAACATCCGGGTCTGCTCGAGCCGGACGCCTACGACGTCGCGGGCGCCTCCACCGGCGTCGTCGAGCGGGCCGAGATCCTCGGCCCGGACCGGGTCCGCGCGGGCGACGCGGTGATCGCGATGGCGTCCTCCGGCCTGCACTCCAACGGCTACTCGCTGGCCCGCAAGGTGCTGCTCACCGACGCCGGCTGGGCGCTGGACCGCGACGTGCCGGAGCTCGGCCGGACCCTGGGCGAGGAACTGCTGACCCCGACCAAGGTGTACGCCCTCGACTGCCTGGCCCTGCTGGACGCGGTCGAGGTGCACACCTTCGCCCACGTGACCGGCGGCGGCCTGGCGGCCAACCTGGCCCGGGTGATCCCGGACCAGGTCCGGGTCACCGTCGACCGGTCCAGCTGGATGCCGCAGCCGGTCTTCGATCTCATCCGTGAGATCGGCGACATTTCGGTGCCGGATCTCGAGGCGACGCTCAATCTCGGGGTCGGCATGATCGCCGTCGTTCCCGCCGAGGCGGCCGACGCTTCGCTCGCCGTACTCGCCGATCGGGGCGTCCAGGCCTGGGTTTGCGGGGAAGCCGTGGCCGCCGACCCGGCCAGCACCGGAGAACGTGTCTCACTGACCGGGAATCACCCGCGGAAGTAAGCGGTGTCCGGACTCCGATTCCGGCGCGCGGGACAACCGCCCTCAGGTTGGCGGTGTCCCGACCATTGGGTAGCCTGTCTGTCACGACATGACCGACTTGAGCCCGCGGCTTAGTCCGCCGGCAGACACATGCGAGGGGGTCGACCCGATATGGGGCGCGGCCGTGCGAAGGCGAAGCAGACGAAGGTAGCCCGCGAGCTGAAATATCGTCCGGTGGATATGGATATTTCTTCGCTCGAGCAAGAGCTTCGTAGCGATCCTGGGGGGCACGTACCTCCGGGCTACGAGGACCTGGCTTCAGAGTACGACCAGGACTCCGACTCCAATTCGGACGGCTACGGGGATCTCCGCAAGTCCGGATGATCCCCCGGACGACCGGTTCGCCCGGTCTACGTTGAGCCCATGAGTCACGACCCTCGGCCCGGCCCGGGCGGCCCTGACCCGTACCGCCAAGGTCCGCACGGACCCGGCCAACCCGGCACCGACCCGTTCGTGGCGGCGCCGACGCCGTCACTCTCTCCGGGTGACGAACGGTTGTGGGCGACGGTTGCGCACCTCTCGATCCCGTTCTTCGGGTTCGTCGGTCCGACGATGGTGTGGTTCGGTTTCGCCCACCGCAGCGCGTGGTTGCGCGAGTCGGTGGTGGAGGCGTTGAACTTCTCGATCCTGTACACGATCACCCAGGTCGTCTGTGCGCTGCTGGTCGTGATCCTGCTCGGCGTGGTGCTGGTGCCGCTGGTCGGGTTGGCGGCGGTGATCGCGTGCATCCTGGCGACGATGGCCGCGCAGCGCGGTGAGCAGTACCGTTATCCGGTGAATCTGCGGATCGTGCGGTGATGGGACGCCGGCCATGACGGGCTGGCGTCAGGACGTCCTGGCCGGCTACCAGCGACGGGACCTCGAGCTGCCGGACGCCGAGTTGGCGATCGGCGAGGACCCGGACACAGAGCTGGTCGGCACTCTCGTGCGCCGGCTGCGACCCGGCCCGCGGACCCGGGTCGCCGTGCTCTATGTCCACGGCTGGAACGACTACTTCTTCCAGACCCACCTGGCCGAGGCGCTGATCGCCCTCGGCTACGACTTCTACGCCGTCGAGCTGCGGCGGTACGGCCGCAGCCTGCGACCCGGCCAGCTGGCCGGCTTCGTCTCCGATCTCGACCACTACGACGCCGAGCTGGACGCCGCCAGCGCCGAGGTGCTGGCCGAGCACGACCACCTGGTGCTGATGGGGCACTCGACCGGCGGGCTGGTGGCGAGCCTGTGGGCCGACCGGCACCCCAAGCGGCTGTCCGCGCTGGTGCTGAACTCGCCCTGGCTGGACCTGCAGGGCTCCTGGGTGGTCCGGGCGCTCGGCTCGCCGGTGATCGACGCGATCGGCGGCCGGCGGCCCACCGCGACGCTGCCGCTGCCCGACCGCGGCTACTACGCCCGGACGCTGCACCGCGGCCTCGGCGGCGAATGGGACTACGACCAGGCCTGGAAGCAGTCGCCGTCGCCGCCGGTCCGGGTCGGCTGGCTGCGCGCGGTCCTCCGCGGTCACCAGCGGATCGCGGCCGGGCTCTCGCTGCGGCAGCCGGTGCTGGTGATGGCGGCCGGGCGGAGCGACTTCGGGCTGCGCTGGAAGGAGACGTTCCTGGAGGCCGACATCGTGCTCGACGTCGACCAGATCGTCGCCCGGGCGCCGAAGCTCGGCCGGCAGGTGACGGTGCTGCGGTTCGACGGCGGGATCCACGACCTGCTGCTGTCCGCCGAGCCGGTCCGGACCACGGTGCTGGACGAGCTCGGCCACTGGCTGCAGGCGTACGGGCCGGCCACCGCCACGCCGCGAGACCGACGCCACAGGGTGGCCCAGGAATCCGGCCCGACCCGGACTGGTTGACTATGAACGTGACCGAGATGCCTCATGTCGTGGTGCTGGGGGCAGGATTCGCAGGGATATCGGCGACCGCCGAGCTGGCGAAGTCGGGATTCCGGGTGACCCTCGTCGACCACCACCCGTACAACACGTTCCAGCCGTTGCTCTACCAGGTGGCCACCGGTGGGCTGAACCCGGGCGACGTCACCTACTCGCTGCGCTTCTTCGCGGCCCGCCGTCGCGGGGTACGGTTCCGGCGCACCACCGTGACCGGGATCGATCATGATCATCGGGCCTTGCTCTGCGCGGACGACCTGCGGATCCCGTACGACTACCTGATCATCGCGACCGGGGTGACCACGAACCACTTCGGCATCCCGGGTGCCGCCGACTACTCGATGTCGATGTACACCCGTGCCGAGGCACTCCGGGTCCGGGACACGATCTTCGGCGGTCTGGAGACGATCGCCAGCCACACCGATCCCGCGACCGGCCCGGGCCGGTTCACCGTGGTCGTGGTCGGCGGCGGCGCGACCGGCGTCGAGATGGCCGGGGCACTCGCCGAGCTGCGCGACAACGCGGTCCGGTCCGTCTATCCGGAGCTGGATCCGGCCATGGTGCACGTGGTGCTGGTCGAGATGGGCGACGCGGTGCTGCCGCCGTTCGACGACTCGCTGCGGCGGTACGCCCTGCGCGAGTTGATCAAGCGCGGCGTCGACGTACGGCTGAAGACGGCGATCACCCGGGTGCACGCGGACCGGGTCGACTTCGCCGACGACACCTCGATGCCGGTCGATCTGGTGATCTGGGCGGCCGGGGTGGCCGGCGACAAGGGGCTGGCCGACTGGGGGCTGCCGCTCGGCAAGGGCGGCCGGATCGAGGTCGAGCCGGATCTCCGCGTGATCGGCCAGGAGCGGATCTTCGCCGCCGGCGACATCGCGCTGATCGTGCGGGACCCGCAGGCCCAGCTGGCCCAGCCGGCGATCCAGGAGGGCAAGCACGCCGCCCGCCAGATCGCGCGGCTGCACCGCCATGAGCTGCCGGAGCCGTTCGCGTACCGGGACAAGGGCACGATGGCCACGATCGGCCGGGCCGATGCGGTGATGCAGCTGCCGATCGGCGTCAAGGGCCGTGGCCTGATCGCCTGGCTGGTCTGGATCGCCGTCCACATCGTTTCCCTGCTGGGCAACCGGAACCGGGTCCAGACCATGATCAATTTGATCTCCCGGTACGGCGGCCCCAAGCGGTCCGGGGCGATCGTCGGCGACGTGCTCGACACCCCCGCCCGGAAGAAGGCGATCGAGGGCTCCTGAGCCCCGGGATTTCCCTGATTTCAGGTGACCGGTCGCCGGGTAGGCTGCCCGCATGGCGCCGCTGGACGACGATGATGATCGGGTTCTCGATCATCTGATCGACGGTGGATTCCTGACCCCGAGCGAGATCAGGACGGCGCTGTTCGACGAATACCTGGACGGCAACGTCACCGACGCGGAACGGGTCACCCTCGGCGCCGAGATCGACCGCCGGGTGGCCGAGGCGGAGCGCCGGCAGCGGGACTGGACCGGGCCGACGGCGTTCGAGCGGCTCGACCGTGCCTTCGCCCGGCTGAACCGGACCGACCAGGTGGTGGCCGTGCACAACGCCGGCTACACCCGCGACGCGGCGATGGAGCGGGTGGCGGCCGAGTGCAAGGAACGGGGCGGCTCCCGGGGCGGCATCCTCGGCGGCGTGTACTACACCGAGCAGGACCTCGAGACCGCGCTGGACACCCGGGTGCTGCGACTCGGCTACTTCGCCGTCGGGCCGGACGCGGCCGCCTGTGACGCGGGCATCGCCCGGATGATGCCGAAGGTGCTCAGCCGGCTGATCGCGGAGGATCTGCCGGCCAGCTGGAACGGGGACCAGCAGAGCAAGATCGAGATCTCGCCGCTGGAGTGGACGAAGCGGCTGCCGGGCACCGACCCGGCGGGCTCCCGTCGGCCGGGACTGTTGAGCCGCCTCTTCCACTAGGAGGGCGTCGACCGCGGCGGGTCAGCCGGGTGTAGCTGATCGCGCCGATCAACAGCCCGACGCCCCAGACCAGATAGGCCGGGACCGACACCCAGAAGAACGGCTCGGGCAGGTCGAGGCCGCCCGCGGGCGGGAACGGGTTCCGGCCCTGGATCCGTTCGGCGATCATCTGCGCGGTCATCAGGCCGAAGTACGAGGTCATCCCGCCCCCGAGTCCGACGCCGGGGATGATCAACAGCCACCGCGGGATCCGTCGGCCGGCCAGTCCGGGCACCCAGAACGGCCAGATCCGACCCCACCGGTGGACCAGTGCCAGCGGCAGCAACAGTCCGGCGAGGAGGAAGCCGACCTCGAAGACGATCATGCTGGGTCCGCCGGCGAACGGGTTGGCCTCCAGGCCGACGACCAGCTGTGCGCCGAGCCGGACCAGGCAGCCGGTGACCGCGAGATAGCCGGCGCCGATCACCCAGCCGGGTGCCGCCGTGCGTGGCGCGGCGGCCGGCCGGGTGGCGCGGCGGCCGAGCCAGAACCGGCGGGTGTGGATCATGATCAACACGGCCGCCCCGATGCAGGCGGCCCGGCTCGCCGCGCCGAGCGGGAAGAAGGCGACGCCGAGGCCGGGCAGGACGCCGCCGACGAGGTCGAGCAGGATCAACGCGCCGGCGAGGATCAGCGCTGCCGCGAGGACCAGGCCGGCGAGCGTGAGGGCCACGGTGCCCGCGGTGGTGCGTGGTGCCGGCGAGTCGTGGCGGCCGGCGGCCACGGCCTGCGCGGTGACGATCACGGCCGCCGCCAGCAGGGTGCCGACGCCGGGCCATCCGGTCAGCAGCACCAGGTCGACGCCGACGGCGGAGAGCTCGGCCGGTGGGCCGAGCACCGTCCACGCGGCGCGGAGCACCGCGTACCCGAGCAGCCAGCCGACCGTGATCAGGGTGAGGACGATCCGACGTCGTCGGCCGGGGGCGGTCGGCGCCCGGCCGCCCGGCGTCTGGCCGAGGGCGGTGGTCGTGGACATGGGTTCAGCCTGGTCGGCGGCCCGGTGCCCGGCATCCCCCGCGCGGGTGGCCGGCCGGGCTCGGCGGGGGAGCCGCTCGGCGGACCGGGCTCCCGCCGAGCCGGCGGTGGTCGAGATCAATTGATCTTGCGTCGGTAGATGACGACCGCGAAGCCGTACGCGACGGCGAGGATGCCGACCAGCCAGGCCAGCGCGACCCAGATCTCGCCACCGACGGGCTGCTGCTCGAACAGGGCCCGGATGGTGTTGACGATCGACGTCACCGGCTGATGCTCGGCGAACCAGGCGACCGGTCCGGGCATCGACGTGGTGGGGACGAAGGCCGAGCTGATGAACGGCAGGAAGATCAGCGGGTAGCTGAACGCGCTCGCCCCGTCGACCGACTTCGCCGACAGTCCGGCGATCACCGCGATCCAGGTCAGGGCCAGGGTGAACAGGATCAGGATGCCGGCGACGGCGAGCCAGGCCAGCGGTGAGGCTCCGGTACGGAAGCCCATGATCAACGCCACCCCGATCACCAGCGCGACCGAGACCAGGTTCGCGGCCAGCGAGGTGAGCACGTGGGCCCAGAGTGCACTGGACCGGGCGATCGGCATCGACTGGAAGCGTTCGAAGATGCCGCCCTGCAGGTCCAGGAACAGCCGGTAGGCGGTGTAGGCGATGCCGGACGAGATCGTGATCAACAAGATCCCGGGCAGCAGGTAGTTGACGTAGGACGTGTCGGTCCCGGTGTTGATCGCGCCGCCGAGCACGAACACGAAGAGCAGCATCATCGCGATCGGGGTGACCGCCGTGGTGATGATCGTGTCCGGGCTGCGGAGGATGTGGCGCAGCGAGCGGCTGGTCAGGACGCCGGTGTCGGCGAGGACGTGGGTGGTCATCAGGATTCCTTCGCTGAGGTGCCGACCAGAGCCAGGAAGACGTCCTCGAGCGAGGGCTGCTTCTCGACGTACTCGACCTTGGCGGGCGGCAGAAGTTGCTTGAGTTCGGCGAGGGCGCCGTTCTGGATGATCGTTCCCTCGTGCAGGATGGCGATCCGGTCGGCGAGCTGCTCCGCCTCGTCGAGGTACTGGGTGGTCAGCAGCACGGTGGTGCCGTTCTCGGCGAGCTGCTTGACGGTCTGCCAGACCTCGATCCGGCCCTGCGGGTCCAGCCCGGTGGTCGGCTCATCGAGGAAGATGATCGGCGGGTCGCCGATCAGGCTCATCGCGATGTCGAGCCGGCGGCGCATGCCGCCCGAGTAGGTGGCCGCCCTGCGCTGGCCCGCCTCGGTCAGGGAGAACCGCGCGAGCAGTTCGTCGGCGACCGCGCCCGGGTTCTTCAGATGGCGCAGCTTGGCGATCAGGACGAGGTTCTCCCGTCCGGTGAGCACCTCGTCGACCGCCGCGAACTGGCCGGTCAGGCTGATCGACTCGCGGACGTCGCCGGGACTCGTCGCGACGTCGTGGCCGGACACCGTGGCGGTGCCGCCGTCGGCCTTGAGCAGGGTGGACAGGATCCGGACCAGTGTGGTCTTGCCGGCGCCGTTGGAGCCGAGCAGGGCGAAGATGCTGCCGGCCGCGACCTCGAAATCGACGCCCCGGAGCACCTGCAGGTCCTTGAACGACTTGGTGATGCCCTGGACCCGGAGGGCGGGGGCGAGCGCCCCGCCCTCCGGCCGGGTGGTGGTCGTGCTCATCAGCGGCAGGCCGGTGCGTCGGCGCGGTCGACGGCCTTGGTCAGGCGCTGCTGCTCCCGGGCGACCCAGCTGCCCTTGGCGTAGTCCTGCAGGAAGGCGTCGAACACCTCGGGGTGGTCGCCGGTGATCTCGGAGATCAGCCGCTCCCGCTCCTGGTCGGACAGGCCGCCGGCGGTGTGCTGCCGGACGTAGCCCTTGGCGAAGTCGACCGGGTTCTCACCGACGATCTCGCGGACCGGGGTGCCCGCGGCCGCCGCCTGCTCGAACCGGGTGGCGAGGTCCTCGAACGCCGTGGCCGCCTGGTCGGCGTCCGCCGGCCCGAACCGGAGCAGGTAGCGCTCCAGCGCCTTGATCGCCTTGCGGTACGGCTCCGGCAGCTGCCGGGTCCGGGCCTTGTAGGCCCGCCAGCGCCGCTTGTCGCCGATGACCTTGGTGGTGAACTCTGCGATGGTCGTGGTCATGATCGTCTGCCGTTCTCTTCGGGGTGGTGGCGGCGTTTCCGCCTCCGTGACCCCTAGATTTCCGGCACCGCCTGTCACCGGGCTGACACTGACCTGACATCGCCCGGGCCCGGGCTGTCACGGTTCGGGTCAGAGGTAGTGCAGGGCGATCGCAGCCGCCTCGGAGCCGTACGAGGGCCCGTGCGAGACGGCGTGCACCAGGAGCGGGTGCAGTTGGTGCAGTCCGATCAGCGTGCGCCAGCCGAGCGGCAGCTCGGCGGCCTCCGCGTACGCGGCGAGGATGGTGTCCAGGTGCGGTGCGCCGAACAGCGCGAGCATGGCCAGATCGGTCATCCCGTGCCCGCCGTGCGCGGCCGGGTCGATCAGCACCATGCCGTCGGCCGTGCTGATCAGGTTGCCCGACCAGAGATCACCGTGGATCCGTGCCGGCCGCCGCCCGTCGTCGAAGTCCCCGGCCGCGATCCGCTCGGCGATCCGTTCGATCACCCGGAGCTGCTGCGCGGTCAGGTGGTCGAGGTCGCGGGCCGCCCGCGCGTACGGCAGCATCCGCTGCTCGGCGTAGAACCGCCCCCACTGCCGGTCCGGCCGGAGCGAGAGTCGCTGCCGCCCGATGTACCCGTCCCCGTCCCAGCCGTCCGGCGGAGCCCCGAAGGCCTCGGCCCCCGCCCGATGCGTCCCCGCGAGCGCCGTACCGAACGCCGCAGCAGCACCCTGCGTAGCTGGCGCTGGATCGAGCCGCGCCACCGTGATCTGGGCAGGCCCGACATCGAGGACGGAGACCACCGCAGCAGCCTCGGCCGCAGCCAACCACCGCAGCCCGGCCGCCTCCACCGCGAAGAAGTCGTCAGGAGCCTCAGGCCAGTGTTTCCGAAAATGCGGAGCCAAGATCATCGAGAAGGACGATACCGGCATCCGAACCGGCAGTGCGGGGCCTCAACCACAACGAATCCCAACCCGATCGGAACGGGGGGCCTACGGGGGCTCGGCCCCCGTAAAGAATCAAACCCGAGACCCGGGAAAGTTAGGCCAAAGGCCAACTGAACAGCCCGAAGGCTCGGGTGGCCAGGGCCGGGGTCGAACCGGCGACCTTTCACTTTTCAGGCGAACGCTGCTACCAACTGAGCTACCTGGCCATGGCCGGCGCCAATGCCGGCCGCCAGCCGTTAGTGGTGCCGCCGTTTCCGACAGCACCACCCTCGCGACCCCGACGGGACTCGAACCCGCGACCTTCGCCGTGACAGGGCGACGCGCTAACCAACTGCGCCACGGGGCCTGGAGGAGCACCCTCAAACTCGGTGCCCGCGAAACTATAACGCACGCCGACCCGGGTTCGCCAAATGCGTTCTGAGACGCCCGGCGCGGCACTCAAGCCAGTGTGCCACGGAGCATCGTGTCGCCGGAGGGACCGGGGCGTCCGTTGACCAGTTGGTAGCTGACCTCGACGGTCGGATAGGCGTTCAGATCGACCCCCGGCGGCAGCGGGAACCGACGCTCGTCGCCGACCATCGCGCCGAGCGGGTAGTAGCCCTGGCCGTCCTCGCTGACCAGCCAGAGCTGCCGGTAGCCGTCCCGAGGCGGCGGCGTGGAGATCTGCGCGATCACGTACCGCTCGCCCTGTGGGGTCACCTCGACGGTCACGTTGCCGCTCGCGGTCGGCCAGTCGGCCGTCGCCAGCAGCGGTGTGGAGGCGATCACCGTGGGCTGCGGCTGCCACCAGCGGCCCCAGCCGAGTCCGATGCCGGCGCCGACGGCCAGGCCGAGCAGCAGGGTGAGCAGGGGGACCAGCCAGGTCTTGTAGCCGCCGCGGCGCGGTGCGGCGGGCGGGCTCTGGGTGGCCAGGTGCGGGGCGTCCAGGTCCGGGGCCTCCAGTTCGCGGGTCGGCCGGGTGGCCGGTCGCGCCGGGGGCGTGTCGTCCTCGGTCGGGGTGGTCAACTTCGCGGCGTCTCCTCGGCTGGCGCGGTCCGGTCCGAATCGCCGTCGGTGATCGTCAAACGGGCCCCGAATCGCTGCACTGCCTGATGGTAGGCACCGATCCGGCCGCCTCGCCACCGGGATCCGCGGTTCCGTGCAGGCGTCCGGTCGGGCCGCAGTCGTTCGTACGGCTTCGGAATAGACCATGTCCGCACGGCCGGTCCGCAGGATCGGCGTCCAGCCACGGATTTCGTACCGGAGCCTGGCGGCAGTGGTCTAGCCGGACCGCCGAGATTCGCTGGTCAAGCCGCGGCCGGATCGGGTCCACTTGGCGTCATGAGACGACGTCGGATCACGGCCGCCGCGGTCGTGGTCGCAGGGCTGACCCTGCTGGCCGCCTGTGCCGGTGGCACTCCCGCTCCGGGCGGCCCCACGACGATCACCTTCTGGACCCACACACATCCGCCGATGATCGAGGTCTACCAGAAGTTGATCACCGAGTACGAGGCCGAGCACCCCGGCATCAAGATCGACTATCAGACGATCCCCAACAACGAGTTCGGCACCAAGATGCTGACCGCGTTGAGCAACGGCACCGGCCCGGACGTGATCAACATGGACGACTCCGCGCTGCGTGGCGAGTACATCACCAAGAACCTGGTCGCCCCGATCGATCCGGCGGCCTTCGGCGTCGGCTCGGTGGACGAGCTGAAGAGCCGGTACGTGCCCGGCACCCTGGACGGCGCCGCCGGCCCGGACGGTCAGCTGTACGGCCTGCCCAGCGAGTTCAACGGCACCGCGCTGGCGATCAACACCGAGCACTTCGCCGACGCCGGGCTCGACCCGGACGACCCGCCGGCAACCTGGGACGACGTGGCGGACGCCGGGCGGAAGTTGATCGCCGCCGGGCACACCCAGGCGTTCAGTTTTCTCTACCTGCACTCGGGTTGGTACACCCAGCAGTTCCAGACCCTGCTCGGCCAGACCGGCGGTGCCATCGCCGACGGTGATCATGGCGCTCTTGATCAACCAGCGGCGAAGCGGGCCCTGCAGACCTGGGTCGATCTCGCCGGCGGCAGCCGTAGCACGGCCGACCCGAACAAGACCAGCCGTGAGGCGACCGTGCCGTTCCAGGACCTGGCGACGGGCCGGCAGTCGATGGCGATCGTCTACCCGTGGGCGATGGACCAGATCGCCGAGACCAACCCCGAGGTCTACCGGCAGCTGAAGGTGGTGCCGCTGCCGCAGCTGGACACCGCCGCGCCGGCCAACCGGGTCTACGGCTACTACTGGGCGGTGAACCGGGCCAGCAAGCAGCAGCAGGCGGCCTGGGCGTTCATCGACTTCCTGGCCGGGCGATCGGACGACTTCCTCACCGGAACGAACTTCGTCCAGCCGGTGATCGGCTGGGACCAGACGCCGGCGGCCCGCAAGATTGCCTTCATCGACGTCTGGTCGGCCGCCTACCCGACCGGCCGGTTCGACCAGGTGACGCCGCACTACTCGGAGGTGCAGGACGCGCTGACGGCGATGATCAACGGGGCCGTCTTCGATCACGTACCGGTCGATCAGGCCGCCGCCGACGCCACCGCCGCGGTCACCAGGATCCTGCAGAACTGATGCGGTCCTCGTTCCGTGGCTTTCGCCGGCGCCGGCATCTGATCGGGTTCGCGCTGGCCCTGCCGGCGCTGGTCCTGTTCGGCGTCTTCGCGATCTACCCGATCGGGCAGGTGTTCGTGCTCAGCCTGTTCGACTACAGCCTGACCTCGCCGCCCGAGTTCGTCGGTCTCGGCAACTTCGCCTTCCTGGCCGGCGATCCGCGGTTCGGCCAGGCGCTGCTGCAGACGGTGATCTACGCGGTCGGGACCTACCTGCCGGCGCTGGTGCTGGCCCTGGTGCTGGCCCAGGGGCTGGTGCTGCGGCTGCCCGGGATGGGGCTGGTCCGGCTGCTCTACTTCCTGCCACTGGCGGCCAGCTGGGTCGCGGTCTCGATCATCTGGCGGGTGGTGCTGCACCCCGACGGCCTGCTCAACACCGTGCTCGGCCTGGACGTGAACTGGCTGACCAGCTCCGGCACCGCCCGCTGGGGCCTGGTGATCATGAGCGTCTGGAAGGAGACCGGCTTCTTCCTGATCTTGTTCCTGGCCGGGCTGCAGTCGGTCCCGCGCGACGTGTACGAGGCGGCGCGACTGGACGGAACCTCGGCCTGGCAGCGTTTCTGGCACCTCACGCTGCCGCTGCTCCGGCCGATCACGGTGGTCTGCGCGATCATGGCCGTGCTCCGCGGCTTCCAGTCGTTCAGTCCGCAGGTGGTGCTGACCGGCGGCTCGTTCGGCACCGAGGTGATCAACCTGTTCGTCTACAAGACCGCCTTCGAGAGCGCCCGGATGGGCCGCGCCTCGGCGGTCGCGGTCCTGATGTTCTTCCTGCTGCTGACGCTGGCGCTGGTCCAGTTGCGTACCCTGCGGCGGAAGGACTGATCATGCCGCTGCGCCTGCCGGCCAAGATCATCGTGCTGACCTGCTGCCTGCTCGGCGGCCTGCTCGTCGTCTCGGTGCTGCTGTACGCGGTGCTGATCGCCTTCAAGTCGCCGGGGGAGGGCTTCGGTGCGGGCAGTCCGTGGTGGCCGGAGCGATTCCAGTGGGGCAATCTCGTTGCACCGTTCGAGATCGCGCCGTTCGCCACCTACTTCCGGAACAGCATCGTCGTCGGGGTCGCCGTGACCGTGCTGAACGTGATCACCTGCACCGCGGCGGGCTACAGCTTCTCCAAGTTCGGCTATCCGGGCCGGACCGCTGCGTTCGTCGTCGTCCTGGCCACCCTGATGGTGCCGCTGGAGGTGCTGTACGTGCCGCTCTACCACCTGGTCTACCGGCTCGGCTGGGTGGACAGCTTCGCCGGCTTGATCATTCCGGCGGCGACGAGCGCGTTCGGCATCTTCCTGATGAAGCAGTCGATCGACTCGGTGCCGGACGAGCTGCTGGAGGCGGCCCGGCTGGACGGCGCCGGCGAGCTCCGGACCCTGGTCTCGATCGTGGTCCCCGGCGTCGCGGCGCCGATGAGCGCGCTGGCCCTGTTCATCTTCATGTCCAACTGGGACAGCCATCTCTGGCCGCTGCTGGTGGCCTCCGACGACGAGCACCGGACGCTGCCGGTCGGCCTGGCCGCGATGCAGGCCAACAACCTCGGGGACACCGGCGTCCCGGTGATCGTCATGGCGGCCCTGCTGGCCCTGTTGCCGACGGTGCTGCTGTTCCTGGTGCTGCAACGGCGCTTCGTCAGCGGCATCGCGATGACGGCGGGGATCCGGTGACCGCCGTGCTGCTGGCGAGTGCGGCCACGACCGTGATCACGCCGAGCCGGCCGGGTCCGCTGGCCGGGTACGCGGCGCGGGCCGGCGCGGTGAGCACGGGGACCCATGACGACCTCGAGGCGGGCGCGGTGTGGCTCCGGTCCGGGCCGGACGACGCCGGTCTGGTCTGGCTCGCCCTCGACCTGATCGGCGTGACGCCGGCACTGCGGCAGGCGTGCCGGCGCCGGCTGGCGACGGTGTTCGGTACGGCCCCGGAGTTGATCATCACCGCCTCGCACACGCATGCGGCACCGTCCGGCTGGGTCGGATCGATCCATCCCGGGCACCCGGCCGCCGTCGATCCGGACGCGGTGGCGGAGCTGGGGGACCGGCTGACCGGGTTGTTCCGTGCCGTTCATGATCAACCCGCCGCCGCGGTACGGCCGACGTTCGCCGAACGGCCGGTCAGCGGGATCGGCAGCAACCGGCTGGACCTGGCCGGCCCGTACGACGCGACGGCCGGGATCCTCACCCTGCAACGGATCTCGGACGGATCTCCGGTGGCGATGATCGTCGACCACGGCTGTCACCCCACCGTGTTGCCGGCCGCCAATCTGGAGCATACGGCGGACTGGCCCGGGGCCTGCCGGCGCCGGATCGCGGCCGGCCTGCCGGGTGGCCCGCCGGTGCTGTTCCTGCAGGGCGCCGCCGGTGACATCAGCACCCGCTTCGTCCGGTCCGGCCAGACCTTCGCGGAGGCGGACCGGATCGGCGGTCGGCTGGCCGACCAGGTCCTCGATGCCGGCGCGGCTGCGCGGTCGGTCGACGGACCGCCGCTGATCATCCGGAGCGGTCTGCTGGTGCCCGGGCGGGCCGTTCCCGACCATGATCAGGCCCGGGCCGCGGTGGTCGACGCGGAGTCCGCGCTGGCCGCGCTGCCGGCCGGAGTCGATCATGGTCCGAGGCGGATCGTCCAGACCAGACTCGACGGCGCCCGGGTGCTGGCCGAACTGGCCGCGGCCGATCTCCCGGACCACTGGACGCTGCCGATCACGGCCGTCGCACTCGGCGACGTGGCCTGGATCCACCTCCCGGTCGAACCGTTCGCCTCGCTGGGTCTGCGGATCAAGCGCGCGAGCCCGTACCGGCAGACCAGGGTGATCGGCTACTCGGACGGCTACTTCGGCTATCTGGCCGACGCGGAGGCCATCGCGCACGGCAGTTACGAGGCGCTGAGCAGCCTGTTCGACGAGGCCGGCGCCGAAGCCGTCGTGGCCGGTGCCCTTACCCTGCTGTCCACCCTCCACCGACAGGCGCAACCATGACCTACGACTATCCCGACCTCGCCAGGACGGCCATCGACCGGCTGCTGGCCGAGCAGACCGACCGGATCGACGCCGCCGCCGACCTGATCACCGAGGCCCTGCTCAAGGACGCCGTGCTGCAGGCGTTCGGCACCGGCCACGCGCGACTGATCGTGCACGAGATGGCCGGCCGGGCCGGCGGGCTGATGCCGATCAACCTGGTCCGGCTGCAGGACCTCGTCTTCTTCGGCGACCGGGCCCCGGCCAGCCTCCTCGATCCCACCCTCGAGCGCGATCCCGGCTTGGCCGCCGAGGTCCTGGAGCTGGCCGCACCGGGACCGGGCGATCCGTGGCTGATCGCGTCCAACTCCGGCATCAACGGCTCCGTCGTCGAGTTGGCCCGGCTGGTCCGTGAGGGCGGTCATCCCGTCGTCGCCGTCTGCTCGCTCGCGCACAGCCGGTCGGTCGCCAGCCGCCACCCGAGCGGGCTCCGGCTGCCCGACCTGGCCGACGTCGTGATCGACACCGGCGCCCCGGCCGGCGACGCCGCCCTGGAACTGCCCGACGGCACCCGGATCGGCGCCCTCTCGAACCTGGTCGGCGTCGTCATCGTCCAGCTGCTCACCGAGGGCATCGCCCGCCGGATGCTCGCCGCCGGCGTCAGCCCGCCGGTCTACCGCTCGATGAACCTGCCGGACGGCGACCAGGCCAACGCCGTCAAGCTCGCCGCGTACGGGAGCCGGATCCGCCCGATCGAGCCCTGACCCGACCGACGTTCCCTGAGCCTGTCGAAGGGCCCTGACCCGGTCGACGTTCCCTGACCCAGTCGACGTGCCCTGACCCGGTCGACGTGCCCTGACCTGGCCGACGTGCCCTGAGCCTGTCGAAGGGCCGGGCGATCGGGTCCGGGTGTCAGTGCTGCGGCGTAGCGTGACCTCCATGGCCTACGACGAGGATCTGGCCCGGCGCATCGGCGCGGCGCTGGCGGAGTATCCGGAGCATGCGGCGGACGTGACCGAGCAGCGGATGTTCGGCGGGCTGGCGTTCCTGCTCCGCGGCCGGATGGTCGCCGCCGCCAGCGGCCGGGGCGGGCTGATGCTGCGCTGCGACCCGGCGGAGACCGACCGGCAGGTTGCGGCCGGCGCCGAGCGGATGGTGATGCGTGGCCGGGAGATGGACGGCTGGCTGCGGGTCCCGGAGCCGCTCATCGCCGACGAGGCGGAGCTGGCCCGCTGGGTCGCTGTCGGGGTGTCCTACGCCGCCTCGCTCCCGCCGAAGAAGGGAGCGACCGCGCAGTCCTCCTGATCCCGCCCTGCCTGGCGCGCGGTCCGGTCCGGCGAGTGCGCCGGATCCTTCGTCCGCTGTCGAATCGTTTCGGGATGAGGCTGGGGACATGCTCGACGTGATCATCCACCGACTCCGTACCCAGAGCCCAGCGGGGGCTTCACCGGCCCGCCGGCTGACCGCACTCGTCGCGCTCTCACTCACCTTCGGCCTGGTTCAGTTGGACGCGACGATCGTCAACGTCGCGCTGGACGCGATCCGGCGCGACCTGGGCGGCGGGATCGCGGCGGCCCAGTGGATCGTCACCGGCTACGCCGTGCCGTTCGCGGCCGGCATGCTGACCGCGGGGGCGATCGGCGACCGGTTCGGGCACCGGCTCTGCTGCCTGGCCGGCTTCGTGGTCTTCGGCCTGGCCTCCGGGCTCGCCGCCGTGGCCGGTGGGTGGGCGGTGCTGATCTTGGCTCGCGTCCTGCAGGGCGTCGGCGCGGCGGCGATGCTGCCGTCCTCGTTGGCGATGATCGGCCGGCTCTATCCCGAACCCGCGGCCCGGGCGCGGGCGTTGGGGATCTGGGGCGGGATCGCGACGGCGGGCTTCGCCACCGGCCCAGTCCTCGGCGGCTTGTTGATCACCCACCAGGGATGGCCGGCGATCTTCCTGATCAATCTGCCGGCCGCAATGCTCATCGGCGCGGGTGTCGCGCTGACCGGACCGGTGGACGTGCCCGGCCGGCGGCGGATCGACCCGGTCGGCACGGTGCTCGGCATGATCACCCTCGGTGCCCTGGCCGCGGCGATCATCGAGGCCGGGCAGCGCACCCCGGCGAGCGAACTGATCGCGACCGGCTTGCTGGCACTCGCGGTCGGGTCCGGGTGGCTGTTCGTCCTCTCCCAACGGGGATCCGCCGCACCCCTGCTACAGCCCGGCCTGGTCGCATCGCCGCAGTTCCGGTGGGCCTTGATCACAGGTTGCTGCTTCAACGCCGCGATGTACGGATCGCTGCTCTGCGTGTCGCTCACCCTGCAAGCCGGATACTGATACTCGGCCCTGGCCGCCGGCCTGGCGGTGCTGCCGATGGCGGTCGTGGTGAGCATCGGGGCCACCGGGAGCGGCTTCCTGACCGCCCGGTGGGGACCGCGGCGCCCGATGATCGTCGGGTTCGTCAGCGCGGGCGCCGGCACTTCGCTGATGGCCGCCGGGGCCTGGTCGGGCGCGCCGGGCATGATCATCATCGGGCTGACCATCTCCGGGCTGTGTTCGGTGGCCATGCCGGCGATGACCGCGGTCGCCCTGAATGCCGCTCCGGCCGGCTTCGCCGGTCTGGTCGGCGGCGCCCTGAACACGGCCCGGCAACTCGGCGGGGCGGTCGGGGTGGCCCTCCTCGGCGCGCTGGTGAACGCCGGTGGGTTCGGGCCGGGCGGCACGATCGCCTTCCTGGCGGCGGCGCTGGTCTGCGGCTGCGCCCTGCTGGGTACGGTCAGGGCGACCCCGGAGGAAGCGGAGCGTTCATCATGACCGGCGACGCCGATCTGTCCCGGATCGGTGAGTTGATCGCCGATCGAGCCCGCAACCGCATCCTGCTCGCGCTGTTGTCCGGGCGTGAGCTGGCCGCGGGTGTGTTGGCCACGGAGGCCGGGATCAGCCGGTCCACCGCCAGCGCGCATCTGCGCCTGCTGACGGACGGCGGGCTGATCGTCGCCCGTGCCGACGGCCGGCACCGGCACTATCGGCTGGCCGGGCCTGAGGTCGCCGACCTGTTGGAACGGATCAGCCGGTTCTCCCCGGCGGAACAGATCTCCTCGCTCCGTGGCGGCACCCGGGCGGCCCAGCTGCGGTTGGCCCGCACCTGCTACGACCATCTGGCCGGCCGGCTCGGCGTCGGCATCATGAACAGCCTGCTGAACCTGGGCTGCATCGTCGGCGGTGACGGCGCGTTCGATCGAGGGCTGGCGGATCGGGATCGCCCCGCGGCGCCGGGCCAGGATGTCGACTACCGGCTCACCGAATCGGGTGAGCGGTTCCTCAACCGCCTCGGAGTCCGGCTGTCGGGCGGCCGGCGGCCCGTCGTCCGCTACTGCATCGACTGGACCGAGACCCGGCACCACCTCGGCGGCCAGGTCGGTCGTGGCCTCTGCGACCGTTTCCTCGCCGCCGGCTGGCTCGAACCCCGCGCCACCCACCGTGCGCTGCGCATCACCGACGCCGGTTCCCGGGTGCTCACCTCCGAGTTCGGCCTCGACCTCGGCGCCTGAGCACGACCTCGATGGCCGGATCGCCGACGGAGGCAAAGCGGCCCGGCCCGGCATTCTGCCTGGTCAGGGCCGCTTCGAACTGGCATCCCCAACGGGATTCGAACCCGCGTTGCCGCCTTGAAAGGGCGGTGTCCTAGGCCACTAGACGATGGGGACTCGGACCGGAAAACTGTAGCCGGAACCGCGCCCGCAACCCAAACCGGTTCCGGCCGGCGACGCCACGCCCGGGATTGTTGTTACATGGTTGGCACTCCGGCTCCCTTGTCTGCTAACACCGTGGTGGATGATCATGAAAGAGAAGGCCTGTGTGTCGGGCACCTCGTCGGGAGGGGGTCATCATCATGGACGATCAACGTTCCGGCTCGATCGAGATCGCTCCACTGCAGTCCCAAGGATCGCTGTACGGCTTCGTGGTCTCGGGCCGCTGGCCCGAGGACATGGTGGAGTGGTCCAAGGTGCTGATCTTGGCCGTTCAGCTCGCCGCGGTGCCCGGTCTGGTGCCGACGACCACGGTGTACCGGGTCCGGGAGGACAAGCCGGACCTGACGCCGACCGCCGTCGGGCTGGTCGTCGCCGAGGGTTCACTGATCGGTGAGGATGCCCTGCAGCCGGGCCAGTTCGCCGGCGACGAGCAACCGCCCGGGCTGTTCGTGCTGCATCCGCCGGCGCAGACCATCCCGACCGTACGTGATCATGACGTCGCCTCGGGCTGCGTGTTCCTGCCGGGCCTGCCGTACCTCGGCCTTGATCATCGGGCGGCCTGGGTCGAGGCCGACATCGAGGGTACGGTGACCCATCTGGTCAGCCGCGGTGATCTTGACCCGAACACCGACGCCGACACGGCCGCCCTGGCGATGCTGCTCGCGGCCTGACCCGGTCCCTGCCCTGACCCTGGCGAAGCGCCTGAGGTCTCAGCCGACTCGCGCCGCGGCGGCGTCGACGGTCTGGGCGAGCAGGGTGGCGATCGTCATCGGACCGACACCACCCGGCACCGGCGTGATCCAGCCGGCCCGCTCCGCGGCGGCCGCGTACTCCACGTCGCCGACGTTGCCCGGGTTGTAGCCGCCGTCCACGACCACGGCGCCCTCCTTGATCCAGTCGCCCCGGATCAGTTCCGGCTTGCCGACCGCCGCGACCACGATGTCCGCGGTCCGGACGACCTCGGCCAGGTCGCGCGTCTTGGAGTGGCAGTAGGTGACGGTGGCGTTGCGCTCCAGCAGCAGCAGGCCGACCGGCTTGCCGAGGATCGGGCTGCGGCCGACGACGACGGCGTGCTGCCCGGCCAGCGGCACCTCGTACGCGTCGAGCAGCCGGATGATGCCGCCCGGGGTGCAGGACTGGAAACCGGGCCGGCCCAGCCCCATCGCGGCGAACGAGGCCATCGTGACGCCGTCCACGTCCTTGGCGGCGCCGATCGCCTCGAAGACGGCCGGCTCGTCGACCTGATCCGGCACCGGGTGCTGGACCAGAATGCCGTCCACGGTGTCGTCGGCGGCGAGCTGCTCGACCTGGGCCACGACCTCGGCCGTGGTGCTGGTCTCCGGCAGCGCGATCCGGCGCGACTCGAGGCCGTACTTCCGGGCGCGGTTGCCCTTCATCTTCACGTACGTCACGGAGGCCGGGTCCTCGCCGACCAGCACGGTCACCAGACACGGCTTGCGACCCAACTGCTCGGTCAGCTTGGCCGCGCGTTCGGCGGTCTCGTCGAGCAGGGCTTGCGCGGTGGCGGTTCCGTCGAGGATGCGTGCGGTCACGGCGTTCATTATGTCCCGGAACGGAATCCAACCCGCAGCTCGGTGTGAGCTACGGGCTGGATTGTCCGTGGGGGAGGTGTCCGGGTCGGACTACAGCACCTCGTACTTGACCGGGACGACCCCTGCGGAGATTCCGCCGATGACCTTCATGGCCGCGGTGGAGAGATCGAGACAACGTCCCTCGATGTACGGACCGCGGTCGGTCACCGGGACCGTCACCGTCTTGCCGTTGTTGAGGTTGGTCACCTTGACCTTGGTGCCGAACGGCAGCGACTTGTGCGCCGTGCTGAGCTTCGACGGATCGAACCAGCCACCGGTCGCGGTCTCCTGGGGCTCGTCGTAGTACGAGGCCTTGCAGGTGCCGGTCTTGCCGGAGTCCTTCGACTTGTCGTCGTCGCCGGACTTCTCCACCTCACCCGAGCCGCCCGCCGACGAGTGGCCGGAGGAGTAGGTGGTGACGTGGACGTGGTTGTAGTGGTTCGCCGAGTCGTCGCCGCGGTCGGCCATCCAGCGCCAGCCCTCGCCGTCCCGCTCGATGTTCCAGATCCGCTGCTGCCAGATCAGGTAGTTGACCCCGAACTTCTTGTGGTTCTTCTTCAGGTACGCGGCGATCTCGTCACCGAGCGCCTTGCCGGAAGAGGTGCCGTACTTCGGGATCATGATGTCGATCGCCCGGCCGTCCCGGTGCTCCGCGTTCCAGGAGCCGGGCCGTACCCCGTAGAAGGTCTTGATCTGCGGGAACTTCTCCAAGATCGCGCGATGGACCTTGATCGTGTTCGCCTGCAGGCCCTTCTCGTCGGCGTAGTCGCCGGAGTCCATCGACGGGCCGTCGTCGTTGCCGGAGTCGTCCGAGTCGTCGTCGGCCTTCGGCTTCGACTTGGACAGGTACTTGGCGGTGACCCAGCGGACGGCGTTGTCGTAGATGATCTGCGCGCGGCCGTTCTTGGTCACGCCGGTGATCTTGAGCTTGGTGCCCTTCGGGACGTCGCCGAGATCCTTGAAGGCGTCCGAGCTGCTCGACCTGATCATGAGTTCCGTGGTCGCGTACCGGGTGCCGACCACCTTGGGCAGCTTGGGCACGACCGGCGTGTTGACCTTGGTGTTGGACAGGTACTTGGCGGTGACCCAGCGGACGGCGTCGCCGTAGATGATCTGCGCGCGGCCGTTCTGGGTGGCCCCGGTGACCTTGAGCTTGGTGCCCTTCTTGACCTCGGTGATGATCCCGAAATCGGCGTCGGACGTCGTCCTGATCAAGAGGTCGGCGGTCGCGGTACGGGTGCCGGTGATCTTGGGCAGGCCGTTCGAGCTGGCCAGGTACTGGGTGCTCACCCAGCCCTTGCCCTGGCTCAGTGCGATCTCGGCGAAGCCCCGCGATGCCTTGCCGGTGAGCGTCACCTTCATGCCTTCCGGCAGGGTGGTGACGCGGTCGTAGGAGAGGCCAGGACCCTTGCGTACGTTGAGATCCGTGGTGGTGATCTTGACGCTGCCGGTGTTGATGTCACCGGGCGCCGGCAGGTCGGATTCCTTCTCCAGGTACTTGCTGGAGATGTAGGCGGTGCTGCCGTTGAACCGGACCTTGGTCCAGCCGTTGCTGGAGCTGAGGGCGGTGATCGTGCCGCCCCGGTACAGGCCGCCGATGATCGATTTCGAGGTGCTCGGGCCGGACCTGATGTTGACCCCTTCGGTGGCGGTGGCCTGCCAGCCGGCCTCGGCCGGTTGCGTCCCCAGCAGGCCGACCACCACGCCCGCCGTCACGGCGAGGGCCGACACGGTCTTGACCGCGCGGATGGTGATACTCACGGACTCTTCCTCCTAAGGCGGCCTTCCCGGACCGTCTGAACGGATTCCCCTGGTGACGCTGTCACCTGCGTCCCCCAAGTCACGCCAGTAACAACAACCCCAAGCTGCGCAGGACTTTAATCTCGTAACATCCGTCACGGCAAGTGTTTGAGTAGGGATCTAAGGTTGATTTCAAGTCGACACGCCGTGAGCGGGTCAAAAATCACACCGGTGTTATTCCGCTCTGACCAGCGACGGAACCGCAGCTCGGAGGATGGCTACGATCTCCGTACGGGCGCGTCGGAACCCTCAGGGAGAACTCGAACCGGCGACAGAAGCCTGAGAAGACGTACGGGGACCCGAAAGGTTGGGGCGTGGCGATCGACCTGTCGACCGAGCGGTTCGAGGAACTGGTCGCTCTCGCCCTCGACGAGATCCCGCCCGAGCTGTCCGTTCTGATCGACAACTGCGTGATCCTGGTCGAGGACGACCCGCCGCCCGACGAGCCCGACCTCCTGGGCCTCTACGACGGCATCCCGCTGACCGAGCGCGGCACCGACTACGCCGGCGTGCTCCCGGACCGGATCTTCATCTACCGCCGCCCCACCCTGGCCATCTGCGACACCCTCGACGACGTCGTCGAGGAGGTCCACATCACCGTCGTCCACGAGATCGCCCACCACTTCGGCATCGACGACGCCCGCCTCCACGCCCTCGGCTACGCCTGACCACCCCCAAAAACCCGCCGACCGGTCACAAGAGCAGCGGTTTTGGCGGCGTGTCGCTGCGGAAGTGACTGGTCGGCGTGGCGGTCGGGGTCGGGGTCCGGGCGGAACAGAAGGCGGGGGCCTCCGCCCGGTCGAGAGTTGGCCCGGCCAGGAGTCGGGTCGGTGGGGGTTGCCCGGTCGGGAGTCGGGTCGGTCGGGGGTTGCCCGGTCGGGTTGGCTTCGGTCGGGGGTTGCCCGGTCGGGTTGGCTTCGGTCGGGGGTTGCCCGGTCGGGTTGGCTTCGGTCGGGGGTTGCCCGGTCGGGGGTTGGCTCCGGTTGGGAGTCGGCCGGTCGGCGTTGGCTCCGGTTGGGAGTCGGCCGGTCGGCGTTGGCTCCGGTTGGGAGTCGGCCCGGTTGGGCGTCGGCCCGGTCGGAGCGGGCAGGGTCGGGAGTTGGGCAGGTGGGAGTGGTCGGGTCGGAGTGGGCCCGGTCGGGAGTCGGCCCCGGTCGGGAGCCGGGTCGGTCGGGGTTTGGCCCGGTCGGGAATCGGGCTGGTCGGAATCTGACCGGTCGGGAATCGGGGTTGGGGATGGCTCCGGTTGGGAGTCGGCCCGGCCGGGAGTCGGGTCGGTCGGGGGCTCGGCCGGTCGGGGGTGGGCCGGTCAGGAGTTGGTCCGGTCGGAGTCGGCCAGTAGAGAGCGGGTCGGTAGCCCCTTCCCGAAGCGTTCCCAGCGGATGACCACCGAGCGGACGCACATGGCAGCTTTGGTTGCGGCAGATGTGCCTGACTGTCCACTCGGTGGCGTCAGCAGCCTTGGCCGGCGTGATCGCCGCCGGTCAGCTGACTTCGACTTCTCGGCACTCGATCCGGGCGGGTCGGCGGCGCCGAGCGGCGATCCGGCGCTGGACCGGATCGGCAACCGCGTCGTAGCCGTTCGGGATCGCAGGCCGAGCAACCACGTACGGACCGGTTGTCTCCCGGTCCGTACGGCTGGAGCGTTCCCGCGGGAACGTCAGCTCGTCGTGCGGTCCAGCCGGCGCAGGTCGCCGAGGGCCCGCTCGACGGTGGCGGTGTCGTCGGAGCCGAGCAGCCGGACCAGCCGCTTGATCTCGGCCGGGTCGATGCCGTGTCGGCGGGCGGCGCGCAGGTGGGCTGCCGAGTCGAGGTCGAGCTCCAGGACGGCGTCGGCCTCGCGCCGCAGGGTCAGGGCCCGGCTCTCCCGCGGCTTGGCGGCCGAGGTCTGGCGGCTCAGGCTGGTCGGGTCGAAGGGGGAGCCGGTGAGGGCCGGGCCGAAGAGGGCCGCGTAGCCGACGTTGCCGTCCCGGTTCGGGTGGTAGGACTCCTCGATCGGGTTGCTCAGCCCGTTGATCCATTCCGGGTCGTCGCAGACCGCGTGGCCGTCGAACGAGGAGCGCGGGTCGACGAAGGTGAAGCCGTGGCCGGCGGCCTTGGCGGCGATCAGCGCGTCGAGGTTGTCCGAGCCGTCGTTCAGGGCGGACTGCTCCGAGGGGCTGAAGAAGGTGGCGAGGTTGCAGTCCTCGCCGTTGAAGATCCACGGGTAGCCGCCGACCGCCACCTTCGCGTTGGGCGCCGCGGCCGCGATGGCGCCGAACAACGATTCGTAGCGGCCCGGCAGCTGGTTGGCGATGATCGCGTTGCCCTCCGCGATGGCCTCCTCACAGTCGCTCAGCCAGCCAGGCTGGGCGCACTCGGTGAGGACGTCGGCGAAGCCCGCGTCGTTGCCGCCGATCGTCATCGCGACGTACGCGGTACCGCTGCTGAGGGCCTGCAGCTGGTTGCCGGCGACGTCGGCCGTCACCGCGCCGCTGCAGGCCTGGTAGCTCAGCGCGAGGCCGTACGCGTCGGCCAGCAGGGCCGGATAGCCGTACGGGGATCGATAGCAGCCGTCCTGCTTGTCCCGGGTGCCGACGCCGGCCGAGTAGGAGTCGCCGAGGGCGACGAACTGGGGAGCGACCGCCTGCGCGGGCGTGACGCCCAGCGAGCTGAGCAGGGCGGCCAGGACGGTGGTGGCGGCGGCGACGATCGAGCCCCGCAGAAGCTTCGATGGAATCACCCTCACGATCCTGGCAGATCCTTACCTCATCTGGAAGACCTGCGCAAACTCTTGGCTGACTGTTCGTCTGATCGATCCGGGACGCTAGCCGAGCAGGATGTAGCTCGTCGCACCCAGCGCGATGATCACGACCAGCAGGGTCAGTGCGACGACGGTACGGCCGTCGGTGGCCAGCCGGTTCGTGTGCCAGGTGGCGTTGTTGATCTTGTAGCGCAGACCGGACAGCCAGCCCAGTGCGCCGGCGACGATGATCGCCACGCCGGCGACCAAGATCGCCACGGCCGGCGACTCACCGAAGACCAGCCGGGCGATGATCAAGGCGCAGGCGAGGCCGGACAGGGTCGTACGCTGCCAGGCCAGCGTGGTCCGTTCGTTCTGCAGCCCGGGATCCGTCGGCATGATCGACTATTGGAGCACGACGACGACCGCCACGACGGCGACCACGGCGATCCCGACGGCGATCAGGGTGAGCAACGGCGACGACGGCAGCGGCCGCTTCAACCGGAGGGCGCGCTCGTTGCGGATCCACCGGGTCAGCCCGCCGACGCCGCAGGCCAGTCCGCAGGCGATCAGGGCGATCGCGGCGATCCGCACCTCGAGATGGACCGGGCCGCCGATACCGGCGATCGCCATCACGCCGACGCCGCCGGCCAGGAACCCCAGTGCGGTACGGATCCAGGCCAGGAAGGTGCGCTCGTTGGCCAGCGTGAACCGCGGATCGGGCTCCGTGCCGGCACCGTAGACGTGGCGCGGCCAACGGCGGTCCGGCTCTCCGGACGGCGGTTCGGTCACGGTGGCGATCCTAGTGGTGGGGCGACGGACCTCAGTCCGCGGTCGCGCCGACGACGTGGCTCGCCCGTGCCTCGGCGACCCAGCGGGCGCAGCGGCCGAGCGTGTCGTCCGGGAGATACCCCGCCCGCAGATCGCCCACCGGAACCACGGTGGCGCCGGTGGCCTCGGCAGCGGCCGTCAGCGCGGCGGTGTCCCCGATCACGGCGAGTACGCCGAGCATCCGGCGGATCCGGTTCACCTCCAGCGTCTTGCGTACGTCGTCGGCGAACTCGGGCGCCATGATCACCAGGGAGCCGCGGGCGGCGATCGTCCGTTCCAGGACGCCGAGCAGTTCCCGTACCGAATGGATCGGGTCGGCGCAGAGCAGGACCCGCGGCGCGTCCAGCACACTCCAGCCGCTCGCCTGGTCGGTGACGAAGTGGTCCGAGGCTCGCCGTACTGGGAGCGTGACCGTGGCCGGGTCCTTGATCAACGCGGCGATCTCGGTCCGCTCCTCGTCCGACAGGTCGGTGCTCGGCGCGTGCTCCGGCGGGCGGTGTGCCTCCAGATCGGTCAGGTAGTGCGGCGCGGGCGAGTCCGGCGAGAACCTCGGAATGTCCCGTTTCGGCGGCGACGCAAGCTGATCCAGGGCATGCTGCCGCCGTCGGCGGTCGGAGACGGCGCCGTAGACGATCACGGCGACGCCGATCACCGCGACCACGATCAGCCCGAGGATCCAGGAATCCATGCCCTTCAGCCTGCCACGGGGCGGCTCGATTACAGTCTGATCATGAGCGAGACGGCACGCATCGGTTCCAGGCTCGTGGCCACGGGGCACTACCAGCCGGAACGGGTGCTGACCAACGACGAGATGGCGACCATCGTCGAGACCTCGGACGAATGGATCAGGCTGCGCACCGGCATCGCCACCCGGCGCATCGCGCGCGACGACGAGACCGTGGTCGACCTGGCCGAGGCCGCCGGTCGCGACGCTCTCGCTTCGGGCGACATCACGGCCGACGAGATCGACCTGGTGATCGTCGCCTCCTGCACGTCCGATCAGCGCTCGCCCAACACGGCCGGCCGGGTGGCGCAGCGGCTCGGCCTGAACGGGCCGGCGATCATCGACGTCAACGTGGCCTGCTCCGGTTACGTTCATGCCCTGGCCGTCGCCGATCAGGCGATCCGGGCCGGTTCGGCGACGACGGCGCTGGTGATCGGCGCCGAGAAGCTGTCGGCGTACACCGACTGGACCGACCGGACCACCTGCGTCCTGGTCGCCGACGCCGCCGGCGCGATGATCTTGCAGCGCACCGACCGGCCGACCGTCAGCGACGTAACCTGGGGTTCGGTGCCCGAGCTCACCGATGCGGTACGGATCGAGCCGCCCACCGAGAAGTTCGCCCAGGAAGGGAAATCGGTCTTCAAGTGGGGCATCTCGGCGGCCGAGGGACTGGCCCGGGAGAGCGTCCGGCGAGCCGGCTATGAGCTGTCCGAGATCGGCGTCTTCGTCAGCCACCAGGCCAATCTGCGGATCATCGAGCCGCTGGCCCGTCAACTCGGCCTGACCGACGTGATCGTTGCGACCGACATCACCGCCTCCGGCAACACGTCCGCGGCGAGCATCCCGCTGGCGTTCTCCAAGCTCTACCGGGCCGACGAGCTGCCGGCCGACACCCCGACCCTGCTGTTCGGCTTCGGCGGCGGCTTCGCATACGCCGGCCTGGTGATCCGGACGCCCGAGAAATGATCATGCTCGCTGCTTGAGTTCAACCAAGGTTGAGGTTGCAGACTCGATGCATGAGACAGGTGGAAGTGATCGAATTCGGCGGCCCCGAGGTCCTGAAGGTTCGGGAGGGTCCTGATCCCCGGCCCGGTCCGGGGCAGCTGGTGATCGATGTCGCCGTTTCCGGCGTCCAGTCGCTGGACGGCTATCTGCGCCGCGGGGCCTGGCCGGACTTCCTGCCCGGCCCGCCGCCCTATGCTCCGGGGCTGGAGGCGGCCGGTGTCGTCGCCGAGGTCGGCGACGGAGCGGATCCCGGATGGCTTGGGCGGCGGGTCGTGGCCAGCCTGACCGGCGGTGGGTACGCGAGCCGGGTGGTCGCCGCCGTCGACGAGATACTCCCGGTCCGCGATGACCTCGATCTGCCCCAGGCGATGGCACTGCTGCACGACGGCAGCACGGCCGCCGCGCTGCTCGAGGAGACGCCGGTCGAGCCGGGCGAGACCGTGCTGGTGCTGCCCGCCGCCGGTGGGCTGGGTTCCGTCCTGGTGCAGCTCGCGGTGGTCGCCGGAGCTCGGGTGATCGGCGCTGCTCGCGGTCCGGCGAAGCTCGCCTTGATCAAGGAACTCGGTGCCGACGAGGTCGTGGACTACGGCGACCCCGGCCGGCTGGATCAGATCGGACCGGTCGATGTCGTCTTCGACGGCGTCAGCGGTGATCTTGGTCGAGCGGCGTTCGGCACGATCCGGCCCGGCGGCCGGTACGCGAACTACGGCAACGCCAGCGCTGCCGAGTCGTTCGTCACTCCCGACGAGGCAGCTGATCGAGATGTCCGGCTGCGCGGGATGGAGCAATTGGAGTCTTTCCAGGCCGAGCGATCGCGCCGCTTCGCCGACGTGCAGCGGTTGGCCGCCGCCGGCACGATCCGGCCGGTCATCGGCGCGTCGTACCCCTTGAACCAGGTAGCCGAGGCGCACCGGGCGATCGAGGCGCGGGAGGTCTCCGGCAAGGTTCTGCTCCTCGCGGCCTAGACGCGGCGGGCCAGGTGCAGCACCAGGTCGCTGACGAACTCGATCGTGTCCGGCATCGCCGACCGGACCCGTTCGAAGATCGACTTCCGCTGCTCCGGTTCGATCACCAGGAAGCGGGACTGGGTCCCGATGTGGCCGATGAAGTCATCCCGGCTGAACTGGAGCCGGCGCGGGATGGTGTGTTCCTCGATTGCTTCGAACCGGTCATCCTCGGCGATCTCGTTCGCCGGCCAGGCCCAGCCGACCCGGTTCACCGGGTTCAGCTGCGGACCGGCGTGCGGGTCGGCGTCGCCGCCGATCGCCTGTTGGAACCGGGCCCGGACCTCGGGATCGGCCAGTTCGAGTTCGCCGCCGAAGAAGGCGGCCGTACCGCCGGCCGGCAAGATGGCGGCCAAGCGGTCCCAGCGGGTCGCCGGGTCGGTCCAGTGCCAGGCGGCGGCCGCGTAGACCAGCTGGACCTGGCCCGCGAACTCGTCCAGGGGCAGCTGCTCGAAGGTCCCGACCATGGTGCGTACGGGTAGCCCGGCGGTCTGTTCCCGAAGCACGTCGAGCATCCGCGGGTCCGGCTCGCTGGCGATGACGGTGATCTTGTGCGCCGCCACGGCCCGGGTCGCCTTCCCGGTCCCGGCGCCCACCTCGAGCGCGGTCCGGATCGGCAGTGCGGCGTAGCCGATGATCATCGCGATCAGCGAGTCGGGGTAGCCCGGCCGGTGTCGCTCGTAGCCGGCTGCGTCAGTACCGAAGGTCAGGGCGCGGATGGTCATGCTGTCATCCTGACCCACCCGTCAATCCTTTTAGCCCGCTGGCTAGAATGAGGCGATCCCCGGCGGAGGTGATCAAGATGAGTGAATCCTGGATCGACGCGCAGATCCGCAAGGCCGAGGAGCGCGGAGATTTCGACGATCTTCCTGGCAGCGGCAAGCCGATTCCCGGTCTCGGGCGGCGTCACGACCCGAACTGGTGGCTCAAGAGCTATCTCAAGCGGGAGAAGCTGGACATGCCGCTACCGGAGACCCTGGCCTTGCGCAAGGAGATCGAGCAGATCTCCGACACGCTCGCGGATGAGCGCTCGGAGAAGGTGGTCCGGGAGATCGTCACCGATCTCAACGCCCGGATCGTCGACGCCCGGCGGCGCCGTACCGACGGACTCAAGATCACCATCGCGACCCTCGAGGTCGATCCGATCGTCGAGGCATGGCGGGCCCGGCGGGAAGCCGAGGGGCGCCCCGTCCGGCCCTGACGGACTCAGTCGCCCTCGGGGTCGGTGGCCGCGGCCTCGACCAGTTCGACCGCACGGACCGCGCGCAGCCCGTCCTCCCCGCTGATCTCGACCGGCGTCTGGGTGGCGATCGCGTTGACGAACGAAGCGAGTTCGCGGCGCAGGGATCCGCCCGAGATCTGCGGATCGTGGGTCCAGTTGCGGGTGTCGACCCGCACCGAACGGCCCCCCGCCTCGGTGATCAACTCCAGCTCGTCGGTCGACAGGTCGACCAGCGCCGAGCCCTCGTCGCCGAACACCTGGACGCCGGCCAGGCAGCTGCGGGCCGAGGCCGGGTGCAGCAGCCAGTGGTTCTCCAGCAGGGCCAGTGTCCCGTCCGCGAGGTCGAGGGTTGCGACGGTGACGTCCGAATAGCTGCCGAACACGCGCCGGCCGGCCGCGGACGCCGAGGCGATGTCCTGGCCGGTGAGCCACAGCAGCAGGTCGAGGTCGTGCACGCCGAGGAACGCCGTCACCGAGGCCCGGGCGGCGATCCGATCGGCGGTCGTACGGGTGTTCACCCGGTGGATCCGGAGGTAGCGGAGCCGGCCGAGTTCGCCCGCGTCGATCCGGCGTTTGAGCTCGCGGAGTCGCTCGTCGAACCGCAGCAGGTGGCCGACCATCAGCCGGCCCGGCAGCGGCTGGGCGGCCAGGATCGCCTCGCAGTCGACGGCGGTGGCGGCCAGCGGTTTCTCCACCAGGACGTACTTTCCGGCGGTCAGCGCGAGCGTCGCCGCGGCCAGGTGAAGATCATCGGGGAGGGTGATCGAAACGGCGTCGACCTCCGGCAGCACCGCGTCCAGCGTTTCGTGGACCTCGAGCCCGAGCTCCGCGGAGATCTCGGCGGCCCGGGCCGGATCGGTCTCGACACCGACCACCGATTCCACCGCCGGTTCGCTGAGCAGCACCTGGGCGTGCAGGCGCCCCATCATGCCGAGGCCGACGACGGCGATCTTCATGCAGGCACCCCGTTCTGCGCTTGACCTTGATCATCGCCGATCCGTACTCTCGACGCAATCGGTTGCCACGAAGGTGGCGGCGCACGTCAGGAAGTTGATCTTGAACTCAAGACAGGGAACCGTCGGCGTCGGCATCATCGGGGCCGGGATCATGGGCCGGAGTCACGCGGCGTCGGCCGCCGGCGACCCGCGGGTGCGGCTGCTGGCGGTGGCCGGGCTGCCGCGGCAGACGGCGGTCGAGTTGGCGGAGACGTACGGCATCGCGACGGTGACCGACGACTACACCGACCTGCTGGCCGATCCGTCGATCGACCTGGTGATCGTCGCGACGCCGGACCACCTGCACGCCGAGATCTGCCTGGCCGCGCTGACCGCCGGGAAACACGTGCTGGTGGAGAAGCCGCTCACCACGTCGCTCGCCGAGGCGGACCGGATCCTGGCCGCGGAGCGGGAGTCCGCGGGGTCGCTGATGGTGTCGTTCAACCACCGCTGGATCCCGGCCTATGCGCAGGCGCACGCGGAGATCGCGGCCGGCCGGATCGGTCGGCCGCGGCTGGCGTACGCCCGGAAGAACGATCGCCTCCACGTGCCGACCACGATGCTGTCCTGGTCCGAGCGGACCACCTGCGCCTGGTTCCTGTCCAGTCACGACATGGACCTGGTCGGCTGGTTCCTCGGCGCACGCCCGGTCCGGGTGTACGCGAGCGCCGTCACGGGTGTGCTGCGGGAGCGCGGGATCGACACGCCGGATGCGATCCAGGCCCAAGTGACGTACGAGGGCGGCGCGGTGGCCACCTTCGAGTCCTGCTGGATCTATCCGGACACGTTCCCGACCATGACCGACTCCTTCATCGAAGTGGTCGGCGAGCACGGTGTGATCCAGTTGCCCCGGGTCGATGATCAACTTCAGCTGACCACCGATGACGGGCACGAGTATCCGCGGCTGTCGGTCGGCGTCGATCTGCACGGCCGGCGCGGCGGTGCGGTGACCGCGGCCCAGTTGCACATGATCGACTGCATCCTCGAAGATCGCCGGCCGCTGGTCGACCCACAGTCCTCCCGCGACGTGATCGCGCTGCTCGAGGCCGTACACCGGTCCATCGAGACGGGACAGCCGGAAGAGGTCTAGCGGACGTCCTTCGCCGAGGCGCGGAACGTGTTGCACTGGAAGATCTCGCGATAGCGGTAGCCCTGCATCGCCCAGGCGACGACGTGTTCCGTGGAGCCGTGCGTCTCGTCGCCGTAGTAGCGACTGATCACCTCTCGATGGTAGGAGCGGCTCACCTTGCCGGTCTGCTTCATGGCCATGCCGCTGAAGCAGGTCGCCTGGAGCTCGATCCGCCGCCTGATCTGCAGCGACTCGGACCCGGACGTGGACGACTCGTGCCAGCTGGCCGCGAGGAGGATGCCGGTCCGGGCCTGGAGGTGGTGTCCGTACTCGTGACCCATCATGTCGAAGTAGTGCGACCACTGGAGTCCGTACCCGCGACGGCCGTGACCCAGCCCGCGCGCCACGTAGATCTGCTGGTTCGCGGAGCAGTAGAAGGCGGGCGCGTTGCTGTTGCCGCAGGGCGAGCGAACTGGGCCGAGGTAGGTCCGGACCTTGACCTTGGTCGCCTGAAAGCCGGCGCGGGCCGTCGGCTTGCGCCACATCTTGGCCATGCAGTCGGCCATGTCCTGCAGCCCGCTGCGCATCTTCTTCTCCGACAGCGCCGGGAACGGGCGGTTGTAGAGGTTCGGCAGGTCCGAGCACTTGGACTTGGACACCTTCTGCCCGTACATGCGATTGTCCCGGGCAACCCTGGCCGCCTCCGCGAGGGACGAGCCGTAGCCGGGCAGCGGCACGTCCTCGTAGCCCTTCTGTGGTTGAAGATGCGCGGGCACGGACTTCTTGGGCGGCTCGGTCCGGCGCGGCGGCGCCGTCGTCCGGGGCGCCGAGGTGGTCCGGGTCGGCTTGGGCTTCGGCGGCGCCGTGGTCTTCCTGGTCGGCTTCGGCTTCGGCGGGGGAGCGGTCGTCCGCGTCGGTGGCTGCGGTGACGACGTCACCGTGGGCGTGACGGGCGCCTTCGGCCGGCTGGTCCGTGGCCGCTCGCTGTTGAGCGACTCGACCCGATCGAAGATCGTGTTGACGATCCCGACGCCTCCGATCGTCACGACCAGCGCGATCACCGACACGATGATCAACACCTTCGCCGCCCCACCGCGCTTCGGCGGAGGCGGCGGAACCGGTGGCCCACCCGGCCACGATCCCGGCGGCCCGCCCCGGAACGGTGGCTGACCTTGCGGATACGGCGACCGACCTTGCGGATACGGGGGCTGCTGCACGGGCGGCGGGCCGGAGTGGCCCGGCGGCGGCTGGTGCCAACCCCACGGCTGCGGCGCCTGCCGCCAACGGCGCGGCGGTGGCGGAGCACCCCAACCCGGGCGCGGCTGCTGCGGATGCGGCGGCGGAGGTCCAGGCTGCGGCGGCCAGGCCATCGGTCTCCTCCCCCACGGCGATCAGTGCGGCCCCGATCGTAGCCAGCCAACGGCTCTCGTATTCGGTTGGGTCGAGGTGACTACCGCCGAGTACAGTACGTACGCGCGCGATGCGGGCCTCTAGCTCAATTGGCAGAGCAGCGGACTTTTAATCCGCGGGTTGTGGGTTCGAGTCCCACGGGGCCCACCGAAGAAAAGGTGATCTGACTAGGTTGGTTGTCAGATCTGCCCGACTTCGGACGAAGTCTTCCGTGGTCTTGTCCATCATGGCGTCCATCAGTGGCCGTCGGCAGAAAACTGGATATGGCCAGAGCCACGCGCGACCCCGCTGCAGAGCCGGGCGTCCGGGTCTGCGGAGAGGCCTACCAGATCCGTGTGTACGCCGGCCTGGATCCGGTCACAGGCGACCGCGTCTACGAGGCGTAAGTCGACCCTGGATCCGAGGAAGGTTGCTCGGATCCGGGCGCGGTTACAGGCAAAAGGTTTGATCTACAGCGGACCGCGGCGACCAACGCCCCCCAGCTACGTGCATGACGAATGGCTTGAATCAGACGACATCGATCACTCGCATCGGCGACGTGCCGATCTCCAACCTGACAACGCAGAACCTCGAGAAGTCCTATGCGCAACTCCGCCGATGCCGTGCTCGATGCGACGGCAAACCGTTCATAGAGCACCGCGCAGAGGGACAGCACGAGTGTCGAGAGATCGTGCGCTGGCGGAAGCCTGGCCGCCCGGCTCGAGACTTGGTTCGGCGTTGTCTTCGCTGGGTATGCCACCTGCATGGTAATGAACGACCGCCGTAACGGAGCGCACATGCCCTCGGATGTGAACACTCGCACGGGTGGTTCGACCGGTTCGCCGATCACGCTTCGCGGTTCTTCTCCCGGGCCTGGTTCTTCACTTTCTGCGTCTTGCTGGTGATCATTTGGGCGCCGTCGTTCTTCATCATTGGCAACGTGGATACCTGGCAGTTGATCATCAATACGCTGACGACGATCGTGACGTTCCTGATGGTCGCGTTGCTGCAGAACAGCCAAGCCCGGTCCGATGCCGCAGTGCAGGACAAGTTGAACGCGATCGCCGAGGCGCTCGCGCAGCTGATGGCATCGTCCACCAAGCACTCATCGGAGCTGGACGAAGACATCGTCGAGCTGCGCAAGGCTGTCGGCCTGGAAGATCGCGAGAGTTCCTCCTGACCCCCACGCAGGAGAAGCCCACCGTTGGCTGGCGGGGAACTTGTCCCCCAGGCCCCGGAGCGGTGGCTGGTCGCCGACTGGGTCAGGCCTGGCCGGTTCAGCCAGCTCAGCCGGCCAGGCCGCCCAGCTTCTGGTGATAGCGACACCCACAAACTCTGCAGTGACGACAGTAGACATTGTGTAGTGGTGTCGTTACAGTAAGTTGTGTTGGTAGGAAAGAAAGAGTGAGTTAGTGAGGATCGTTACCTGATCGGCCGGTGTAGTCAGAGTGAGTAGGTCGGTCGGGTAGCACGGGTGGATCCTGCCGGAGGGGGCTGTTGTTTGGCGCGCAAGACTCCGGCAGGAACCCCCACACCCGGATGTGGTCCTCGGTCGAGGGAGGTGGTCTCCGGTTACGCATGGTCTGGTTCCGGCAGTGAACAGCTCCCGAAGGTGTGGGAGACGTCCTGTGGAACGCGCAGTAAGTAGGGCCGGCCTCACGGCCGGTTGATGGGGAATTACCCGATACCGAAAGGGGCCCTGGCGCCTGGGCGCCGGGGCCCTTTTCCTGCGCGGCTCGTCAGGATCAGACGAAGCGACGGAGAGTGTGGTTGATGAGTGCTGTTCCGGGTGTTGGCCCGGCCAATCTTGATGATGAGGACTATCCGGCCTACACGATGGGCCGGGCGGCGGAGTTGTTGGGGGTGACGCCGGCGTTCCTGCGGAGCCTGGACGAGGCGAAGTTGATCGTCCCGCAGCGTTCCGAGGGTGGGCATCGGCGTTATTCGCGTTACCAGTTGCGGTTGGCGGCGAGGGCCCGAGAGCTGGTGGATCAGGGCACCACGCTGGACGCGGCGTGTCGGATCATCATCCTCGAGGACCAGCTGGCCGAGGCCCAGCGGCTCAACGAGCAGTACGTCAACGAACAGCGCCACCGCCGCGGCTAGCCCAGTTCCAGGAGTAGGGCTGGCAGGGCTGAGACCCGCGCCCCCTGCACGGAGTCTCCCCGCAGTTGCCCGGTCTCACACGCAGCTGTGTGACCGGGCCCAGGATCGAGTCGGTAACCGCTAGCCGGGTAGGGGCGAAAGTCCCTGCCTTTCTTCAGGCGGTGGTGGCGACGGGGCCGTCGGCGATCATGATTTCGTCCAAGACCCAGCGTGGGGCGACGGGGCCGGCGACGATGGTGGTGGCGCGTTGCCAGGGCTGGTCGTGGTGGAGGAAGTCGTGTTCTTCGGCTTGCCGGACGTGTTGGAACGCGGTGGTTTGGGCGGCGTCGTCGTTGATGCCGGTGGCGATGTCGCGGATGATCTCGGGCCGGGCCGTCGGCGGGTTCGGTGTGGATCCAGACGGTGGCGTCCAGCCACGGGGCGAGTTCTTGCCGGGCGGCGCCGACACCTTCGAGTAGGACCAGGTCCAGGCCGGCGGGGACGGTGATGGCGTCGGGTCGGCCGTGGACGATCCAGGCGGGCGGCCGGAACGCGACTCCGCGGCCGTGGTGGAGCGGTTCGAGGACGCCGGTGGTGAGGGTGTCGGTCCAGGCGAAGAACGAGCCGTGCCAGGCGATGTCGTCGACCCGCACGATCGCGGAGAAGGGTGTGGCGGCGTGGAGCCGGGCGGCCAGGTTTGTTTTGCCGGCGCCGCTGCGGCCGTCGACAGCCACGATGCGCGGCCGCCCGGCCGGAGCACCGGCGGCGAGGCGGTAGACGAGTTCGGTGATGGTCGTGCTGCGCCACGCGAGGTCCACCGGCTCACCGGCCGGCAGGGGATTGATCACTCCGGATCCAACCATCCCGGCCGTCCCGGGCGCCAGCGGTGCGGCCGCACCGGTGTCAGGTGGGTCAGGTGAGGCGGCGTTTGGCTTTGCGGGCGCGGCGTTGGACGTCTTTGGCGAGGTCGTGGCCGGTGTCGGTGAGGACTTCGGCGGTGGTCTCGGCCCGGTCGCGGGCTTGGTCGATGATCTCGCGGACCGCGTCGACGAGTTGCTGGTACTGCTGGCGGCCCTTTGCGTTGCGGCTGGCCAGGCCGATCACGGCGGCCGCGAGTGCGGCGATGACCCCGAGGATCAACCAGGCCGGGACTGCCTCACTGTCGTTCTTCTTGTCAGCCATCACTCAACCTTTCCTTGCGCTCTGACTGCCGTCGGCGGGTCAGGTCAGTCTGTACCCAGCCGTGGGGGGTCGTCGTCGTCTTCGAGGGGGACCGGTGTGGCCTGGTCGGCCCGGTCGGCCTCGTCCGCCTCTACCGGGGTCTCCGCGGTGCCGGCAGGGTCGGCGGGGACGGTGAGGTCGCCGTCGGTGCCGACCGCGAACGGCTGGGCGGGTTGTTGTTGTTGTTGTTCGAGCCAGTCCGCTTCGGGGGTTTCATTCATCGGGGGTGTTCCTTCCGGCATGGTCCACGGGTGGTCGGTGGCGGTCCAGGCCCGGCAACGGGCGGCGGTGTCGAGGACGTGTTCGGTGCCGCGGGGCAGGTCGCGGCGGTCGAGGAGCCGGTCCCACAGGTGGCGGTGGCGGTCGCCCGTCGAGGGTGACGGTGACCTGGCCGCGGACCGGGATGCCGTGTTGGGTCGCGGTCAGGCTCAGGTAGCGGTGGCCGGTGTCCTCGGCCCCGCCAGGCGAGCAGCTGCGGCCCGGTCAGCAGCCGGGCCCAGGCGACGAGCTCGCCGGCGTGTCGATGGTGACGGACACGTCGCCGATGATGTCGAGTTCACGGCAGGCCCGCAGCGGGACCGCGAGCTGGCGGGCCTTGATAGACGAGCCCATCCCTGTCCTCCTTTCCCGCGGCCTTGGCCGTGACCGGAGCCCCGGGAGTTGACCGACCAAGGACTTTCCCGGGGCTACGGCACTTCGGTGGGCCTGGCGGTGGGGGCGGGGGCGGGGTCGGACGGGTAGCCCGGCCTCTCGGACCTGTTGCAGGGAAGGGGAGAAGGGGTTGCGGGTCTTACGGGCTTCGCCGGGGCCCCGCCCTGGTTTCCGCCGCCAGGAGTGGTGGCCGAATCCGCCGGCCGCTGCGCAACTGCAGCAAGGTCACCGGGTTGCCCAGAGCGGAGGCATCTCCTGGGGCAACTCTCGCCGGTCGCGGGGCCGGACCGGCGGACTCGGCACGTATCTTCAGTTGGCTGGTGATCTTGTTCAGTTGGTCGTGATCGCGGTCTGCTCGTCGCGGCCGTCGGTCTGGATGGCGATCTTGCGCGGTTTCGCCTTCTCCGCCACCGGGACCTGCAGCCGCAGCACGCCGGCGTTGTAGCCGGCGGTGATGTGTTCCAGGTCCAGGTTGTCGCCCAAGATCAACTGCCGCGAGAACAGCCCGCGCGGCCGTTCCGAGGCGACCAGCTCGACGTCCTGGTCGGCCAGCTTCCGTTCGGCCCGGACGGTCAGCACGTTGCGCTCGACGTCCAGATCGATCGAGCCCGGGTCCACGCCCGGCAGATCGAACTCGACCACGAAATGATCACCCTCACGCCAGGCGTCCATCGGCATGAACGCCGGCCGGCTCGTCGTCCCGAGCACGCGCTCAGTGAGTCGGTCCAACTCACGGAACGGATCGGTTCGCATCAACACCATGAGTCACCTCCACAGAAATCCGACACCCCAGCCGACGGGGGTGCTGTCTGTCCCATCGACCATCGACTATCTATGGCCACTACTACAGATATCTTCTAGCATGGATAGAAACCAAGTTCAAGACGAAAGTAGAGAAGTCACTGCGGAGATGATGAAGGAGGTCCGAGCGTGACCACCACCCCGGACGGAGCCCCCGACCCGACGGCCGGGGTCTACGCGATCAGCATCGCCGCCGACCTCGTCGGCACCGGCGTGCAGAACCTCCGTGCCTACGAGAAGGCCGGCCTGGTCACCCCGCAACGCACGCCCGGCGGGAACCGCCTCTACAGCCAGGCCGACATCGACCGGCTCCGCCAGATCACCGCACTGCTCGACCAAGGCCTCAACCTCGCCGGCATCACCATGGTCCTCGACCTCCGCGATGAGAACCACCAACTCCGCACCACCCGAACCGAGGCTGGACAATCGCGCGGGTAGTGGGAGGAGGAGTGCCGCGCGGAACGATCTTGGTCGGCCCCGCTGTCAGGGGCGGGGATCCGTGTCAACAGAAGGCATTCCGGGTACCTGTGGGGTTAGGCCGGCGTGGGGCTCCGGGACCACCAGTCGGCTCAGGCCGCGGTGTTCAGCCCCGAGCCACCGTGGCCGCACCCGCTCTCAGCACTGCCGCTGTCAGGAGGCCGGCTCGGTGTCGGCGGCAGGCAGCTGGCGGAGCATGATCACATCCTTGGCCAGGGAGTGGAGCTTGGTGTTGGTGTTCTGCGAGTACCGCTTCAGCACGCTCGCGGCCTGGTCCTCGGTCAGGGCGTAGCGCTGCATCAGAATGCCGATCGCCTGACCGATCTCGGTGCGGGTCTGGACTGCCTGGGTGAGGTTGTGAATGTTGACCGCCGCCCAGAGCGCGGCGGTGGCGTGGGCGGCGAACAGGCCGAGCGTGTTCACGTCGCGGCTGGTGAACTGCCGACGGGCATGGCCATACAGGTTCAGTGCGCCGAGCCGGCGGTGGCCGGCGGTGTGCAGGCTGACCGACATGACGCTGCGGAAGCCGAGATCGGCGACCTTCGGCCCCCACACCGGCCACCGCTCGTCGACCGCCAGGTCACCACAGAGCGTGCTGTGGTCCTCGGTTGCAGCCTCCACGCACGGGCCCTGCCGCAGCTCGTGTTGCAGCGTGTCGGTGTACTTGATCAGGTCCGAATCGGTAAGGCTGTCCAGTCGGCCACCGGCCCGGATCATCGTCACTCCAGCCCCATCGGCACCGACCACCGATCGGGCGGTGTCGACGATGTCCAGGACCGTCGAGGTCAGATCAGCATCTGCGCGGGTGGTCTGCCAGGCGAACTCGGCGAACTGCTCGTCCAACTCATCAGTGCCCATCGGATCGTCCTCTCGCGGCTTGCGGCGCTTCGCTGTAGTCGCCGGCCGCACCCCGGGACACCCGGACCGGGATGCGTCAGCACCGAGGGCGGGGCTCTTCACGGTAACCTCCCGTGCGGGCCGTCGCAGCCAAAGGGCGCCACAGGCCGCCTCGCTGTCAGGTGGTTGGTGCAGCAGACCCGGTCTCCGGCGGGGGGCGATGGGTCAAGGGATGGTACGGGGAACGCCATCGGTCACCCACCGTTCGATGACCTGTGCTGCTTGGTCGGCGATCGGGTGGCCGGGCGGACGGGTCACCAGGTCGCTGAGGGCGAACATGTCGAGCACTCGCCCTAGATAGGCCCAGTTCACCTGGTGTGGTAGATCCTGGGCGAGGTGTGGGACGTAGCCGGCGGCGAAGCCGTCCAGGAAGCCGTCCGGGTAGTCGGCGCCGAACCTGGCCATGTTCGCGGCGTCACCGTAGGGACACCCGGAGTAGCTGAACTCCCAGTCGAGAACGGCGCCGACTCGCCAGCCGTCAGTCGTGCGGGTGACGAGAAGGTTCTTGGGATTCATGTCCGCATGAACCAGCCGGGCCTGCGTGTCGACGTCGCGGAGTGCCGGGGCGTGGGCTCTGCACAACTGGAGCCACGCGCTGCGCGTTGTCTCGCAAAGCCGCGGGGGAGTGGTGGCCAGGCACTGCGCGCTCAGCGAGGGCAGTTGGGCTGACCAGGCAGGGGCCTCGGATACGGCGAGGCTGGCGTCAGCGAAGAAGCCGGGCTGGTCGAACACGACACTAGAGATGCCGGCAACGACGCGCCCGATCTCACGGCCGAGAAGGATCCACTTCTCCTTCGGCCACGCCGCCTCGGCCAGCACGTCGCTGAGCGGTGTGGCCTCGACCCAGTTCAAGATCATGCCGGCGCGAGCCCGGCCCTCCGGCGGAAGCAGCGCCACAACCCCGGGAACCGGAACGACACGGGCGGCGCGCGCCATCACGGCAGCCTCAATCGCTGGGTCAGTCCCGCCGAGACGAACCACGTACCGGCCACCCTCCACCGTGACGAGGCACGTCTCATGGGAAAAGCCGCCCGCCAGGGTTTGGGTGTCCAGAACCCGGCTACCCAGCGCGGAAGCAACGCGCGACTTCTCCTCCACCAGCACTTTCTTCCCTTCGCTCGATCCGGCGTCGCCGCACCCAAGCTAGCGTGACCTTCGACCCAAGACGCCGACTGTCGGAGTTCTCACCCGCGGAAGCGGCCGGGTGGCTTCCGGCCTTGCCCAGAGGTCCAACACTCCGCTACGCTGATTGCATATTGCAAGCGGTTAGTCCAGGTGGAGCTTGGCGCAGAGAAGGAGAAGCATCGTGGGCAAGGTGACCTGTCATCAGACGATCTCGATCGACGGTTATGCCGCCGGTCCGAACCAGTCGGAGGAGCGGCCGTTCGGTGAGGACGGCGGTGACGGCTGGGGGAACCGGCTGCACAGCTGGATGTTCGACGGGGCGGACGAGAACCGGGCAGAACTGGATCAGGCAGCCAAGGCCGGCGCGTTCATCATGGGGCGGAACATGTTCGGCCCGGTCCGGGGACCGTGGGACCGGTCCTGGA
>NZ_JCAMPJ010000013.1:0-154217 GCF_059617205.1 Microlunatus sp. YIM B11417
CCCTTGACGTAGGTGGCGTGGTGTTTGTCGTGGTGGAGTTCCATGATCGTGCCGGAGATGTGGGGTTCCAGCGCGGCGTAGTCGTAGGGAAGATCAGGAAGCTCATAGGCAGGCACTGCAGGAATCCTTTCAAGATCACGAACGGTACGCGACCAGCCTGCAACCTCAAGGCCGCTTGAGGTCAAGGAGCCTCCCGGAGAGGCCCGCTCCGTGCCGGGCACGGTGCGACGGCCGGCCTGAAGGGCTCTGTACCCGTCGCGCGCACGGGGAAACCGGCCGCGGCCCCGGTTGCGTCAGGCGGCCGGCGGCGCCGCTGCGACGGACGGGTTACTGTGGCCGAGGACAGTGGCCGAAGGAGGATTCGATGAACGATGCGGTGATCGTGGACGTGATCCGGACCGGCTCCGGACGGGGCAAGCCCGGCGGTGCCCTGTCCGGCATTCACCCGGTGGACCTGCTGGCCGGTGTCCTGGCCAAGCTCGTCGAACGGAACGGGCTCGACCCGGCCCAGGTCGACGACGTGATCGCCGGCTGCGTCTCCCAGGCGGGTGAGCAGACGTTCAACCTGGCCCGCAACGCCGCGCTCGCGGCCGGTTTCCCGATCACCGTGCCCGGTGTCACGATCGACCGGCAGTGCGGCTCCAGCCAGCAGGCGGCGCACTTCGCGGCGCAAGGCGTGATGGCCGGCGGGTACGACATCGTGATCGCCTGCGGCGTCGAGTCGATGAGCCGGGTGCCGATGGGCTCACCGGTCGGCGGCCGGGACCCGTTCGGGCCCAAGGTCGCCGAGCGGTTCGCGCCCGGCCTGGTGCCACAGGGCATCTCGGCCGAGCTGATCGCGGCCCGCTGGGGCTTCGACCGGGACACGGTCGACGGCTATGCCGCCGAGTCGCATCGCCGGGCCGCGGCCGCAGCAGCCACGGGCCGGTTCGACAACGAGCTGGTCCCGGTGCCGGTCACCGCGGAGGACGGTACCGAACGAGCGCACACCGCCGACGAGACCATCCGGCCGGCGACGACCGTCGAGGGACTGGCCGGGCTGAAGCCCTCCTTCTACGACGAGGCCACCGACGCCCGGTTCGGCGGCCTGCCCTGGCTGATCACCCCCGGCAACTCGTCACCGCTGACCGACGGAGCCTCGGCTGCGTTGATCATGTCCGAGCGGCGCGCGACGGAGCTCGGCCTGCGGCCGCGGGCCCGGTTCACCGGCTTCGCGGTGGTCGGCGACGACCCGATCATGATGCTGACCGGGCCGATCCCGGCGACCCGCCGGATCCTGGAGAAGACCGGGCTGTCGCTGGACCGGATCGACGCGTACGAGGTCAACGAGGCCTTCGCGCCGGTGCCGCTGGCCTGGGCCGCCGAACTGCACGCGGATCCGGAGCGGCTCAATCCGTGTGGCGGCGCGATCGCGCTCGGCCACCCCCTCGGCGCGTCGGGCACCAAGCTGCTGGCCACCCTGGTCAACCACCTCGAGGCGACCGGCGGCCGGTATGGTCTGCAGACGATGTGCGAGGGTGGCGGCATGGCGAACGCCATGATCATCGAGCGGCTCTGAGAGGACAACGATCATGAACCTTGCCGGTCAGGTGGCGCTGGTGACGGGCGGAGCGTCCGGCCTCGGGCTTGCGACCGCGCGGGCCCTGCAGGCGGCGGGCGCCAAGATCGTGATCTTCGACCTGCCGTCGTCGCGGGGCGAGCAGGTCGTCGGCGAGCTCGGCGACGAGGCCCGGTTCGCGGCCGGTGACGTGACCGATCCCGATTCGGTCTCCGCGGCGCTGGACCTGGCCGGCACCCTCGGTGATCTTCGGGTCCTGGTCAACTGTGCCGGGATCGTCAACGCGGCCCGGACCGTGGGCAAGCGCGGGCCGTTCCCCTTGGAGGACTTCCAGCGGGCGATCAGCGTCAACCTGGTCGGCACCTTCAACGTCACCCGACTGGCCGCCGAGCGGATCGCGGCCACCGAGCCGGTCGGCGAGGAGCGGGGCGTGATCATCAACACGGCGTCGGTCGCGGCCTTCGACGGCCAGGTCGGCCAGGCGGCGTACTCGGCGTCGAAGGGTGGCGTGGCCGCCATGACGCTGCCGATCGCCCGCGACCTGGCGCCGCTGCTGATCCGGGTGGTCACGATCGCGCCGGGCATCTTCGACACCCCGATGATGGCCGGCATGGCCGAGGAGGTCCGGGCCTCGCTCGCGGCGCAGGTGCCCCACCCGTCCCGGCTCGGCGACCCGTCCGAGTACGGTGCCCTGGCCGCGCACATCGTGGCCAATCCCATGATCAACGGCGAGGTGATCCGTCTCGACGGCGCGATCCGGATGGCGCCGCACTGACGGTTCACCCGCGCCGGGGAGGCCGCTTCACCCGGCCACCGGAGCTCCGGACCGGGTTTGTCCGGAAAGCTTGAACCATGACGACGTCCCAGGTCCGCGCGGGCGCCGCGGCGGCGCGAGTCCGCCGGCTGGTCCTGGTCGCCGGACTGGCCAGCGCCGCCCACTGGCTGCTGTACGTGATCGAGAAGGTCTACCTGGCCGGCCAGGGGAGGATCGGCATGGTCGGCTCGGCGATCCCGCCCGAGGCGTACGCGGACATCCCGAATCCCACCCTCGCCCAGCTCGGCAACGCCGCGTTCGGCCTGGTTCCGGTGGCGATCGCCGTTCTCGCGATCGTCCCGGCCGGTCGCCGGGTCCCGCGCCCGCTGCTGCTGACCGGGCTCTGCGTCGTGCTCGCCCTGACGCTGGCCCTGGGCGCGCTGCTGCTGGGGCAGGGTAACTGGCTGCATCTGGCCATCGCCGCGGCCGGCCTGGTCGCCGTCGTCTCGCTCACCGCGGCGTCCTTCCTCCGGCTGCCGGGCACCGCGCACGCCAGGCCGGTCAGCGACCGGTGAACCGCGGCGGCCGCTTCTCGGCGAAGGCCGCCAGTCCCTCGGCGAAGTCGGCGCCCCCGAGCAGCCGGACCTGGTGTTCCCGTTCGTACGCGAGTGTGCCGGGCAGGTCGGGCAGCGCGACCGCGTTGATCGCCGCCTTGGTCGCCGCGTAGGCCCTGGTCGGGCCGCCGGCCAGCCGCTCCACGGTCCGGTCACAGGCCGCGGCGAACTCCTCGGGCCCGTGCACCTGATCGATGAGGCCCAGCCGCTGGGCCTCCGCGGCCGGCACCGGGTCGCCGAGCAGCAGCACCCGGAGCGCCGCCGTCCGGCCGAGCGCCGCGGTCCAGAAGGCGGTGCCGCCGCCGTCCGGCATCAGCCCGATCGACTCGAACCCCGGCTTCAGGTACGCGGCCTGGTGCGCCACGACCAGGTCGCAGGCCAGCGCCAGTGACGCACCGGCGCCGACCGCGGGACCGTTCAGCAGCGCGACGACCGGCTTCGGTGCCGAGCAGACGGTGGTCGCGATCCGGTTCAGCAGGTCGATCAGCTCGCCGCCGTCGCCTTCGATCCCGCCGGCCAGATCGGCCCCGGCGCAGAACCCGCGGCCGGCCCCGGTGAGCGTGATCACCCGGACCGACTCGTCCGCCGCGGCGTCCTCCAGGGCGGCGGCCAGCAGGCCGGTCGACTCCCGGGTCAGCGCGTTCAGCCGGTCCGGCCGGTTCAACGTGATCGCGGTGACCGGACCGGCGGTGGAGACCAGGACGGGCGGTTCGGCGGACATCGGCGGCTCCTTACGAAGACTGATCCGCCGATCCTGCCACGGCGGGCTCCGCGTCGTCTCGGATCACCGGGACGCGCCCCCGGCCGCGCCGCCGTTGATCGACGTCGACCCGACCCGACCCGACCCGACCCGACCCGGGCCACCGTGCTCGGGATGCCCGCCTCGATCAAGATCGCGCGTGGATCGGTCCTTGCTCCTGGCCGCAGGTCGCGGGTCTCGTGCCCGGTGCTCCGCGAATGGTGGCAGCGGCGCGGGCGGACCGGAGCCGGCGGTGTCTCGGTGGTCTTGCCCCGTGGCCGGGCCGGTGTGCGCCGAGACCGATCCGGCCGGACCGCCGTGATCACCGCCGAGTTCGAAGGACCGCCGATCACGATCACGTCGTGGAGTGCGCTCCACCCGGCCACAGGCCATGCCTAGCGCTCCGACAACGGGGGCACGGGCGCCGGCGGGGTCGCCCCGACGTAGCGTGAGGACGGCCGGATGATCTTGGAATCCTGCGCCTGCTCGAGGATGTGAGCGGTCCAGCCGATCACCCGGGCGACCGCGAAGGTCGGCGTGAACAGCTCGGCCGGGATGCCGCAGTGCTCCATCACCACGGCGGCGTAGAACTCGATGTTCGTGTTCAGCGCGCGGCCCGGCTTGAGCTCGGCGAGCAGGTCGATCACGGTTCGTTCGACCTCGAGGGCGAACTCGGCCCGCGGCGTCCCGTACCCGCGGACGAGTTCCTTCAGCATCGCCGACCGCGGATCCTCGGTGCGGTAGACCGGATGACCGAAGCCCATGATCCGGCCGCCGGAGTTGATCTTGTCCCGGACCCAGGGTTCGATCCGGTCCGGCGTGCCGATCTCGTCCAGGGCGGCCAGCACCCGGCCCGGGGCACCGCCGTGCAGCGGTCCCGACAGCGCGCCGACGGCTCCGGTGACGCAGGCGGCCAGGTCGGCGCCGGTGGAGGCGATCACCCGGGCGGTGAAGGTGGAGGCGTTGAAGCCGTGGTCGATCGCCGCGATCAGGTACGCGCTCAGCCCGGCCACCTGCTCCGGCGTCGGTTCGACCCCGGTCAGCCGGTGCAGGTAGTCGGCGGCGAAGCCGAGCTCGGGTCGCGGCGGGATCGGCTGCCGGCCCTGCCGAAGCCGGTGGCTCGCCGCGATCAGGCCGGGGGTGACCGCTCCGACGCGGAGGGCGGCGTCGAGCCGCTCGTCGGCGGTCTGGTCGTAGAGCGGGGCGAGCCCGGCCGCGGCGCCGTACCCGCTGAGCAGGGTGCGCAGCACCGCCATCGGGTCGGCGCCGGAGGCGACGGCGGGCGGCAGCAGGGCGGCGACCGGCTCCGGCAGCTCGCGGGCGGCGGTGGTGCGCTCGGCGAACGCGGTCAGGTCGGCGGCGTTCGGCAGCCGGCCGAGCAGCAGCAGGTGCCAGACCTCCTCGAGGCTGGCCGCCCGGGCCAGGTCGACGGCCGAGTACTCGCGGTAGTGGTAGAAGCCCTCCCGGCCGCGCACCTCGCCGAGCGCGGTCTCGGTGACGACGACGTTGGTCAGCCCGGGCGGCACGTCGATCGGCGTGTCGTCCATCCGGTCGATGATCATGCGCGGCATGTCGGTTCCCCTTCTGCTTGGCTACGATTCACTGTCAACTTGATTGATGACACAGTCAACGTTGATCGAATCAACCTCAGGAAGGGCGACCGATGACCGACCTACCGCGGCTGACCAGCGCCGAGGCGGCGGCCCGGTTGGGCATCCGCCTGGAAACCCTGTATGCGTACGTTTCCCGCGGCCGGATCACCCGGCACCGGGACAGCGACGGCTCCACCTTCGACCCGCTGGAGGTGGAGCGGCTGGCCACCGAACGGCGCCGTGACCCGGCCTCGGCCGGTCGGGCCGGCCCGGCCGGCACCCCGCTGATGATCTTGGACACCGATCTCGCGCTGATCGAGGACGGCCGGCTCTACCTGCGGGGCCGCGACATCGCCGGGCTGACCGAGCAGCCGTACGAGGAGGTGGCGAGCCGGCTCTGGCAGGCCGAGCCGGACTCGTCCGGAGCACTGTTCCGGGCCGACGACGCGGCGGTGGCGACCGCCCGGACCGTGCTGGCCGCGATGCCGGCGGAGACTCGGCCGATCGATCTGATCATGGTCGCGACCCGGGTGTTCGGTCAGGCCGATCCGCTCCGCGGGGACCTGTCAGCGGGCCGAGTGACCCGGGCCGCGGGAGCACTGCTGGCCGGCCTGATCGCGGCCCTGCCGGATCACCCCGAACGGTCCGGCCCGGCCGCATCCCGGCCCGGCCGGACGCTGGCGGCGGCGCTCTGGCCGAAGCTCACCGACCGGCGGCCGACCCGGTCCCGGGTGGCCGCCCTGAACGCGGCGCTGGTGGCGCTGTTCGACCACGACCTGGCGGTGTCGACGCTGGCCGCGCGGGCGGCGGCGTCGGCGCGCGCGGATCCGTACGGCGTCGTGTCGGCGGGACTGGCGGCTCTGGACTCGGCCCTGCACGGCACCGCGAGCGTCGACGCCCACCGGCTGCTGGCCTCGGTCCGGGCCGGAACCCCGGTCGACCGGGCGCTGGCCGAGACGTTGCGCGGCCGGACCGGCATCCCCGGCTTCGGCCACCGGCTCTACTCCGGGCAGGACCCGCGCGCCACGGTGCTGCTGGACCGGCTGGCCGGCGTGCCCGGGACCGCCGCGACCCTGGACCTGGCCGGCTCCGTCGCGGAGGCCGTGACCCGCCGCACCGGCCAGTCTCCGAACGTCGACTTCGCCCTCGCGTCCCTGGTGCTCGCCTTCGACATGACGGCCGAGGCCGGCGAGGTGATCTTCGCCTGCGCCCGGAGCGGCGGCTGGATCGCCCACGCCCTCGACGAGTACCAGCGCCCGCCGCTCCGCCTCCGGCCGACCGGCCGCTACGTCGGTCCGTGAAGGCTGACGCTCTCCGCGCCGGCCGATAGGGCCGGCCAGCCCCTTCGACAGGCTCAGGGTGCGCTCGACCGGCTCAGGGCGCGCTGCGGATCGAGGCTTGCCCTTCGACAGGCTCAGGGCACGGTGGCTCAGGTACTCCGGACGGTACGGATCGCGGCGAGCAGCTCGGCGACGGAGGCGGCCGGGTCCGGACCCTTGGTCAGGGCGGAGCCGAGCCCGACGGCCACCGCTCCCGCGGCGATCCACTCGGCTGCCGTGTCCGGGGCGATGCCGCCGGTCGGCACGCAGTCGAGCTGCGGCAGCGCGGCCAGGACGTCCTTGAGCGAACCGGGGGACCAGCGGCTGGCCGGGAAGACCTTGATCAGATCCGCGCCGAGCGACTTCGCCTGCAGCATCTCGGTCGGGGTGGCGCAGCCGATCGCGGTCAGCACGCCGTAGCGCAGCCCGACCTCGATCACCTCCGGCGCCAGGGTCGGCGTCACGAGGAGTTGCGCGCCGGCCAGGACGGCGGCCCGCGCCGTGGCGGCGTCGAGGACGGTCCCGGCGCCCATGATCCGGCCGTCGCCGGCCTCGGCGGCCAGCGTCTCGATCGCGCGCAGCCCACCGGGGGTGGTCAAGGCGACCTCGACGACGCCGACGCCGGCGTCCCAGATCTGGCGGGACTTGACGATCGCGTCGTCCGCGTCGCCGGTCCGGACGATGCCGATCACGGCACTGTCGATCACCGCCGCGCGGACGGCGGCCGAGCCGGAGGTCATGATCAACTCCTATCGGTCGATGTCGGCGCCCTCGGCGAGCACCCGGTCCCGGGTGGCCGCGTCCGGCAGTCCGATCGCGTCGCCGTGGGTGGCGACCACCAACGATGCCACAGCGGCACCCTCGGCCAGTCGGCGGTCCACGTCCAGGCCGCGCAGCCAGGCCGAAAGCCAGCCGGTGTTGAACGCGTCGCCGGCCCCGACCGGGTCGACCAGTGGCACCCGCCGGACGCCGACCGCGGTGCTGCCGCCGGGCGTGTGCTCGACCGCGCCGTTGCCGCCGTCCTTGATCACGACGGTGCCCGCACCGCGCTCGAAGAACCACTTCTCGGTCGGTACGCCGCCGGTGATCATGGTCGCCTCGTCGGCGCCGACGAAGATCAGGTCCGCCAGCCGGGCGAGTTCGTCGACGATCCGAGCCCACTCGTCCGGGCCGGCCAGCCGGAGCCGCAGGTTCGGGTCGAAGCTGACCGTGACCCCGGCCTCCCGGGCCATGGTCATCGCGGCCTTGCAGGCCCGGAAGGCGGATTCGGACAGTGCGGCGGTGATCCCGGTCAGGTGCAGCAGCCGGGCGCCCCGGATCGCCGCGCCGGGAAGATCAGCGACGCCGTACGCCGTCGACGCGCTGCCGGACCGGCGGTAGTGCACGGTGATCGGCCGGTCGACCGGGGAGTCCCGGATCAGCAGCCCGGTCGGCAGCGCGGGGTCGGTGATCAGCGCGGAGACGTCGATCCCCTCGGCGCGCAGGTCCCGCCGGATCCGCGCGCCGAACACGTCGTCGCCGACCCGTCCCGCGTACGCCACCGGGTGGCCGAGCCGGGCCAGGCCGATGGCCAGGTTGCTCTCGGCGCCGGCGATGGACCAGGCGAAGCCGGTGGCGGCGTCGAGCGGCAGGTCCCGCTCCGCCAGCAGCAGCGCCATCGGCTCGCCGAACGTGACGACCTCGGGGATGCTCATCGGGTTCCCTTCAAGAATTCCTCGAGCAGCGGTCCGGCCGCGGACGAGCCGGACTTGCCGTCGTGCACGAACACGGCGACGGCCAGGTCGCCCTGCGCCGCGATCATCCAGGCGTGGGTCTTCAGCGGCGCGTCCGAACCGTACTCGGCGGTGCCGGTCTTGGCGATCACGTCCGGCCCGTCCAGGTCCTGCAGGAACCGGCCCGGGCCCGAGGTGACCACGCCGCGCATCAGCGAGCGGAGCTGGCTCGCCTCGGCCTTGGTCAGCGGCTTCCCCTTCTGCTCCGGCACCTGGTCCTTGATCAGGTACGGCAGCCGGGTGCCGCCGCCGGCCACCGAGGCGGCGACCGCGGCCATCGCCATCGGCGACGCCAGAACCTGGCCCTGGCCGATCAGCGTCGCCGCCCGCTCGGTCTCCAGTTTCGGCTCGCCGAGCTTGCCGTAGAAGGACGGGAAGCCCGAGTCATGATCGACACCGAACCCGAGCGAGGCAGCCGCCTCGGCGAGCCCGGAGTCCTTGATCTTGGACAACTGGCCGATGAAGGCCGTGTTGCAGGACTGGGCGAATGCCTCGGACAGCGGGATCCGGCCGATCGAGCCGCTCGGATAGTCGCTGTAGTTGGTGAACCGGCGCCCGTCGACGGTGATCGTCGCCGGGCATTCGATCATGCTGTCCGGCTTGAGCCCGGCCCGCAGCAGGGCCAGCGCGGTGATCACCTTGAAGGTCGAGCCGGGCGGGTACTGGCCGAAGTTCGGGATCGGCTCGCCCTCGGAGTCCGGCCCGGTGGCGGCGGCCAGCAGGGCGCCGTCGGACTTGCGCAGTACGGCGATCGCGGCGTCGCCCTTGACGTCGCCGAGCGTCTTCTCGGCCAGCTGCTGGAGCGCGACGTCGAGGGTGATCGTCAGGTCGACCCCGCGGGTCGGCTTGGCGGTGAAGATCGGCTCGGTGGTCTCCGGCCCGGTCGGATAGGTCGTGGGGGAGGGCGTCGGGCTGGGCGATCCGCCGGCCTGCGACGAGTCGGGGATCAGCTTGACCTCGATGCCGGGGAGGCCGCGCAGCTGCTCGTCGTACCGCCGCTGCAGACCGGACAGGCCGACCTGGTCGCCGGCGACGACGGTGCCCTTCGACTTGTCGACGATCTCCTTGGTGGCATCGCCGACGGTGCCGATCAGGGCCCGGGCGAAGGTACGGCTCGGGCCGAGCACCCGGTCGGCACTGATCGCGCGGGCGCCGGTGATCTTGAGGACGGACTCGTTGCTGGGCCGCTCCTTGTCCTCCTCGCGCAGCACGATCGCCTCGACGAAGGCCTGCTTGCCGGCCTGCTCGACCTCCTTGACGTAGGCCTTCGGATCGATCTTGACGAGCTTCGCCAGCCGCTCGGCGGACTTGGCCGCCTCCTTGCCGGCCTTCTGCTTGTCGATGCCGATCCGGACCACCGGCCGCAGGTTCATGATCGTTTCGCCCTCGGCGCCGATCAGCTCGCCGCGGGTCGGGTCCAGCCGCCGGCCGGTCAGCCGGTTGGTCCCGTCCAGGTTCGGCTGCACTACGTCCGGTGCCCAGGTGGTCCGCCAGCGGCCGTCCTCGACGACCAGCCGGGCCGTCGCGTCGTACACCCAGCGGTCCTTCACACCCGGGAACGCCCAGGTGTAGGAGAGCGCGGCGGTCGCCTCGTCCCCGGTCGTCTGGATCTCGCCGACCTCGACGGTCCGCTTCGAGCCGGGCAGCCCGGCCACCAGGGCGTCGAACTGCTCGTCGACGGCGGTGCCGTCCAGTCGGGAGAACTGGACCTTGGTCAGGTCGCCGGACTGCAGCCCGGCGGCGAGTTCGGCCGCGGCGCGCGCCGGGTCGTCCCCGGGCGGCGGCGGTTCCGTACCGCCTCCGCCGGCCGTGCAGGCGGTCAGGGCGAAGGCGAGTCCTCCGGCGATCAGGAGGCGGAGTCGGGCGAAGGATCGGTCCGGCACCGGCCCATCCTTACATCCGGCACAAGTTCCGCCCTGCGCGACCCGGTCGGTCAACGCCGAGATCCGACGCCACCCCGGCCGCCGATCCCGAGCAGTTCGAGGTCTTCGGCGAAGTGGCAGCGGGAAACGGCGTCCGCCCCGATCCGATGCTCGGCGGGGACATCGTGGCTGCAGCGGTCCTGGGCGTGCGGGCAGCGGGGGTGGAAGACACAGCCGGGAATCTGGTCGGCGGGGTCGGGGATCTCGCCGCTGATCGCGGGCCGGGCGTCCCGGCGCCGGTCGGGATCGGGGATCGGCAGCGAGGACAGCAGCGCTTCCGTGTACGGGTGCCGCGGCCGGGCGAACAGCTCGGCGGTCGGCGCCTGCTCGACCAGTTCGCCGACGTACATCACGGCCACCCGGTCGCACAGGTGCTTGATCACGGCCAGGTCGTGCGAGATGAAGAGGTAGGTCAGCCCGAGCCGCTCCTGCAGTTCCTGGAGCAGGTTGAGCACCTGGCTGCGGATCGACACGTCCAGGGCGGTGACGGCCTCGTCGCAGACCACCAGCCGCGGGTTGGTGATCAACGCGCGGGCGATGCCGACCCGCTGCCGCTCGCCGCCGGAGAAGGCGTGCGGGTAGCGCTCGGCCTGGTCCGGCCGGAGGCCGACCAACCGCATCGTCTCGAGCACCCGGCGCTTCAACTCGGCGCCGCGGGCCAGGTTGTTGGTGATCAAGGGTTCGCCGATGATCTGGGCGACGGTGAGCCGCGGGTTGAGCGAGGAGTTCGGGTCCTGGAAGATCATCCGGATGTCCCGGCGGTGCCGGCGCAGCTGCTCGGCGCCGGCGGTGACCAGGTCGACCTCGTCCCCGTCCTCGGTGCGGTAGAGGATCGAGCCGCTGGTCGGCTTGTGCGCGCGGAGGATGCAGCGGCCGAGGGTGGTCTTGCCGCTGCCGGACTCGCCGACCAGGCCGATCGTCTCGCCCTGGCCGATCGTGAGCGACACGTTGCGGACCGCGCGGACGGTCATCCGTCCCTTGGTGCCGAACCAGCCGCGGGCGACCGCGAACTCCATCGACACGTCCCGGAGCTCGAGCAGCGGGGGCGTTTCGTTGATCATGAGGCCACCTCCGCGTGCGCGATCGGGTCGAGGTCGCGGCCGATGCCGTCGTCGACGGCGGCCGGGTCGGGGTAGTGGACGCAGCGGACGCCGCGCGGTCGGGCGCCGGCCGCGCCGTCGATCATGGGCGGCAGGGTGGCCGAGCAGTCGTCGGTCGCATGATCACAGCGGGTCACGAACGGGCAGCCGTCGGGACGGTTCAGCGGGTGCGGGACGGTGCCGCGGATGGTGCTCAGCCGCTGCCGGCCGGTGGCCTCCAGGTCGGGGATCGAGGCCAGCAGCGCCCGGGTGTACGGGTGCCGCGGCGAGGTGAACAGCTGACGGACGTCGCACTCCTCGACCACCATGCCGAGATACATCACCGCGACCCGGTCGGCGATCTCGGCGACCACGCCGAGGTCGTGGGTGATGAACATCATCGCCATGCCGAGTTCTTCCTGCATCCGGCGCAGCAGGTCCAGGATCTGCCGCTGGGTGGTCACGTCCAGGGCGGTGGTCGGCTCGTCGGCGATCAGCAGCTGCGGTTCGCAGACGATGGCCATCGCGATCATGGCCCGCTGCCGCATCCCGCCGGACAGCTCGAATGAGTACGCGTCGAACCGCTTCTCCGGACTGGGCAGCCCCACCCGGCGCAGCGCGTCGATCGCGCGGTCCCTGGCCTCCGCGGCGGACAGCCGCTCGTGCAGCATGATCATCTCGGTCAGCTGCCGGCCGATCGTGTGGACCGGGCTGAGCGAGGCCATCGGCTCCTGGAAGATCATCGAGATCTCCTTGCCCCGGATCGCCCGCATCGCCGGGCCGCCGGTCGGCAGCGGAGCCAGATCCACCATTCCGTGCCCTGAGCCTGTCGAAGGGCCTCGGGGATCATCGCCCTCGCCCTTCGACAAGCTCAGCGAACGTTGTGGTGGTGGTTCGTTGCGGCGCCAGGCCCGGCGGAGGCCGCTGCCGGGAGCGGGTCCGAGGTTCACGCCGGACCGGGTCCGGAACCAGATCTCGCCGTCGGTGATCCGGCCCGGCTCGTCGACGAGCTGCATGATCGAACGGCCGGTGATGCTCTTGCCGCAGCCGGATTCGCCCACCACACAGAGGGTCTCGCCGGCCCGTACGGTCAGGTCCACACCGTCGACGGCGCGCACGGTGCCCTCCCGGACGGCGAACTGCGTCTTCAGTCCGCGGACCCGGAGCAGCGGTTGATCTTGGTCAGCCATCGGATGCTCCTAGGTTCCGTACGGGTCGGCGGCGTCGCGAAGCCCGTCGCCGACGAAGTTGAAGGCCATCACGGTGATCACCACGGCGAGCCCGGCGAACAGCATCCAGGGCGCCTCGGCGAGCACCCGGATCGACTGGGCGTCGCCGAGGGTGACGCCCCAGCTGACCACGGGCGGTTGCAGGCCGAGCCCGAGGAAGGACAGCGAGGTCTCGCCCAAGATCATCCCGGGGACGGACAGCGACAGCGAGGCGATGATGTGGCTGGTGAACGCCGGCAGCATGTGCTTGCCGATCACCCGCAACGGTCTGGCCCCATCGAGCTCGGCGGCCAGCACGAAGTCCTCGTGCCGGATCTGCAGCAGCCGGCTGCGGATCACCCGGGCCATCCCGGTCCAGCCCATCAGGGACAGGATCAGCGTGATCGCGAAGTATGTGCTCAGCGAGTCCCAGCCAGGTGGCACGGCGGCGGCCAGGCCCAGCCACAGCGGCAGCGTCGGGATCGAGATGAAGAACTCGATGATCCGCTGGATCGCGCTGTCGATCCGCCCGCCGAAGTAGCCGGAGAGACCGCCGAGCAACAGGCCGAGGGTCAGGCTGAGCACCACGCCGATCAGGCCGACCGACAGCGAGATCCGTGCCCCGTAGATCAACCGGGACAGCAGATCCCGGCCCTGCTGGTCGGACCCGAGCAGGAACACGGGCGCGCCCGGCTCCGTCGAACCGAACAGGTGCACGTCGCCCGGGATCAGCCCGAACAGCTTGTACGGATCGCCCTTGACGAAGAAGCCGACCGGGATCCGGACGTTCTCGTCGATCTTGTAGTCCCGCTTCAGCGTGTCCACGTTGGGCACGCCGACCACGCCGTTGACGTAGAGGTGCGGTGCGGTGGGGGAGACCTTGACCCACTGCGGCGGCGAGTACGCGGCCTGGGGCAGGGCGGTGTCCTGGGCCCGCGGCGCGACGAACTCGCAGGTCGCGCCGACCAGGTAGAAGACGATCAGCACGAACATGCTGATCACGGCGAGCTTGTGCCGGGAGAACCGCCACCAGATCAGTTGCCGCTGCGAGGCGGTGGCGACGGAGCGCTTGTCCGGAACGGATTCGGGCCCTTCGACGGGCTCAGGGCGCGTTTCCTCGAGGGTCTGGTTGATCATGCGAGACCTGCCCGCACTCGGGGATCGACCGCGGCCAGCAGCAGATCACTGATCAAGGTCCCGATCACGGTGAGCACGCAGACGATGAACAGGACGCTGCCGGCCAGGTACATGTCCTGGCTCTGCAGTGCCCGCAACAGCAGCGGCCCGGTCGTCTCCAGCCCGAACACGGTGGACACCAGCACCTCTCCGTCGAAGATCGCCGGGATCGCCCAGCCGATCGTGGCGATGAACGGGTTGAGCGCGACCCGGACCGGATAGCGCAGCAGCAGGCTGCGCTCGTCCAGACCACGGCCGCGGGCCGCGACGACGTACGGCTTGCCCAACTCGTCGAGCAGGTTCGCCCGGAGCACCCGGATCGTGCCGCCGACACCGCCGGTGACCAGCACCGCCGCCGGCAGCCAGAGGTGGCCGAGCAGGTCGAGCAGCTTGCCCAGGTTCCAGTTCGCCTGGGCGTACTCGGCGGAGAACATGCCACCGACGCTCCAGCCGAACACCTGGAACTGCACGTACATGCAGACCAGGGCGATCAGGAAGCCCGGCACCGCGACGCCGAGGAAGGCCAGCACGGTGATGATGTAGTCGATCACGCCGTACTTGCGGGCCGCCGAGTAGATCCCGGCCGCCAGCGCGATCACCCAGCCGATCAGGAACGCCGTGATGCCCAGCCCGAGGGTGAGCGGCATCCGTTCGGCCAACAGGTCGGAGACCGGCCGGGCATAGCTGAACGACTGGCCGAAGTCGCCGCGGAAGATGATGTTGGTGATCCAGGTCCAGTACTGCACGATGATCGGCTGATCGAGGGCGTACCGCTGCCGGAGCGCGATCAATTGCTCCGGTTGGACCACCTGGCCCTCCCGCTGCAGGTTGACCAGCACCGTGGTCAGGTAGTCGCCCGGCGGCAACTGGATCACCAGGAACGACACCAGCGACACGGCGAACACGGTGGGGATCATCAACAGGATCCGCCGGACGACGTATTTGATCATCGTCAGGCGTGCTTGGCGGGTTCGGCGTAGAAGATCTGCGCCAGGTCTGTCGCTCCCTCGTAGTGTTGCCGGAAACTCGCCACCGCCTCGGGCCGGACGTTCTTCAGATCGTCGGCGACCACCATCGGCGTGTACGGCAGCGGCATGGTGCCGATGATCCACACGTTCTCGTCGTGCAGCTTGGTGATCTCCTTGCCGTACTTGATCCGCTCCTCGTCGTTCGGGGCGACCTTGAGCTGGTCGTACAGGCCGAGCAGGCTCTTGATCGTCTCCGGCGGCTCGGCGGCGAACTTGTTCTTCGGGTCGTAGCTCCAGGTGCCGAACCGCGGCGCCCAGTAGGTCAGGTTCGAGTTCGGCACGTACCAGAGCGGGTCGATGTCCCACTGGTAGCCGGGGAACGGGTAGCAGATGATGTCGAAGTTGCCCTGCGGGATCTCGGTGTACCAGAGGTCCTGGCTGATGGTCTTGATCACCGTGTCGATGCCGGCGGCGGCCAGGTGCCGCTTGGCGTACTCGAGGACGGTCATCTGGTTCAGCCCGACGCCGACCGGGAAGGTCTGCATGGTGAACCGCATCGGCTTGCCGTCCGGGCGGAGCCGCATGTTCTTGTCGTCCCGCTTGGTCAGCCCGGCCGCGTCCAGCCGCTTGTTGGCCTCGTCGAGGTCGAACTCGATGAAGCGCTGGCCCATGCCCTCCTCGAAGTACTCGTCGCCGACCTGGCCGCACGGATGGACCGGCTTGCCCTGCCCGGCCAGCAGCGCGTCGTTGAGCTCGGTCCGGTTGATCGCGTGGCTGAACCCGGCCCGGAAGTCGAGCTTCTGGAAGAGCTCGGCGATCACCGGGTCCTTGTGGCTCTGGTTCAGCAGGATCGAGGTGTTGGCGTCGGTCTGCCAGCGCAGCACCTTGAACGGCTTGCTGTCCTGGTTCTTGATCAACACCGGCAGGGACGTCTCCGGCAGGTCCCAGAGGGCGATGTCCAGTTCGCCGTTGGCGGCCCGCAAGCCGATCGCATCGGGGGAGAGCACCTGGAACGACGCCGTGTCCAGGTACGGCAGCTGGCGGCCGGCCTCGTCGACCTTCCAGTAGTAGGGATTGCGCTCCAGCTTGCCGGTCGTGTTGGTGGCGTTGATCGACTTCGTCAGCCGCCAGGGTCCCAGCACCGGCCGGTCGGCGTTCTGGTTGGAGTTGTTGCGGTTGTTGTAGAGGTCCATCCAGGTCGTCACGGAGTACTTCTTCATCCCCGCGGCAAGATCGTCTTTGGCGACGAGTTCCTTGTGGAACTGGGACAGGTAGTGCTTCGGCTGGATCAGCCAGCCGCCGAACGGGATGAAGCAGAGGAACTTCAGGAACAGTGAGTGCGGTGCCGCGAACGTCACGGTCAGGGTGATGTCGTCGGGTGCGGCGAACACGGCCGGCTTCTTGGCGACGGTGAGCCAGCCGGGGAAGACCGGGCTGAGCTCCTTGTTGAGCATCACCTTCTCGTACACGTGCATCAGGTCGGCCGTGGTGAACGGTTCGCCGTCGGACCACTTCAGGCCCTTGCGGAGTGTGAACGTATACACCCGGCCGTCCGGGCTGATCTCCCACTTCTCGGCGAGGCCCGGCTGCGGCTTGCCCGGCGTGGTCGGGCTCCATTCCGCGAGGCCGGAGAAGACCATGTACTGGCCGCCGGTGGAGCCCGGATCGACCTGGGCCCGGCGCATGTTGCCGCCGTACTGGCCGAGTTGTTCCTGCATCGGGATCTGCAGCGGGTTCTCCGGCAGCCGCTCGGCGAGATCGGGCAGTTTCCCGCTGTCGACGAGCTTCTGCAGCATCGGCGACTGCTTCTGCGTGGTGTCCAGAGCCGGGCCGGTCGCCTGGCCGCCGGTGTCCGGCGCGATGTCCAGCGCCGAGCAACCGGCCAGGGCCGTGACCGCCGCCGCGGCGGTGCCGGCGCGGAGGAGAGTGCGGCGGTCGAGTGTGTGGTTCAGGGGCGATGTCATGGCGTGCTACCTCACTCGGGTGCGTCGGGTGGGCGGCGCCGTGACCACTGGAGCCCCAGTGCCCCCCGAACCACTATTTTCTAAATATCGGATATAACTTCGATGTCTCGATGGTTCTCTGAATCTAAAACCGGCGTGAACGGCCCGTCAAGAGTTGCCGGGCGCTCCTGGATCGTTGTAATCAGAACGTTCCCGGAGCACCCGGCGGATGGTTGATCAGCCTTCTGACTGCTGGCGGTACGCGGCGCCGACGGCTTCGATGATCTGCTCCGGACGATTCGGTACGAAGACGTCGACCAGACCCACGATCGGCCCGCCGGAGGAGCTGACCTGCCACGCGGAGGCGTCCTCGAAGCCGGGATCGGCCATGGTGAAGCCGATCGTCTCCAGATGATCGACTCCGACGTCGACGCTGCGCCCGGAGATGTCGCGCAGGGCGGTCAGCCGGAAGCTCAGCGTCGCCTCGGTCTTGCCGATCATGGCCGACGAGACGTCGAACTGGCCCTGCGGGTCGAGGCCCTGCACCCAGAGCTGCTGCCACGTCGCGTCGTGCACGTCGGCGGCCCAGACCTGGGCTCCGTCGACGAGGACCAGGATCCGGAAGTCGCCGCGCTGCGGGATCCGCCACAGCTGAAGCGCTCGCGAGTGCCAGAAGCTCAGTTCGTAACGCGGGCTGCCCGGATCGATGGTGATCTTGGTGGACAGCTCGGCGTAGTCGCCGGCCTTGATCCGGGCGTGCGAGGCGACCAGGGCGCCGCGGCCGTCGCCGTACATGGAGCGGCGCTCGTTGGCCACCGTCGGGGCGCTGTCGACCTGGAGCCCGTACGAGACGACGCCGAAGGTCTCGCCCTCGGCGGCGGCCTGGACCGCCTGGCTGACGCAGGCGCCGGCGTACTCGGCGGTCGGCGCGAGCACGCCGTCCAGGAACCGGCCGGTGTAGACCAGGAAGATCAGCCCGACGTCGTGCCGGCCGGCCACCTCGTTGATCTCGGTGATGTCCTGCCGGACCCGGTCGGCCACGATCGTGTTGATGTTCGGCCCGTCCAGGTACGGATAGATGATGCCGTCGATGTACGGCCCGTACTTGATCATGAACTCGTCCGAGGTCGCGGAACCGTAGTAGGCGCAGGTGAAGAAGCCCAGGTCCGGGTTGATGGCGAACTGTGCCTCCCGGATCTCGGCCAGGTACTCCGGCGTGAACACGGCCGGGTTGTCGCCGCAGTCGAAGTCGTCGATCGCCCAGCCGGTCAGCACCGGGTATTCCAGCGACAGCTCGGCCAGGGCCTTGGCCCAGGCCAGGTAGTCCATCACGTACGGGCGCGACGCCCGGCCCCAGCTGTACGTCTCGGTCGGCGGCACGATGTAGGGCAGCAGTTGGATGCCGGCGGCCTGGGCGGCCGGGGCGAACTCCAGGCGCAGGTCGTCGAAGTCGGTCGGCGAGTCCCAGATGCCGAAGAAGTAGTGGTTCGCGCCGATCCGCTGCAGGAGTTCGATCATGGCCGGGGTGTCGACGTGCCGGTAGCCGTCCTTGCGGGGCTCGGCCTCGCGGATCCAGCCGCCCACGGTGTTGCCTCCGGGCAGCGCGGACTTGATGCCACCCGGCGGCAGTCCGGCCTTGAAGCCGGGGGCGCGGTAACGTCGGGGGAGTTGATCTTGGGACATGATTGTCGGTGCTCCGATCGAGCCAACGAGGTGGCTATCTTCGAATTACGGAAAATAAGACCAATATCTCGTTGATCAAGGTAACCTACCGTTCGGCGGATCGCAACGGCCGTGACGGAGGACGGGACGCGCGCATGAACCGTGATGATCATGGACAGGACCGGGCGCTGGTGCTCGAGGCGGGCCGCAGCGCGGCGCGGTTCAGCACCGAGGCCGGACGCCTCACCTCACTGGTGTTCGACGGCCACGAGGTGATCGTCGGCCCGGAGGAGCAGCCGCCGCCGCGCGGCTCCTGGTTCTGGGGCTCGTTCGTGATGGCGCCGTGGACCAGCCTGATCCGCGACGCGGTCTTCGAGTTCGGCGGGGCCACCCATCGGTTGCCCGTCGACGACGGGCGGCACGCCGTGTTGGGGCTCACCTGGAAGTTGCCCTGGCGGATCGACGGCGACCGGCTGGTCTGCGAGCTGGAGACGGCGAGCGGCTGGCCGTTCGGGGGCCGGGTGATGATCATCCCGGAGCTGTCCGAGGGCCGGCTCCGGGTGCTGCTGCGAGTGCAGGCCGGCGATCACGCGCAGCCCGCGGCGATCGGCTGGCATCCGTGGTTCGTCCGTGAGCTTGCCGGTTCGGCGCCGGTCGAGCTCGGCCTGACCGGTCCGGTCCGGCGGCAGCACCGCGACGCCGACGAGGCGCCGACCGGTCTGTGGCAGTCGGTCGATCCGGCCGAGCGCGATTTCAACGACTGCCTCCAGGTCGGCGGGCCGACCACGCTGACCTGGCCCGGCGTCGGGGCGGTGCGGATCGCGCACGATTCTCCGTACGCCACCGTCTATTCCGTCCATCCGCGCGGGATCTGCGTCGAGCCGGTGACCAGCCCGGCGGAACGGATGGACCACCTGCTCCAACCGGGCGAGTCGCTCGACCTGACCATCGACGTCAGCTGGCGGCCCGAACGTACCCTGAGCCTGTCGAAGGGCGAGCACGAGGAGGGTTCCTGATCATGTCCCGATCCCTTGACGCCACGGTCGCGGAGCTCAAGACCGTCGCGATCAGCCCGCGGGTCAAGCCGGAGCTGCTGGTCAGCGGTGCCCGCGGCACCCATGACCGCAGCGACTTCCTGTTGGTCAAGATCATCACCTCGGCCGGGGTGTCCGGCATCGGCGAGGTGAGCGCGACGCTGACCTGGAGCGGCGAGGATTCGACCACGGCCCAGCACGTGATCGACACCGTGCTGCGGCCGGCCCTGATCGGCCGGCCGTTGACGCCGGTGGCCGAACTGGAGGCCGCGATGGACACCGTGCTCGCCGGGCACCCGTTCACGAAGGCGGGCATCTCGATCGCGCTCTGGGACGCGTACGCCCGGACCCTCGACGTGCCGCTCGCGGTGGCGCTCGGCGGCCCGCGGCGGTCCGAGATCGTGGTCAAGTGCTCGCTCAGCGGCAACGGGGACCGGCTGCGCACCGGCCTGGAGCACGCCCGGGCGGCCGGCTTCACGGCGTACAAGATCAAGATCGGGATGGACGTGGCCACCGACGTGGCCCGGCTGCGGGAGCTGCGCGAGCTGGTCGGCCCGGAGACGTTCATCGGCCTGGATGCCAACGGCGGCTACAGCCGGAGCGCTGCCCGCCGGGCCGGGCAGCAGTTGCTGCCGTACGGCCCGGCGTTCTTCGAACAGCCGGTGCAGCCGGGCGACCTGCCCGGGATGGCGTCGCTGCGGGACCTCGGGCTGCCGATCGTCGCGGACGAGAGCGTGTTCGGCCTGGACGACCTGATGGCCGTCCTGGCCGCCGATGCGGCCGACGTGATCAGCCTGTACGTGGGCAAGAGCGGCGGTCCCGGCCGGGCAGTCGCGATGGGCCGGATCGCCGCCGCCGCCGGCCTCGACGTGATCATCGGCTCCAACGGCGAGCTCGGCGTCGGCGCCGCGGCCCAGTTGCATGTGGGTTGCGCCCTGGACCGGCTGTCGGAGGAGATCCCGTCCGACATCATCGGCGCCCACTACTACAGCAGCGACATCCTGGCCGGCGGTCTGGACGCCACCGGAGCCCGGGCCCGTCTCGGCGACGCACCCGGGCTCGGTGTGACCCTCACGGAAGACCTCGAGGAAGCCTTCCGCTGACCGTTCGCCCGGGGTCGAGTCAGATCAGTTCGAGGTCGACCCCGAGGCTCAGGTAAACCTCGGCTGCTCGGCGATCACGGCTGACCAGTGGCAGTTCGTGTTCCCGGGCCGCGCAGCCGACGAGTGCGTCGTAAATGCTGCCGCCCGCGATGCCGAGCTTCGTGAACTCGGCCAGCAGCATGCTGGACCGCTCGGCGGAGATGTACCGGCTGTCCGGAAAGTTGTGCTCGATCAGGCGACGTGCCGCGTCCGGAGCAAGCCGCTGTGGCGGCGGGAGACGGGTCAGAACCGAGAAGGTCTCGAACGCAGCGTGACCCGCGAGACCCATGGATCGGGCAGACAGCCGTTCGAAGGTTTCCTCGTGACCTGGATGGTCGGGTTGAACGAAGGCGATCGCGGTGCTGGTGTCCAGTAGGCAGTCCGAGCCTGGACTGCGCTTCGCCCTACGCCTGGTCGGCAAGGCGGAGTTCTCGAATGTCTTGATCAGTCATGGCCCCGTCCGCCGAGGGCAGGATGAGGAATCCATCGTGCTCGACGAGTTCGTCGGTGGTCACAGGTGCGATCGACAAGGTCGATCCTTCGATCGTGATCTCGACCTCGCCGGCCGACATTCCGACCCGGTCGCGCACTGCCTTCGGGATGACCAGTCGCCCGGCACGGTCGATGGTGGTTCTCATACCACGATCCTACCACTCAGATAACCATCGGGTTGCCGGGACTTTGGGCACTCGCCGAATGCCCAAGATCCCGGCAACCTCGGTTCAGCTGATCATGGTCAGCGTGAGCCGGCCGAGCCAGCCGCCCCAGCCGTCGGTCGGGAAGCTGTCCTCGACCTTGACGAACAACGGCTTCCCGCCCTTGGCGTCCAGGTCGGCCAGCTGGAGCGTCCGGTCCTGGAGATTGGAAAGGTCGCGGATCTCCCGTTCCTCGGTCAGCACGGTGCGCCAGGTCCGGCCGTCCGCGGACACCGACACCTTGAACTGGTTGCCGATGTGCAGGGTGAGGGTGCCGCCGGTGACGTCGGCCGGCAGATCGAAGCGGTACGTGAACGAGGTCGCCCCGTCCGCGAACCGGCCCCGGCCGTCGAAGATCTCCCCGTCCAGCTGGGAGCCGCCGGCCTGGTCCAGCCACGGCCCCTCGGCGACCGTACCGGGCGTGAATTCGATCAAGGTCCCGATCACCTGGATCCGGGCCGCCGTCCGCACCGTGCCGGCCGCGGTCTCGACCGTCGCGGTGACCCAGTAGCTGCCTTCGGCGGTGCCGGCCGGGACCGTGACCGGCACGTCGACCGCCGCCGAGCCGCCGGCCGGGATCGGATCCAGGGGAGTGGACTCGCCGTCGCCGTCCCAGCCGTCCGGCAGGTCGAGCGCGATGGTGCCGGTCAGCGGCTCCGCGCTCTCGTTGCCGATCGTGACCGGGAGCGTCACCTCGGCGCCCGCCCGGGCCACCCGGTTCTGGGCCCGGGCCGCCACCGGCGGGGCCTCGGCGCGGGTGGCATCGGTGAGCACGGTGCCGGACAGCCCGTCGGCGTCGGACTCGAAGGTCCAGCCGCCCGCGTCCTCGAAGTCGAAGTTCTCACCCGTCAGCCCGACGGTGCGGAGCCGGTCGAAGCCGATGTCGATCGCCGGGTTCGGCCGAGTGTCGGAGTGCTGCAGCCCGCACAGCCGGAAGCTCAGCGTGACATTCTCCTTGCCCTGGACGAACTCGGTCACGTCGACCGGCCCCTGCAGTCCGTTCCCGTTCTCCCAGAAGGGATAGACGCTGTTGGCGTCGCGGGTCCAGACGGTCTCGCCGTCGATGGTGACGGTCAGTTGGTGCGCTCCGAGGAAGCCCGGGTAGGTGGCGTGCGGGCTGAACTGGAAGAAGTCGATCTCGTACCGCGGGGAGGTCGGGTCGACCGCGAGCCGCTGACTGGCGCTGACACAGGTCCCCGCCGCGGTCCGGGTGAACGGCTCGACGGCGAGCCGGAGCCGGCCGCTGCCGTACATCGCGTCCCCGAGCACCGGCTCGCCGGGACGCCGGGAGGGCTCGAACGAGCGGCCGCGGAAGGCGCGGGCCGCCGCCTCCAGCGCGTTGTCCGGGTCGAAGTCGGCGAAGTGGTGGATCCCGGGCAGAATGCCCGAGTTGTTCGTGGTCACGTCCCAGCCGCCGCGGGTCTCGAAGCCGCCGTTCTTGATCGTGATCCCCCGGCCGGCGACGTCGTCGATGATCACTCCGGTCCACAGGCTGAGCCCGGTCTTGTCGATCAGCCGCAGGGTGAGTCGTGCCTTCTTCTTGCCCTGCAAGGCTTCCGTGAGGTCGACGAAGCGCCGGTGCCAGGTGCCGCCGGAGCCCGGCCGGTCCGATTCCCAGACGACTTCGCCGTCGATCAGCACCTGCCGCGTGTGGTACGTGGTCGCGGTGCCGTACTGGTCGTAGTGCGTGTCGAAGTCGGAGAACTCCAGGCTGTACGACTCGGCGTCCGGGTCGACGGTGATCGTCTGCTCGGCCTGTGCGTGGTCACCGGCCTGGGTGCGGGCGAACACCTCCGGAGCCAGGCTGAGCCAGCCGGCGCCGGTCCGGGCCCGGTTGTAGTCCGACATCTGCGTACCGCCGGCGATCGGCAGCCCGTACAGGGTGATCCCGTGCAGCCGGCCGGAGTCGAGGTACGGCTGGGTCTCCTTGATCACGTCGTAGACGTACCGGTCGGTCGGCGGCACGATCGCCGAGAGGTAGCGCCCGGTGTAGGCCAGCAGCACCACACCAAGATCATGCTGCTCGGTCTGGGCCAGGATCAGGTCGAGATTCGGGCCGATCCGGGAGGCGTCCTGGGTGTTGCTGTTCGCCCCCGTGTACGGGTAGATGATCCCGTCGATCACGCCCTCATAGCGGTCGTAGAACTCGGGATTCACCGCCTCGTCGTAGTAGACCGTGGTGTAGAAGCCGAGCTTCGGGTTGATCGACTTCTGCACCCGCTGCATCTCGGCCACCTGTTCCGGCGGCAGCTGGCTGAAGAAGTCGTCCAGGGCCCAGGCGAGCACGTTGGGCTGGCGTACCGAGAGCTTGGCGATCTCCTCGGCCCAACGCACGTAGTCCTTCTCGAACGGCCGCGAGCACCGGCCGCTGAGATGCGGCCTGGGGTCGTCCTGGCACTCCGACGGCGGCACCAGGTAGAGCCAGAGATCGATCTTGGCTGCGGCCGCGGCCGGCGCGAACTCCTCGATCAGGTCCTCCCAATCGGTGGGGGAGTTCCAGATCAGATAGACGTAGGTGTTCACGCCGACCCGTTGCAGGGCACGGATCGTGGCCGGTGTGTCGATGTGGCGGTAGCCGTCGGCGCGCGGCTCGGCTTCTCTGATCACATCGCCGACGGTGTTGCCGCCGGTCTGGGCGGCGAGCATCCCGCCGGGCGGTCGATGGACGGAGTTGATCTTGGCCGGCTCCCCGGGTTGGCGCGGCTGGGCGTCGGCGGACGACGGCAGCATTGACGCGGCGAGCGCCAGCAGCGCGATGAGCGAAAGGGAGGCGATCGGGACCATTCTCATGGGATCCTCCAGCATTTCGAAAAGTATTTTATTATTGTGGAGAAGCAAACCTTGGGTTGATCATGGTTGTCCAGAGGTTGTCCAGGAACGCAGAACGCCGCATCCCTTGCGGGATACGGCGTTCCGGGCCTGCGTGGAAATCAGTCGGCGAGCTGGAAGATCGCCTCGATCTCGACCGGGCTGTTGGTCGGCAGGGCGGCCAGCCCGAGCGCGGCGCGGGTGTGGAACCCGATCTCCGGGCCGAACACCTCGAGGAAGTACTGCGTCGCGGCGTGCCCGACCAGGTGCTGATCGGTGAAGGACGGGGCGCTGGCCACGAAGATCGTCACCCGGGTGACGCCGGTGATCGCGTCCAGGTCGCGGCCGGCCTTGAGCAGCTCACCGCGGGCGGCCTCGACCACGTTGCGGGCGCACTGGCGGGCACAGCGCCGGGCCGTGTCAAGATCGATGCCGTCGCCGACGATGCCCTCGGCGATGTTCGTCCCGTCGATGTGGGCGGTCTGGCCGGAGGTGATCAGCTGGTCGCCGTAGATCCGGGCCGGGGCGATGGTCGGCGGGTCGGACAAAGCGGTCGCCTCGGTCGAGGCGGGCGAGTCAATCGGGGCAGACAGGTGGCGTTCGGCGGCGGTCACGGAAAGGTCCTCCGATGCGGGTCAGGATGCGAAATTTCGAAGATGTCTCCGAAGTTTCGCAGAGATGATAAGCCGTACGCCAACCGGGTACCTCTATTCTGTCCGTTATGGCAGGGACCACAACGACCGAGACCAAGGCGCCGTCGCAGTCGGTCGCGCGCACGCTGACGGTGCTGGAGACGTTGGTCGCGGCCGACGACGGGATGACACTGACCGCGCTGGCCCAGGCGACCAGGATTCCGCTGGCGACCTGCGCGTCCATCGTCTACACGCTGGAGCAGCGGGGATACGCCGCGCGCAAGGTGGTCGGTCGGAGTCACTTCTGGCGCGCCACCCTCGGTCTGTACGGGCTGGCCACCCAGCTGGTCCGCAAAGTTGATCTTGCCACCGTCTCGGCGGACGAGATGCGGGCGCTGGCCGTCGAGATCAACATGCCGGTGCACATCGGCGTCCTCAACGGCGCGTCGGTGGTCTACGTCGCCAAGGCCGCCACCTCGGACTTCATCCAGTTCGACACCTATCCCGGCAAGATGGCGCCCTACAACCTGACCGCGCTGGGCAAGGCGATCGCCGCCTTCCTGGACGAGGAGCGGCTCAGTCCGCTGCTCAACCAGCTGAGCAAGGGTGAGGGCCCCGGCGCGCTGCCGGCCGGCCGCAAGGCCTTCCTGAACCAGTTGGCCGAGATCAAGACCCGCGGCTACGCGATCGAGGTGGAGGAGGAGCGTGCCGACATCGCCTGCGTCGCGGCACCGTTCTTCGACGCCGAGGGCGGCCCGGCCGGCGCGGTCGGCGTCACCGGCTTCAAGCGCGACCTGGTCGGCGACCTGCTCAAGCGCACCACCGACGGCCTCACCCACATCGCCGCCACCATCTCCACCCGCCTCGGCTACCACGCCGCCCTGCGCTGATCGGGGCCCGTCGGTTTTTCACGTTAACGTGAAAAACTGGCGCTTTACCACGGTTACTTCTCGGGTAAAGCGCCAGGAAACCGGGTGAGGTCGGGCCGGTCGGGTCCGCGGTTCGTCTGCTGATCTTGCGTCCCCCTCGGATCGGCACTAGCCTTTGTTCGGCGAGGTGAAAGTATCTTCGCTATTTCGAATCCTCGACGGCGGGGGTGTTCAACGGGTGACGAACCGAGTGGCGCTGGTCGGGCTCGGGGCGATCGGGGCGGGCGCGCATCTGCCGGCCCTGCTCCGGGCGGACCGGCTGCGGCTGGTCGCCGTGGCCGACGCTTCGGCCGAGCGGCGCAAGTCGGCGACCGCGCAGCTGACGAAGTCCGGCCGGGACGACGTCGCGGTCCTCGATGATCTTGAGGCTGTGCTCGCCGCTGGGATCGACGGAGTCGTGCTGGCCACGCCGCCGTGGGTCACCCCCGACCTCGCGGTACGGGCAGCGCAGGCCGGGATCGCCGTCCTGGCGGAGAAGCCGGTCGCGCCGTCGATCGAGGACGCGGACCGGTACGCGGTGCTGGACCCCGCTGAGCGGTCCCGGATCCAGGTCGGGCTGACCTACCGGCACGACCCGGCCCTGGACCAGCTGCGGACCTGGATCAAGGACGGCACGCTGGGCCGGCCGCTGCTGGTCCGGGCGTCGATCTACGACGAACCGGCCGACGGCGACCCGGCCCATGATCACCTGATCACCGAGACGCTGAAGCACGGTTCGCCGGTGATCCACGAGGGGGCGCACGTCTTCGACTGGCTGAGCAGCCTGTTCGGCGGCCCGGGGGAGATCGAGGACGCGTGGGCGGTGACCACCCGGCCCGGCCTCGCCGCACCGAACCTGATCGGCGGCCGGCTGGCGTACCCGGGCGCGACGGTGCTGATCGAGTTCGGCTGGTACACCCCGACCCTGCCCCGCTGTGAGTTGATCTTCGTCGGTGACGGCGGGCTGGCGACGCTCGACGGCGGCACGTTCGACCTGACCGTCGAGCCGGCCGGCGGTCAGCCGCGACGGTACGTGTTCGAGCCGGACCGGGGCACTCGCTGCTTCGACCGCCAGGTCGACCGGTTCGCCGATCTGCTGGCCGGCGGCCCGGCCGAGCCGAGTCTCGACGACGGGATCGCGGCGCTGATCACCAGCCAGCGGCTGCAACAACTGGCAACATCGTTCCCTGAGCCTGTCGAAGGGCAAGGGGCGTCGCGCTTCGACAAGCTCAGCGATCGTGCCGGAATCGACGACGCCGCGACGAGGAGTGATCACCGATGACCGTTCGCTACTGGGCCGAGACCGACCGGGAGACGCTGACCCGGCTGCTGCCCGAAGCCCTGGTGCTGCTGCCGATCGGGGCCACCGAGCAGCACGGCCCGTACCTGCCGACCGGGACCGACCACCTGCTGGCCGGCGCGGTCACCGCGCGGGCGGCCGAGCGCGCCGCGACGAACCTGTCCACCGAGTTGTTGATCACGCCGACGCTGCCGGTCGGCGCCTCCGATCATCATCTGCCGTTCGGCGGCACGCTGTCGATCAGCCCGGCGACGCTGACCACGATGCTGACCGAGATCCTGTCCTCGATCGTGGCCTGCGGCGGGCGCCGGGTGCTGATCGTCAACGGGCACGGCGGCAACCAGGGCGGCTGTGCCGCGGCCGCCGCTGCCGCGGCCAACGCCGCCCCCGAACTGACCGTCGGGCACCTGGACTACTGGGCCGCGGGCGGTCAGGACCGGTCCCGCTGGGCGGCCCGGACGTCCTGCACCGGACCGGTGCCGGGCCACGCGGGCGAGTTCGAGACCGCGATGATCATGGCCGTGCGGCCGGAACTGGTGGCGGACCGGCCGATCCGGTCCGACCCGCCGGCGATCGGCTCGTCGGCCGGCGGCGCGACGATCCACGCGTCGGCCGTCTGGCTGGCCACCGACGGCTACACCGACCATCCGGAACGCGCGACGGCGGCGCTCGGCCACGAACTGCTGGACGAACTGGTCGCCGCGACCGAGTCCGTGATCATGGAACTAGCGCAGGAGGAGACGAACTCTTGATCGACTTCCACACCCATACGCCGGCCTGGGAGACGGCGACGTGGCTCGGCGGGGCCACGTTCGGGGCGACCGAGTTCGTCGAGTTCATGGACGTCTCCGGCATCGACCGGGCGATCGTCCTGAGCCACGACGGGCTGTTCAACTCGACGCCGCAGGCCAACGAGGCGCTGGCGGCCTTCGTCGCCGAGTTCCCGGACCGGCTGATCGGGTTCGGGTCCTACAACCCGCGCCGTCCGGAGGCGCTGGCGGAGACCAAGCGGAGCTTCGCCGAGCTCGGGCTGCGCGGCCTGAAGCTGCATCCGTGGCTCCAGGGCTTCAGCCCGCACGAGACCTCACTCGATCCGATCATGGAGGTGGTGGCGGAGCACTCCGGCATCCTGCTCTGCCATGACGGTACGCCGCCGTACTCGACGGCCGGGCAGATCGCGGCCCTGGCCCGGCGGCATCCGACCGTCCCGGTGGTGCTCGGCCACGCCGGCCTGCACGACCTCTGGCGGGAGTCGCTGGCGTACACGAACGAGACGGAGAACCTCTACATCTGCATCTGCGGTACGCCACCGTACGCGGCCCGGGAGATCTGCCGCCGCGGCGCACCGGGCAAGGTGCTGTTCGGGACCGACGCCGGCCTGTCCGACAAGGCCAGCCAGGACTACGCGCAGGCCAGGGTCGCCGAGATCGATCACTGGGGCATCACCGCGGAACAGAAGCAGGCCATGTTGATCGACAACCCCGCCGCACTGCTGGAGAGGCTCGGAACCGCATGATCGTCGACGTCCACTGCCACACACCCACCCACACCCACGAGGTGCCGGAGGAGGACTTCCGGTCGTTCAGCGCCTGGCGCACCGACCGCGACGTGGTGACCTCCAACACCTGGGCCGACTTCGACGCGGCGATCGAGCCGGCCGACGTGGCGATCGTGTTCAACATCGCCGCCGACGACCCGCTCGCCTCGACCGGGCTGTCCTACCGGCCGGAGGACACCAACACCGCGACCGCCGCCTACGTCAAGGAGAACCCGACCAAGGCCATCGGCTTCATGTCGGTCAACCCGACCAAGCCGGACGTCTGGGACGAGGTGGAACGAGCCCGTGAGCTCGGGCTGGTCGGCGTCAAGCTCGGTGCCAACTACCAGGAGTTCGAGCCGCTCGGGAAGCCGGCGCTGGAGTTCTACGCGTACTGCGAGCGCGAAGGACTGCCGATCCTGTTCCATCAGGGCGCCTCGCCGATCCGGCACGCGCCGCTGCGGTATACGTTTCCGCTGGTCACCGACGATGTCGCGATCGCGTTCCCGGAACTGCGGATCGTGATGGCGCACATGGGTCATCCGTGGGCCCGGGAGACCGTGGTGACGATTCGCAAGCACCCGCACGTGTACGCCGACGTGTCCTCGATCTACCTGCGGCCGTGGGTGCTCTACGAGTCACTGCTGTTCGCCACCGAGTGGGGCGCCGCCGGGAAACTCCTGCTGGGTTCGGATTTCCCGATCGCCACCACCGCGGAGGCGATCGCCGGGCTGCGCCGGGCCAACGACATCGTCGAGGGGACCAAGTTCCCGAGGATTCCCGACGAGGTGATCGAGAACATCATCAACGCCGATGCGCTGACGGCGCTCGGTCTGGCTGATCCGCGGGAGAGGACCAACCCATGATCATCGACGCCCATGTGAGGATCGGGCAGCAGCGGGAGTGCGCGCTCGAGGTCGCCGAGCTGTTGTCGATCATGGACGAGCACGGCATCGACCAGACCTTGATCGCGCCCAGCGAGGCGCAGATCGCCTTCGCCAACCGGGCCGGGAACGAGGCCACCGCAGCCGCAGCAGAGGCCTCGGGCGGCCGACTGATCCCTTACGCCGTGGCCAATCCGTGGGCCGGTGCCGAGGCGGTCGAGGAACTGGACCGGGCTCGCGCGGCCGGGGCCAGGGCCCTGGCGGTGGATTCCAGCCTGCAGGGGTTCGACCTGCTGGACGGGCTGGTCGATCCACTGCTCTCGTACGCGGAATCGGCGGGCTGGTTCGTCTACGTGCGCACCGGCACTCCACCAGGCCACCTGCCGCTGCCGCTGGCGCTGCTGGCCCGCCGGTTCCCCGAGCTCGACTTCGTGATGGGCCGCAGCGGAGCGACCGACTTCTGGATCGACGCCGCGCCCGCGCTGCGCTACGCGCCGAACCTCTATGCCGACACCAGTTATGCGCCGTGGGACACGGTGTTGTCGGAGTTCGTCCGGGATCCCGAGATCGGGGCGTACCGGGTGATCTTCAGCACCGACCTCCCGTACGCGACGCCCGCCGGTGAGGTGAAGCGGATCAAGGACTGGCCGATCGGCGACGACGAGAAGGCCGCCGTCAGCGGCGGCACGCTGGCCACGTTGCTCGAACGCGGGACGGGCCGGGCCTGAGATGACCATGATCACGTCCCAGCGTCCTTCGACAGGCTCAGGGCGCAGCGCGACCGAGGCCGCCGCGCTGATCCGCGGCGTCTCGCCGGTGCTCGAGGTCCCGTTCACCGACGACGGCGAGATCGCCGTCGAGGACTTCCGCCGGGTCATCCGCTACGTCGTCGGCACCGGGGTCAGCAGCGTCATGTTCCCGGGCTTCGCCGGCGAGTTCTACAAGCTCTCCGAGGAGGAGCGGCGGCTGCTCACCGAGGTCCTGATCACCGAGGTGCGCGAACTCACCGTCGACACCGGGACCGAGGTGGCGGTGATCGCCGCGGTCCAAGATCACGCCACCCGGCTCGCCGTGCAGCGGGCCCGGTGGTCGGTCGAGGCCGGTGCCGACGCGATCAACCTGCTGCCGCCGCATCTGCTGGCCCCGTCGGCGGCCGCGATCGAGGCACACCTGCGGACCGTGCTGGCCGCGGTGCCGGACACCGCCGTCGTGCTGCAGTACGCACCGGCGGAGACCGGGACCAGCCTCGATCCGCAGGGCCTGGCCGGTCTGGTCCATGATCATCCGAATCTCGTCCTGGTCAAGGTCGAGTCCTCGCCGCCGGGGCCGTACATCGCCGAGCTGGGCCGGCTCGACCCGCCGATCCTGGCCGTCGAGGGCTACGCCGGGGTGCAGCTGCCGGACGCGTTCCGGCGCGGTTGCGTCGGCACCCAGCCCGGCTGCTCGCTGACCGAGGTCTACTGCGAGATCTGGCGCCGGTTCGCCGACGGGGACCTGGCCGGTGGCGACCGGCTGCACGCCCGGCTGCTGCCGTACATCTCGTACTGGATGCTCGACACCGAGCGGATCATCGCGACCGAGAAGATGATCTCGTACCGGCGCGGGTTGATCCAGAGTCCGTACTGCCGGCCGCCCAGGCACGACCTCGACGCCGAGGAACTGGCCATGATCGACCGATTTCTGGCCGAGTTCGGCGACCTGTTGCCGTCCCTGCGTCAGAGCTGAACTCGAACGCGCACTGAGCCTGTCGAAGTGCCGAGCCTGATCGTGCCTGGCCCTTCGACAAGCTCAGGGAACGTGGTCGACACCACTCGGGTTTCGGGTGCGTAACACGCTCTCGAATTCCTTGCGGGCGACGCACGCTGGGCGTACAGTTCTCAATATTCTGGATACGTTTACGACATTCTGAAGATAGTCGGGGAGAAGACAGGCGAGAGGGGGAGACATGAGACGGCGGGAACTCTTGTTCGGCGCGGGGGCCGTAGCGGCCGGGATGGCGCTGTCGGGGTGCAACTCGGGTGGGGGCGGCACGCCGTCCGAGGCGCCCAAGGCGGAGGACTGGCGGTCGGAGGTGACCGGTGGCCCGATCGAGGCCGGAGTGCTGACGGCCAAGGGGACGCCGGGACTCAGCTACCTGGAGCAGCTGGCGAAGAAGATCGAGGGCGAGATCTCCGGGTCCAAGATCACGTTGACGTTCGCGAACACCGAGGCCCGGCCGGCGCTGGAGCAGCGCTGGCGCGGCGGCGACGGCCTGGATGTCGACTACGGCATGTTCGACGGTACGAATCCGGCGCAGCGGGTCTGGGCCGACGACGGGATGCTGCTCGACCTGAAGTCGTACCTCGAGCAGAACGACCCGGCCACCGGCAAGCCCTGGCTGGAGAACTTCTCCCCGGCCGCGCGCGGCTTCATGACGCACCCGGACACCGGCGGCATCTTCGGGGTGCCGACGGAGCTCTCCACTCAGGTGCTCTTCTACAACGCGAAACTCTTCAGCGAGAAGTCGATCACGCCGCCGACCACCTGGACCGAGCTGATGACCGCGGTGGAGGCGCTGAAGTCCGCCGGCGTCGACCCGATCGCCGTGACCGGCCTGTTCCAGCCCTACATGGGCATGTGGTCGGACAACCTGTGGCTGCGCACGGTCGGCTGGGAGGCCGCCAACAAGGTCCTGGTCACCGGTGAGGGCCACATCACCGAGAACCCGGGCTTCCTGGCCGGCCTGCAGCACGTCCAGGAACTGCGCGATGCGAACGCCTTCATCAAGGGCTTCCAGGGCACCGACTTCACCCCGGCCCAGGCGCTGTTCTTCCAGAACAAGGCCGGAATGATCTTGATGGGCAACTGGCTGGTCAGCGAGATGAAGGCCGTGATCCCGAAGGGCTTCGAGGTCGGCGTGCTGCCGTTCCCGGCGGTCGACGGCGGTGCCGGTGATCAGAAGGCGCTGATGGCGGCCGCTCAGCTGATCTCGATCAACGCCGAGAGCAAGAACCTCGGGATGGCGCTGACCTGGGCCAGTCGGCTGACCAGCGTCGAGGTGCAGACCGAACGGGCCACCAAGCTGGGTGACCTGTCCGCGGTCGTCGGCGTACCGAGCCCGACCGGGGTGACCGGCATCGACAAGATCATCAGCGAGGCGTCGGCGCTGGTGCCGCGCGAGTTCTCGCTCAGCGGGACCAAGGTGTACGAGCCGTACTACGCCGAGATCGCCAGGCTGTTCTTCGGCGAGCAGGACGCTCAGCAGACCCTGGACCGGCTGGACGCGATGCTGCGCAAGCAGCACAAGAACTGATCATGTTCGCCCGGTCCCAGCGGTTGATCACCATCCCCTTCCTGCTGCCGGCGCTGGTCCTGCTGGGGACGTTCTTCGTCTTCCCGCTGGGCCGGACGTTCGTGATCTCCCTCAGCGAGTACTCGCGGACCGGCCGGTCGAAACTGGTCGGGTTCGGGAACTACGTCAGCGTGTTCGGCGACGGTGACTACCTGAACTCGCTGCGCAACGCGATCCTGCTCGCGGTGATCGGCGGCTGCATGCTGTTCCCGCCGGCGATCGCGATCGCCTGGGCGTTCCACCACCGGCTGCACGGGGAACGGATCTTCCGGTTCCTGATCTTCTCGCCGGTGGTGCTCTCGGTCGCGGTCGTCGCGCTGATGTGGACGTTCATCTTCCATCCCACATTCGGCCTGATCAATCCGACGTTCGCGGCGATGGGGCTGGGCGACCTGATCCCGGTGCTGCTCGGCGACCCGCGGACGGCACTGCCGGCGGTCGCGTTCGCCGCGGTCTGGCACGGCATCGGGATCTGGATCATCCTGATCTCGGCCGGGTTCGCCCGGCTGCCCGGTGAGGTGATCGAGGCGGCCCGGATCGACGGGGCGGGGGAGTGGCAGATCTTCTGGCGGATCATGCTGCCGATGATGAGCGACCTGTTCCGGGTGCTGATCGTGCTCTGGTTCGTCCAGAGCCTGCAGGCGTTCGCGTTCGTCTTCATCATGACCGGCGGCGGCCCGTTCGGCTCGACCGAGATCACCGCCACCCTGATGTACCGGACCGCGACCGACCAGGCCGACTACGGTTACGCGGCGGCGATGGGCATCGTGCTGGTGCTGATCCTGCTCGTGGTCGCGCTGGGCCTGAACCGGCTGTTGAAGCGAGACGATCTTGAGTACTGACACGATGGCGGCGCCCGCGCGTGCTGCTGGTTCCGGGCGCGCCGTCCGGCGTCGACGGCGGAGCCGGGGCGAGCACCCGCCGTTCCGGCTGTTCCACCTGGTCCTCTACCTGATCATGGGCGCGGGCGGGGCCTCGGCGATCGCCGCGTACCTCTGGGTGATCAACGCCTCGCTGAAGACCAACGTCGACTTCATCGGCACCTCACCGTTCTCGATCACCGGCACCTGGTCGTTCGGGAACTATGTCGAGGCCTGGCAGACCGCCGGCGTGGCGACCTACTTCGGCAACAGCGTGCTGGTCTCGGTCTGCGCCACCGCCATCGGCGTCGGCTTCGCCGTCCTCGCCGCCTATCCGCTGGCCCGGGTGAGGTTCCCCGGCTCGTCCATCGTGCTCGCCGTGATCGTGTCCGGGCTGATGGTGCCGTGGATGGTCACCTTCATCCCGCTCTACCTGACCCTGCAGGACCTCGGCCTGCTGGACAGCCAGCTCGGCCTGATCCTGGTCTACGCCACGTACAACCTGCCCTTCAACGTGTACGTCATGGTCGGCTTCATGAAGACCCTGCCGCGGGAGCTGGAAGAGGCTGCCGCCGTCGACGGCGCCGGCCCGGCCACCGCCTTCCTGCGCGTGATCGTCCCGCTGCTCGGCCCGGGCATGGCCTCGATCACGATCATCAGCTTCCTGAACAACTGGAACGAGTTCTTCTACGCCCTCGTGTTCATCACGACGCCGGACCGGATGACCCTGCCGGTCGGCCTCTGGCAGCTGAACCAGGCCGCGACCTACGGGAGCCAGTGGGTCACCCTGTTCGCCGGCATGATGATCACCGTCCTGCCGGTGCTGGTCGTCTTCGCCTTCCTGCAGAAGCACATCACGCGCGGGCTGACGGCCGGCTCCCTGAAGTGAGCATGTCGCAGAATCTCTTGGCATCGAGCATTGCGGGCCCCTGAAGCGCTTTATCGGCTGATGCGAAGAGAAATCGTGACAGGCAGCCGAGGTCAACTGGCTAGGGCCGCCGTCGTTCCAGGTGAAGCAGCGGGAACGGGCGGCCTTGGTGATCATGGTCGGACCGGCCGACCTGGACGAAGCCCTTGGCCTCGTAGAAACGGCGGGCGGTCGGGTTCTGTTCGTTGACGTCCAGCCGCAGGGTGGGGAAGTCTCGGCCGACGTCCTCCAGCAGCCGGGTCCCGATGCCGCGGCCGTGCGCCGCCGGGTCGACGAACAGCATGTGGATCTCGCCGTGGTCCTGGGCGACGAAGCCGAGCGGGCGGTCGTCGGCGTCCACGGCGACCCGGAGATCGTTCATGCGCGGCAGGTAGCCGGCGACCAGCTCGCCGATGTCGTCGAGGTCGGCGGGAGTGAGGAACAGGTGGGTCGCCTCGACCGCGGCGCGCCAGATCTGCCAGAGCGCGGCGAGGTCGGTGTCGCGGCGGGGGCGGATGGCGAGGTCCATGGGGCTGGTCTACGCCGGAGAGACCTTGGCGCGCAAGGCGGCCAGGGCGGTGAAGGCGTGATCGCGGTAGTCCTGCAGCCTCTCCCGCTGGTCGGCCGGCGTCTGCCGGTAGCCGCCGGACGTCTTCAGCCCGAGATCGCCGGCAGCGACCCGTTCGGCGAGCGACGGCGGGACGGAGAAGCGGTCGCCGTAGCGGTCGACGAGGGTCGCGTACGAGGCCGCGTAGACGTCCAGCCCGGCGATGTCGGCGACCTGGAACGGGCCGAAGAACGGCAGCCGGTAGCCGAACGAGTTGCTCACCACCAGATCCACCTGCTCCGGCGTCGCCAGGCCCTCCTCGACGATCATGGCCGCCTCCCGGAACAGCGCGAACTGGAGCCGGTTGGCCAGGAAGCCCGGCACCGCCGGCACCCGTACGGTGATCTTGCCCGCCAGGGCCAGCAGCCGCTCGGCCAGGGCCAGCGCGTCCTCGTCCTCGCCGGCGAGCTCGACCAGCGGCAGGAACGGCGCCGGGTTGAACCAGTGCGCCGCGATGAAGGGCCGGTCGACGACCTCGGCCAGCGCGTCCAGCGGCAGCGACGAGGTGTTGGTCGCGATCACGGCGTCTTCGGGCGCCGCGGCGGCGACGGCGGCCAGCGCGGCGCGCTTGATCCGAAGATCCTCCGGTACGGCCTCGCTGACATAGACCGCCTCGCCGACGGCCTGCTCGACCGAGCCGGCCGCGGTCAGCAGCTCCGGCACCCGCAGCGCGGCGTCGGGATCGACCAGGCCCTGCTCGGCGTACCGTTGCACGCCCATGATCAACTTCTCCCGCAGGGCCCGGGTCGTGTCGGCGTCGACGTCGGCAAGGGCGACCCGGAAGCCTGCCAGGGCGAGGGTCTGGGCGATGCCGCCGCCCATGTAGCCGCCGCCGACGACGGCGAGTTGCTCGGTCATCGGATCGTGTAGCCCCCGTCGATCATCAAGGTGTGGCCGGTGATCAACTTCGCCATCGGCCCGGCCAGGAACGCGACGGCGCCGACCACGTCGACCGGATCGCCGAACCGGCCGAGCGGGATCCGGGCGAGCAGCCGCTCGGCCAGCTCGGCCCGGGACAGGGTGAGCTCGGCCAGCTCGGTACGGATCCAGGTCGGTGCGATCGCGTTGACCCGGATGCCGTGCGGTGCCCACTCGAGGGCCAGGTTCTTGGTCAGGTTGTCCAGCGCGGCCTTGGACGCCCCGTACACGGACCGCTCCTCGATCGCGACCGTGCCGGTCTGCGAGCCGATGTTGACCACGCTGGCCTCGGTCCCGGCCGCGATCCAGCGCCGGCCGAAGGCCTGGGTGAGGAAGAACGTGCCGCGCAGGTTGACGTCCATCACCGTGTCGTAGTCCTCGACCCGGACGTCGACCGCCGCGGCCGGGACGATCGTGCCGGCGTTGTTGATCAAGAGATCGACGTCCGGCAGCTCGTCCGCGAACGCGGCGAAGGTCTCCGGCCGGGAGACGTCGAGCGGGCACGGCGTGGTGCCGTAGCGCTCGGCGATCCGGGCCGACTCCGCGGCCGACCGGGACGTCCCGAACACCGTCGCGCCGAGCTCGGCCAGGCCGTCGGCGATCGCCAGACCGAGGCCGCGGCTGGCACCGGTGACCAGCGCGGTCCGGCCGGTCAGCGCGAAGTCGATCATGGACGGGCGGGGTCCCAGTCGTAGCTGTACGAGCCGAACTTCGCCGCCCGCACGTCACCGGACCGGGCATGGCCCTCGAACCGTTCGGCCCGGGACGCCCGGCCGCACACCTCGCCGAGCAGCGCCGAGGAGGCCTCGTCGGTGACCTCCTGGTACGTCACCGTGCGCAGGTACTTGCCGACCCAGAGCCCGCCCGTGTAGCGGGCCGCGCCGCGGGTGGGCAGCACGTGGTTGGTGCCGATCACCTTGTCACCGTAGCTGACGCAGGTCCCCTCGCCGAGGAACAGCGCACCGTAGTGGTGCAGTTCGGTGAGCGCCAGCCGCGGTTCGGCGGTCAGCACCTGCACGTGCTCGGCCGCGTAGTGATCACCGAGTCGCCAGGCGTCGGCCAGGTCGGCGACGACGTGGATCGCACCATGATCACGCCAGGCCGGCTCGGCGAAGTCCTTGGTCGGCATCCCGGGCAGGATCCGGTCGATGTGCTCCAGCACCTGCCGGCCGAGCTCCTCGGAGGTGGTGATCAGGATCGCGGGGGAGTCCGGCCCGTGCTCGGCCTGGCTGAGCAGGTCCACCGCCACCAGGTACGGATCCGCCTGGTCGTCCGCGATGATCAAGATCTCGGTCGGCCCGGCCAGCAGGTCGATCCCGACCCGGCCGAAGAGCTGCCGCTTGGCCTCCGCGACGTAGGCGTTGCCGGGCCCTGCGATCAGGTCCACCGGGGCGATCGACTCGGTCCCGATGGCCAGTGCGGCCACCGCCTGGACGCCGCCCAGCAGCAGGATCTCGTCGGCGCCGGCCAGGTGCATCGCGGCGATCGTCGCGTCCGGGATCTCGCCCTTGATCGGCGGCGTGGCTGCGACGACCCGCTCCACGCCGGCGACCTTGGCGGTGACGATCGTCATGTGCGCCGAGGCGAGCAGCGGATAGCGGCCCCCCGGCACGTACGCGGCGGCGGCCCGGATCGGCACGTTCTTCTGGCCCAGGTGCACCCCGGGCAGCGTCTCGATCTCGAAGTCGGTCAGCGATTCCCGTTGCCGGGTGGCGAACCGGCGCACCTGCGCCTGCGCGAACGTGATGTCCTCGATCACCTGCTCCGGCACCCGCGCGACGATCGCCTCGATCTCCTCGGTGCTGAGCCGGAAGCTCTCCGGGGACCAGGAGTCGAACTTCGCCGAGTAGTCGGCGACGGCCGCGTCGCCGCGCTCGGCGATGTCGTTGATCACGGCTTCGACGGTCTGCCGGACCTCCGGGTCGCCGCCGCGCGGTTGTTCGCCGGCGGACGGTGCCTTGAGCAGGGTCGACGGAACCGGGAACTCGGTGGACTGGGTCGTGGTCATTGGTGGGGTCTCCCTTCGCCTGACAGGATTGTATACGTATACATCACCAGCGGCCAGCGCTGCGTGACGATCTCGGAGATCAGCCGACCAGGTCGGCGTATTCCGGGTGCTCGGCGACGAACTGGGCCGTGAACGGGCATTCGGGGACCACCTGGAGGTCGAGCTTCCGAACATCGTCGAGGACGTGCTCGGTGATCCGGGCGGCGATCCCGTTGCCCCGGAACTCGGGCTTGGTCCCGGTGTGCACGATGATCATGGTCCGGTCCCGGAGCGAGTACTCGACCACGCCGACCACCGTGTCGTCCAGCCGTGCCTCGTAACGGGACCTCCGTTCGTCCTGGAGGAACGCGAGCTGGTCCGGGTCGATCTTGGTCATCGGCGGCTCTCCTCGAGTCGTTGGCGTACGGCCGGCCAGTCGGCGCTGAGCATGGAGTACTGGACCGTATCGCGCCAGCTGCCGTCCGGCCGGATCCGGTGATGCCGCAGGACGCCCTCCTTGATCGCGCCGAGGCGCTCGATCGCGGCCTGGGACCGGGTGTTGCGGATGTCGGTGTGCCAGACCACCCGCTCGGCGCCCAGGTCGTCGAACGCCCGGCCGAGCATGATCAACTTCGAGTCGGTGTTGACGCCGGTGCGCCAGTGTCGGCGGCCGATCCAGGTGTGCCCGATCGCCAGCGCCCGGGTGTTCGGCGTGATCTCGTAATAGGACGTCGTGCCGACGAACTCACCGGTGTCCCGCAGTCGCTGGGCGTACGCGATCCGGCCCGGATCCGCGACCGCGGCCCTGATGATCTTCACGATGTCGGCCTTCGAGGCGGGCGGCAGGAAGGACATGTGCGCCACCACCTCGGCCGCGGTGTCCGGATCGCCGAGGGCGGCCGCGTAGTCGTCGGCGTCGGCCTCGGTCAATGGTTCGAGCCGGAGCAGTCGGCCGGTCAGCGGGATCGGGTCGAACCAGGGTGAGACGGGCGAGGCCATGGGCCAACCTTAGGCCTTCCGGACGACGACGAAGATCCGGCGGAACGGGAGCACGGTGCCGTGGGGTCGGGCGGGGTACGCCTCGCGCAGCAGGGCCTGGTATTCGGCGACGAACTCGGATTGCTGCGGCTCCGGCAGCGACTGCAGCACCGGGCGGGCGCCGGTCCCGGAGATCCAGCGGAACACCGGATCGGGCCCCTCCAGGACGTGCAGGTAGGTGGTCTCCCAGGCGTCGATCCGGTGACCGAGGCCGGCCAGTTCGTCGAGGTAGTCGGCCGCGCCGATCACGGTGCGCAACTCGGTGCCCTCGGTCCAGCGGGCGAACCGCGGGTCGCGGGCGAGTTCGTACAGCAGGACATGGCTCGGCTGGTCGAAGTTGCCCGGCACCTGGAAGGCCAGCCAACCGCCGTCGGTGAGCTGGTCGATCAGACGGGGCAGCAACCGACGATGCTCCGGAATCCATTGCAGGGTTGCGTTGCTGATGATCACGTCGACCGGTGCCTCGGGCTGCCAGTCGCGCAGGTCGCGGACGGCGAAGGACACCCGGTCGCTCGCGTACGCCTGCGCCTGCTCGATCATCTCCGGTGACGAGTCGAGCCCGGTCACCGTCGCCGCCGGCCAGCGTTCGGCCAGCGAGGCGGTCAGTTGGCCCGGGCCGCAGCCGAGGTCGACCACGGTGCGCGGGCCGGCGGCATCGATCCGGGAGGTGAGGTCGAAGAACGGCCTCGATCGCTCGTCGGCGAACTGCAGGTAGACGGACGGGTTCCAGACCGGCATCGTGACTCCTCGACTGCGGAATATCTTGATGTCAAGATATCAGGTCGAGGAGGGTGGCGACGACGGACGCTCGGTGCTCGGCGAAGTCGGGACGGGGCGGCTCCGGAGAGCCCGGCACCTCCACCGCGCCCGGCACCAGGCGGAGCAGGGCGTCGACCGTCCGGCGCTGGTGCGGCGGGTTCTCCCGGAGCGACGGCAGAACGGCCACCGGCATCGCCAGCCCGGCGAGGTCGGCATCGTCCACGCCGCGCAGGGTGCCGCCGGCGAGCAGCCGGTCCGCGGTTCGGCCGGCCGCGCCGAGCCTGATCAGTCGGGCCCGGTCCCGGGCGTCGACCTCGGGATCCCCCGCCGTCGCCGGCCAGCCCAGGACCAGGGTCCGGACCCGACCCGGTGCGTCCGTCGCGAGCCGTACCGCGGCGGAGCAGCCGTTGGACCCGGCGACGACCACCACCGGTTCGGCGGGCAGCGAGTTCGCGAGTTCCCGGGCCTCCGTCGCCCAGTCGGGTGGCCGTGGCGGGCGGTCGGGCGCCAGGACCCGGATCCCGGCTGTGGCCAGTCCCGCGGTGATGCCGGGACGGTGCCAGAATCGTTCGGCGTCCTGCTCGGCCCACAGTCCGCCGTGGATCAGATACGCGGTGGATTTCGACGTCATCGGGTGTCCTTCGGTGGGTTCCCTGCGCGCCGGTGCCGGTCTCGGTAGGCTCGCAGGCACCAGGGACGAGGGTTCGCCGAGTACGCGGGGGATTCAGTGGGGGGATACTCCCATGCTGTCGACCTGAGTGAAGAGGAATAGATGCCGACGATGAATGGCACGGCGGAGACACCGCGACCCGGTTCGATCCTGATCCGGGTGCGGGGCATCCTGCCGAATCTGCGGCCGGCCGAGCAACGGGTGGCCCAGGCCGTCCTGGCCGATCCGGCCGCGGTCTCGGAGAGCTCGATCACGGCTGTGGCCCGACAATGCGAGACCTCGGAGACGACCGTGCTCAGGTTCTGCCGGGCACTCGGGCTGGCGGGTTACCCGGAGCTGCGGATCGCGCTGGCGCGGGCCGCCCAGTGGGAGGAGTCCGGGCAGAACGGCGACGGCCCGATCACGGGCAAGATCAGTGCCACCGATTCGCTGGCCGACGTCGTCCGCAAGATCACCCACGCGGATGCGCGGGCGATCGAGGAGACCGCGACCGCCCTCGACCTGACCGAGCTGGAGTCCGCGGTCGACGCCGTCGCGAACGCCGGCCGGATCGACATCTACGGCGCCGGCGCGAGTGCACTCGTCGGCGGCGACCTGCACCAGAAGCTGCACCGGATCGGCCTGATCTCCTTCATCTGGCCGGATCCGCACCAGGCCCTCTCGTCGGCCGCCGTGCTCAATCCGGGTGATGTCGCGGTCGGGATCTCGCACACGGGGACGACCGTGGACACGATCGACATGCTCGGCGTGGCCAGGAAGCGTGGTGCGACGACGGTCGCGATCACGAACTTCCGCGGCTCGCCGATCGGCGAGGTCGCCGATCACCTGTTGATCACGGCCGCCCGGGAGACCACCTTCCGGTCCGGCGCGATGTCCAGCCGGATCGCGCAGCTGGCCCTGGTGGACTGCCTGTTCGCCGGGGTCGCGCAGCGCTACTACGACACGGCGATCGAGGCGCTGGAGAGCACCTACGCCGTGGTCCGCTCCCGGCACACGTCCGGCAAGCGGCACTAGGTCGTCAGAAGTCGGCCAGCACCTGCGCGCCGGTCTGCGGGCGATGGAAGCCGGCGGCGCGCGGGTGGCGGGCCAGACAACCCCGTACCGTCATCAACGCCGTGTAGTAGTCGATGTAGCGGAAGCCGTACGTCTCGCCGCGGGCGAACGCCTGCCCCGAGATCGCGGCATGCCAGCGGTCGAACGCCTGGTCCGGGATCGGCACCGAGACGTTGGGGACGAAACCCTCGGCGTCCTCCCAGTTCTCGGCGTAGAGGAACTGCCGGATCCCGTGCCGGGGCAGCTCATGATCACCGGGGAGTGAGGCCAGGAACCGGGCCCGTTCGGCGATCGCCGAGGCGTGTTCATGATCACGATGGATGCTGTGCTTCCAGTGCGCGATCAGCGTGTCCGGCTTGGTCTGCCGGATCAGCGTGGCCAACTGCTCGGCGACCTCGTCGTTGTCGGGCAGGAAGCCGTCGCTGTAGTCGAAGACGTGGAACTCGGCGCCGATGCCCTCGGCGAACCGCCGGCCCTCGGTGATCTTCTGCGCCCGGTATTCCTCGGGCGTCAGCTTCGGGTGGCCGCGTTCGCCGTACGTCAGCGCGACGAGGATCGCCCGGCCGCCCTCGCCGGTCACCCGGGCCAGGGTCGGCCCGGCGGTCAGGTCCATGTCGCCGATGTGCCCGCCGACCGCGAGCACCGTCCGGGGAATCTGGTCGGTCACAGCTCCGCCTTCATGATCGTGAACGTCCGGGTGACGGTGAAGCCGGTCTTCAGGTAGAGCTGGCCGGCTGCCGACTGGAGACCGGTCCAGAGGAACCAGGCGCTGTGGCAGCCCGCACCCCGCATCCGTTCCAAGGTGAGGTGGAGCAGCATCTTGCCCAAGCCGAGGCCGCGCTTGGTCGGCAGTACGCCGAACGGGCCGAAGCGCTCGATCACCTGCTCGTAGGCCCCGTGCATCGCCCAGCCGAGCGGCTCACCGGCCGGGTCGTACACGGCGACGATCCGGTCCAGCGGCAGCCCGGCGACGACCGCCTCGCGGATCGCCCGAGCCCAGTCCGCGTTGAACTCCTCGCCGGCGATCTTGATCAGCGCGGGCAGTTCGTCCGAAGTCGGGGTGCCGAACCGGTAGCCGTCCTCGGCGAGCCGGGCGAGTTGATCACTGACCTCGGCCGGCATCGCGTAGTCGTTCAGGCTCCGGTCCATCGCGACGGCCTGGTAGTGGGTCTGGAACCCCTGGCCGCGCAGCAGCGCGTCGGCCGCCGGATAGCGGTCGGCGTCCAGGCCGGGCAGGAAGTAGTTCGGCGTGGTGGGGGAGAAGAAGACGGTACGGCAGCCCAGGGACCGCAGCCAGTCCAGGGCGCTGGTGATCAACTCGCGGCCGATGCCGCGCCGCTGAACCGCCGGATCCACGAAGAAGAAGCCGATCCAGCCGGTCTCCGGCTGAAGATCGCCGCCGGCCTCGGGGATCAGCCGACGCACCGCGTAGGCGGCGCCCACCGCGACCCCGTCGAACTCGGCCACCCGGAGGCCCTCGGCGTCGAAGTTGCGGTCCAGCAGGACCTGGTCCCGGAACCGCCGGTAGCCGATCGGGTCGCCGGGTGCCGCTTTCGTCCAGGCCTCGGCCAACCGAGGCCCGTCGCCGGTCCGGAAGCCGCGGATCACCGCCCCGGAAGGCTTGCCAGTGTCGTTCATGATCAACTTTCTGTCGCGATGATCGAGACCAGTCAACCGAGCCTAGCGGAGCCAGGTCAATAAATCTCCGGTGGTCATCTCAGTGTGTGGGTTCCCAACACGTCAGGAGTGCAGGTCCTTGCGCATCTGCTGGGTGGTCACCGCGTAGCCGGCCGAGCTGTAGAGCGCGACGGCCGTCCGGTTGGGGGCGAACACGTTGAGCTCGAGCGCCGGCGCTCCGGCCAGGCGGGTCGCCTGCTCGACGGCCTCCAGCAGGCCCCGGCCGAAGCCGCGGCCGCGCTGGCCGGGCTCGATCTCGATGTCGTACAGGAAGGCGCAGTCCGCCTTGCCGGTCGGATGATCGAGGCCGACCCAGGCCCGGCCGACCGGCGTCCCCAGCTCGTCCGTCCCGACCAAGATCAACATCCTGGGGGTGGCCAGGCCCTGTGGCAGGAAGTTCTCGTTCTTGGCCAGCGCCGCCTCGAAGGCACCCTCCGGAGCCCAGGCGCCGGTGTCGACCTGCTCGCGGGCGAACCGTTCCGACAGCGCCCGGAGCCAGTGCGGGTACTCGTCGGCGGTCATCGGCCGGACGGTCACGGTGGTCATCGACGGATGTTCTCACACGGCGCCGGCGGTCCGAATGGGGTGGCGCGCCCAGCCGTTGATCACTAGCGTCAAGATCATGACTGATGTGGTGGACGACGGTCTCGCGGCGATCCTCAAGCCCGGCGACGATGTGGCCGACGGCTGGTTCCCGGAGAGCGTGGCGACGAACTATGACGACCCGGGCGGCGCGAACGATCCGGCGGTGATCACGCCGGCGGTCGACCTGCTGGCGGAGCTCGCGGCCGGCGGGCCGGCACTGGAGTTCGCGGTCGGCACCGGCCGGATCGCCGCACCGCTGGCCTCCCGCGGTGTCCGGGTCAGCGGGATCGAGCTGAGCCGGGCGATGGCCGAGCGGATCGCGGACAAGCCCGGCGGCGCTGCGGTCGACGTGACGATCGGCGACATGACGAGCACCCGGGTGCCCGGGGAGTTCGCGCTGGCGTACCTGGTCTTCAACACGATCAGCAACGTGACGACGCAGGACGGCCAGGTCGACGTGTTCCGCAACGCGGCCGCGCACCTGAGGCCGGGCGGGCTGTTCCTGATCGAGGTCGGCGTGCCCGGCCTGCGCCGGCTGCCCCCGGGCCAGGACACGGTCCCGTTCACCGTCGCTCCGGGCGCCCAGGGCGGCGGTTACGTCGGCTTCGACCAGTACGACGTGGTCACCCAGGAGTTCAGCTCGAACCACGTCACCGTGACCCCGGACGGCGCGGGCCGGTTCTACCGGATCCCGTTCCGGTACGCCTGGCCGGCCGAGATGGACCTGATGGCCCGGATCGCCGGGATGCGGCTGAAGGACCGCTGGTCCGACTGGGACCGCTCCGCCTTCACCGCCGACAGCACCAAGCACGTCTCGGTCTGGGAGAAGCTCCCCACCTGACCCTCCCTCTGCCGACCGGTCACCCAAGCAGGCATTCTGTCTGCGTGTCGCTGCAGAAGTGACCGGTCGGTGTTGGGGGGTGGGGTGACGACCGGTGGCCGGCGGACGGGCGGCATCCGGCCCAGTGGTGGTGGCCCGGTCGGACAGGCCCGGTGGGTCTCTCCCGGAGCGCCCGGCGCGCATGTGCTCCGCTCCGCGTCTGCCGTCGCGGCCGCTCGATGACTCTGCGTCCTGTCGAGGCACGGTGCCGGACCGACCGTGGAACATTCAGCCGACCAGACCCGGCGGAAAGTTCCACAGTGATGCCGGGCGGACACTCCGCCGACGCCGGTCGTTGGACTCCCGGGGACTAGTAGCGGAGGAGATCGGGGGTGGCGATCCAGTCGGACGGGTGGGTCGGGGCCGGGAGCAGGGGCTCCAGTGGAGCACGGGCGGCGATGGCCTCGCGGAGGGCGGGGGAGCCCCAGAGCTTGTCCAGGGCGAAGCCCTTCGCTCCGGGGATGTCGATGCCGGTGCCGCCGTTCTCCCGCGGCCCGAACTCGGGGTAGAGCTCGCCGGCGACCTCCATGATCACGAGGCTGGTCCGGATCGGGTCGAAGGCCGCCCGGTCGGTCACGTGCAGCGCCAGGCCGTGGCAGGTCTGGTCGACGAACTTGTGGAAGGTCGGCACGAACGAGGTGGCCCGGGCCAGCACGCCGGGCAGGCCTCGTTCGGTCACGGCGTCCGCCAGTCGGTGATCACAGAACGGGGCGCCGAGGGTCTCGAACGGCCGAGTCGTGCCGCGGCCCTCGGTGAGGTTGGTGCCCTCGAACAACCCCGTACCGGCGTAGCAGATGGCCGTGTCCAGGGTCGGGATGTTCGGCGACGGCGGGACCCAGGACCAGCCGGTCTCGTCGTACCAGAGGTCGCGGCTCCAGCCGTCGACGGTGATCACGTCGAGGTCGATCGGCCGGCCGAGCCGTTCGGCGACGGCGGTCCTGTTGAGCTGGTCGGCCAGTTCGCCGACGGTCAGCCCGTGCCGCAGGGGGATCGACACCCGGCCGATGAAGCTCTCCTGGCCGGGCTCCAGCAGCGGACCCGCGGAGACCAGTCCGGTCAGTGGATTGGGCCGGTCCAGGACCACGAACCGGCGCCCGGTCCGGCCGGCCGCCTGCATCAGGTCGAACATCGTCCAGATGTAGGTGTAGTAGCGGACCCCGATGTCCTGCAGGTCGAACAGCAGGGTCGACACGCCCGACTTCTCGATCAGTTGATCTTGCTCGTCCGGCGTCGTCCGGTACGTGTCGTACAAGGGAAGCCCGGTCACCGGATCATGATCACCGGCCTCGACGAAGCCGGCCTGCGCCGTGCCGAGCAGGCCGTGCTCCGGCCCGAACAGCGAGGTCAGCTCGACCCCCGCCTCGAGCAGGCCGCCGGCGATCGGGCGCAGGTCGCGGCGCAGGCCGGTGAAGTTCGTGATCAGGCCGACCGGGCCGTCACCGCCCAACAGCCCCGGGTCTAGGATCAGCCGGTCCGCGCCACTGGTGACGGACGGACCGGACGGGTCGGCGGGACCAGGTCGCGGCTGCTTGCGGGATATGTCGGCCATCGGTGACCTTTCCGGTTACGATGCGGGCTACAGGTAGAGAAATTACCCAAGGTCGACTGTGCGGGTAAATACCGCACCAAGCGTTTTGGGCTGTGCAGGACCAACGAGGAGAGAGATGACGCCACCTCCGGACCGGCCACGTCTCGAGGGTCTCGGGACCGAGGCGTACGACCGACGGTTCGGTCGCCTGGACGAGATGAGTGTGGCCGAGATCGTGGACACGATGACCGAGGCGGCCTTCGCGGTGCCGAAGGCGGTCGCCGCGGCCGGTGATCAGATCGACGCGGCGATCTCCGCCGCCGAGCCCGGCTTCGCGGCCGGCGGCCGGCTGATCTACGTCGGAGCCGGTACGTCCGGCCGGCTCGGCGTGCTGGACGCCTCGGAATGCCCGCCCACGTTCCACACCGACCCGGGCCGGGTGGTCGGCGTGATCGCCGGCGGCCGGACCGCGCTGGTCGACTCGATCGAGGGCGCCGAGGACGATGCCGCGGCCGGCGCCGCCGACGTCACGGCCCTGAACCTGACCCCCGAGGACACCGTGGTCGGTATCGCGGCCAGCGGCCGGACCCCGTACGTCCGCGGCGCCCTGCAGGCGGCCAAGAGCGCCGGCGCGGTGACGGTCTCGCTGTCCTGCAACAGCCCGGCCGAGCTGTCGGAGCACGCCGACCACCCGATCGAGGCGCCGGCCGGCCCGGAGGTCGTCGCCGGCTCCACCCGGCTCAATGCGGGCTCGGTGCAGAAGCTGGTGCTGAACATGATCAGCACCGCGCTGATGGTCCGCACCGGCCGTACGTACGGCAATCTCATGGTCGACATGCAGGCCACCAACGCGAAGCTGCGGCAGCGCGCGATCCGGCTGGTCAGCACGATCGCCCAGGTCGACGCGGCCCCGGCCGAGGAGGCTCTGGACGCCGCCGATCAGGAGGTCAAGACGGCCTCGGTGATGATCACCCGCGGCGTCGACGCGGACCAGGCTCGGAAGCTGGTGGACGAGGCCGGCGGGCGGCTGGGCGTCGCCATCGGGCTGCCCAGCTCGCAGCACCCGGCCCTCTCCTGAGCGGCGCTCAGCACGCGTTGGCGTGCTCGCGCCAGCCGGGCACCCGCGGCTTCCAGGACAGCAGCATCCCGGCCTCGGCCGGGGTCCGGTTCCCTTTGCGGGCGTTGCAGTCCTGGCAGGCCGCGACCGTGTTCAGCCAGGTGTTCCGGCCGCCGCGGGACTGCGGCATCAGGTGGTCGACCGTGGTCGCCTTGCGGCCGCAGTAGGCACAGGTGTGCCGGTCCCGGCGCAGCACGCCGCGCTTGGACCACAGCGGGTTGCGGGCGTACAGGAACGTGGTCTTGACGTAGCGGATCAACCGCAGCACCAGGGGCCACGGGTACGGTCCGATCCGGCGGTCCTCGTGGGCCTGCTCGACGACCGCGACCTCACGCACCAGCATCCGGATCGCGTGCTTCAGGGTCACCGTGTGCAGGGCGGTGTTGTCGGTGTTCAGGACCAGGACTCCGGGGGCAGCACGAAAGGGCCCGGCCGCTGTCGCGATGACCGACATGCTGCACCTCCTTCGTCGAACCAGCCGCTCCGACCAACCAGGGTGCCCGATGGATCGAAACCTTGTCATCGGCTTATTCCATGGAGATTATTGCCGACAACTCCCAACCGCGGGTCGGCGGCTCGACGCATCTGGTCATAATGAAGGGTGAATTTCCTCAAGCGGCTGTTCGGAAGATCCGATGACGAGGAGTCCGGACCGGACCTTCCGATCACCCTTGACGCCGAGCAGCGCAAGGCCCAACTGCTGCGACTCGAGCAGTCCCTGGACGCGCTCGTCGCCGCGATGAAGGAGGACCGGATCCGGCTGCAGAACCCCGGCTGGCGGGAACGGGTCGCCGAGTACGGGCGGCTGGCCGGCGAGGCGATGACCCAGCGGCAGGCGACGCTGTCCCGGGACCGGCTGCTCGATCTCGTGTTCGAGGTACGGCCCGTGTTCACCGGTCCGATCCCGCCCGAGCTGGAGCAGATCGGGCCGTTGCAGGACGAGGTGATGGCCGCCGCCGAGGCGCTCCGCGAGGTGCTGCCGGGGGAGCGCGACGGGGCCAGCTGAACCGCCTCCCCCGTAAGGGTGAGGCGGACCCTGGGCACGGCCAGGGTTGCCCCTGATCCGTAGTGTTTTGCCAGCGCCCGGGCAGCAAACGCTAGGGTGCCGACCATGGCCTCGGGGGAGCGTCTCACCTGGGCCGCCCAGGTGTTGGAGAGGACCCGCCTGTCATGGCCCTGCTGACCCGGCTCAGCTTGATCAACCGTCTGGTCGTCGCCCTGCTCTCGTTGGCGATCATCGCCTTCGGAGTGATCGCGACGACCTCGCTCAAACAGGAGTTGCTGCCGAGCATCACCGCGCCGCAGGCCGTGGTGATCGTGCAGTACCCCGGCGCTTCGCCGGACATCGTCGCCGACGAGGCCGCCGCGCCCCTGGAGCAGGCGGTCCGCAACATCTCGGGCGTCACCCAGGTCGACTCCGTCTCGTCCACCAACTCCTCCCAGATCACGGTGATGTGGGAGTACGGGCTGGACGACGACAAGGTGCTCGGCGAGATCAACTCGGCCGTCTCGGCGAGCAAGTCGACGCTGCCCGACCAGGTCACGACCGAGGTGTTCGCCGGCAGCACGGACGACATCCCGGTGATCCAGCTGGCGGTCGCCTCCGACCTCGCCCTGGACAAGTTCGGGCCGCTGGTCGACGACGTCGCGGTGAGCGCCCTGAAGGGACTGCCGGGCGTCCGCGACGTGACCCTGTCCGGCCAGGACACCAAGGAACTCGCGGTCACGCTGGACCAGCAGAAGCTCGATGATCATGAACTGACCGCCCAGCAGGTCAGCCAGACGATCGAGGCCCAGCTCAGCTCGCTGCCGGCGGGGACCACGTACCGGGGCGGGACCGAGCTGTCCGTCGAGGTCGGCGCGGCGCCGGGCTCGGTGGACGCGGTGAAGAAGCTGGCGATCGCGACCACGGACGGGCCGGTCCGGCTCAGCGAGATCGCCGAGGTGAAGCTCCAGTCGGTCGCCCGCAGCTCGATCGCCCGGGCCGAGGGCCGGCCCTCGCTCGGCCTCGCGGTGATGAAGACCCCCGACGCCGACACGGTACGGGTCTCGCACGCGGTGCAGGCCACCCTGCCGGGGCTGCAGACCGAGCTCGGCAACAACGCCTCGTTCAGTACGGTCTTCGACCAGGCGCCGATGATCGAGCAGTCGCTGCACGACCTGGCCGTCGAGGGCGGGCTCGGCCTGGTCTTCGCGATCATCGTGATCCTGCTCTTCCTGCTGTCCGCGCGGTCGACGCTGATCACCGCGATCTCGATCCCGCTGTCGCTGCTGATCGCGATGATCGGGCTGTGGATCGGCCAGTACTCGCTGAACCTGTTCACCCTCGCCGCGCTGACCGTCGCGGTCGGCCGGGTGGTGGACGACTCGATCGTGGTGGTCGAGAACATCAAACGGCACAGCCTCGGCATGACGGAACGCCGGCTGTCGATCGACCAGGTCGTCGACTCGGTCAAGGAGGTGGCCGGTGCGGTCACCGCGTCCACCCTGACCACGATCGCGGTGTTCCTGCCGGTCGCCTTCGTCACCGGCTCCACCGGCGAACTGTTCCGGCCGTTCGCGATCACGGTGGCGATCGCGCTGGCCGCCTCGCTGCTGGTGTCGCTGACCATCGTGCCGCTGCTGGCGTTCTGGTTCTTCCGTGGCCGTAAGCCGAAGGCGGGGACGGCCGCGGCGCGGGCCGAGGCCGAGCAGGGCGCGGAGCGGGTCACCCCGCTGCAGAAGGGCTATCTGCCGGTCCTCAACTGGACCCTGCGGCACCCGGTGATCACCTTGATCATCTCGTTCGTGATCTTCATCGGGACGCTCGGCGCGTCGACGCTGCTGAAGACCGACTTCCTCGGCTCGCTCGGCGACGACCGGGCGTTGCAGATCAACCAGGAGCTGCCGTCCGGCACCCGGCTCGAGACGACCGCCGAGTCGGCGGCCAAGATCGAGAAGGTGCTCGCCGACGATCCCGACGTGAAGAGCTACCAGTCGACGATCGGCCAGCCGGGCGAGGCGAACGTCGCCACCTATTCGATCACTCTGTCCGACGAGGCCGACGCCGGTGCGGCGACCGAGCGGATCAAGGCGCAGCTGGCCGCGATCCCGGATGCCGGCGAGGTCCGGGTGACCTCGGCGACCGCCGCGTACACCTCGAACGATGTCACGGTCACCCTGACCGGCGATGATCAGAAACAGCTCGACGCGGCGGCCGCTGCGGTCCAGGCCGCCGTGGCCGGCGTGCCCGGGTTGAGCGACGTCCGTACCGATCTCTCCGAGCAGCGTCCGGTGCTCCGGGTCCAGATCGACCAGGAGAAGGCGGCCGACTACGGCTTCACGCAGGCCGAGATCGGCGCCGCGGTCGCCGGTGCGCTCAGGGGTACGCCGATCGGCGAGGTGACGCTGGACGGCGAGACCCATGATCTGGTGCTGCGGACGTTCAAGGGCACTCCCGGGCCGAAGGACATCGCGAAGCTGAAGCTCCCGGTGTCCCAGTTGCAGCAGCAGAAGGCGCAGAAGAAGGCGCAGGACGAGCTGGAGAAGAAGTCCGACGCGCTGGAGAAGCGACAGGAGGACCTGCAGGAGCGACAGAAGGACCTGCAGAGGACGCAGGAGGACCAGTCCGACGACGCCAAGCGGGAGGCCGAGGAGGAGGCCGACAAGCAGCGCCGCGACCTGGAGGACTCCCGGGACGAGGCGGAGGAGTCGCTGGCCGACCTGCGCGAGCAGCTCCGCGAACTGCGCAACAGCCCGGAGCCTCCGCCGCCGGCCCCGCCGTCGCCCGGTCAGCCGCCCGGCCCGGGCAGCGCGCCGGTCACCCAGGAGCAGCTGGCCTGGCAGAAGCAGATGGAGCAGCGGGCCCAGGCGATCGCCCAGCTGGAATCGGCCGTCAAGCAGGCGAAGCAGGCCCTCGAGCAGATCGACGACCAGCTCGAGGCGATGAACGAGCAGCAGGAGAAGAGCGACGAGCAGACCCAGGACCAGGAGGAGATGGCCGACGAGCAGGAGCGGATCTCCGACCTGCAGGAGGAACTGGCCGACGACCAGAAGAAGCTGGCCGAGGAGCAGCAGGACCTGGCCGACCTGAAGGCCGGCGCGATCACCGTCGGCAGCCTCGCGAAGGTGGTCGAGCAGAAGACCCCGATCACGGTCAAGCACGTCGACGGGCAGCGCGCGGTGACGATCACCGCGACGCCGACCGGGTCCGACCTCGGGGCGGTCTCGGCCGCCCTGATGACCGCGGTCAACGGCGTCGAGCTGCCGCCGGGGATCGCCCAGGAACAGGGCGGTGCCTCGGCCGAGCAGCAGGAGGCCTTCGTCCAGCTGGGCCTGGCCATGCTGCTGGCGATCGTGCTCGTCTTCATCATCATGGTGGCGACCTTCCGCAGCCTGCTGCAGCCGCTGATCCTGCTGGTCTCGATCCCGTTCGCGGCGACCGGTGCCCTGGTCGGGCTGCTGGCGACGAACACGGCGCTCGGCGTACCGGCGATGGTCGGGTTGCTGATGTTGATCGGCATCGTGGTGACCAACGCGATCGTGCTGATCGACCTGATCAACCACTACCGGGAGCGCGGCGCCGAGCCGAAGGCCGCGATCGTCGACGGTGCCCGGCTGCGGTTGCGGCCGATCATCATGACCGCCGCAGCCACGATCTGCGCGCTGACCCCGATGGCCTTCGGCCTGACCGGCGGCGGCGTGTTCATCTCCCGGCCGCTCGCCGTCGTCGTGATCGGCGGCCTGGTCTCCTCGACCATCCTGACCTTGATCCTGGTCCCGGTGCTCTACAGCCTGGTCTCCAAGATCGGCTACAAGCCGCCGGCCCAGCCCGCGGCGGAACAGCCGGCCGGACCGCCGGAGGGCGGACCCGACCAGGGCCGGGCCGAGGCGCCGGAGCAGCAGTACGCACCGGAGCAAGATCAACAGGAGCAGTCGGACCGGCCGGCCGAGGAACGGGACACGGTCTTCCCGCTCGACGACGAACCGCGCCGCGACGGGCCCAACGTGCACTGAGCCACAACGCGCACTGAGCCACGACGCGCACTGAGCCTGTCGAAGTGCCAGGTCCGGCCTGCCCTTCGACAGGCTCAGGGATCGTGGCGAACAACGTGCCAGGCTCAGGGCTCGCTAGGTCTGCCCGGAGAACCGCAGCACACCCATGAGGTCGTCCTCGGTCAGGGCGGCGGCCTCGTCGTCGGTGGCGATGCAGGCCTCGAGCCGCTCGGTCAGGCGGTCCTGGTCGATCCCGGCACCGATGAGGACGAGCCGGCTGGCCCGGTCGCTGCCACGGCGTTCCGGATCGATCCGCAACGACGGGCCGACCTTGCCGATCACGTACCGGCGGCGGTGACCGGGGACGGCGAACGTCGCGAAGCCCTTGATCCGGAACACCCCGGGCAGGTCGTCGTCGAGCAGGGCCATCAGCCGTCGCGGGTGCAGGGGCCGGTCGGTCTCGAAGCTCAGCGACTCGAACCGGTCGTGCAGATGATCATGGTCGGCCGCTTCGTGATCATGGTCGGCGTCGGCCAGGGCGAGGGTCGGCTGGTGGTTGGGCCGCAGCTCGAGTTCATACAGCAGCTCCGGGTCGACCCGGCCCTCGGTGGTGCAGAGCACCGGCGCCACCGGGTTCAGCTCCCGGATCTCCTTGCGGCGCAGGGAACGCTCGGCGTCGTCGAGCCGGTCGATCTTGTTGATGATCACCAGATCGGCCACCTCGACGTGCCGCTCCAGCTCCGGGTGCTCCTGCCGGGACTCCGGGAACGCGGCCGCGTCGACCACCTCGACGAGTCCGCCGTAGGCCATCCGGTCGTCCAGCGCCTGGAACACCAGCTGCACCATCGCGCCCGGTTCCGCGATCCCGCTGGCCTCGATGACGATCACGTCGATCTCCGCGGCCGGCGCCGCCAACCGGTCCAGCATGCCGGCGATCTCGCCACCGTCGGAGACGCAGCACAGGCAGCCGCCGCTGGTGGTGATCATGCTGTCGGTCTGCCCGCCGACCAGCATCGCGTCGATGTTGATCGCTCCGAAGTCGTTGACCACGACGCCGATCCGGACGTCCAGGCTGTTCCGGAGCAGATGGTTGAGCACGGTGGTCTTGCCCGAGCCGAGGAAGCCGGCCAGCACGATGATCGGGATCGGGCGGCGGGACGCGGTACGACGAGGCACGGGGCAACCTTAGTGTCGTCCGCTCCCGCCCCCGGGCTCGGCAGCACGCGGAAAATCCTGGCAAACGCTTGCCCGCGGTGGGTGGGTCTTTGACACTGAGGTGATCCCAGACCGTCTCGACAACGTGGTGAGGTGCGGCCGATCATGAACGAACTGACCCGACGAAGTCTCCTGGCAGCAGGCGGAGGAGTGGCGGCCTTGTCGATCCTCGGCGCGACCACGACGGCGTCGGCCGCGGGCTGGCAGTCCCGGCTGGTCCGTACGGACTCGCGGGGCCGGCTCGGCTACCGTGCCGATGCCGACGGCAACGTGATCCCCGACTTCAGTCATGCCGGCTACCGGGGCGGTGGTGTCGCGCTGCCGGACCTGCCCACGGTGGCCACCGTGCGGCCGGTGGCGGGCGACAACACGGCGCACCTGCAGGCCGCGATCGACGCCGTTGGTGCCCGCCCGCTCGATCCGGACGGGCACCGCGGTGCGCTGCTGCTCGAGGCCGGGACCTATCCGGTGGCGGGCACGCTGCGGATCCCGTACAGCGGCGTGGTGCTGCGCGGGGTCGGCGACGGCGACGACCCGTCGGACAGCACGATCATCCGGGCCACCGGCAACACGCCGGTGCACCGGGACGTGCTGGTCGTCGGCAGCGGCGCGACCACGAAGTGGGCCGGTGAGGTGGCCGGCACCAGGACCGAGGTGACCTCCGACCTGGTCCCCGTCGGAGCGCGTACGTTCTCGGTGGCGGATCCCTCGGCGTACCGGCCGGGCGACAACGTGATCATCGTCCACCCGTGCACCACCGAGTGGCTGGCCGCCGTCGATCACGGGGCGACCGGCGCCGACGCGGGCTGGACGGTGGGCAGCCAGCCGATCACGTACAACCGCTTCGTCACCGGCGTCTCCGGGAAGTCGATCACCGTCGACGTGCCGGTCTACAACCCGCTGGACCGGTCCCTGGCCACCTCGACGGTGCACCGCTGGGACCGCGCCGGGCTGGTCACCGAGGCCGGCGTGGAGGACCTGCGGATCATGATCGAATTCGCCGGCGATCCGGACGTCGACGAAGATCACGCCTGGGTGGCGGTCCGGCTGCGCGGGCTGCAGGACGGCTGGGTCACCGGCTGCACGTTCCTGCACTTCGCGAAGGCCGGCGTCGAGACCAACGAGACCACCCGGGTCACCGTGGCCGACTGCCGGGCGCTCGATCCGGCCTCGGTGATCACCGGCGGGCTGCGCTACAACTTCAACAGCGAAGGGTATTCGCAGCAGATCCTGTTCACCGACTGCCATGCCACCAAGGCCAGGCACGCGTTCATCTCCAACGGCACCAGCAGCGCCTCGGGGCTGGTCTTCCTGCGCGGCACCTCGGTCGGCAGCCTTGCCTCGTCGGAGGGCCACCGGCGCTGGAGCCAGGGCATGCTCTGGGACAACCACCAGGAGGTCGACCCGGCGACGTCGATCACCCTCGGCATCTACAACCGCGGCGACTACGGCACCGGCCACGGCTGGGCCGCCGTGCACTCGGTCGGCTGGAACTGCGACATGGCCGGGAAGAAGCTGGTCGTGCAGCGGCCGCCGACCGGGCAGAACTACGCGATCGGCTGCCGTGGTGTGATCACCGGCGACGGCCCGTTCGACCACCCGGCCGGGCACATCGAAGGGGCCAACCGAGCCGGGCTCAACCCCGGTTCGCTGTACCAGGCGCAGTTGGCCGACCGGCTCCGTTGATCATGATCAGCGCTGCCCGCTGAGCCAGCGGTGCAGGCTGGTCGCCAGCCGGACCGGCTGGTCGAGCTGGATCAGATGGTCGGCGCCGTCGATCACCTCGAGCCGGGCGCCCGGGATCGCCGCCGCCAGCCGGTGCGCCCGGTCGACCGGGATCCAGCGATCCTGCGCACCCCAGGTGATCGACACCGGCAGGTCGAGTTCGCCGTAGCGCGGCTCGATCTCGTCGGTGTAGGCCTGGTCCGCCTGGGCGATCTGCCGGTAGAACGCGGCCTGACCCTCGTCGCCGAGCCACGGCCCGGTCAGCGCCGCCTCCTGCTCCGGCGCCAGGCCGCGGTGGCTCGCGGTCGCCAGATAGCTGCGCAGCGCGCCCTCGTGCACCGACGGCGGCAGTTGCGGGAACAGGTCCGGGTGCTCACCGACCAGCCGGAAGAATGGCGAACCCCACGGCGCCAGGGCGACCACGTCGATCAGCGCCAGTGACGCATACCGGGCGCCGTGCAGCAGGGTGGCCCGCAGCGACACCGCCCCGCCGTAGTCGTGCGCCACGACGTGCGGCCGGTCCAGCCCCCAGCCGTCGATCAGGTCGGCCAGCAGTTCGCCCTGGACGTCCAGCGACACCCGGTGCTCCGGATGCTTGGACGAGCTGCCGTACCCGGGCATGTCCCAGAGGTATGTGGTGAATTCGGCCGCCAACGCCTCCGCGTACGGGCGCCACAGCCAGGACGACCACGGTGTGCCGTGGCAGAACACGACCGGCGGTCCGGAGCCGAGCCGGTCCCAGCGCACCGTCCGGCCGTGCCACTCCAACGTCTGGGTCAGTTCCATGATCACGACCCTAGCCCGAGTTGATCACCGCCCGCCCGCTGACATGATCGAGACTGATCGCGATGAACAGGTTGCGCGTGCCCGGCGCCCAGGGCACGGGGTCGTTCGCCCGCCACAGTTCGACAAGATCACCGACGTCCGCGACGGCCCGGGAACGCCCGTGCACGACGACGCTCCAGCCGGTCCGGCTCGCGGTGTCGAACTGATCGATCTCGAACGCGACGTGGTGCTCCTCGCGCAGCTCGGCCAGGATTCCGTACGGCGCGGTGCGGAACACGATGCCCTGCTCACGAACGGCGTACGTCACCGGAAGCGTCTGGATCCCCTCGGCCCCGGACCAGCTGACCCGGCCGATCACCTGCTCGTTGAGCCGGGTCAGACAGCCCTCCGGCGAGAGGGTGCGGAAGCTGTTCTGCGGGTCGGTCATGGGTCCTCCTCCGGCCGGGCCGTTCGGGTTCAGCCTGGCCAGCCGGACCCGTGGAGGAAAGGGTCGAAGGTCCCGTCAGTCGTTCACCGGCGTGAGCTGGAGGCCGGATCCACCTCGAAGATCTTGGCCACGTCGTCCAGGATGGCGTGCGCCCCCTGCAGGCCGACCGAACTCATCCAGATCAGGTCGGACACCTCGTGCTTGGTGCCGGTCAGCCTTTCCCACAAGGGATTCGCGATGATCTTGCTCTGCGCCTCGCGGGCCGTGGGGTCGTCCCAGGTGGCCACGAAGATGTGTTCCGCGTCAAGATCGGGAATGTTCTCCGGGCTGACGTCGACCACGATCGAGTCCTGCGTGGTCGGCTGGTCCTTCGGCCGGACGAACCCGACGTCGGACAGCACCAGGCCGGAGTAGGAGTTCTCCACGTACAGCCGGATCGTCGGCTCGCCGGCGAACCGGACGATCGAGATCTCGGGCATCGCGCCGGCCTTCTCCTTGATCGCCGCGCCGATCGCCTCGGTCCGCTGGTCGTAGTCGGCCAGCCGCTGCTCGGCCAGCTCCTCCTGGCCGAGCGTGGTCGCGGTGAGCCGCAGGTTGTCCTTCCAGAGCGCGCCGGTGGTCTCGCTGAACACCGTCGGGGCGATCGCGGACAGCTGCTCGTACAGCTTCTCGTGGCGGACCTTCGCGGACAGGATGAGATCCGGATCGAGCTTGGCGATCTCCTCCAGGTTGGGCTCCTCGAGCGAGCCGACCGCGACCGCCTGGCCGGCCTGGTCCAGCACCGGCTCGAGATAGTCGGGCAGCTTGCCGCCGTCGATCGCCCGGTACGTGGTGTAGCCGACCAACTCGGCGTCCAGGGTGAGCACCGCGTCGACGAACGTCTGGTCCAGCGCGACCACGCGCAGCGGCCGGGCCGGGATCTCGGTCTCGCCCATCGCGTGCGTGATCTTGCGCGGGAAGCCGGACTCGGCGGGGGCGGGCCCGGCCGGCGGCTCCTCCGCCGTGGTGGACTGGCAGGCGGTGGCGAGCACGAGCATGATCGCCACCAGGGCGTACCGGATGCGCATCGAAGGGTCTCCCGTCACAAGGTCAGGGTGACCTTACCTCTCCCGTGATCAGGCTCCGGTCCGGCGGCCGATCTCGGACACCACCCGGTCCCAGGCGAACCGCGGCGGCGTCTCGTGGCCGACGCCGGCGAGGGTGATCAACTCCGCTCCCGGGATCTCGCGGGCCAGGAACGCGCCGTGCCCGGGGAAGAACGGGTCGTCGGCGCCGTGCAGTACCAGGGCCGGCACCCGGAGCGAGCCGAGCCGGTCTCGCCAGGCCGGGCCGTCGCCCATCAGGAAGTGGTTGTTCAGGCTGGCGATGCTGACGGCGCGGTCGTACGTCCGGGAGGCGATGTCGAGCCAGGCCGCCTCGTCGAACCCGCCCGAGCCGGCGTACGGCCGCTCGGCCTCGATCAGCCACGTGATCACCGCGTCCCGGTCGGTCCAGTCGGGCTCCGGTTGCTCCTCGGTGAACGTGGCCATGATCACCGGCGTCGGGCCGGGCAGGTCGGCATAGGACGGGCCCGGGCCGCCCGGCGTGGAACCGGTGAGGATGATCGACTCGACCCGGTCCGGATGGTCGAGGGCGACCAACTGCGTGATCCCGCCGCCCATGGACATCCCGAACAGGTGGGCCTTCGGCAGGTTCAGCGCGTCCAGCAGGGCGACGGCCTCGGCGGCCAGGTCGGGGAACGCGTACGAGGGCTTGCCGGGCGGGTCGCAGGTGGAGCGGCCGGTGTCGCGCTGGTCGTACCTGATCACCTGGTGACCAGCCTCCGCGAGTCGTTCGCAGAACCCGTCGGCCCAGGACAGCATCGAGGACGCGGCACCGGCGAGCAGCAGGACGGCGGGCCGGTCCGGATCGCCGAAGGTCTCGATGCAGAGTTCGGCGGTGCCGACGTCGATCATGCGCTCAGCCATGGAATTCCTCCCGATCCTGACCAACGGTGGTGAAGCGCCAGCGGGTGCCGCTGAAGCCGGTCTCCTTGCCGAACGCGAACACCTGCGCCGGCTCGAGGGCGTAGACGTGGCGCGGATCGGCGAGATCGGCGGGGTCGTAGAACTCGCCGTCCCGGACGACCGGGTGCCACCAGGGGTACTTCGGTGGGTAGCGGTCCGCCACCTGCTGCAGCCGGTCGGCGTCCCTGACCCGGCGAGCGACGCCCTCGAGCACGAGGTCGACCTCCGGACCGGGCACGGTGACCGCACAACCCTCGTTCCGCTCCAGATTGCGGGTCTTCCGGGACTGCCGGAAGGTGGCGAAGCAGACCGTACCGTCCAGCCACACGGCCAGCACCGGAGCGACGTGCGGCCGCCCGTCCCGGTCCGTGGTGGCCAGCAGGTAGTCGCCCGCGGTGGCGATCCGGTGCTGGACCTCCGGCCAGTCGAGGCCGGTCAGTGGCGCGCCTCGCGGGCTCGTCAGGGGCTCGGCCGGACCGGCCGTGTTCGTCGTCATGGGTCTGAAGTTAGGCGTACGGAGGCATTCGTAAAAGCGATGATTTCCGATCATGTCGATCGCCATTGGCTATGCTCACGGCGTGGTTGATCTTGAGTTGCGCCATCTGCGGACCATGGTGGCCATCGCCGAGGAGGGCACCTTCGGGCGGGCGGCCGACCGGCTCGGCTACACCCAGTCGTCGGTCAGCCAGCAGGTCGCCGCGCTGGAGAAGGCCGTCGGAGCCGCCGTCTTCGACCGGCCCGGAGGGCCGCGGCCGGTCCGGGTCACGCCGCTGGGCGAGGTGATCCTGGCCCATGGCCGCGAGGTGCTGGCCAGGGCGGCGGTGCTGACCGATGCCATCGACCGGTTCCGGGCCGGTGGCGGCCGGATCGACATCGGCACCTTCCAGGGCGCGACCCGGCTGATCCTGCCGGCGGTGATGAGCCGGCTGCTCGAGGAACATCCCGGGTGTGACATCAGGCTGTCCGACGTGGGGCCGGAGAATCCGCAGCTCGGGGAGCTCGACCTGCTGTTCCACTACGCCCGGATCGACGGCGACGTCGAGCACGTCGAGCTGCTCCACGAGCCGTACCTGCTGGTGGCCGGGGCCGGCGTCTTCCCCGAGGGACCGGTCGCGGTGCCGGACCTCGACGGCGCTCCGCTGGTCGCCTGGCCCGGCAACGCCCATCAGCTCTGGCTGGAGCGAGAACTGCTCGGCGCCGGCGCCCGGCCGCGGATCGTGTTCCGTACGGCCGGCCATGACTCGATCGTGTCGATGGTCCGGGCCGGCATCGGGTCGGCGGTGCTGCCGTGGCTCGCCCTGTACGGATCCGAGGCCTGGTCCGACGACCGGGTCACCCTCCATCCGCTGCGGCCGTCGCCCATCAGCACCTGGTACCTGTACTGGCCGGTCGGGCGCACCCAGTCGCCGCTCGCCGCCCAGGCCGTCGACGTCGCCGTCCGGCGCGCCGCGGAGCTGGCCGGCCTGATGTGACAGTCGGCACTGCCGTCCCTGACCGGGGACTACGCCCGCGTACGTAGTCGGGCGCCGCCGTCCGGCCGATGCGGACGAGGCCGGCCCGGTGCGACGGTGGGAGCAGTCTTCCGGAGGGTGGTGCGCGGTGGCGCAGGACGAGTTCGACGGCAGGGTGGCCCTGGTCACCGGCGCGAGCCAGGGGATCGGGGCCGCCCTGGCCGAGGCGTTCGTGGCGGCCGGGGCCGCGGTCGTGATCATGGCCCGGCGCGGCGATCGGCTGGCCGAGGTGGAGCGGCGGATCACGGCTGCCGGTGGCCGGGCGTTGGCCGTGGCCGGCGACGTGACCAGCGACGAGGCCGCCCGGGCTGCCGTGGCGGCCGCGGTACGGGAGTTCGGCCGGCTGGACGTCGCCGTCAACAACGCGGCCGACGGACCGCCGCCGCGGCTGCTGGCCGAGCTGACCCCGGCGGACTTCGAGCGCTCGATCGGCGTCGACCTGACCGGGACCTTCCTCGGGATGCGGCACCAGATCCCGGCCATGATCGACTCCGGTGGCGGCGCGATCGTCAACCTGGCCTCGGTCGCCGCGCTCGGCGGGATCAGCCACTTCACTGCCTACGTCGCCGCCAAGTCCGGGATCATCGGGATGTCGCGGACGGCGGCGCTCGACTACGCCCCGCAAGGCGTACGGGTGAACGTGGTCGCGCCCGGGCCGATCCTCACCGAGCACCTCCGGGCGGCCGGGCCGACGGCGCAGCAGGGCGCCGCCGCGGCGGTTCCGATCGGCCGGGTCGGGACCACCGACGACATCGCGGCGGCGGTGCTCTGGCTGTGTTCAGCTGCTGCCTCCTATGTCACGGGGGTGACCCTGCCGGTCGACGGCGGCCAGAGCGCCGGGACCCGGCTCGACCACCCGTACACTCCCGGGGAGCCGCTCGACCAGAATTGACTCTATCGAACTTGTGTTCGATTATGGGTTCATGAGTGTTGCCCGCCTCCCGGACTCCGCGCGGATCCGCGAACTGCAGGACCGGGTGCTGCGGATGCAGGGCAGCGGAGTCTCCCGGGCCCTGCCGGTGGTCGCGCCGCTGGAGCCGCTGCTGGTGCCCCGGACCGGCGGGGCGTACGCGGTGGACAGCCCGAGCCTGGCCATGATGTTGATGGCCGCGCCGTCCCAGGCGGGGGAATGGGTCGCGGTGGTCGGGGCGGCGGACTTCGGGCTCGCGGCGGCGGCCGGTTTCGGCGTCGACCTGGCCCGGACCATCGCGGTGCCCGAGCCCGGCGAGCGCTGGCCGGACGTCGTCGCGGGGCTGGCCGAGATCGTCTCGGTGATCATGGTCCGGCCGCCCCGGGTGACCGAGCACCAGGCGGCCCGGCTGCGGACCAGGCTGCGGCAGCGGGACGCGATGCTGATCAGTTGGGGGGACTGGCCGCGCAGCGAGGCCAGGCTGGGCATCGAGGCCTCGGCCTGGGACGGGCTGGGTCGCGGCTACGGGCGGATCACCGGTCGCCGGACCGTGGTCTCCGTGCGTCGGGCCGGCCGCCCGGTGAGCCGGATCGAGCTCCGGCTGCCCGGCCCTGACCTCCGGGTCGAGGCGGTCCCCGAGGCCGCCGAGGAACGCATCGCGGAGGCGGTCTGAGATGGCGCGCGGCCCGGAGCGGGTGATGGTCGTGTGGTGCCCGGACTGGCCGGTCGTCGCGGCCCGGACCGAGGAGGAGCTGGCGCCGGAGGTGCCGATCGCGGTGATCGCGCGCGGTGAGGTGTACGCGTGCTCGGCGGCGGCCCGGGCCGAGGGCGTACGGGTGGGGCAGCGGCGCCGGGACGCGGTCGGCCGGTGCCCGGAGCTGACCCTGCTGGACCATCAGCCCGACCGTGATCTCCGGGTCTTCGGCGCGGTGCTGTCGGCGATGGAGGAGGTCAGCACCGGCGTGATGCCGATCGCCCCGGGCCGCTGCGCGGTCCGGGTGCCGAGCCGCTTCTACGGCGGCGAGAGCGAGGCGGCCGCGGTGATCGCCGAGCAACTGGTCAACTCCGGGGTCTGGGACTGCCGGATCGGCATCGCCGACGGGGTGTTCGCGGCCGAGCAGGCGGCCCGGCTGGCCGATCAGCAGGGCCACCGGGTGGTGCCGCCGGGCGGCTCGGCCGACTTCCTGGCGCCGCTGCCGATCCGGGCGCTGGACGAGCCGGAACTGGTCAGCCTGCTGTCCCGGCTGGGGATCAAGACTCTCGGCGCGTTCGCCGCGCTGTCGGCCCGGGACGTGGTGACCCGGTTCGGCAAGCCGGGCGGCCGGCTGCACCGGCTGGCCGGCGGCGCCGATGCCGGTCTGCTGGCCAGCCGTACCCCGCCGCTGGAGTTCACCCGGGTCTGCCGGTTCGAGCCGGGGCTGACCTCGGTCGAGACGATCGGCTTCAGCCTCCGGCAGACCGCGGACGCCTTCGTCGCCGAGCTGGCCCGGCACGGCCTGGTCTGCACCACGGTCCGGATCGAGGCCGAGACGGAGCCGCTCTGGTCCGAGTCCGGGGCGGCCGACGGCTGGGTCGGCCTCCGGCGCTGGGCGCATCCGCGGTGGTTCGGCTCGGCCGACCTGATCGACCGGGTCCGCTGGCAGTTGCAGGCCGACCCGGCCCCGGCGCCGGTGGTCGAGCTGCGGCTGATCCCGGAGGGCATCGAGCCGCTCAGCGACCAGGGCGAGGGGCTCTGGGGTAGCGCGCCGGACGAGCGGATCGAGCGCGGCATCGCCCGGCTGCAGAGCATGCTCGGGCCGGAAGGGGTTCAGGCCGTCGGGCTGCAGGGCGGCCGCGGGCCGGCCGACCGGCAGTCGGCGACGGCGTGGGGCGAGCAGCCGGTCGGGCGCCGGCCGGCCGAGCTGCCCTGGCCCGGCAGCATCCCGCCGCCCGCCCCGAGCCGGGTGTTCGCCGAACGCCGCCCAGCCATGGTGTACGGACACGACGGCCGCCCGGTCCGGCTCACCGACCGCGGCCTGATCACCACCGAACCGACCAGCTTCCGTACCGACTCCGACCGGGCCCGTCGGATCCAGGCCTGGGCCGGGCCCTGGCCGATCGAGGAACAGTGGTGGGACCCGGGTCGGCACCGGAAGCTGGCCCGCTTCCAGGTCGTCGGCACCGACGGCAGCGCCTGGTTGTTGATCTTGGAGAACGACGACTGGTTCGCGGAGGCCAGCTATGAGTAGCCATGGGCTGGCATAACCCGGACATCCCGTGGTCGGAGCTGGAGCGGCGGCTGTCCGGCCGGCCGGAGCCCCATCCCGGGGCGACGCCCGAGACCGACTCGGCGCCGGGCTGGAAGCTGCGGAAGTCGCGCCGCCCGATCCGGGATGTCAAGCCGCCGGACGGCCCGGTGGTGCCGTACGCGGAGCTGCACTGCCACAGCAATTTCAGCTTCCTGGACGGCGCGTCCGAGCCGGAGGACCTGGTGGCGGTGTCCGTCGCGCTCGGGCTGTCGGCGCTGGCGATCACCGACCACGACGGCTTCTACGCCGCGCCCCGGATCGCCGAGGTGGCGGCCGAGTGCGAGCTGCGTACGGTCTACGGCGCGGAGCTCTCGCTCGACCTGCCGGAGCAGCAGGTCGGCGTCGCCGATCCGGTCGGGTCGCACCTGGTGATGCTGGCCCGTGGCGTCGACGGCTATCACCGGTTGTCCGCGGCGATGACCGAGGCCCACCTGCGGACCCCGGAGAAGGGCCGGCCGGTGCACCAGCTGGAACAGCTGGCCGAGTTCGGTCGTGATCACTGGACGGTGCTGACCGGCTGCCGGAAGGGGCTGGTCCGGCGGGCCCTGGCCGCCGGCGGCGAGGCGGCGGCGGCCGCGGAGCTGGACCGGCTGGTCGCCCTGTTCGGCGCCGACAACGTCGTGGTGGAGCTGTTCGATCATGATCAACCGGACGATTCCTTGATCAACGACCGGCTGGCCGCGCTCGCCGCTGATCATGGTCTGCCGGTGGTGGCGACGAACAACGTGCACTACGCGACCCCGGACGACTACCGGCTCGCGACGGCGATGGCCGCGGTCCGGGCCCGGCGCGACCTGGCCGCGATGGACGGCTGGCTGCCGCCGCCGACCGCCTACCTGAGGTCCGGCGAGGAGATGATCACCAAGTTCCGGCGGTACCCGGAGGCGGTGCGGCAGTCGGTCCGGATCGCGGCCGAGTGCGGCTTCGACCTGAGCCTGGCCAAGCCGAAGCTGCCGAAGCTGGCAATGGTGGAGTCCGGCCACACGCCGACCAGCTGGCTCCGGCACCTGACCCGGCTCGGCGCCGACCACTTCTACCCGGGCAACCGGGAGGAGGCGGAGGAGCGGCTGAAGCGTGAGCTGGCGGTGATCGAGAGCAAGGGCTTCGAGGGCTACTTCCTGATCGTGCACGACATGGTGCAGTACGCCAGGGACCAGAAGATTCTCTGCCAGGGCAGGGGATCGGCGGCCAACTCGGTGGTCTGCTACGTCCTGGAGATCACCGCCGTCGACCCGATCAAGTTCGGCCTGCCGTTCGAGCGGTTCCTGTCGGCGACCCGGGACGAGGAGCCCGACATCGACGTCGACTTCGACGCGGCCCGGCGGGAGGAGGTGATCCAGGAGGTCTACCACCGCTACGGTCGCCGCAACGCCGCGCAGGTGGCCAACGTGATCACCTATCGGCCACGGTCGGCGATCCGGGACGCGGCCAAGGCGCTCGGCTTCTCCACCGGTCAGCAGGACGCCTGGTCCAAGCAGCAGGACAGCTGGGCGGCGATCGGGTCCGCCGATGATCATGACGTCCCCAAGCCGGTGGTCGAGCTGGCCCAGCAGTTCCTGGGTGGTCCGCGGCACCTCGGCATCCACTCCGGCGGGATGGTGCTGACCGACCGGCCGATCTCCGAGGTCTGCCCGATCGAGCCGGCCCGGATGGAGAACCGCACCGTGCTGCAGTGGGACAAGGACGGCTGCGCGACGATGGGCCTGGTCAAGTTCGACTTCCTCGGCCTGGGCATCCTGAACGCGATCCAGCACACGCTGACCGTGGTCTCCGAGCAGCTCGGCGAGACCTGGACCCTGGCCACACTGCCGAAGGAGGAGGCGGGGGTGTACGACATGCTCTGCCGGGCCGATTCGGTCGGTGTCTTCCAGGTGGAGAGCCGGGCCCAGATCGGCACCCTGCCCCGGCTGCAGCCACGGAAGTTCTACGACCTGGTGATCGAGGTCGCGCTGATCCGGCCCGGGCCGATCCAGGGTGGCGCCGTGCATCCGTACCTGCGGCGGAAGATGGGGGCCGAGCCGGTGATCTATCCGCACCCGCTGCTGGAGCCGGTGCTGAAGAGGACCCTCGGCGTGCCGCTGTTCCAGGAGCAGCTGATGCAGATCGCGGTGGCGGTCGGCGGCTGTACGGGCGACGACGCCGACCTGCTCCGCCGGGCGATGGGCTCCAGCCGCGGCACCGAGAAGATCGAACGGCTGCGCGACAAGCTGTACCAGGGGATGGCCGACAACGGCATCGAGGGCGCGCTGGCCGACGACATCTACGCCCGGATCCAGGCGTTCGCCAACTTCGGGTTCGCCGAGTCGCACGCGATCAGCTTCGCGCTGCTGGTCTACGCGTCGTCCTGGCTGAAGCTGCACTACCCGGGAGCGTTCCTGATCGGGCTGCTCCGGGCCCAGCCGATGGGCTTCTACTCGGTCCAGTCACTGACCGCCGACGCCCGCCGGCACGGGGTCCGGGTGCTCCGCCCCGACATCGTCCGGTCCGGCGTCGACTCCGACCTCGAGCCGCTCGACAGGGCACTGGTCCCTGAGCCTGGCGAAGGGCAAGGCCCGCTCCGCGCGACCGGCGATCCCCGCTGCCTCGAGGTGGACCAGCCGCCGGTCGAGAAGTTCGACCCGGACTCACCGGACCGGACCGCCGAGCACCGCCGGGACGGCAATTTCGCCGTCCGGCTCGGCTTCACCGACGTGCACGGGATCGGCAAGGAGGTCGCCGAGCGGCTGGTCGCGGCCCGGGCCGAGCGCCCGTACACGTCGATGAACGACGTCATCCGCCGGGCCGGGCTGACCACCGCCCAGGCCGAGGCGCTGGCCACCGCGGGGGCCTTCGACGGCTTCGGCCTGAGCCGGCGCCAAGCTCTGTGGAACGCCGGCTACGCCGACAGCGCTGAGCAGTTGCCGGGATCGGCGATCGACGCGGCGCCGCCGACGCTGCCGGGGATGAGCGCGGCCGAGATCACCCTGGCCGACCTGTGGGCGACCCGGATCTCACCCGATGATCATCCGCTGGACCATCTCCGGGAACTGCTGGACGGCCACGACGTCCTGCCGGTGGCCGCCCTGGGCGCGGGGCACAACCGGCGCCGGGTCAGGGTGGCCGGCCTGGTCACGCACCGACAGCGGCCGGGCACGGCGAAGGGGGTCACCTTCCTCAATCTCGAGGACGAGACCGGGATGCTCAACGTGGTCTGTTCAGCGTCCCTGTGGTCCCGCTATCGGCGGCCGGCGCGGGGCAGCAACAGCCTGGTCATCCGCGGCGTGATCGAGCACACGTCGGGAGTCACCAACCTGGTCGCGGACCGGATCGAAACGCTCGCCGATGTGCTCGGTGAGCTCGGCGCGATGATCCCGGCCCGGCACAGCTCCCGCGATTTCCACTAGCCCGCCGTTCGCGCTCATCAGCCGTTCCTCGGCGGCCGCCGAGGCGGCGTTCAGCTCCGCGGCGGTCTGGTTGCCGAACGCGAACCCGAGCAGGATCAGGTGCTGGATCAGCACCCCGAAGCCGATCCGTTCGAACAGCCCGAAGGCCGGCAGCCCGGTCCCGGTGATCAGGAACATGCCGAAATGTACGACCAGCGCGGCGAGCACCCCGTACAGCAGCCAGCTGGCGACCGTGTTCAACTTGCCGGGATAGCCGGCCAGCACCACGGCCGGGGCGGAGCGGGCCAGCACCAGCCCGGCCGCCGGCAGCGCCAGCAGCGCCCAGCCGGCCCCGATCCGGTGGATCATCGAGCTGACCGTCGGGCTGACCGCCTCCGGCAGATCCGTCGGCAGCACGCCGGAGACGAACAGGCCGACGGCGAAGCTGATCAGCAGCCCGAACACCCAGCGCAGCCTGCCGCGCAGTTCCGGCCACAGCTTGGCCGCCCGGTGCACCCGGTGGGCCAGGATGACGCCGCACCCGGCCAGCAGGGACGCGCTGAACCACACCATGAGGTAGCCGCCGGGGATCCAGACGTAGTCGCTGACCGGCGCGAACAAGGGATTGATCGTGGCCGCCCCGGTGAGATGGGCGATCACCATGGGCGGGATGGCCAGGAGAGCGGCGACCGTCACCCAGGTCTGGGTCCGCAGCGAGGATTGAGAGAACTTCGACCGCGACTGCTTCGACCGGGCCGAGCGAGAAGCCTTCGACACGTTCGACATGAGCCTCAGCTACGACCCCTTTCCGGTCCGCCCGGACGTTCAGCCACTGGAGACCTTGGACAGGATATCGCCGTGCGGCGTACGCTCGCCGCTCCCCGTTCCGTATGTCGCGACAACCTGGTCGTGGTCACGCTGTCCGGCAGCACACCTGGGTCAACTCACGCCGCCTCGGCGCTATTCCGGGCCGCGCCGCTGAGGACCGGTACAGCCTCCCGCGGCGGGGCCGGTACCGCCGCGGGCTGCTCCGCCGCGACCACCGGACGCAGCGCGGCGGCCAGCAGGATCAGGTAGCCGATCAGGAACGCGAAACCGATCCGCTCCAGCAGGCCGAAGGCGGGCAGCCCGGACCCGGCCAGGGCCAGCGGCAGGTGGATCGACAGGAACACGAGCACCGCACCGAGCAGGCCGATCGCCAGGCCGACCAGCGACCGGGCGTGCCCGGCCCGGCACCAGCCGGCGGTACGGGCGACCAGGACACCGGCCAGCGGCAGCGCCAGGAAGGACCAGGCCGCCCCGATCCGGTGGATGACCGCGGAGGCGGTCGCGGCACCGGCCGCGCTGCCCGGCGGGTCGGTCGGGAACAGCCCGACCAGGATCAGGGCGACGGCGAAGCTGATCAGCAGTCCGGCGGCCATCAGCGGGCCCCGGGCCCGGCTGCTGCCGTACCGGCGGATCAGGTCGGCCGCGATGACCAGGCCGCAGCCGGCCAGCAGCAGCGAGCCGAGCAGCACCATCGGGTAGCCGCCCGGTACGAAGACGTAGTGGCTGATCGGCGCGGCGACCGGGTTCAGGCCGGTCCCGGTCAGGTGCAGCACCGCCATCGGGACCAGCGAGATCAGTGACAGGGTCGCCACCACCGACTGGGTCGCCGAGGTCGGAGCAGGCCTTGCGGAGCGGGTGATCAGCATGATCAACAGCGTTCCGGAATCCGCCGTCGGGATCGATCAGGCAGCCACCCGAACCGGACCTCGGGTTAACCCCACCCGCGGTGTGGTGCGGACCGGATGATCATGGAACGGATACGGCGACCCGGGCCGGGCTGCGCAGCACGACGGCGAGCAGGATCAGGTAGCCGATCATAAAGCCGAACGCGATCCGCTCGACCAGGCCGAGGGCCGGGATCCCCTCCGAACCGACGGCGAGCAGCGGCAGCTGAACGGAGCCGAAGAGCAGCACCCCGCCGAGCAGCGCCACCGCGAGCCGGGTCAGCGCGGCGCCGCTGACCGCACCCAGCAGCCGCGGCGCCCGGGCCAGCAACAGGCCGGCCAGCGGCAGCGAGAAGAAGGCCCAGCCGACGGCGAACCGGTGCACCAGCTCGCGGCTCGACACGACGGTGCTGCCGGCCGGATCGGTGGGCACCAGACCGACCACGATCAGCGCGACCGCGAAGCTGGCCAGCAGGACCGCGGCGAACTGCTGCTGCCAGCTGTCGACGTCGCGGAGCAAGTCGGCGGCGATCACCGCTCCGCCGCCGGCCAGCAGCCAGGCCCCGAGCAGCACCATCGGGTAGCCGCCGGGCAGGTGCACGTACTGGCTGATCGGGGCGGACAGCGGGTCGAGGCTCGTACCGGAGAACTGGCCGGCCAGCACCGGCAGCGGCGACAGCATCGCCAGCGCGATCACGACGGCCGGCGGGACCCAGTTCGAGAGGGTCCGATTCGGCTGCATTTCCGGTGCGAGAGCATTCGGCATGCGTCCAGAGTGACTGATGCCGTCGCCGGAGGCGATCGGGCAGGCCGCCGGATCCGAGGTCGGGCTGACCCGAGGACCCTGGTCGGACTCGGTACGACCGTGGTCGGACCCGGTCCGGCGACTTCACCCGCTGGGGGGTGGAATAGGGGTTGATCCCGAACAACAATGGGCGCATGCGTGCATTCCAGTCCCGCCCCCGTCTGCGGTGGATCATCCCGGTGGCCGCGGCCACGGCCCTGGTGGCCGGCAGCCTGGTCGCCGGTACGGCAGTCGCCGAGCCGTCGCTGCCCGAACGATCCGCCGAGCAACTCGTCGCCGAGGTCGCCCAGGCCCGGCCGACCCAGTTCTCGGGCACGGCGGAGACGCGCGCCGAACTCGGCCTGCCGGCGCTGCCGGGCAGCCGCCGCGGCAGCGACTTCGAGGCGCTGCTGTCCGGCACCAACACGATCCGGGTCTGGGCGGGCACCGAGGACCAGAGCCGGGTGGCCGTGCACGGGACGTTCGGCGAGTCCGACCTGATCCGCAACGGCTCCGACGTCTGGCTCTGGAACAGCCAGGAGAAGACCGCGGTCCACCACACGGTGTCGGACCGCGGCGAGCGGGACTTCGACGAGCGGGAGCTCACGCCGCAGCAGTTGGCCGCCCAGGCGATCGCCGCCATCGAACCGACCACCGAGGTCAGCGTCGCACGAAATGTGACCATCGCCGGCCGGGCCGCGTACGAACTGGTCCTGCAGCCCAAGGACGACCGGTCGCTGATCGAGCAGGTCCGGATCGCCGTGGACGGCGAGCGGTTCCTGCCGCTGCGGGTCCAGGTGTTCGGCGAGGGCGCGACCGAGCCGTCCGTCGAGGCGGCGTTCACCGAGATCTCCTTCGCCGCGCCCGACCCGAAGGTGTTCGACTTCACCCCGCCGCCCGGCACCGACGTCAAGCGCGAGGGGAGCGACCGGGACGAGAAGCCGGCCCGGCCGCAACCCGACGAGAAGGGCAAGCGGGACCAGGGTTCGAAGGGCGCGGACGGGCCGACCGTGATCGGCAAGGGCTGGACCGCGGTGTACCTGGCGGACGGCGGCGACACCGGCGAACTCACCGGCGAGGAGACCCTCGAGGCGTTGCCGCGGGTGTCCGGCGCCTGGGGCAGCGGCCGGCTGTTCAGCTCCCGGCTGGTCTCGGCGGTGATCGCGGACGACGGCCGGGTCGCCGTCGGCGCGGTACGGCCGGAACTGCTCTACGACGCGCTCGGCCGATGACCGGCCGGTCCCGGTGACCGATCCGGTCGTCACGTCGGGCCTGACCAAACGCTTCGGCCGGCAGGTGGCGGTCGACGCCATCGACCTGGTGGTTCCGGCCGGTTCGACGTACGGCTTCCTCGGCCCGAACGGCTCCGGCAAGACCACCACCATCCGGATGCTGCTGGACCTGATCCGTCCCACCGCGGGCAGTCACGAACTGTTCGGCCAGCCGATGCCGGCGTCGACCCGGGCCGTGCTGCCGCGGGTCGGCGCCCTGGTCGAGGGGCCCGCCTTCCATCCGTACCTCTCCGGGCGGGCCAACCTGATCCGGCTGGACGCTGCCGACCGCGCGGCCGACCCGCGCACGAGTGCCCGCCGGGTCGACGCCGCCCTGGACCGGGTCGGGCTGCTCAGCGCGGCCGGCAAGAACTTCCGGGCCTACTCGCTCGGCATGCGGCAGCGGCTGGCGCTGGCCGCGGCGCTGTTGATGCCGCGGGACCTGCTGGTGCTCGACGAACCGACGAACGGGCTCGATCCGCAGGGCACCCGTGAGGTGCGGCACCTGATCGCGGGCCTGGCCGCCGAGGGTGTCACGGTGCTGGTCTCGTCGCACCTGCTGTCGGAGGTGCAGCAGCTCTGCACCCACGTCGGGGTGATGAACAACGGCCGGCTGATCGCGCAGGGCCTGACCGGCGACCTCGGCTCGGCGGCGGTACGGACGGTCCGGGTCGACACCGACCGGCCGGCCGAGGCGGCTGCCGTGCTGGACCGGCTCGGCCTGCGCCGGGTGAGCACCGAGGCGGCAACCGTACGTGCCGAACTGGACGGACCGGAGCCGGAAGCGGAACCGGTGGCGGTCCGGGAGATCGTGCCGGCGCTGGTCGCGGCCGAGGTACCGGTGCTCGGGTTCGCCGTCGACGCGCCGAGCCTGGAGGACGTGTACGTCGAGCTGACCGGGGAGGGTTTCGATGTCAGCGGCTGAGGCGGTCGAGGGGGAGCGGACCGAGGAGCTCGAGACCGGTGGCCGGTTCCGGCTGCCCGGCCGGCTGCTCGGCTCGGAGTTGCGGTTGATCTTCACCCGGCGGCGCAACATCGCCGGAATGGCGGTGCTGGCCGCGGTGCCGATCCTGCTCGCCGTATCGGTCAAGGTGTGGGGCGGCGACGGCGGCGGGCCGGACTTCATCTCCTCGATCACGTCGAGCGGCCTGTTCGTCGCCCTGGCGGCGCTGACCATCGAGCTGCCGCTGTTCCTGCCGCTCGCCGTGGCGACGATCGCGGGCGACTCCATCGCCGGCGAGGCCAACCTCGGCACCCTGCGCTATCTGCTCACCGTGCCGGTCGGCCGGACCCGGCTGCTCTTGATCAAATACGCCTCGATCGTGATCTTCGCCCTGGCCGCCACGGTGCTGGTCGCGGCCACCGGTGTGCTGATCGGCGTGATCTTGTTCGGTGCCGGCCCCATGATCACCTTCTCCGGCACCCAGCTCGGCTTCGCCGCCGGCCTCGGTCGACTGGTGATCATCATCGGTTACCTCGCCGCGGGCTTCGCCGCGCTGGGAGCGATCGGGTTGTTCGTCTCGGTGCTGACCGAGCAGCCGATCGCCGCCACCGTCGCCACGGTGTTGATCAACGTCGCGATGTTCGTCTGCGACACCATCCCGCAATTGGACTGGCTGCACCCGTGGCTGCTCACTCACTGGTGGACCGCCTTCGGCGACCTGATCCGGGATCCGATGGCGTTCGACTCGATCGGCCGCGGCCTGCTCACGGCCGCCGGCTACGCCCTGGTCTTCTGGCTCGCCGCCTGGGCCCGCTTCTCCGGCAAGGACGTCAGCAGCTGACGGCGACCGGTCACCCGAGCAGCGGTCCTGGCGGCGTGTCGCTGCAGAACTGACCGGTCGGTGCGTGGGGCGGAAGGGGCCTTCGAGCGGCCCGGGTTGTCCGGAGCCAGAGAAGACGACCGCTGCGGTACGGATTCCGGCGGGCCGCGGGGCAGGATGACGTCATGACCTCGGGAAAGCTGGATCGGACGACGGCGAAGCACAGCGGCGTGGAGAAGGTGGGCTGGGTGCACATCGTCGACCGGCGGCTGCTGGTCGGCCGCAACCAGGGACGGACCCTGTTCTACCTGCCGGGCGGGGCCCGCGAGGCCGGGGAGTCGGACCTGCAGACCCTGGCCCGCGAGGTGACCGAGGAACTCGGCGCGACCATCCGGCTCGAGTCGGCCAGCCATGTCGGCACCTACGTGGTGTTCCGCGACGGCCGGGACGACCTGATCACCTTCATCGCCTACACCGCCGAGCACGAGGGCGACCTCGCCCCGCACAGCGAGGTCGAGGAACTTGCCTGGCTGACCTCCGCCGACGGCGACCGGGTGACCGAGGCCGAGCGCGAGCTGATGGCCACCCTCGTCGACCGTGACCTGATCGACTGACCCGATCGCGGGCGGCTGGAGCCGGGGCTCGCGTTCGGCGAGGATGGGGGTGTGGACCTGGATGCGGTGATGGCGGAGTTGCGGGCACTCGAGGATCCGAAGGTGCGGGCGGTCAACGTCAGGCACGGGGACGATCACGGGGTGAACCTGACCAGGCTGCGGGCCGTCGCGAAGCGGCTCAAGACGCAGCATGAGCTCGCCGGTGAGCTCTGGGCGACGGGGGACACCGCGGCCCGCCTGTTGGCGTTGCTGATCTGCCGTCCGAAGGCGTACGGCAGGGAGGAACTCGACGCGATGCTGCGAGAGGCGCGGGCGCCGAAGGTGCACGACTGGTTGGTCGGCTACGTGGTGAAGAAGAGCTTGTACGCGGAGGAACTGCGGGTGGCCTGGATCGACGATCCGGATCCGGTGGTCGCGAGCGCGGGATGGGCCCTGACGTCGGACCGGGTGGCCAAGCAGCCGGAGGGCCTCGATCTCGACGGCCTGCTCGACACCATCGAGGCCGAGCTGAAGGACGCGCCGGACCGGCTCCAGTGGGCGATGAACACCTGCCTGGCTCAGCTCGGCATCGAGCACCCCGAACTCCGCGCCCGCGCGATCGGCATCGGCGAGCGGCTCGAGGTGCTCAAGGACTATCCGACCTCACCGGGGTGTACGTCGCCGTACGCCCCGGTCTGGATCAACGAGATGGTCCGCCGGCAGCAGGCCTGAGGAGACTCAGGCGTCGCTGTCGCCGGCGCTGGCCTCGACCGGCTCGCCGTTGCGCAGCCGGCGACGGGTCCGGGTGCGGGTCCGGCGCGGCTGATCCGCCGACCGGCTCCGCTCCCGCCGCCGCTCGCCGCGATCTCCGCGGTCCCCGCGCTCCGAACGATCGGACCGCTCCGAGCGGACCGGCCGGTCGTCCTCCTTGGGCGGAGCGATCCGGCCCTTGACCGAGCGGTCGATGCCGAGGTCGTGGAAGAGGTGATCGGAGGTCGAGTACGTCTCCTGCGGTTGCTCGAACGGCAGCCCGAGGGCGTTGTTGATCACCTTCCAGCGGGTCTGGTCGGCCCAGTCCACGAAGGTGATCGCGACCCCGGTCGCACCGGCCCGGCCGGTCCGGCCGATCCGATGGATGTAGGTCTTCTCGTCGTCCGGGCACTCGTAGTTGATCACGTGGCTGACGCCCTCGACGTCGATCCCGCGGGCCGCGACATCGGTCGCCACCAGCACGTCGACGCCGCCGCCGCGGAACTGCTTCAGTGCCTTCTCCCGGGCGATCTGGGAAAGATCACCGTGGATCGGCCGCGCGGAGAAGCCGCGGTCGACCAGGTCGTCCGCGATCCGCTGCGCGCTGCGCTTGGTCCGGCTGAAGATCATCACCCGGTTCCGGCTCTCGGCCTGCAGGATCCGGGCCACCACCTCGGGCTTGTCCAGATCGTGCGCCTGGTAGACGAACTGGGCCGTGGTCGGGACCGTCGCCTCCTCGCCGCTCGCCTCGGCCCGGATGTTCACCGGGTGCCGCAGGTGCCGCCGGGCCAGGTTGACGATGGCGCTCGGCATGGTCGCCGAGAACAGCATGGTCTGGCGCAGTTCCGGGGTCTTGGACAGGATCCGCTCGACGTCGGGCAGGAAGCCCAGGTCGAGCATCTCGTCGGCCTCGTCGAGCACCATCACCTTGATGTGGCTCAGGTCGAGGACCCGGCGGTCGACCAGGTCCAGCAGCCGCCCGGGCGTACCGACGACGACCTCGACGCCCTCGGCCAGGGCGGCGAACTGCGGCTCGTACGCGACGCCGCCGTAGACCGTGCAGAGCCGCACCTTCCGGGTGGTCGACGCGGTGGTGAGGTCCTTGGCGACCTGGCTCGCGAGCTCGCGGGTCGGAGCCACGACGAGGCCCTGCGGTGCGCCGGGCTTGGCCAGTTCGTCGAAGTCGCGCTCGCCGGGCGCGACGACGCGCTGCAGCATCGTGATGCCGAACGCGAGGGTCTTCCCGGTGCCGGTCCGGGCCTGACCGATCAGGTCGGAGCCGGTCAGGGCGATCGGCAGCGCCATCGCCTGGATCGGGAACGGATGGGTGATGCCGACCTTGCCCAGGGCCTCGGTGATGGCCGGCATCACGCCGAGGTCGGCGAAAGTCTGCTCAGCGATCGGTTGGGGTTTGTCGGTCTGCGGTCCGCCGGTTTCCGGCGCGGTCTCCGCTAGCGTCTCGTTCGTCAGGATCTTCCCTTTGCCAGTCTGCAATTCCGTGTAAGTCTTCGTGGTACGGCGGTCCGGCAGCAGCATCGGGGAGCCTCTCAGCTCCAGCGCACGATGTCGCCGGTACGGCAGGCGCACAAACCCCGCACCAGGTCGCATTGTAACCCGCCGACCTAGCGAACCCACGAATCCGGGCCGACCGGGCAGACTACGGGCATGACCGCCGCCGTCCCGTCCGATCCGGAATATCTCGCCGGAGCCGTCGATCTGCTGGGTGTTCTGGGGTACGGCACGCTGACCGCGTTCGAGCGCCTCGCCGAGGACGCCCGGACCGCGCCGACGCTCGCCGACAAGGTGGAGATCGCACAGCTCGCGGCCCGCCAGATGGACCATTTCGACCGCGTCGCGGGCCGGCTGACCGACCTCGGCAGCGACGTGATGACGGCGATGCGCCCGTTCCACGCCCCGTTCGACGCGTTCCACGCCCACACCGCGCCGAAGGACTGGCTGGAGGGCCTGCTCAAGACGTACGTGGGCGACGGCTTCGCCGCCGATTTCTACCGGGAGGTTGCCGCCTTCGTCGACGCGGACACCCGGGCCCTGGTCAACGAGGTGCTGGCGAACGAGCTGCAGGCCGAGTACGTGGTGACGCGGGTGACCGACGCGATCCGGGCCGACCGCCGGGTCGCCGGGCGGCTGGCCCTGTGGGGCCGTCGGCTGGTCGGGGAGGCGCTCAGTCAGGCGCAGCGGGTGGCCGCCGACCGGGACGCGCTGACCAGCCTACTGACGGGCACCGTCGATCGCCCCGGCCTGGATCTGGCGGCGATCAGCCGGATGTTCACCCGGCTGGTCGAGCGGCACACGGCCCGGATGGCGCGGCTCGGCCTGCAGGCCTGACGCCTTCGGTTGGGGCGCCGGCCCGGGTCGCGCGGGCAGTTTCAGGACGGCGATCAGGCCGCCACCGCTGCGGGCCGCCAGGTCGAGCGTGCCGCCGTGCCGGGCGGCGATCGAGTTGACGATCGACAGCCCCAGCCCGACGTTGCGGCCCGCTCTGCCACGGGCTCCGGCCAGCCTGGTCTCCGTACCGCGGTAGAAGGGTTCCCGGAGCAGCTCGACGGAGTGCCCGGCGAGCAGGACGCCGGTGTTCTCGATCTTGAGCTCGACCGTGTCGTCGGTGCGACTCGCGTCGATCCAGACCGTGCCGCCGTCCCGGTTGTGCGTGATCGCGTTGTCGATCAGGTTGCTCACCGCCTGGCCGAGCATGGTCTGGTTGGCCTCGACGACCAGTCCGGCCGGCTGCCGGTTGATCATGGTCACGCCGGCCCGCTCGGCCTGCTCGGCCAGGTCGAACACGGCGTCGTCGACGATCGCCGAGAGGTCCTCCGGTTCCACCTTGATCGCCACGTCGTCGGTCCGGCTCAGCGCGAGCAGTGCGTTGATCAAGCGCTCGCTCTGCTGGCCGGCCTTGAGCGCGGTCCGTACCGAGCCCTCCATGGTGGCCGGCACCCGGCCCTGGGCGAGCGGGATCTCCAACGCGGTCCGGCTCACCGTGAGCGGAGTGCGCAGCTCGTGCGAGGCGTTCGCCACGAACCGCTGCTGCGCGGTGAACGCCGCTTCGAGCCGGTCCAGCATCGCGTCGAACGTGTCGCCCAGTTCCTTGATCTCGTCCCGCGGGCCGGGCAGCGACAACCGCCGGTGCAGGTCCCGGGTGGACAGGTCCCGCGCCATCGTCGTCACCTCGGTGATCCGGCCGACCGCCCGCCCCGCCAGCAGGTACGAGAGCACGGCGGCCAGCGCCGTGCAGCCGATCAGGGCCAGCACCGACCAGGGCATCAGCCCGCCGAGCACGGTGCTGGCCAGTTCGTTCTCGACCGCGAACCGGCTGGTCGTCTGATAGGGGGTGGTGTAGTACGGCTCGGCCGGATAGACCTGCACCGGCGCCGCCTGGCCGGACACCGCGATCGAGACCCGGAACAGCTGGTTGATGATCACGTACTCGATGCCGAGCAGCAGCAGACCGGTCAGGGCGACCAGGCCGGTGATCATGATCGTCAAGCGGGTACGGAAGCGCAGGCCCATGATCATCAACCCATCCGGTAGCCGAGCCCGGCCTCGGTGATGATCACCGAGGGCTCGCCGAGTTTGCGGCGCAACGCGTGCACGACGACCTTGACCACGCTGCGGGACCGTTCGCCGTCGTCGGTCCAGACCTGGTCCAGCAGTTCGGCCGGCGTCACCACGCCGCCGGCCGACTCCAGCAGCACCTGCAGCACGCCGAGTTCCTTCGGGGTCAGCCGGAGCGGCTTGCCGTCCCGCTCGGCGAGCCGGCGGGCCGGGTCGAGCCGGACCCCGGCGTGCTCCAGGATCGCCGCCGCCACCGAGCCGCCGCCGCGCCGGCCGAGGGCGCGGATCCGGGCCAGCAGTTCCAGGTAGGCGAACGGCTTGGCCAGGTAGTCGTCGGCGCCCAGGTCCAGGCCGGTGACACGGTCCGACAACGTACCGGCGGCGGTCAGCATGAGGATCCGGGCCGGATGGCCGATCGCGGTCAGGGCCCGGCAGACGGCATCGCCGGAGAGCGCCGGCAGGTCCCGGTCCAGCAGCACGACGTCGACGTCATGATCACCGAGGAAGGTCAACGCCGCGTCGCCGTCGTGCACCGCGTCGACGGTGAAGCCTTCGCCGCGCAGACCGGTCGTCAGCGTCTCGGCGAGGTCGGTCTCGTCCTCGACGATCAGGATCCGCATCCGGGCCGCTCCTCTCCTCAGCAGGCCCAACCAGGATGCCACCGGCCTGGTTAGCCCGGGGTTAGCTGCGACCGAACCACCGGCTAACCGGCGCGTCGATAGACCTGATCCCACCCCAGCGACACGAACGATCGAGGAGATCACGATGAAGGTCACCCACCTGGTCCGGGCGGCGGTCGCCGCGTCAGCCCTGGCGCTCGTCGCCGGTTGCTCCGGACCCGCTCCTGGCCAGGATCCGGGCGCGGCTCCGACCAGCCGCCCGCTGGACGCGTACCTCGATCCGCCGATCGACAAGCAGAAGTCGATGGACGACCAACGAAAGATCGAAGAGGCGGTGGCCCGCTGCATGAAGGAGCAGGGCTTCGAGTACACGCCGCGGCCCGCGGTCGAACCGCCCGAGGAACCCATGGGCCCTGACCTGAGCGATCGCGGCTGGGTGGAGAAGTACGGCTACGGCATCAGCACCCGCGACGAGCTGCCGGCGCAGGAACAGGACGATCCGAACGGGGACCGGATGGCGAAGATGACCGAGAAGCAGCGCGAGGCGTACCTGAAGGCGCTGCACGGCAAGGGCGGCGGGATGGCCGTCACGTACGGCGGCGGTGGGGTCCCGATGGGCCAGCCGGGCGAGGACAGCGGCTGCTACGGCAAGGCGCAGAAGGAGGTCTTCCCGAACGCGAAGCCGATCGACTTCCAGGAGTTCCAGGGCCTGTTCGAGGCGATGGCCAAGCTGGACGAGCAGGTGCAGGCGGATCCGCGGATCACCCCGCTGGTGGCCGACTGGGCCGGCTGTCTGGCCGGGGCCGGGTTCGGCGGCTTCAGCAAGATCAACGACCCGGAGCAGTCGATCCAGAAGAAGTGGGCCGACCTGAACGGCTGGAAGTACCAGGAGGGGGAGAACGGTGGCGGCTCGGTGACCATGGGCCGGCGGGCGGGCGGTGGCGATGACGTGAAGCCGCCGGATCCGGAGAAGGTGGCGAAGCTGCGGGCCGAGGAGATCAAGCTGGCGCTGGCCGACGTCGACTGCCGCAAGGACTACACGGGGACGTACGAGAACGTACGGCGTGAGCTCGAGCAGCGGTTCGTCGAGGAACACCGGGCCGAGCTGGAGCGGTACCGCGACCTGATCAACCAGGGGCGGTGACGTGTCGGCACGACGTCTCGTCGCGGCGGTGTCGCTGACCGCGGTGCTGGCCGCCGGCGGCGGCTTCGTCGCGGCGCAGTTCCTCAAGTCGCCGGCCGACCGGGCGGCCGAGCTGGCGCCGCCGTCGGCCGGACCGGTCACGGTTCCGGTGAGCAAGGGGCCGCTGACCTCGACCGTGGTGACCCGTGGCGACGTCGGCTTCAACGACACGACCAAGATCACGATCGCGCCGGGCAGCGGGGGAGCGGGCGTGATCACCGGAAAGGTGCCGAAGGTCGGCACCATGATCGACGAGGGCATGGTGATCTTGGAGGTGTCCGGCCGGCCGGTGATCGCGCTGGCCGGTTCGACGCCGAACTACCGGACCCTGCAGCCGGGCAGTGAAGGGGCGGACGTCAAGCAGTTGCAGCGGGCGCTGGCGCGGCTCGGCTACGACCCGGGGGAGGCCGACGGGACGTACGGCAGCGACACGGCCGACGCCGTCGCCGAGCTCTATCGTGATCTTGGCTACGACCCGCCGGAGCCGGCGGGTGACAAGGCCGGCGCGGAGAAGTCGGCCAAGGAGCGGCTGGCGTCGGCGAAGAGCAAGCTGGCGTCGGCGAAGAAGACGCTGGCGGAGATCAGGAAGGGTCCGAAGCGCTCCGAGCGGCTGTCCGCCGAGGGCCAGGTCGACCAGGCGCGGGCCCAGCTGGCGAAGGCGAAGAAGCAGCGTCCGAAGGACGAGGCCGCGATCGACGCAGCGGCGAACCAGTTGGCGGTCGCCAAGGCGCAGCTGAAGGAGATGCTCGCCAAGTACGAGGGTGACGCCGAACAGGACGCGGTGGACCAGGCCGAGGAGGATGTCGAGGACGCCGAGGAGGATCTGTCGGAGGCGGCGGCCGCGGCCGCGACGCCGCTGCCGCAGAGCGAGGTGGTGGTGCTGCCCAAGCTGCCGCGCCGGGCCGACGAGGTCTCCGCGAAGCTCGGCGCCGCCGTCTCCGGGTCCGTGATGACCGTGGCGGGTACCGAGCCGCAGGTGGTCGCGACCGTGACCGCCGCCGAGGCGGAGCTGCTGAAGAAGGGGATGAAGGCCAAGCTGGAACTGCCCGACGGCACCGAGATCCCGGCCAAGATCACCAAGATCGAGAACGACGACGAGGACGGCCGCAAGATCACGCTGGTGCCGGACAAGATCACCGCGAAGCAGGCGGCGGACCTGCGCGGCGCCAACGTGAAGGTCACGGTCTCGGTCGGCAGCAGCGACGGCGCGGTGCTGTCGGTGCCGTCGGCGGCCCTGTTCTCGACTGCCGACGGGGCGACCCAGGTCGAGGTGCAGACGGCCGAGGGCGGCACCCGGATGCAGTCGGTCCGGACCGGTCTGACCGCCGACGGCCAGACCGAGGTGCACCCCGTCGACGCCGACGGCAAGGACGTCGAGGAGGGGCCGGACACGCTGGCCGAGGGCAGCCTGGTGGTGGTCGGCCGATGATCATGGAGCCGGAGGCCGTGCCTGAGCAGGACATCGTGGTCGAGCTGGACGGCTTGACCAGGTCCTTCCCCGGCCCGCCCGAGGTGCACGCGGTCCGCGGCGTCGACCTGGTCATCCGTTCCGGTGAGTACGTGTCGATCGTCGGGCCGTCCGGCTCCGGGAAGTCGACCCTGCTGCACCTGCTGGGGCTGCTGGATCTGCCGAGCGGCGGGACGTACCGGCTGGACGGCGAGGATGTGTCGGCGCTGCCGGAGCGGCGCCGCTCAGCGGTCCGGGGCAGCCGGATCGGCTTCGTCTTCCAGGCCTTCCATCTGCTGCAGAGCCGGACCGTGCTGGACAACGTGATGCTGTCGATGCTCTACCAGGGCGTACCTCGGCGACAGCGGCGGGAGCGCGCCGAGGAGGCGCTCGGCCGGGTCGGGCTCGACCACCGTCGCGAGTTCACCCCACGCACCCTGTCCGGCGGCGAACGGCAGCGGGTCGCGATCGCCCGGGCGCTGGCCGGCCGCCCGTCCCTGCTGCTCGCCGACGAGCCGACCGGCAACCTGGACCGGGCCAATGCGTACGGGGTCCTGGAACTGTTCGACGACCTGCACGCCGATGGACTCACCCTGGCGGTGATCACCCACGACGACCAGGTCAGCCGGCGGGCCGACCGCCGGGTCCGGATGATCGACGGCCGGCTGGAACCGGTCGCTGAGGAGCGCTCATGAAGTCCATGATCAGACCGGGGGACCTGCTGGACGAGGCGATCCTCGGCATCGGGTCGCGACCCGCCCGGCTGCTGCTGACCATGATCGGCACCGTGATCGGGATCGGCGCGCTGGTGGCCACGATCGGCCTGGGCCAGACCGCCGGCGGACAGATCGCGGAGAAGTTCGATGCGGCGGCGGCGACCCGGGTGGTGGTCCGCCCGGCCGACAGCGGCTTCGGGATGGCCGACGGCTCGGCGCCGCAGCTGGCCGCCGACGTCGCGGAGCGGATCGCCCGGCTGGCCGGGGTGGTCGCGGCCGGAACGATCAGTGAGGTCGACATCGGTGACCAGACCGTGAGCGGCGTACTGCTCAACGACCCGACCGGCTCCGAGCAGATCGATCTGGACGTGTACGCCACCAGCCCGGACCTGCTCCGCGCCGCCGGCGGCTCGACATCGATCGGACGCTACTTCGACGCGGGCCATGATCGGCGGGCGGATCCGGTGGTCGTGCTCGGCTCCAGGGCTGCAGAGAGGCTCGGCATCACCCGGGTCGATCAGCGCCCGGTGATCTTCATCGGTGATCATCCGTACTCGGTGATCGGGATCGTCGGCGACGCCGGCAGCCGGCCGGAGCTGCTGGACTCGGTGATCATCCCGTACCAGGTGGCGGTGGACCGCTATGGCCTGGACGCCCCCGAGGAGGTCGAGATCAGGACGGTGCTCGGCGCGGCGCAGCAGGTCGCCGGCCAGGCCGCCATCGCGGCTTCCCCCAACGATCCGACCCAGGTCCGGGTGACCGCGCCGCCCCCGCCCGGCAGCCTCGGCTCCGACGTCCAGGCGGACCTGAACACGCTGCTGCTCGCCTTCGGCGCCGTCGCCCTGGTCGTCGGCGGCATCGGCATCGCCAACGTGACCCTGCTGTCGGTGATGGAACGCTCCGGCGAGATCGGCCTCCGGCGAGCCCTCGGCGCCCGGCGACGCCACATTGCCGGCCAGTTCCTCGCCGAGAGCGGTCTGCTCGGCGGCGTCGGCGGCCTGATCGGCACCGCCCTCTCGATCCTGGTCATCCTCGTCGTCTCGCTCGCCCAGCAATGGACCCCGGTCCTGCACCCGGCCCTCCCCGTCGCCGCCCCGATTCTCGGCGCCCTGATCGGCCTCGCCGCCGGCGCCTACCCAGCCCTGAAGGCCGCCGCCATCGAACCCATGGCCGCCCTCCGCCAAGCCGAATAACCGTCCGCCGACCGGTCACAAAAGCAGGCATTCTGCCGGCGTGTCGCTGCGGAAGTGACCGGTCGATTCGGGTGTGGGAGGTGATGACGAGATCGGGCGTCGGGAGGGTTTGCCGTCTCGAGGTGTCGGGTGCGATGGCCGGGAAGTCGACGGCCGAGCCGGACGCAAGCGCGTCGTGCGTGGGCGTGATCTTGAGCGCGTCGGCGCTGAGCGTGCGGTGATCGAACGCGGAGGTTGTCAGCGCTGGCGGTGGCGGATTGTCGGGGCGGGGGCTCCCGAGCGCCGTTGAGCTCGACCGCGGAGGTTGTCAGCGCTCGGTGGCCGCGGATTGTCGGGGTGGAGGCTCCCGAGCGCCGTTGAGCTCGACCGCGGGTCGGAGACCAGCGGTCGCCATGGTGATCGTGCAGCCGAGTCGAACCCGGTCAGCGCTGGGACCGTCGCCGAGCGCCCACGCTGCGCGTGCGTCGAGTGTGACGTTGCGTACCGTTGGAATCGATTTCAGGTGGTCGTATCGTCCACTCGATGACCCGATGGTGATCATGCTCGGAGGGCCGAGCCCCGGGTGTGAGGGCACGGCAACGCGCTTCGCCTGGGCGCAGTTCCCGCGGGCGGCTGGCGCAATCGAGGGCGGGAGCCGAATGAGGTGCGGGCCTGGTCAGAGTGGGCCTGGCGCGGTGAGGGCGCGAGTTCGACCGAGGCTCGGGGCGCGAAGAGGGCGCGACCTCGACCGAGGTTCGGGGTGGGCTGGGACGCGAGCCCGGGCGCGGTGAGGCGCGAGTTCGACCGAGGTTCGGCTTCGTCTGGGGCAAGGTGAAGGCGGGAGGTCGACCGAGGTTCGGGGTGGGGCTGGGGCTGGGGCGCGGGCGTGGGCGCGGTGAGGGCGCGAGTTCGACCGAGGTTTGGGGGTGGGCTGGGACGCGAGCCCGGGCGCGGTGGAGGGCGCGAATTCGACCGAGATTCGGGGTGGGGCCGGGCGCGGTGAGGACACGAGCTCGACCGAGGTTCGGCTTCGACTGGGGCGCGGGCCCAGGCGCGGGGAGGGCGCGACCTCGACCGAGGTTCGGGCTGGCTGGGCGTGGGTGAGGGCGCGAGCTCGACCGAGGTTCGGCGTCGACTGGGGGCACGGACCCGGGCGCGGGGAGGGCGCGAACTCGACCGAGATTCGGGGTGGGCTGGGGCGCGGGTCAGGGGCGCGAGCTGGACCAAGGTTCGGGGCCGGCTGGGGCACGGGCCCGATCGAGGCGACGGACGACCGGGGGCACCTGGCCCGACGAGGCACTGGCCGGCGAGACACCGGCCCGGCGAGGCACTGGCCGGCGAGACACCGGCCAGCGAGACACCGGCCGGCGAGACACCGGCCCGACGAGGCCCTGGCCCGACGAAACACAGGTCGACCAGGGAGAGTCGTCATGGGGTTTGGACGCGCGATCCGTCCCACCCCGGATCGACCGGTCACTTCCGCAGCGACACGCCGCCAGAATGCCTGCTTTGGTGACCGGTCGGCGAAATCGGGTGGGGAGGGTCAGACGGCGCCGAAGCCGACCGGGCGGGCGTTCTCCTCACCGAGGTCGAGGTAGCCCACCGAGGAGGCGGGGATGAGGACCTTGCGGCCGTACGTGTCGGTGAGGGTGAGCAGGCCGTCGTCGGTCAGGGCCTTGGTGAAGGCTTCCGCGACGTCGTCGGCCGAGGCGTTCGTGTCCACCACGATCTCCCGCGTGACCTGCTTGATGCCGACCTTGATCTCCACGCTTTCCTCCTGAACCCTCTGCCAGACACTGCCCGGGTGGGACACCGTACCGTCAACCGTGCCACAGTTGATCACCGCGGCGAGAACCTGTTCGCCGAAGGCGGAGTACGTCAGCCGACGGTCTTCTCGTCCTCGGTCGCCTCGCGGATCACGATCCGGGTCCAGGCGCCGAGGTAGATCCGGTCGTCGCTGTCCAGTTCGTGCTTGGGGCCGACCGGGATCGGCTGCTCCGGCAGCGGGCCGCTGGCCGAACCGACGAAGGTGCCGTTGCTGGAGTCGAGGTCCTCGACCCACCAGCGGGTGCCGTCGGTGGTCAGCTGGGACTGGCGCCGGCTGACGCCGGTGTCGTTCTCGCAGGGCAGGTCGGGGTGGATGTTCCGGCTCCGCGAGGTACGGCCGATCAAGATCGACTTCGCACGCAGCGGGACGATCTCGGGCGGCCCGGCGGAGGGGAGCGGGTCGGAGCTCTGCTGCACCGCGTACCAGTCCGGGTCGATCCAGACCTCGGCGACCCAGTCGAACGTCTCCGCAGGCTGATCACCCGCACCGGTCACCGGCCCGCTCGCCGGTGCACCGCCCTGGTCGGCGGCACCGGCTTGATCATCGCCGCCACCCGAACCGGCCTCCGCCGCGCCGTCGCCGGAGTCTCCGGGGTCGCCCGAATCGGCCGGCTCGGCCGTGCGCGGCATGGTGCCGGTGGTGAAGTCGTACCCGCAGGCCTCGCAGAACAAGGCCTCCGGCGGGTTCGGCACCGAGCAGTTCGGGCAGCTCACCTCCGCGGCCGGGGCCGACGAGCTGCTCGCCGGCGTGCCGGACGACGCGGCCGGCTGGGCCGGCGCCTGCGTGGCCTCGGCTCCGCCGGAGGCGACGATCGGCGCGCCGCAGACGTCGCAGTAGTCGTCCGAGGTGGAGACGTGCCCGTCCGGGCAGGTGACAGTCATGGAATCAGCCCTTGATCCTGGTCGTCTTGGTCGAGGCGGTGTCCAGTGCCATCTCGTCGGCCTTGTCCACCGAACGCTTCAACCGGACGGTACCGGTTTCCACGTCGTCGATGTCGACGACCTTCCGCAGCCGCGAGGTCGCCTCGTCGTTCCCGGTCTGTGCCGCCAGCTGGACGGCCCGCCCGAGCTTCGCGGTCGCCGTCGCGTCGTCGCCGGCGGCCTTCGCCTCCAGCCCGACCTTGATCGCGTCGGCCAACTCGGTCTGCCCGGTGTAGTGGGCCACCGCCGGGTCGATCCGGGTGGTCAGCGCGTCGTCGTTGGACCAGCGCGCCTTGACCAGCCCCTGCGCGACGACCTCGTCGCCGAGCGCCAGCTGCACCCGCGCGGCCAGCTGCTCCTGGCCGACCGCCTTGGCCGCCAGCCGGATCCCGACGTGGTAGTCGCGGGACTCGTCGCCCCACGCCCCGGTCGGGTACGCCCCCGTCAGCGGGTTCACGTCCGTCCGTCGGTGGGTCAGATCCTCCAGCTGCGGCGACACCTGCCGGACGAACTGGACCTGCGCGCCCTGCGGCGACCAGACCCGCAGCTGCGCGTCGGCCACGCCGCGGCCCATCGCCTGCTGCATCAACTCGGCGAACACGGCGGCCATCTGCTCCGGCTGCGGGATGATGTCGACGGTGCCCAGCAGCGCCTGCGCGATCCGGCGCACCTCGGCCACCTGCCAGTCGATCCCGACGCCGCGGCAGTCGCACTGGAACTTCCCGGTCACGTTGTGGATGGCGGCGGTCAGCTGCTCGGGCAGTTCGTTGTGGTTCTCGCCGTCGGTGAGCAGGATCGCGTGCTTCTGGGCCAGCCCCGGCACCGAGTCGAACAGCCGCCCGGCCAGGGTCAGCCAGGTACCCATCGCGGTGCCGCCCTCGGAGGTGAAGTCGCCCACCGCCTGGTGCGCGGCCGCTCGGGTACCGGCGTCCATCTGGACCATGCCGGCGCCGGTCCGTACCGGCGGGTACGCCAGGTAGGCCTGGTGGTTACCGGCCACGACGGCGAACCAGGTGCCGTCGATGATCTGGTCGATCGCGGCGGCCGCTGCGACCTTGGCCGCGTTCATGTTGGTCGTCCCCATCGACCCGGACGTGTCGACGATGATGATCTCGCCCGCCGCGCCGCCGCTCTGACCGGCCTGGCCCGCGCCGGTGCAGGTGACGGTGACGATCGCGTTCACGTCGGTGCCGCCGTCGGGCAGGAACTCGTTCTGGTACACAGCGGCGGAAAACTCGGCCATCAGGCTCCCCTTCATCCCCTCAGTGGTCGGTCTCACAGTATGCCGCCCCACCCGGCGCACGTGGGCCAGGCTCGGGGCACGGCATCAGGCAGTACGGCGAGCGAGGGCGACCGTGATGTTGTCCTTGCCGCCCTGCTCGTTGGCCCAGGCGACCAGCGCCTCGGCCAGCGGCAACGGCTCGGTGATCGCCAGCTCGGCGACCAGCTTCTGCAGGTCGGCCGCCTCCGACGCGTAGTTCCACAGGCCGTCGGAGACGACCATCACCCAGCCGGGTTCGGTCACGGTGAACTTCGCGGTACGCGGCATCACGTCGGGCGAGTCGCGGCCGAACCACTTGGTGATCGCGTGCGCCTGCGGCCCGTTCTCGGCCTGCTCCCGGGGCACGCCCATGTCGATCCGGGCCTGCGCCACCGAGTCGTCGACGCTCAGTTGCTGCGGCTCCCCGTGGCCGAGGTCGGGGATCCAGTAGGCCCGGCTGTCGCCGACGTTGCCGACCATGATCAGATCCGGCTCCACGACGGCGGCGACGAACGTACAGGACGGAGTGTTGATCGGCTCGGTCGGTTCCGGCGCGGCGCCCTCGCCGGAGCCGGCGCCCTGCGCGGCGGCCCTGGCCTTGGCTTCGGCCTCCAGTGCCGCCGACGCGTCCAGCACGGCCGCGTTGGCCTGGACCGCGGCCGCCTGCAGCGCCTGGGTCAGGGCCGCGGCCCGGCTCTCCGGCGTGCCCATCCCGGTCGCCCGGTGTGCCTCCAGGACGTCCCGCGCGGCCCGCGCCGCGGCCAGGCTGGCCACGTCGGAGTTGGGCGAGGTGGAGACGCCGTCGCAGACCACCAGGACGGCCCGGGAGTCCGGCTCCAGGTCCGCGGCGATCGCCGAGGCGTCCTCGTTGCGGTGGTGCCGGATGCCGCGGTCGCAGACGGCGGCCACCCACGGCGCCGGCTGCTCGGTGTAGTGGTCCCGCTCCCGGGGCGCCCTGGTGCCGCAGGTCAGGCAGTAGTCGTCGGCGCCGATCTCACCGCCGCACTCCTTGCAGGTACGGGGCGGCGCCACCGCCGGCTCGTCGCTCTGCTCGGCGCGGATCGACCGGGACAGCGTGATCGGCAGCTCCTCGCCGGAGTCGCCGGCGTCCGCGGGTGCCGCGGTCGGGTTCAGCTCGGCGCCGCACACCTCGCAGTACGAGGCGTCTGCGGGCACCTCCGCCCGGCAGTCGGGATTGGGGCAGGTCTGCGAGCCCGCTGCTGCAGGCGCTTCGGGCTCGGCTGAGCTCATCTCGGGCTCCGGGCTCATTGCAGGCTCCATCTCCGTACACGGTTGGCTTCGTCCACCAGGCGATACCGGGTCGGCTCATCGGGCGCCGACCGCGCGAGATCACGATAGGCGGTCTCGAGCCCGTCACGCAGGGACTTCGCATCCGCCGGGATGTCGCCGATCCGAACCGTCGACTTGGCCCCGTTCTGGACCAGGTCGAGCGCCTTGACCAAGATCATTGCGGTCAGCTGGGACCGCTCGCGCCGGTCGATCCGGACACCGCGCAGACTGTCGGCCGCCGCGGACAGCGTGGTCAGGTCGGAGCCGTGCTGGTAGAGCAGCTCGGCGCGCTGCCGGCGCGCCTCGGTGTAGCCGTGGCTGGTGGACGGGATCAGGTCCAGGGCCTGGACCGCGCCGGTCACGTCGCCGCGGACCCGGACCCGGATCCGGGCCAGCCCGAAGGCGGCCGGGCCGAGGTAGTTGGCGTCGGTGCTGGCACAGACCCGATAGAGCACCTCGGCGATGTCGTACGCGTCCTCCTCGCACGCCGCCGCCAGCGCCAGCTTGGGTGCCAGCTCGCCGGGCACCTGACCGTAGACCGCGTTGAACGCCGCCTGGGCGGACGGGAAGTCCTCCTGCTGCAGCGCGGACAGCCCGCTGATCCAGAGCGCCCGCCATTCCCACGGATCCTCGGTGAGCATCTCGTTGGTGTACCGCTCGACCAGCGCCGAGTCGTTCAGCTGCAGCGCCGCCCGGGCCCGGGCCAGCCGCACCTCGGCCGAGTCGCCCGGCGCCAGTTCGAGCGCCTGCAGTCGGGCCCCCGGATCCTCGACGGCGAGATTGGCCAGCCACGGGTACTGCGGATCGGTGGTGTCCTGGCGCAGATGCGGCAGCTCGTGCCACTCCAGCCGGTCGCCCGTGATCGCCGGCGTTTCGAACAGCATCGAGGGTGCCGAGGTGAGCGCGGTGCCCTCGGTCTTGGAGGCGACCACCTCGCGGAGCACGCCGAGCAGTTGGACGCGGAGCTCGTCGACGGTCGCGAACCGGTCCGCCGGGTCCGGCGCGCAGGCCTTGGCCAGCAGCCGGTAGAGCGAGTCGTTCTGCTGGAACACCGGCGTGCTCTGCACCTCGGGCAGCCGGTTCACGTACGCGGTCTGGTAGCCGCGGAACTCGGTGATCAACACGGTCAGCGTCCGGCCGATCGTGTAGATGTCGGAGGCGACCGAGGTGCCGACCTCGGCGACCTCGGGGGCCTGGTAGCCGATGGTGCCGTAGATCGCCGACTCCTCGTCGTCGATCCGGCGCACGCCGCCGAGGTCGATCAGCTTGATCGCGTCGCCGATCTGGATCAGGTTGTCCGGCTTGAAGTCGCAGTAGACCAGTCCATGATCATGAAGGTATTGGAAGGCGGGCAGCACCTCGAGGATGTACGCGATCGCCTGGTCCACCGGCATCGGGTCGTAGTTGCCGCCGTTGGCCCGCATCCGGTCCTTGAGCAGATCCTTCAGCGACTTGCCGCCGACGTACTCCATCACGCTGTAGCCGGCGCCGTCGTGCTCGACGAAGTTGTAGATCTCCAAGATCAACGGGTGCTGCACCTGGGCCAGGAACTGACGCTCGCTGATCGCCGCCTGCTGGGCGTCCTTGTCGCCGCTGTTCAGCAGACCCTTGAGGACCACCCAGCGGTTGGACACGTTCTTGTCCCGGGCCAGGTAGATCCAGCCCAGGCCGCCGTGGGCGAGGCAGCCGGCGACCTCGTACTGGTTGGCGACGAGTTCGCCCGGCTGCAGCTTCGGGGTGAACGAGAACGGGTTGCGGCACTTGGCACAGAAGCCTTCGGTACGGCCCGGACGGCCGTCCCGGGAGCGCCCGACCGGAGCCCCGCAGGAGGGGCAGGAGCGCTTGTTCTCCGGCACCTCCGGGTTGCGCATGATCACCTTCGACGCGTCGACCTTGGGCGCCGGCGGCACCCGGGTCAGGCCGGCGCCGAGCCTGGCCGCGCGGAGCCGGGTCGAGCCGGAGTGGGTGCGCCGGGTCGCCGTGGAACCGCTGCCGCGGGCCCGCTTGGAGCCGAGCGCTGCCGAGTCCAGGCGGCTCGAGCTGCGGGTGATCGTGGACGCGACGCCGGCCGTACCGGCGGCGCCGGAGCCGTCCCCGGCCCGGGTCGGCACCGAGGGCGGGCTGACTGGGGGAGTGGTCGGCGTCCAGGCCGGGTTGGCGACCCCGCCGCCGTCGTCCGCGGCTGCCTCGGCCGACGGGCCGGGCGTGGTGGTGGCCGGAGCCGCGGTCGAGGCCTCGGCGGGTGAGCCGCAGACGTCGCAGTAGCCGTCGACGATGGTGCCGGAACATCCCGGCTGGGTGCAGCCGCTCGGCAGCGTGGTGGTGCCGACGACGCTGCCCGGCGAGCCGCAGACGTCGCAGTAGCCGTCGACGATCGTGCCGGAACACCCCGGCTGGGAACACGCGGTCATTCGCTCCTCCTCGGCGCCTGCACCTCGAGATAGCTCTGATACAGCTCAACCAACTGACGGGCGATCCGGAGCCTGGCCGGCCGCCGGTTCAGCTCGCCCTCGGCCCAGCGGTACGCCTCCTGCAGTTCGGCCGTCCCGGCATGGCCGAGGCTGGTCGCCTTGGCCCGGAACGCCTCGAGCCGGCCGACCAGCTCCTCGTGATCGCGCAACGCGCCGGTGTACGCGTCGGCCACCACGTTCATCGCCTGGGACACCTTGCCGAGCCGCTCCAGGAACGGGTCCAGCCGGGCCAGGGTGTTCGGCACCGGGCCGAGTGCGGACACCTCCGGCACCGCGTAGCGCGGCGCCGGGTCGACGGTCTCGACGCAGCGCCGGACCAGCGTCCGCAAGGCCTGCTCGCGGGCGGTCAGCTCGGCCAGCAGGTCGCGCGCCTGGTCGACCTTGGCCCCGGCCTCGCGCCGGGTCGCGGCGGCCACGATCAGGTCGCGCTCGTACGTCGCGACCTCGATCTCGATCGGCCCGAGCAGCCCGCCGACGTCGCCGCCGCGGGCCGCCTTCTCGCCGATCTCCTTGAGCCGCCGGCCGAGCCGGGCCTGCTGCTCGGCCAGTTGCTGCTGCCGAGGCCCGGCCGGCTCCAGCCCGACCTGGTCCCGGATCCGCTCCAACTGGATCCGGAGCTGCCGGATCCGTTCGGCCACCTCGAGACCGGAGGTCTCCAGGGCCAGCCGTTCGCGCAACTGCCCGGCCAGCGCGTCGGACAGCCGGCATGCCTCCGGCAGCGACACCGCCAGGCCGGCACTGCCCGCCCGGGCCAGCAGGGTCGGGTCGACCGTCGCGTCCAGCCGGCCCCAGATCAGGGTGGCCATCCGTTCCCGTTCGGCCTCGCCGGCCCGGCCGCCGTCCCAGGTGGCCCGGAGCAGTTCGTACCGGTCCGAGGCGGCCTTCCAGAGGGCCATCGACAGCGTGATGTCGTGGGTCACGTCCATGCTGCCGCCGGCACTCTGCTGGGCCGCGCCCTGCAGGGACGCGCGGTCGAGTTGATCAAGCTCCAGCCGGCGGGCGTCCCGCCAGCGGCCGAGCGCCTCGACGTACTTCGCCGCCGCGGACAACGGCAGCGGTTCGCCGAGCCGGCCCGGCGCGGGCGGTGCGACCGCCGGCGCTCCGCCCACCGCCAGCGCCGGATCGACCGTCACGGGTTCCTGCCGTAGGTGGCCTTGGGCGGTTGCGGCGCCGGGCCGAGCGGCGCGGCGAGCCAGCGGTTGTAGGCCTTGGCCCACTCGCCGTCGGTGCGCATCCGGTCCAGCACGCCGTTGACGAACCGGACCAGGTCGACCTGGCTGGGGTTGATCCCGATCCCGTACGGCTCGGCGGTGAACGCCTTCTGCTTCGGGACGAACGCGTACGGATCCTGGGCGGCCAACCCGGCCAGCACGGTGTCGTCGCCGGTGATCGCGTCCACCTCACCGCGCTGGAACAGGACCAGGCACCCGGTGTGGTTGTCGGCCGGCACCGGGATCGCGTCCGGCGCCTGCTCGACCAGGTTCTGCATGCTCGACGTACCGTTCGGTGCGCAGACCTTCTGTCCCTTGAGATCGGCCAGCGTGGTCGCGTCGGATCCCTTGCGGACCAGGATCTTCTGGCCCGACTGGTAGTAGACGGTGGAAAACGCGATCTGCTCCCAGCGGTCGCAGTTGATCGTCATGTTGCGGACCACGATGTCGACGTCGCCCTCGGTGAGCACCTTGATCCGGTCGGCGGCGGTGATCACCCGGAGCTCGTACTTGGTCTCGTCGCCGAAGATCGCCTTGGCGACGGCCTTGACCATGTCGATGTCGAAGCCCTCGATCTTGCCGGTGAGCGGGTTCCGGGAGCCCAGCAGGTAGGTGTCGGCCGAGACGCCGGCGATCACCCGGCCGCGCTGGACGATCTTGCTCATCGTGCTGCCGGCCGGCATCTCGCCCGCCTTCGGCAGCGCCCCGTCCGGCTGGTACGAGGCGAGCGGGTTGCTGCACTGCGGCGCCTGGGTCGGCGTCCCCGTGCTCGGCGCCGCGCTCGGCGTCTCCTGCGGCAACTGGGTCGCCGAGTAGCCGCAGCCGGCGGCGATCATGATCGCCAGCCCGCTCAGGGCGGCGACGGCCAGCCGGGCCAACCGGCTCCCGATGATCATTGGTACTCCCTCAGTCGGACGGCCACGCCGCGGCGGGCGAACGCGGCGGCGACGATGCCGCCGACGAAGATCAAAGCGCCGCCGATGATCAAGGCGAACCCAGGGCCGTTGAGGCCGCTCCGGGTGTCCTGGGCGGTGTCGGAGATGTACGTCGCGAGGGCCGCGTCGAACTCGTTGAAGGCCTGGTTCGAGGTGTTCGCGCCGGTGCCGGTGGCCACGGTGACCGCTTCGTCCCAGCTGCCGTTGTCGTCCAGTTTCCTGATCTCGGCGTGGACCTCGTTGTAGGCGCCCCAGCTTCGGGTCAGGTCGCGCACCCCGAGCTCCTGCAGTTGGTTCGCCACGTCGGCCGCCGACTCCTGCCAGGCCTTCTCGAACGCCGCGCCGCTGCCGCGCGCGATCAGGGTGAGACTTTCGTTGGACTTGGCGTCGCCGGCCTCGATCCGGGCCTCGGCCGCGGCGGTGACGTCGGTGAAGTCGCCGCCGCGCAGGCCGTTCACCGTACTGCCGGCAGCGCTGACCACGATCCCGCCGATGATCAAGGTGAGCAGCAGCGTGATCCCCGCGATCAGGACGCCGACGTTGATCGTCCGCTTGAACCGGCGGGCCAGCCAGACCATCGCGAGGACGTACCCGACCAAGATCACCACGCCGGCGATCTGGAACACCAGCGGATGAGTCGCCGCCATCTCCTGGTCCGCACGCTCGGTGTTGGCGGCCACCAGATTGTCCAGGATCGGCAGCGCGTCGGCCCGCAGCTGGGCGCTGGCCTCGCGGAGGTACTGGGCGCCGACCGGGTAGCCCTGCCGGTTGTTGGCCCGGGCCTCCTCGATCGCCACCGTGTAGAGGTTGACCTGGGTGTTCAAAGCCTGCAGCACCTGGGCGTCGGCCGGCTGCGCGTCGGAGGCGTCGACGATCAGCCGGTTCACGTTGCTGATCGCGTCGTCGTAGGTCTCCCGCTGCGCCGGCGGTTCGAGCCCGCCGACCAGGAACGCGTTGGTCGCGGTGGCATCCGCGGTGAGCAGGTTGGTCTGGATCTCCTGCACCCGGATCAGCTGGGCCGTGTTCTCGTCCGCCTTTCCGAGCGCGTACGCCTGCAGCCCGAGCCCGACCGCGCCGAGCACGCCGAACAGCAGCCCGCCGACGACCAGGGCAACCATCAGCTGGCGCAGCCGGCGCGGCGTCAGGCTGGGCTGCTCCGTCGAGGTGGGCACGGCGACCTGCGTCGGCCCGGCCGGTACGACGACCGCGGGCTGGCCCGCCGGGGCGGGCGCCGGTGCCGGTGCGGTCGCGGTGGCCGACTGGGCCGCGGGCGGCCCGGCGGCTGACTGGCTCATCGTTGGTCCTCCTCGGGGCCATCGTTGCCTGGGCTTGTCGTTTCGTGCCCTGAGCTTGTCGAAGGGTCAGGCTCGGTCGGGCTTGGCACTTCGACAGGCTCAGTGCGCGTTGGGGCTTCGGGCTCAGTGCGCATTGGGGCTTCGGGCTCGGCGCGCGTCGGGGCTTCGGGCTCAGTGCGCGGTGGATCTTCCTCGTCGGCGTGGTCGTCCAGGTCTTCCGGCTCCAGGGCCCGCAGCTGCTCAAGGGTCGGCTCGTCGATGTCGCGGAGCCGCCAGGCGTGCCGGCCGATCGCCGCCTCGAGATGGTTCCGGGCGAACCGGGCGTTGCCGAACGACGGCCCGCGCGGCGTGATCGCCAAGATCATCGCGAACCGCTTCCGGCACCGGTCGGTGACGTCGTAGTCGGCTTCGGTGGCCATCGAGGTGAAGATGTCGAGCAGTTCCTCGTCGGCGTAGTCGGCGAACTCGATCGTGGTCCGGAAGCGGCTGGACAGGCCCGGGTTGCGGGAGATGAAGCCGGCCATCGGCTCCGGGTAGCCGGCGACGATCAGCACCAGATCGTCCCGGTTGTCCTCCATCTCCTTGACCAGGGTGTCGATGGCTTCCTTGCCGTACTGGTCCGGCGGGCCGTTCTCGTCACCGGACAGGCTGTACGCCTCGTCGATGAACAGCACGCCGCCGATCGCCGACTTGACCACCTCGGCGGTCTTGATCGCGGTCTGGCCGAGGTAGCCGGCGACCAGTTCGGACCGGTCGACCTCGACCAACTGGCCCTTGCTGAGGACACCGAGCGCACGATAGATGCCGCCGACCAGCCGGGCCACCGTGGTCTTGCCGGTGCCCGGGTTGCCGACGAAGACGAGGTGCCGGGTGATCGTCGGCGAACTGAGCCCGGCCTTGCTGCGCAGGCCCTCGACCCGCAACACCGCGACCTGCCGGTGGATCTCCGACTTCACCTCGGACAGGCCGGTCAGCGCGTCCAGCTCGGCGAGCAGTTCGTCCAGCGACTTCTGCTCCTGCTCGGGTACGGCCTCCGCGGCGGTCTCGGTCGCCGCCTCGGCCTGCGGCTGCGCGGCCGCTCCGGTCGTCGGAGCGGTCGCGGCGGGCTGGGCCGGGGTCGGCTGCCGGGCGGCCGACGGATCGTGGAGTGCCGACGGATCGGGGAGTACGGGCAGCAGCGGATCACCGGGCTGCAGGTCGAGCGAGGAGCCCGTACTGCGCTGCCGGTCCAGCTGCTCCATCCGCCGGAGCAGCGGCTGGGCCAGTTCGGACAGGTTCGTCCCGGTCAGCCGGAGCGCGCTCAGGATCGGGTTCACCGGCCCGGCCGCCTCCGCCGCCGCTGCCGGCTCGGCAGGGGTCGGGTTCGGGGCCGGCGGGGGAGTCGTCGGTGGCTTGGGCCGGACCGCCCCCAGTTGTACGGAGGCGGCGACCGACGCGTTGCCGACCACGCGCATCCCGCCGGCGCCGAGATCACAGGCGGCCGCGGTGACCGTGGCCAGCGCCTCCGCGTACTCGCTCGCCGCGGCGGACCGGGCCGCGACCAGTCGGCTCAGCACGAGGGTCGGTGCGGAGCGCCACTTGCGGCCGCGGGAGGCGGCGTCGAAGAAGGCCTGGGCCTGCTGGTCGGCGGGCAGGTCGGCCCGGCCGGTCCGCCCGCACCAGTCGACGTGGGCCCGCGGCGACGACTCGGCCACGGCCGCAGCCAGCGCCTCGCCCTCGGCCCGGGCCTCGCCCGCGTCCTTACCGGCCCGCTCGGCGATCCGGCTCAGCCGATCCAGGGCCCGGTCCAACGGTGGCACCGGGTCGGTCACGGAGTCGCTCATCGGCTGATCATCCTAGGAGTGAGGGGTCCATCGTGCCCTGAGCTTGTCGAGGGGCCGGGCCCGATCCCGGCTTTCCGTTCGGCGGGCTCGGGCAAGGTGGGTGACATCGGGCCGATCATCCCAGGTCGAGGGTGCTGCGCGGCTCGGGTGGCGGCTCCAGCTTGGCCGGCCGGGGCGCCGACCCTGGCGTACCGAACTTCTCCTGGAGGAACCGGCCGTGCGCGATCAGGGCGTCCGCGTCGACCCGGACCACCGCGTCGAAGATCTTGTCCATCGTCGAGCCGAGCAGGTCGAGCTGGTCGATCAGCAGCATCAGTGATGTCTTGCCGTTCTCGATCGGCCGCGAGTCCGCCCAGTCCCGGGGCAGCCGCAGATAGCCGCCGAGCGCCTCGGGCAGGTAGTCGGTCGCGGTCGCCACCACCGAGTACGCCTGCGGGCTGCCCATCCCGAGGTTGGCCAGCCGCGGGATCGTCTCCCGTACGGTCTTGGCGACCCGGCGGACCCGTGAGGTGACCACGGTCGGCACCGCGCCGCCCGCCACCAGTTCCTCGACGCGCAGCAGCGCCCCCTCGATGTCCTGCGCCGTCGGCGCGCTCGGCCGCTGCTCCTCGGGCTCCGGCGGCTCGGACTTCCCGCCGAAGACCCGGCCGAACCAGTCCCGGATACCCATGGTCGCTAACGCGCCCCACCCGGGGCGCCCCCGTCGATGTCGAGGCTGCCGGCGGCGATCCGCTGGTCGGCCGCCGCGACCCGGTCGAGGTAGCTGCGCGACTGGGCGACCTCGTTCTCCAGCACGCCGATGGTCTGCGCCATCGAGTCCAGCGCGCCCGCCTTGAACTGATCGATCGAGTCCATCGTCTGGTAGATGTTCTGGAACGCGGCCTGCAGCTGCGGCAGCCCGATCGTCGACGACGCGGCCTGCTGCTGGATCTGCGCCGAGTTGTCCCGCATCATCTCCGAGGTCCGCTGGATCAGGTCGGACGTGGTGGTGTTCAGCGCCGAGATCTGATCAAGGACGAGCTTCTGGTTGTTCAGCGCCTGCGCGACGATCACCGCGGTCCGCAGGGCCGCCACCGTGGTGGTCGAGGCCCGGTCCACGCCCTTGATCAACTCGATGTTGTTCTTGATGATCACGTCGATCGCCAGATAGCCCTGGATCGACACGGCGAGCTGGGTGAGCAGGTCCTGGTGCTTCTGCCGCACGTAGAAGAGGACGTCGGTGTTGAGCGCCTTGGCCCGTTCCGGGTCGGAGATCTCGAGCTCGGCGATCTTGGCCGACAGCCGGGCGTCCAGTCGCTCGGCGATGTAGACGTAGGAGTTCAGCCGGCCCATGGTCTCCCACAGGTGCTGCTTCTCCATGTTCAGCGCGACGTTGTCCTTGGCCAGCTCGTCCTGGCCGTTGCGCAGGCTGTGCAGGATCCCGTTCAGGTGCGACTGGGCGTCCTGGTACTTGCGGAAGTAGTCGACGATCTTGTCCCCGAACGGCAGGAAGCCGAGGAACTTCTTCGTCCCGGTCGCGGCGCTCGGGTCCAGCTCCTCGACGGTACGGCGAAGATCGAGCAGCGTGTTGCCGACCTTGGAGCCCTCCGAGAGCGCTCCTTCCTGGAGCGACTTGACCGGCTTCTCGAGGAGGCGGTTCGACGTCTCGGCGGACCGCCGGATGTCGGCGTCGCCCATGGTCCGGACGTTCGCGGCCTGGGCCTCGAACTCCGGGGACTTGGGCTGCGTCTGCAGCACCGCGTCGAGGAAGCCGTCCACCTTCCCGTTCAACTCGGGCAGCTGGGCCTCGTCCACCTTGGGCGCCATCGCCGGTGCCGAGGTGTGCTGGATCGGCGCGACCGGGGCCGGCGGCGTCAGCGTCAACGCCTGCCCGGCCGGCGGGGTCAGCGGCGCTGGCGCTGCGGCGCCGGGCTGGGTCGGGTCGGTCATCAAGCTTCCTCTCCTTCAACGCGGAACGCGCTGTTCTACCTGGGCCGTGGATTTCCGGTGCAAATCTACCCGGAGACGCGGATCAGTAGGCGGGTTCCCCGGGTTCTCTCCGGGACCCACTTGAGCGAATGACAACCATTCTCATTAAGATGGGTGGGGCCGGATGGTGATCAAGCTCGGGGACGGCACGCGAAGCGGATGCGGGACGATTCGGAGAAGGGCGGCGGCGTGGACCTCGATGATCATGAACGGGGTGTCGGTGGCATCCATGATCACATCACCGATGCGCTGGCGGACCCCGATCCGGTGCGGTTGGCGCCGGACCTGGTCTGCCTGCGGTTCGAGGTGATGAAGGTCAGATCGGCCCTCGGTGCGGTACGGCAGCTGCTGGACACCGGGCGGATCCGCCGCGGCGACACCCTGGTGGACAGCTCCAGCGGGATCTACGCCCTGGCCCTGGCGCTGGCCTGCCACCGGTATGGAATGCGGTGCCACATCGTGGGGTCGGCCACCGTCGAGGAGACGCTCGGGGTCCAGCTGGAGATCCTCGGCGCGACCCTGGAACGGATGCCGCCGTCCAGCGACCTGAAGCTGGACCAGGCCCGCCGGGTGGACCGGATCTCCCGGCTGCTGGCCGAGCATCCCCGCTATCACTGGATGCGCCAGTATCACGACCCGATCCACTATCACGGCTACGCGGAGGTGGCGGCCGGGCTGGACCGGCGGCTGCCACCGGGGCCGGTCACCCTGGTCGGCGGGATCGGTACCGGAGCCTCGACCGGGGCGATGGCCGAGGGGCTCCGGGCGGCCGGCCGGGACGTGCTGTCGATCGGGATCCAGCCCTTCGGCAGCCGTACCTTCGGCGCCGAGCACACCGAGGACCCGGACATGATCATCGCCGGCATCGGCAGCTCGATCGAGTTCGCGAACGTACGGCACGAGCTCTATCACCGGATCCACTGGGTCGGCTTCAGCTACGCCCGGGCCGGCGCGATCGGACTGCTCCGGGACGGGGCGATCTTCGCCGGGCTCTCCTCCGGGGCGGCCTACCTGGTGTCCCGCTGGGAGCGCTGCCGACGGCCCGGCCGGACCGTCGTGTTCCTGGCACCGGACACCGGACACCGCTACGTCGCCGCGGCCTACGCCGGGCACCGGGAGGTGCCCGCCCTCGACGGGTTGGCACCGCACGCGGTCGACCAGCCGGACGACCTCGCGCCGCCCTGGTCGGTGGCCGACTGGACCGGCCCGCTGGCCGAGCGGGTCAGGCTGGCGCGGGCCGCCGGGCGGCCTGAGATGATCATGAGTTGAGCGCCGGCCCGCCGGGCGGATCAGGCAGCATGGTGGGGGAGCATCGATCGTCGAGCGTACGGGGGAACGCATGGGTGAAGGTCCGGTTGCCGGTCTGATCAAGGACGTCCTGGCGGGGCGGCACGGGCCGGATCCGGCCGGGGTCCACGCGACCAGCGTGTTCTGGCTGCACCACGGGACCCGGCTGGCCGGCGAGGACGTGACGTACCGCAATCATTACCTGCTGGCCCGGGTCGGCGCCGCGTTCGGCGGCTGCGCCTTCGAGGCCGGCGCGGTCGACCCGGGGCTCTGCGCCGAGGCGTCCGGGCGTTCGATCGCCGACCTGCTCGGCGACGGTCCGGAGCCGCTCCGGATCGCCGTCCTGGACGCCTACCTGGGCTCGGTCCGGCCGCACCGGACCGAACCGAGGGCTCGGCCGGTGGTGCTGCCGGCCGGACCGCCCGAGGTCCGGGCCGCGGCCCGGGATGCCGCGGTCGCCGGCCTGCTGCCGACGGCGGCCGGGGCCAAGGTGGGCCTGATCGGGGTGGTCAATCCGCTGGTCGCGGCGATCCGCGAACGCGGCGGCGAACCGTTGCTCTGCGACCTCAACCTGAAGGAGAGCCGCTGGGGCGACCCGGTGACGCCGCGAATGGGGGAGGTGCTCGACGTCGCCGACGTGATCGTCGCGACCGGGATGACGCTCGGCAACGGCAGCTTCGACACGATCCTGGCCCGGTGCCGGGAACGCGGCGTACCGCTGTTGATCTATGCGCAGACCGGCTCGGCGGTCGCCCGGGAGTTCCTCGGCTACGGGGTGGCCGGGCTGTCGGCGGAGCCGTTCCCGTACTCGCAGTTCAGTGCGGACGAGACGACGCTCTATCTGTACTGAGCCGGCGGGGTCCGGTCGGGCTCGGACACTAAGCTGCGGCTGCAGGTTCGTGGAGGGAGTCCGATGAGTTCTGGTCCGGCGATCGACGGGCGGACGCGCTACACGTCCCGCCGCGAGGACCCGCTCGACGCGGCCGCCTGGCCCGAGTTCAGCGCCGAGTGCCTGGCGCTGCTGGAATCGGTCGGCGAGGTCCTGGAACCGGATGCGGGCGAGCTGCTCTGGGATGCCGGCGATCCGTACGACCTCTATCTGGTCCGCACGGGCGGCGTCTGGTTGCTGGACCGGCGGGACGACCGCGTCGTGTTCGTCGTCGAGCCCGGGGACTTCGTCGGTGAGCTGGGCATGCTGATGGATCAGCCCGCGTTCCTGGCCGGAACGGCCGCCGCCGGCAGCACGCTGCTGCGGGTGCCGATCGACCGCCTGCGCCGGTTGCTCGCGACCTCGGTCGAGCTGGGCGACGTGATGCTGTCCGCGTTCGACGCTCGCCGCCGGCTGTTGTCCCGCTGGGGCGAGGGCGGGATGGTCCTCGCCGGCGACCGGGACGATCGGCGGCTGCACCGGCTGCAGGAGTTCGCCGAGCGGAACCAGCTCCCGTACCGGACCGTGCTGCGCTCCGACCCGTCGGCGTGGGCCGAGGTCGCGGCGACCTCCGACCTCCCGGCCGAGGGGCCGGCCGTCGTGACCGCGCGACGGCAGGTCCTGGCGACGCCGACGGCGCGGGACCTGGCCACCGCGATCGGCATCGACCTCGGCGCGACCGACCGGGCGCGGTGCGATCTGCTCGTCGTCGGTGCCGGGCCGGCCGGCCTGGCCGCGGCCGTCAACGGCGCCTCCGAGGGCTTGGACGTCGTGCTCGTCGAGGACGTCGCGCTGGGCGGCCAGGCCGGCACGTCCTCGCGGATCGAGAACTATCTGGGCTTTCCGCGCGGGATCTCCGGCGGCGAGCTGGCGCGGTCGGCGATGCTGCAGGCGGTCAAGTTCGGGACCCGGCTGGTCTCGCCCCGCTCGGTGACCGGGCTGGTCCGGGAGCCGGACGGGATCCGGGTCCGGCTCGATGATCATGACGCCGTCGTCGCCCGTGCGGTGATCATCGCCAGCGGGGTTCGCTACCGGCGGCTCGGCGCGCCGGGGGTGGACGAGCTCGAGGGTCGTGGTGTCTACTGCGCCGCGACCGAGACCGAGGCCCTGGCCTGTGCCGGCCGCGACGTGGTCGTGGTCGGTGGTGCCAACTCCGCCGGGCAGGCCGCGCTGTTCCTGACCCGGCACGCCGACCGGGTGCACGTCCTGGTGCGCCGCGACGACATCGCCGAGACGATGTCGGACTACCTCGTCCAGCGGCTGGTGCACCACGAGCGGATCACCGTGCACCACCGGAGCCAGCTGACCGCGGCGCAGGGCGGGGATCGGCTCGAACGGGTGAGCTGGCGGGACGAGGGCCGGCAGCAGGAGGTGCAGGTGGACGCCGGCGGTCTGTTCGTCATGATCGGTGCCCAACCGCACACCGGCTGGCTGGCGGACTCGGGCGTCGACCTCGACGACAAGGGTTTCGTCCTGACCCGCGACGGGTTCGCCACGTCGGTGCCGGGGTTGTTCGCGGTCGGCGACGTCCGGGCCGGCTCGATCAAGCGGGTCGCCTCGGCCGTCGGGGAGGGGTCCGTGGTGATCTCCGCCGTGCATGCGTATCTGGGTCAGTCCGACCGGGCGACCGGCGCCGCCTGACCGTACGGGTTCAGAAGTCGACCCGCATGACGGCGCGGCGGGGCGCCGGCCGGCTGACCTCGGCGAAACCGGCGTCCGTGAAGGTGGTGGGTGTGCCGACGAAGCCGCCGTCGACGAAATCCGGATAGCCCTCGACCGCGCGTGCCCCGCGGTCCCGGGCGAAGCCGACCGCCGCACGGGCCAGCAGCCGGCTGATGCCGCGGCGGCGGTAGCCGGCGCGGGTGACGAAACAGGTGACGGCCCACACGGTCGGGTCGGCTCGGTCCTCGGTGCGGCCCAGCCAGGGGATCCGGAAGTCGCGCAGCAACCGGGCGTGGCCGGACCGCGGTGCGACCGCGCACCAACCGACCGGTTCGCCGTCGAGATAGCCGACCAGGCCGCTCGTCCGCCCGGCCGTACGGTCGCCGCAGGCCGTCTGGTCCCGGAGCCGGGCCGCGAGCTCGTCCGGGCCTTCGGACGCCCAGGATTCCTTCGGCAGCATCCGGAACCGCTGACACCAGCAGCGGCCGGGGTCGCCGCCGGTGTCGAAGATCGCTCGCAGGTCGTCCCAGGAAGCCTCGCTGGCCGGTACGACCGTCAGTTGATCCTCGGTCACCGGCTCCCGTGAGCCCACCGGCCTGGGCGCCCGGGGCCTGGCCGCCGGCCGCCGCTTCCGCGGCCGGAGGTCCAGCGTCAGCCGGACCTGCACCGAGTCGCCCGCGTCCAAGCCCAGCGGCTTGCGTACCGAATCCCGCAGCGGCAGCCAGTAGTCGCCGTCCTTCTGGTACAACGACGTCTTCCATCGGGTGCCGCCGAGCGCGACCTGCGTCGGCAGCATGCCCCAGCCGTAGCTGGCCGCCTTCGCCGCAGCCTTGATCTCGGCGGCCTCACGCTCGGGCACGGGGAGGAAGTAGTACGGCGACGGGCCGCGCCATTCGACGACCTCACCGCTGAACTCGTACTCCATGCCGGCGACCCTAGCCCGCGTTCCGGACGTACGACTTCCGCTTTCCTAGCCGGAAGCGGCGACCGCAGTCTCTTCGATCCTGCTTCCCTCCCCGAATGGTAAGTGGTAACTTACCGTTCGTGACGGCTTACCAAGTGGATGGCTGGACCGCCCTCGGCGATCCGAGCCGGCGGCGCGTCTTCGAGCGGCTGACCGAGCAACCGCTGTCGGTGGCCGAACTCGCCCGGGACCTGCCGATCAGTCGGCCGGCCGTGTCGCAGCACCTGAAGGTGCTGCTCGAGGCGGAGCTGGTGGACGTCCGGCCGGAGGGCACCCGGCGGATCTACCAGGTGAGGCCGGACGGGCTGCAGCAGTTGCGCGCCGACCTGGACCGGTTCTGGTCCGGCGCCCTGGCCAACTTCAAGCGCCTGGCCGACGCCGAGGCGCGTACCGAACAGAAGGGATCGTGATCATGAGCAGCAGCATCTCGACCGACACCGTGGTCCGCCAGGAGGTCGTCGTCGATCTTCCGGTGGAGCGGGCGTTCGCGCTCTTCACCGAGCAGTTCGACAAGATCAAACCGCGCGAGCACAACCTGCTCGCTCCGGTGCCGATCGTCGAGACCGTCTTCGAACTGCGGGCCGGTGGTTCGGTGTACGACCGCGGGGAGGACGGCTCCATCTGCCGGTGGGCGCGGGTGCTCAGCTTCGAGCCGCCGGAGCGGTTCGTGATCAGCTGGGACATCACGCCGCGCTGGGAGATCGAGACCGACCCGGCCAGGTGCAGCGAGGTCGAGGTCAGCTTCCTCAGCGAGGCCGACGCGCGGACCCGGGTGGTCCTGGAACACCGCCACCTCGACCGGCACGGCGACGGCTGGCCGAGCGAGCGCGACGGCGTCGCGGGCCCGGGCGGCTGGCCGCTCTACCTGCAGCGGTACGTCGACCTGACCACGGCCGAGGTGCGCGAGTGACCCGGACCGCGCCCGTACCTCGATCCACGACCCAGCGCCGCGAGCACGCCCAGGCTCAGCTGCGGGACCGGCACGAGTTGTGGCTGGCGACCGGCGGCCCGGCCGGGGCTCACCTGATCCCGGTCAACTACGTCTGGAGCGGCGAGTCCGTGATCATGGCGACCTTCGATCCCAGCCCGACCGTGGCGAACCTCAGGGGCAACGCGGCGGCCCGCATCGCGATCGGCGACCACGGCGACGTGACCATGATCGACGGTACGGCGACGGTGGTTCCGGTGGCCGACCTGGAGCCGGACCTGGCCGAGACCTTCGCCCGCGTGTCGCATGACCCGAGAGTGATGCCGGGCCTGGTCTACCTCCGCTTCCGGCCGCGGCGAGCCCAGGTCTGGAACGGCTTCCACGAGTTCGCGCACCGGACCGTGATGCGCGACGCTGTCTGGCTCGACTGACCTCGACGCCGGGCGCTCCGAGGGCTCCGGCATGCTGGGGGTGTGGGTCGGCGGTCCGGCTCACACCACCCGCAGTCACGACATGCCGGAGCCGCCGTGTCCGAATCGTTCTACCGCCGCCACTTCGGAGCGGCGCGGCTGAAGGCGTACCTGACGGCAGGCGGCGGCGATTCCGCGCTGGCCGGGGCTCTCTATCACTGGAACGCCCGGCTGGCCGCCGCGCTCTGGGTCGACCTCGGCCATGTCGAGGTGGCGCTCCGGAACGCCCTCGACGACCGGATGCAGGAACGGCACGCGCGCCGGGAACGCCCGGGGCACTGGCTGGACGATCCGACCCGGGAACTGGGCAAGGGGCGGCTGCCGGGCGGGCGGCACGCTCAGCCGTACCTCGACATCCATCGCGCCCGCGAGACCGTCCAGCGGCGGCGCAAGCCGGTCACACCGGACCAGATCATCTCCGAGACCGAACTCGGGCTGTGGCACCAGCTGGTGTCGCGGCGGCAGATGTTCCTCTGGCCGGATCTGGCGGCGGCGTTCCCCGGCGCACCGGACCGGAGACAGGACACCATCGGCGATCTGGTGACGGCGCTGCGTGAACTGCGGAACCGGATCGGGCATCACCATCAGTTGCTGGACCTGCCGGTCGAGCGCCGGCACCGCGAGTTGATCACACTGGCCCGCTACCTGGATCCGGAACTGGAGCGGTGGGTACGCGACCGGACGGAGGTGCCGGCGGTGCTCGCCTCGCGCCCGGGTGCCGAAGCCTGTTAGGATCACCGCGGCGAACGCCCCGGAACCGTCCCTGTAGTCCTCGTGACAGATCAAACGGCCGGGGCTATTTTCTTTCCCTGCAAGGGATTCCGGGGTGTATTTCTCCGCTGCCGGCAGGCGGGTCAGCCGGTCCGCGGGAAGCCGGCGATGCCGCGCCAGGCCAGCGTGCTGGCCAGCTGCTTCGCCTCGGTCAGTTCGAGCCGCTCCGGGCCCGCGTTGAGCCAGTAGCGGGCACTCACCTGAGCCAGTCCGACCAGCGAGATCGCGAGCAGCTTCGCCTGGTCGCGGGAGAGGCCGGTGTCCTCGGCGATCACGCCGGCGACCGCTTCGGCGATCTCCTCCTGGGCGGCGTTGATCCGGTCCTGGACCCGGTCGTCGGTCAGGTCGGACTCGAAGACGAACCGGAACTCGCCGGTGGCCCGGGCGACGTAGTCGAAATAGGCGTCCATGGTGGCGCTGACCCGTTCCGCGTTGTCCTCGGTCGACGCCAGCGCCTGCTCCACCTCGGTGGTCAGTCGCTCGCAGCTGGCGTCCAGGACGGCGAGGTAGAGATCGACCTTGGAGCCGAAGTGCTGGTAGAGCACCGGCTTCGAGACGCCGGCCGCGTCGGCGATGTCGTCCATCGCGGCGGCGTGGTAGCCCTTCGCGGTGAACACGTCGATCGCGGCCTGCAGCAGTTGCGCCCGCCGTTGGTCGCGGGGGAGGCGGAGGACGCGGGAGCTGGCCATGGCGGACATGTTACCGGTGAGTAGCCATTCTTCGACGGGCTCCGCACACCCGCGGTCCGGATCCCGGAATAGGTGTCCACCCTACGGCGTTGCGCCGAGTGCCCGGTCGAGGCGTCGTAGGTTGGACCCGCCCACCGTGCACGATGCTCAACCGCAGTCGATCCAGGAGGAATCGTGGCGCTACCGCCGCTGGTCGAACCGGCCGCCGATCTGACCACCGAGGAAGTCCGCCGCTACAGCCGGCACCTGATCATTCCCGACGTCGGGATGGACGGTCAGAAGCGGCTGAAGAACGCCAAGGTGCTGGTGATCGGAGCCGGGGGGCTGGGCAGCCCGGCGCTGCTCTATCTGGCCGCGGCCGGCGTCGGCACCCTCGGCATCGTCGAATTCGACACCGTGGACGAATCGAATCTGCAGCGGCAGATCATCCACGGTCAGTCCGACATCGGTAAGTCGAAGGCATTGTCGGCCAAGGAGTCGATCGCCGAGGTCAATCCGTTGGTGAACGTCATCGTCCACGACACCCGGTTGGACAACGACAATGTGCTGGAGATCTTCGCCGATTACGACCTGATCCTCGATGGCACCGACAATTTCGCGACCCGTTATCTGGTCAACGATGCGGCGGTCCTTTCGCACAAGCCGTACGTCTGGGGATCGATCTTCCGGTTCGAGGGACAGGTCAGCGTGTTCTGGGCTGATCATGGTCCGCAATACCGCGATCTCTATCCCTCCCCGCCGCCGCCCGGGATGGTGCCGTCCTGCGCCGAGGGTGGCGTGCTCGGTGTCCTCTGCGCGTCGATCGGTTCGATCATGGTCACCGAGGCGATCAAGTTGATCACCGGGATCGGTGATCCGTTGATCGGCCGGCTGATGGTCTACGACGCGCTCGAGATGAGCTACAAGACGCTGAAGCTGCGCAAGGATCCGAACGGCGAGCCGATCACCGGCCTGATCGACTACGACGACTTCTGCGGCGCGATCACCGACGAGGCGGCCGATGCAGCGGCCGGCAACACGATCACCGTGAAGCAGCTGGAGGAATGGCTGGCGGACCGGGAATCCGGCAAGCGCGACTTCGAGTTGATCGACGTACGGGAAGCGGTGGAGCGGGAGATCAACCGGATTCCCGGCTCGGTGCTCATTCCGAAGGGCGACTTCCAGAACGGTTCCGCACTCGGCAAGCTTCCGCAGGACAAGCAGGTGGTGCTCTACTGCAAGGCCGGCACCCGGTCCGCCGAATGCCTGGCCATCGTGCACGGTGCCGGGCTCGCTGACGCCGTCCACGTCGGTGGCGGCGTGAGCGCCTGGGTCAGCCAGATCGACCCGGCCCAGCCGGCTTACTGATCACCCTTCGCCAGGCTCAGGGCACGAAAAGAACCCCCCGTACGGTCACCGTACGGGGGGTTTCTTTGATCTTGTCCCTAGATCAACAACGAGCGATCAGACCGGGTGGACCCGATCGGCCTGCGGGCCCTTCGGCCCCTGCGTGGTCTCGAACTCGACCCGCTGCCCCTCATCGAGGGTCCGGAAGCCGGTCGACTCAATTGCACTGTAGTGCACGAATACGTCCGGACCGCCGCCGTCAACAGCAATGAATCCGTAGCCTTTTTCGGCATTGAACCACTTGACGGTTCCCTGCGCCATGAACATCTCCTAGCATCTGCCTTCGCAGCCGCACCTCACGGCTCCGATTGCTGCTCGGGCGCCAGAGTGATCCAACGCCCACCGCAATAGCTCTGGGGGCGTAGCGCTAACCACGACACAGACCACTTGCAACAGCGGGAATAGCCTTGCACAAATCCCTTGGACCTGTGAACCCCTTCGGCCTCCGCGCGTCGCGCCGGCTCGCGGGCCGGGCCGGTCAGGGCAAGGCGGCGAACGCTGCGTCCCGCCAGGGTCCGAGTTGATCACCCGCGATGCGGCCCTCGGCCATCCGGACCCGCTCGCCGCGCAGCGGCGCGCCCTCCGCCAGCAGCTCGCGCAGCGCCTGCGTCTCGTGCCCGTCGGCGGGCCGGCCGTCGGCCCGGACCACCCGCCACCACGGGACCGCGGCGCCGTGGTGCGACATCACCCAGCCGACCTGGCGCGGGCCGCCGCGGCCGATCAGTTCCGCGATGTCGCCGTAGCTGGCGACCCGGCCCGGCGGGATCGCCTCGACGGCGCTGAGCACGAGCTCGATGAACTCCTCGTCCACGATGCGGCCACCCGTCCTGCTGTCCACCGCACGACCTTAGCCCCGACCCGCTCGTCCACGGATCGAGGCTGGGCGCCGGCGCCCGGACGGCGACCGGAATACTGGCGGGTGTGGATACCAGGATCGACCTGCGCCGCGGGGACGACCGGTTCGTCACCAGGACCGACTGGGCGACGACCCGGCACTCGTTCTCCTTCGGTGAGCACTACGACCCGGACAACGTCGGCTTCGGCGCGTTGCTGGTGGTCAACGAGGACGTCGTGGCGTCCGGCACCGGCTACGACCCGCACCCGCACCTGGACTCCGAGATCGTCACCTGGGTGCTGTCCGGCTCGCTGGTGCACACCGACTCCCGCGGCAACACCGGTGTGGTGCATCGCGGCCTGGCCCAGCGGATGAGCGCCGGCTCCGGCATCGTCCACTCCGAGCGCAACGACGCGTACCGGACCGATCCGAACCGGCCCGAGACGCCGGTGCACTTCTGGCAGATGTGGGTCCGGCCGGACGAGTCCGGCGTCGAGCCCACCTATCAACAGCGGGACCTGGACCCGGCCGCCCTGGACGCCGACTGGGTGCCGGTGGCGTCCGGCCGCCACCCGGACGCGGTGATCACGATCGGCTCGGCGGGCTCGACCCTCTGGGCGGTACGGGCAGCGGCGGGGGTCAGCCGGACCCTGCCGGACGGGCCGTTGCTGCACGTCAGCGTGGTCGACGGCGTGGCCGACCTGGAGTCGGTGGGCCGGCTCGCCGCCGGGGACGCGGTCCGGCTGCGTGGACACGGCGGGCTGCGGCTGACCGGCGTCGAGGACGCCGAGGTGCTGGTCTGGGAGCTGGCCGGATGACCGCCCGGACGACGTCGCCGACGCCCGAGCCGCCGCTGCTGATCCGGGTCACCGGGCGGGACCGGCCGGGGCTGACCCGGGACCTGCTGCGGCTGCTCGCCGAGGCCGGTGCCGAGGTGGACGACATGGAGCAGTTGGTGGTCCGGGAGCGGCTCACCCTGGACGTGCTGGTCCGGCTGGACAGCGCCGCGGACCGGGTGATCAAGGACGTCCTCTACTGGGCGTTCACCCGTGAGCTCAAGATCGACTTCGAACGGGTCGAGGCCCGTTCGGCCCGGGCCGGCCGGCGCCGGCACGTGATCACCGTGCTCGGCTCCCGGGTCGGGCCGGACAGCCTGGCCGAGGTGGCCGACGCGGTCGCCGAGCACGACGGCACGATCGACCGGATCTTCCGGCTGGCGACCGAGCCGGTGATCGCGTACGAGCTCGTGGTGATCACCGAACGGCCCGAGGAACTGCGCCGACGGCTGGTCGGCGTCGCCCAGCGCACCGGGGTCGACCTGGCCGTCCAGGCGGACGGCCTGGAGCGCCGGGCGAAGCGGCTGGTGGTGCTCGACGTCGACTCGACCTTGATCACCAACGAGGTGATCGAACTGCTCGCCGACGAGGCCGGCTGCGGTGATCAGGTCGCCGAGATCACGACCCGGGCGATGGCCGGCGAACTCGACTTCGAACAGTCCCTGCGGGCCCGGGTCCGGCTGCTCAAGGGGCTCGACCTGGCCGCCATCGAACGCGCCCGGGCCCGGATCACGCTGACCCCGGGCGCCCGGACGTTCGTCACGACGCTGCACCGGCTGGGCTACGCCGTGGCCGTGGTGAGCGGCGGCTTCACCCAGTTCACCGACGGGCTGAAGGCCGACCTCGGTCTTGATCATGCCTTCGCGAACACGCTGGAGATCAGCGACGGCGTGATCACCGGCGAGTTGCTCGGGCCGATCGTCGACCGCCCGGAGAAGGCGCGGCTGCTGGCCCGGATCGCCGAGCTGGAGGGCGTACCGACGTCGCAGACCGTAGCGGTCGGCGACGGCGCGAACGACCTCGACATGCTGGCCGCGGCCGGCCTCGGGATCGCGTTCAACGCCAAGCCGGTGGTCCGGGAGCAGGCCGACGCCACCGTGTCCGTACCGCATCTGGATGCGATCCTCTTCATGTTGGGCATCCGCCGCGACGACGTGGTGTCGACACGAGTAGAGCCTCGCGGCTGAAGCGGGGCGCCTGGCGACGCCTGGGCACGCACCTCGCGTCGTTCGACTTCGGTCGCGTTACGACCCGGTAGCCCTCCCTCGTCGGCCTAGCGATGTACGCACCCAGACGCCGCCAGACACCCCGCTTCAGCCGCGAGGCTCTACTAGGATCGCCTGCGTGACCCGGATCGCCCTGGCCCAGATCGTCAGCGGGCCCGACCCCGCCCAGAACCTGGAACTGGTCGCCGAGCAGACCGCCGCGGCCGTTGCCGCCGGGGCGAGCCTGGTGATCTTCCCGGAGGCGACCATGCGCTGCTTCGGCCGCTCGCTGGCCGAGGTCGCCGAACCGTTGGACGGGCCGTGGGCCACCCGGGTCCGGGAGATTGCGCGCGAGGCCGGGATCACGGTGGCGGCCGGGATGTTCACGCCGGCGGACGACGGCCGGGTGACCAACACGCTGTTGATCACCGGGCCGGACGGCGACGCCCGCTACGACAAGGTGCACCTGTTCGACGCGTTCGGCTTCACCGAGTCGCGGACCGTCGCGCCCGGCGCCGAACTGGTCGCGATCGAGGCGGCCGGACTGCGGATCGGCTGCGCCATCTGTTACGACGTACGGTTCCCGGAGCTGTTCACCGGCCTGGCCGACCGCGGCGCGCAGTTGATCATCGTGCCGGCGTCCTGGGGAGCCGGCCCCGGCAAGCTCGACCAGTGGCGGCTGCTGGTCCGGGCCCGCGCCCTGGACTCGACGACGTTCGTCGCGGCCTGTGGCCAGGCCGACCCGAGCACGATCGGGATCGAGACCGTCGGCACGGCGCCGACCGGGGTCGGCGGCAGCCTGGTCGTCGGGCCCGACGGGGCCGTGATCGCCGAGGCCGGGATCGGCCCGGAGCTGTTGCTGGCCGACCTCGACCCGGAGGCGATCGGCCCGGTCCGGGAGAAGCTTCCGGTGCTGGCCAACCGTCGGCTGGGCTGACCGATGGCCGCCCTGACGATTCTGTACGAGACCCATGCGACGACGACGGACAACGAGGCCGGCCGAGCCACCGGCTGGCTGCCCGGCGAACTGTCCGAGTTGGGCCGGCAGCAGGCCGGTGAGCTGGGGGAGCGGATCCGGGACCGAGGCCCGGACGCCGTCGTCGGCTCCGACCTGGCCCGGGTCCGGCAGACCGTCGGCCTCGGCTGTGCGGCGCTGGACGTGCCCGTGTTCTACGACTGGCGGCTGCGCGAATGCCATTACGGGCTGCTCGGCGGCGCGCCGAAGGAGCAGGTGCACGGGCCGACGATCACCCGGTTCCTGCGCAATCCGTACCCCGGCGGGGAGAGCTGGCTGGCCGCCCTGGACCGGGTCGACCGGGCCCTGGACGACCTGCGCGACCTGTTCCCGGGCGGCACCGTCGTCATGGTCGGCCACATCGCGACCCGCTGGGCGCTGCGCCGCCGGACCGAGGCGGTCACCGTGGACGAGCTGGCCGCGGAGGAGTTCCGCTGGCGGCCGGGCTGGAAGTACGTGATCTCCTGACCGCGCCCGGCGCCGCGCGTGCCGGATGATGATCAACCCCGTCGGCGACCGGTGCCGGCCTGCGTAAGGTCGAGCCATGGCTTCGGGTCGCGACCGGCTGGGCGGGGTGCCGCCGCGGCTGGTCGCCACCCTGGCGCTCGGCACCACGCTGAACCCGCTCAACTCGTCCATGATCGCGGTCGCGCTGGCCGTCCTGCAGCGCGAGTTCGACACCTCGGTCGCGGACGTCAGTTGGCTGGTCTCCGGGTTCTACGTCGCGGCCGCCGTCGGCCAGCCCCTGATGGGCCGGCTGATCGATCAGTTCGGGGCGCGGCGGCTGTTCCTGTTCGGGTTGGCGCTGGTCCTGGCGACGTCGGCGCTGATGCCGTTCGCGCCCGGGCTCTGGTGGTTGGTCGCGCTGCGGGTGGTGCAGGCCTTCGGCACCTCGACCGCGTACCCGGCGGCACTCACCCTGATCCGGGCCGCCGCGCCGCCGGGCAGCACGCCCGCCGGCGCGCTGGGCGCGATCAGCATGGCCAACTCCAGCTGCGCCGCACTCGGCCCGGTGCTCGGCGGGTTCCTGGTCGCCTGGGCGGGCTGGCCGGCCGTCTTCGTCGTGAACGTACCGCTGACCCTGATCGGGCTGGTGCTGGCCTGGAAGGTGCTGCCGCGGACCCGGCCGAAGCCCGGCCGGCGGGCATCCATCGACCTGCCCGGGATCGGCCTGTTCACCGCCACCCTGATCTCGTTGTTGATCTTCATCCTGTCCTTCGCGAACGGGCCGCGCTGGTGGCTGATCGCGGTGATCATCGCGGCCGGGCTGGCCCTGGTGCTGTGGGAACGCCGAGTGGCCGAGCCGTTCCTCGACGTCCGCGGGCTCGCCGCCAACCGGGCCCTGAGCTCCGTGCTGGCGCAGCAGGGCATGATCAATCTCACGTTCTACGCGATGTTCTTCTCGCTGCCGCTCTGGCTCGAGGTGGCCCGCGGCTTCGGCAGCGACGCGGCCGGCCTGATGGTGCTGCCGGTGGCCGGGCTCGGCATCGCAACCGTACCGCTGGCGGCGCGGCTGATCGGCCGGGCCGGGTCACGGCCCGCGTTGATCTTCGGCTCCTGCGTGCTGCTGGTCGCGACCCTGCTGATCCAGGTGCTCGGCGACGGTTCGCCGATCTGGCTGATCGTGCTGATCGCGCTGGCCTTCGGCATCCCGAACGGGTTCAACAACCTGGGCCTGCAGACCGCTCTGTACGACGCCGCCCCGGCCGACCGGACCGCGTCGGCGGGTGGCCTGTTCCAGACCTTCCGCTACCTCGGCGCGATCCTCGCCACCGCGATGATCGGGCTGATCTTCGAACGGGACCTGAGCAGCAACGGCCTGCACCATCTCGGCCTGCTGATGACCGGCGGCGCGGTGCTCGTCCTGCTGCTCGCCCTGTTGGTCAGCCGGCGCCGTGCCGAGTCCGCCGATTGACGGGGTGGCATCACTGTCGGTGGCGTCTGGTGCACTACCGTCGACTTGTCAGGCGAAGAAGGACACCATGTATCAGCTGATCCGCACCCCGCGGCCGGCGGCACCGATGCCGGAGCTGGATCCGACCCAGCAACGCGTCGTCGACCATCCGGGCGGGCCGCTGCTGGTGCTGGCCGGCCCGGGTACGGGGAAGACGACGACCCTGGTCGAGTCGGTGGTGGACCGGATCGAGCGGCGCGGGCTGCGGCCGGAGTCGATCTTGGTGCTGACGTTCTCGCGCCGGGCCGCCGGTGAGCTGCGGACCCGGATCGCGGCCCGGCTCGGCCGGTCGGTGGCGACGCCGCTGGCGATGACGTTCCACTCGTTCTGTTACGCGCTGATCCGGCGGTTCTCCGCGGTCGACCGGTCCGGTCAGGCGATCCGGCTGCTGACCGCGCCCGAGCAGGAGTTCCGGGTCCGGGAGATCCTCGAGGGCAGTCCGGAGACCGGCCGGGCGGACTGGCCGGCCAGCCTGGCGGCGGCCTTCCCGACCCGCGGCTTCGCGGCCGAGGTGCGGTCGGTGCTGGCCAAGGCGCGGCAACTGGGGATGGATCCGGAGGACGTGATCGACGCCGGTGAGGCGGCCGGCCGGCCGGAGTGGGTCAGCGTCGGCCAGTTCTTCGACGAGTACCTCGACGTCCTCGACTCGGAACGGGTGATGGACTACGCGGAGCTGGTGCACCGGTGCCGGATCCTGCTGGCCGACCCGGTGATCCGCGACACCGTACGGTCCGAACTGGCGGCCGTGTTCGTCGACGAGTACCAGGACACCGACCCGTCCCAGGTCCGGCTGCTGCAGGCGATCGCCGGCGACGGCCGCGACGTCGTCGCGGTGGGCGACCCGGACCAGTCGATCTACGCGTTCCGGGGCGCCGAGGCGCGCGGCATCCTCGACTTCGGCGACGCCTTCCCGACCGCGTCGGGTGACCGGGCACCGGTGATCGCGCTCGGCCGGACCCGGCGGTTCGGCAAGGCGCTGCTGTCGGTCAGCCGCAACCTGGCCGACCGGATGAGCCTGCCGCGGCCGCTGCCGCCCGAGGTGTACCAGAGTTACCGGCACCCCGAGCCGACGCCGGACCTGCCACCGGGCCGGATCGACGTCTTCACCTGCGCCAGCACCGGAGCTGAGGCGGAGCACATCGCCGACATCCTGCGCAGTGCGCACCTGCGGGACGGGGTCCGCTGGTCCGAGATGGCGGTGCTGGTCCGGTCCGGCCGGCGCAGCATCCCGCCACTCAGCCGGGCGCTCAGTGCGGCCGGGATCCCGATCGAGGTGGCCGGCGACGAGATCCCGCTGTCCGCCGAGCTCGCGGTCCGGCCGCTGCTGCTGGCGCTGCAGGTCGCGGCGACCGGCCGCCGGATCGACCAGGAGCAGGCCCAGACCCTGCTCACCTCGCCGCTCGGCGGCCTGGACAGCCTCGGCCTGCGCCGGCTCGGTCGCGCGCTCCGGTCCGCCGAACGGGCCGAACTCGCCGGAGCCGGCCTGCCCCGGCTGTCGGCCGAGCTGATCGCCCGGGCCCTCAACGACCCCGACCTGCTGGCCGAGCTGCCCGCCGCGCCGGAGCGCGACCGGGCCGCCGGCCTGGCCGCGTTGCTGATCGACTGCGAGAAGTTGATCATGAACGGCGGCTCCGCGGAGGAGGCGCTCTGGCTGCTCTGGACCGGCACCGGCTGGCCGGACAAGCTGCGCCGCGAGGCGGCCGGCGGTGGTGAGCCGGCCCGCCGCGCGGACCGTGACCTGGATGCGATCTGCGCGCTGTTCGACGTCGCCGGCCGGTCCGAGGACGTGGTCGGACTGCGCGGCGTCACCGGATTCCTGGCCGAGGTGGAGGGGCAGCAGATCCCGGCCGACACGCTGCGCGAGGCGGATCTGCGCGGCGAGGCAGTACGGGTCCTGACGGCGCACCGGTCCAAGGGACTCGAGTGGCCGCTGGTCGTGGTGGCCGGCGTGCAGGAGGGCGTCTGGCCCGACGTCCGACGGCGCGGCTCCCTGCTCGAACCGGACCGGTTGTCCCGGCACGGCCTGGCCGACGACGTACCGACCGCGATCCGGATCGCCGAGGAGCGGCGGCTGTTCTACGTCGCCTGCACCCGGGCCCGGAACCGGCTGGTGATCACCGCGGTCGCCGGCACCGAGGGGGAGGGCGACCAGCCGTCGCGGTTCCTGGCCGAGCTCGGCGTGACCGTACGGGACCTGCCCGGCCGGCCCCGCCGGCCGCTGACGCTGCCGGCCCTGGTCGGCGAGCTGCGCGCCGCGAGCGTCAACGCCGACCTGCCGCCGGTGCTCCGCGAGCAGGCCGCGCTCCGGCTGGCCCGGCTGGCCGACGCCCGCGACGACGACGGCCGGCCGCTGGTGCCCGCCGCCGATCCGCAGCGCTGGTGGGGGATGCTGCCGCTCAGCGACGACAACCCGTCCCCTGAGCCTGTCGAAGGGCCAGGCCCGGATCGCCCGGGCCCTTCGACAAGCTCAGGGAACGAAGGTTCGGTTCCGCCGGTTGTCGCGCCGGATGCGCCGATCCAGTTGTCCGGCAGCCAGCTCGCCTCGGCCCTGGCCTGCCCGCGGCAGTGGTTCCTGTCCCGTCGGGTCCAGGCCGAGCAGGCCCGTGGTTCGGCCGCCGGCTTCGGTTCGGTGATCCACGTCCTCGCCGAGCACGGCGCCCGGGACGGTGTCGACCCGGACCGGCTGGCCGACCACCTGGAGACGGTGTGGGACCAGCTCGACTTCGACGCCAAGTGGCTGTCCGCCACCGAACGCGTCGAGGCCGAGTCGGCCCTGGAACGCTTCGCCGCCTGGCAGCAGGCCCGGACCGGTCAGCAGCTGCTCGGCACCGAGGTCGAGTTCAGCACCGAGATCGACCTGGGACCCGACCGGGTCCGGCTGACCGGCGTCGCCGACCGGGTGGAACGCGATCCCGACGGCCGGATCCGGATCATCGACTTCAAGACCGGCCGGTCCCAGCCGGCCGCGGTCGACGTCGCACTGCAAGATCAACTCGGGGCGTACCAGTTGGCCGTCGCCCAGGGCGCGTTCGCCGAGGTGGCCGGCCCGGATGCCCGGCCGGCGGGCGCAGAGCTGGTCTACCTGCGGCTGGCGGACGGGGCCGAGCTGCCGAAGGTGTTCCAGCAGGCCTCCCTCGACGACGTACCCTTCCCGGTCTCGGACCCCGAACCCGAGGGCGATCCGGAACTGGCCGGGCAGCCGACCTGGGTGCACCGACGGCTGCTCCGGGCGGCCCGCACGATCCGTACCGAGACCTTCCATGCGACGGTCAACGGGTCCTGCCGGTACTGCCCGTTCGCCGGCAGCTGCCCGGCCCAGTCCGGTGGGCAGCGAGTGATTCCATGACGGTTCACGCGTTGCGCCCGGTGGCGGCCGCTCGCCGGTTCGAGGGCACCGACGACCTGATCGAGGCGCTCGGCATCCGGTTCTCCGACCAGCAGCTGGCCGCGATCACGGCGCCGCTGGAGCCGAGCGTGATCATCGCGGGCGCTGGTTCGGGCAAGACCACGGTGATGGCGGCCCGGGTGGTCTGGCTGGTCGGAATCGGCGCGGTGCGCCCGGAGGAGGTGCTCGGGCTGACCTTCACCCGCAAGGCCGCGGCCGAGCTGTCCGACCGGGTCCGGACGGCCCTGGTCCGGGCCGGCGTGGTCAGCGATCGCGGGATCGACGAGTCGGGCGAGCAGTTGATCATGACGTACGACGCGTTCGCGGCCCGGCTGGTGTCCGAGCACGGCCTGCGGATCGGCGTCGACTCCGACCCGACCATGATCAGCGGCGCGACCCGCTACCGGCTGGCCTCGCGAGTGGTCCGGGCCGCCGCGGGTCCGTTCGAGTTCATCTCGCGGCTGCGGCCGGGCACCGTGACCGATCGGGTGCTCCGGTTGGACGCCGACCTGCAGCAGCACCTGGTCGATTCCGGGCAGCTGGACCGGCACGCCCGGGACGTGCTGACCGGGCTGGCGTCGGCACCGCTGAACAACCGCGGCAACGTGTACGCCGACGTGAAGCGGGCCATGATCGCCACCGAGGAGCGGCTCGAGCTGGCCAGCCTGGTCCGCGACTACCAGGAGCTGAAGCGGCATCTCGGCGTGGTCGAGTTCGCCGACCAGATGGCGATCGCGGCACGGCTCGCCGCCGAGGTGCCGCAGGTGTCGGCGTCGCTACGGGCCGCGTTCAAGGTGGTGCTGCTGGACGAGTACCAGGACACGTCGGCGGCCCAGGCGATCATGCTCCGCGGCCTGTTCTCCGGCCGTACGCCGAGCGAGGGGCTGGGCCACCCGGTCACCGCGGTCGGCGACCCGTTCCAGGCGATCTACGGCTGGCGCGGCGCCGCGGCGAGCAACATCCTGCAGTTCGCCGGAGAATTCCGTACCGTCAAGGGCCAGCGCAGCCCGCGCTACGCGCTGACCGTGAACCGGCGCAGCGGGCACACCATCCTCGACGTGGCCAACGTGCTCAGCCGACCCCTGCGGGCGGAGACGCTTCCGGGCGCCGAGGACGCCGCGCAGGGGATGGGCCTGCTGCAGGCACCGGAGAGCGCCGGGCCCGGCACCGTACGGGCGGCGACGTTCGAGTCGTGGCCGGAGGAGGTCAGCTGGATCGCCGACCAGGTGATCATGATCAGGTCCGAACAGCAGGTGCAGGCCTGGGCCGACATCGCGATCCTGACCCGCCGCAACGCCGACATCGGACCGATCTATGCCGAGCTGACCAGCCGGGACATCCCGGTCGAGATCGTCGGCCTGGGCGGCCTGCTGAACCTGCCCGAGATCGCCGACGTGATCGCGACCCTGCGGGCGGTCGACGACGTGACGGCCAACCCGGACCTGATCCGGCTGCTCACCGGCCCGCGCTGGAATCTCGGTCCTCGTGATCTTGCCCTGCTCGGCCGGCGCGCCAAGGCACTGGCCCGCGACCATGATCATTCCGGGGCCGAGGACGGGGACGACCTGGTCTCGTCGCTCGAGCTCGCCGTCGCCGACGTCGACCCGACCGACGTGGTCAGCCTGCTGGACGCCCTGGAGAGTCCGTTCGACGAGCCGGGCACGCGGCCGGACGATGCCGAGCCGCGGTTCGGGTCGGACGGGAACCCGGGCTACTCGGCGGCCGCGCTGACCCGGTTCCGCCAGTTGTCCGGCGAGCTGGCGTACCTGCGTCGGCATGCCGAGGAGCCGGTGCTCGATCTGGTCCGTCGGGTGATCGGGATTCTCGGCCTGGACGTCGAGCTGACCGCGACGCCGGAGTTCGCCCGGTCCGCCCGCCGTGATCAACTCGGCGCCTTCCTCGATGCGGTGGCGGACTACGTGGACGTCGACGGCGAGGCGTCGTTGTCCGGGCTGCTGGCGTACCTGCAGGCCGAGATCGATCAAGGAAACGGGCTCGATCAGGCGGTGCCGACCGACCGCGAGGCGGTCAAGCTGCTCACCGTGCACAAGGCGAAGGGCCTGGAGTGGGAGGTCGTCTTCCTGCCCGCGCTGGTGAAGGGGACCTTCCCGAGTGACCGGGTGACCGACAACTGGGTGACCAACCCGGCCGTGCTGCCGGCCGACCTGCGCGGCGACGCCGACGCGATCCCGCAGCTCGGCGACACGACGAACTCGGCGATGGCGAGCTACAAGCGGGAGCTCACCGAGCAGCAACTCCTGTCCGAGGACCGGCTGGCCTACGTGGCGGCGACCCGGGCCAAGCAGTTGCTGATCGGGTCCGGCCACTGGTGGCGGGCGGAGTTGATCAAGCCCCGGGTGATCTCGACCTACCTGCAGACGATCATGGCGGAGGCGGCCCGGCAGGGGGAACTGGTCGCCGAGGCGCCGCCGCCCGGCGAGGCGAATCCGCTGGTCGTCGCCGCGGCGCCGCAGCCGTGGCCGAAGCCGTACGATCCGGATGCCCTGCGCCGGCGCCGCTCCGCGGCGACCGCCGTCGGCGAGGCCCGGGAGCGGAGGGCCCGGAGCGGGACATACGACGGTTCGACCGAGCCGCTGCTCCTTGATCACGAAGAGATCGTGGCGGCCTGGGACGACGACATCGAGCGGCTGCTGGCCGAGCAGCGGGCGGCCCGGACCCCCGATCGTTCGGTACGGCTGCCGGAGACCCTGTCGGCGTCGGCGGTGCTGCGGCTGAACGCCGACCCCACCGGCTTCGCCGCCGACCTGGCCCGGCCGATGCCGCGCCCGCCGTCGCGCGCCGCCCGGTTCGGCACCCGCTTCCACCAGTGGGTCGAACAGCACTTCTCCGGCACCCTGCGGACCGGCGGCGTCGGCCAGCTGCCCTTGATCGACCCCGACGAGCTGCCCGACCGCGCCGACAGCGGCGCCGCGGACGACGACGAGCTGCGCGAGCTCTGCCAGCGCTTCGCCGCCGGTCGGTTCGGCGCCGTGATCCCGTACGCGCTCGAAGCGCCGTTCACCCTGCTCCTCGGCGGCCGGCTGATCCGCGGCCGGATCGACGCCGTCTATCGCCTCGCCGAGGACGAGGACGGGCCGCGCTTCCAGGTGCTGGACTGGAAGACCAGCCGGATCGGCGACGCCGACCCGCTGCAGCTGGCGATCTACCGCGTCGCGTGGGCCGAACTCACCGGCCTTTCCCTCGACCGGGTCGACGCCGCCTTCTACTACGTACGCGACGACCGCCTGCAGCACCCCGCCGACCTCCCCGGCCGCCCCGAACTGGAGCACCTCCTCGCCGGCGACCCCACAACGCCCTGACCCCTCGGTCGGGGATGGCCTTGCGGCGCTAGGCGCCGACGTAGTCGGCGAGGTGTTCGCCGGTCAAGGTCGAGCGGGCGGCGACCAGGTCGGCCGGGGTGCCTTCGAAGACGATCGTGCCGCCCTGATTGCCGGCGCCGGGGCCGAGGTCGATGATCCAGTCGGCGTGGGCCATCACGGCCTGGTGGTGCTCGATGACGATCACCGACTTGCCGGCGTCGACGAGCCGGTCCAGCAGTCCGAGCAGTTGTTCGACGTCGGCCAGGTGCAGACCGGTGGTGGGCTCGTCCAGGACGTAGACGCCGCCCTTCTCGCCCATCTGCGTGGCCAACTTCAGTCGCTGCCGCTCGCCACCGGACAGCGTGGTCAACGGCTGGCCGAGGGTCAGGTAGCCGAGGCCGACGTCGGCGAGCCGGTCCAGGATCCTCTGCGCGGCGGGGGTGGCGCCGGGGCCGGTCGCGAAGAATTCGGCCGCGTCGGCGACGGACAGGGCAAGCACCTCGCTGATGTCCTTGCCGCCGAGCTTGTACTCGAGCACCTCGGCCTGGTAGCGCCTGCCGTCGCACTCCTCGCAGACGGTCGAGACACCGGCCATGATCGCCAGGTCGGTGTAGATCACGCCGGCACCGTTGCAGGTGGGGCAGGCGCCTTCGGAATTCGCGCTGAACAGGGCCGGCTTGACCCCGTTCTCCTTGGCGAAGGCCTTCCGGATCGGCTCCAGCAGTCCGCTGTACGTGGCCGGGTTGCTCCGCCGGGAGCCGCGGATGGCGCCCTGGTCGATCGTCACGACGCCGTCCCGCCCGGACACGGAGCCGTTGATCAAGGAACTCTTGCCGGAGCCGGCCACGCCGGTGATCACACAGAGGACGCCGAGCGGGAGGTCCACGTCGACGTTGCGGAGGTTGTTGGCGTTCGCTCCGCGCACCTCCAGGAACTCCTGCGCTGACCTGACCGACTCCTTGACCGAGGCCCGGTCGTCCAGGTGCCGGCCGGTCAGGGTGTCGCTCTTCCGCAGGTCCTCGACCGTACCCTCGAAGACGATCTCACCGCCCGCGGCGCCGGCACCGGGACCAAGATCGACCACGTGGTCGGCGATCGCGATCGCCTCCGGCTTGTGCTCCACGACGAGGACGGTGTTTCCCTTGTCCCGCAGGCGGAGCAGCAGGTTGTTCATTCGTTGGATGTCGTGCGGGTGCATGCCGATGGTCGGCTCGTCGAAGACGTACGTCACGTCGGTCAGCGACGAGCCGAGATGCCTGATCATCTTCGTCCGCTGCGCCTCGCCGCCGGACAGGGTGCCGGAGGACCGGTTCAGCGACAGATAGCCGAGGCCGATCTCGACGAAGGAGTCCAGCGTCTCCTGCAGCTTCGTCAGCAGCGGCGCGACCGACGGCTCCTTCAGCCCGCGGACCCAGTCGGCGAGTTCCGTGATCTCCATCGCGCAGGCGTCCGCGATGTTGATCTTCTTGATCTTGGAGGACCGGGCCAGCTCACTCAGCCGGGAGCCGTCGCACTCGGGACAGGTCTGGAAGGTGATCGCCCGGTCCACGAACTCGCGGATGTGCGGCTGCATGCCCTCCCGCTCCTTGGACAGCATGGACTGCTGGATCCGCGGGATCAGGCCCATGAACCAGACGTTGACCCCGTTCACCTTGATCCGCGTCTGCTCCTTGTAGAGCAGGGTTTCCAGCTCCTTCTTGGTGAACTTGCGGATCGGTTTGTCCGCGTCGAGGAAGCCGGACTGCTTGTAGATGGTGCCGTACCAGCTGTCCCCGGTGTGGTTCGGCACCAGCAGCGCGCCCTCGTTGAGGGACAAGGTGTCGTCGTACAGCTGGCTGAGATCGAAATCGGACACCCGGCCGACGCCCTCGCAGCGCGGGCACATGCCGCCGATGATCTTGAAGTCACGGCGCTCCTTGACCGTGCGGCCGCCCTTCTCGAAGTTGACCGCGCCGGCGCCGCTGATCGACGCCACATTGAAGGAGTACGCCTTCGGCGAGCCGATGTGCGGCTTGCCGAGCCGGCTGAACAGGATCCGCAGCATCGCGTCGGCGTCGGTCGCGGTGCCGACGGTCGAGCGCGGGTTCGAGCCCATCCGTTCCTGGTCGACGATGATCGCCGTGGTCAGCCCGTCCAGGACATCCACCTCGGGCCGGGCCAAGGTCGGCATGAAGCCCTGCACGAAGGTGCTGTAGGTCTCGTTGATCATCCGCTGCGACTCGGCCGCGATCGTGTTGAAGACCAGGGAACTCTTGCCGGACCCGGAGACGCCGGTGAACGCGGTCAGCCGGCGCTTCGGGATCTCCAGGCTGACCTCCTTGAGGTTGTTCTCCCGGGCCCCGTGGACGCGGATCAGATCATGGCTGTCCGCCGGGTGCCGGTCCGGGGCCGCCGTGCCGGCGGTCTGCTTCCGGGTCCTCGTCGCCGTGCTCATCGTGTCTCCATCGTGGTAGCTGGGTCCTGGTGCCGATCTAATCAGTCATTCGTCCTCGAGGAGGCCGAGGACGTTGCCGTCGGGGTCGGTGAACGTCGCGACCCGCCGGCCCGGGCCGACCTGGTGCGGTTCCTCCTGCACGGTGCCGCCGGCCGCGACGACCTCGGCCAGCTTCGCCTCGAGGTCGCCGACGTGCCAGTAGGCCACCGGCGCCGCCAGGCTCTGCGGCCCGCCGGCCGGCACCAGCCCGATGTGCTGCTCGGCGACGTCGAAGCCGACGTAGTACGGGGAGTCGGCCTGCGGTTCCAGGCCGAGCAGCGCGGCGTACACCTTCTTGGCGGCGGCCAGATCGGTGACGGGATGCAGGACGGTCTTGATGCCCTCGTTCGACGAGTCGGTCATCGGATTCTCCTTGTGTGGTTGACGTGGACGACGCGTTCACGCTAACCGCGGCAAGGAGCCGGGCACTTCTCGATTCCTGATCGATCAAGACCCCGGTCGGCGAGGGATCAGTCGGCGATGATCTTGGTCACCGCCGCGGCCAGTCGGTCGTAGTCGTCCACGGTGTTGTACGGCGCCGCGGCCAGGCGCACCTGGGGCCGCCCGTCCCGGAACGATACCGCGGCCTCGATCGCGTACTCCTCGGCGAGCCGGGTCGCCAGCCGGCCGGTCTGCTCGGCGTCGGTGAGCGTGTCGGGCAACCGGACCAGCCGCATCGTCGGCGCCGGGTGCGCGGCGAGGCCGTCCAGCGAGGTGCCGAACGCCTCGGCGAGCAGCCGTTGGCCGGTGCCGACCAGCTCGGCCTGGCGCTGCACCTGGTCCCAGCCGCCGAGCCGCTCCCAGAAGTCGAGACCGTCGCCGAGGGCGAGCCAGCCGGCGTAGTCCCAGGTACCCGGGTGGTCGAAGGCCGGCGCATAACCCTCGTTGAGTTGCCAGTTCATCGTGCTCGGGAAGGTACGTTCCCGCAGGTCGGACCGGGTCCACAGGGCGGCGGTGCCGCGGGGCGTGAACGCCCACTTGTGCAGGTTGCCGACCCAGTGCGCGGCGCCGAGAGCGGCGATGTCGGTGTCCAGCGTGCCGGGCACGTGGGCGGCGTCGACCAGCACCGGTGCGTCGACGGCCGCGGCGATCTCGGCCACCGGCAGCACCGTCGCGGTCGGTGCGGTGATCTGGTCGACCACCACCAGGCGGGTCCGCGGACCGACCTGCGCGGTGTACGCGGCGACGATCTCGGCGTCGTTCGCACCAAGATCGAACTCCGCGATCTTGATCACGGCGCCGCGCCGGTCGGCCCAGTTCTGGGCGGCGATCCGTACCGCTCCGTAGCCGTGGTTGCACAGGACCAGCTCGTCGCCAGGGGCGAGGTCGAGCGAGGCGAGCACGGAGGAGACGCCCTCGGACACGTTGCGGACCAGGCCGATCGCGTCCGGCTCGACACGGAGGAAGGCGGCGGCCCGTTCCCGCGAGCTCTTGATCAACGTCGGAAGTTCGCGGCCGTTGAAGCGGTGCGGGTTGAGCTCGGCGCGGTCCCGCCAGGCCTCGGCGGCGCGGCGGACGACGATCGGGGCGCAGCCGAAGGCGCCGTGGTTCAGATGGAGGACGTCCGGATCGAGTCCGAACTCGGCGAGAAGATCGCGGTTCACGGGCTCCGAGCGTACGCGGCCGGTCAGGTTTCGGCGCCGGGTGCCACGCATGTCGGCCGCCGAGTCTTCCGGTGAACGGCGGCCGAACCCTGTCTCGCGCGCTCGCCGTACCCATTGAACGGGGGCGCGGCATGTGATTGTTTTTCCTCCATGGGAAGCCGCTTGTTGGTTCTTGGCGCTGCCCTGGCGATGGTGCTGGGGATGGTCGGTCCGGCCACGCTGTCGTCGGCCGCCGAGCTCTCGTACGCGGGAATCCGGATCGTGCGGGCCGGCCCGGGCACACCGAGCGTCCCCGAGGTCACCCTGCCGGAGGGCTACGCGTTCGTGGCGGGGGAGAAGTTCCACGTTGCGAGCCGGGCCGAGTACTACACGTTCATCCAGGGGCCGCGCAGCGAGGCGGGCATCACGGTGACCGTGCGGTGGCCCGGCATCAAGATCAGCGACATCGTGTGGCGGGACAGCCACCTGAGCTTCGCCCGGCCGGACCGTGACACGGTGACCTTCACCGTGCCGGTGACCGCCGCGACGACCAACGCCGAGCAGCCGACCATCCAGGTCTGGAGCTCGATCCCGACCGTGCCCGGCGTCCAGTGGCGGATCGAACACAACGATCCGGACCGCGTCACCGGTCCGTGGACGACGGTCGCCTGGCCGGCCGGCCAGGTCACCTCGGTGATCAGCTACCTGGTCGCGACCGAGGCGGTCCTGAGGGATTCCGGGCTCGCCGCCACCGCCGCCGGGAAGGGTCACACCTGGTACCTGATGGGCTTCGAGACCAACAACACGCTGCACCCGGACAACCCGCCGCACTGGCACCTGGCCTACTACGCCGGCCCGAACACCAGCGCGAAGGCGTACCTCCCGCACTTCTGGTTCGACCAGCTGGGCAAGAACTTCTACAACGGCATGGACGTCAGCGGCCAGGGCCGCCTGAAGTTCTACGTCGGCGACCCGGCCCCCATGTACGACTTCGCCGGCAACCTGGTCGCCACCACCGTCATCCGGGAGGACGGCGGCCTGGACATCATCAATCCGGAGAACCGGACCTATTCGATCAAGCCCGGCCGGGACGCGACCTTCCTCAACGAGATCAACGTGACCCGGGACGGCAAACCCTGGCTGACCATCCGGACCTCCGACGACGTCAAACGAGGCCTGATGGTCTTCACCGTCACCGACCGCCAGCGGCCCGGCCAGAGCCGGAGCACCGTGTACGAGTACGACCGCCTGACCGGGGTGCTGAAGAGTTGAACTTCAGGCGGCCGGGGTGGGTCGACGACCAAGGCCCGCCTGGCAGTTCGGTGCTGACCACTGATTCCCGCCCTCGGCAGCTGTCCTACTTGCTGCCGTGATCCACTGGGATCCGCGTGAGCTCAGCCACGGCAGTTCCGCCGCCGACCGTGTCATCGTTACCGGATTCAACTGACCTTGACCCGAAGATCTTCGCCACCTGCCAAGTTGCGCCCGCGAATTCGAAGGAATCTCCTTCGGTCAGGTTCTCGAGGTCACGGGCTCCAGCCTTGTCCGCTATCCCCAATCCGATGACTCGATGCCCACTCTCATCCACGTCGCTGTCGCCGACGATGCTCCCATGGTCAGGAAAATCTTCGCGGATTGTCGCCCGAAGGACGATCGTCTCGGGAAGGCCATCACTCATCGTGTTCCTCACTTCAAGGTAGTGTAGTAGCCGGCTTGACTGCCGTCGGACTGGAATCGTCGAAAGTAATTCCAGAACGTCCTGGCATCCATGGGAGGGGGATCGGATGAATTCCCATACTCGTCAGATCCCCAGGGGTTGCGGACGTGTATCTTGTCGTCCTCGATTTTTACGACCTCGTAGGCATGGCTAAAAGCGAACACGCGCCGAGAGAATGGATGTGCTTCACCTGGGATCTTCCCTCTCGATCCTACGAGGATCGGTTTGCCATCCGAAAGACGATCCTTGAACTCATCAAGCAGGGTCTGCTCGCCTTCGCTTTCGCCGGGTATCGATCGAACCTCTGCCTCGGAACCTGTGACCTGTGCGAGGAGATCTGCTCGTTGGAATGGGTTCGAGCCTATGTCGAGTCGGTTGTAGCCGGACGGGCCCTTCGCGGGGGACGGCTGGAGATTGGCTCGAGTCCGTGCGGTGTCGACAGCGGCCTTGCGGTAATCGAGCCATGCCTGGTCCCAGGCTGCTTGCTCGGTTCCGGTCCATGTTTGGTCCTGTGCGGCGACGGCTTTCTCCAGGAGGGCTGCCCAGCTTGAGGTTTCGGCCTTCATGCCCGCAAGAGGCTGTCCGGACCTGTCGCTCCGAACAGGAAGTTCGTCGCTGAGCTTGTAGGTCACGGTGTTGCCGGTCGGTCTTGCCACCGGATCACTGAAGGTCGCCGGGGTGACCTCGTGAAGTGTGACTCTGTACTCCCCAGCTCCGGCTTCCTTGATGCAGTTCTGAATTGCCTCGGGTCGGTGGCCAGCTATGGCCCCCAAGGTCGAGACGATGCCACAATCCCCGAGTGATCCTTGCTTGGTCTGTTCGCGAATCGGGGGCCCGTCGAACAACGGAATTGGATGTTGCTGATCGCGGACGAGATACCTGTCATAGGTCGTCGGAGGGAAAGTTGGATAATAGTCAGTTGTTGCATGTGGATCGATGGCGTCGACTTTCCGGTCGGCGCCTTCCAATGGAAGCTCGGCCTCGAGTTCGCTCAGTCCGGTGGAGCCGTGTTCCGGATCCGGCCGCACCTCGTCATGCTCATCTGGCACAGAGCTGTCGGGCTGGGCAGGGGCAGGCCGAGCCGGATCGATCTCGTCGACTGCTGAATGGTCGGCGCCGGTGTCAACCGCACGTCCAGCCTGAGCGTGGCTTTCCGTCAGGCCTGCGGTCGGGCCGTCGGCTTGCCGAGAGTCTTGCGAGTGCGGTTCCTGCGGCGGCTCGCCTGCAGACAGGCCGGGGGCCGTGTCGACTTCGATGCCGAATCCATCCACCTCGGCGGCCCCTGCCGCGTAAGCCCTCGGCTCCATGTCGGTTTCGGATGCCTCCTCGGGATCATCATTGTCGTCGGTTGCTGCCAAAGTGCCCGGTCGGTCACTTGGCGATCTTGGGTCGGCATGGACTTCCTGTCCAAGGCGGTCAGGTTTCCCGGAGCCGGAGTTTTCGGCCGCTGACTTATCGGGATCTGGGGCTGATCCATCTGGACTTGTGGCCGACTCCGTCCCGAAGTCTGTCCGCTCCCGGTTAGCATCGGCGTACCCGGCGGATCTTGCCCCCGCCTCATCTATTCGTTTGTTGCGCTGGAACCGGAGTTCGGCGGCAGTGAGACCGTTGGCGTCGGTCATGATGGCCGTTCGATATTGATCACTCGAAGGCGTAGGACTCGAGTCCGACTCCTCGTGGTGGGAGTCGCGGTCGTCGCGTCTCACCGGCTCGTCCGAAGGATCGTCGCGCTCGGTGATCGGCCGATCCGGGCGCACGTTCTCGGCGTTCCGCGGGCCCGGATGTTCGCGCGCGCTCTGTATGTCGTCCTTTGCCGTTGAATCTGCGTTGGCCTCCTCCACGCGCTGGTTACGCAGGAAGCGGAGCTCTGCAGCGGTCAGACCGTTCGCGTCTGTCATGACGGCGGTGCGTGGGCGTACGTGGGCGTTCAGAACCGTCGTGTCGGGGGCCTTGCCTGCCGGATCATCCGGCTTGTCGCTGTGTCCGTTCGTGTCGAGAGGCATCACACACCTGCTTCCGTCTCCGTACCACGCGGATTACCCGCTCGAGCCGCCTCGGCGAAGCGTTCGCCGGGCCATGTGGCATCGGAGAACTCGGTCAACGCCGCGTCGAGCCGCACCTTCCAGTCCGGATCATGGAGTCCGGCTCCGATGGCGGTGAAGAGCCGCGGCTCGGCCTCTTCCCCGATGCCGACTCGGAACGCGACCTCGTCGCGGTGGTCGAGGTCGCGCTCGGCTCGCTCGCGCGCGAGTCGCAGCTTCTCGGCGAGGGTGTCACCGAGGATCGGTTCGCCGAGTGCCTGCTCCCACTGGCGGATCCTCACTTCGCCGTCAGCAAGTTGTTCCCTGGCCATGACCACCAGTTCGCCGTGAACGGCCGACCAACGGTACGGGCGGGCGACCCAGGTCAGGTCGAGCTCGTCCTTGACCGGGCCGTCGCCGTTGTCGATCATGGTCCGCAGCGTGGCGATGACTCGCTCGCCGAAGACGGCAGTTCCGGCCGGCAGCATGGAGGAGCGAGCCGCGACGGCTCGATCGACGGCATGCGAGAGGGCGCAGTCGCGGGTACGAGCGTCCATCGTGATCAGACGATCACGCAGGCCTTCCCTCGGCTCCGGGGTGGGCCAGCCGGTCAGGTGGGCGACGACGGCCAGTTCGGCCCAGATGGTGATCAAGGGGTCGGTGTCGAGGAGGCGTTCGGCGGTGCGGAGTTGGCGCAGGGTGCAGGGGGATCGGTCACGGCAGTCGGCGCCGCAGGAGGAGCTGCGGCGTCCGACCAGAGCGGCGGGGCCGTCGGGGACGGCCTCGGCCTGTTCCCGGGCGGTGCCGTCGGGCATGGCGGCGAGGAGGGGGTAGTCCATGCCGTCGGTGAAGACGGCGGCTTGGCCGGGGGTGAGGGTGACCAGGTAGTCGGACTGGGCCTCGGTGATGTTCATGGTGGCGCCGACGGCGTCGCGGTCGTCCTGGGCGGGGAGGCGGTGGACGATCTTGATCGCGGTGTTCTTGATCACGTCGGGCAGCAGCTTGGACGGGATCTGTTCGGCGATGATCAAGCCTTCGCCGTACGCCCGGATCTCGGCGAGCAGGTCGGCGAACATCTCGACGGCATGGGCGGCGGGTCCCTCGGTGGCGTTGCGGAGCAGGCGGTGGGCTTCCTCGAAGACGCTCAGGTGCCGCAGCCCGGAGAGTCGTTGTTGATCATGTTTCTGCAGCAGTCGCAGGTGCTCGACCAACCTGATCAACACGGTGCCCATCAGGAACGCCTTGTCGCGGTCGTCGCCGACGTCCTCGATCTCGAAGACGACATTGGAGCGGAGCAGTGCGTCCACGTCGAGCGGATGACCGCCCTCGAGGAAACGGCCGGTGGTGCCGAGGCGCAGGCTGGCCAGCCGTACGGAGATGAAGCCGCGGACGTTGTCGGTGATCTCGCGGCCGTACCCGATGTCCTCGACCACGGCCATCGCGGTCCGCTGCAGATCGCCCAGAGTCGGATACGCCGGATCGGTGCCCGGCTCGGCCGCCTCGCCGAGCGCGAGGTCCCAGCCGGCCTCCTCGTAGCACCGCGTCAGCGCGGCCGACAGCACCTGCGGGAACGGCTCGTCCGCCTCGAACGCGGCCAGGAACAGGGCCCGGACCAGATCCAGGTGGGTCTGCAGGGGATAGCGGCGGCCGTCGGCGTCGACGCCCGGCTCGAGCGGATTGAGCCCGGCGGGCACGGCGTCCGGATCACCGGGCCGAATCGCGATCACTCGCTGACCGGTGCCGGCCAACCGGGCTGCCATCAGCCGGTACTCGGCCTTGGCGGGCTCGACCACCAGCCAGGGCAGACCGGCGCCAGCGGCGTTCTCCAGCATGCCGCGAATGGTCTGCGACTTGCCGGCGCCGGTCGCGCCGCAGACGAAGGTGTGCCGGTTCAGGCTCGACCGCGGTACGGCCAGCGGACCCGCCGGCAGCCGGTTCCGGTCGAGCACGGTGCCGAGCGCCAGACCGGGCCCGGTGCTTTCACCGCCGATCAGGGGTTCCGGTGTGACGTCGAACTCGGGCCGCAGCCGGAACCGTACGCCGGGCAGTTCGATCGACGGCGGCGTCGCGATCGCGGCCAGCATCGGCGTTCCGACCAGGGTCCCGGTCGATTCGTCGGGGGCGAGTGCCTCGTCCAGGTCGGTGGCGGCGCGCCCCGGCCTCAGCGCGTACGGCAGCTCGACGGTGTCGGCCGACGCGCAGACCAGAGCCGCGATCCGCCGGGCCGCCTCGGGGGTCCGGCCGCCGGCGGCGAAGCCGATCCGCCACAGTCCGGTGGTCACCGCCTGGGACAGCTCGCGGTGCCGGGCCTCGAGCCGGCTGGTCAGCACGGCGTAGTCCGGTGACGCCTCGCCCCGTGCCGCGGCCCGCCGCTTCTCGTTGCCGACCGCCGCGATCGCCTCGTCGAGGTCCTCGCCGGCGACCGGCTCGGCCACCAGCACCCAGCTGAACGGCCCGTGCCAGACACCGAGCAGGCAGTCCTCCAGCGACGGGCGCAGCGGTTCGGGGCCGGACGGCTCGGCTCGGTCCTGCACCAGCAACGGGTCGCTGACCACGGAGATCGAGGTCCAGGCCGGCACTCCGCGCAGCACCTCGGCGAACTCGCCGGGCCGCTCCGACCGGCCGCGACCACCGGCCGGCAGGCTCAGCAGGGCCGGCTCGTCGTCCCGTACCGCGGGGGAGACCAGCCCGGCGCCCGCGATCCGTACTTCCACCGGGCCGGCGGCCGACGCCCGGTGCCAGCTCACGGCCACCGGCCCGGACTCGGCGTGATAGGCGGAGACCAGGGCGGCGAGTCGTCGCTGCCGGTCGGTCGGCGGCGCGTCGCCCGCGCCGTCTGCCGCACCGGTCGGCCGGGGGATCTCGGACAGGATGCAGCCGGCCAAGCCGTCCAGGCCGCCCGCCATCGACCGTCGGCTCCCGCTCGTCATGATCAGGCACGATAGCCCGCCGGGCGCCGCTCGATCGACCTCCCCGACGGGTCCCGGCGACTGATAATTTGTGAATCCATAGTCCCTGACCCGGCATCCGGAGTCCCGTTATGACCTCTGCGAACTCGAGCGACCGCGACCTCGAGGCTCGCTCGCGGCTGTTCGAGCCGGGCGAGCGGCTGGGCTGGCAGTTCCGCGACCGGACCGGATTCAGCCAGCCGTTCACGGAGCCGGAACCCGCTCCGACGCCGCTGCCGTACTGGATCCGCAACGTCTCCCAGGCGGCGGCCGATCGCTTCCGGAGCCGGCGCAATCTGGCGGCGATCCTGTTCTGGGTCGGCACGCTGATCTCGCTGGGGCTGGGGCTCTACAACGCTCTGTTCGTCCCGGGCGGCGACTTCTTCCGCTTCTTCCTCGGTGGCGTGGTCGTCTCGGTCGTGCTCGCGCTCGGAACGGTGATCTTCGGCTGGACCGGGCGCAGCCGCTTGGTCAAGTCCGCGTCCAGGCTCAGCACGGAGGTCGCCGAGCAGGACGTACGGCGTCGGGCGGATTGGCTGGATCGCCAGCTGGACTGGGACCTGGCCGAGCAGGAGCGGGTCGGCAAGCTGCCCGAATGGGGCGCCGTCACGACGCCGCCGGAGACCCGGCGGCTGGACATCTTCGGCGGCAACATCTGGTCCTGGCAGGCCTTTCTCACCGTGTACGGGACGTCGGCGCTGGCCCGGCATCCGGTGATCCTGCTCGACCTGTCCCGCGAGGTGGTCAGCGAAGAACTGGTCCGGGCCGCGGAGGCGGCGCAGGTCCCGATCGACGCGCAACTGCTGCCGAAGGACCTGGCCACGACCACCCTGCTGGCCGACCTGAACCCGAGCCAGTTGGTCAATGCGCTGATCGAGTCGATGTACGGCGACGACGAGGCGACCGCCCGGGCCGAGCGGACCATGGACGGCCGGGTGCTCAACGCGTTGGCCGCCGAGCTGGGCGAGTCGGTCACGCTGGCCCGGCTGGCGGCCGGGCTGCGGGCACTGATGGACCACCCGGACGACGACGGCGTGCTGACGGCCCGGGAGCGGAACCGGATCGCCGACGAGGTGTTCCCGGCCGAGTACCGGCGGCAGGCCGCGGAGCGATTGCAGCGGCTCGAGTCGTACCTGCAGCCGTTGGAGCAGCTCGGCGCGCAGGCCCAGCCGCGCGACCTCGGCTATCTGACCTGCATGGCGCTGGCCAGCGAGGGCAACAACGCCGCCGCGGACTTCCTGACCGACCTGCTGGTGCAGTGGCTGACCCACCGGATCACCGCGAACCCGTACCTCAGCGTGCCGGAGGTGATCGTCGTCGGCGCCGACGCGATCAAGCTGCGGCACCTGGAGCGGCTCTCGGACGCCTGCGAACGGCGCGGGATCCGGACCACGCTGATGTTCCGCAACCTGCGCGGCGAAGCGGAGAACTTCATCGGCCGCGGCATCGCAGGGTTCATGCGGCTCGGCAACGCCACCGAGGCCGGCCGGGCCGCCGACCACATCGGCCGTGAGCACAAGTTCGTGATCAGCCAGATCACGGTGTCGGTCGGGTCCAACGAGACCCGGACCACCGGCGACTCCTGGGGGCACAGCGAGTCGATGGGGGTCAACGTCGGCACCTCGGTCGGCTGGAACCGGAACTGGGGGAGCAGCTCCAACCGGAAGGCGGAACTGTTCGCGCCGGACGAGTCGCACAACTCGTCCAAGGGCTACTCGAAGAGCGAGAACACCAACGAGGGCCGCAACTGGTCGTCGTCACGGAACTGGTCGGCGACCCGGTCCTTCGCCGAGGGCACCAACTGGAGCGAGGCGAAGGCCAACCAGCGCGTGCACGAGTACGTGGTCGAACCGAGCGTGCTGCAGAACCTTCCCGAGCACGCGATGCTGCTGGTGGAGCCGCAGCGCGGGCAGCACCAGCCCAACCTGGTGCCGGTCGAGTTCGATCCCGCGATCGTGACGCTGCCCGGCGTCAGCATGGAGCCGCTGCCCGAGGTCACCGAACCGTCCGCGCACCCGCTGGACGACACGGCCCGGGAGCAGCGGGCGCTCACCGCGGAGCGGACCGGCGGGTTCACGCTGGACGACTTCGAGGCCGACGAGCTGCTGGACGAACCGGAACCGGTACCGGAGGAACGAGGCCGGACCGGGGACGTGCAGCGGTGAGCGGGCCGGCCGGACTGGGGTTCGTCACCCGGCTGCACGCTCTGATCGCCGCCTCCCAGCACGGCAACCTCGCCTGGTCGCCGTATTCGATCACCGAGGCCTTGCGGCTGGCCCTGGCCGGCGCAGCTGGCCGGACCCGGGACGAACTGATCGCTGTCCTGGACGACACCCCGGGCGGCGTCGACTTTCCCGAGGGCGTACGGATCGCGAACACGGTCTGGGTCGACACGAACGTCCCGATCAAGCCGTCGTACGACGCCGCCGTGCTGCGGGTGGCCGACTTCGCCGGCGATCCCGAGGGCGCCCGGGCGGCGATCAACGCCGACGTGGCGAAGACCACGGCCGGATTGATCAAGGACCTGCTCGGCCAGGGCATGATCGACAGCGGGACATTGGCTGTCCTGGTCAACGCGCTTCATGTCCGGCTGCGCTGGCTGCAGCCGTTCGCTCGGTCGGCCACCCGGTTGCTGCCGTTCCAGACCCCTGCCGGCGCGCGGGACGTGTCGACGATGATGCATCGCGGTCGCCTCGATTACGGGGCGGCGGGCGGCTGGCAGCTCGTCACGTACGTCAGCCGGGCCGACTCGGGCCGCGGTCCGGGCGACCTGGTGCTGGACGTCCTGCTGCCGGACGGCGAACTGACCGAGCCGAGCGCCGGCGACCTGCAGGCCGTCTACGACTCGGTCCGGCCGGAGCAGGTCGACCTCAGGCTGCCCCGCTTCGAGGCGAGCGGCAGCGCGCTGCTGGCACGGCAGCTCGCCGGCCTCGGCATCCGAACCCTGTTCGCCGACGCCGACCTGTCGGGTCTCAGTGACGTACCCATCAAGATCGGTGAAGTGGTCCACCGGGCCGTCCTCGCCGTCGACGAGGAGGGCGCCGAAGGCGCGGCGGCGACGGCGATGATCGGGCGGGCCGGGATGGCCGTCGCGCCGCCGATTCCGGTGCACGTCGACCGGCCGTTCCTGGCGATCATCCGGGACCGGCCGAGCGGAGCGATCCTCTTCCTGGCCCGGATCACCGATCCCTAGGCGCGGGCGAGGATCTCGCCGTGCAGGATGGAGAACCAGCCGTCCTCGCGGCCGGCCCAGGTGCGCCAGGCGGCCGAGATCCGGGTCAGGTCGTCGGTCGTGGCCAGGCCGGTGTCGACCAGTTGCCGGGCCAGCGCGGACTGCAGGATCCGGTCCGCCCACATGCCACCCCACCAGGCCCGATCCTCGGGCGTGCTGAAGCACCAGGTGGACGAGGTCGCGGTGATGTCGGTGAAGCCGGCCTGCTGGGCCCAGCCGAGCAGCCGTCGACCGGCGTCCGGCTCGCCGCCGTTGGCCCGCGCGGCCGCCTGGTAGAGGTCCAGCCACTCGTCCAGCTCGGGCAGCAGCGGCCACCAGGCGAACGCCCGGTAGTCGCTGTCCCGGACCGCGACCAGCCCGCCGGGCCGGGTCACCCGGCGCAGTTCGCGCAGCGCCTGCACCGGGTCGGCGACGTGCTGCAGCACCTGGTGCGCATGGCTGACGTCGAACGCGTCGTCGGGCAGGTCGAGCGCGTGCACGTCCTGCACCGAGAACGCGATGTTGGTCGCGCCGCGCTCTGCCGCGAGCTCGCGGGACAGCGTCAGTTCGGTCTCGCCGACCTCGGTCGCGGTCACCCCGGCGACCCGGCCGGCCAGGTCGACCGTGATCGTTCCGGGCCCGGCGCCGACGTCGAGCAGCTGCTGATCCCGACTCAGGTACGGCAGCAGGTGGCCGGCCGAGTTCTCCGCGGTACGCCAGCGATGCGACCGCAGCACCGATTCGTGATGTCCGTGCGTGTACGTACTCAACGCTCTTCTCCGTCCGTATCAAGAGACTGATTGTCTCATAAATCAGACTTGATCATGGAACAGGGCCGGCTGTGGCGGCCGAGGCAGGGGCCGGGCGATTCCCTTAGGCTGGATGTCGTGATCAATTGGGCGACGGGCAGCGACCTCGACCGGGTGGACGAGCATCGGCGCTCCACGGAATGGGTGGCCCACCTGTGGCGATCCCCGGACGCCAAGCTGCTCAAGCTGGACGACCAGAGCCGGTTCACCACCAACTCGGGCGGCAGCAAGCTCCGGCTGGTGAAGCCGTTCGTGGAGTACGACCCGCAGCGGCACCGGCTGCTCGGCCTGCTCGACGACGCGCCGATCTTCGCCGTCGAGGCACTGACCGAGGGGGAGGTGCACGACTTCCGTGAGGTCGCGCACCAGCTCACCGACAACGAGCGGGACATCGCCGCGACCGCCGCCGCCATGATCAACTGGCATCGGAGCGAGCCGCACTGCCCGCGCTGCGGCGGGCCGACGTCGGTGATCAACGGCGGCTCGGCGCGGTTCTGCCCATCCTGCGAACAGGAGCACTTCCCGCGCACCGACCCCGCCGTGATCGTCGCGATCCGCGACCCGGACGACCGGTTGCTGCTCGGCGGCAACGCCAAGTGGGGCAACCGGATCTCGGTGTTCGCCGGCTTCGTCGAGGCGGGCGAGTCGCTGGAGCAGGCCGTACACCGGGAGATGGCGGAGGAGGTCGACGTCCGGCTCACCGACGTCACGTACTTCGGCAGCCAGCCGTGGCCGATGCCGCGCTCGCTGATGCTCGGCTTCTCGGCCCGGGCACTCAGCGCCGAGATCAGCATCGACGGTGAGGAGATCGCGTACGCGGCCTGGTTCACCCGGGACGAACTCACCGCCAAGCTGGAGTCCGGCGAGATCGCGCTGCCCGGCCGGAGCTCGATCGCGTCCCGGCTGGTGCAGGCCTGGCGCGACGACGAACTGCCCTGACAGGGCAGCCGAATCCATGACGCGTGATCACCGGCCCAACCTGGTCTTCGTCTTCTCGGACCAGCAGGCCAAGGACATGGTCGGAACGTACGGTGTCGGCAGCGTGCGGACGCCGAACCTGGATCGGCTGGCCGAGGCGGGCGTCGTCTTCGAGAACTGCATCTCCAACTCGCCGGTCTGCACGCCGTACCGCGGAATCCTGATGACCGGCCAACACCCGCTACGGAACAACTGCTTCGACAACGACCGCCGGCTGGCGACCGAGATCGGCGACTCCTTCGCCGAGGTGCTCGGCCGGGCGGGCTATGCCTGCGGGTACGTGGGGAAGTGGCACCTCTACGGTGGCGACCGGAACCGGCCGGTGCCGCCCGGTCCGGACCGGCACGGCTTCGACGCGATGTTCCTGTCCAACAACTGCGACGTCAACTACGACCCGGACCACGCGTTCTACTGGGGCGAGGACGACCGGCGGCACCTGTTCGGGACCTGGGAGGTCGAGGGCCAGACCGATCAGGCGCTGTCGTTCCTCGACGATCAGTCCGCGGACGATCCGTTCGCGCTGTTCGTGTCGTACCACCCGCCGCACAACCACGCGGGCGGCGACGCCGAGACCTACTCCTGGTACGACGCGCCGGCGGAGTTCAAGGCGTTGTACGACCCTGGCGAGCTCGAACTGCGGCCGACCATCCCGGACAACCCGCGGACCCGGCGGATGGTGCAGGGGTACCTGGCGATGTGCAGCGAAGTCGATCATCACGTCGGCCGGATCGTCGACCGGCTGTCCGAGCGCGGACTGCTGGACAACACGATCGTGGTCTACACCAGTGATCACGGCGAGACGTTCGGCGCCTACCTGGCCCACTGGCACAAGAGCACACCGGAGGACGTCTCGCTGGTGGTCCCGTTGATCATCAAGCTCCCGGGTGCGGAGCTGGCCGGAACGCGTCGCGAACTCCTGGTCGGCACGCTCGACCTGATGCCGACGATTCTCGGCCTGATGGGGCTGCCGGTGCCCGCCGAGTGCCAGGGCGCGGACCTGACGGCAGCGATCCATGCCGGCGACGACGACGCCGTGGAGTCGGTGCCGACGTTCTACTTCCCGACGCCGTGGCGCGGCGTGGTCACCCGCCGCTGGACGTACGCGATCGAGAACGTCGACCGGAGTCCGGGAGCGGTCGACTCGATCGCCTCCGATCTGGGGCGGACCCGGCTGCTCCGGACCTATGACGTGCTGTACGACCGGCACGAGGATCCGCACCAGTTGCGCAACCTGTTCGGCCAGACCGATCAGCAGGGGATCGTCGGGGTCGAGCAGGCGCAGCGGGAACTGCACGAACTCACCGTGAACTGGCTGGACCACTTCGAGGACCCGTTCCCCACCCAGACCGAACTGGCGGCCGCCGTCGGCGATGGGTCCGTGCGTCCCGTCGACCGGCTCCGGGAGTTGACGCCCTGGCGGGGCCGCTGACCCGTGGCGACCACGGCCGGGCGACCGGCTCAGGGGTCGGCGCGGCGCAGCCTCGGACGTAGGCCGCTGGCTCGGTTGGCCGGGTGCAGCACGGCGCGGCGGATCGCCTCGACGGTGCCGAACACCTGAACCTTGTCGGTGGCCCGGGTGACCGCCGTGTAGAGCAGTTCTCGGGTCAGCAGGGGGGAGTCCGGCGGCGGGACGATGAACGAGACGCAGCCGAACTGACTGCCCTGGGCCCGGTGCACGGTCATCGCGTGCACCGTCTGCACCGCGTCCAGCCGGACCGGGGACACCACGGTCGGCTCGGCGCCGCGGGCGAACGCGGCCCGCGGACCGTGCTCGGTCGCGACCACCACTCCCGTGTCGCCGTTGTACAGCCCGAGCTCGTAGTCGTTCGCGGTGATCAACAACGGGCGGCCCGGATACCACTCCGCGGTTCGGTCCCGGCCGGTCACCGGGTTGCCGGGCGCGGCCGGGACCGCCCACGACCCGTACGCCTCGATCAGCCAGTGCTCGGCCTCGGCACCCCAGCGGGCCACCCCGTACGGGCCCTGCCGATGGGCACAGAGCAGCCGATGTTGATCAAGACCGCGCAGCGCGCCCTCCACATCGCCGGCTGCCGCCGCGTCGTGGCTGGTCCGGCCGGCGGTCAGCACTCGCTCCCGGAGCGGCTCGAGCCCGGCCGGGTCGGCGCGAAGGGCCGTCGTGGAGGCCAGGTCGCTCTCGACGAAGATCACGTCGTCGGCCCCGGACCGCAGGACGTCGATCGCGGCGTCCGCGTCCGACGCCCGGATGGCGCGGGCCAGGGTGTCGATCGCGCCGCCGTACCGCCAGGTGTGGCTGAGCCGGACGACGCCGTGCGGTGGAGCCGGCTCGCCGTCCAGGCCGAGCTCCGCCAGCCCGTCGGCCAGGGCGGCGTCGTCCGGCCCGGGCGCGGTGGCGATGTCGGCGAGCACGGCGCCGGCCTCGACCGAGGACAGTTGGTCCGGGTCGCCGACGAACACCAGCCGCGCGTCCGGCCGGACCGCCTCCAGCAACCGGGCCATCAGGGTCAGTGACACCATCGAGGTCTCGTCGACGACGATCACGTCGTACGGCAGGTGGTTGCCGCGGTGATAGCGGAACCGGCCGCGGGACCCGGGCAGCCAGCCGAGCAGCCGGTGCAGGGTCGAGGCGCTCAGCTCACCGAGCCGGTCCCGGTCCGCGGTGGGCAGCTGTGCCGCGGCCTCCCGGACCGCCTCCTCCAGCCGAGCCGCCGCCTTGCCGGTCGGCGCCGCCAGTGCGATCCGCAGCCCGCGGCCGGGCCGGTGGTCCAGCCCCGGCTGGTCCAGCAACAGGGCCAGCACCCTGGCCACGGTCGTCGTCTTGCCGGTGCCGGGACCGCCCGCGATCACACTGACCCAGCGCAAAGCCGCGACCGCCGCGGCCCGGCGCTGCTGGTCCGGCTCACCGACCGGCAGACCCTCGCCGGTGAACAGGCGGTCCAGCGCACCGGTCAGCCGGTCCCGGTCGAGCTCCGGCGGCGTCCGTTCCTCGCGGCTGAGCCATTCGGTCCGGACCTCTTCCTCCTGCAGCCAGTAGCGCTCCAGGTAGAGCAGGCCGTGGGCCAGCCGGAGCGGCCGGCCGCCTTCGTGATCATGGCCGTCGGCGACCATCGGGCTGGCCCGGACGGCGTCCAGCCAGGCGGCCGGCTCGGGCCAGGGCAGGCCGGCGACGTCGATCCGTACCTCCGAGGTGTCGAACGAGGTCGTGTGCACGTCGGCCAGGTCGATGCAGACCGATCCCGCCCGGACTGCCCGTACCGTCAGCGCGAGGGCGAGCCGGACCCGGTCGTCGGTCTCGCCGGCCAGCCGCGCGATGGCCGTCGCCGCGTGGACGTCGGCCGGGCCGAGCACGCCGGCCGCGTTGAACGTCTGCAACAGTCCGGTCGCGCCGGTGACCAGGCTCGGGTCGGCCGGGTCCAAGATCACCGTCTCGGTCATGCGCGCCCCCGATCCAGCAGGTCGGACAGTTCGATGATCATGGCCGGCGGCGGTCGCCAGCTGAACACGCCGCACCGGACGCCGTCGATCGCCGGGGTGTCCGGGCCGGCCATGCCGCGCAGGAACAGGTAGAGCACGCCGCCGAGATGATCATCGGGGGAGTAGCCGGGCTGCCGCCAGCGCAGGTAGCGGTGCAGCGCCACCGAGTAGAGCAGCGCCTGCAGCGGATAGTGCGCGCCGATCATCGCCCGGGCCAGCGAGCGTGGCCGGTAACGGCGCAGTGGCAGCTCGTCGGTCGGCTCACCGATCCAGTTGGTCTTGTAGTCGACCACCAGATAACGCGGATCGCCGGGCTCGCCGGCCCGCAGCACCGCGTCGATGCTGCCGACCAGGTAACCGCGCAGCGACTCACCGGCCAGCTCGGGCAGCTCCAGGTGCCGCGGGTAGTCGACCAGCGGATCGTCGGCCGGCAGATGGCGCCGGAGCAGTCCGGCCAGCTCGGGCAGCATCAGCTCGCCGGTCGGGCGGTCGCCGCCGGCGAGTGGGAACTCGAAGTCGAGCTCGGCCAGCCGGTCGGTGGCGCCGAAGTCGCCGAGCGTGCGGTCACCGGCCAGCGGGCCGAGCGGCGTGTGGTACGTCGGCAGCAGGGCCTCGACCAGGCCCTCGACGGTCATCGTCCCGGCCGGGATCCGGCTCAGCTGCTCGGCCGCGGCCCGGCGCAGTTCCGCGGCCAGGTCGTCGGCGCCCGGGTCGACGTCCTCGTAGATCGCGTGCACGACCGTGCCGAAGTCGGCGCCGCTCGGCAGCCCGCTCATCGGCGACGCCCGGTCCAGGCCGGCCGCCTCCTCGGCGTGCGGCTCCGCGGCGTCCGGGCCGTCGCCGACCGGCAGCGCGGTCGTGGTCTCGTCGTCCTCCTTGGCCGGTTCGGCCTCGCTGCCGACCCCGGCCCCGTCGGCCGCCAGGCCGTGCGCGGCCGCCGTCAGCCCCGAGTACGAGGTCCGGCGCCACAGCAGGTCCAGCGAACGGTCGAAGGACCGGACGGTCAGCCGCTCCGGCGGCACCGGGCGGGCCGGCGGGGGCAGCGCGTCGCGCGGCTCGACGACCTCGACCGCGACGCCCGGCCCGAGGTGGTCGAGCGTGGTCGGGTCACCGGACACCGGATACGCCGGCTCCGGCTCGACGCCCTCGATCCGAGGCCCGTAGAGCAGTCGTTGCAGGGCGGACGGCGCCGTGTTGCGGGTCGGCGCCCACCAGGTGATCAACTGGCACTTGGCCCGGGTCGCCGCCACGTAGAACAGCCGCAGGTCGTCGCCGCCGTCCTCCCGCCGGGCCTGGGCCAGCCGCTCGGACCGGCCGGGCCCGGTCAGTCCGCCCACGTCCAGCACCGCCCGGAGCCGGCCGGAGCCGTCGGCCGGCCTCGTCGGCTGGTGCAGTTGCAGGACCTGACCCTCGTCGTCCCCGACGTGGCGGTCCCAGGCCTCCGGCAGGTAGACGATCGGGAACTCCAGGCCCTTGCTGCGGTGCACCGTGAGGATCTGCACGGCCTTCGAGTCGCTCTCCAGCCGGCGGGTGCCCTCGGTCCCGTCGCGCTGCGCGTCGGCGATCCGGTCCACCAGGTATTCGACCAGGGCACTGACGCCGAGCCGGCCCGACACCATCGCCGCATGCAGGGTCTGGCCGATGTGCCGCAGGTCCGTCAGCTGCCGCTCGCCGTCGGTCCGGCCGAGCAGCCGGGCGCCGACCGCGGTGTCGGTGATCACGGTCTCCAGCAGGGCCGCCACGCCGCGCCGCTCCAGCGTCCGGCTCCACCAGCGCAGCTGCTGGGACAGCTCGGTCAGCGCGACGTCGTCGGCCCGGACCAGATCGTCGACGGTACGGCCGACGAAGCAGGTCAGCGCCGCCTGCCGGACCCGGGCCTGCCGGGGCTGCTCCAGCGCGCGCAGCAAGGTCAGCCACTCGTGCGCCATCGGCGACCCGAACACGCTGGTCGCCCCGAGCACCACCGCCGGCACCCCGGCCTCGGTGAGCGCGTCGCGGATCTCCTCGCCCTGCCGGTTCCGGCGAACCAGCACCGCGATGTCGCCCGGCCCGACCCGCTCGTCGTCCCCGACCCGGCCCGGTTCCAGGTCGCGCAGCCGTACCCCGGAGTTCAGCAGCCGGGTGACGTCGGCGACCAGGTCCTTGGTGATCATGGGCCGCACCGACCGCACCATCGGCATCCGGGTCGCCTCCGGATCGTGCTCCAGCACCCGCAGCCGGACCGGCGCCGCCGGAGCCTCGGCCGGGATCAACCGACGTTCGGTGTGGTGGGCGCGGACCGGCCGGACCACGATCCGCTCGTCGCCGAGGGCCGCGCCGCCGAACACCGACTGCAGCGCGTCGACCAGGGCCGCGTCGCTGCGCCGGTTCACGTCCAGCGTCGCGATCCGGTCGGCCACCCCGACCGCGTCCAGATAGCTGAACACGTCGGCGCCGCGGAACGCGTAGATCGCCTGCTTCGGGTCGCCGATCATGATCAACGTCGCGTGGCCGTGGAAGGCGGTCCGGACGATGTCCCACTGGATCGGGTCGGTGTCCTGGAACTCGTCGATCAGCACCACCCGGTAGCGCTGCCGGAGCCGGGCGCAGGCCGCCTCGCCCTGGTCGGAGTCGGTCAGCGAGCGGTGCAGCCGGGTCAGCATGTCGTCGTAGCTGAACAGCCGGCCGAGCCCCTTCCTCCGGGCCACCTCGGCGCGGACCTCGTGGGCGAAGTCGACCTGCTCCGCGGCGGCGTCCACGGGCAGGCCGATCGCGCGTTCCGGCACCAGCCCGGCGTGCGGCGCGTTGACCACGGTCTCGGCCAGCCGCAGCGCCTGGTCCGGTGGCAGCGGGGCGATCCGCGCACCGCTGGCGTACCGGCGCAGGTAGCAGTCGCCGGTCACCTGCCGGACCAGGTCGGTCAGGTGCTCGACGAAGATCGCGTCGGGTTCGCGGTCGCCGATCACGCCGAGTCCGTCCAGCATCCGCAGGCAGAACTCGTGTGTGGTCGCGATCGTGGCCGCATCGAAGTCGGCCCGGGCCCGGGCGATCCGGGTGTGCCTGACCCGTAGCTCGGCCTCCGGACCGGTACAGATCAGGCGTTCCACCGGGTCGCCGTCGGCCGGGTCGGCGCCAGCCAGGACCGCCGCCAGGCGCCGCTCCACCTGGACCAGCCGCTCCCGGACCCGGTCCCGCAGCTCGTTGGTGGCCATCCGGCCGAACGTGACCAGCATCAGCTGATCCAGCTCGACCAGACCCTCGGCCAGGTAGCGGGCGGCCAGGGCCGCGATCGTGTACGTCTTCCCGGTGCCGGCACTGGCCTCGAGCACCGTGGTCCCGGTCGGCAGCGGGCCGGTGAGATCGAACGGTACGGCCTCGGCTGGTGCCGGCGCGTCGGACGCCTCGGTGATCACCGCAGCTCCTCCCCGCGCAGCAACGGCTGCCAGACCCGCCGGGCCAGGGTGCCGAACCGGCTCTGCTCGTCGATGTCGCCGCGCCGCTCCTCGGGCCGGGCCGGCTCCGCCATCAAGTCCTCCAGAGTCGGGCCGATCACCTGCTCGTAGGACGGATCAAGGTCCTCGGCCCAGAGCTGGCCGATCTTGCTCAGCAGGGGAGCGATCGGGCGCCCGGCGAGGCTGAGCCGGGCGTACTCGCAGGACGCCTTCGGCGGCAGCGGCAGCGGCCCGCGCAGCCCGGTCCGGTAGAGGTCGACCAGGTCGCCGAGCAGCAGCCCGGCGATCTTGGCCGGCACCGGCCCGAGCACCGAACGACCGCGCCGGCCGATCGTCACGGCCCGCCACGGCCGGTCGGGCTCGGTCACGGTGAGCGCGAGCAGGTCGATCCAGGAGGCCAGCCGGTGCTTCGGCCCGAGCCGGGAATAGCTGACCGACACCGGACCGTCGTCACGGATCCCGGGCAGGGTTCCGGTGATCACCGCGCCGCCGGCCTCGGCCGTGATGTCGACTCCGCGGGCCGGCCCGGTCAGGTACGGCTCGGCACCGGCGGCCAGCTCCCGCACCTGATCGACCACCGGGCCCAGCGCCGCGCTGCCGAACCGCTGCGGCGGCAGCGTGCCGCGGCGCCACTCGGCCGCCGTGAGTTGATCAAGGTCGGCCCCCTGCAGCAGCAGCCGGAGCATGCGGTCACCCACCGACCAGGACTCCAGCCCGTCCAGCTGGATCGGGATCTGGTCGTCGGGCTGCTCGTCGTCCTCGTACAGGAACAGGCCGGCCCGCATCCGCAGCAGGGCCCGGACCGGATGGGCGAAGAACCGGGACAGGTCGGACAGGTCGATCACGTCGTCGGCGGGCCGCGGCGGCAGCTCGCCGATCGCGTACGGCGAGGCCGGCTGCTGCCGCGGTCCGATCGCCGCCCGGGCGCCGCGCAGCCCCTGCCGGTCGAAGCTGAACGGGCGACCATGATCATCCGTGGCGAAGTTGCCCGGATCGAACGGCTGCAACGGATGCCGGGTGGTGATCATGGAACGGACCGAGGGATGGCCGGCGGCCGGCGTCGCGGTCCGGTCCAGGGTGTCCAGCAGCTCGCCGATCGGGACCGCCGGCGGCAGGTCGGCGCCGGTCCGCGGATCGGCGCCCGAATAGATCACCACCAGCCGCTCCTCGGCCGACAGGATCGCGTCCAGCAGCAGTTGCCGGTCCTCGGTCCGCGGGTCCCGATCGCCGATCCACGGCTGCGCCGCGACGACGTCGTCGCCGTCGATGGAGGAGTGCCGCGGGAACACCCCGTCGTCGACGCCGAGCAGCACCACCACCCGGTGCGGCACCGACCGCATCGGCGTCATCGTGCACATGGTCAGCGTCCCGGTCCGGAAGTTGGCCCGGCTCGGACGACCGCGGAACGAGTCGGCGAACAGGGCCCGGATCTCGGCCGGCCGGAGCAGTGTGTCCTCGGCCGTCGCCGGGTCGACCGAGTCGCCGATCCGGGCCAGTTCGGCGTAGGCGTGGCCGAGCTGCCAGGAGTCCACGCGACCGACCGCGGTGAGCGCCTGGATCGCCTCCCGGGCCAGCCGGATCCAGTCCGGCAGCGGCCACGGCCGGCCGAAGTCGGTGACCGCCTTCCGGATCCGCTCCACACACTCGGTCAGCCGGCCGACCAGGTCGACGTCGGAGGAGTCGATGTCGTCCAGCGGCAGCGCCGTACCGAGGTAGTGGTGGCCGGACTCGTCCATCGCGATGCCGAGCAGCAGCCGGTCCAGCCCTGCCGCCCAGGTGTTCTGCCCGAAGCCGGACATGGCGAACGCGGCCCGGTGCGGCGCGTCCAGCCCCCAGCGCACGCCGGACCGCTCCACCAGGTCGGCGATCCGGGCCAGGTCGTCGTCGGAGAAGGAGAACTTGCGGGCCACCGGCTCGGTCGAGATCAGGTCGAGCACCGCGGCCGCCTCGATCCGGGAGGTGGCCAGGTCGAACAGCGTCGACAGCGTGTTCAGCAGGGGGTTCAGTTGGCGCAGCGAACGGTCGGCCAGCCGGACCCGCAGCTGGTGCCCCGGGTGGGCCTGGTCCGGGGCCGCGTCGGCCAGCCCGAACCCGGCCGAGATCAGCGGCGCGAACGTCTCGATGTCGGGACACATGACGATCACGTCCCGCGGCTCCAAGGTCGGGTCGTCGGCGAGCAGCCCGAGCAGCACCTCGCGGAGCACCTCGACCTGTCGGTCCGGGCCGTGGCAGGCGTGCAGCCGGATGCTCTCGTCGGTCTCGGCGAGCCGGCGATCCTCGGAGACCGCGTCCGGCTCGCGGTCGCCGGCCAGGTCGTCCTGGAGCAGCCGGAGCAGCGTCGGCTCACCCGGCCGGTCGGGCGCCGGGTGGTGCTCGTGGGTCACCTCGGTCGACTTCAGCTCCTCGAGCAGGGTGAGCTCGAGTTCCCGGCTGTCCCGGCCGAGGTACGCCAGCAGCCGGTGCCGGGGCAGGTCGACCGTCCGGTCCGCGGCCCGCGGACCGACCAGCGATCCCTCCGCCTCCGCGGCCGCCGCGGCGATCCGGTCCCAGAGCACCGGGGACGGCTGGGTCAGCCAGAGGTAGACGTCGCGGTGCCGGGCCAGCGTGGTCAGCAGCCGCAGATGGTCGGGCAGCACCCGGGTCGGGCCGAACACGGACAGCCGCTCCGGCAGGTCGCTCAGGCCCGGGTCCTCGGCCAGCCGCTCGCAGACGGGCCCGATCCGCTCGGCCGGACTGGGCAGATCGATCCGGCGGCGCAACCGTCGCCACAACTCCGCCTGCCAGCGGCGGTCGGCCCCGAGCAGGGTGCCGTCCGCGCCGGCGTCCCGGCCGGCCAGCCAGTCCAGCACCATGGTCGGCCGGCTGCTCGCGTACGCCCCGAACAGCTCGGCCAGGTGCTGAGCGATCGACCACCGCCGACCGCCCCGCGGATCCTCCTCCAGCGCTTCGGCCGAGCCGGAGCGGTCGGGGCCGAGGAACGCCCACAGCGGCGCCGCCCACGGCTCGGACCGTGCCGCGTCGATCTCGGCCAGCAGCGGCCAGACGGCCCGGTGCGGCTGCCACGGATCGGCTCCCGGCTCGATGCCGGTGACCGCGGCCGTGGCGCGGGCCGCGAGCCGGTGCGGGGACGGGAACTCCACCCCGGCGCAGACCCCGTCGGCGCTGCCCGTCGCCGTACCCAGACGGTGCGAGAGCTGCTGCGACAACCACCGCTCGACGCCGTGCGTGGGCACGCAGACGATCTCGGTGGCGAACGGGTCGGCCAGCGGCCGCCCGAGCACGTCACCGAGGGCCGCGACCAGGCGGTCGGCGCGCTCCGCGCGATGGAGGTGCAGGCTCATGATCAGGCCACCCTAGGACCCGTGGCCGACACTCAGGCGAACGGTCGGCCGCAAGCCGCACCGACCGGTCAGTTCTGCAGCGACGCGCCGTGAGAACCGCTGCGTTGGTGACCGGTCGATGGTCAGTGGGGCGGTTTAGGGTGAACGGGTGGCCGTGGATCCCGATCGTCTGCTCGCTGCGCTGGACCCCGAGCAGCAGGAAGTGGCGACCACCCTGCGCGGGCCGGTCGCGGTGATCGCCGGCGCCGGCACCGGCAAGACCCGCGCGATCACCCATCGGATCGCGTACGGGGTCGCCACCGGCGTCTACCGCCCGACCTCGGTGCTGGCGGTGACCTTCACCCAGCGCGCGGCGGGGGAGTTGCGCGGGCGGCTGCAGGAGCTCGGCGTGCCCGGCGTTCAGGCGCGCACCTTCCACTCCGCGGCGCTGCGGCAGGCCCAGTACTTCTGGCCCAAGGTGTACGGCGGCGAGCTGCCGGCCGTGCTGGACCACCGGATGGGTGCTGTCGCCGACGCGGCCGGCCGGCTCCGGGTCGCCGTCGACACCCCGAAGCTGCGCGACCTGATCGGCGAGATCGGCTGGGCCAAGGTCAGCAACGTCGGGCCGGAGGACTACGCCCAGGTGGCCGCCGCCCGGCACCGCGGGCTGGCCTCGTTCGACCACGAGACCGTGGCTCGGGTGTTCGCCGGCTACGAGGAGGTCAAGCGGGAGCGGGGCCGGATCGACTTCGAGGACATCCTGCTCTGCGCCGCCGCCCTGATCTCCGACAACCCGGAGGTCGCCGAACAGGTCCGCAGCACCTACCGGCATCTGGTGGTCGACGAGTATCAGGACGTCAGCCCGCTGCAACAGGCCCTGCTCGACCTCTGGCGCGGCGACCGGGCCGACCTCTGCGTGGTCGGCGACCCGGCTCAGACGATCCACTCCTTCGCGGGCGCGCAGGCCGACTTCCTGACCGGGTTCGCCCGCCGCCATCCCGGCGCGACGGTGATCCGGCTGGTCCGCGACTACCGCTCGACGCCCGAGGTGGTCGGTGCCGCCAACGCGATCATGGACGCGGCCCCGGCCGGCGGCGGCCGCGGCGAGCTCGGCGCGGTGACGCTGATCGCGCAGCAGCCGTCCGGACCGGCGGTGGAGTACGCGGAGGCGGCCAGCGAGCCGACCGAGGCGTCCGGGATCGCCGAGTGGCTGCGCCGGCTGGCCGACACCGGGATCGCCTACCGGGACATGGCGGTGCTGTTCCGGATCAATGCACAGAGCCCGCCGATCGAGCAGGCTCTGGCCGAGGCGGGGATCCCGTACCTGGTCCGCGGCGGGGAACGCTTCTACGAGCGTCCGGAGGTCCGGCAGGCGCTGCTCCAGGTCCGCACCGAGGCACGGACCCTCGACGGCGCGGACGACGGCGTCGGCGGGGCGGATCGGCTGAAGGCCCTGTTCTCCGTGCTCGGCTGGACGCCCGAGCCGCCGTCCGGTGCCGGCGCGGTCCGGGAACGCTGGGAGTCGCTGGCCGCGCTGGTCGCGGTCGCCGAGGATCTGACCACCGCCGCGGGCGGGCCGGTCGGCCTGGCCGCGATCTCGGCCGAGCTGGAACGGCGGGCCGAGGCGCAGCAGGTGCCGGCCGCGCAGGGCGTCACGCTGTCCACGCTGCACTCGGCCAAGGGCCTGGAGTGGGATGCCGTCGCGCTGTACGGGATCCAGGAGGGGTCGCTGCCGTTCGTGCTGGCCGACACCCCGGACCAGTTGGCCGAGGAACGTCGGCTGCTCTACGTCGGCGTGACCCGGGCCCGGCGCCGGCTCCGGGTCTCCTGGGCCCGGACCCGCAACGGCGGCGGAGCGACCCGCAAGCCGTCCCGGTTCCTCGCCCCGGTGCTGTCGCCGGGGGACCGGCGGGCGAACCGGTCCGGCGGATCGACCGGGAGCCGCCGGTCCGAGCTGTCGGCCCGGTGCCGCAGCTGCGGCCGGCCGCTGTCCGGCGCGGCCGAACGCAAGCTCGGCCGCCACACCGACTGTCCCTCGACCTATGACGAGGCGACGCTGGAGGCGCTGAAGGCGTGGCGCAAGGAGGCGGCCGCCGAGCAGGGCGTACCGGCCTATTGCGTCTTCACCGACGCGACCCTGGTGGCGATCGCCGAAGCAGGCCCAGCGACGCCCGCCGACCTGATCAAGATCCACGGTCTCGGCCTGGCTAAGGCCCAGAAGTACGGGCCGGAAGTCCTTGCCGTCCTGGCCGATCCGACCCCCGGAACGAGCGGTTCCGCGGCGCCGGACGGGGATTTGTCAAATAATCTGAGATTGTTGCGAAAAGAGTTTGCACCCGCGGCAGACGGTTCTCTAAGCTGAGCAAGGCTCACCGGCCGGTACGGACGGGTTCGGCCGGAGAGCAACAGCTCAGAAGACACAATCTCATCGAAAGGAGGCACGCAGATGGATACCAAAACCTTGATCATCCCGAACAAGATCAACACCTTCCAGGTTGATCTTGCTCTGCGCGCCTCCGTCGTGCTGCCGACCCATTGTCGTGAAGACAAGGTCGGCGCTGTTCGCACGATCGCCACCGGTGCAGTCTGCGTCGCCGATTCCGGTGCGGACATGGGCGCACCGGCTGCCTACGGCCCGCGCACCACCGCCACCATGCCGGCTCCGCTGAGCACGGTCGTGATCGGCGGTCCGGTGCAGGGTCTCCGGGTCTCCGCTGGCATGACCCATCTGCAGTCCAACCGTGGCAAGGCCGCCACCAAGCCGACCCAACTGGGACGAAGTTCCTGTAGTCCGCCGGTGTAGCAAAACACCGCGCAGCCTCCAGGCCGTGACTCCCAGACCACCGGGAATCACGGCCTTTGTGATTCCCGGCCCAGAAGTTCCGGATCGACATCACCGGTCGATCCGAAGTAGGCCGAATTGATCAAGGAGGTGAACAAGTGACTGTCTCAGTGCTGGAGTCACTTGGTTCAGCGCAGGAACTGGAGAAACTGCCTTGTCGGCAGGTTGATCCGGAGGTGTTCTTCGCCGAGTCCCCGGCGGACGTCGAGTCGGCGAAGGCCCTCTGCAAGACGTGCCCGGTCGTGGCGGAGTGCCTGGCCGGGGCCCTGGAGCGGCGTGAGCCGTGGGGCGTCTGGGGTGGCGAGTTGTTCGTGTCCGGTGTCGTGGTGCCGCGGAAGCGCCCGCGTGGTCGTCCCCGGAAGTACCCGGTCGACCCGTACACCGAAGCCGGGGCGGGTCAGGCGGCATGAACGGCATCGCCGAGCGGCGGCGTGCGGACGTAGACCTGGAATCGGCAGGTCCGTCCGCCGCCGTCGCGGGGGCCGGCGTTTCGGCGCCGGCCCGGTTCGTCCACGCCGTGCGGCTCTGGTTGGCGCGGGCCCTGTCATGATCGACATCGCTCGCTCGCGAGCATGATCAACTGACGGTGGCCCGGGCCTTCCATGGCCGTACGGCGGGTTTCTTGATCACCACCACTCTGGGTCGAGCTTGGCCTCGATGCTCCGCGCATGCTCGCGCGCGCAAGCCGGGCACAAGATCACGATGCTGCCGTCCTCGAGCCGTTCCCGGCTCCAGGTCCAGGTGGCTTCACCGGTCTCGGGTTCCCGGCCGCACTCGGCACAGCGTTCCATGACGCTCAGTTCGGGCTCGGCTCCGCGTACCCGGGCAGGAACTCCTCGAGTACGGAAGCGAACGGCGCTCGGGCGTTCAGCTGCGACAGCACCGCGATCCCGCCGAGCCAGACCCGGTGGATCAGCAGGTACGTCGGCGGCAGGTTGAGCCGGGCCGCGACCCCGTTCGACGACGACGGGTCCTTCACCCGCTGGAACTGCTCCCGCATCCAGTCCCGGGTGAACTGGAACTCCGGCACGGTCGCCGGCTCCACGAACGGGCTCAGGTAGTCGAGCAGATCGGACGGGTCGACGTCGGCGGCGACGAAGCCCTCCTCGTGCAGGCCGGCCGCGACGGTCGCCGCGTCACCGCGTTGGGCGATCCGCAGGATCCGGCCCATCGCCGGCGGCAGCCCTTCGGGCAACCGCGCGACCAGGCCGAAGTCGACCACGCCGAGCCGGTCGTCGGGCAGGATCAGGAAGTTGCCCGGGTGCGGGTCGGCGTGCAGCAGCCCGACGGTGGACGGGCCGGCGAACAGGAACCGTACGTAGCGGAGGGCGATCCGGTTCCGGCGCTCCTCGTCGAAGCCCTCGGCGCGCGACATCGGGACTCCGTCCAGCCATTCGGTGACGATCACCCGCGGAGTCTGTGCGATCACCTCCGGCACCGCGAAGTCGGGATGGCCGGCGAAGCCGACCGCGGCCTGGTGCTGCGACGACGCCTCGATGGTGTAGTCGAGTTCCTCGGCGATCCGGTCGGTCAGCTCGTCCACCAGCGGCTCGACGTCGAGGCCACCGACCAGCGGCGAGATCACCCGGGACAGCCGGCGCAGCTGCTTCAGATCCGACCGCAGCGCCTCATCGGCACCGGGATACTGCACCTTCACCGCCACCTTGCGGCCGTCCTGCCAGACCGCTCGGTGCACCTGGCCGATCGACGCCGCGGCCGCCGGCCGCGGCTCGAAGGAGCGGAACCGGCTGCGCCACTCGCCGCCCAGCTCGCGGGCCAGCACCGACTGCACCCGCGAGGTCGGCATCGGCGGCGCGGAGTCCTGCAGCCGCGACAGATGCTTCCGGTACGGTGCGGCGACCTCCTCCGGCAGGGCCGACTCGAACATGCTGAGCGCCTGACCGAACTTCATGGCGCCGCCCTTGAGCTCGCCGAGGACGCGGAACAACTGGTCGGCCGCCCGCCGCTGCATCTCCTCGCTGACCGCCTCGGCCGGCGTGCCGGTGAGCTTCTTGCCCAACCCGACCGTGGCCCGACCGGCGAACCCCAGCGGCAACGAGGCGAGCCGCGCGCCGCGGCGCCAGGCCGACCTGGCCAGGTCGCCCGACTCGGCGGCCTCGGGGCCGCTCTCCGGCGGAGGGCCGGGCTGGTCGTCGGCTGGCCGTGGGGTGGTCATGGAGGTCATTCTGCCGGGCCGCCCCAACCGCAGCCGCATCCGGGATGGCCGGGCCAGCGGCGCAGCCGGGGCGCAAGGTCGGTGCCGTCCAGTTCGAGGGTGGCACCGAGCGTCTCGGGCGGCTCGGCGTCCGGCCGCCCGAGGACGTACCGGTGGGCGGCGTGCACCTGCAGTAGCGCGGTCCCGGCGGCCCAGCCGGCCGCCAGTTCCGGCGTATCCGACCGGTGCCGGCAGAGCTGGGCGAGCAGTTCCGGCCAGCCGGGATCGGCGCCGGCCCGGGTCAGGTCGATGCACCGCAGACAGGCCGACCGGCCGGGCAGCACGAACGGGCCGACCACGGCGAGGTCCCCGGCCGCCCGGACGATCAGGTGCGGCTGGTCGGCCCGGACCAGTCCGGCGGTCAGCACCCGGTCCGGCTCTGCGGTGCCGGTGGCGACCACGGTCAGGTCCGGCGGCGCGGCGCCCGGGTCGCGGGACCGGATCTCTGCGGCGGAGCGGATCAGTTCGGCGGGGCCGCAGCGGGCCAGTGACTCGGCCAACCGGGTGGCCAGGGGCCCGCTGCCGACGAGGCCGATCCGGGCGCCCGAGAGCGTACTCGCGAGGTCTGGCGGGGTGGCCGAGGACCGCACGACGACCAGCCCGGCCTGCCGCAGCACGGCCAGGGCCTCGTCCAGTTGCCGTTCCGGTACGGCGAGCCGTCGCGCGGCCCGGCGCAGCGAACCGAGCGTCTGCCGCCCGTCGATCTGGGAGAGCACGTCGGCCAGGGCGGGGGAGACGCCGGAGAGCAGCCGCGCGGTGTCGGTGTCGATGCCGACCTGAACGGCGTCCGGGCTGCGGCGGAGGAACACGGTCGACCTGGTCAGCCCCGGATACCTGACCAGTCGCGGGCGGGCGGGCGCGACGGTGGACGGCTTCACGGAGCCATCCTCACCCGGGCCGCATCACCCGGGAGCGGTTGTCCACAGGGTCGATCTCGTACCCGGAAAACGCCGCGGCCGCGGAACGTCGCTCGAAAGCAGGCGATCCGCGGCCGTTCATCGGGTGCGGCCTGAGCCGCAGATCCCGGCCGGAGCCAGGTTTGCTCAGGCTTTCCCGAGGATGCGATTCAGGTTGGTGCCGCACTCGGGGCACTTGGCCTTGGCCATCCGGGTGCCCTTGTCGTTGACGTGCACCTCGCCGGTCGCCTCACGCTTGGCCTTGCACTTCACGCAGTAGAACTCACCGCTGTAGGTTTCTGCAGCCATCGTTCGTCTCCTTGCTCGAAATCCTCCGCAGACCTGGTCGTTTGTCCGCGGGACCGCGTTGCGGCCTGCAGCGCTCGGTCGCCGGTTACTTTACGCGAGCGGACGCGGACTGGCGTGTTGGCGCGCGGCGTGTTATCGGGCGCGGATCCAGGCTCAAACAACGCAAAACGAAGCCTCCAGAGTTCGGTGTGCGCTTGCCTTCCCCTGCGAGCGCGCCGACCAACTGGAGGCTTCGTGGAGTGAACGCTATGGCTTCGGTCGGCTGCCGTCAACACGCGTCGCCGCCGGGCGCCGAACAATCTGTGGACAATCCTGTGGGTAGCCCTGTGAATTGAGCGTCGCGGACTGTGGACAATCTTGAGGTTTGGTGCGCCTTCGCTGGTCAGAAGCCAAATGGAGACTCAAGACCTCTAGGACCGGTGGTACGAAGGAATTTCCTGCAGACTGAGACCAGCAATTAGAATCTTCCGCGCGTGATGAATTCGGGACCGGCGCCTGGTGGGGAAGCGACCCCGAGCTGGTCGATGGTGGGGTCCCGAACAAGGGTGGTCCTTCGGCTTGCGCTCACACATCGAATGACCGGGGGCCCCGAAACAGGGGAGGAGGTGAGAGGCGATGTCACAGGTCGTGATCAACTGTCCGTCTACGCACAAGGACATCCCGACCGGGATCGACCTCGACAAGGCGGCGTGGGATGCCATGAAGCTGGAACAGGGTGCGACTCAGTGCCTCTGGTGCGGCGAACTCCACGTCTGGTCGAAGCAGCAGGCTCGGCTCGAGGAATCCGCAGCTGCGGAGGAGTCGAAGGTCTCCGAGGAGACCGAGAAGACCGAGAAGACTGTGAAGCTCGAGAAGGCCCGGAAGGCCGAGGAGGCGCCCGTCGCCACCGAGCGGCTGGCGGCGTCCAACTAGCGGCGCGGAACTCGGTGTGAGGGGGTCGTACGGTGTCGGATGACGACACCGGGCGGCCCCCTCGCCCGTGTCCGGACGAGGCCGAACCCGGCGATGGGAGGAGAGCGATGGCGAGGGTCTGCTTCACGGTGCAGGTCGATCCGGCGCGGCTGACGGAGTACCGGCTGCGGCACGACCCGGTCTGGCCCGAGATGCTGCGCGAGATCGAGGCCTCCGGCCGGCGCAACTACTCGTTGTTCCTGCGTGATGACGGTCTGCTGATCGGCTACTACGAGACCGACTCCGACGAGGCGAGCGCCGCCTACCTGGCCCGGTCGGAGGTCGCCGCCCGCTGGGAGGCGTCGATGCAGGAGTTCTTCGTCGACCTCGAGCGGCGCGTCGACGAGGCTGCGACTGTCGTACCCGAGGTGTTCAATCTGAAGCAGCAGTTGGGAGCTCTCTGAACGAGGAGGCGGGGTGGAGCAGGGCGAACCGCACGTGGTGGTGCGGCGCAGCGCGCGGCGGAAGCGCACGGTCACCGCGTACCGCGAGCGGGACGCGATCGTGGTCCTGATCCCGCAGCGGATGTCCAAGGCCGACGAATCCCGGTTCGTCAGCGAGATGGTCAAGAAGGTGCTGGACCGGGAGACCCGGGACCGGGCCCCGGCCGGCGACGCCGAGTTGCGCCGCCGGGCCGCCGAGTTGTCCGAGCGGTTCCTGGCCCCGGCGCTCGGCTATCCGCCGCGGCCGACCCGGGTCAGCTGGGTGCAGAACCAGCAGCAGCGCTGGGGATCCTGTACGCCGAGCACCGGCACCATCCGGCTCTCCCACCGGCTGCAGCCGATGCCGTCCTGGGTGGTCGACTACGTCCTGCTGCACGAGCTGGCCCATCTCGTCCACGGCGCCCACTCGCCCGAGTTCTGGGCCCTGGTCGACCGCTACCCGGAGGCCGCCAAGGCCCGCGGCTATCTGGAGGGCTACCTGGCCGGCCAGGGCACACCGGCCGTCCCGGAGGACGCTCCCGACGCGGGTCCGGACGTGCTGGAGCCGGGTGAGCCGCCGCGGTTGTTCTGAGGGCTATCCGAGCAGGGCGGGCGTCGGACGGCCGAGCGGTGCGACCTCCTCGACGAGCTTGGCCAGGTAGTCGAACGTGCTCGGATCCGACGGGTCGGGCAGGTCGACGATCGCCAGGTCGACGCCCAGCTCGGCCAGTGCCTCGAACCGCCGCCGGGCCGCGTCCAGATCGCGCTCGCCGAGCATGCCCGTGGTGGTCTTGACGATCTCGTCGTACGGGCGCTCGGCCTCGTCGCAGCGCCGGCGCAGCACGTCCAGCTTCTGCTTCAGCGCTCCGGGCGCCGGCAGTTCGAAGAAGTTGTTGGCGTCGCCGTACTCGGCGATCAGGCGCATCGTCTTCCGCTCACCCATGCCGCCGATCATGATCGGCGGGCGGTGCAACGGCGCCGGATGGTTCAGGGGCTGCTCCAGCCGGTAGTGCCGGCCCTCGATCGGGCTCTCGTCGCCGGCGAACATCCGGTGCGCGATCTGCAGCGACTCCTCGAGCATCTCGAACCGCTGGGCCAGTGGCGGGAAGGGTACGCCGAGCCCGCGCGACTCATGCTCGTTCCAAGCTGCACCGAGGCCCAGCCAAGCCCGGCCGCCGGACAGCACGTCCAGCGTCGAGACGGTCTTCAGCAGTAGGCCCGGGTGGCGGTAGTGCACGCCGGTGACCAGGGCGCCGAGTTGCAGCGTGGTGGTCTGGCCGGCCGCCCAGGCCAGCGTCGAGTAGACCTCGAGCATCGGGTCCTCCGGCGGCCCGCCGATCCCGATCTGGAAGAAGTGGTCCATCGGCCAGAAACTGTGGATTCCGGCCTGCTCGGCGTCGCGGACGACGCGGCTCAGGGTCGGCCCGATGGCGGCCGGCCCGTCGGGCATGCCGAACTTCATGACGTGGAGTCCGATCTTCATGCCGCTATATTAGCCGGCTAATCCAGGTCGGCCACCCGGCCGAGCAGTTCGGCGAGTCGGGCTGCGTCGGCCTCGCCCAAGCGGGCGGTGATGAGAGCGTCGGCCTCCTGCCAGGCCTGCTCGACCGGAGCCTGCAGAGCCCGCCCGGCCTCGGTGAGGTGAACGGTCCTGGTCCGCCCCGGGCCCGGTTCGCGACGCAGGAAGCCGGCCCGCTCCAACCGCTGCAGGGCCTTCGTCACGGTCGGCGGCTCGACGCCGATCCGCGCGATCAACTCCGCCTGGGTGATCCCGTCGGCCTCCCAGAGCCGGGACAGCAGCAGGTCCTGCCCGGGGTGCAGCCCCACCTCGGCGAGCACCGGCCAGATCGCCGGCCGGGCGGACTTCGACGCCTTGAGCAGCCGAAACGCCAGCGTCCCCTCAATCACATCCCCAACCGTACAAACCGCCGACCGGTCACCACTGAACCGTCACGGGTTTCGGGCCGGTCGGTTATTGGTGGGCCGGCTCTGGTTGGTGCACGGGTTGGAGCCGATCGTAGTGGGCTTGCTCGTGCTCTGCCGGTGGTCG
>NZ_JCAMPJ010000014.1:0-110971 GCF_059617205.1 Microlunatus sp. YIM B11417
TGATCTTGAACCATCCGGACCGCACGGTCTCGGACCTGCTTCGGATACTGCTTCGGCATGACACCGATCCTCTCGTAAAGGACCGGCCCCAAACCCGTGACGCTTCAAAACCGCTGCTTTGGTGACCGGTCGGCGGGGGTTTTTGGGGGTGGTGCGTCAGGCTTGCGGGGGGCGGGTCATGGAGAGGACGTCGAGGGCCTGGTCGAGTTGCTCCTCGGTCAGCTTGCCGTCGGCGACGAAGCCGGAGTCGATCACGACCTCGCGGATGGTGCGGCCCTCCTTCAGGGCGCGCTTGGCGACGGCGGCGGCGTTCTCGTACCCGATGTAGCGGTTCAGTGGCGTGACGATCGACGGCGACGACTCGGCCAGCGTGCGGCAGTGGTCGGCGTTGGCGACGATGCCGGAGACGCAGCGGTCGGCCAGCAGGCGGCTCACGTTCGCCAGCAGGCGGATCGACTCCAGCACGTTGCGGGCGATCACCGGGAGCATCACGTTCAGCTCGAAGTTGCCGGCCGCGCCGGACACGGTCACTGCGGCGTCGTTGCCGATCACCTGCGCGCAGACCATCAGCGTCGCCTCGCAGAGCACCGGATTGACCTTGCCCGGCATGATCGACGAGCCCGGCTGCAGGTCCGGCAGCGCGATCTCGCCGAGTCCGGCCCGCGGCCCGGAACCCATCCAGCGCAGGTCGTTGGCGATCTTGGTCAGCCCGACCGCGATCGTCTTCAGAGCGCCGGACAGCTCGACCAGGCCGTCCCGGGCACCCTGCGCCTCGAAATGATCACGGGCCTCGGTCAGTGGCAGCCCGGTCTGCTCCGCGATGATCGCGATCACCGACGGGGCGAAGCCGGCCGGCGTGTTGATCCCGGTGCCGACGGCGGTGCCGCCGAGCGGCAGCTCGGCCACCCGGGGCAGGGCCGCCTCGAGCCGTTCGACCCCGTACCGCACCTGCGCGGCATAGCCGCCGAACTCCTGGCCCAGCGTCACCGGCGTCGCGTCCATCAGATGGGTACGGCCGCTCTTGACCACCTCGGCGAACTCCTTCGCCTTGCCGGCCAGGGATTCCTCGAGGTGCCGCAGGGCCGGCGTCAGCGTGTTGATCACACCGTCGGTGGCCGCGATGTGGATCGCGCTGGGGAAGACGTCGTTGCTGGACTGGGACGCGTTCACATGATCATTGGGGTGTACGTCGACGTCGCCGCGGCTGGCCAGCGAGGCGATCACCTCGTTGGTGTTCATGTTGCTCGACGTACCCGAGCCGGTCTGGAACACGTCGATCGGGAACTCGCGATCGTGCTTGCCGTCGGCGACCTCCGCGGCGGCTGCGATGATCGCGTCGGCCAGTGCTGCGTCGAGCACGCCGAGCTTGGCGTTGGTCTGGGCGGCGGCGCCCTTGATCCGTGCCAGGGCAGCGATCAGGGCCGGCTCGATCGGCGTACCGGAGATCGGGAAGTTCTCCACCGCACGCTGGGTCTGGGCCCGCCACAGCGCCGCGGCCGGGACCTTCACCTCGCCCATCGTGTCGTGCTCGATCCGGAAGTCCTGGTCGCTGGAAGTCGTCGTCATGCAGCCATTGTGGCGCAGCCGCTCCGGAACGGTTCGGGGGCCGGGCCGCGTCAAGGTATATGCGAATCGCATACAATTTTGGCATGACGACAGCAACGCTGGAAGCGGCCGTGAACCGCTGGCACGAGGCGGTCAACCGCCGGTCGGCCGACGAGGCCAGGGCCGCCGTGACCGATCCGGTGGTGGTGCTCGGCCCGAAGGGCGCCGGCCGGATCGGCGCCGACGACTTCGTCGACTGGATCGACCGCTCGGGCATCACGCTGACCGCCCGGTCCTGGCATCCGGTGGGCGACCGGTTCCTCGTCGTCGAGCAGGACGCCCGCTGGCCCGCGGACGACGGCCCGACCCGGGTCGCCACCGTCTTCCGGTCCACCGGCGGCCGGGTGTCGGCGGCGCTCCGGCTGCCCGACCTGCGGTCCGCGCTCGACCTGGCCCTGATCTGTTCCGAGCTGGACGAGACGCCGTGACCGACCGCCCCGGCCCCGGGCAGACGATGTTCGAGTTCGTCCGCTACTGGGCCCGGCGGGGGACCGGCGACGGGGAACTGGCTCGGCGCGGCCGCGACGTCCAGGTTACCGAGGCGGTCCGGGCGCTCGCGGACCGGCCGCCGGTCGGCGTCAACGAGGTCGCCGCCGAGCTCGGCCTCGACCAGTCCGGAGCCTCCCGGATGATCAAGGACGCCACGACTGCCGGCTACCTGGCCCTGGTCCGGTCGGCCGAGGACGGGCGGCGGCGCACGATCACCGTGACGGCTGCCGGCGAGGAGCTGCTGGCGGGCGCCCATCGCTGGCAGGAGCAGGTCTTCGCCGAGCTGACCGAGGACTGGACCCCGCGCCAGCGGCAGGATCTCCGGCGGTCGCTGCGCCGACTGCTGGACAAGGCCCGCCGCATCGGTTCATGATCATCTCGACTATGGTGCGGGCATGGCCGAGGAGCTGACCGAGCGGATGGAACGGCTGATGGGACCGCTGCCCGGTGCGGAGCGGCGGGTCCCGCTGGACGTCGAGCTGGTCGAGGAGGTCGACCGCGGCGATCACCTGCGCCGCTTGATCACGTACTCCGCCGAACCGGGTGCCCGGACGCCGGCCTACCTGCTGCTGCCGAAGGCAACGCTGGACGGCGGTCCGCCCGCCCCCGGGGTGCTGGCGCTGCACCCGACCGAGCACACGATCGGCCACCGGGTCGTGGTGGAGCCGCTCGGCGCCAGGAACCGCGACTATGCCCGGCGGTTGGTCGAGGCCGGGTTCGTCGTGCTCGCTCCGGCGTACCCGCTGATGGCCGATCATCAGCCCGACCTGACCGCGCTCGGGTACGTCAGCGGCACGATGAAGGCGATCTGGGACAACATTCGCGGCCTGGACCTACTGGACCAACTGCCCGAGGTGGCGGCCGGCGGCTACGGCGTGATGGGGCACTCCCTGGGCGGCCACAATGCGATCTTCACCGCGGTCTTCGAGCCGCGGCTCCGGGCCCTGGTCTGCAGTTGCGGCTTCGACTCGTTCGCCGACTACATGGGCGGCGACCTGGCCGGCTGGCGCCAGGACCGCTATCTGCCGCTGCTGGCGCCGGACGCGCTGCCACCGTTCGACTTCGACGAACTGCTGGCCGCGCTGGCCCCGCGCGACGTCCTGGTCAGCGCGCCGCTGGGGGACACCAACTTCGGCTGGCGCAGCGCGGCCCGGATGGCCGACCGGGCCCGGCCGGCCTACGTGGCCGCGGAGGCGGCGGACCGGCTGACGGTGCTGCATCCGGACTGCGGCCACGACCTGCCCGATCCGGTGCTGGAACGCGCGATCACGTTCCTGGGTGAAGCGATTGGGGCCGCGGGCTCGCGTCTGTGAGGATGGGTGCATGGCACGGCAGAAGCGGCAGGCGAGCGCGGGCGACATGATCCGTTCGCTGCTGGTCATCCTGGTGCCGCTGGTGATCATCTCGTTCCTGTTCACCCGCAACGTCGATGATCATCCGGTCGAGGCGGTCGACCCGGTGCCGGTGTTGACCCAGGCCCGGGCGGAGGCTCCCTACCCAGTGCTGGCGCCGGCGAACCTGCCGGCCGGGTGGACGCCGACCCGAGTCGCCTGGGAGCCCGACGGTTACGACGGCGCACCGCCCCGGCAGCTGTGGCAGATCGGGTATCTGTCGCCGGACCGGATCTATCTTGCGGTGAATCAGAGCCCGGACACCGACCCCCTCGTCGGGCCGCAGACGAGGGACGGCGTGCCGGACGGCGTGAGCAAGATCGGCGACACCGCCTGGGAAAGGCGGGCCAGCGCCGACGGCCGTACCCGATCGTTGGTGTTGATCACCCGACAGGTCAGCACGGTGATCGTCGGCGACACCGACTACGCCGCGCTGGAGGCGTTCGCCGGAACCCTGCAGGCGGGCTGAAAGCGGGCCTCGGGGCGGGGTGCCGGATCCTCGTCGATGGGCTCCCTGGCAGCGAGGTCGGCCGCGTGTCGTTGCGCGTCCCGGTCACCGCGCTCGTCGTACCCGGGACGAAAGCTGGGACGGCGGCGCCGCGTGAACTCCAGCACGCCGATGATCGCCACCACCAGAACCGCGAAGGCCAGAAGACTGATCATGGCAATAATTCTTCTGCCGAAGAGTTACTGCCACAATTGGCAGTCTGGACATTGTGCGAAGGATTTCTGCCACTATCCTGAGGCCATGGTCCTGCGTACGGTGAGCGTCCTGCTGGTCGAGCCGGTGTCGGTGTTCGAGTTCGCGCTGGCGACCGAGGTGTTCGGTCTCGACCGGCGCGACAACGGGATCGAACCCCTCGACTTCCGGGTCTGCACCGAACGTCCGGGCAAACCCCTGCGGACCAAGACCCTGTCGCCGTTCACCATCACCGCGACCGACGGCCTCGACGCCGTGGCCGGCAGTGACCTGGTGATCATGTCGGCCACCCTGCCGCGGACCCCGACCGGCTATTCGCCGGCCCTGCTGCAGACCCTCCGGGACGCCCATGACGAGGGCGCCACGATCCTCAGCCTGTGCTCTGGATCCTTTGCGCTGGGGGCCGCCGGGCTGCTGGACGGCCGGGCCTGCACCACCCACTGGATGTATTTCGACACCATGGAGCGGGCCTTCCCCAAGATCAAACTCGACCGCACCGCGCTCTACGTCCAGGACGGCCGGGTGATCACCAGTGCCGGCACCGCGGCCGGGATCGACGCCTCGCTGCATCTGGTCCGGGCCGAGCTCGGCACCAAGGTGGCCAACACGATCGCGCGCCGGATGGTGGTCCCGCCGATCCGTGACGGCGGCCAGCAGCAGTTCATCGACCTGCCGATACCGGAGAACTCGGCCGACAGTCTGGCCCCGACGCTGTCCTGGGTGGCGGCCCATCTCGACCGGAACCACACGGCCGCGTCGCTGGCCCAGCGGGCGATGATGAGCGAGCGGACCTTCGCCCGTCGGTTCGCCGCCGAGGTCGGCACGACGCCGCACAAGTGGCTCATCCAGCAGCGGGTGCTGGCCGCGCGCAGCCTGCTGGAGGAGTCCGATCTCGGGATCGAGCAGATCGCCGAGCGGGTCGGGTTCAACTCGGCCGTCGTCCTGCGTGATCATTTCCGGCGCCAGGTCGGGCTGGCGCCCGCCGACTACCGGCGTCGCTTCGTCGCCTGAATTCGCCGCCGCCGGGTGGTTGACACCGGATTCGCCCGACGTTAGTTTGAAATCGATTTCGCCTGGCCCGCACAGCCGCGGACCGGGCGGGGTGGAGCAGCGGGATTTGCGGATCACACAGGGGTGAGCATTGACGCACGGAGGCGAATCGGCGCCCGGTGAGCAGCCTGCTGCGCCGCTGGTGGAGCTGCGCGGGATCAGCAAGCGGTTCGGTGGCGTGCTGGCCTGTCGCGAGATCGACCTCGAGGTGCGGCCCGGCGAGGTCCATGCGCTGCTCGGCGAGAACGGCGCCGGAAAGTCGACCTGCATGAACATCCTGTCCGGCGTGATCACCGACTTCGACGGCAGTCTGCTGGTCCGCGGCCGTCCGGTCCGGTTCGGCGGGCCGGCCGACGCGCAGGCTGCCGGGATCGCGATCATCCATCAGGAGCTGGACCTGGTCGGCGACCTCACCGTGGCCGAGAACATGTTCCTCGGCCGCGAGCTCCGGACTCCGTTGCGGACCATCGATCTGCGGTCGATGCGGGCGGCCGCCGCCGAACAGCTGCGCCGGCTCGGCATCACGATCGACGTCCGGCGCACGGTGCGTTCGCTCCGGGTCGGGGAGCGGCAGCTGGTCGAGATCGCGCGGGCCCTGCTGCTCGACGCCGCCGTGTTGATCATGGACGAACCGACCGCCTCGCTCGCCGACGCCGAGGTACGGCAGCTGTTCGCGGTGATCGACGCGCTGCGCCGGGAGGGCGCCGGGATCGTCTACATCTCGCACCGGATGGAGGAGATCGAGGAGATCGCGGACCGGGCGACCGTGCTGCGCAACGGCGCGGTGGCCGGCTCGGTCACCGAGCCGGCGGCCAGCCGGGAGACGATCATCACGCTGATGGTCGGCAGCAAGCCGGACGCCCTGTTCGGCGACGAGTCACAGCCGGCCGCGACCGCGACGGCGGAGCCGGTGCTGAGCGTCAGCGGGCTGCGCTACCGGCGGCGCTGGCCGGTGCCGGGACGGACCGACCCGGACGGGATCGACCTGGACGTACGGCCCGGCGAGATCGTCGGCCTGGCCGGCCTGATGGGCGCCGGCCGGACCGAACTGCTGGAGACGCTGTACGGGGCGGCGGCCGGCGGCCGGGTCGAGGGCATGATCACCGTGGCCGGCCGGCGCTATCGGCCGAGCCGACCGGCCCGGGCGCTGCGGAACCGGATCGCCTTCGTGCCGGAGGACCGGCGCGGTTCGGGCCTGGTCCTTGATCATTCCGTGCAGCACAACCTGATCCTGGCTTCGCTCGCCTCGGTGACCCGGCTCGGCGTGGTGCTGGGCGGCCGGGAACGTGCTGCCGTGCGCGGGCAGGTGAGCGACCTGGCGATCCGGGCCGCCAGCCCGCGGGTGCCGGTCGGCACGCTGTCCGGCGGCAACCAGCAGAAGGTGGTCTTCGGGCGGCAGTTGCTGACCGGGCCGCGGGTGCTGCTGCTGGACGAGCCGACCCGCGGCGTCGACATCGGTGCCAAGGCGGAGATCTACCGGCTGCTGCACCGGCTCGCCGCGGACGGCACGGCGGTCCTGCTGGCCTCGTCGGAACTGCCCGAGCTGACCGGGGTCTGCGACCGGGTCCTGGTGCTCCGCCGGGGCCGGATCGCGGCCGAACTGCCCGGCGACGCGGACCATGATCAGATCCTGGCGCTCGCCATGGGCGACGACAACTCTCGGGAGGCGACTCGATGATCAGCCCTGCGACCGGCTCGGACGCCCTGCGCGGGCAGCCCGGCAACGACGTGGTCCGGTCCCGCGGAGCGGCGGTGCTGGACCGGGTGTTCCAGTTCCAGAGCCTGTTCGGGCTGGTCGCGGTCTTCGTCGTCGCGATCATCGCCTCACCGCGGCGCAACGGAGACCTGGTCTTCCTCAGCCCGGGCAACCTCGGCAACATCGTCCGGGCGATGTCGGAGATCGGCATCATCGCGATCGGGATGACCTTCGTGATCTTGATCGGCGGGATCGACCTGTCGGTCGGCGCGATCCTCGGGCTGTCCGCGGTCGGCACCGCGGCGCTGCTGGTCAACAACGGCCTCGGGATCGCCGAGACGGTGTTGATCGTGCTGCTGATCGGCACCGCGATCGGCGTCCTGCAAGGGCTTGCGGTGGCCCGGCTGGGCATCCAGGCGTTCATCGTCACCCTGGCCGGGTTACAAGTCGCGCGCGGCCTGGCCAGGATCTGGTCCGGTGGGGTCGGCATCCCGATCGCGTACGGGGACGGACCGCTGGAGGCGCCGCCGGCGTTCTCGGTGCTGTCCGGCTCACTGAACGGGATCCTGCCGGTGCCGGCGGTGATCTTCGCCGGGCTGGGCGTGATCGCGATCCTCGTGCTGCGCTACACGGCATTCGCCCGGCACGTGTACGCGATCGGCGGCAACGAGAAGGCGGCCCGGCTGGCCGGCGTCCCGGTCCGCCGGGTCAAGATCATCGTCTTCGCGATCTGCGGCTTCACCGCTGCGGTGGCCGGCATCATCCATGCCGGCCAGCTCAATCAGGGCAGCCCGAACGACGGTTTCGGGTACGAGCTCGACGCCATCGCCGCCGTCGTCATCGGCGGCACCAGCCTGGCCGGTGGCTCCGGCACCATGATCGGCACGCTGGCCGGGGCGCTGCTGCTCGGCATCCTCAACAACATCCTCGGCCTGAACAACATCGACGCCAACATCCAGCTGCTGATCAAGGGGCTCGTGATCATCGCCGCTGCGGCGTTGCAGCGGTTCCGCCCCTCGGTCAGCTGACCAACACCGAACTCAGGAGGTATCCCGGCATGATCAACGCATTCGACATCCGCAGGATCCGGACGATGCTGGCCGTCGGCCTGGCATCCGGGGCGCTGGCGCTGTTCTCGGCCTGCACCGTGACCGCGGACCCGGGCTCCGGACCGCAGCAGCAGGAGGGCAACTGCGGGCCCGACCGGGAATACGCGATCGGCATGTCCCAGGCCAACAACGCCGAACCGTACCGGGAGGTGATGAACTCCGACATCACCACCGCCGCGGCCGCGGTGCCCGGCTTCAAGGTGACCGTCGCCGACGCCGCCCAGGACAACAGCAAGCAGGTGTCCCAGGTGGAGAACTTCATCACCCAGCAGATCGATCTGCTGATCATCTCGCCGAACGAGGCGAAGCCGCTCACCGCCGTCGTCAAGAAGGCCTACGACGCGGGGATCCCGGTGATCGTGCTGGACCGCAAGGTCGAGGGCGATGCGTACACGGCGTTCATCGGCGGCGACAACGTCGCGATCGGCAAGGCGGCCGGCGAGTACTACGCCAAGACCCTGCTGCCGGACGGCGGCAAGGTGGTCGAGATCAGCGGCCTGGCCGGCTCGACCCCGGCGGCCGAGCGGGCCCAGGGTTTCCGGGAGGGGATCGCCGGCAACGACAAGATCGAGATCGTGGCCAGCCAGTCCGGCGAGTGGCTGCGGGAGAAGGGCCAGTCCGTCATGGACGCGCTGCTCAAGGCGAACCCGGACATCGACGCCGTCTACGCCCACAACGATCCGATGGCCGAGGGCGCCTACCTGGCCGCCGACCAGGCGAAGCTCGCGGACAAGATCAAGTTCACCGGGATCGACGCGCTGCCGATCCCGTCGGGCGGCATCAAGGCCGTCGAACAGGGCCGGCTGCAGGCCACCTTCGTCTACGCCACCGGCGGCCGCGAGGCGATCGACCTGGCCAAGCAGATCCTGATCGACTGCAAGAAGGACGTCCCGAAGTCGACCACCCTCGGCACCGAGCAGATCACCAAGGAGAACGCCACCGAGATGTACGGCAAGCTCGGCGGCAAGGGCTGACCCGTTGGTTCGTGCCCTCAGTGAGCGTCGTGGCCTACTCGGGCTGCTCGACGATGCTCCAGGCGTCGACGGCCGCGTCACCGAGCGCGGACAGCTCCCGGGTGAGTTGATCACGCAGGGTGGCCAGCAGCTCGGCGGACGCTGGGTCGCCGGCGATGGAGTGCAGTTCGTCCGGGTCGGCCTGGAGGTCGTACAGCTCCTCGTGCTCGCGCAACTGGCGGTAGTCGGTGCCCATCCCGGCCCGGGTCGGGCTCTCGTCCAGGTCGGTCGGCAGGATCAGCCGCGGACCGGGATGCAGGTTGCGGATGTACTTGTGCGTCTCGGTGCGCAGGGCCCGCATCGGGTCGTAGATCTCGTGCAGGTCCTTCATCGACAGGATCTGCGACCGCCGCTCGACCGGCTCGCCGCGGAGCAGGCCGGCCTGGCTGACGCCGTCGACGTCGCAACTGCCGCCGGCCAGGTCGACCAGGGTGGGAGTGAGGTCGACGTGGCTGATCAACTGGTCGACGACGGTCGGGCCGACCTGCCAGGCCGGCGGTGGCACCATGATCAACGCGATCCTGATCCCGGAGTCGTAGAGCGTGGACTTGGCCCGCGGGAACGGCATCCCATGGTCGGTGGTGAAGATGATCAAGGTGTTGTCGGCGTCCGGCCGAGCCCGGACGGCGTCGATCACGCGCCCGGTGGCGGCGTCGGCGCGGGCGATCGACCGGGCCATCCAGGCCAGGTCGGTCCGGGTGTGTTCGTTGTCAGGCAGGAAACCGGGCACGATCACCCGGTCCAGCTCGTCCTGGCTCGGCGGCTGCTCGTCGCGCTGATCGGGTCCGAGCACCTCGTAGTCGCGGTGCACCTCGGTGAACCCGACGGTGAGGAAGTACGGGCTGTCGGCCGGCTGCCGGGCCAGCCAGTCCTCGGCGAGGTCGGTCACCGGCCCGCAGAACTGACCGCCGCCCGGAGTCTGCATCACCTCGTCGAAGCCGATCGAGTTCGGGTCGACCGCCTCGTGCTGCATCCCGGCCAGCGCGGTCCGGTAGCCGAGCTCACCGAGCAGCATCGGCAGCGTCCGGATCCCTTCCCGGTAACGGGATCCGCGGTGGGCCAGGCCGTGGTGGCCGTGCCGCGGCGGGTACAGGCCGGTGAACAGCGAGGCGCGGGCCGGGGTGCACAGTGGGGTGGCACAGAAGGCCGCGTCGAACCGCAGCCCGTCCTCGGCCAGCGCGTCCAGCCGCGGACTCTCGACGTCGGAGTGGCCGTAGCAGCCCAGCCGGGTGCCCAGGTCGTGCCAGTGGATCAGAACGATGTTCGGTGCGGTCAACGCTGCTCTCCTCCAAAGGTCCGGGTCGCCTCGCGTCCGTACCCGGTGATGGTCAGTCGATCTTCGTACAGGCGGACGACGGCGTACGCGTTCTGCTCGGTGTCCACCATCCCGGCGAAGGTCACGGCCGGTCTCGCTCCGAGACGGCTCAGCCCGCCGGAATGATCATGACCGCAGAAGTACGCCAGCAGCGGACTGCCGGGCCGGGTCAGGACGCGGCCCAGCTCCGCGGCGTTGAGCACGGCGTGGTCGTAGACCGGAGTCACCGGCTGGTGCGCGAAGATCACGACCGGCTCCCCGGCCGCGGCCGCGGCGTCGAGTTGATCACCGAGCCAGGCCAGCTGCGCCCGGTCGACCCCACCGTTCCAGGGCTGCGCATTCGGCTCCCCGGCAGCCAGCCGACGGCCGAGCTCGGCAACGCCGCGGTGCCAGGCGGGCGAGCCGGGCGGCAGATCGATCACGCCGAGCCGGTTGGTGTCCAGCACCACGAACCGATGCCCGCGCACGGTCCAGCCGTAGTAGGGCCCGGGCATCCCGAACGCCGCCACGGCCGCCGCGAGATCGCCGTCGAAGCCGGCCAGATCATGATTGCCGAGGCAGTGGTGCACCGGGGCCCGGGACTCGGCGAGCACGTCGAGCACCGGTCGGAGATCATCGGCCGAGCTGTCGATCAGGTCGCCGAGGCTGATCACGAAGGCAAGATCATCGGCGTTGAAGGTGGCCACCGCCTCGGCCAGCTTGGCCCGGCTGAGCGGATAGTGCCGAACCGGGTGCGGGTCGCTCCGACTCTCTGCCGCGTACTGACAGTCGGCCACGACGCCGAAGGACAGGACCGGAGTCTCGTCGTCCCCGTCGCCATCCACGGCCTCAGCCTATCGGGGTGGTCCCGGCGTCGAGCGCGTACGGTGTGCCCGGTGACCACCTCCCCGATCGTCGGCGCCACCACCGGAGTGCGGGTTCCCGCCCAGCCGGTGCAGGCCTGGCTGAGCCGCACACTCGGCCGGCCGGTCGGCTTCAGGACCGGTGAGCAGCGCCCACTCACCGGCGGGCTGTCCGAGGGCGGCATCGACCACGTCCGGCTCGTCGTCGACGGTGATCCGGCGGCGGAGGTCGGCCTCGTGATCAAGCGGACCGGCCCGAACGAGGCGGCCGCGCTCCGGCTGCTGGCCCCACTCGGCGAGCCTTCGGTCCCGGAGCGGATCACCGACGGCGAGGACGACCGGGGCAGCTGGATCGTCACTCCCTTCTATCCCGGCGAGCCGGTCGGGATCGTGGGGCAGGCGCCAGTGCCGGACTTCGCCACCATGGCCCGGGTGCACGCCCGGCACCTGGACCGGCCGGACCTGCCCCGATCCCTGGAGCGGATCGACGCCGGCTTCTGCCGCCGGCTGCTCACCGAGTTCGTACCGGAGACAGCGAAGCAGGCCGCCGGTGTCGGCGACCAGGCAGTGCGCCGGGCAGCTCGGCTCGCCGATGATCACGCGTTCCTGACCGCACCGCAGCGGTTCGGCGCGACGCTGCTGCACGGTGACCTCTACGGCCTCAATGTGCTGCAGCGGGTTCCGGCGCGGCCCTGGCCGATGATCATCGACTGGAACACGGCCCGGGTCGGCCCGCCGATGTTCGACGTCGCCATGGCCGGCGCCCTCGCGGGCGATGATCGTTTCCGGGCCTACCAGGCGGCCTGGACGGCGGCCGCCGGCCCGGTCCCGGCGCCGACCGTGCTGGAGCACGCCTGGGCTACGGCCTTGATCAACACCGGCTTCGCGGCCGTCGTCGCGCGGCGCGGCGATCCGGCCGCCGGCGCCGCGATGCTGGACACGGCCGAGCAGGCCTATGCGGCCTTCCGGACCGCAGCCGAGGGCACACGCCGGTGACCGCCGAGCCCCGGCCGGACCTGCTGGCGGCGGCCCGCGACGGGGACCAGGCGGCCTTCGGGCTCCTGGTCGAGCCGTTCCGCCGGGAACTGCACCAGCACTGCTACCGGCTGCTCGGCTCGGTCCACGACGCCGACGACGCGGTGCAGGAGACCCTGGTCCGGGCCTGGTCGGCGATCGGCCGCTTCGACGGCACGTCGCCGCGCCCATGGCTCTTCAAGATCGCGACCAACCGGTGCCTGACCGCGCTGGCGGCGTCGCGGCGCCGGGAGCTGCCGACCGACCTCTCGCCGGAAGCCACCGGAACCGAACCCGAGTGGCTGGAGCCGTATCCGGACGCCCGGCTCGGGCCGGAGGCCGGCTATCTGGCCCGGGAGCGGGTCGAGCTCGCCTTCGTCGCGGCGCTGCAGCAGCTGTCGCCCGTGCAGCGGGCGGCCCTGGTGCTGCGGGAGGTGCTGGAGTTCCCGGCCCGCGAGGTGGCCGAGCTGCTCGGCACCTCGGTGCCGGCCGTGAACAGCGCGCTGCAACGGGCCCGCGCGGTGATCCGGGAGCGGACGCCGGGCCGCTCCCAGCAGCGGGAACTGGCCGCGCTGGGCGTCGAGGCCCGCGAACTGGCAGCCCGCTATCGCGCGGCCTGGGAGGCGTCCGACATCGGGGGAGTGGTGGCCCTGCTCGCCGAGGACGTACGGCTCTCGATGCCGCCGCTGCTCGCCTGGTACGACGGGAAGGCGGCGGTCCGGGACGCGCTGGCCGCGGAGCCGCTGACCCACCGGTGGCGGCTGGTCCCGACCGGGGCGAACGGGCAGCTGGCGTTCGGCTGCTACCGCTGGTACGAGGAGCGCGGCCGGTTCGTCGGCGAAGGGGTCAACGTGCTCACGGTCAGGGACGGCCGGATCACGGCGATCACCGCGTTCCTGCTGCCCGAGCTGGAGTCGTACGGCCTGCCGGCGGAACTTCTCGAACCGGAGCGATGAGTTCCGGGGGTCGGTCCGGGTTGTACCGGCATGGACCGGACCCTCTCCGCGCGGCGCTCCTGGCTGGGGCTCGCCGTGCTCGCGCTGCCCACCTTCGTCGTCGCGATCGACCTGTTCGTGCTGCTGCTCGCCCTGCCCGAGCTCAGCGTCGATCTTGGTGCCGACGGCGTCGCCCAGCTCTGGATCACCGACGTCTACGGGTTCATGCTGGCGGGCTTCACGATCACCATGGGCACGCTGGCCGACCGGATCGGGCGGCGCCGGCTGCTGACCGTCGGGACGGCGGCGTTCGCCGTCGCCTCGATCCTGTGTGCGTACGCGGACAGTGTGTGGTTGTTGATCACCGCGCGGGCCCTGCTCGGTCTGGCCGGCGCCACGATCGGGCCGAGCACGTTGGGCCTGATCGGTGCTCTGTTCGCCGATCCGGACCGACGGGCGCGGGCCGTCGGCGTGTGGGGCGGCGTCTATACGCTCGGGGCGCTGGTCGGGCCGGTGATCGGAGGCCTGCTGCTGGCCCGGTTCTGGTGGGGCTCGGTGTTCCTGCTCGGCGTCCCGGTCATGATCGCGGCGCTGCTGCTGGCCCGGTGGCTGCTGCCGCGGGACGGTGATCGACGCCGGGGTCGGCTCGATCTGATCAGTGCCGGGCTGTCCTTGCTGGCCGCGCTGCCGATCGTCTATGCGATCAAGGAGTTCGCCCGGCAGGGCCTGGCGCCGGAGCCGCTCGCTGCGCTGCTGCTCGGGTTGATCTCCGGTGCGCTGTTCGTACGCCGGCAACGACGATCCGCCGGTCCGATGCTGGACCTGAGCCTGTTCGGGAACCCGGTGATCACCGCAGCCTTGATCGGCCAGCTGGCCGTCGCCGGCTTCGGGGCAGCCTTCAATCTGCTGCTGGTGGTCTACTTCCAGCTGGTTGCCGGGTGGACGCCGTTGCAGGCGGGGCTGGCCATGGTGCCCGGCATGATCACCGCGGCGCTGGGCTTCCAGGTCGCGCCCAGGCTGGCCGCGCGCTTCCGGCCGGGCACCGTGATCGCGGTCGGGCTGGGGCTGGAGGCCGCCGTGCTCCTCGCCCTGATTCAGCACGTCGGCCCGGTCTCCTTGATCATCGGGTTCGCGCTCACGGCCTTCGGCATCCCGGCCGTCGGGCTGGGCACCGCGCTGGTGGTCGGTGCCGCGCCGCCGGCGCAGCTGGGCCTGGCCGGTTCCATGGCCCAGATCGCCGGCGAGTTCGGCGGCATGCTCGGCATCGCCCTGTTCGGCACCCTGGCCTCCGTCGTCTATCGCGGCACACCCGGGGTCGGCGACAGTCTCGCCGGGGCGGCGGCCGCGGCCGCCGCCCTGCCGGAGCCGCAGGCCGGCGCGCTGTTGGCTGCGGCGCGCTCGGCGTACACCTCGGGACTGATCATGGTCGCGCTGACCGGGGCCGTGATCCTGGCCGGCGCCGCCGCGTTGATCTTCGTCAGGCTGCGCCGCCTACCGCCGTTCGGGGCTTCATGATCGACATCAGCGCGGCGAGCGGTTGAGCCGGCTCAGCCCGAGGCCGGCCAGGCAGAGGGCGCCGCCGACCAGCGCGAGCACGGTGGGCAGTTCGCCGAGGAACAGCCAGCCGAGCAGGACGGCGACGGCGGGCACCAGGTAGCTGCTGACGCTCAGCCGGCTGGCCGGCGTCCGGGTCAGCGCGTAGGCCCAGAGGGTGAAGCCGAGCGCCGTCGGGAAGACGCCCAGGTAGCCGACGCCGAGGATCGCCGACGGCGGCGCGGCGGCCAGCTCGGTGATCACCATCGGCAGGAACGGGAGGCAGGCGACGGTGCCGATCACGCAGCCCAGCCAGGTCACGGTGAGGGGGTCGGTCCGGCGCAGCGCCGCCTTCTGGGTCAGCGTGCCGATCGCGTACAGCAGGGCGGCGAGCAGGGCCAGTACGACGCCGAGCAGGCTGCGGGTGTGGCCCTGCTGACCCGCCGCGATCAGGGCCGTGCCGGTGAAGGCGACGACCAGGCCGAGCACCAGCGGCAGCGAGAGCCGCTCACCCATCCGCAGGGTCGCGTACCCGGTGATGATCACCGGGGCGAAGTTGACCAGCAGCGCGGTGGTGCCGGCATCCAGGTGCAGCTCGGCGGCGTTGACGCTGGTCGTGTAGACCGCGAACCAGAGCACGCCGTATGCCGCGACCAGCAGCCAGTCCCGGCCCCGGGGCAGCCGGCCGCGGAGCCCGGACCGGAGCACGAACGGGGTGATCACGAGCGTCGCCGCGACCAGCCGGCCGAGCGTCATCGCGCCGGGGGAGAGGTGCTGCCCGGCGGTCCTGATCACGACGAAGGCCGAGGCCCAGAGCACGACGGCGCCGAGCGCGGCGACCGGGGCGAGCCGGCCGTCGGTACGGGTCGGAGCGGGCGTGGCCGTGGCGGCCGTCGGGAGGGTCACGGGGCAAGCCTGGCCGCACCCACCGTTGAGGACAAGCGACTATTTCTGACGAAACGTTCGCAAAGACTGAAGGATCGGGCGTACCGTGACGATCATGATCGACGTGCACCGGCTCCGGATCCTCCGCTCCGTCGTGGCCACCGGCTCGGTCCACCGGGCCGCCCGGCTGCTCGGCTACTCGCCGTCGGCGGTGAGCCAGCATCTGACCGCGCTGACCCGGGAGACCGGCCTGGCCCTGGTCGAGCGGAGCGGCCGCGGCATCCAACCGACCGACGCGGGCCGGCGGCTGGCGGCCGAGGCCGGTGACGTGCTCGGTGCGATCAACCGGATCGACGGTGTCGTCGACGACCTGCGGTCCGGTCGCTCCGGCCGGCTGACGATGCGGTACTTCGCTTCGGCCGGCGCGACCTGGGTGCCGGTCGTGACGGCGACCCTGCAGCGCGAGTTCGCCGACCTCGCCGTCGAACTGCGGCATGCCGAGCTGCGGGACGCAGGGCCGGCGGTCAGTCCGGATCTCGACATCTCGGTCGAGGTGGTCCACCCGGCGCCGCCGGCCGGCTACACGGCGCAGCGGCTGCTGGACGACCCGTACCTGGTCGTCGTGGACGCCGGGCACCGGCTCGCGGCGGCGGAGGCGGTGCCGATCACCGAGCTCGCCGAGGAGCCGTGGGTGGACAACGATCTGCCGTTCGCGCCGTGCCGGCAGATCCCGCTCGAGGCCTGCGCCGCGGCCGGGTACAGCCCGCGGTTCGCGGTCGAGACGCACGACTTCGCGACCGCCCTGGCCTTCGTCCGGCAGGGGCTCGGGATCACGGTGCTGCCCCGGCTGGCCTGTCGCGACCTGCCGGCCGGCCTGGTCGCCGTACCGCTGATCGAACCGACGCCGGTCCGGGTGATTCAGGTGTTGATCAAGAAGGCCACCGCCGGGACCCCGCCGATGCGCCGCGCCATCGAGCTGCTGCGGGACTGTGCTGCTGAGGAGCGGGACCGGGAGCCGCTCACGGCTTGATCAACTCGGCCAGTTGATCAAGGACGGCGCGACTGGCCACCGGACCGGCGTTCTGGAACCAGACGGCGTCGTCGACCGAGCGGGCCCGACCGTTGCGGACGGCGAGCAGGGTCGGCCAGAGCGCTCCCGCGACCTGCTCCGGTGCCGCGGCGGCAGTTTCGCCCAGGGTGCCGTACAGGATCCAGTCGGCGTCGACCTCGGTCAGTTGCTCGGCCGCGACATCGACCGACACCTCGCCCGCCGGCGCGATCGCCGGCCGGGCCAGCCCGGCCTCGGCCAGCACCATCCCGGCCGTCGCCCCGGTGCCGAGGGCGCGGATCCGGTCGCCCTGGAAGCGGATCAGGGAGACGACCGGCCGCTCGGCCAGGCGACCGGCCCAGGCCTCGACGTCGGCCGAGAGCCGAGTCAGCACCTGCCGCGCCTGGTCCTCCAGCCCGAGGGCGGCGGCGAGCAGCAGGTAGTCGGACCGCCAGTTGACCGGGTCGCCGTCGGTCAGCACCAGCGGCGCGATCCGGCCGAGCTGGGGCGCGAGGTCGCCGACGCCGGAGCGGTTGCCGAGGATCAGGTCCGGCTCGGCGGCAGCGATCGCCTCGAGATCGGGCGCGTTGCGGGCGCCGAGATCGCGGATCCGGTCCAGGTCGCCGGCTCGGTCCGGGGCCGCCCGGCGCAGGTAGTCCGGCACCAGAGCCGCATCCTGGCCATGGGCCGCGGCGCCGGGGACCAGGCCGAGGCTGACCATGGCATCCAGCTGACCGCCGCTGAGGATCGCGATCCGGGCCGGCGGTCGTTCGATCGCGGTGCTGCCGCCGGCATGCCGGACGGTTCGCGGGAAGGTCGTGCCGGTCTGGTCGGCTCCGTAGCCCTGGGCCAGGGTTGCGTCCCGGAAGCGGACCAGTTCCCGTGGCGGTGCTGCCGCGGCGCCGGTGAACCGGCTCGGGGCCGAGGTCGACGCGGCCGGCTCGGTGCCGGAGCAGGCGGCGAGCAGGGGAGCGGTCGTCAGCAGGGCGACGGCACGGCGGCGAGTGATCACGCAGTGATAGTAAGGGTCACCTAACTTCCGTGGGTGAATGAGTCCAGGAATTACTCCGGATACTGTACGATGTTTCGCATGCCTGTCGAACGCGTGATTCCCGGCCTGCCCTGCCGAGACCTCGATGACGTGGTGCCGTTCTACGAGGCCCTGGGCTTCGAGCTGACCTACCGCCAGCAGCGCCCCAACCCGTTCGCGGCGGTGCAGCGCGGCGGGATCGACCTGCACTTCTTCGCGGTGCCCGAGTTCGAACCGGCCGACTCGATGGGCACCGTGGTGGTGCTGGTCCCCGACACCGAGGCCCTGCACCGGGCGTTCGCGGCCGGCCTGCGTGAGAGGTACGGAAAGGTGCCGGTCTCCGGGATCCCGCGGATGACCCGGCCGCGCCGCAAGCAGGGCACCGCCGGCGGCTTCTCGGTCGTCGACCCGGGCGGCAACTGGCTCCGGATCAGTGCCTTCGGCGACCCCGGCGACCAGCCGGATCAGGACGACCGGCTGGCCCGGGTGGTCGCCGCGGCGGCCCGCCAGGCGGACTCACACGGCGACGAGGCGGCGGCCATCCGGGTGCTGGAGAACGGACTGGCCCGGCACGCCGACGAGCCGGAGGTACGGCAGCTGCCGGCCCTGGTCTACCTCGCCGAACTGCGGCTGCGGACCGAGGATCCGGCGGCCGCCGCCGAGCTGATCGGCCGCGTCGAGGCGATCGGGCTGACCGCCGCCGACCGGGACCGGCTGGCCTCCGACCTGGCGGCGCTGGCCGAGGTGAAGGCACAGCTGGCCGTGGCGCCGAACCTCAGGTGATCGGCAGCTGGACCTCGGTCTGCCAACGCTCCTCGGGCTCCGGAACGCTGACCAGGTAGACCTCGCGGGCCGTCCCGTCGGTGTTCAGGCCCTGCTCGGCGACCCAGCGCTCCAAGGCTCCGTACGTCGCTCCGACGCCGGCCATCGAACCGCGGTGCAGCAGGGCCGCGACCCGTTCCAGACCCGGCAGCTCGCCGAACTCGAGGCCGTCGACGGCCGCGGTGTCGGCGCCGACCGGGCAGCAGGCGGTGACGGTGAGGCCGCCCTCCGCGGTCGGCTGATAGGTGACGACGGGCGGTCCGGCGATCGCGACCTGCTGGCGCATGATCGGCCCCATCAGTCGGTCGAACAGCTGCCGGGTCAACGGGCCGATCTCCTCGTGGTCGGTGCCGACCGTGCGGCCGGTGACTCGGGCGACCCGGATCGGGTCGACGGTCTTGGTGGTGACGGTGGATTCGGTCATGGTGTGCTCTCTCTCGTACGGGGACTTTCGTCGCCGTCACGATTCGGGCTGACACCGTGTCAGGGTCAAGTCACCGGCAACTGGACCGCGGTCCGCCAACGCTCCTCCGGCTCCGGGTGGCTGGTCAGGTAGACCTCCCGGGCCGTGCCGTCGGTGCTGTGACCGGCGTCCTCGACCCAGGCGGCGAGGACCTGGTACGCCAGCCCGATGTCGGCCATCGTGCCCTGGTGCAGGTAGGTCGCCGCCGCCGGATGCCCGGGCAACTCGGCGACCTCGACGCCGGGCGGAGCCTCCGGTCCGATCGGGAAGCAGGCCTGCACCTCCAGGGCTCCACCGTCCAGCGGGCGATAGGTGGCGATGGCCGGTCCGGCCAGCGGGGTCGTACCCATGGCCTTGATCAACTCGCCGAACAGGATTCGGATCACCGGCCCGACGTCTTCGTGGTCGGAGCTCTCGGCCGTCCCACGCAGCAGGGCGACGTGAGCCGGCCGCAACGGCTCGATCGTCACCGCCTCCGCCGGCGAGGCACCCTCGGCCTTGATCAACGCCAGCCGGGCCCGGACCCGGGTCAGACGATCTTGGTCCGCGGTGATCTGCTCCACCAGCTCGGCCTCGCGGCGGCGCAGCAAACCGGCCAGGTCGGCGTCGCTCTCGTCCAAGATCGACTTCACCTCCTCGAGGGTGAAGCCGAGGTCCTTGCAGGCGAGCAGCCGGTTCAGCCGGCGCAGTTGATCAGCCTCGTAGTAGCGGTAGCCGGAGAACTCGTCCACCCGGGCCGGCCGGAGCAGGCCGACCTTGTCGTAGTGCCGCAGCATCCGGACCGACACCCGGCCCATCGATGCGAACGCTCCGATGCCGAACATCGGTCAGGCGCGTTCGTCCGAGCCGTCGGCACCGGCATCGGCTCTCGCCGCGGCGACCCTGGCCTCGGCGCCGTCCAGCCACTGCTGACAGATCTTGGCCAGCTGCTCGCCGCGCTCCCACAGCTTCAGCGACTCGTCCAGCGGTGCACCGCCCGACTCCAGCCGCTGCACCACTGCAATCAGCTCCTCGCGGGCCTTCTCGTAACTGAGTTCCGGTTCGGTCATCGGCCGATCCCTCCCTGCTCCACGTCTCGTACGGCCACGGTCAGCTGCCCGTCCGCGACATAGGCGAGCAGATCGTCGTCGACGTCGATCTCCGCCACCGACGTGACGGCGTGACCGGTGCCGTCGACCAAGATCGAATACCCGCGTTCCAGCGTCGCCTTGGGGGACAGGGCCCGGACCCTGGCCAGCAGGTGCTCGACCGCAGCCTTCTCGTGCCGGACCGAGGTGACGATGGCACGATTCCCGCGGTCGGTCAGCGATTGTAGCTGTTCTCGGCGGACCGCGAAGCTCGCCGTCGGGTCGGCCAGCACGGGCCGGGACCGGAGTTGATCAAGGAACTCGCGGTGCCGCCGGATCAGCCCCGTCATCGACTGCCGGAGCCGGGTCTGCGCCTGCCGAAGTCGATCATGTTCCTCGGCCACGTCCGGGACCACCCGCTTCGCCGCCCCGGTGGGCGTGGAGGCCCGGTGATCGGCGACCAGGTCGAGGATCGGGTTGTCCGTCTCGTGCCCGATCGCGCTGACGACCGGCGTACGGCAGGCGAACACGGCCCTGATCAACGCCTCGTCCGAGAAGGGCAGCAGGTCCTCCAGCGAGCCGCCACCGCGGGCGATGATGATCACCTCGACCGCCGGATCGGCGTCCAGCCGGCGCAGCGCGTCGATCATCTGCTCGACCGACTGCGGCCCCTGCATCAGGGCGTGCTCGGTCTTGATCATCACCGCCGGCCAGCGGACCCGGGCGTTCTCGATCACGTCCCGCTCGGCGGCACTGCCGGCGCCGGTGATCAGGCCGACCTCGCGGGGCAGGAACGGCAGCGTTTTCTTCAGTTCGCGGGCGAACAGGCCCTCCGCCTGCAGCATCCGCTTCCGCTGCTCGAGCTGGGCCAGCAGCTTGCCCTCACCGATCGGGGTGATCGCGTCGCAGTAGTAGCTGAGCCGGCCGGCGGTCTCGTAGTAGGACGGCTTGATCCGGGCCACGATCGCCGCGCCCTCCGACAGCGGGCCGGCCGAGTCGATCGTGGTCGGCGAGGCGGTGACGCTGACCGACACGTTCGCCAGCCGGTCCCGCAGGGTCAGGAAGATCGTCCGGCTGCCCGAGCGGCGGTTGATCTCGATCAGCTGGGCCTCGACCCAGACCGCGCCGAGCCGGTCGATCCAGCCGCGGACCGCGCTGGTCACTCGGGACAGCGGCAGCGGCTGCTCCGGCGAGGATTGCATCGGCATGGACGCGAGCGTAACGGCCGAGACCGACGTTCTGGGGCGGCCCATACACTCGGCACCATGAGTTCCACGCCTCGTACGCTCGAGAAGAAGGTGCTGCTCGCCGCTCCGCGCGGCTACTGCGCCGGCGTCGACCGGGCGGTGATCACCGTGGAGAAGGCCCTCGACCTCTACGGATCGCCGATCTATGTCCGGAAACAGATCGTGCACAACAAGCACGTGGTGGAGACGCTGGAGCAGCGCGGTGCGATCTTCGTCGAGGAACTGGACGAGGTGCCGCCCGGCGCCACCGTCGTGTTCTCCGCGCATGGTGTCTCGCCGGCCGTGCAGACCGAGGCCAAGGACCGCGGGCTGAAGGCGATCGACGCCACCTGCCCGTTGGTCACCAAGGTGCACCACGAGGCGCGCCGGTTCGCCCGGGACGACCTGCAGGTGCTGCTGATCGGTCACGCCGGTCACGAGGAGGTCGAGGGGACCACCGGCGAGGCGCCGGACCACATCACGCTGGTCCAGTCGCCCGAGGACGTCGACGCCCTGGAGATCCCGGATCCGACCAAGGTCGCCTGGCTGAGCCAGACCACGCTGAGCGTCGACGAGACCATGGAGATCGTCGGCAAGCTGCGCAAGAAGCTGCCGCTGCTGATGGACCCGCCCAGCGACGACATCTGCTACGCCACGCAGAACCGGCAGCTGGCGGTGAAGCAGATCGCGCGGCAGGCCGACCTGGTGATCGTCGTCGGCTCGGCCAACTCGTCGAACTCGGTACGGCTGGTCGAGGTCGCCCTGGAGAACGGCGCCGCCGCCTCCTACCGGGTGGACAACGCGACCGAGATCGACCCCGCCTGGCTCGAAGGCGTCTCCGTCGTCGGCGTCACCAGCGGTGCCTCGGTGCCGGAGGACCTGGTCACCGGCGTGCTGGACTTCCTGCAGGACAAGGGATTTCCGGCGGCTGAGGAGGAGCGGTTGACCGAGGAGTCGCTCGTCTTCGCGCTGCCGCCCGAGCTGCGCAAGGACCTCCGGAAGGGCGCGATCAACGACTGAGCCCGACCGGGTGTCGTCAGAACTCCTCAACTCGGCCGCTGGAGCGGTATACGAGCTCTAGGTCGCGACTCGAGGAGTTCTGACGACACTCTTGAACTCAAGTCGGGTTGAGCTCCCAAGCTTGGTGCATGATCGCGCAGCCTTCACCCGCCCGACGCTTCGGTACGGAGCTCGGCGAGAACGCCATCCGGTTCAGCGACGACATCGTGATCGCGCCCGCGATCGGCAAGGACGAGGGCCTGCCGCTGAGCGCGTACACGACCTTCCTCCGCGCCGGCGCGACGGCCGACCTGCCCGCCCCGTACACGGAACTCTGGGTAGTGCTCAGCGGAGCGGTGCGGGTCGGCGAGCCCGGCCAGGCGGTCACGGTGCGAGCAGGCGACTTGGTCCACGTCCCCGAGCAGGCACCGGGCCACGTCGAGGCCCTCGAAGACACCACGATGGTCTGCGTCTCCGTACCGGCGCACTAGAGCGGTATACTCACGGGTATGACCATGACGACGATCAAGGTGCCGAAGGGGACGCGGGACCGGCTCCACCGGCTCGCGGCCGCCGACGGGTTGACGCTCGCGCAGGAGATCGAGAAGCTCCTGGACCGTAACGCCCCGCGACCGACACCCACGGTCGGCGGGTTCCGCAGCGGGCGACCTCTTAGCGCAGAGCAGATCGACGAGGCGCTCGCCGACGGCTTTGGGCAGTGAACACCGCGATTGTCGATACGAGCGCGATCCTGGCCATCTTCGACCAGGACTACGGCGAGCATGCCGCCCTTGCGAAGTCGGTCACCTCGGGGGAGTACGTTCCGATCGTGTCGCCGTTCATCGTGGCGGAGGCCGACTACATGCTCTCCTCTCGGCTCGGCGGGGAGGCGGCGCAACGCTTCGCTCGGGACATCGTGATCGGCGCTTACGAACTCGCGGAATGGACCGCCGAGGATCACGCGGCCGCCCTGGGCGTCGTCCAGGGCTTCGGGGCCGGCAAGGACTATGTCGGGGTTGCGGACGCTTCGATCGTCGTGCTGGCCGACCGGTTTCGCACCGTCACGCTGCTGACCCTGGATCAGCGGCACTTCAGGGCGCTCGAGCCGTTGTGGGGCGCGTCGGCGTTCCGCATCCTCCCGTACGACCTGGGCTGACCTACGACCCGGTGTCGCGGTTCCGGTTCGGCGGCTCGATCTCGGGCTGCAGCATCTCGAACAGGTCCGGCTCGGGGCGGACCAGCTCCTCGGCCTCCGGTACGTCATCGCGGCGCGACCGCCGCTTCCGGCCGCGGCCGATCAGCGGCTCGACCTGGGCGGCGTCCTCGACCAGCTCCGGGGCCTGGATCTGCCGGACCGGGTCGTCGACGCCGGTCAGCGCGGACAGCTCCTGGTCGGTCACCTTGAGCTCGGTGAACTGACGGGCCTTGACCAGCACCCGTCCCTCGACCGTGGCGATCGTGTCGTTGTAGGCCGTCACCGACGTGCGGAGGGCGCGGCCGAGCTTGTCCAGCCGGTTGCCCATGGTGCCGAGCCGCTCGTGCAGGTCCCGGCCCAGCTGCAGCACCTCGGCCGCGTTCTCGGCCAGCTTCGCCTGCTTCCAGCCGTACGCGACCGCCCGGAGCATCGCGATCAGGGTGGTCGGAGTGGCCAGCACGACATCGCGGCGGGCCGCGTACTCGTGCAGGTCCGGGGCCAGCCGGAAAGCCTCCGCGGCCAGAGCCTCGCTGGCCAGGAACAGCACCACGAACTCGGGCGTGCCGGCGTCGGCCTGCCAGTAGCGCTTGCCGCTGAGCTGGTCGATGTGGGTCCGGACGTGCTGGGCGAACCGGTCCAGCGCATGGCTGCGCCGCTCCGGGTCCTCGGTCTCGTGGGCATCCAGGAAGGCGCTCAGCGGCACCTTCGCGTCGACGAAGACGCACTTGCCCTCGGCCAGGTCGACCCGCATGTCGGGCCGGACCGCGCGGTCGTTGCTGGTCGTCGTGTGCTGGGTGGTGAAGTCGCAGTGCTCGATCATGCCGGCCAGCTCGGCGACCCGCTTCAACTGCAGTTCGCCCCAGGCGCCGCGGACGTGCGGCTTGCGCAGCGCGGTGGCCAGGGCGTGCGTCTCGCGGCGCAGCTGCTCGCCGGTCAGCTGCACCGACTGGACCTGGTTGCGCAGGTCTGCGGACAGCTTGACCCGTTCCTTCTCGACCTCGGTCAGCCGGGCGTTGAACCGCTCCAGGCTGTCCCGGACCGGCGCCATCAACTGCTCGGTCGCCTTCAGCCGGGCGTCGGCGGAGGCCTCGGCGAACTTGCTCTGCTTCTCGATCGTCTCGCCGGAGAGGACCTTGAACTGGTTCAGCATCGACTCCCGGTCGGCCGCCAGTTCCTCGGCCCGACGGATCGCCGCGTCCCGTTCGGCGCTGGCCTTCGCCACCTGGGCGCCCACCTCGGCGGCCTCGGCCTGGGCGGCGGCGGCCAGCGCCCGAGCCTCGGCGACGTCGGTGCGGGCCTGGGACAGCTCGGCCCGAGCCTGGGACGACTCGCTGCGGGCCTCGGCGGCCAGGGTCTGGGCCTGGGCCAGCTCGGCCCGGCCTTGGCTCTCGTACCGCGCCTCGGTGGTCTCCTGCCGCGACCGCAGCACGACCACCGCAACGCCGACCCCGATGGCCAGTCCGATGACCAGCCCGGAGAGCATCGCGACGACCGCCGTTACGTCCATGCCTTCGATCCTGCCCGGCGGGACCGACAATCCGTCGGAGGCACCGCCGGGCCGGACCCGATCGTCAGGCGAAGAGCGCGGCCACGGCGCCGTGCACCGCGCTGGAGTAGTCGGCGTCGAAGTGGTGGACGGACCCGAAGACCCAGCCGCCGGACCGGCTGAAGGTCCAGCCGGACGGTGATTCGAAGGTGCTGTTGCTGATGTGGCAACCGGTCAGGGCGATGTCGTCGAACGACACGTCGAGGCCGTAGTTCGAGACGCCCTTCTTATCCATCAGCCGAAGGGTCAGCGTGGCCGATCCGTTGACCAGGTAGGGCGTGATGTCGCGCGGCGAGTTGGTGTACCAGCCGGTCCCGTCGGTCGCCACGTCGCGCTCCCAGAGCAGGTTGCCGTTGGCCAGGGCCTGCTTGAAGTGGTAGCCGGCCGTGCCGCCGTCCGGCGCGGTGTCGGTGTTGAACGCTACGATCGAGCAGGTGGACGAGCCGGAGTTCAGGGTGACCGTCGTGCTGGCCGCGGCGTAGCTGCCGGCCGAGGTCGCCGTGTTCGGTTCGACCTCGAACCGCAGGGCGCCGCTGCCGGTGTGGGCCCGGTTGGTGTCGCCGTTGCCCTTGCCCGGGGTGAGCGGCAGGTTGTACTGGACGATGCCGGGGATCTTGCCCTGGTTCATGAACGTGATGCCGACCTGGGTGACCGCCTTGACGTAGTTGACGTCCGGCGGCACGACGGCCGAACTGAGCTTGGACGCGTACGGCATCAGGAAGACCTTGTCGCCGGTCCGGGCGGCGTTCGTGACCACCGTGTTGAGCTGGGCGGTCGCGGACGCGGTCCACATCGTGTTCGTGTACGGCTCGTCGCGGAACGGGAAGATGAAGCCGTCCAGCTTGGGCCCGTACGTGTCCACGAAGCCCGCTGTCAGTGCCGAGTAGTAGACCGTGGCGTACAGATCGAGGCCGGGGCTGACCGCGTTGGCCGCGTCCCGCATCTGCTGCAGATAGGTCGGCGTGAACTTGGAGGTGTTGGCGTTGAAGTCGTCGATCGCCCAGGCGGTGAGGTTGGGGTACGAGGTGCGCACGGTGGCGATCTCGCGGGCCCAGGCCACGTAGTCGCTGCCGTACGGGGGCGGGGAGCCTTCGGTCGGCGGGGTGACGTACACCCAGACCTTGATGCCGGCGGCCTGGGCGGCCGGCATGAACTCGTTGACGAAGTCGGTCCACTCCTGGGCCTTCCAGACCAGGTAGACGTAGGTGTTGGCGTTCATCGCCTTCACCCGGTTGATCGTGGCCGCGCTGTCGATGCCACCGTCGGCGCCGGTGACCTCGCCGGCGTAGGTGGCTCGGGTGCCGGCGACCGGAGCGGCCGCGGCGGTCGGTGCTGCACTCGTGGTGGCACCGATCAGGACGAGGAATGCCGCGAGGATCGCGACGGGCGCAGTGCCCAAACTACGGGGAGTGGACATGGCTTCAGGTATAGGCCCGCCGGATCTCCCCGGTCAATGAAATCGGAATTAGTGCACTGAAAGTCGTCCGAAACCAGGGCTTTCGGACCCTGATCAAGCGGAGTTTCGGCAGAGAAGGCGCAGGCCCTCGACCAGTTCCTCGGCCGACGGCGCCCGGTCCGGGTCGACCAGGAACTGCACCATGACGCCGGGGTAGAGCGCCATCATCAGCGACCCGAGTGAGCGCACCTGGCGGTCCTCGAGCTGGTCCTCGGGCACGCCGAGGATCTCGGCCGCCAGCCCGCGCCGGGCCAGCTCGTGGGCCTCGGCCAGCTGGGCCCGGAGTTCGGGGGAGTGGGCCGCGCCGTTGTACGCCTCGATGCTGCTGTTGAGGGCTTCGCGGGCGTGCGGGAACGACGCCAGCAGACCGGCGAAGAACGTCTGGAACGCCTCGACCGGCGTCGCGTCCTCCGGTCGCGGATGCTGGCTCAGCACCTGCTCGGTGAAGTCGCCGACCACGGCCACCATCGCCGCGTTGAGCAGGGCCTCTTTCGAGCCGTAGTGGTAGCCGATCGAGGCGAGGTTGGTGCCGGAGGCGGCGACGATGTCGCGCGCCGTGGTCCGGGCGTACCCCTTCTCGGCGAGGCAGCGCTTCGCGCCCTCCAGCAACTGTTCCTTGTGGCCCATGGTTGCAGTTTAGCGATCGCTTAGACAAACGTTTTATACGCACGTCTAAGACGTATGTATAGTTGCGGGCATGGCGAGCAGCGAACCTCACGATTCGGCCGTACGGGTACTGTCCGCGGCCTTCCTCGACGATCCGGTGCTGAGCTGGGCCTTCCCGGACCGACAGACCCGGCCGGCGGCCCTGAACCTGGTGCTGGCGGCCTTCCTGCGCAACGGGCAGCTCCGCATCCTCGAGCAGGAGGGCCGGCCGCGGGCGGTCGCGGTCTGGTGCAGCCCGGCGGAGCACGAGGTGCCGGCGCCCGACCAGCCGGATCCGGTGCTGATCCCGTACCTCGGACGACTGGCCGAACTCGGCCGGTTGCTCGACGATCGCTATCCCGGGGACACGGAGCATCGCTACCTCCGGGTGATCGGCGTCGCACCGGACGACCGCGGTCGCGGCTACGGCGGTGCCCTGCTGGCCGAGGGGCTGGCCGAATGCGATGCGGCCGGGCTGCCCGCCTACCTCGAGGCGTCGGCGCCGCGGAACGCCGCCCTCTACACCCGGCACGGCTTCCGGCCGTACGGGCCGCCGATCCGGCTGCCGGACGGCCCCGAGCTGTTCCCGCTGTGGCGCGAATCCGCGTCCAAGATCACCAACCGAACGGAGCCACGTCCATGATCAACTCTGTCCAGCGCCTCGCGATCACCCACGTCACGGTGGTCGATGTGATCAACGGCCGGCCCCTGCCCGATCACACGGTGTTGATCACCGGCGATCGGATCGACCGGGTCGGCCCGGCCGACCGGAACCCCGTACCGGAAGGATTTCAGGTCGTCGACGGCACCGGGCGACACCTGATCCCCGGCCTGGCCGACATGCATCTGCATGACAGCGGCGACGAGCGGATCGACCCGCCGCTGCTGATCGCCAACGGCGTCACGACCGTGCGCCAGATGTGGGGCACCCCCTATCTGCACGACTGGCGTCGGCGGTCCGACTCCGGCGAGCTGATCGGTCCGCGCTGGGTGATCGCCAGCCCGATCGTCGACGGCCGGCCGTCGCTCTGGGAGGACGCGCCGGTCGAGCAGGAGTTCCTGATGGCCGACACCGAGGACGAGGCCCGCGCCGCGGTCCGCCGGGCCAAGGAGGACGGCGCCGACTTCGTCAAGGTCTACTCCCGGCTGTCGCCGGAGACGCACCGGGCGATCGCCGCGGAGGCGGCGCGGCTCGACATCCCGTTCGCCGGTCACCTGCCGGATGCGGTGTCGCTGGAGGACGCGATCGACCTCGGTCAGCGCAGCTTCGAACACCTGCACCGGTTCGGACCGGAGACCTCGCGCAGCTTCGAGGAACTCCGCGCGGCGATGGCCCGGGTGGAGCCGGACTGGAGCCCGAAGTACAGCTCGTGGTTCCAGCAGGTCGCCCGGATCGAATGGGACGCCGCCAACACGCACAGTGCGCACCGGGCGGCCCGGCTGTTCGACCGGCTGGCCGCCGCCGGGGCCGCAGTCTGCCCGACCGTGGTGCTGCACCGGGTGCTGGAACGGCCGGACACGGTGGATCCGCGGGACCGGCGGCTGGACTACCTGCCGGGCGAGCTGAAGTCGTTCTACGAATACATCGTGGACGGCTTCTACTCCGGGCACCGCACGCCGGAGGAGGGCTTCCAGGCCCGGGTGTTGTTCCAGTGGCGGCTCGAGGTGGTGGCGTCCCTCGAGGCCGCCGGGGTACGGCTGCTGGCCGGCACCGACACCATGACCGGTTACGTCTTCCCCGGTTTCTCGCTGCACGACGAGCTCGGTCTGTTCGTCGCCGCCGGACTCACCCCGCTCCGGGCCCTGCAGACCGCGACGATCGAGCCGGCCCGCTACCTGGGCCGGGACCACCAGCAGGGCAGTGTCGACGAGGGCAAGGTCGCCGACCTGGTCCTGCTCGACGCCGACCCGCTGGCCGAGATCGCCAACACGCAAGCGATCCGGGCCGTGGTCACCCGCGGCCGGCTGCTCGACCGGGAGGCCCTGGACGGCCTGCTCGACGGAGTCCGTACGGCGGCCGCGGAGGTTCCGGTGCCGCAGGGAGCATGATCGCGGCCGCGCCGGCCGGGCTCGGCGGGGATCGGGCCCGACCGACGCGCCGCGGCAACGCCGATTAGATTGACGGGCATGCTCGATGCTGTTGATCATGCCCGCGACCTGGCCGACTTCATCGCGGCGTCGCCGTCCTCGTTCCACGCGGCCGAGGAGGGGGCGCGGCGGCTGGAGGCGGCCGGGTTCACCCGGCAGGTGGAGTCCGAGCCGTGGCGCAACGATCCCGGCGGCCGGTTCCTGGTCCGCGACGGGGCGCTGCTGGCGTGGCGGGTGCCGGAGGCGGCCGGGCCGACGAGCCCGTACCGGATCGTCGGGTCGCACACCGACTCGACCACGTTCAAGCTGAAGCCGAATCCCGACTTCGCCAGCGACGGCTGGGGCCAGGTCGGCGTCGAGGTGTACGGCGGCCCGCTGCTCAACTCCTGGCTGGACCGCGAGCTCGGTCTGGCCGGCCGGCTGGTGCTGGCCGACGGCACCGTGCGGTTGGTCCGGACCGGCCCGATCATGCGGATCCCGCAGTTGGCCATCCATCTGGACCGGGCGGTGAACGAGGAGGGCGTCCGGCTCGGCAAGCAGCAGCACACTGCGCCGGTCTGGCTGGTCGGCGGGGAACGCCGGTCGATCCTTGATCATCTGGCCGGGCTGACCGGGGTCGCGACCGCCGACCTCGCCGGTTACGACGTGCTGGCCTACGACACCGCGGCGCCGGCGATCTTCGGCATCGATGATCAGTTCCTGGCCGCGAGCCGGCTGGACAACCTGAGCAGCGTGCACGCGTCGATCACCGCCTTGATCAACTCCGAGCCGGGCGACACGATCACCATGCTGGCCGCTTTCGATCATGAGGAGATCGGCAGTGGTTCCCGGTCCGGTGCGGCCGGGCCCTTGCTGGCCGATGCGCTGGACCGGATCTCGGCGGCGCTGGGGGCCGGCACCGACGAGCGGCACCGGGCCCTGGCGGAGTCGTACTGCCTCTCCGCCGACACCGGCCACGCTGTGCACCCGAACTACCCGGGCCGGCACGACCCGGTGAATCGCCCGCTGCTCGGCCGTGGCCCGCTGCTCAAGCTCAACGCCAACCAGCGCTACGCGACCGACGCTCGCGGCGCCGCCGTCTGGCGGACCGCCTGCCGGGTCGCCGGCGTCACCGGCCAGGAGTTCGTCTCCAACAACGACGTGCCGTGCGGCTCGACCATCGGCCCGCTGACCGCGACCCGGATCGGGATCACCACGGTCGACGTCGGCGCCCCGATCCTGTCCATGCATTCGGCGCGCGAGCTGGCCGGAGTGGCCGACCTGCGCGGCCTGACGCTGGCCATGCAGGCCTTCCTGGCCGGCTGATTCAGCACCCTGAGCCTGTCGAAGGGTGAGTCAGTGCCCAGAGCCTGTCGAAGGTGAGTCAGGGCCCTGAGCCTGTCGAAGGGCCGTCCACCCGACTGGTCGACCTGTGCGGAGTCTGTGAATCCCGGCCCCTGGGGAACAGGGTCCGGAGGTCATGAGTTGGTCCGGGTGATTGCAGCTTCAACTACCTGGAGGAAACGTATGACGGCACAGCGGACCGCACGCAGCGACCTCGGCCTGCTCATCGCCCGGATCGGGCTCGGCGTCGTGATGATCGCGCACGGCTGGCAGAAGTACGCCCAGAACGGGATCGAGGGCACCACGGCGGGCTTCCGGCAGATGGGCGTGCCGTTCGCCGACCTGGCCGGACCCGGCGTGACGGCGCTGGAGATCTTCGGCGGCGCGGCGATCATCCTCGGCCTGCTGACCCCGCTGGTCGCGCTGGCGAACACCGCGACCATGATCGGCGCCGCGGTACTGGTCCACGCGCCGAACGGCTTCTACGCCGCCAACGGCGGGTACGAGTTCGTCGGCCTGCTCGCCGTGCTGAGCCTCGGCCTGGCCGTGGCCGGCGCGGGCCGGTACAGCCTGGACCACCTGCTGGTCGGCCGTCGGCGCGAGCGGGTGGCTGCCGCCCGTACCGCTCCCGTACCCTCCTGATCCAGGTCGCACGCCGGCCGGCCGCCGAGGGGTCTCAGAGCGCGTCGAGCCGGCCGGCCAGATAGCGGCGGTCGGCCTCGGTCGGGGCCAGGTCCAGTGCCTCGCGGTAGGCCGTCTCGGCCTCGCTCGTCCGGCCGGCCCGGCGCAGCAGGTCGGCCCTGGTCGCCGGCAGCAGGTGGTAGCGGTCCAGCGTGCCGGACGCCGCCAGTTCGTCGACCAGCGCCAGCCCCGCCGGGATCCCGTCGGCCATCGCGACCGCGACCGCGCGGTTCAGTTCGACCACCGGCGACGGTGCCAGCCGGGCCAGTTCGCGGTACAGCGCGGCGATCTGCGGCCAGTCCGTGCTCTGCGGATCGGGCGCGGTGGCATGGCAGGCGGCGATCGCGGCCTGCAGCTGGTACGGCCCGCGGCGGCGCAACGGCAGGGCGCGGTCGAGCACCGCGACCCCCTCGTCGATCATGGTCCGGTCCCACCGGCTGCGGTCCTGCTCCTCGAGCGTGATCAGCACCCCGCCGTCGGTCCGGGTCGCCCGGCGGGACTCGTGCAGCAACAGCAACGCCAGCAGGCCGAGCGGCTCGGGCTCATTGGGCATCAGGCCGGTCAGGACCCGGGCCAGGTGGATCGCCTCCGCGGTCAGGGCGCGGCTGCCGTCCTCGTCGTCGTACCCCTGGTTGAAGATCAGGTACAGGACCGCGAGGACGGCCGTGAGCCGTTCCGGGAGCAGGTCGGCCGGCGGCACCCGATAGGGGATCCCGGCCTCGGTGATCTTGCGCTTGGCCCGGACCAGGCGCTGCGCCATCGCCGACTCGGCGGTCAGGAACGCCTTCGCGATCTCGGCCGTGCTGAGCCCGGTCAACGTCCGCAGCGTGAGTGCGACGCGGGCCTCGAAGGGCAGCGCCGGATGGCAGCAGGTGAAGATCAACCGCAGCCGCTCGTCGGGAATCTCGAACGGCTCGGACGGGTCCCGGGACAGCACCGCCAGCTGGCGCAGCTTGGACCTCCCGACCGTGTCCCGTCGCAGCCGGTCGGTGGCCCGGTTGCGCGCCGTCGTGGTCAGCCAGGCGCCCGGCCGCTGCGGGATCCCGTCCCGCGGCCACACCGTCAGCGCCGCCGCGAACGCCTCCTGGGCACAGTCCTCGGCGAGGTCCCAGTCCCGGGTCATTCCGATCAGCGTCGCGACGATCTGACCCCACTCGTCCCGGTAGGCCGCGGCGACCGCGTCCTGGACCTCGGTCTCGGTCATTCCCAGACCGGTCGGATCTCGATGCTGCCCCAGTGGGCGTACGGGTGACCCTTGGCGATCGTGATCGCCTCGTCGAGGTCGGCGCAGTCCACGACCACGAACCCGCCGACGAAGTCCTTGGTCTCCGCGAACGGCCCGTCCGAGACCAGCGTCTCACCGTCCCGGACCCGTACCGTCGTCGCGTCGACCACCGGCCGCAACCTGGTCCCGAAGATCTCCACGCCGCGGCGCTCCAGGTCCGCCGCCCAGGCCTGATGCACCGGGTCCGCGTCCATCTCCTCGTTGCTGGGCGAGGCTGTCTCGTCGTCGCAGATCAGCAGCACGTACTTCATGGGCGACAGTCTGGCACCTCCGGCCGACAGTCGTCGGTGCCCTGAGCCTGTCGAAGGGCCGGGCCGGAATGTCGCCTGGTGTGGTCTACTCGGCGAATGCGGAGCGCGACGCGAGAGCGGATCGACCGGGTCTGGGAGCAACTGTTCGGGGATGCGACCGACGAGGTGCGGCTGGTCGAGCATCGTGGCCCTTTGGCCGGGTACGGCGGAATCTACTGTCTGGTCAGGAATTCGCAGGTGTCCGTGTCCGTGCCGGAGTCCATGATCACGGCCGTACGCGACGCCGGGATCGACCCGGAGAACGCGCTCGATCCGGGCTGGTGGGGTGATCACTTGCCGGGCTGGACGGTGCTCGGGCCGAGCGTGCACGCCTTCGCCGACGAGGCCGTCGCAGTCGCTGCCGAGGGCTTGTTGATCAAGCAGGCGGCGCCGGATGATCTTGCCGGGCTGCGCGCCGCAGTGTCGGCGGAGGACTGGGGCGAGTCGGGGTTCGCGGGCGACGACGTGATCGTGGCCTGGGCCGCGATCGACCCGGACCGGCGTCCGGTGGCGGCGGCCAATCTGACTCCGTTCAACGGCATGGCGGCAGACGTCGGCGTCCTGACCGCGCTCGCTGCTCGCGGGCGGGGGAGCGCGACCGCCGTGGCCGCGGTGGCCTGCGGCGCGGCGATCGAACGGCACGGGATCGCGCGGTGGCGGGCCCTGGTCGGCAACGCGGCTTCGCGACGGATCGCGGAGCGGCTCGGGTTCGAGGAGGACTGCCGGCAACTCGCGGTGCGGCCGCCGAACCGACCTTGATCAACCAGCCCGGTAGAGATCGCGTACGGTCGCGAAGATCCGTTCCGGGCGGTCGGGCTCGAAGACGTCGATCGCGGCGACGATCGGGCCGCCGGTGCCGTCGATCCGCCAGGCCGCGGGGTCCTCGAAGCCGGGGTCCGGCACGGTGAAACCGATCGTGCCGAGGTTGTCCAGCCCGACATCGACGCTCGAAGCCTCCAAGTCGCGCAGCGCGGTCAGCCGGAACCGCAACCTCGCCTCGGTCTTCCCGCGCAGGGCGGTCGACACGTCGACCGGGCCCTGCAGTATGTGTCCCTGCACCCAGAGCTGCTGCCAGGTCGCGTCGTGGACGTCGCCGGTCCAGACCTCGTCGTCGTCCAGGAAGACGCCGATCCCGAAGTCGCCCCGCTTCGGCGCATGCTCGGCCCCGAACGCCCGCGAGTGCCAGAAGTCGAGTTCGTGGCGCTGGCTGTCCGGCTCGACGATGATCTTGGTGGACAGCTCGGCGTACTCGCCGGCGGTGATCGGCACCTGGCCCGAGACCAGGACCCCGCGGCCGTCCCCGTACATCGAACGCCGCTCGCTGGCGATCGTCGGCGCGCCGTCCATTTCGAGCCCGTACGCGACGACGCCGAGCAACTGGCCGGACGAGGCTGCGGCGACGGCGGGACCGAGGCAACCGGCGGCGTACTCGGCGGTCGGCGGCAGCAACCCGGCCAGCCACCGACCCGCATAGCCGAGGAAGATCACCTCGACGTCGTGCCGGCCGGCCACCGCGGTGACCGCCGCGATGTCGGCGCTCACCTGGCCGGTCCGGATCGTGTTGAAGTTGCCGCCGTCCAGGAAGGGAAAGATGATGCCGTCGATGTAGGGCCCGTACTTGATCATGAACCGCTCCGACGTCGCCGCCGGCCGGTAGGCACAGGTGAAGAAGCCGAGCTCGGGGTTGATCGCCAACTGTGCGGTACGGATCCGGGCCAGGTAGTCGGGTGTGAAGACCGAGGGGTTCTCGGCCCAGTCGAAGTCGTCGATCGCCCAGGCGGTGATCACCGGATACTCGAGGGCGAGGCGCGCGAACGCCTCGGCCCAGGCGATGTAGTCCATCTGGTACGGCTTCGACGACTTGCCCCAGCTGAACGTCTCCGACGGCGGCACGATGTACGGCAGCAGCTGCAGGCCTGCCTCCTGTGCGGCGGGCGCGAACTCGTACCGCAGATCGTCGAAATCGGTCGGCGAGTCCCAGATGCCGAAGAAGTAGTGGTTCGCGCCGAGCTCGCGCAGCCTGTTGATCATGGCCGGGGTGTCGACGTGCCGGTAGCCGTCGGCGCGTGGCTCGGCCTCCCGGATCCAGCCGCCGATCGTGTTCCCGCCGACCAGGGCTGATCTGATCCCACCGGCCGGGGTCCGGCTGCGGAGTCCGGTGGCGCGGAAGCGGGTCGACGTCGACAGCTCACTCATCTGTCTATCCTTCGAATAGTCGAAACTATTAACGATATGTCGAGATGAGTCTATGGTCGGGGCGGGCGCGATCGGGAGGCCTTGTCCAGATCCGGGTATCGTGCGCCCGTGGCACTCACCATCGGCATCGTCGGGCTCCCGAACGCGGGCAAGTCGACCCTGTTCAACGCGCTCACCCGTAACAACGTCCTGGCGGCGAACTACCCGTTCGCCACGATCGAGCCCAACGTCGGCGTCGTCGGCGTACCGGACCCGCGGCTCGGTGAGCTGGCCAAGCTGTTCCAGTCCGAGCGGGTGGTGCCGGCCACGGTGAGCTTCGTCGACATCGCCGGCATCGTCCGCGGCGCCAGTCAGGGCGAGGGGATGGGCAACGCGTTCCTCGCCCACATCCGCGAGGCGGACGCGATCTGCCAGGTGACCCGGGCCTTCCGCGACGTCGACGTGACCCATGTCGACGGCGAGGTCAACCCGGCCTCCGACATCGAGACGATCACCACTGAGTTGATCTTGGCCGACCTCGCCACCGTGGAGCGCGCGCTGCCCCGGCTGGAGAAGGAAGCCCGGATCAACAAGGACAAGCAGGCCGCCGTCGCCGCGATCAAGCAGGCCCATCAGGTGCTCGACTCCGGCAAGACGATCTACGCCTCCGGGATCGACCGCGAACCGCTCCGCGAGCTCTTCCTGCTCACCGCCAAGCCCTTCCTGTACGTGTTCAACTGCGACACCGACGAGCTCGCCGACGAGGACCTGAAGAAGCGGCTGCGCGAGATCGTCGCCCCGGCCGAGGCGATCTTCCTGGACGCCAAGATCGAATCCGAACTCGTCGAGATGGAACCAGACGAAGCCGCCGAGTTCCTCGCCGAGATGGGCATCGACGAACCCGGCCTGGACAACCTCGCCCGCGTCGGCTTCGACACCCTCGGCCTGCAGACGTACCTCACCGCCGGCCCCAAGGAAGCCCGCGCCTGGACCATCCCCAAGGGAGCCCTCGCCCCCCAAGCCGCCGGCGTGATCCACACCGACTTCGAGAAGGGCTTCATCAAGGCCGAGGTGATCTCCTTCGCCGACCTCGTCGAAGCCGGCTCCATGGTCGCCGCCCGCTCGAAGGGCAAGGTCCGGATCGAAGGCAAGGACTACGTGATGGCCGACGGCGACGTCGTCGAGTTCAGATTCAACGTGTGAGCTGCGTGACCGCCAACACGAGTCACGGGTCAACTGGGGCGTCGGTTCGTCGGGATCAGTATTCCGCCGCGACGTGGGCGATGATCGCTTCCCCCCGTTCCTTTAGCAGGTCGATAGCTGCGGTCGCAATTGTGGAATCGATAGGCCACTTCATCCCAGTGGACGGATCGAGATCTGATTCATGAGCAATCTGATTGCGTCGGCGAACAACCAGGTCAAGTGAGGTCTTCAAATGGGCGGCAACATTTGGATCCTGTGCTGCGATTGAGATCCACAGGGGACGATCCGATACCAGCCGAACGGCCTCCGCGATATCTTTGGAGAACTGCATAGTCCATCGACCATGGGCGGTTCGAAGGGCAAGTTCAATCTCGCTCAGAGCTGCATGGTCGCCGCTATACCAGCGACGAAAAAGGTCGGCGGAGACCGGTAGTTGGGCATTCAGGGTCGGGCCGCCCCCTTTCAGTTGCAAGAGAATTCCGGTTCGCACAACCGAGTGAATGCATGTGTCTAAAGCTGATACTGCGCCAGCGAGACTATGTCGGTACAAGTCACGCAAGTCAAGTGCGGGTGCGGACGGCGCAAGGCTGTCTGCAATTCCGACCACATTTCGACAGCCTGCAATCTCGGATGCAAATACCGCCTCGACCTGCGCGAACTCAGGTCGCATCGTTAGCTGTGAGTGCGACGATACGGCTAGCGAGTTGCTCGAAGACGAGGCGGAAGCTTGCGATGTTCGCTTCCGTGATGTCCCATGCTGCCCCGCCTCTCTGTACCTGCTCCTGTGTTAGTGCGAACACGGGTGTCTGGTTGGTTTGGCTGCTGGCGATAAGTGCGTTGAAATCGGAGATGCTGGCGATCCGATATAGGGCATCCTCGTCCGAGTTAGCCTTGTACGTATCAGTATCAAGCAGCGCATTCATGCCGCCGAGCTGAGGAATGAGCGTTCCATGCATGATTGTGTCGATCTTCTCGAAGTATGCGCGGAAGGCCTTTGCGGGCGTCCCCGCCCGTGTGCGGTACCTTTGCACGATGGTGCCGAGGAATTTTAGGCCCGGTGCACGGAGCGGATAGGCAGCATCCTGGAAGATCTCCATCTCCGAAGCTCGAGTGAGCCAGTTATGCCAGCGCGGCAGGACACGGGAAAGGGAATCGAGCGCCATGACGCTGAACACATCGGGGGTCGTTGGAATAATCAGATAGTCGGCCGTCATGACGATGTTCTGATTGATTGAACCGAGTCCTGGGCTGAGATCCAGGATGACGAATTCGATGTCGAGTTGCGTAGCTGTGATCTCGTAAAGTCTGCGTATGGAGCCTGGTAGATTCTGCAGTGCTTGGATGCTACCTGTCAGTTCTTGGGCGAGACCCATCTGCACTTCGTACTCGGCGAGTCCGACATGGCCGGGCAGGAGGAACAATCCCTCGCGGCCATCGACTTCAACGCAGTCTACGGGTCCGAGAGGAACGGGCTGGGACTCAAATGCAGGGCGCAATGCGGCCTTGAGGTTGCGTTTTGGTTCGGCCTCGTAAAAGTCTTCCAGATCAGTGTGGCTGTTGAATCCCATCACCATGCCCGTCAAATTGCACTGCGGATCGGCGTCGACAAGTAGCACTCGGTGTCCTGCTTCCGCGAGGATCCAGCCGAGGTTGAAGGCCGTAGTTGTCTTCGACACCCCGCCCTTGTTGTTGAACAATGCGATACTCTTCATGCGGCCCCTGCTTCCGTGCGTGGTTCGAGATCGGTAGGAACATAGCACCAGCGCGCTCTATTTGCCCCTGGCTCGTTGCGCGACAGGTTCGCATCTTCGCTCCGTCATGTTGTTCACTACTCAATCCAGTCGAGTTCCGCCTCAACGTGTGATCTGGTGCATCTCCGCAGGTCACGGGGCAGATCCGTGCCCGTGGTCCCGTGGCAAGTCGGCTTGCTCGCTTACAATCGACTCGTGAGCGGGCGCATGGAGTAACCCTGGCCGATCAACCCTCTGATCCTGTCGCCCTGCGGCGTACGTACGAGTCACTCGGGCGCGTTCTGGCGGGCCTTCATCGGATCGATCGCAAGAGCACTGGCCCGATCGAGTCGTTCCCGGAGCCGTACCCGTTCTCCGTAACGGAGTTGGTCCGCGACCTCTCGGAGGCGGGTGAGATCGGAACCTCACAACGCGACTGGCTCCTCGAGTCGTTCGAGTTCCTCCAGCCGGGCGGCCCGTCGTCGGCCGACCCGGTCCTCGTTCACCGTGATGTGAGCGAGACGAACGTCATGGTCGATGGCGACGGGACTGTCACGGCGTTGCTGGACTGGGGATGCGCCCAGTGGGGCAATCCGGCCCGAGATCTCGTGGGCCTTCGGATCCGATCACTGCCCGACGTGGTCTCCGGGTATCGTGCGGCGCTCGGAGCTGCGGCTGCGGGAGATCCCGAACTCACACTCGAGCGCGACGCGCTGTGGTATCACCGCTACTTGGCGCTGGCGCGACTCCTCAAGCGACCTTCCACTTCGGAAGACCGCAACTGGGCGGCGCCACGCAGCGCGTCGCTGGTCGACTTCCTCGAGTTCACGTCCCGTGCGGACGCGGAGCCGTGGTCCAGCTTGCTTCGGCCATCGTGATGGAGGCACGAGTGATATCGCGATATCATCGTCTTGGAGGTGGTCGTCATGACGAACGTGCTCATCCGAGGGCTCAGCGACGCGGCGGTCGAACGCATCGACGCAGAGGCGGCACACCTGGGTCTGTCCCGCAACGAGTTCCTGCGCCGGAAGCTTGAAGGGGTGGCGACTCGCGCAAACCCCGAGACCGCGCTGACGGCTGCGGACTGGGACCGCTCCGCCGCGGCGTTCGGCGATCTTGCGGACGACGACGTGATGGATGCCGCGTGGCGGTGACCGGCTGGCTGATCGACAAGTCGGCGTACGCCCGGATGCAGTCAGGACGCGCAGCGCGCAGCGAGGAGTGGAACGCGCGCATCGAGCGAGGTCTCGTGCGACTCTCGACGGTGACACGACTCGAACTCGGCTTCTCCGCCCGATCGGGCGATGCCGGGCGGGGAGCGTTCGGGCTGCCGCCTCTGTCGCTGATGCCGATCGAGCATCTGACACCCGCGATGGAGGACCGCGCCTTCGAGGTGCAGATGTTGCTCGCCGACCGTGGTCAACATCGTGCGCCATCCATCCCGGATCTCCTGATAGCCGCATCCGCGGAGAAGGCCGGGCTGACGGTTTTGGCCGTGGACAAGGACTTCGATCTGATCGCCGAGATCACGGGACAGTCGGTGGAGACGCTTGCCTTGCGCTGATCATGCAAAGCGATCCACGGAGGATGGTCGCGCCTCACCTTGGTCCGGGAGACAACGGACGAATCCGCGGCCGAGGCCACTCAGCCGTCAACGTGCTTGCTCGATGCTTGGGCGAGCCGCGTCACAAGATCATCCGGGATCGGCTTGTGCGGCGAGAAGGTGACGCCGGTCTTGTTCGCCTTGAGGCCCGCTGCTGCGATCTCCTCGGCATGATCGGAGATCGCGGGGGCGAGAAGGGATGGTGGTCAGGGCGATGCCTTCCGCTCAGGTGAGAACCCTAGCGGCCGTCGCGACCTACGTTTCCGGGCAAGGATCACTCGATCCGGCGGACCTCCTGGGGCCAGCCGCATGCCTCGGCGATCTTGCCGGCCCACAGCTTCGCCGCCTCGTCGTCGGGGACGTCCACGACCGTCAGGCCGCCGAGATACTCCGTGGAAGTGCCGTAGCGCCCGGCGGTGATCTTGAGCGTGCCGCTCGTCGCATCGGCGTTGAAGGCGTTGTCGAGGTCCTCGTCGAGTCCGCCGGCGAAGACGTGGACGCCGGCGGCCTTCATCTCCTCCACGACGGCTCTGGCGAGCGGGCCGCGGTCGCCGAACCACTCCTCGCTGTGGTGGCCGACCCACTGCTGGTTGAAGTAGATGATGTATTGGGTCATGGCTGCTCCTCGTGTCAGTAGCGTTTGTCTCAGCGGCGCGGTGCCGCGTCAACCCCTCCACGAACGATTCGCGGACGATCCGACACTGGTGGGCGCAACTTTCCTTGCCCGAGTTGAAGGGAGCCACTTCATGGTTGATCACGGCCCCTGGGAGCTGATCGTCGCGCCTTGGCATCTCGACGAAACCATCCCGGGCTTCCCGATCCCGGCGACGGCGACTCCGGTGGTGCCGCCGGATCTCCCGTCCGGCTCCGTACCCGCCCGGATGAGCGTGCTGCACCGGGCGGCCTGCGATGCCATCACCCAGACGGCCCGGCCGCTGGTGCTTGCAGGCGACTGCCCGACGGCCCGGGCCGTCGTGGCTGGGATCCAGGGCCGCCATCGGGACCTGGCCGTGCTGTGGCTGGACGCCCATGGTGACTTCAATACGCCCGCGATCTCGACCAGCGGGTACGTCGGCGGCATGGCGCTCGCGATGCTGACCGGTCGGACGCCCGCTCTCTTCGACGACCCGCTCGGTCTCCAGCCCGTCTCCGAGGCCGGTGTCGTGCTCGCCGATGCTCGTGACCTCGACCCCGCCGAGGATGACGCGCTGGCCGCCAGCCAGGTTCGCCGCATCCCGGCCGACCCCGCCGCGATCACGGCCGCGCTCCGTCGGCTCGGTGACGTCCCGGTCTATCTCCACCTCGACATCGATGTCCTTGAGGCCGAGGAGGTGCCAGGCGCACGTTTCCCGGCCGGCCCCGGTCCGTCCCTCGCTCAGCTCGAGGACTGCTTGGCCGCGGCCTGTGCCACCGCCGAGGTCGTCGCGGCCTGTCTCGCCTGCGCGTGGTTGCCGGACCGCGTCGGCGACGAGGCCAGCCGCCGGACGATCAGCCGGCTCGCCGCAGCGCTGGGTGCCGACCTGGACTGGCCCGAAGCCGACGACCGTTGACCGTACGGTCTCCATGCCTGATGTCGCTCAGCGATCGCCGAGCGGAAGGGGTCGCGCGAAGGCCTCTCCCGGCCGTCGTCGATGCAGAGGCCGTACGCGACCTCGGTGACCCTGGCGGCGGACTCCAGGCAGCCTTCTTGATCAAGGACCGAGTACACGAGCAGATGCCGGTTCGGGAGGGCGAAGACGATCCTGTACGGTGCGGGACCGAGCGGCCCGGTCAGGGCGCGGACGGCTTGATCAATCTCGATCTGGTCGTCGATCGGTTCCGCGTCGGTGTTCTCCTGTCCCTGCCGATACAGCGCCTCGATGGTGAGCGGGAGTTCGGCCAGCTCGGCGCCGATCAACTCGTAGCCCCAATCGCCACGCCCGACCGTGACGGTGATCCCGGCTCGCCGGAAACCCGCGACGGCGAGTTTGCGGTCCAGACCCTCGATCCGACATGCCCCGCACCAGGTGGCAGGCTCACCCCATGAGTGAGGTCGTGTTCGCCAGGAGCGGCTGGATCCCGGCAGTCATCCGCGAGGGTGATCAACTCAGGATCCGGCTCGGTGCGGGAGCCGATGCGCTCCATGATCCCCGTACGTTCAGCTTCCCGATCACGGCGGCCCACCTCGAGGTGATCAAGAACGACCTGACCCGGCACCTGCTGCTGTGGTCCGCGATCTTGCCGCTGTGCGACGCGGCCGGGACCCGTGGCCCGCTCGACGAGCGCGCGGCAATGGGATTGCTGGACCCGATTCTCTTCGGTACGCCCGCCGAGGTCGAGTCGCTGTTCCGCGACATCCGCTGGGAGCGGCAGCAACTTGTCGCCCAGGGTGCGGACATCGCGCTGCTCGAACGGGGAGAGCTGTTCGCCGCCCTCCGTTCCGCGACCGAGCACTCGGACTGGCAGCGGGTGCACGAGTACACCGCGAACCGGAACCGTGCCCGGCGCGGCGTACGGCTCACTCCGCTCGACACCGCCCTGCTCAAGTACACCGGCCGTTACCTGCACGGCGGGAAGGTTCCCAGCCGGGAACCCGAGGCCGTCGATCCGGACCTGCTGCCTGAGGTGATGCAGGTGATCGCGACCGCGGAACGGGCCTGCGCCGGGATGCGGCTCTCCACCGGGTGGCTGGGCGGCGAGCACACCCTGGCGAAGAAGCGGGAGTGGAAACGGATCGAGGAGAAGGTCGAGCGTGCCGTCCGCCGTGCCTACCCTCGACTCACCGACGACGCCGTGAACACCGTGAGCTTCCTGATGTGCTCGGAGGCCGCCGAGCGGGCCCGCAAGGGAGCCGGATGATCACCGACGAAAGTCCGGTCCGGTTCGAGTTCCGGCTACTCGTCCGTGAGACCTCGCTGCTTGACCTGGAGTGCACTCCAGGGGGCATGCTGCTGGGATGGACGAGACGTGTGGCGTTCCGGAATTCGAACCGGAGACGGACGGGCCCCTGGCCATCGGGCAGGTGTCCGAACTGACCGGGCTGTCCATCGACACCCTGCGCTGGTACGAACGCGAAGGCCTGCTCGACCAGGTGCCGCGGGACAGCGCCGGGCGCCGAAGGTTCGACCGGCGGGACCTGAAACGGCTGGTGCTGCTGATCAGGCTGCGGGCGACCGGGATGCCGGTGGCCGAGATGCGCCGGTACGCCGAACTGTTGCGCGCCGGCCCGTCGACCGACCTCGACCGCGCCCTCCTGCTGGAGGCACACCGCGACCGCGTCCAGGCCCACATCGCCGACCTGCAACGTGATCTTGAGTTGATCAACCGCAAGATCAACTCGCACCGCAGCGCGCTCGCCGCGACGGAGGCTTGATCGTCGGCGGGGATGTCACGACAGCTCTTCAGCTCAGCGGGTTCGACGTGGCAACGAGAGAGTGGTCCGGATTACGACGCGTACGGGAAGTCGGCCGTCGACCAACCGCGCGGCTCGCTGTGATCGGTGTAATTCGCGACACCGACCCGGCCGTTGACTGACGTGCCGATCACCTTGCCCTGGCCGAGGCTGATCGCGACATGGCCGGAGCCGCGGGAATTGTGGTACCAGACCAGGGCGCCCCGAGGTGGCACGCCCTGGTGCAGCAACCCGCGCGAGGCGAAGTAGTCTCCACCGATCTCGGCAGTGGCCCAACCGGACCCGTTCAGCCAGCCGTAGCGGTTACGGACGAAGACGAGGCACTGGTCCTCCCAGGCAGTGCTGCCCAGGAGTTCGAAGGCCCGGCTGATCGCCCAGTCCGCCGTGTAGGGATTCTCCCGAGTCGACGGGCCGACCCCGTCGCAGCGATCGACGACGTAGCCGGGTTCCTGACCGGTACGGACCTCCACGTCCGGCAGCCAGTAACCACCCGAGGTGAAGTCCCAGATGTCGTTGGTGCCGCGCGGTCCGGTGCGCAACTCGCCCGCGGTCTGGCAGAGGATCGTGACGTGCGTGCCGGCGGTCAGGGTGCCGATCCGGTGATACTTCGAGTGCGGCGCCGCGCGCTTGATCACCAGCCCGTCGGCATCCTGAGCGACGACCCCGGTGATGCTGGTCGGCACGGCGGCGGCGGGCGTGGCTGCCACGACATTGACGCCGGCCGCGGTTGCCAGGGCGAGAGCCGCGACGACAGCGGGGACGCACCTGGAACGTAGCCTGGCGATACGTGAAGGAGATGTGGTCCGCATGCGCGCGAATCTAGGCTTCGCCTGTGTTCGCCGGCCAACCTTTTGGCGAACCCGGTCAAATCCGGCCAGGGGCCGAACGGTGTTCCGCCAGGCGAGTCCGGACTCGAGGGCGGGGTTACGGTGGTGAACCTGCCCACCGAAGGAGTGCCGTAGTGGCTGATCAAGGTCCGGACCCGGTCGCGCTGGAGGCGACGGTCGAGGCCTGTCGTGAGCTGATCGAGCGGCGGTTTCCGGGTGATGATCATCGAGGGGCGGCGGCCGTGTTGCTGGCCGACGGGACGGTCCTGACCGGGACCAGCCCGGACTTCGTCAATCCGAGCACTGAGGTCTGTCACGAGCTGGAGCCGTACTGCGCGGCGTACCGGCTCGACCAGCGGATCGTGGCGTCGGTCTGCCTGCACCGCGATCCGGAGCGTGGCTTCGTGGTGCTCAGCCCGTGCGGGATCTGCCGGGAACGGCTGGCCGGGCACGGGCCGGAGGTGCTGGCCGCGGTTGCCGATGCCGGCGACGCGACCCGGGTCCGCTGGTTGCCGCTGCGCGAATTGCTGCCGCACTACTGGCTGACGGCGTTCCCCGGCGAGACGGAGGCGTGGCGCGCCTGAGCCAGGGTGACGAGCGTGTGCAGGATCAAGGTTGCCGCCAGCACCGCTGCGGCGACGACCAGGAGCCCGCCGGGCTGGACGCCGGCGGTGAGGGCGACACCGCCGAGGCCGCCGCCGAGCGCGGAGCCGAGGGAGATCGCGCTGCCGTTCAGGGCCATGACGATCGCTGCCGATTCCGGGGCCATCGAGGCCAGCCGGGCCTGCTGCGGCACCGCGGCGCCGCCGTTGCCGACGCCGGCCAGGAAGAACCAGACCAGGCCGAGCACCGCGACCACGGCGAGCGGGGCGAAGGCGAAGGTGACGGCGCCCAGCACACTGTTCAGGAACAGGCCGGCCAGGATGATGCTGAGCACCCGGACCGCGCCGAACCGGTCCGCCAGCCGGCCGGTGAACGTGTTGCCGAGCAGGCTGGCCAGCCCGTAGCCGAACATGATCAGGATGATCATCCAGCCGGCCGGGTGGCTCGGTCCCAAGATCAGCACCGCGTACGTGAAGCAGGTGTAGCTCGCACACAGGATGCCGGTGCTGACCAGCAGCCCGGAGACCAGCCGGACCTGTCGCAGCGGCCGCAACCGCTGGGCCAGCGTGCTGGGCGGTAGGTCCAGGTGCGGCAGCTTGATCAGGATCCCGACCAGCGCGATCGCGCCGACCACCGAGACCATGATCAACGGGAACCGCCAGCTGGACTGGCCGAGCAGCAGCCCGACGGGTACGCCGAGCGCGGTCGCCGTCATCCAGCCGCCGAGCACGAACGAGAGTGCCTTGCCGCGGTGCCGTTCCGGGACCAGGTGGATCACGTAGCCGGAGATCGCCGCGTTCATCAGGCTCGCCCCGAGGGCGGCCACCACCCGGCCGCTCAGGGCGATCGGGTAGTTCGGCGCGATCGCGGTGATCAGGTTGCCGATCACGAAGACGGCCAACGACAGTCCGATCGTGCGCCGTCGCTCCCAGCCACTGGTCGCGGCGCCGAGCACCGGTGCGGCGAGGGCGGAGGTCAGGGCGAAGATCGAGACCAGCTGGCCGGCCAGCGCCTCGGTGACGGTCAGTTCGCCGGCGATGGTCGGCAGCAGCCCGGCCAGGACGTAGCCGTCGATGCCGGTCGAGAAGGTCGCGACGGCGAGCCAGATCAGCGCATGGTAGGGCAGCGCACCCTTGGTCGTCATGATCGTCAGCGGGCCAGGAGTTCGGACAGGAAGGCGATCGCGGCCGGGTAGGCGTCGAGCCGGTTGGCCCGCTTGGCCAGCCCGTGCCCCTCGTCGGCGTACACCTTGAGCTCGTTGCGGATGCCCCGCTCGTCCAGCGCCGCCGCGATCTGCTCGGCCTCGGACAACGGGACCCGCGGGTCGTTGGCGCCGTGGATGATGAACAGCGGACTGGTGAGTTGATCAAGGTACGTGATCGGCGAGGCCTTGATCAGGAAATCCCGGTCGGTGTCCAGCCGGCCGTACTCGCGCTCCCGGTACGCCCGCCGGTAGTCCGACGTGTTCTCCAGGAACGTGATCAAGGACGAGATGCCGACGATGTCCACGCCGGCCGCCCACAGCCCCGGCTGCATCGTCACGCCGGCCAGCACCATGTAGCCGCCGTAGGAGCCGCCCCAGAGGGCACTGCGGTCCTGGTCGAGCCCGAGTTCAGGCAGCCAGGCGTGCAGGGCGCCCAGGTCGGCCACCGAGTCCAGCCGCAGCTCGACGTCGTCCAGGCTCACCCAGCGCTTGCCGTAACCGTCGGAGCCGCGCACGTTCGGCACCAGCACAGTCAGGCCGACCGCCGCCAGGGCCTGGATCACCGGGCTGAACATCCGCATGGCCAGGCTCTCCGGGCCGCCGTGGATGTGCAGCACCGACGCCCCGGCCAGCTTCGGATCCGCGCCGGCGGGCGGGCGGTGGACGAAGCAGGGCACCTGCTCGCCGTCCTCGGTCGGCACCCGGTGCACGCTCGGCGGGGACAGCTCGAGGCCGGCGGGCAGCTGAGCCCGGCCGTCGATGATCAAGGTGGTCGCGCCGGTCCGGGCGTCCACCCGGAAGATCGAGCCGGGGTCGGTCGGCGAGCTGACCTGCATCGCGAACGCCGAGGAGTCGGGCGCCCAGACGATCGTCGGGATGCCGTCCTCCGGCGTCGACACGTCGGCCCGGTGGGTGCCGTCGGCGTCGTGCACGCTGATCGTGACGGCCCCGTCGACCAGATGCCCGACCGCGAGCGCCGTACCGTCCGGCGAGACGTCCACCAACAGATCATGATCATCGGCGGCAACCAGCGGACGCCACTCAGTGCCGTCGAGGGACACCCGGACCACGGCGTTGAACTCGCGATCATGGTTGGAGCTCATGATCAGGGCGTCGTCGCCGGCCGCCCAGGCCAGGTGCCCGTGGTGGGCGTGCTCGTCCGGGTCGGTGACCGGCCCCGACTCCGCACCCGCCAGGAAGACGGCGGTGCTGGCCGGCTGCCGGGACAGCGTGCTGACGGCGACGCTGCGTTGATCATGGGAGGCGACGACGGTGGCGACGTAGCCGCCGCCGTCGTACAAGATCGTTTCGGAGCCGTCGGCCAGGTCGCGGACGATCACGTCCATGTCGACACCGTTGCCCCGGTTCGTCGAGTAGATCAGCGAGCTGTCGGTGACGTCCTGCAACACGTGCATGAAGGCCGAGTCCCGGACCAGCGGGGTCAGCTCGGCCAGCGTGTACGGAGCCCGGCCCGGCTCGATCGTCAGCAGCGACAGCTGCATCCGCTCGTCGCCGTCGGTGTCGTGCTGGACCACCACCTTCCGCGGCGACGAGCCGGGCAGATAACGCCCGGAGCACCGGGACGGCAGGTCGGTCAGCGGAGTCTGGGTCCCGTCCGGTGCCAGCTCCACCAGCTGGAGACTGCCCGGCGCGTCGTTGCCGGCCAGGATCCGGCCTTCGGGATCGATGTCGAAGACCTGCCAACTCTGCAGGTCCAACAGCGCGGTGATGATCGACTGGGGATCGCGTGTCACACGATTAACCTAGCGCCCTTAGCCTGGCCGGATGATCGTGACCCTGAACGAAAAGGTCCGCGCCCTGGTCGACGGGCGCAACTACGCCGTGCTGGCTACGGTGAATCCGGACGGCGCACCCCAGACCTCGCCGATGTGGATCGGCCGGGACGGCGACGACGTGCTGTTCTGTACGGTCGCCGGCCGGCAGAAGGACCGCAACCTGCGCCGCGATCCGCGGGTCAGCATCACGATCTTCGATCTGGCCGATCCGGAGAACTATGCCGAGATCCGCGGCACCGCGACGATCACCGAGGAGGGCGGCTTCGCCTTCGACAACGAGCTGTCCTGGAAGTACGACGGCAAGCCGAAGGATCCCGACCCGGAAGGCTTCGTGCGGGTGATCGTCCGGGTCACGCCGACCAGGGTGACCGGCTACGCGGCCCGGTGATCATGGTCGCTACTCGGGGTAGCCGGCCGGCGCGGTCGCCGGGTCACCGTCCGTCGCGGCGGCCAGCCGGGGTACGGCGATGTCGAGCAGGAACGGCAGGCTGATCGGGGAGTTGAAGCCGAGCGCGGCGGCGAAGTCGTCGTCGAAGGCACCGAGGCCGACGTAGCGGCCCTCCTTGACGACGGTCAGCTGCTGGACCAGGTCGCGCTTCAGGTCGGCCTCGGCGACTCCTTCGCCGAGCAGCACGTCGCGGTCGAGCGTGTCCAGCTTCTCGTAGCTGATCTCGCCACCCTTCGCGTCCAGCTCGAAACCGAGCTCGGTCAGCCAGCCGGTGCGGTAGTCGTCGGTGCCGAGGTTGTAGAACCCGGAGGCGTTCGAGCCGAGCAGGAACGCGGCGCGCTTCCCGGCGAATTCGGGATGCTCGGCCTTGGCCGCCTCGAAGACCGCCCTGGTCTCCGCGATGATCTTGGTCGCCTGCTCGGACCGGCCGAGGGCCCGGCCGGTCTGCTCGGTCTGCTCGTCCCACGGGGTCGCCCCCTCGGGATGGTCCGCGGTCTGTGCCACGGTCGGGGCGATGCCGCTGAGCAGGCCGTACGCCTCGTCGTCGATGTAGGCATTGATGCCGAGGATCAGGTCCGGCTCCAGCTTGGCGATCGCCTCCAGGTCGAGATCCTGGCTGCCGACCGTGGGCAGCTTCTTACCGCGGACGCCCTCAGGGGCCCACGGGCGATCGGGCGCCGGGTAACCCAGGAACTCCCGCACGCCGACCGGCTCGACGCCGACCGCGAGGGCGAAGTCCTGGTCGTTGAACCCGACCGTCACCACGCGCTGCGGCCGGGCCTCGATCGTCGTGGTGCCGAACTTGTGCGTCATGGTCACCGGAAAGGCGCCGTCATCGCTCGCCGCCGGCGCACTGCCGCTGTCGGTGGGGCCGGCGGTGGTCGCGGCGCAGGCCGGTACGGCCAGCAGGGCGAGGACGGTGAGCAGCAGAACAGTGAGGCTGCGGGCGGATTGCATGTTGCTAAGGCTAACCTAAGGGAATTGGCGTTGATCGCCGTCCTCCGGTTGGCTGGGTCGAGGACGAGAGGGGCGAGGGTGGGACTCGAGGACGACCCGTTCGACTACCGGATCACCAAGGAGGGCCGGGTATTGATCAGCCGCGGCGGCCGTCAGGTGACCGTTGTGGCCGGAACCGCCGCGGCGTCCCTGATCGGCAAGCTCGGCGCCGATCCGGACCAAGATCAACAACTGCTGGCCCGGGCGACCGGCAACTACAAGCGCGGCAACGAGCGCCGCCGCTGATCAGAATTCGGCCTCGCCCTGCCAGAAGTCCCAGACGTTGCCCCACGGGTCCGTGACGCTGACGGTCCGCGGCCCGTACGGCTTGTCCTGCGGTTCGTCGATCTCCACCCCGGCCTCGACGATCTTGCGGTACTGGGCATCGGCGTCGGGCACGGAGATGATCAGGTACGCACTCCCGGCGGCCCCGCCGCCGCTGATCGCGATCGTGCCGTCACCCACCACGAGGTCGCCCTCGTACCAGGCGCCGTTCTCGTCCCGGGCGCACCGGGCCGGCCCGAAGCCGAGCACCCGGGTCAGCCACTCGACCGCGGCATCGCCGTCCGGGTAGCGCAGGTAGGGCGTGATCTTGGTGAAGTTCATGATCAACAGCCTGCCCGGCCCGGCTCACCGGGTCTTGGAGAAATTCGTCACGGTACGGGCAGCGGCCCGTGGAACGCCGCCGCCGGGTCGCCGGCGAACCAGCGGGCGGGGGAGGTGCCGGTCAGCTCGGTGAAGTCGCCGATCAGGTGCGCCTGGTCGTAGTAGCCGGCGCTGATCGCCAGCCCGGCCCAATCCACCTGCTCGGCTCCGCTGCGCCGGGCCAGCATGATCACCCGCTCCAGTCGCAGCACCCGCTGATAGCGCTTCGGGGTCAGCCCGACAGCGGCCCGGAACCGGCGGGTCCAGGTGGACTGGCTCAGGCCGATCGCGTCGCCGATGTCGCCGACCCGTTCGTTGCGGCGCAGCCTCCTGATCACCTGTCGGACCGTGGTGTCGCCGGCAACGGCGTCACCCGCCCGGACCAGCTCGGCCAGCTCCGCCTCGACCCGGTCCAGCACGGCCGGCCCGCCGACGACCGGCTCGGCGAGGTCGCGCAACCGTTCCGCCGAAGCGCCCCAGAGTTGATCGAGAGCCACCAGCGGACCGACCCGGTCGGCCGGGACCCGAGCCAGGGCGCCGACGGCCTCGGGCCGGATCACGACACCGACCAGGCGGCGCTGTTCGGAGCGGTCGAGCACTTCCGGGCCGCAACTGATCGAGGCCAGGGCGAGCGGCCCGACGGCCTGTCTGCGGTCCGCCGCGGCACAGCTGAGCCGGTCGCCGCCGAGGTTGATCAACACCTGCGCGGTGCCGGTCGGCAGCTTCACCTCCAGCCCGTCGAGGCCCGGATTCTCGACGTACCAGAGGCGTTCCACGATGGCGGCCAGCTCCGGCCGGCGCGGTACCCGCCCGTACAGACTCACCAGGTCAGCCTGCCATTCGAGTCCGTGCCGGGCCAACGGCTAGAATCGCGGGACCTTGAACGAACTGCGTACCGCGAGCCAGCCGCGATGACCGAATGGATTCTGCTGGCCGTCTCCCTGCTGTTGATGGTGGCCTGCGGCCTGTTCGTCGCCGCCGAGTTCGCCTTCGTGACGGTCGACCGGGCCACCGTCGACCGGGCCACGCAAGCAGGGGAACGCGGCGCCGCCGGTGTCGGCCGAGCGCTCAGCACGCTGTCCACCCAGCTCAGCGGTGCGCAGCTGGGCATCACCCTGACCAACCTCGCCATCGGCTACCTGGCCGAACCCGCGATCGCGACCTTGTTGCGGCGGCCGCTCGGCGGCATCGCGGGCCTTGACGAGACCGCGATCAGCGCCATCGCCCTGGCGCTCGCCCTGTTCGGCAGCACGGTGGTCACGATGCTGCTCGGCGAGCTGATCCCGAAGAACCTGGCGCTGGCGTTGCCGATGCGGATCGCCGTGCTGACCCAGCTGCCGATGCGGGCCTTCACCAAGGCGATGGCCTGGCCGATCCGGTTGCTCAACGGCGCCGCGAACGGCATCCTGCGGTTCAACGGGATCGAGCCGCAGGAGGAGTTGCGCTCGGCGCGGTCGCCCAACGAGTTGCGCTACCTGATCCGCCGGTCGGCGTCCGAAGGCGCCTTGGACCGGCCGACCGCCGACCTGGTGGACCGGAGCATCGCGTTCGGCGACCGGACCGCCGCGGACGTACGGGTCGCGCGCGTGCGGGTCCGCTTCCTGCAGGCCGGCGACTCGGCGGCCGACCTGATCCGGGCCACCCGGGAATCGGGCCACTCCCGGTTCCCGGTGATCGGCCGGGACGCCGACGACGTGCTCGGCCTGGTCCATCTGCGCCAGGCACTGCAGATCGAGGCCGGCCGCCGCGATCAGGTACGGCTCGGCGAGCTGGTCACGCCGGTGGCCCGGGTCCCCGACAGCATCGAGCTGGACCCGCTGCTGGCCGAACTGCGCGCGGCTCCGTACCAGTTCGCCCTGGTCATCGACGAGTACGGCGGCACCGACGGCATCGTCACGCTGGAGGATCTGGTCGAGGAGATCGTCGGTGAGATCGCCGACGAGCACGACCGGCTGGCCACCTCGGTCCGGGCCCGTGGCGGCAACTGGACCCTGTCCGGCCTGCTCCGGCCCGACGAGGTGACCGAGCGGACCGGCATCGTGCTGCCCGAGCACGCCGACTACGAGACGATCGCCGGCCTGGTGCTGCACCGGCTCGGCCGGATCGCCGCCGTCGGCGACACGGTCCGGGTCCGCGGTGAACGGGCCCAGCGGTCCGAGGAGTTCGTCCCCGAGCCGGTCGAGGTCGAACTGCGGGTCGAGCAGGTGGTCCGGCGCCGGATCGACCGGCTGCGGCTGACCGTCCTGGACGACCCGGCGGCGGGGGAGGGCCGGCGATGAACTTCTGGGCCGGGTTGGCGATCACCGTCGCGCTGCTGTTCGGCAACGCCCTCTTCGTCGCCTCCGAGTTCGCCCTCGTCTCCGCCCGCCGTGCCACGATCGAGCCGCTCGCCGAACGCGGCCGCTGGTCGGCCCGGATGGCGATCCGGGCCATGGAACAGGTCAGCCTCGCGATGGCCGGCGCCCAGCTCGGCATCACCCTGTGCACCCTCGGCCTCGGCGCGGTGTCCGAGCCGGTCATCGCGCACACCATCGAGCCGCTCTTCCTGGCCGTCGGCATCCCGGAGTTCCTGGTGCACCCGATCGCGCTGGTCCTGGCGACCGTGCTGGTGGTCTGGTGTCACGTCGTGCTGGGCGAGATGGTGCCGAAGAACATCGCGCTGGCCGGGCCGGACCGGGCCGCGTTGGTCCTGGGCCCGTTCATGCTCGTCGTGATCTTCCTGCTCCGGCCGTTCGTGGTCGCGCTGAACGCCGTCGCCAACGCGGCGGTCCGGTTGTTCGGGGTCGAGCCGAAGGACGAGGTCGGCTCCACGTACACCCACGAGGAGGTGACCGGCCTGGTCGACGAGTCGCGCCGGGAGGGCCTCCTCGACGCCGACGAGTACGGCCTCGTCTCGGGCGCGCTCGAGTTCGAGCAGCACACGGTCGGCCAGGTGATGCTGCCGCTGGACGGGTTGCTCACCGTCTCGCCCGAGACGACGCCGGCCGAGATCGAGCGGCTCTGCGCCGAGACCGGCTTCTCCCGCTACCCGATGGTCCGGGACGGTGAGGTCGTCGGCTACCTGCACGTCAAGGACGTGCTCGGCGCCGACGCGCCGGACCGGCCGGTGCCGGAGCACCGGATCCGTTCCTTGATCACGGTCGCGCCGGACACCCGGCTGCACCGTGCGCTGCGTGCCCTGCAAGGGCAGGGTGTCCATCTGGCCCGGGTGGCCGGCCCGGACGGAGCGACCCTGGGTCTGGTCGCGCTGGAGGACATCCTGGAGGAACTGGTCGGCACGATCAGCGGCTGATCCGGACCTCGACCGCGGATAATCGGGCCGTGACCAGGCATCTGATCAGGATGATCGCGGCGGCCGCGGTGCTGGCCTCGCTGCTGCTCGGGGCGTGTTCGGTGTTCGGCCGGACCGCACTCCCGGACGACCCGGCGCGAGCCGAGCCGCTGCCGCCGGAACAGCTCGTCCTGGAGGTCACCTACGGTGCCGGCGGGCTGGCCCCGCCCGAGCTGTACGCGACCACGGCGCCCTGGCTGGTGGTGTACGGCGACGGCCGGATGATCATGGCCGAGAAGCAGAACTTCGCCGACGGCTGGCACCGCAGCTATCGGCAGACCATGATCGCTCCGGAGCTGGTGGCCGGGCTCGCCGAGCGGGCCCGGGCCGCGGGGCTGGACCGCGAACTCGACTTCGGGTCGCCCCAGATCACCGACGTCGGTTCGCTCGATCTGCTGCTGCACGGAACGGGCGAGCCGGTACGGCACCGGCCCTACGCGTTCGGGCCCGCCATGGAGGAGGGCCTCTCGCCCTGGCTGCGGAGTCGCCGGGATCTGCTGCGGTCCTTGATCGACAGCGCCGAGGCCCTCGCGGGTGACGCGCCCTGGCAGCCGTACCAGCCGGAGTTGATCTTCGTGTACGAGCAGCGCCGGCACGGTGGCGAGAAGGGCACCGCCGAACCGTGGCCGGGTCCCGACCCGGAGCGGGTCCTGACCGAGCGGACCAGGTCGTTCCGCGGCACGGCGTGCGGTGAGCTGCGCGGCGCCGAGGCGGAGCAGGTCTACCAGGCGTCGCTGCGCAACCGGTTCGGGCTGTGGACCGTCGGCGGCAAGCCGCGGAAGTTGTTGATCAACGCCCTGCCGGGCTCCCGTACCGGCTGTGATTCCTGATCGTCAGAAGTAGTCCCGGATCTGCAGAGACGGCCCGCCGAACGCGCCGTCCCAGGCCGAGTCCGTGGCCGGGTCGCCGCCGGTCAGCAGGCCGGTCGCCCGGAGTTCGGCGAGCGGAAGCGCCCCGGCGAACAGGGCGGCCAGCCCGCGGGCGGTGAACACCCGCTGGTCCGGCTCCGGCTGGGACCGTTCGCAGCGGCCGCGACCGCCGGCGATCCGGAGCCGGTAGGAGCCGTTGTTGCCGGCCACGAAATGATCAGCGACCGCGAAGTCGAGCACCGCCTCGTAGCCGAAGTGGTAGCCGCGGCGGGACAGCGCACCGGCCACGTCGATCACGTTGATCATGTACGGACTGCGCTTGACCACCTGCCAGTCCAGCGCCGGCAGCATCGCCCGCACCGCGTCGAAGCCAGAGCTGCTGAGCTTGATCGTCGGCGTCACCGAGGAGAACGAGCCCAGCGTGCGGAGCAGGCCGCGGTAGCCGTCCGGAGTGGTGGCGATCAGCTCGTCCACGGTGATCATCGAGCCCGGCCCGTACCCCTGCCCGCGGTCCCAGAGCGCGTACCCGACGAGCTTTCCATGATCATCTTCCGCGACCGTGACGCCGGTGAACTCGGACAGCAGTTGCTCCACCTGGCCGGCGAACGCGGCACCGTCGCGGGTCAGCGGACCCTGCTGCGCGGCGGCCCAGGCCGAGTAGCACTCGAAGATCGCCGGCAGATCAGCGGCCGTCGCGCGGCGGACCGATCCGCCGGCCGGAGCCTCCACGCCGGCCAGCGAGACCGCCGGAACCTCGACGTCGACCAGGTCACCGACCACCTCGTAGCCGAACCGCCGATAGATCTTCGGCGCGGTCGGGAACAGGCTCGAGATCACCGCGCCGCGCTTCCGGGCGCCAGCCAGCAGCTCGGCGAACAGCGGCGAGAGCAGCCCCTGCCCGCGGTCCTCGGCCGCCGTCGTCACACCCGCGATCCCGGCCGTCGCCACCCGCCGCCCGCCGAACCAGGACTCGAAGAACCGGTCCAGCATCCGCGCCCCGAGCCGCTCGGTCCCGTCGGCACCGGTGACGAACGCCCCGTACCAGGCCTTGCCGTCGCCGGCCAGCGAGGCGGGTTCGGTCGGCGGTGTGCTGGGCGCGCCGAACGCCTCCCAGCCGAGCCGTCGGGACGCCTCGGCATCCTCGGAAGTCAGTGGTCGCACGGTCACGGTCACCCGCTGAAGCTAACCGATCCGCCGCGCGGCGGACGCGTCGGGTCAGCCGGCGCGGTCGGTGATGCTCTGCTGGACCGCCGGCCGGCCCGCCAGCCGCTGCTCGCCGTTGGCGACGCCGATGGCGAGGGCCCGGCCGAAGAGCTCGGGGAAGCGGGCGGGCATCATGCTCAGTTGCTGGGTGCCGCCGATCGAGAGTGCGGTGGCGATCACGGCGTTCCGGCCGGACGCGCTGCCGAAGACGGTGACGGTCTCGCGTTCCTCGGCGGGCCGGCTCTGCAGCGCCTTCAGCCGGTCGGTGACGTAGGAGATGTCGCCGGGGGCGAAGCGGTTGGTCAGGTTGTCCGACCAGCTCAGCACGGTGCCGCCGGCGTGGGTCCGCGGGCCGCCGACCTGATTGGCGGCGAACCCGATCAGTTCCCGGAGCCAGCCGACCACGCCGGGCTGGGACATGCTGATCACCCGGTACGTGTCGCGGTGGCCCGCCGGGCCGGGCGCCTCGAAGACGGCGAAGAGGGCGTCGCCCATCAGGTTGTTCCTGGTCGTCGTGCTGACATTGAGGTTGACCTGGCTGAGGCCGCGGATCGAGCCGGAGAAGACGCCGGCCGAGGACGAGCTCATCGACGCGGTCCGCGGGCCGGTCGCCCGGGCGGTGCCGTACGAGCTGGAGAAGGAGGTGCCGAACATCCGCAACTGATGGCTCATCGTGCCGTTGATCGCGCCCTCGGTCTGGGAGTCGAAGTGCCGCTCGATCTCGACCAGCCGGGCCTGGCTGATGGTCGCGTCACCCTCGGCGACCCGGTACGCCAGCTCGGACGGCTCGTGCCACAACTCGCCGAGCGACTCGTGCAGTGCGTCGGCCAGCGCCCAGTCCCGCCGGTTGAAGCTCTTCGATCTGATCTCGCCGGAGATCCCGACGATCAGGAAGATGACGCCGAGCAGGGCCAGGATGCCGATGAAGATCTGCAGCGCGATCACCATGCCCACCTGCCTGAGCGCGTCGCCCTGACCGTAGGCCAGGGTGACCGGGACGGTGATCGCCGCCCAGACGACGATGAGGACGATGCCCCAGACCAGCAGGCTGCGCTTACGCATGGACAGGGCCATGGGCGACATGCGCCGGGTTTCCGCCATGGGTCGAACACTACTGAACCCGCCCCGGGCCGGAAACGATTCGTCCCGAAAGGAGACCGTTGCCGGTCGAAAGGTAGGTTTCGACTGTGCGCGCCGACTCCAGCGAAACCGAACCCGTCAGCCTGCTCCGGTCCGAGGCCGAGCAGCGGGCGTCCATGATCACCGTGACGTCGATGCGGGTCGACCTCGATCTCACCGCCGCGACCCTCGACGGGCCGGCCGGCGAGGTCTTCGCCTCCACCGCGACGATCGAGTTCCGGGCCACCCCGGGTGACCGGACCTTCCTTGATTTCAAGGGCCGCCGGCTGATCGCGGCCACCCTGAACGGCACCGCCCTGCCGGACTCGAGCTGGCGGAACGGCCGGATCGAGCTGACCGGCCTGGCCGAGGCCAACACGGTCGTCGTCGCGGGCGAGATGGCCTACTCCAGCGACGGCGAGGGCCTGCACCGGCACGTCGATCCGGCCGACGGGCATACCTATCTCTATGCGATGTCGTTCCTGGATGCCGCGCCGCGTTGGTTCGCCTGCTTCGACCAGCCCGACCTGAAGGCGCCGTACGAACTCGGGGTGACTGCGCCCGAGGACTGGACCGTGATCGGCAACGGGCCCGCGGTCGCCGAGGCACCCGGGCGCTGGCGGATCGTCCAGGACCGGCCGCTGTCCACCTACTTCGTCACCCTGGTCGCCGGCCCGTACGCGTCCGTACGGCATCAGCACGACGGGATCGAACTCGGCTTCCACGTCCGGGCCTCGCTCGGCGAACAGCTGCAGGCCGAGGCGGCGGACCTGATCGAGGTGACCAGCCAGGCGTTCGACTACTACCACCGCACGTTCGGTGTCCGCTATCCGTTCGGCGAGTACCACCAGGCCTTCGTGCCCGATTTCAACGCGGGTGCGATGGAGAACCCCGGCTGCATCACGATCCGCGACCAGCTGATCTACCGGTCCCGGGCGACCACCGCCCAGCGGGCCGGCCGGGCCGGGCTGATCGCCCACGAGATGGCCCACCAGTGGTTCGGCGACCTGGTCACGATGACCTGGTGGGACGACCTGTGGCTGAACGAGTCGTTCGCCGAGTATGTCGCGCACCGCTGCTGCACCGAGGCGACCGACTATCCGCTCTGGATGGAGTTCGGCATCCGGAAGGACTGGGGCCGGATCGCGGACCAGGCACCCTCCACCCACCCGGTCGCCGGCAACGGTTCGGCCGACGCCCAGTCCGCGCTGCAGGACTTCGACGGGATCTCCTACGCCAAGGGTGCTGCGGTGCTGCGGCAGCTGGTCGCCTACCTCGGCGACGACGTCTTCCTGGGCGGGCTGAAGGACTACTTCGCCCGCCACGCGTACGGCAACGCCGAGTTCGCCGACCTGATCGCGGCCTGGACCCGGGCCGGCGCGGTCGACCTGGACAGCTGGGCCGCCAACTGGCTGCGTACCTCCGGCCTGGACACGATCGCGGTCGCCGACGGCGCGGTCCGCCGGATCGCCCCCGCCGATCATCCGGCCGACCGGACCCACGCCATCGAGGTGGCCCGCCTGGACGACGCGGGGGCGGTGGCCGAACGGACCCGGATCCAGCTGGCCGCCGAACCGCACCCGCTTCGTGCCCTGAGCCTGTCGGAGGGCCTGGTCGTCCCCGACGCGTCCGACGAGACCTGGGCCAAGATCGCCTTCGACGGTGCGGACTGGCCGCGGCTGACCGCGGTGATCGGCCGAATCACCGACCCGGCGATCCGGCTGGTCGTCCTCAACGCCGCCCGGGACGCGGTTCGCGACGCGGCGCTGGACCCGGCCGAGGCGCTGCGGCTGATCCTGGCGGCGCTGCCCGCCGAGACGGAGGACGTGGTCTGGGAGGCGATGGCCCGGTTCGCCCGGACCGAGCTGATCGGGCCGTACTGCCCACCGGCCGAGCGGGCCGCCCGGCAGGCGGATCTGCACCGGGTGGCCGTGGCCGCGATGGCCGGTGCCGCCGCCGGTTCCGACCGCCAACTGCTGGCGTTCCGGGCGGCGATCCCGACGGCGACCGATCCCGAACTGCTCCGCGGCTGGCTCTCCGGCGCCGCGCTGCCGACCGGGCTGGAGCTCGATCCTGACCTGAGCTGGGCCCTGGTGTCCCGGCTGAGCGAGCTGACCGGCGACGCGTCGCTGATCGAGGAGCGGCTGGCGGCCGACCGGTCGGCGCTGGCCGAGCAGCACGCGGCCCGGGCCAGGGCCGCGCTGCCGGACGCCGCGGCGAAGGAGCAGGCCTGGGCGTTGCTGATGAGCGCGTCCTCGGCCTCGGCCTATCAGGTGTACGCGACCGCGGAGGGATTCTTCCGGCCCGGCCAGGAGGAGCTGGCCGCCGGCTACGTGCGGCGCTACTTCGCCGAGGTCGGCGCGACGGCCGGATTCCGTACCGGCTGGGCCCTCGGCCGGACCGCCGAGCTGGCGTATCCGTACCTGGCGGTGAGCGAGGAAACCCTCGCTCTGGCCGAGCAGACCCTGGCCGGTGACGGGCTCGCAGACCCGCTCCGGCGGGCCCTCGTGGACGGCACGGACCGGCTCCGGCGAGCAGTCGCGGCCAGGCGTCGCTTCGGCTGATATCGATAACAGAGCCGGTGGTCACAATCTTGTTTCGCGTCCACCGTGATCGGCACCACGCCTTGCGGTGATGGACGACGATGGCCTAGAAATGGTCAAGCCGCGCGGTCAGGAGGCGCGGTCCTTTCGCGCCCGCGATCCGGGCGCCATCTGGAGGAGGAGACGTTCCATGCGAGGAAGAGCTCGCGCAGCGATCGCCGCGGCGATCGGCAGCCTGGCGCTCATCGCGTCGGCATGTGGCGGCGGCGGAACACCCACTGACCCCGGCCAGAGCGGAGCCGCGACCACCGGGGGCGAGATCACGGTCCGCGGCTGCACGCCGCAGAATCCGCTCGTCGCAGGCAACACGGCCGAGGTGTGTGGGGGCAACATGCTCGACCTGCTGACCTCGAAGCTGATGCACTACACGCTCAAGGATGCGACGCCGGAGTACGACATCGCCGAGAGCATCGACACGACGGACAACCTCAACTTCACCGTGAAGCTGAAGCAGGGGTACAAGTTCCACGACGGCACCGAGGTGAAGGCTCACAACTTCGTCGATGCCTGGAACTACACCGCCGCCGGCGCCAACGGCCAGCAGGGCAGCTACTTCTTCGAGCCGATCGAGGGTTACGCAGACGTCGCCTGCTCGAACGAGGAATGCGATCCGAAGCCGAAGACCGACAAGCTCTCCGGCCTGAAGGTCGTCGACGACTACACGTTCACGATCAAGACCACCAGCGCGGTCTCGAACCTGATCGTCCGCCTGGGTTACTCCGCCTTCGCGCCGCAGCCGGACGCGTTCTTCGAGAACCCGGACAGCTTCAAGACCAAGCCGATCGGCGCCGGCCCGTACCAGGCCGAGATGATCGACGACACCCAGTACGTCTTCAAGAAGTTCGCCGACTACTCGGGTGAGTACAAGGGCAAGCCGGACCAGATCACCTTCCGGATCTACAACGACCCGGGCGCCGCGTACCGCGACGTGCAGGGCGGCAACCTCGACGCGACCGACATCATCCCGCCGGACATGATGGTGGACGACCTGTACAAGTCGGACCTGCCGGATCGCTGGCTGGTCAAGGAGCAGGGTGTGATCCAGGCGATCGGTTTCTCGCCGGTCGACGAGCAGTTGAAGAACCGGGACCTGCGCCGCGCGATCTCGATGGCGGTGGACCGGGACCTGATCACCAAGCAGATCTACAACGGCAGCCGGATCCCGGCCGACAGCTTCGTCTCGCCGGTGGTGAACGGCTACAAGGCCGGTGCCTGTGGCGAGTGGTGCAAGTTCGACGCGGCCAAGGCCAAGGAGCTGTACGACAAGGCCGGTGGCTACAAGGGCACGCTGACCTTCGGCGTCAACCAGGACGGCGGCCACAAGCCGATGGCCGAGGCGGTCTGCAACTCGCTGAAGAACGCGCTCGGCATCGACTGCGCCGTCGAGATCACGCCGGACTTCAAGACCCTGCGCGATCAGCTGAACAAGAAGGAGCGCAAGGGCATCTTCCGGCAGGGCTGGCAGATGGACTACCCGAGCATCGAGAACTTCCTCACCCCGATCTACGCCAAGGGTGCGTCGTCCAACGATGTCCGGTACGACAACCCGGAGTTCCAGGCCGACCTGCAGAAGGGCAACGCGGCGAAGACTCCGGACGAGGCGAACAAGTTCTACCAGGACGCCGAGGCGAAGCTGATCGAGGATCTGCCCGCCTTCCCGACCTGGTTCGACGCCGCCGTGATCGGCTGGTCCGACCGGGTGACCAACGTCGAGACGAACGCCTTCGGCGTCATCGACTACGCCCAGATCGAAGTCAAGCAGTGACGGACGGCCGAGGGGGGGTGGAGAACCCCCCCCCCCTCGGCCGATTCCCGTGGCCCACGCGGCCTGAGCTTGTCGGGGCTCACCCGTTTCGGCATGCTCAGGTCACGTCCACCTGAAAAGGGACGTATCTCCTGAAGGGAAGGGCGGATGGCAACCTTCATCGTGCGCCGGGTACTGCAGATGATCCCGGTCTTCTTGGGCACGATCTTCGTTCTTTATCTTGCGGTCTTCGGCCTCGGCGATCCCATCGCCGGCCGCTGCGGCGAGCGACCCTGCCAGCCCGGTTACGTCGCCAAGTTCACCGAGGAGTACAACCTCGACCAGCCGCTGCTGGTCCAGTACGTGCTCTACCTCGGCAAGCTCCTGCAGGGTGACCTCGGCACCAACTTCTACGGCAACGAGGTCGCGCACGAGTTGGCGATCCGGTATCCGACGACGATCACGCTGACCGCGATCGCGATCAGCTGCGAGGTCCTGATCGGCATCACGGCCGGCGTCCTGGCCGGCATCCGCAAGGGACGCTTCCTGGACAACCTGGTCCTGGTCAGCACCCTCTGCGTGATCGCCGTCCCGGTGTTCGTGATCGGCACGATGGCCCAGCTCGTGTTCGGCGTCCGACTCGGCATCTTCCCGGTCACCTCGACCCAGGGAACCCTGTACCAGTTGCTGTTACCCGGTTTCGTGCTCGGCACGTTGTCGGTTGCCTTCGTGTCCCGGCTGACCCGGGCCTCGCTGGTGGAGAACCTCCGTTCCGACTACGTCCGGACCGGAAAGGCCAAGGGCCTGACCAACCGGCGCGTGATCGGCGTGCACACGCTGCGCAACTCGCTGATCCCGGTGGTGACCTTCGTCGGCACCGACATCGGCACCCTGATGGGCGGCGCGGTGGTCACCGAGCGGATCTTCAACATCAACGGCATCGGCGGCTTCATCTTCCGCAGCGTCAACCAGAAGGACGGCGTCTCGGTGGTCGGTGCGGTGGTGGTGCTGGTGCTGGTGTACCTGCTGATGAACCTGATCGTGGACATCCTGTACGGGGTGCTCGACCCGAGGATCGGTCATGGCTGAACCGACGACCATCCCGTTGATCTCACCGCAGCAGGCGGAGCAGGTCGGCGGCAAGCCGGACGGCGGCGGCCAGCAGGCTCGTTCGCTCTGGTCCGACGCCTGGCGCGAACTGCGCGGCAACCCGATCTTCTGGATCTCGGCCGGCCTGATCGTGATCATCCTGCTGATGGCGATCGTGCCGCAGCTGTTCACCCAGACCGACCCGAACTTCGCCGACCTGCGCCGGGCCCGGGAGGCCCCGTCGTTCGACAAGGCCTGGTTCGGCATGGATTCACAGGGGTACGACGTCTACGCCCGGACCATCCACGGCGCGCGCTCGTCCTTGATCGTCGGCCTGTTGACCACCCTGCTGACCGTGATCATCGGCGGCGGCCTGGGCACTCTCGGCGCCTACCTGGGCGGCTGGGTGGATGCGGTGCTGTCCCGGATCGGGGAGATCTTCTTCGCCATCCCGTTGATCTTGGGCGGCCTGCTGTTCCTCTACCAGTTCCCCAACCACGCAGGAGATCCGTACCTGCAGCTGGTCGGCAAGGTGGTCCTGGTGATGACCTTGATCAGCTGGCCGCAGACGGCCCGGGTGATGCGCTCCAGCGTGCTCCAGGTCAAACCGAACGACTACGTCCAGGCGGCCCGCGCGCTGGGTGCCAGCCCGGCCCGGTTGATCTTCCAGCACATCCTGCCGAACGCGGCCGCACCGGTGATCGTCGTCGCGACGATCAACCTCGGCGTCTTCATCGCCACCGAGGGGACGCTGTCGTTCCTCGGCATCGGCCTGCAGCCGCCGGCGATCTCCTGGGGTCAGGCGATCTCCGACGCGTCCGGGATCGGCCTGATCCGGACCGCGCCGCACATGCTGCTGTTCCCGAGCCTGTTCCTGTCGATCACCGTGCTGGCGTTCATCATGCTCGGCGACGCCGTCCGGGACGCTCTCGATCCGAAGCTCCGCTGAGGAGGGGGAGATGACCGAATCCGTTGTGGAGACCCGCGCGGTCGAGGCGGCCCGGAGTTGGGTGCCGACCGACGGGCTGCTGCTCGAAGTTGATCAACTCCAGGTGGAGTTCCGGACCAAGGAAGGCGTCGCCAAGGCGATCAACGGGGTCTCGTTCGACCTCCGCGAGGGCGAGACGCTGGCGATCCTCGGCGAGTCCGGCTCCGGGAAGTCGGTGACCGCGCAGGCGATCATGGGCATCCTGGACTCGCCGCCCGGCTACGTCACCGGCGGTCAGGTGCGCTACTGCGGCACCGACCTGCTGACCCAGGACGAGGAGGTTCGGCGGTCCGTCCGCGGGGCCGAGATCGCGATGGTCTTCCAGGATGCGCTGTCGGCGCTGAACCCGGTCTTCCCGGTCGGCTGGCAGATCGCCGAGATGTTCCGCAAGCACCGCGGGATGAACCGGGCCGACTCGCTGCAGCAGGCGATCCGGCTGATGGAGCGGGTGCAGATCCCGGGAGCCCGGCAACGGGTGAAGGCGTTCCCGCACCAGTTCTCCGGCGGCATGCGGCAGCGGATCATGATCGCGATGTCGATCGCGCTCGACCCGGCGATCCTGATCGCCGACGAGCCGACCACCGCGCTGGACGTCACCGTGCAGGCCCAGATCATGCAGCTGCTCGCCGAGCTGCAGGAAGAACGCAAGATGGGCCTGATCCTGATCACTCATGATCTTGGTGTGGTGGCCGACGTGGCCGACCGGATCGCGGTGATGTACGCCGGCAAGATCGTCGAGTCGGCCGAGGTGTTCGAGCTGTACGCGTCGCCGCGGCACCCGTACACGAAGGGTCTGTTGGAGTCCATCCCGCGGCTGGACCAGAAGGGCCAGGACCTGGCCGCGATCGGCGGGCTGCCGCCCAACCTGATGCACATCCCGGCCGGCTGCGCCTTCAACCCGCGCTGCCGGTACGCCCAGGACATCTGCCGTGCCGATCCGCCGCCGCCGCTGCGCGAACTGGTCGGCGTCGGGCAACGGCCGGGCGTCCCGGGCCGGCTCAGCGCCTGCCACTTCGCCGAAGACCTGGCCGTCGCCGAGCCGACCACCGAGGAGCTGGCCGACACCACCCAGCAGGGGAGGGAACTGCGTTGAGCGACGTGATCCTGCGCGCCGAGGAGCTCTACAAGCACTATCCGATCAAGGCCGGCGTGCTGCGCCGGACGGTCGGCTACGTGAAGGCCGTGGACGGCGTCTCGTTCGAGCTGCACAAGGGCGAGACCCTCGGCATCGTCGGCGAGTCCGGCTGCGGCAAGTCGACGCTGGCCCGGCTGCTGGTCGGTCTTGAGGAGCCGTTCCGGAGCCACCCGGGCAGCGGCAAGGCCAGCCCCGGCCGGCTGCTGTACGACGACGTCGACGTCACCAAGCTGTCCGGCGCGGCTTGGCGACGGGCCCGCCGCGACATCCAGATGATCTTCCAGGACCCGTACACGTCGCTGAACCCGCGCAAGACCGTCGGCGACATCGTGGCCGAGCCGTTCCACATCCATCCCGACGTGGTGCCGGCCTCGCAGCGTCGAGCCAAGGTGCAGGAGCTGCTCGACCTGGTCGGCCTCAACCCGGAGCACATCAACCGCTACCCGCACCAGTTCTCCGGCGGCCAGCGGCAGCGGATCGGGATCGCCCGCGGCCTCGCCCTGAACCCGAAGATCCTGGTCTGCGACGAGCCGGTGTCGGCGCTGGACGTCTCGGTGCAGGCGCAGGTGGTGAACCTGCTGGAGCGGCTGCAGTCCGAGCTCGGGCTGGCCTACATCTTCATCGCCCACGACCTGTCCGTGGTCCGGCACATCTCGGACCGGGTCGGCGTGATGTACCTCGGCACCATGGCCGAGCTCGGCGACGAGGATCAGATCTACTCCCGGCCCACGCACCCGTACACGCAGGCGTTGTTGTCCGCGGTCCCGGTGCCGGACCCGACCCTGCGCAACAGCCGCGACCAGATCGTGCTGACCGGCGACGTCCCGAGCCCGGCCAACCCGCCGGCCGGCTGCCGGTTCCACACCCGCTGCTGGCGGGCCCAGGACCGCTGCTCGGTCGAGCAACCGCAACTGGTGCTCCGCCCCGACGGCGCCGGCGAACACGCCTCCGCCTGCCACTTCGCCGAGGTCCGCGAGGTCGTCTAGGCCGAACGGTGCCAGGGACCCATCCGCTCGACCTGTCCGGTCGGCGTGTTCGCCTGTGCGAGTTCGCCGCCGATGACCTCGACGCGGTCGTCGCCGTCGTCGGCGACGACCGCGTGACGACGTTCCTGTCGTTCGACAGCAGGACGCGGGAACAGGCCGAGGCGATGCTCGCCGGCGTCATCGAGCGCGCCAGGCACGAGCCCCGGACCGAGTTCTACCTTGCGGTCGAGGCCCTGTCCGGTCCGCCGCTGGTGGAGTTCGTTCGTCAGGCTCGCGTTCAGCGGGGGTCCGGGCCGCGAAGGTCGGCTCGGCGATCCACGCCGACCACTGGGGCAACGGCTATTGCGACGGACGCCCTGCGGCCCACTCCCCAACCGTCGGGTTTGTCGACAAGCCCACGCAGATCGTCGGTCTCGGCGTCGGGTTGTCGACAACCCGACGCGTCCCGCAACGGAAGTGGGATGATCGGGCGATGACCATCGACGCGCCGCCGATCCGCGAGCGGATGCTGGCGTCGGCGCTGACGGTGCTGGCGGCGGAGGGGCAGTCGGCGGTGACGGCTCGGCGGCTGGCGGCTGAGACCGGGGTGTCGACGATGGCGGTCTACACCCACTTCGGCGGGATGGACGGGGTCTGGCGGGAGGTGCTGGCCGAGGGGTGCCGGCGGCTGGTCGCGGGGTTCGACGAGGTTGGGGTGACCTCCGATCCGGTGGCGGACGTGGCCGCGTTCGGCGCGGTGTACGTGCGCGCCGGGCTGACCGAGCCGGAACTCTACCGGGCGATGTTCGCCGATCCGCGGCTGAGCGAGATCACCGACGTGCTGGCCGACGAGGCCCTGGACCGGCTGGTCGGGGCGGTCGGGCGGTGCGTCGGGGTGCGGCTCGATGATCTTGACGAGCCGACGGTGACCGGCGTCGCGTACCAGTTCTGGATCCTCTGGCACGGTGCCGTCAGCCTCGCCCTGGTGGGGATGCTCAGGCCCAAGCAGGTCCGGCGTACGGTGACCGAAGGCATGATCGGGCTCTGCACCGGGCACGGCGACACCCCGGAGCGGGCCGCGCGGTCGGTGCGCCGCGGTCTGCGCGGACTCGCCGACCTGGCCTGACAGAAAGGCCGCTTACACTCTGGCCCATGCCGGTGAGCCCTCTGCGCGTCGTCAAGATCGTTTCGTCCTTCCTGATGTTCGCGGTGGTGAGCGTGGTCGCCGGAGTCCTGGTGGCCGGGCTGTTCGTCCCGCTGGCCGGGTTGTCCGGGGCGACCGGCCAGGCTGCGGCCGGCCAGTTGGAGGACCTGCCGGCCGAACTCGAGACGCCGCCGCAGGCCCAGCGATCGACCGTGCTGCTGGGCAACGGCGAGGTGCTGACCCACTTCTACGACCAGAACCGGATCTACATCGAGCTGGACGACATGGCGCCGGAGATGATCACCGCGCTGCTGGCGATCGAGGACCACCGGTTCTACGAGCACGGCGCGCTGGACTTGACCGGCACACTGCGGGCCCTGCTGCGCAACTCGTCCGGCAGCAGCACCCAGGGCGGCTCCTCGATCAGCCAGCAGTACGTGAAGATGGTGCTGCTCGAGGCCTGCGACCTTGATCAACAGTGCATCGCCGACGTGATCAGATCGGACGGCCCGGAGGGCTATCAGCGCAAGATCAAGGAGCTGCGGTACGCCCTCGCGCTGGAGCAGAAGTTCAGCAAGGACGAGATCCTGGAGCGCTATCTCAACATCGCCTACTTCGGCAACGGCGTGTACGGCGTCGAGGCCGCGGCCAGCTACTACTTCTCCACCACGGCAGCGAAGCTGACCCTGCCGCAGGCCGCGCTGCTGGCCGGGCTGGTCCGCGACCCGAACCAGCTGAATCCGATCAAGAGCAAGGACGCGGCCCTGCAGCGGCGCGACGTGGTGATCAACCGGATGGCCGAGCTGGGCATGATCACGCCCGCCGCGGCCGACCGCGCCAAGCAGCAGGGCTACGACCTGCGCGACGTCCGCCCGGTCCGGAACGGCTGCCAGGACTCGGACTACCCGTTCATCTGCGACTACGTACGGCGGACGCTGCTGCAGCTGCCCAGCCTGGGTGCGACGCCCGAGGAGCGCGAGCAGACCCTGAACCGCGGCGGGCTGACGATCAGGACCGCGATCGACCCGGGCACCCAGGACCTGGCCCAACGCCAGTTGGAGCAGGTGGTCGGGCCGAAGGACTCGGTGATCGCGACGATGAACATGATCCAGCCCGGTACCGGTTTGATCTTGGCGATGGCGCAGAGCCGGCCGGTGATGGGCGACGACACCAAGCAGGGCGAGACCTACTACAACTACTCGGCCACCCCGGCCATGGGCGGCGCCGAAGGTTTCCAGGCCGGATCCACCTTCAAGGCGTTCACCGCGGCCGCCGCTCTGGCGCAGGGCATCCCGCTGAGCAAGACGTACGACGCGCAGCCGCGGATGGACTTCACCGGCCGCCGCTTCGACTCCTGTTCCGGGCCGGTCGAGACCGGCCGGTTCCCGGTGAAGAACTCGACCGCGGCCAAGGGCGTGATGGACATGCGGCGGGCCGCCGAGCAGTCGACGAACACGTACTTCGTCCAACTGGCGCTGCAGGTCGGGATGTGCGACATCGTCGAGCTGACCGAGAAGCTCGGCATGGAGAGCAGTACCAAGGACCTGCCGATCAGTGCCTACGACACGATGCCGTCGTTCACGCTCGGCACCGCCGAGGTCGCTCCGATGAAGGTCGCCGAGGCGTACGCGACGTTCGCGGCCCGGGGCGTGCACTGCGACCCGATCGTGCTCCGCCAGGTGACCACCGCCGGCGGCAAGGACCTGGCGGTGCCGGACGGCAACTGCCGCCGGGTGCTCCCGGCCGAGGTCGCCGACGCGATGAACGAACTGCTGTCGGGCGTGATGAGCGACGGCACCGGCCGGCCCGCCCGGCTGGACGGCGGTCGTCCGCAGGCCGGCAAGACCGGCACCACCGACGACAACTACACGGTCTCCTTCGCCGGCTACACGCCCGAGGCGGCCGGCGTGGCCATGATCGCGATCGACAACCGGAAGGTCCCGTTCCGGAAGGGCGCGAAGCCGTACCGGAGCAAGGGCGTGCTCGGCTACGAGACCGACACCGGGGTGGTGCTGGAGGGCAGCGGCGGCGGCGACGCGGGCCGCCTGATCTGGAAGCCGACGATGGAGCGCTACCTGGACGGCAAGCCGGAGACGGACTTCGTGGCGCCGCCGCGGGAGCTCGAGGCCGGGGCCCTGGTGGACCTGCCCGACCTCACCGGGCTGAGCATCGCGGCGGCGGTCGAGCGGCTCGAGGAGGCGGGCTTCACCGTCCGCCAGATCCGGCGGCACAGCGAGACCGTACCGGCGGGTGAGGTGATCGGCTTCAGCCAGACCGGCGGTCAAGCCCGACAGTTCAGCACGATCGATCTGTACGTGTCGGACGGGCCGGCGCCGGCCGAGCCTACCGATCCGCCGCCGGGCGACCGCTGAGAAGGCGGGCGAGTTCGCGGATCCGCTGTACCGGCAGGAATCCGGTGCCCTCGCCCGAGTTGATCATGACACCGCCGTCCGCGAGCGGGAGCAGGCGCGCTGCGAACCCGTCCGGCAGGCCGGCCGCCGTCGCCGCGGAGAGGTAGCTCAGGTAGCCGAGCTTGGGCGTCGGGGTCCCCACGGGCTGCACGTCGGCCAGCTCTCGCAGGAGCGGGTGCGAGGTCACCGCCGCCCAGTCCGGCTCCCAGGCCGAGACGAGCCGGCGCAGGATCCGGCCGGCCGGTGCGGCCGCAGCGTCGCCGTACCAACCGAGCACGAAGCCGTTCCGGACCCTCGGCGAGGGGGAGGAACCGCCGACGTTCATGGTGAGCGAGAGCCGGCCGAACCGTCGGCTGTCGGCGTCGTAGGCCTGGGTGATCCCCAGGTGCGGGGCATCGGTGTTGCGGCGGAAGGCGTCGGCGATCAACGAGCCGAGCGTCCCCGACTCCACCAGCGACCGGCCCGGGAGTTCGTGCGAGGACCACGGGACGCGTTCCTCGAGGTCGTCGTCCAGACCGGTCAGGAAGGCGAGGAGCCGGCCGGTGATCCGCTCCGGCGGCTCCGGCCGCGGGCCCCAGAACCCGCGCGCGATCAACGACTCGGCCACGCCTTCAGCCGATCAGGCCGTGCCGGGCGGAGTCGATCAGGTCGCTCAGCGGCCGGGGCGAGCCGTAGCCGAAGGAGAGCCGGAGCGGCTGGGTCGGGGTGCTCGCCGCGGCGGCCTCGGTCCAGGTGCCGCGGCGGGGTTGCTGTTCGCCGTAGCCGGTCGCTCCGAACACCGGGCTCACCTTAGTGGCCGCGCTTGTCGGCGGGGCGTGCCAGGCTGACCACCATGGGGTACGAGGAGCTGCCGGTCACCGAATGTCTGCGGGGGACCGACGCCGAGATGCTGGGTTTCGCGCTGGACCGGGCCCGCAAGGAGTTCGCCTGGAAGACGGGCGGGCTGGACGCCGCGCAGCTCCGGCACCGGCACCAGCCGTCGACGATGACGCTGGCCGGGCTGATCAAGCATCTGGCCTTCGTCGAGGACGGGTTCACCGCGACCGCGCAGGGCCGTCCGCTGCCGCCGCCGTGGGACGAGCGGGACTGGGTGGCCAACGACGACTGGGGCTGGCAGTCGGCGATCACCGACGAGCCGGACCAACTCTACGCGCTGTGGTACGGAGCGGTCGCCCGATCCCGCGCGGCCTGGGCCGAGCTGGCCGCCGACGGCGGGCTGGACGTGATCGTCGCCGACCCGGACCCGGCCTGGTCGCGGAACCGGCGTCGGATCCTGGTCGACCTGCTCGAGGAGAACCTGATCCATCTCGGTCATGTCGACCTGCTCCGGGAGGCGGTCGACGGGCGGCGCGGTCACGGCTGGCCCGATTCCTGAGCGAGGTTGTAACGCCGCCGTGCCTGCCCGCGTAGAGAGGGTGACGGCGGCCGGACCGGCCGCCGGGGCGGAACGGGTGCGAGGAGAACGATGGCACGCAGACGCGACTTCGGTGACTGGGCGACCGAGAACACGGCGCCGCTGTTCCGGCGGGCCCTGCTGCTGACCGGGGACTGGCACCGCGCCGAGGACCTGGTGCAGGAGACCCTGGCCAAGCTGTACGTCAGCTGGGCCCGGGTGGACCTGGACCGGAACGCGACCGGGTATGCGATGCGGACCCTGTTCCACGTCTTCGTCTCGGACCGGCGGCGCCGGCCGACGGAGGTGGCGCTCGTCGATGTCGTACCGGAGCAGCAGCAGCCGGACCGCGATCACGACCTGCGACTCGACCTGGCCCGAACCCTGGCCGCGCTCAGTCCGCAGGAGCGGTTCGTCGTGGTCACGCGCTATCTGGACGACCTCAGTGTGGAGGAGGTCGCCCGGATGCTGGGTCGCACCCGGTCCTGGGTGCGCACCACCAGCCACCGCGCACTGCGCCGGATCCAGGCCGCCCCCAGCCCCCTGACCAGCTCGCTGCTCGCCTGACCGAGGAGAACGATCATGGAAACCCGAGACCTGCAGACCCTGCTGCGAGCCGCCGACCGGACCGACCGGCCGGCCCCGGTGGACAGCCTGGTGGAGGAGGGCGTCCGGCGCGGCCGGCGCCGGCTCCGCGACCGCCGGCTGACCGCGCTCGGCGCGGTCGGTGCGACCCTGGTTGCCGCCGGCGCCGTCGTCGCCTTCAGCCTGCCGGGTGGTACCGGCGGCGGCGTCACCGTCGCCCCGGCCGGCACCCCGAGCGCGTCTCGCAGCATCGAACCGACCAAGGCCGCCGGCCGGCTGCCGACCACGGCCGAGCTACAGAAGGTGATCAAGGCCGAGCTGCCCGAGGGCCTGACGCTGCGCAAGCCGGACGGCGAGGACGGCATGGTCGTGTACCACCTCGGCGACAAGGACGGCTATGCCTGGTCCGGCGCCGGCGTGCAGCGGATGGACTGGTTCGGGCCGGTGCCCTGCACCGAGGCCCAGGGCTGCACGGTGACCGAGGTCGAGGGCGGCGAGGTGCAGATCAGTCGCGACAAGGAGAAGGTCGGCGACGGGACCTGGTACACCTTCGTCCGCGACGACGGCGCCGCGGTCTGGTTCGGTCAGCGCAACGCCTTCGAGGGCAACGGGCCGGTGACCCGGGAGACGCTGCCGCTGACCGACCAGGAGGCGATCGCCCTGGTCACCTCCGACGCCTGGACCGTCTGGCTGGACCGGCTGCCGGCCGAGCCACCGCAGCAGGATCCGGCGACCGAGAAGGCGGCGAAGGAGAAGGCAGCGAAGGAGAAGCGGGCCGCCCGGTAGCCGCCCCGCCCGACTGTCAGTCGCTTCTGCAAAACTAGTGAACGTGACTGATCGACGACTGCTGCTGGTTCACGCCCATCCCGACGACGAGACGCTGGGCACCGGCGTCACCATGGCGAAGTACGCCGCTGAGGGGGCCAAGGTCACGCTGGTGACCTGCACCCTCGGCGAGGAGGGCGAAGTCCTGGTCGACTCGCTCGGGCACCTCGCGGCCGGCCGGGAGGACCGCCTCGGCGAGCACCGGATCGGCGAGCTGGATGCCGCCATGGAGGCCCTCGGGGTGACCGACTACGTGCGCCTCGGCGGCGACGGGCACTACCGGGATTCGGGGATGTTGTGGGACGAGAACGGCCACGCCACCGCGCGGACGGAGTTGCGCGACGGCATCTTCTGGTCGGCCGACCTGCTCGAGGCGGCGGACCTGCTGGTGCCGATCATCCGGGACCGCAAGCCGCAGGTGCTGGTCTGCTACGACGAGTTCGGCGGGTACGGGCATCCGGACCACGTCCAGGCCCACCGGGTCGCCATGTATGCGTACGTTCTCGCGGGGGTGCCCAGCTACCGGCCGGACCTCGGCGAGGCGTGGCAGGTGGAGCGGGTGCTCTGGTCGGCGATGAGCGCGCGCCGGATGCGGGAGCGGATCGCGCAGCTCCGGGCGGCCGGCGACACCGAGACCTGGAAGGAGTTCGAGACCGCCGAGACGCCCAAGATGGTCAGCCCGGACGAGGCGATCGCGGTCGAGATCGACGGCACGGACTACGTCGACCGCAAGCATGCCGCCATGAAGGCGCACGCGACTCAGATCAACCTGGACGATCCGTTCTTCACGCTCGGTGGCACGTTCGGCAGCGAGGTCTGGTCACGCGAGCATTTCCGGCTCGCCGCGGGGAAACCGTTCCCGGGCACGGGCTGGGCCGACGACCTCTTCGCCGGACTCTCCTAGCTTCGGTTGCGGGCTGGTCTCGATTCGGCGCCGGGACCCGGAAATCGCCAGGATGCAAAGGATCTGTCCCGTACTATGCTGACCGCCCGTACTGACTTCTCGGGGGCCAGCTGTGGCCAGTCCCGACCTCCCGAGGCGAGGTTTACCTCTTGACCAGCACCATTCCGACCGGCCCCGACGACACCCTCGTCGCCACGAAGAAACCGAAGAAGCGGATCCGGCCGGCCGCGGTGATCGGCGCCGTGATCGGTGCGATCGTGGTGGCCGCCGGCATTCTGTACGCGATCGGCTACTTCATGGCCGGCGACAACCTGCCGCGCAACGCGTCGATCGCCGGGGTGGCGATCGGCGGGCTGACCCATGCCGAGGCGACCGAGAAGCTGCGGACGGAGTTCGCTCCGGTGGCCGAGCGCCCGATCCCGGTGACGTTGGGGGCCTCCGACGAGCCGGTGCAGGACGAAATCGACCCCGTCGTGGCCGGACTGACCGTCGACTACGAGCAGAGCGTGACCAACGCCGGCGTCGGCCGCAGCCTCGATCCGCGCCGGATCTGGCTGGTGCTGACCGGCGGCGCGGCGATCGACCCGGTCATTCTGGTCGATCAGGACAAGCTGAAGGCAGCCGTGGCCGGGCTGGCCGAGGAGCACAACCGCGAGCCGAAGAACGCCGAGCTGGCGTACGACGACGCCGAGGTGGACCTCAAGCCAGGTCAGTCCGGGATCGCGGTCCTGGACGAAGCGGCCGGACAGCTCGGCCAGGCCTTCACGGAGTCGCGGGGCAACCTCTCCGGCCCGGTCGCGCTGCAGGTCAGCGAGACGTCGCCGGAGATCACCACCGAGGAAGCCGAACAGGTCGCCGAGGAGTACGCCGAGCCGGCCGTCTCCGGCCCGATCACCCTCAAGGCCGGTGCCGCCGGAGAGTTCACCGTGACGCCGGAGATGCTCGCCGAGTCGATCACGTTCTCCACCGAGGGCGGGGAGCTGACCCCGGTGCTCGACGGCAAGAAGCTCGCCGAGGAAGCGGCCAAGGAGATCAAGAAGGTCGAGGCGAAGAAGCCGAAGGACGCCACGGTCAAGATCGTCGACGGCAAGCCGAAGGTGATCCCGGCCGTGAACGGCACCGAGGTCGGCGACGAGGAACTCAAGAAGGCCGTCGAGTCGGTGATCACGAAGTCGGGCGACGAGCGGACCGCGGACGTCGAGCTGACCGGCGCCAAGGCCGAGTTCGACACCAAGGACGCCGAGAAGCTCGGGATCAAGGAGGTGACCGGCGAGTTCACCACCTACTACCCGCACGCGAACTACCGCAACGTCAACATCGGCCGGGCCGCGGAATTGATCAACGGCACTGTTCTGAAGCCCGGCGAGGTGTTCTCGCTGAACGACATCGTCGGCGAGCGGACCCGGGAGAACGGGTTCACCGAGGGCAGCGTGATCTCCGGCGGCGTGTTCAAGGAGGAGTTGGGCGGCGGCGTCTCGCAGAGCGCGACGACGACGTACAACGCCATGTTCTTCGCCGGCCTCGAGGACATCGAGCACAAGCCGCACGGCCTCTACATCAGCCGCTACCCACCCGGCCGGGAGGCCACCGTCTCCTGGGGCTCGATCGACCTCCGGTTCCGCAACAACACCGACTACGGCGTGCTGGTCCAGGCCACCGTGGACAAGTCGAAGAACTACGACGAGAAGGGCTCGATCACCGTCAGGATGTGGTCGACCAAGACCTGGGAGAAGATCACGTCGACCAAGCCGAAGAAGTCCAACTTCACCTGGGGCCGCGAGGTCGAGAACGACTCGCCGAACTGCCAGCCGTCCGAACCGGTCCAGGGCTTCGACGCGACCTATTCCCGGCTCTTCTACAAGAACGGGAAGGTGGCCAAGAAGGAAGACTTCTTCTGGCGCTACAACCCGACCAACAAGGTCACCTGCACCGCCCCCGGCCGCTGACCGGCGGGGTCAGCCGAGGCCGGTCCACAGCACCGACGCCGGCAGACCCCACAGCTTGTCGGTGTACCGGTAGGCGCTCGGCGCCATGCCGAGCACCAGTCCGCCGACGAAACGCCCAGCCATCCGGTCGGCGAACCTGGCCAGATTGGTGAACTGGTCGCCCCGGTACGAGCTCGAACTCTTCACCTCGATCGCGAGCACGGCCCCGTCGGCCCGCTCGAGCACAAGATCGACTTCGAGTCCGTGTCGGTCGCGGAAATGCCACAGCTTGTAGTCGGCCCGGCTCCAGGCCGATTGCGCGAGCAGCTCGGTGGCGATCAGCCCCTCGAAGAGGCCGCCGAGCTGTGCTGCCGGCGGTAGGGCGCCCAGCGTCGTCGTCGTGACGGCAGCCAACCGGGCGGCGATACCGCTGTCGGAGACGACGATCTTCGGCCGGCCGATCTCGCGGGTCGTCGCGTTCGGCGTGAACGGCCGGATCACATCGATCAAGTAGAGCTGCTGCAGCAGGTCGAGGTAGGGCGTGATCGTCGAGGCGGGCAGCGACGCCGCGGAGGCCAGCCGTGCCTTGACCAGCTCGCCCGCCTGATTCGCGGCCAGCAGCCGCAAGACCGATTGGAGTCGAGCTGGTTCGATTCGGCTGAGGTCTGCCGCATCCCGCGTCAGCAATTGCTCAAGGTAGCTGTCGAACCAGAGGTTGCGGACCCGTTCGCTGCCGGATTGTGCCTGGGGGTAGCTCCCCGTGACGATACGGTCGAGGTAGTTCCGTCGCTCACTGCCGACACAGGCCGGCGGGGCCGGCTCAGCGAAGGCGGCGAACAGTTGAGCTGCTGCGTCGATCGGCGTGCCTGCGGCTTCGGCGCCGGAGAAGCCGTACAACCGGACCCCGATCGAGCGACCCGCCAGGCTCTCCCGGGTGGCTCGGTGCCGGAGGACATCGGAGGATCCGGTCAGGATGAATCGACCCGGCCGTCGATCGCGATCGATCGAGGCCTTGACTGCCAGCAGCAGATCCGGCAGCCGTTGAATCTCGTCGATGGCGATGGGGTGCTCGTTGCCGTCGACGATGAACGCCGACGGATCCACCGCGATGGCGTCCCGGGTGGCTTGGTCGTCAAGGGTGTAGCCGACGCCGTTTCCAAGAAGCTGGCTGGTCAGCGTACTTTTGCCGACCTGCCGCGCGCCGTTGATGAAGATCGCCGGCACGGCTGCGAGCAGCTCTCGGCAGAGGGGCTCGATGGCCCGTCGCTTGAGTTCGGCCACGCAGGGACCGTATCACTTCTCGTAGATTTGCCGTCGGAAACTCGTAGGTTTGCCAGCTGAAAGTCATAGTTTTGCCGGGGAAAAGTCGTGGAATCGCCGGGTCAGGGGCGCAGGTAGCGGTAACTGTGGTGGAGCCGGAAGCCCAGTCGCTGGTACGCCTCGTGGGCTGACGCGTTCTCCTGCGCCACCTGCAGGTATGCGTTCCGGGCGCCCTTCGCCCCGGCCCAGTGGACCAGGCCGATCAGCACCGCGGTCGCGAGACCCTGACGGCGGTGGTCGGGGTGGGTCCAGAGGCCGGAGATGCCGAGCCAGCCCCGGCTGACCTGGCCGCGGCCGACACAGACCAGCCGTCCGCCGTCCTCGATCCCGGCCATTCCGGTCGGTGGGCGTCCCTGCAGCAGCGTGCGCAGCAGTTCCGGGTCGGCGTCGTTCGGGCGGTACGCGTGATAGGCGGCCAGCCAGGATTCGGTGAGGGTCTCCTCGATGATCACCCGCGGATCGACCGGCCGCTCGCCGAGGGTGGACAGCCGGTGCACCATGACGTCGGTCGGCAGGTAGGTCTCGGTCCAGCCCAACTCCCGGAATCCCTGCTCCTGCTGGGAATCCGAGATCACCTGGACCATGGGCGGGATCCCGGCGCGGCGGGCGAAGTCGATCACGCGCTCGGCCGCGGCGGGGAAGGGACGGCCCGGGTCGCCGACGGCGAGGCAGGAGTTGGCCCGGCCGGTGAAACCGCCGCCGGACCGCAGCCACCAGTCGCCCAGCGGCTCGGCCTGGGCGACCCAGCCGGCCACCGCGGCCTGCTCGAGCTCCTCGGCCGGGATCCGCAGCGGGTCCGGGCCGCGCGAGATCAGCGGCACCCGTTTGGCCAGGATCACGGTGGCTCGCTCGACCTCGACGGTGCGGTCGTCCCGGGTCCGTACGACCACCGTCGTCGGGTCGGCGGAGACCAGCACGCCGAGCACGTCGGTGGCCGAGCCGTCCGGCAGCCGGTGCCGGATCACCAGCCGGTCACCGGGACCGGCCGGGGGTGTGATGAGTGCGACAGCGTCCACAGAGTGGGGGTCCTTCGCTCCTACGGTCGGAAGGCGAGATACTAGCTGACACCAGGCGACGCACCGGCCCGCCGTCCGCGCCGCCAGCAGCGATATCGAGGAGAAGTCCGTGACGTACGTCATTGCGCAGCCCTGTGTCGATCTGAAGGACCTCGCCTGTGTCGAGGAGTGCCCGGTCGACTGCATCTACGAGGGCAAGCGGATGCTCTACATCCACCCCGACGAATGTGTGGACTGCGGCGCCTGCGAACCGGTCTGCCCGGTCGAGGCGATCTTCTACGAGGACGACACCCCGGAGGAGTGGAAGGACTACTACCAGGCCAACGTCGACTTCTTCGACGACCTGGGCTCGCCGGGTGGCGCGGCCAAGACCGGTCCGATCGACAAGGATCACCCGCTGGTCGCGGCCCTCCCGCCGCAAGAACACGACGAGTGACGGACACCGTGACGTCGGGCGTCGCCGGACTGCCCGACTTCCCCTGGGACAGCCTGGACGGGGCCCGGAAGCTGGCCGCCGCGCACCCGGACGGTCTGGTCGATCTCTCCGTCGGCACGCCGGTCGACCCGGTGCCGGCGATTGCGCAACAGGCGCTGGCCGAGGCGGCGAACAGTCCCGGTTATCCGCTGACCTCGGGCACCGCCGAGCTGCGGGCGGCGATTGCGGACTACCTGTCCCGGCGCTGGTCGGCCGCCGGCCTGGCCGCCGAGGCCACGATGCCGGTGATCGGGACCAAGGAGTTCGTCGCCTGGCTGCCGACGCTGCTCGGGCTCGGCCGCGGCGACACGGTGGTGGTGCCGACGATGGCGTACCCGACCTATGCGGTGGGTGCCCTGATCGCCGGCTGCACCCCGGTGCCCTGTGATGATCTTGAAACGCTCGGTGATCTTCGGCCCGGCCTGGTCTGGCTGAACTCGCCGTCCAACCCGACCGGCCAGATCCTGGACGGTGACGAGCTGGCCCGGCGGGTCGCCTGGGCCCGCGAGCGCGGCGCCGTGGTGGCCTCGGACGAGTGCTACGGCGAGTTCGGCTGGGAGGCCGAGCCCGTGTCGGTGCTGGCGCCGGACATCAGCGGCGGCTCCCATGATCAACTTCTGGCGGTGCACTCGCTGTCCAAACGGTCCAACCTGGCCGGCTACCGGGCCGGTTTCATCGGCGGCGACCAGGACCTGGTGACCCGCCTGCTGGCCGTACGCAAGCACGCCGGCATGATCGTTCCGCGGCCGGTGCAGCAGGCCATGATCACGCTGCTGGCCGACGATGATCACGTACGGGAGCAGCGGGACAGCTACCTCGCTCGGCGGGCCACCCTCCGCCCGGCCCTGGAGCGCGCCGGGTTCCGGATCGAGCACTCCGAGGGCTCGATCTACCTCTGGGCCACCCGCGACGAACCGGGCCGCACCACGATCGACTTCCTGGCCGAGCGCGGCATCCTGGCCGCCCCCGGCGACTTCTACGGCGAGGCCGCCGAACGCCACGTCCGGATCGCCCTGACCGCCACCGACGAACGCATCGCCTCCGCCGCCGCCCGACTCTGACCCCTCCCCAAGAAACTCCGCCGACCGGTCACCAAAGCAGGTGTTCTGTCGGCGTGTCGCTGCAGAAGTGACGTGTCGGCGGGGCGGTGGGTGACGGAGTGATCACGACGGCAAGGCAGCCAGCAGCGTCGAACCCCAGATCCGAGCACGTGGCGCCCAGCCGGTCGCGTCCCGCCCAACCCTCTACCGAGAGGTCACTTCCGCAGCGACACGCCGCCCAAACCCCTGCTGTGGTGACCGGTCGGCGAGGATGGGGTGGTGTTCGGAGCGAAGATCATTGCGGACTCGGTCTCGGCGGGCGGGCATCGGCTGGTGACGATGGAGGTCACGTTTCCGCGGCTGGTGCTGGCGGAGTTCAACACGCACCGGATGTTCTCCCGGAACAGCGCGTCCAGCCGGGCGATCCCGGTCAAGACACAGCTGGCCCGGGTCCGGGACGAGCCGTTCGTGCCCGAGGGCTGGGGGCGCAACCAGGCCGGCATGCAGGCCGAACGGGAGGTCGACGAGGCGGCCGCCGGCGAGGCCCGGGAGGTCTGGCTGGCGGCCCGGGACCGGGCGGTCGAGCAGGTCGAGCGGCTGCTGGAGCTGAAGATCCACAAGCAGCTGGCGAACCGGCTGCTGGAGCCGTTCCTCTGGCACACGGTGATCGTCACGGCGACCGACTGGAGCAACTTCTTCGCGCTCCGGGCCAATCCCGAGGCGCAGCCGGAGATCGGCCGGGTCGCCGCCCTGATGCGTCAGGTGTACGACTCCGGGACGCCGGTCGACGTGCCGGACGGGTCCTGGCACCTGCCGCTGCTGCAGCCGGAGGAGTACGACGGCAGCTTCGAGCACACCGAGCAGGCCCGGCAGGTGTCCGCCGCGCGCTGCGCCCGGGTCAGCTACCTGACCCACGACGGCCGGCGTGACCTCGACGCGGATCTCAAGCTCTACCGGCGACTGGTCGAGAGCGGGCACCTGTCGCCACTGGAGCATGTCGCCACGCCCGACCCGGCCGGCACCAGGATCGGCAACTTCGTCGGCTGGCGCCAGCTGCGCAAGACGATTCCGGGCGAGGCCGACTTCGCCTCCTGGTCCGGTACGGCCCTGTCAGACTGAGCGGATGCCGAGTTCCGTGCACCTGATCCGCGCCGCCGACCTCTCCGACATCGCCGAGTACGCCTACGCCGCCACCGCCCCCGCCGAGGCTCGGTTGATCTTCCTCGCCGGGTCCTGCCCGCTGGACGAGGACGGGACGACCGTCGCGGTCGGCGACTACGCCGGCCAGGCAGCGGCCTGCGTCGAGACCATGACCCGTGCGCTGGCCGCCGCCGGGGCGACGATCGAGGACGTGATCAGCACCCGGGTCCTGGTGGCCTCGTCCGACCAGGCCGATCTGGTGACCGCCTGGCAGGTGGTCCGGGACGCGTTCGGTGATCATGACGTGCCGAGCACGCTGCTCGGGGTGACGGTGCTGGGTTATGCCGACCAGCTCGTCGAGCTCGAAGCGGTCGCCGCCGTCGTCGACTGACCGGCCTGCCGAGGCCTGAGGGTCGCGACATCGAGCCGGCCGTCGGCACCGCCGGCCGCCCGCACCTCAGGCGCCCAACTCTGACCCGACCGCACTCATCGAGTGGACACCTGGACCGCGTCTCGGCGGCAGATCGAGGTCGAACTGTCACTCGGCGCAGGAACGAACCCTCGGGTGGTCGACGCGCCGCTGATCAAGGATCCACGGCTAGGGATGATCCGGCTGGCCGGACCGGGCCGGTTCCGAGAGACCGAGGTGCCAGCGGGTCAGCTCGGTCCGGGTGGTCAGACCGGTCTTGGCGAGGATGCGCCGGACGTGGCTCTCCACGGTGCGCTCGGACAGGACCAGGCGGGCCGCGATCTCCCGGTTGGTCAGCGCCTGGGCCACGAGCGCGAGCACCTCGCGTTCCCGGTTGCTCAGCGGGTCGGCCGGCCGTTCGCTCGGCAGCAGGGCGGCGAGCAGAGCCTCCGCCGTCCGCAGCGGACCCGGCAGGTCCAGCCGGCGGGCCAGCTCGGCCGCCGTCCGGGCGTGCTCCGCGGCACGGGTGTAGTCATCCTTCGCGGTCAGGGCGCGGGCCAGGCCGAGGTGCCCGTGGGCCAGGAAGGGCCGGGCGCCGATCCGTTCGTCGATCCGCAGTCCGGTCTCGTACTGCTCGATCGCCGTCGCCGGCTCGCCGAGAGCGAGCGACAGCCCGCCGAGGATCCGGGCGATCGCGCCGGTGTAGTAGACGGTGCCCGAGCCCATGATCACGGTGCTGCCGAAGCTCTCCTCGATCAGCCGGCGCAGTGACCGGCAGGTGTCGGTGTCGCCGAGCGCGACGGCCAGCTCCGACAGGAAGGCCAACACCGCCGTGGCCATCACCCGGTTCGGGTCGTCCACGCCGGGCAACGCGGCCCGGTAGAGCGACGCCGCCTCCTCCCGCCGGCCGACCAGCAGCAGCGCCTGGGCCAGCGCCGCCTTGCCCACCAACGGGAACTGGCTCAGATCCCGCAGCAGCTCGGTCCAGCCCGGACTGAGATCGGCGGGATCGCCCCGGACCCCCGCCATGAAGATCGACAGGCCGAAATGGGTGAAGTACACCGACTGATCGCCCCAGTCGGCCGCGATCTCGGCCGCTTCCGCGGCACGCCGCCGACACCGTACGAAATCGCCGACCAGCGCCGCCTGCGTGGCCTGCCGGCGCAGCAGGTGCCAGCGGACCAACGGCAGCCCGGTCCGGTCGGCCAGCAGCTCGATGGCGGCGAGCTCGCGCTGCGCCGTCGCCGCATCGGCCAGGTGCATCGCGCCGTCCGAGCACCAGATGTGGGCCCACAACTCGGCCAGCGGCCGGCCGGTACGCTCCGCGAGGGCCAGCGCCCGGCGGCCGATCGCGATCGCCTCGGCGTCGCGGCCGGGCCGCCACTCCAGTGAGACCCGGGCGCGCAGCGCGTCCAGTTCGGCGTCGGCGTCGCCGGCCGCCACCGCGTGGTCGTACGCGATCCGTGACCATGGGCCGGCCTCGGCGATCAGGTCGAGCTCGAGCAGGACGCAGGCCAGCTGCGCCTCCACCCGGGCGCGCAGCCGCGGCGGCCCGTCCTCGCTCAGCCGGTCCAGCGCCCGGCGGCACAGCCCGAGCAGTTGCTGGTTGATCGCCGGATGAGCCAGCCCCTGGACGATCAGCGCGGCACGGCAGAGCACCTCGCCGCGGTCGGTCCGGTCGCCCTCGTCGGCCGCCTGCAGGCAGGTGGCGATGCTGTCCTCCAGCCGGCCGCTCAGGTACTGCACCCGGGCCAGGTCCAGCAGCAGTTCGGCCCGGTCCACGGCGGCATCGGGGCCGGCGTCCAGCGCCAACTGCAGATAGCGGGCCGATTCCGCGTAGCCGCCGGCGACCCGGGCCGAGTCGGCGGCCCGGATCGCCCACACTGCGGCCTGGGCCGGTTCGCCCGCCCGGTGCCAGTGCGTCGCGACCGCGCCGGCCCGGTCGTCGCCGCTGACGGCCGGCGGTTCCAGCAGCAGCGCCGCGGCCCGGTGCAGTTGCGCTCGCCGTGCGGCCGGGATCGAGGCGTAGACGGCGTCCCGGACCAGCCCGTGCGCGAACCGGACCCGGGTCCCGGACGTCGGCAGCTGCAGCAGCCCGGCTGGCACGGCGGGCCGCAGCCGGTCCAGCACCGGACCGGAACCGCCGACCAGCTCGGCCAGCAGGTCTGCCTCGGCCTCCGTACCCAGCACGCTGAGGCCGGCGACCAGCGCCGCAGCCTCCGGCCCGGCGGTACGGAGCGCGACGGCGACCAGGTGCCTCAGTTCGGGCTGTTCGCCGACCGTGTCGTCCCAGGCCCGCCGGCCGCGCAGCTGACCGCCGGCGACCCGGGCCAGCGTCCGCAGCAGCAGCGGGCTGCCGCCGGACAGCCGGGTGGCGTGCCGTACCGCGGCATCGTCGGCCTGCGCGACCGACGCGGACAGCATCGCGGCCGCCTCGGCGGGGGACAGCGGCCCGAGCCCGATCAGTTCGCTGGCCCGATGGGCAGGTGAGTCGGCGAAGTCCCCGATCGACTCCCGGTGGGTGCCGACCAGGAGCAGGGGCAGCCGGCGGATCTCGGCGGCGAGCCGGTCCAACAGCCGCAGCGTCGCCTGGTCCGCCCATTGCAGGTCGTCCAGCACGATCAGCAGCCCGGGCCCGCCGGCGGCGCACTCGGCCAGCGCATCCAGTACCGCGGTGTCGGCGGCGAACGTCGCGGCGGCGGCGTCCTCGACGGAGGCCTGGCCGCGTTCGCCGGCCCCCGCGGCCAGTGCGCCGACCGCGGCCGCCGGGCCGGGCCAACCGCGCAGTGCCCGGGTCCACGGCCAGAGGGCGGGCATCCCGGCATCGGCGAGGGCGGTGCCCCAGCCGACCGGCCCCGGAGCCTCGGCCACCAGCTCCTCGACCAGCCGGGTCTTGCCGATGCCGGCCGGGCCGGTGACCAGGACCAGCTGCCCGGTGCCGGACCGGGCCCCGGCCAGCCGACGGCGCAACAGAGCCAGCTCCTGCTGCCGCCCGACGAGCGGGTCGGCCGTCCCCGGATCGGGCCCCATGGGCGCAGTATGCAGTACCGGATTGCGTGCCACCACTGATGTTGCGGGACCGGTAGCGGGGCGACCGTTGACCGCATGAGACAGACCAGAGACCTGAGCCGTGCGGTACGGCAGCTGTTCGCCCCGGCGCACCGTCCGGGCCTGATCGGGGCCGAGGTCGAGCTGATCCCGGTCAGCGACCCCAGCCGGCCGGGTCCGGTCGACCCGGCCACCCTGACCGCCGGTTTCGACCCGGACTTCGTGGCCGCGGCCCGGCCCAGCTTCGAGCCGGGCGGGCAGCTGGAGTTGAGTCCTCCGCCACGGCCCGGGCCGGCCGAACTGGTCGCCGACCTGGGCCGGCTGATCGATCGCGCCGAAGCGATCGCGCGGTCCCGCGGCGTCCGGCTGGTGGCGGCCGGCGTGAACCCGTACCACGGTTGCGCGGAGGTGCCGCTGCGGACGCCGACGCCGCGCTACACGGCGATGCAGGCGTTCTTCGACCGGACCGGGCCGGCCGGGCGCCGGATGATGCGGCTGACCGCTTCCCTGCAACTCGCCGTGGACCTGCTGCCCGGGCCCGCTGGCCGGGAGCAGTGGCTGGTCGCGAACCTGGCCGGACCGGCGCTGACCGTGGCGTTCGACAACTCCGGCGGCGAACGGACCCGGATCTGGCGCGCCCTCGACCCGGTCCGGACCGGCTACGACGGGCGACACCTCGACCCGGCCGATCCGGTCGGCGCCTACCTGGCCTTCGCCGCGGCCGCGCCACGGTTGCCGATCCCGGAGACCGCCGACCCGGCCTATCACCTGACCACCCTCTTCCCGCCGGTACGCCCTCGCGGCGGCTATCTCGAGCTGCGCTACCTGGACGCCCAGCCGGCGCACCGGATCGAGGCCGCCGTACGGACCGTCGGCACCCTGCTGACCGATCCCGCCGCCCGGCGGGAAGCGCTCGACCTGCTGCTGCCGCGGGTCGGAGAGCAGGACCGGGCCTGGGCCGAGGCGGCGGCCGGGCACGCCCCCGAAGCGGCCGAGCTGCTGGCCATCGCCGGCACCGCGGTGGTCGGCACCGGCGGTGCGCGATGAGGATCGTGTTCGTCGCCGACCCGCTGGAGCGGCTGGACGCGGCCATCGACACGAGCGTCGGCCTGATGCATGCGGCGCGGGACCTCGGTGCCGAGGTCTGGGTGACCGAGGCGGCCCGGCTGGAGGTGGTCGACGGCCGGGCGCGGGCGGCGGCGCGCCGGATCGAGCTGGCGCCGGCCCGCCCGGACCGTGGCTGCCGCTGGCGGGTGCCGGACCCGTGGTTCTCCGTGCTGGACGCTCGGCCGGTCTGGCTGGACGACGTCGCCGCCGTCTTCCTGCGCACCGAGCCACCGGTCGACGAGGTCTTCACGGCCGCGACGTTGATCATGGACCTGATCGACCCGGGCCGGACGGTGCTGGTGAACGCGCCGCAGTCCTTGCGGGAGTGCAGCGAACATCTGTTCCCGCTCCGCTTTCCTGATCTTGTCCCGCCGACCGTCGTGACCGCCGACGAACGTACCGTCCGGGACTTCCTGGCCGAGCACGGCACGGCGGTGATCAAACCGGTGGACGGGTTCTCCGGTCGCGGCGTGCTCCGGCTGGACCGGCACGACCCGAACCTCACGTCGCTGATCGAGATCAGTACCGCCCTCGGCTCCCGGCCGGTGCTGGTGCAGCGCTATCTGCGGGAGGTCGCCGCCGGCAACAAGCGACTCTTCGTGATCGACGGCGCACCGGTGGCCGCGGTCCACCGCTTCCCGGCCGCCGGCGACTTCCGGATCGGCCAGCCTGCCGCCGAGGCGCCGATCACCGCACGGGACCGGGAGATCTGCGCCCGGCTGGCCCCGGACCTGCGCCGGATGGGCATCCGGCTGGCCGGGCTGGACGTGATCGGCCCGTACCTGATCGAGAGCAACGTGACCAGCGTCGGCGGACTGCGCAAGGCGGACGCTCTGCTCGGCTGGACGCTCTGCGCCGACCTGCTCGACCACCTCCTGAAACCAAACCTGGAAAGGACATCAGCATGATCATCAACCTCGACTCCCTCGGCCTCGGCCTGATCACGGCGATCGTCTGCGTCGCCGTGCTGGCCGCGCTGATCTTCCTGCTCGGCTTCAACGTGTCCCGGCTGCGCGGAGTCACGGCGCAGCAGGGCGGCTCGCAGGCTCCCACCGACCCGACCAGCCCGCTGTTGATCGCGATGCGGGCGCACGGCAACGCGATCGAGTACGTCCCGACGCTGATGCTGCTGTTCCTGCTGGTCGGGGCGTTGGCCCCGGTCTGGGTGGCGTTGCCGTTGATCATCGGCGGCACCGTGGCCCGGCTGCTGCACGCGTACGGGATGGTGACGGCGAGCACCCTCGCCGCGGAGGATCCCAAGCGGATGATCGGCGCGATGGGCACCTATCTGTTCGGCGTCGGCCTGGCCGTCGCCGCGGCGATCACCGCGTTCTGATGTCCGATCGGCCTGTGACCGCGCATCCCACCGCCGCGGCTCTGCGGTCGCCGGCGCTGCGCCGCTACCTGGCCGGGCAGGTGCCGTCGGTCACCTGTTCCTGGGCCCAGGTGGTCGCGCTCGCCTGGCTGGTGGTGCAGCAGGACCCGCAGGCGCTCGGTCTGGTGATCATGCTGCAGTTCCTGCCCACACTGGTGATCGGGCCGTGGTTCGGTGCGCTGGCCGACCGGCACGACCGGCGCCGGGTGCTGATGATCGCCGAAGCCGGGCTGGCCGCGGTCGCCGCCGGCTATGCGCTGACCGCGATCACCGGCACCCTGACCCTGCCGGTGATCTGTCTGCTGGCCGCAGCCTGGGGCGTGATCAACGCGCTGGACACGCCGGCCCGGCGGGCCCTGGTGCCGATGCTGGTGCCGGCCGAGCTGGCCGCCGCCGCTTCGGCGCTGACCGGGACCGCGATGCTGCTCGGGATGACCGCCGGCTCGGCTCTCGGCGGGATCCTGGTCGGCACCATCGGGGCGGCCGGTGCCTTCGCCGTCAACGCGCTCTCCTTCGCCGCCGACGTGGTCGCCCTGGCCACGATCCGGACCGGGCCGTCGCCCCGGGTGACCCGGGCTGCCGGGCAGGTGCGTGAGGGGCTCGGCTATCTGTGGCGGGTCCCGGTGTTGCGGGCCACCACGCTCTCCTTCGCGCTCCTGGCCACGTTCGGGTTCACCGTGCAGGTGTCGGTGCCGATCCTGGTCCGGGTCGGTTTCGCCGGCGGGCCCGACCTGGTCGGCGCCGCCTTCACCGCCGGCACCGCGGGCAGCCTGGCCGGGATGGTCGCCACCGCGCTCCGGCGCCGGTCCGGGCCGCCGTCACTGGCGCCGGCCGCCGCGGCGCTCGGCGGGGCCCTGCTGCTGACCGCCGTCGCGCCGGCCGTCCCGGTGCTGCTGATCGCGTTGACCGCCACCGGGTTCGCCTGGTCGGTCTGCATCATGGCGGCGACCGCGATCCTGCAGACCGCCGAGCCGGCGCTGACCGGCCGGGTGATGGCGATCTTCGCGGCCGTCCTGCTCGGCGGTACGGCGACCGGCGGCCCGATCGCCGCCGCGGTGGCCGGACTGGCCGGGCCTCGAGCGCCCTTCCTCGTCGGCACCGTCGCCGCCGTCACGTCGAGTTTCCTCGCCCTGCACGCCGCCTACCGGCCGGCCAGCGGGCCACGCCGACCGATCGCCGGCCGGGTCAGTGAACCGTGATGATCACCTGACGCGTCTTGGCCGGCTCCTCGGCCGTCGACCAGCCGGTCCGGTCGTCGACGACGCTCTGCCAGCGTTGATCACCGACGGTGACCGCGGCGACTCCGTACTCCTCGAGGTTGGCGACGGCGAATTGACCGTACGCCCACGCGGCGGTGTCCGACTTCGCGGTGATCGTCACGGTCGTGCCCTCGCGGCTGAGCTTGAGCTTCCCGAACGTCTTCTGCAGTGCCGAAGCCAGGCCCTTCGCGTCGCCGGCGTCCGGGCTGCGGTCCAGGCAGGCGATGGCGGCGGGGGAGTGCCCGGTCAGCGCGCTGGCCAACGCCCGGCCGTCCGATTCATGATCACGATAGGCGTCCGGGTAGGCGCTGATCTGCACCGCCTGGGCCACCTCGGTGATGTCCCGCTTCTGCCAGTTCCTGATCTTGACCAGGGCGTCGTAGAAGGCGCCGGTCGAGTAGTACGGGTCCATGATCTGCTTCGCCGTGCCCCAGTCCTGGGACGGCCGCTGCTGGAACAGCCCGAGCGAATCACGATCGCCGTAGTCGATGTTGCGGATCTCCGATTCCTGGTACGCCGTGGTCAGCGCGATCGACGCGGCCCGCGCCGGCAGTGAGCGCTTCAGGGTCAGCCCGGCGATGATCGAGGCATACTTGGACTGCTCGAGGTCGACCACCACCGACGTCTCCCCGGTGGTGATCATGCAGCTGTCCGAGATCGACGGCCGGACCCCTTCGGTCAGGCCGGAGCAGGCCGGCGCCGCGACGACCAGGGCCAGCGTGGCGGCCAGGCCGGCCGCACGTCTCCCGATCATGATCAATGCGCGTGCAGGGCGGCGTTCAACTCGACCGCCTTGCCCTGCCGGTTGCGCACCTCCACCTTGCCGGTGACCGAGTTGCGGATGAACAGCAGCCCGCTCTGGCCGGCCAGTTCGATCGCCTTGATCACCCGGCCGTCCGGCAGGGTGATCTTGGTCCCCTCCGTGACATAGAGGCCCGCCTCGACCACGCAGTCGTCGCCGAGCGGGATGCCGAGGCCGGAGTTGGCGCCGAGCAGGCAACGCTCGCCGATCGAGATCACCTGCTTGCCGCCGCCGGACAGGGTGCCCATGATCGACGCGCCGCCGCCGACGTCGGAGTCCTTGCCGATGATCACGCCGGCCGAGATCCGGCCCTCCACCATCGCCTTGCCGAGGGTGCCGGCGTTGTAGTTGACGAAGCCCTCGTGCATCACCACGGTGCCCTCGGCCAGGTGCGCGCCGAGCCGGACCCGGTCCGCGTCGGCGATCCGGACCCCGGCCGGCACCACGTAGTCGATCATGCGCGGGAACTTGTCCACGCCGAACACCGTCAGGTGGCCGCGCTCGGTCCGCAACCGAGTCCGTACCTCTTCGAAGCCGTCCACCGCACACGGCCCGGCGGAGGTCCAGACGACGTTGGCCAGAGCGCCGAAGATCCCGTCCAGGTTGACCTGCCAGGGGCGGACCAGCCGGTGGCTGAGCAGATGCAGTCGCAGGTACGCGTCGGCGGCGTCGGCCGGGCCGGCCGCGAGCTCGATCTCGGTCCCGACCAGCTCGGTCCGCACCCGCCGCACCGGGTCCGCGGCCGCGGCGGCGGCCAGCTCGGCGGGCGGTTCGGCCGGCAGGCGGTCCAGGGTCGGCGCGGGGTAGTAGGTGTCCAGCACCTGGCCGCTGTCGTGGATCGTCGCCACGCCCCAACCGGACGCGTGCGAACTCGGGCTGTCCGTCATGGGGGCAACTGTAGTGACCGTGCGCAGCGACCCCCGACGGCTGGGGTTAGGGTCTGGAGCGTGTTGAACCTCGAGGGAGACCTGCCCGGCCTGCTGCGTTCCTTGATCGACATCGAATCCGTGAGCGGCAACGAGCAACGGATCACCGACGAGGTGGAGACCGCCCTGAGTGCGTACCCGCACCTGAAGGTGATCAGGGACGGCAACGTGCTGATCGCCCGGACCGAGCTGGGCCGGCGGGAACGGGTGGTGATCGGCGGGCACCTGGACACGGTCCCGATCGCGGACAACGTGCCGGCCACGATCACCGGCGAGGGCGACGACCTGCTCGTGCACGGCCGCGGTGCCTGTGACATGAAGGGCGGCGTCGCGGTGCAGCTGGCGGCGGCCGCTGCGCTGACCGAGCCGAATCGCGACCTGACCTGGATCTTCTACGACAACGAGGAGGTCGAGGCCGACCGCAACGGGCTGTTCCGGATCACCCGGGAACGGCCCGAGTTGCTGGCCGCCGACTTCGCGGTGCTCGGCGAGCCGACCAACGCCGGGATCGAGGGCGGCTGCCAGGGCACGATGCGGGTCGCGGTGACCTTCACCGGCCTGGCCGCGCACTCGGCCCGCTCCTGGCGCGGCCACAACGCGATCCACGACGCGCACGGACTGCTGGCCCGGCTCGCCGATCACCAGGCCCGTGAGGTCGAGGTGGACGGGCTGATCTACCGGGAGGGCCTGAACGCGGTCCGGATCGAGGGCGGCATCGCCGGCAACGTGATCCCGGACCGCTGCCGGGTCCTGATCAACTACCGGTTCGCACCGGACAAGGACGTCGCCGGCGCCGAGGCGTACGTCCGCGAGGTGCTCGCCCCGTACGACCTCGAGGTGGTGGACGCCGCGCCGGGCGCCCGGCCCGGCCTGGACCGCCCGATCGCGGCCGACTTCGCCGCGGCCGTCGGCGGCACCCCGGGACCGAAGTTCGGCTGGACCGACGTGGCCCGGTTCGCCACGCTCGGCGTACCGGCGGTCAACTACGGCCCGGGCGACCCGAACAAGGCGCACACCGACGACGAGTTCTGTCCCGCCGCCGACCTGGAGCGCTGCCGTACCGGCTTCCTCACCTGGCTGAGCTGACCCACTAGGGTCGGCGGCGTGACCGAGATCGTCCGACGCCATGCCGAGAACCATGATCAACGCCTGCTGGACAGCCGCGGGCCGGCCGACTGGGTGCACACCGATCCGTGGCGGGTGCTGCGGATCCAGGCGGAGTTCATCGACGGCTTCGACGCCCTCGCCGACCTGGGCCCGGCCGTGGCGATCTTCGGCTCGTCCCGGGCCGCGGCGGACCACCCGATGGCGGTCGCGGCGGAACGGCTCGGCGGCGACCTGGCCCGGGCCGGGCTGACGGTGATCACCGGCGGCGGGCCGGGCATCATGGCGGCCGCCAACAAGGGTGCCCTGGAGGCCGGCGGGACGTCGGTCGGGCTGGGCATCGAGGTGCCGCACGAGCAGGGCCTCAACTCCTACGTCAACCTCGGGATCAACTTCCGCTACTTCTTCGTCCGCAAGGTCTGCTTCGTCAAGTCGAGCCAGGGTTTCATCGTCTTCCCCGGCGGGCTGGGCACGTTCGACGAACTGTTCGAGGCGCTCACCCTGGTGCAGACGAAGAAGGTGACCCGGTTCCCGATCGTGCTGTTCGGCAGCAGCTACTGGCAGGGCCTGCTGGACTGGGCCGAGCAGACGGTGCTGGCCGAGGGCTTCATCAGCGAATCGGATCTGTCCCTGGTCACCGTCACCGACGACGTCGACGAGGCGGTCGCCACGCTCCGGGCGGCGCTCTGACGACCGGACCCGTGAAAGGATCGACCCCATGGAGTGGTTCATCGCGGCCCTGGTCGTCGTCGCGCTCGGCGTCGTCGCCGTTGCGGGATCGGGCAAGCTTGGTGGCATGAGCCGGGAGCCCGACCGCGACGTGTACCGCCAGAATCCCTGGCCGGACGACCAGCCGGTGACCTCGGCCGACGTCTCGGACGTCAAGTTCGGCATCACCCTGCGCGGGTACGCGATGGACCAGGTGGACGACGTGCTGGACCGGCTGGCCGGCGAGCTGGCCGAGCGGGACGCGACCATCGCCGACCTCCGGGCGAAACTCGCCGCCAACGAACTGCGCTGACCGTGCTGCTGGTCGACGCCTCCATGCGGACGGACGCGCCGGCGCCGGCCGCCTGGCGCGCGGTGATCGACTGGCCCGGCCAGGCCCGCTGGATCCCGCTCACGACGGTACGGGTCCGGACCGGCCACGCCACCGGCCTCGGGGTCCGGGTCGAGGCGTTCTCCGGCCTGCGGCTCGGCCCGCTCCGGGTCGGCCTGCTGGACCGGTTCGTGGTCACCGGCTGGCGGGAACCCGGCGCGGACGGCGGCCCGGCCGAGGTCGAGGTGCTGCATCTCGGGCCCGGCTTCACCGGTGTCGGCACGATCCGGGTGCTGTCAGTGCCCGGTGGCAGCATCATCGCCGTGACCGAATCGTTCCTGCCGCCCGGCGGCGCCGTCGCGGCCCCGCTGGTCCGTCCGTTCCTGCCGCTGCTGCGGGCCGGCCTGTCGTTCAGCCTGCGCCGGCTGGCCCGGCTGCTCTCCCGGGACCTGCCGTGACCGCGTTGCCGGGACCGGACGGCCGGTTGCGCTGTTCCTGGGCGCTGTCCGCCCCGGAGTACGTGGCGTACCACGACGAGGAGTGGGGCCACCCGGTGCGGACCGTGGACGGACTCTACGAGCGGCTCACCCTGGAGGCGTTCCAGTCGGGCCTGGCCTGGATCACCATCCTGCGCAAGCGGGAGAACTTCCGCGCCGCCTTCGCCGGGTTCGACCCGGAGCGGGTCGCCGAGTTCGGGCCGGCCGACGTGGAACGGCTGATGGCCGACACCGGCATCGTCCGCAACCGGGCCAAGATCGACGCCGCGATCGCCAACGCCGCCGTCGTGCAACGGATGGGCGAGTCGTTCGCGGAGCTGATCTGGTCCTATGCGCAGCCGGACCGGCCGCGACCCGCCGACGACGCCGCGGTGCCGGCGCAGACCCCCGAATCGGTGGCCCTCTCGAAGGCGCTGAAGCGCGAGGGAATCCGATTCTTCGGCCCGACGACGGCCTACGCGATGATGCAGGCGGTCGGCTTGGTCAACGACCATCTGGCCGCCTGCGAGACCGGCTGAATCGGCCCCTCACGTGCGACCCGACCTGCGGTCGCGAGCCAGATGCGGAATAATTGCAGCGAGAGCTGCCGAACCGATGAAGATCGTCGACAACAAGGGATTGAGGGTGAGCGATGGCTGCCATGAAGCCGCGGACCGGTGATGGACCGATGGAAGTCACCAAAGAAGGACGCGGAATCGTCATGCGGGTGCCGCTCGAAGGAGGTGGCCGGCTCGTCGTGGAGCTCAATGCGGAAGAGGCCGCCAAGCTGGCCAGCGAGCTGAAGTCCGTCGTCGGCTGACCGAACCCGACGGCTTCGGCCCCGCAGTCCGGCTCGGACTGCGGGGCCGACCCGTACTGCCCATCGACTGATCCGAAGGACGCGTCTTGACCACCCTCCATGCCAACTGCGTCGCCGTGGAGTCCATCCTGATCTCCGAGGGGCTGCCCGGCCGGATCCGGATGCTCCCCGACGCCGCCACCACCGCGCAGCTCGCCGCCGATCAGCTGGGCTGCCCGGTCGGCGCCATCGCCAACTCGCTGATCTTCGCGGTCCAGCCGGACGACGGCGGCGACCGGCAGCCGATCCTGGTGATGGCGAGCGGCGCGTACCGGGTCGATGTGGAGAAGGTGTCGGCGACCGTCGGCGGCCGGCTCCGGCGCGCGGACGCCGACTTCGTCCGGGCGCACACCGGCCAGCCGATCGGCGGTGTCGCGCCGGTCGGGCATCCGGCTCCGCTGCGTACCGTGGTGGACCGCAACCTGGCCCAGTACGAGACCCTGTGGACCGGCGGCGGCATCCCGCACGCCGTGGTGCCCTGGAGCTATCCGGACCTGCTCCGGCTCACCGGCGGCACCGAGATCGACGTGATCTGATCACGCACGCTGATGCCGGGCGATGGCGGCCCGGTACACGTCGACGGTCTCGGCAGCGATCTTGGACCAGGAGAATTCGTCGATGCAGCGTTGCCGCCCCGCCGTGCCGAACCGCGCGGCGAGGTCAGGGTCGCGCAGCAGCGAGTTGATCTTGGTCGCGAAGTCGTTCTCGAAGGCCGCGACGTAGTCCGGGTCGCCGGCCCGGTCGGGGGAGTACGGCACCAGCAGCCCGGTCTCGCCGTCGACGACGACCTCCGGGATCCCGCCGACCGCGCTGGCGACGACGGCCGTTTCGCAGGCCATCGCCTCCAGGTTGACGATGCCGAGCGGCTCGTACACCGAAGGGCAGGCGAAGATCGTCGCCCGGGACAGCACCTGCCGGACCTGCTCGCGGGGCAGCATCCGCTCGATCCAGACCACATGATCACGGGTCTCCCGCAACCGGCTGAACGCGTCGCCGATCTCGCGGGCGATCTCGGGGGTGTCGGGGGCACCCGCCAGCAGCACCAGCTGGGCTTCCTGATCAAGGTGGGCGGCGGCGCGGACCAGGTGGATCAGGCCCTTCTGCCGGGTGATCCGGCCGACGAAGACCACGGTCGGCCGGTCGGGGTCGATGCCCAGCGCGGCCAGGTGATCGGTGCCGGGGTCCGGCGCGAACTCGTCGGTGTCGATGCCGTTGCGGACCACGTGCACCTTGGCCGGATCAAGATCACGATAGGAGGCCAGGGTGTCGGCCCGCATGCCGTCGCTGACCGCGATCACTGCGTCGGCCGCCTCGAACGCGGTCCGCTCCGCCCACGACGAGAGCCGGTAGCCGCCCCCGAGCTGCTCGGCCTTCCAGGGCCGGTGCGGTTCCAGCGAGTGGGCGGTGACCACGTGGGGGATGTCGTGGTAGAGGCCGGCCAGATGCCCGGCCAGGTTGGCGTACCAGGTGTGCGAATGGACCAGGTCGAGGTCCCCGATCGCGGCTGCCATGGCGAGATCGGCGCCGAACACGCGGTAGGCGGCGTTCGCCCCGGCCGGGTGGTCCTCGGCGTGTGCGGTCGCCCCGTCGCGCGGCTCGCCCATGCAGTGCACGTCGACGTCGATCAACCGGCGCAGCTGCGGCACCAGCTGTCCGACGTGCACGCCGGCACCGCCGTAGATCATCGGCGGGTACTCCCGTGTCAGCACCCCGACCGCCAAACGATCACTCATGGCTCGATGGTGTCATACCCGCCGCGTTTGTCGGAGGGCTTGTCGGAAGCCCGTTGATCAGCTTAGGTTTCGGGCATGGCGACGCGTCCGAAGGTGCTGTCGATCGTGTTGGCGGGAGGCGAGGGCAAGCGCCTGATGCCGTTGACGATGGACCGTGCCAAACCTGCGGTGCCGTTCGGTGGGACGTACCGTTTGATCGACTTCGTGCTGTCGAACCTCGCCAACGCGAACCTGCGCCAGATCGCCGTGCTGACCCAGTACAAGTCGCACTCGCTGGACCGGCACATCTCGCTGACCTGGCGGATGTCGACCATGCTCGGCAACTACGTGACGCCGGTGCCGGCCCAGCAGCGGCTCGGCCCGCGCTGGTACCAGGGCAGCGCCGACGCGATCTTCCAGTCGATGAACCTGATCATCGACGAGGCGCCCGATCACGTCGTCGTGTTCGGTGCCGACAACATCTACCGGATGGACGTCGAGCAGATGCTGGACGCCCACATCGAGGGCGGCAGCGGCTGCACGATCGCCGGCATCCGGGTGCCGCGCAAGCAGGCCAGTTCGTTCGGCGTGATCGACTCCGATGTCGACGGCAAGATCAAGAGCTTCCTGGAGAAGCCGGCCGTGCCGCCGGGGCTGCCGGACGATCCCGGGTCCAGCTTCGCGTCGATGGGCAACTACATCTTCTCCGCCGAGGCCCTGGTGGACATGCTCACCACCGACGCCGAGAACACCGACTCCCGGCACGACATGGGTGGCGACATCATCCCGTCCTTCGTGGCCGGCGGTGACGCCCGGGTGTACGACTTCACGGCCAACACCGTGCCGGGCGCGACCAGCCGGGACGCCAGCTACTGGCGCGACGTCGGGACCATCGACGCCTACCACGAGGCGCACATGGACCTGGTCTCGGTGGACCCGGTCTTCAACCTGTACAACCTGGACTGGCCGATCTGGACGTACCAGGTACAGATGCCGGGCGCGAAGTTCGTCCTCGAGGGCACCGCGGAGGACTCGATCGTCAGCCCGGGCTGCATCATCTCCGGCGGTTCGGTGGACAGTTCAGTGCTGTCGCCGAACGTCCGGGTGGAGGAGCGCGCCGTCGTCGACCGCTCGGTGCTGCTGAACGGGGCCCTGGTCGCCCCGGGCGCCGTGGTCCGCAACGCGATCCTGGACAAGAACGTGATCGTCCCGCCCGGCGCCGAGGTCGGAGTCGATCCGGAGGCCGACCGGGCCCGCGGCTACACCGTGTCCGAGGGCGGCATCACGGTGGTCGGCAAGGGCATCACCGTGGATCGGGCTAGGCACCCGGGGTGACGGCGATCAGCAGACCGTCGCCGCAGGGCAGCAGCGAGGAGATCAGGTCGTCGTCGTCGTGGATCCGGTCCAGGGTCTCCCGGACGGCGAGAGTCTCGTCGTCGTCGTTGGACCGGTCGGCGACCCGGTCGTGCCAGAGCGCGTTGTCGACCGCCAGCACGCCGCCTGGCCGGAGCAGGCGCAGCGCCTGCTCGATGTAGTCGGGGTACTCGAGCTTGTCGCCGTCGACGAAGACGAGGTCGTACGCGCCGTCGCTGAGCCGCGGCAGCACGCTGAGGGCGGCGCCCGCGATCAGCCGGATCCGGCGGCTCTCGATGCCGACCTCGGTGAAGGCCTGGCGCGCGATCCGCTGGTGCTCCGGCTCGATGTCGACGCTGGTCAGGATCCCGTCCGGGACCATGCCGGCGTAGAGGGCCAGCCCGGACACGCCGGACCCGGTGCCGATCTCCACGACGTGCGAGGCGCGGACCATCCGGGCGAGCAGGGTCAGGGCGCCGGCCGTACCGGGGCTGACCGGCTTGACACCCAGGTCCTCGGCCTCCTGCCGAGCCTTCGTCGCGGCATCGGACTCGGTGGCGAAGTCCTCGGCGAACATCCACGAGGCCGCCGACGGAGCGGTCCTTTCCTGTTCCGACAGGGCATCCATGCCGCTCACCCTATCCGCGTGCGCCGGTGGCCATCCGACGAACCGCCCCAAACCGCGGCTGCGTTGATTTTTCGTGGCGTTGTCGGCGCGGATCGGCGGAGAAACCGTCGCGCGCGTACGGGGAGGGAAGCCGATGTTCTCGCCCAGGCCCGGGAAAGGGCGCCAACCAGGGCCGACACCCGGTTTCACGGTCACGTCGCGGCCCTAGAATGACGCGCATGCCGGACGTACCGCCCTTTGGACATCTGATCACCGCGATGGTGACCCCGTTCGCGAAGGACGGCTCGCTCGACCCCGCCGGCGCCGCCGAACTAGCCCGGCATCTGGTGGACGACCTCGACAACGACGCCCTGGTGATCAGCGGGACCACGGGCGAGTCCCCGACCACGACCGCCGAGGAGAAGATCACCCTGCTCCGCGCCGTCGTCGAAGCGGTCGGCGACCGGGCCAAGGTGATCGCCGGCGTCGGGTCGTTCGACACCCGGCACACGATCGAGACCGCGCACGAGGCCGAGGCTGCGGGCGCGAGCGGGCTCCTGGTGGTCACGCCCTACTACTCCAAGCCGCCGCAGGAAGGCCTGCTGCAGCACTTCCGGACCGTCGCCGACGGCACCGGCCTGCCGATCATCGTGTACGACATTCCGCACCGCGCCGGGATCCCGATCGCGACCGAGACCATGATCAAGATCGCCGAGCACCCGCGGATCGTCGCGGTCAAGGACGCCAAGAGCGATCCGGTCGCCTCGGCCACCGTGCTCAGCCGAACCGACCTGGCCTACTACTCCGGCGACGACGCGATGACGCTGCCGCTGCTCGCGGTCGGCGCCGTCGGCGTGGTCGGCACCTCGACCCACTTCACCGGGCGCGGCATGAAGCAGCTCATCCAGGCGTTCGCGAAGGGCGACACGGCCGAGGCCTTGCGGCTGCACCGGGAACTGCTGCCGGTCTTCACCGGCGTCTTCGCCACGCAGGGCTGCTCGATGGTCAAGGCCGGCCTCGAGCTGCAGGGCCGCGGCGTCGGCGGGCTGCGGCTGCCCCAGGTGCCCGCCACTGACGAGCAGCGCCGGGTGTTCGGCGAGCAGCTCCGCGCCGCCGGCCTGCTCGACTGATCCGACCGAGGTGACCGGAAACCGCCAGAAACTGTCAGTGGCGGCGGGTTGAATGTCAGCTGTGCCGGTCGCCGAGCTTGATCATGAAACCTGTTACCGCGCCGCGGACAGCCGCGACGCGCGGTTCGACGGCGTCTTCTACATCGCGGTCCGGACCACCCGGATCTACTGCCGCCCGTCCTGCCCGGCAACCACGCCGAAGCGGGGCAACCTGACGTTCTATCCGTCGGCCACGGCGGCCCAGCGGGCCGGCTACCGGGCCTGCCGCCGGTGCCGGCCCGACGCGGCGCCCGGCTCGCCGGAGTGGGACTTCCGGGCCGACGCGGTCGGCCGGGCGATGCGGCTGATCGCCGACGGCGTGGTCGAGCGGGAGGGCGTTGCGGGCCTGGCCGCGCGGACCGGCTACAGCCCCCGTCAGCTGAACCGGCTGATGTCCGAGCGGCTCGGCGCCGGCCCGCTGGCGCTGGCCCGGACCCGGCGGGCGCACACGGCCCGGGTGCTGATCGAGCAGACCGCGATGCCGTTCGCCGACGTCGCGTTCGCCGCCGGCTTCGCGAGCGTCCGGCAGTTCAACGACACCATCCGCGGGGTGTACGACCGCGCGCCGCGTGACCTCCGGGCGGCCGCGAGGACGTTCCCCGAGCCTGCCGACGGTCAAGCCCCGGTCCGGCCTGGCACATCGGCAGACCCAGCGGGCGTTCGGCACCAGCCGGAGCCGCTGCGGATCGTGCTCGACCTCCCGGTCCGGCGGCCGTTCGACGGCGTCCGGCTGCTGCGCTTCCTGGCCGACCGCGCGATCGACCGGGTGGAACAGGTCGACGATGCGGGCTACCGGCGGACCCTCGCCCTGCCCGGTGGCCCCGCCGTGGTCCGGCTGGCTCCGGCCGCGGACCTGGTCCGGGCCGAGTTCGCCCTGACCGACCTGCGCGACCTGGCCGCCGCTGTCGAGCGCTCCCGCCGGCTGCTCGACCTGGATGCCGACCCGATGCTGATCGACGAGACGCTGGCCGAGACGGCGGTGTTCGCACCGCTGGTCCGGCGCCGGCCCGGCCTGCGCGTGCCGGGCCACGTCGACGGCTTCGAGGTCGCGGTCCGGGCGATCGTCGGCCAGCAGGTCTCGGTGGCCGGCGCCCGGACGGTGCTGGGCCGAATCGCCGCTCGGTACGGCACCCCGTTGCCGGACCGCCTGCAGGCGCCGGAAGGCGGGCTCGACCTCGTCTTCCCGACCCCGGAGCAGTTGGCGGCCGCCGACCCGGAGGACCTGCCGATGCCGCGCAGCCGGGGCCGGGCCCTGATCGGCCTGGCCGAGGCGGTCGCCTCCGGCCGGGTGCCGCTCGACTACGGCACGGACCGGACCGAGGTGCGGCAGGCGCTGCTCGCGCTGCCCGGCATCGGGCCGTGGACCGCCGACTACATCGCGATGCGGGCGCTCGGCGACCCGGACATCTGGCTCGGCACCGATCTCGGGGTCCGGTACGGGCTGGCCGCGCTCGGGACCGACCCGCCGGCCGCCGACCTGGACCGCTGCCGGCCCTGGCGGTCGTACGCGGTGATGCATCTGTGGAATCTGGAGGAGCAGCGATGAACCCGACAACCGTCCGGACGGTGATCGACTCGCCGATCGGCCCGCTCACCCTCGAGTCGAACGGGCGCGCCCTGACCATGATCAGGTTCGACGGCGAGGAGGAGGTCCCCACGCCGGCCGGGGAGCCGGACGCGATCCTGGCCCTCACGATCGAGCAGCTGACCGAGTACTTCGAGGGCCGGCGGACCGACTTCGAGCTGCCGCTGGCGCCGGCCGGCTCGCCGTTCCAACTCGAGGTCTGGGCCGAACTGTGCCGGATCGGGTACGGGGAGACGATCAGCTACGGCGAGCTGGCGCTGCGGATCGGCCGCACCCAGGCGGCCAGCCGGGCGGTCGGCCTGGCCAACGGGGCGAACCCCATCCCGGTGGTCGTCCCTTGTCACCGGGTGATCGGCGCCAACGGCACGCTGGTCGGCTACGGTGGCGGGCTGGATCGCAAGAAGGTGCTGCTGCGGCTGGAGGCCGAGCATGCGGTGACCGCTCAGGATCGACTACTCTGAGGGAGCCGGAGGGGTCGCGCCGCTATGGGCACGATCACAGGCCGACGGCACGGATTGACAGGGAACGCTTAGCAGATTGCCAGGTTGGGCCGGAACAATGACGCCCATGACGAGCACGGTGCGTGAGCCGGAGCAACGGACGAGGACGGGGGAGGACGGCATGCAGAACTGGCCGGCCCCCGACCCCAACGACTGGCAGCCGCCGGCCGAGCCGGAGTGGCAACCGCCGAGTTGGGAGCAGGTCGTCCGTGACCACAGCGCCCGGGTCTATCGGCTGGCGTACCGGCTGACCGGGAACCCGCACGACGCCGAGGACCTGACCCAGGACGTGTTCGTCCGGGTGTTCCGCTCGCTGCACCGGTTCCAGCCCGGCACCTTCGAGGGCTGGCTGCACCGGATCACCACCAACCTCTTCCTCGACGCCGCGCGGCGCAAGCAGAAGATCCGCTTCGACGGGATGCCGGACGGCACCGCGGAACGACTGCAGAGCAGCCTGCCCAGCCCGTCGGACCAGCTGGCCGACGCCGACATGGAGCACGACGTCGCCGCCGCCCTGGCCGCGCTGCCGCCCGAGTTCCGCGCCGCCGTGGTGCTCTGCGACATCGAAGGCATGAGCTACGAGGAGATCGCCAGCGTCCTCGACGTGAAGATCGGCACGGTCCGCAGCCGCATCCACCGTGGCCGCGCCCAACTGCGGGAGGCCCTCGCGCACCGCCGTCCGACCGCCGATCGGGAACGTTATCTCGGCGTACCCGTTGAGGGAGATGAGGTAGCAGTCACCGAGCCGGCCGAACCGCGACGGCGCGGGCTGCGGAGCTTGCTCGGCGCGAGGACGGCGTGAAGAGGACCACTTGTCACGATTTGGCCGAACTCCGATCCGCATATGTGGACGGGGCGCTGCAGCGCGCCGACGAAGACCGGGTGGTCAAGCACCTGAGCCGGTGCGCTGACTGCCGCGAGGACGTCGAAGGACTGTTCCGGCTGCGGCAGCTGCTGACCCAGGGCGCGCCCGCCGGCCCGGCCGCCCCGGGCACCCTCTCCGACCGACTGGTCTCCATCGCCGGACCGCGGGCCCGCCGCCCGCTGTCGTCCCGGCCGTTCGAGCAGAGCACCTGGGCCGACCTGCCCCGGGAGCGGCACGCCCCGCTGCGCCGGACCGCTGCGGTGCTGGCCCTGGTGGCGTTGCTGACCGCGACCGTCGGCGGCATCGGGTACGCGGCGGCGCCGACCGACAAGGCCCCGCTGCTGTCCGATCCCGCCCCTCAGGTCCGTACCGAATTCGGGGCCGCGCTGGCCCAACTCCCGACCGCGAGCACGCTGGTCGGCGCCGCCGCCCTGGTCGACCAGGCCGCGCTGTCGGCGCCCGACGCCGAACTCGACGCCCCGGCCGCCGCGCGCGGGCCCGAACTTTCGCTGGTGGCCGCGACCAACTGGCTCCGCCGCGCCTTCGAGGCCGCGATCACCGTCGGCTACACCGGCAATCAGCAGCTGGTGGCCGGGCTCGGAGCCGACCGGACCTCCGGGTCGATGGAGGTGGCCTTCACCCCCGGTCGGGGCAGCAACGTCGTGGTCCGCGGCCCGGACGGCGACGAACTCGCCGACGGCTTCCTGGCCGCGCCGCCGCGCACCCCGGTCGGCGACGGCGACATCTTCCGGATGATCACCGCCGGCTACCGGCTGACCGGCGCGACCCAGGCCAAGGTGGTCGGCCGTTCGGCGGTCATGGTCGACGCGGTCAGCTACGCGACCGGGCGGCTGGCGGCACGCTGGTGGATCGACGAGCAGACCGGCCTGGTGCTCTGGCAGCAGCGGTTCGACAACGACGGTGAGGTACGGCTCTCGACCGGCTTCACCTCGGTCGCGGTGAACAACGGCCACAGTTCCGAGGACGCCTCCGCACCGCTCAACCTGCCCGACGACGCCACCACGCTGACCCTGTCCAGCGCGCCCGTCATGTCGGAGCGTGGCTGGTCCTGCCACGACCAGCTGGCCGGGCTGTCCCTGGTCCGGCTGCGCAGCGACGGCAGCGAGCAGCCGGAGTCGCTGCACATGACCTACAGCGACGGCCTGACCACCGTCGCGGTGTACGAGGCGCACGGCCGGCTCGCCGGCCCGCCCGCCGGATCGGCCTGGGACGAGGAGGTCGGCGCCTACGTACGCAACGGGACGGCACTGGTCGCGACCTGGCAGTCCGGCGACAAGGTCTTCACCGTGATCACGGACGGCGACCGGGCCGCGCTGGCCGACGTGGCCGATCAACTGCCCCACGAAACGACTCCTGAGCCAACTACGATGGGCCGCGTCCAAGCGGGCCTGACCCGCATCATCAACGACCTCGTCGGGTAGGCGGAACATGGCAGGAGACGACCGCCCCGAGCGGGGCAGTCGGGACGACGACTTCCACTACTACGGACCTTTCGGCACGCCCGAAGGCGCCCCCGGATCGTCGCCGGCCTCGGCCGGCGGGCCCGGCAGCAGTGGTCCCGGCGGCCAGGGCGGGAGCGGCGGTCAAGCCCCAGCCGGTCAGGGTACCGGCAGCGAGCAGCCGCTCGGCCAGAGCCCGGGCAGCGCCCAGACCTTCGGGGGTACGCCCGCACCCGGCAGCGGGCCGAACCCGCCGGGCCGGCGCGGCGCGCAGGACTTCGGCGGAGCGCAGGACCTCGGCGGGACGCCCGGCCCCGGCGGGGCGCAGGACTTCGGTGCCGGACGCGACTTCGGCGGACCGCGGAGCGGTGGCTCACCCGACTTCGGCGGCGGGCGTAACCCGGGCGGCTCTCCGGACTTCGCCGGGCCGCGGAACCCGAGCGGTCAGCAGTACCCGGGTGATCCACAGCGCTCAGTTGATCCGCAGAACTTCGGCAGCTCGCAGAACTTCGGTGGGGCGCAGCGTCCCGGTGGAGCGCAGAATCCCGGCGGCTCGCAGGGTCATGGCTTCGGCGGCCAGGACGCCGGGCGGCCGAGTCCCGGCTCGGCTGCCGTCCCGCCGCCGGGCCCGAATCAGGGCCACGGAGGTCAGCCCCCGCACGGCACGTCGTCGCCGGGCTCCGCGGCCGCACCGCACCCGTTCGCCGCTCCCGGTCCGGCCGGTGTCCCGGCCGGCCCGCCGCCCGAGCCGCGCCGGTCCCAGGACCATCAGCCGACCCAGCCGATCCCGGGCGTCGGTCCCGGCTATCGGTCCGCCGAACCCACCCAACTCTTCCCGGCTCCCGGCAACGTACCGCCGCTGCAGCCGGGTCCGGTCTACCCGCCACCCCAGCCGCAGGCTCAGCCCGGCCGGCAGCGTCGGCGCGGCGGTGGCGTCGGGATCGTGCTGCTGGCGGTGATCCTCGCGGCCGTGGTCGGCGGCCTGGCCGGCTTCGGCGGCGGGCTGCTGGTGCCCCGCACCGGAACCCAGGCGACGCCCGTCGGCGGGCCGCCGCCGACGACGCGGGAGCCGCTGCCGCCGGCGCCGCCCGAGGCGAACACGGTCGAGGTCGCGAAGCGGGTGCTGCCCAGCACCGTGATGATCAGGGTCGGCAGCACCGGCGGGTCCGGGTTCATCCTGGACGACGAGGGCCGGATCATGACCAACAACCACGTCGTCGAGAAGGCCGCCAGCGGCGGCCGGATCACCGTGGTCTACAACGACGGCTCCCGGGCCACCGCACGCATCCTCGGCCGCAGCCCGACCTACGACCTCGCCGTGATCCAGGTGCCGACCTCGGAGAAGCTGGTGCCGATGGAGATCGGCGACTCCGACGCCGTGAAGGTCGGCGAGGCCGCGATCGCGATCGGTTCACCGCTCGGCCTGGCCAACACGGTGACCCAGGGCATCATCAGCTCCAAGGACCGCCCGGTGGTGGTCGGCGACGACTCCGACCCGGGCGCCAACACGGCCTACATCAACGCGCTGCAGACCGACGCCCCGATCAACCCGGGCAACTCCGGCGGCCCGCTGGTCGATGCCGGCGGCCGGGTGATCGGCGTCAACTCGGCGATCCTGACCATCGGCTCGGCCCAGGGCCAGGCCGGCAGCATCGGCCTCGGCTTCGCCATCCCGATCAACCAGGCAATGGACATCGGCGCGATGTTGATCAAGGACGGCAAGGCCACCTACCCGGTGATCGGCGCCAACGTCAGCGACGCCCCGGACGGCACCGGCGTCGAGCTGTCCGGCGTCGAGAGCGGCGGGCCCGCCGACACGGCCGGGCTGGCCGACGGCGACGTGGTGACCAGCATCGACGGCAAGCCGGTGACCGGGCTGGAGCAACTGATCGTCGCGATCCGGACCCACCGGCCGGGCGACCAGATCGTGCTCGCGTACGAGCGCGGCGGCAAGAAGGCGGAGGCCAAGGTCACGCTCGGCGCCCGCGAGGGCTAAGAGGGTTGTGGACCGGGCCCCGGGATTCGCCGAGCACGGGTAGGATTCGCTTGTGTTCTTCGACATCGGGCCCACGGAGCTGTTGGCGCTGGTCGTCGTCGCCGTGATCATCTTCGGACCGGAACGGCTGCCCCAGTTCGCGCGCAAGGCGGCGCACCTGGTGCGCTACGTCCGGACCATGGCCGGGAACGCGCAGAACCAGTTGAAGAAGGAGCTGGGTCCGGGCTTCGAGGACGTCGACTTCCGCGACCTGAACCCCAAGGCGTTCATCAAGAAGCACCTGCTGGACGACGTCGAGCCGATCGTCGCCGACGTGAAGGCCGACTTCACCGCGGGCACCGAGGCCGGCAAGGGCCTCGCCAAGGACCTCACCGACACCGTGAACAACGCCAAGTCCGGCGACGACCTCGCGGTCAACGGCGCCCTGGCCGGTGCCGGCGGCGTGCCGGTCCGGATCCTGACCCCGTTCGACCCGGACGCCACCTGAGCGGTCGCCCGGGCCCGGCACGGGCTCAGCCGACGAGCTGACCCAGCAGTCCGAGCTGCTCCTCGAGCGGCAGGTCCATCGACCACAGGATCTCGGTCACCCCGAGTTCCGCCAGCCGCGGGATCGCCTCGGCGGCCTGCTCCGGCGATCCGACCACCGTGGCCTCGTCACCCTGAGCGGTCTCGCTGAGCGACCCGTTCACCCGGAGCACGATCGGCAGTACGGCAGGGTCGTGACCGGCGGCCGACGCCGCCTGCCGGAACGCCCCGACGGTCTCGGTCAGCGCCTCCCAGCCGAACCAGATCGGGTTGAGACCGAGCCCGGCCGCCGCGGTCCGCTGCAGGGCCGCCGGTGCCATCGCGGCCACGACGATGGGCGGGCCGCCGGTCTGCACCGGCTTCGGCCCGATCTTGGACTCGGCGAAGCGATAGAAACGTCCGTCGTACGAGGCCGGATCCGCGGACCAGGCCGCCCGCATCGCCTCGACGAACTCGGCGAAGCCGGCGCCGCGGCGGCTCAGCGGCACCCCGGCCGCCTCGAACTCCTCCGGCATCCAGCCCTGGCCGATGCCCACCACCGCCCGCCCGTTGCTCAGCTGGTCGAGAGTGGCGAACCGGCGGGCCAGGTCGACCGGGTTGTGCAGCAGCGCGACCATGGTGCTGGTGCCGAGGCTGACCCGACTGGTCCGGCCCGCCACGTACGCCAGCACCTCGAGCGGTGAGTAGACGGAGGCGTACGCGTCCGGCAGTTGCCCGGCGTACGCCTCGTTGGTCGGCAACAGCAGCCGTTCGAAGCTCCAGACCGAATCGAGCCCGATCCGTTCCGCGCCTTCGGCCGCGGCGGCGATCGCCTCGGCCCCGTTCTCAGTTCCGGCGGTGGGGAGTCCGATCCCGAGTCGCATGCTGGCCCTCCTGGTCGACGATGATCATGGTCCGTTCCGACCCTAGCGGTGGGTGCCGGTCGACCGAAGGCGTTTCAGCGGCCGACCGGCGCCAGCCCCAACTGCTTGCCGGCCAGGCCGCGGCCGCGGCCGGCCAGGTGATCGGCCAGGCCGGTCAGCGCGACCGCGGCCGGCTGGCCCGGGTCGGCCCCGACGATCGGCGTACCCACGTCGCCACCCTCGCGGAGCTTCGGATCCAGCGGCACCTGAGCCAGCAGCGGCACCGGGTAGCCGAGCCGCTGGGCGAGCGTCTCGGACACGTCCTTGCCGCCGCCCTCGCCGAAGATGAGGTGCTTCTCGCCGGTGCCCGGCACCAGGAAGTACGACATGTTCTCCACGACGCCGATCACGCGCTGGTTCATCATCGACGCCATCGTGCCGGCCCGCTCGGCGACCTCGGCCGCGGCCTGCTGCGGGGTGGTGACGACCAGGACCTCGGCGTTCGGCAGCTTCTGGCCGAGCGAAATCGCCACGTCGCCGGTGCCGGGTGGCAGGTCGATCAGCAGGTAGTCGAGGTCGCCCCAGTAGACGTCGGCCAGCATCTGGGTCAGCGCGCGGTCCAGGATCGGCCCGCGCCAGGCGACCACCTGGTCGCGGCGCTGCTTCAGCATGCCGATCGAGATCACCTTCAGGCCCTGGACCGGGACCGGCATGATCATGTCCTCGACCGAGGTGGGGCGCGCGTCGCCGACGCCGAGCATGGCCGGGACCGAGTGGCCGTAGATGTCGGCGTCCAGCACACCGACGGTCCGGCCCTTCGCCGCCAGGGCCAGCGCCAGGTTGACCGTGACCGACGACTTGCCGACGCCGCCCTTGCCGGAGGCGACCGCGATCACCTGGGTCAGCGAGTCCGCCCGGGCGAACGGGATGTCGCGCTCGGCCTGGCCACCGGTCAACTGGTTCCGCAGCGCCGACCGCTGTTCGTCCGACATGACGCCGAGGACGACCTCGACCGCGGTGACGCCGGTGACCGCTGACACGGCGGCCGTGACGTCGCGCCGCAGGGTGTCCTTGAGCGGGCAGCCGGCGACCGTGAGCAGCACCTCGACCCGGACCGCTCCGGAGTCGTCGACGTCGACCGAGTGGACCATCCCCAGTTCGGTGATCGGGCGGCGGATCTCGGGGTCGTTCACCCCGGTCAGCGCCTGCCGGATGGGGGCTTCGAGCGGATGGTCGGTCGTACGGTCGGACATGCCGCCCAGCCTAGACGGGCCGGCGCGCCGGGCCCGACCCGCAGCCGGTGCCGAGACTGTGGGATGGCCGACACCGGACGGTCGGTGAGCATTCACCTCGCGGGGCTGGTGCACATTGATTCCAAGCGTGCAGACTGCTCATGTCAATTCTTGACTCGGGGAGGTGGCTCGTGCCGACGCGTCTACGGGGCCGGGTGTTACTGGTCGTTCTCGCCGTACTGACGCCGTTGCTGCTGGCCGGGCCGCCCCGGGCGGTGGCCGAGGAACCGGCGGTCGCCGCGCAGGACGGTGCGTTCGAGGTCTATCGGCGGTCCCGGCCGGTCGCTCCGGGCGTGACCGCCGAACAGGTGGAGACTTTGGACGCACGCGGCTGGCAGCAGGGCAATGCGCTGACCATCGACCTGAGCCAGGGCGCCCGGATCGGCTATCTGGGCACCGGCGCGCTGACCGAGCCGGCCCCGATCCCCGAGCAGGCCGACGCGGCCGGCGCGGTGGCCGCCGTGAACGGCGACTTCTTCGACATCAACAACTCCGGCGCCCCGCTGGGTCCGGTGGTGGCCGACGGCGAGTTGATCAAGTCGGCCTCGGAGGATCCCTACCGGGCGGTCGGTTTCGACGCCGGCGGGGTGGGCCGGGTGCTCGAGGTGTTGTTCGAGGGTACGGCGACGCTGCCGACCGGGACGGTCGAACTGGACCGGCTGAACAGCCCGTTGCTCGGCAAGGACGAGGTGCAGGCATTCACCTCGCTCTGGGGCGGCTATCCGCGGAGCCGCGCCGTCCAGGGCGTCGCCGACGTGGTCGAGGTGATGATCAGGAACGGAGTCGTGACCGCCGTCGATGATCAAGCCGGAACGGGCGGGATCCCTGCCGACACGACGATCCTGCTGGGGCGCGAGGCCGGCGCCGACGCCCTGCGGGCGCTGCGCGTGGGAGACCGGGTCGAGGTCGATCACCGGCCGCGGCCCTCGGACGGGAAGCCGGTGCGGACGGCGATCGGCGTCCACGAGCTCGTCGTCTCCGACGGTCAGGCCCGGCCGGTCGACGACAAGACGTACGCGGGACGGACCGGGCTCGGCTTCTCCCGGGACGGCACCAAGATCATCATCGTCAGCGTCGACAGCGACCGGCAGACGCACAGCCGCGGGGCCACCCTGGCCGAACTGGGCCGGCTGCTGGCGGCCCGCGGCGCCTGGGTCGGCGTCGAGCTGGACGGCGGCGGCTCCACCACCCTGGTCAGCCGGCGGCCCGGCGAGGACCGGGTCCGGGTCGACAACACTCCGGGCGACGGCTCCGTCCGGCCGGTGCCGAACGGGCTCGCCGTCCTCGGCCCACGCGGCAGCGGGAAGCCGGCCGGCCTCTGGCTCGACACCGCCGCCGATCGCCGGACCGCCGCGAGCGACAGCCCGGTGGGCGGGAAGGCCCGGCCGGACCGGGTGTTCGCCGGCCTGTCCCGGACCCTGACCGCCACCCCGCACGACGAGACGTACGGCCCGGCGAAGACGACCGCTCCGATCCGCTGGTCCGCCACCCGCGGCACGGTCGCCGCCGGCAGGTTCCGCGCCACCGACCCGGGTCCGGCCACGATCACCGCGACCTCGGGGGCGGCGCAGGGGACGCTCGACCTGGAGGTGCTGGGCCCGGTGGCCCGGCTGGCCGCGACCGCCGAGACGGTCAACGTGCCGACCGCGGACGTCACCGCGACCTTCGGGATCCTCGGCTACGACGCGTTCGGCACCTCGGCGCCGATCGATCCGGCCGACCTGGAGCTCGACTTCGACGAGAGCCTGTACGAGATCGCGCCGACCGCCGACGGCCGGCTCCGGGTCACCCCGAAGCAGGAGTCCGGGGCGGGCCTGGTCACGGCCAGGATCGGCGGCCTGACCGCGACGCTCGGCATCTCGGTCGGCGTCGAGAAACAGCTGCTGGCCGGCTTCGACGACGCCGACACGTGGACGGTCGGCACCGCCCGGGCGACGGCCGCGGTGAGCAAGGTCCCGGACGGCGAGGACGGTGCGGCGCTCAAGCTCTCGTACGACTTCAGCCAGTCCACACTGACCCGCAACGCGTACGCGATCCCGCCGCAGCGGCTCGGCGTCGAGGGCCAGGCCCGCTCGTTCGGCGTCTCGCTGTACGGGCACGGGAAGGGCGAGTGGACCGCCTTCGGCCTGTACGACGCCACCGGCAAGTTCACCGCCGTCTACGGCCCCTACATCGACTGGACCGGCTGGAAGAACGTCGAGTTGGCGGTGCCGGCCGGGCTGCCGCAACCGGTGACGATCGGCCGGATCTACACGCTGGAGACGAAGGCGTCGGCGCAGTACACCGGCGAGGTCCTGATCGACAACCTCTACGTCAACGCGGCGCCGGCCGTCGACGTACCGCCGCCGGCCGCGGTTCGGGCACCGATCGTGCAGACCCAGGCCGCCGTCGACGGCCGCAGCCGGCGGTTCGCGGTGATGTCCGATGCGCAGTTCGTCGCCCGGGACCCGGACTCGCCGCTGGTCCAAGCCGCCCGCCGCACCCTGCGCGAGATCAAGGCCGCGAAGCCCGACTTCTTCGTCATCGCCGGCGATTTCGTCGACGAGGCGACCGAGGCGGATTTCCAACTGGCCCAGCGGATCCTGGACGAGGAGATCGGCGACGCGGTCCCGTACCACTACGTGCCGGGCAACCACGAGATCATGGGCTCGGCGATCACGAACTTCACCCAGTACTTCGGCGCCGCGCACCGGACTTTCGATCATGAAGGCACCCGGTTCGTCACGCTCGACTCGTCGGCCGGCACACTGCGCGGCGGCGGCTTCGATCAACTGGCGATGCTGCGGGCCGCACTCGACGACGCGGCGACGGACCGGTCGATCAACTCGATCATGATCATCGAGCACCATCCGCCGCGGGACCCGACGCCGGCCGAGAACAGCCGGCTCGCCGATCGGCACGAGGCGGCTCTGCTGGAGAACTGGCTGGCCGACTTCCAGCGCAGCACCGGCAAGGGCGCGGCCTTCATCGGCGGCCACGTCGGCACCTTCCACGCGGCCCTGGTCGACAACATCCCGTACGTGATCAACGGCAACTCCGGCAAGGCCCCCGCGACGTCGCCGGGCGAGGGCGGCTTCACCGGCTGGTCCCTGTACGGGATCGATCCGGTGTCCCGGACCGACCAGGCGCGGGCCCGTCGGTTCCCGTACCTCGGCGGGCCGGACTGGCTGTCGGCGCAGTTCCGTCCGCATGTCGACGAGCTGACCCTCACCGCGCCGGCCACCCTCCCGGCCGGCGGCACCGGCACCGCGAAAGCCGAACTGCGGCAGGGTTCCCGGACCGTGCCGGTGAGCTATCCGGTGAGTGCGGACTGGCGGTCCTCGGCCAACCTGCGCTTCGACCCGGCGACCGGCCGACTCACCGCCCTGAAGGCCGGAACGGGGACCCTTTCGGTCACCGTCAACGGCGTCACCCGTACCGCGACGATCAAGATCACCTGACCAACGCTCCCTGAGCTTGTCGAAGGGTCACCCGGATCTGCCGTGGCCCTTCGACAGGCTCAGGGCGCGGTGGTCGAGCGTTCCTCGTCGAGCTCGGCGAGGATCGCCCGCAGCTCGGTGCGCAGTTCGGACCGTACGTAGTCGCGGGTGGCCAGTTCGCCGACCGACATCCGCAGCGAGGCGATCTCGCGGGCCAGGAAGTCCATGTCGGCACGGTTCTGGGCACCCTGGGCGCGGTCCTGCTCAAGCCCGACCCGGTCCCGGGCCTCCTGCCGGTTCTGCGCGAGCAAGATCAACGGCGCCGCGTACGAGGCCTGCAGGGACAGCATCAGGGTCAGGAAGATGAACGGGTACTCGTCGATCCGTGGCCGCGGCGGTCCGATCGGCGCGTTCCAGAGGATCCAGGCGATGATCAAGACCGTCATCCAAGCCAGGAAGCCGGCCGTGCCCATGAACCGGGCGAAGCCCTCGGCGAACTGGCCGAACGCGTCCCGGTCGATGCTGGGGCGGGGCAGCCGGACCCGGCGGCCGCGGCCGGGTGTGTTCAGGCGGTCCCGGTCGCCCGCGGTACGGCTCCGGCTGGACTGTCGATCACTGCTGGCCACGGTTCACCGCCTGAGAGGAGAGTTGGTCCAATTGGGTGCCCCGCCAGTCGGCCGGCAGGACATGATCGAGGACGTCGTCGACGGTCACCGCGCCGACCAGCCGATGATCATCGTCGACCACCGGAGCGCTGACCAGGTCGTAGGTGGCGAAGTACCGGCTGACGCTGTGCAGGTTCGCCTCGGGGGAGAGCGGCTCCAGTTCGGTGTCGATCAAGGCCGAGGCCAGTGTCGACGGCGGTTCTCGGAGCAGTCGCTGGATGTGCACGCCGCCGACGAACTTCCCGGTCGGGGTCTCCAGCGGGCCGCGGCAGACGTAGACCATGCTGGCCAGCGACGGACTCAGTTCGGGTTCCCGGACCAACGCCAATGCGTCGGCCACGGTCGCGTCGGACGAGATGATCACCGGCTCGGTGGTCATCATGCCGCCAGCGGTGAACTCCGCGTAGCTGAGCAGCCGGCGGACGTCGTCGGCCTCGTCGGGCTCCATCCGCTGCAGCAGCACCTCGGCCACCTCGGGGGACAGATCGGCGATCAGGTCGGCCGCGTCGTCCGGCTCCATCTCGGCCAGCACGTCGGCGGCCCGGTCCACCTCGAGGGCCTGGATCAGCCGGACCTGCTCGTCCTCCGGCAGCTCCTCGAGCGCGTCGGCCAGTTTCTGATCATCGAGCGCCGCGGCGACCTCGGCCCGGCGCTCCGGCTGCAGCTCGTGCAGCTCACGCGCGATGTCGGCCGCCTTCATGTCCTCCATCTGGGCCAGCAGTCGCTCCGTACCCTGTTCGTGGTCGACACCAAGATCACGGATGATCGACCAGTCCACGATGGTGACGTGGCCGCGACGGCCGAACCGGCGCGGCCGTCCCTCGCGCAGCGCCACCTGGGACAGTTCCCATTCCAGTGTGCGCACCGCGTGCATGGCGACGTCGAACACGGTGGCCGGCGCCGGACTGTCGGTCCGGGTGACCCGCAGGTCGAACAGGTCGTCGATCACCAGCATCTCCGACTCGCGGCGTTCGAAGCGCCGCGGGTTCACCGCGCCGGAGATGACCACCTGAGCCGCGTCGATGCCGCGGACCCCGGCCATCGGCAGGAAGATCCGGTGTTTGGCGAAGAGTTCGACGATGAGTCCCTTGACTCGTGGCGCCCGGCCCGCGGATCGTCGCTGCACGACGACGTCGCGCACCTTGCCGATCTGGTCCCCCGACCCGTCGAGCACCGGCAGGCCGCGAATCCGCGAGATGAAGATCGAATTCGAGGTCCCGTTCACGTGCTGAGAGTAACGCTGCGACCTAGCCGGAGGGCATCCCGTCGCGCCGCGCGGCGGACACAGCCAACTCACAGTCCATCGGAGTAGATTGGGCCTCCGAGTGGGTACAGGAGGAATCATGGCGTTCTCGCAGTCGCAGGGTGTCGGCTCGATCTTCGAGCTCGAATTCCCGCAGTCGGTCGGGATCTACAACAGTTACGCCGACGCCCAGAAGGCGGTCGACTTCCTGTCCGATCAGAAGTTCGAGGTGCAGAACCTCGCGATCGTCGGCACCGAGCTGAAATCCGTGGAACGGGTGCTCGGCCGGAAGACCTGGCGCACCGTGCTGCTCAACGGCCTGCAGTCGGGCGTGTCGACCGGCCTGCTGGTCGGCCTGCTGATGTTGATCTTCCTGCCGGTCCCGAACATCCTGGTGCTGTTCCTGGTCGCCCTCGCGATCGGCATCGCGATCAGCATCGTCTTCCAGTCGATCGGGTACGCGCTCTCCCAGGGCAAGCGCGACTTCACCTCGGTGACGCAGACCGTGGCGACGAAGTACGAGGTGCTCTGCGAGCACAAGGTCGCCGCCAAGGCCCGCGAACTCCTGCTCCAGCTCCCCGGAGCCCGAGCCAGCGCCTTCGAATAAACCCTCGCCGACCGGTCACCAAAGCAGGTGTTTGGGCGGGCGGAATCTCGGGGTGAGTGCAACACGGCCTAGATGGGGTGTGTTGTGGGTGGTTCGTGGTTTGGTGCTCGGCCGGGGTTTTCCCGGCGGGTTCAGCGGGTG
>NZ_JCAMPJ010000015.1:0-95447 GCF_059617205.1 Microlunatus sp. YIM B11417
GACCCCGGAAACGACTCGGCTTCAAAACCCCCGCCGAGAAGCTGCACGAGCTACTGTCCAACCCGACAGATCCAACTGTTGCACTCACCGCGTGAGTCGGCCGCGGCGTGTCGCTGCAGAAGTGACCGGTCAGCGCTGGTGGCGGCGCACAGAACTCGCGGGCAGCTGCGTGCGCGGGTTGGGCCCGACGTGCATGGGCCGAGATCGCTCGCGCGACACCCGAACCGGGCGCGTCAACCGAGGACGGCTCGGGTCACCGCGTCGCCGAGTGATCAACGTGGAAAGTTCCGCCGGGTCTGGTGGGCTCCAACTTCCACACTGACGTCACGGGGCGAGGGTTGTGGGGGTGCTGGCCGTCGAGGAGGACGAGGAGGCTGGCGGCCAGGTCGATCACTCCGCGCGAGTAGGTGTGAATCGGACCCTTCCCGGCCGGTACGCCCAGCGTCGACAGCACCGCGTCCCGGGCCGGCGACGGCCGCAGCCACCGCGTCGGCGTCGAGCACGTCGGCGCCGACCACCTCGAGCCGATCATGGTCGAGCGGGTAGGCGTCCGGTCGCCGGGCGACCGCGGCGACGTCGTGTCCGGCGGCGAGGGCCCGGTCGGTCAGCAGGCGGCCGGTGGGGCGGTTGGCTCCGAAGACAGTGATGCGGATGGTGGTTGAACCGAACGGCCGCTCGGTTCCTGACAGGCCGTGGCAAGCCTCACGTCGGCTGGACGAAGCGGTTGGGGCGGGACCAGTGGATGCGGGCGAGGATCGTGTCGCCGTCGAAGCCGGTGGTCGGTTTGTGCTCACCGACGGTGATCCAGGACTCGGACTCGCTCGCGGCGACGGTGGCGAAGTTGCCGAGCATCGGGACGGTGTTCGGGACCGCGTGGCCGTCGCCGCGCATCCGGACGGCGATCCGCTCGGTGGCTCGGATCAGCCGGAGGGTGCCGGGATCGACGCGGGCCAGGAGGAGCGGGGCGCGATGCCGGGGTACGGCCGGGTTGTCGGGTGTCCGGCGGGTGTAGCAGAGGTAGAGCCCGTCGCTGTGGGTGAGCCACTGCTGCTGGGTGGTCGTGGTGGGCAGCGGCTCCCCGTCGTCGTACGTCCACGGCCGCGGGTCGGTCCAGCCCAGGCCGTCCACCGACCGGCTCACGTACGCCAGCCCGTCCTCGGCCCGGATGGTCAGCAGGAACTGGTCCTGGAACCGGGTCAGGCTCGGCTCCAGCAGGCCGCGGCCGACCGGGTGGCGCAGGATCCGGCCGGGTTCGCGCACGGTGAGCCGGTCACCGTCGAAGGCGCAGCGCAGCGTCGTCACGGCCCGGTCCAGCCGCCCGTACGGCGCGCAGCTGAGCGGCACCAGGACGTCGCCGCCGGCCAGCACCAGTCGCTGCCCGCAGCCGCAGGACTGGAACGCCGCGGCCTCCGGATGGTCCCAGTCCAGCCGCCGCCGCGGGCCCCAGGTGCCGGCCGGGTCCCGTACCGCGTAGTGGATGAAACGATCGTGCAGCGGCGTGCGCAGGGCACCGTCCTGATACCAGGTGTTCTGGCCCATCGCGATCATGGTGCCGGTCGGCGGATGCAGACCGGGCGTGAGATCGAGGACCGACTCCTCCAGCCCGCCGCCGTGATCGATCCGGGCCAGCGACGGGATCGGCTCCGGCCGGCTCCAGGTGGCGCCGCCGTCGACGGTCCGGGTCCAGTGCGAGCCGAGGTAGTTGTCGTTGTCGATGATCTCCTGCAGCAACATCAGCACCGAGCCGTCCGGCAGCCGGTCGGCCCGGGTCTGGAACCAGGACACGCCGTCGGACCGGTGACTGAAGGCGGTCTGCTCGTCGATCCCGGTGATCAACTCGTCGGTGATCATGGAACCAGGAGCTTAAGCGCCTCCAGGTTGCCCGACACCCATCCCTCGCCCAGCGTCTCGCTGCCCAGGATGGCCGGTTTGCGGATCAGGTGGAAGTCCAGGTGCTCGATCGTCGTGGCGATCTGCAGCCAGGGCAGGGCCGCACGTTGATCATCACCGAGCGCCCGGACGGTCCGGTAGCCGGCCAGGAACGCCGGCCAGTGAGGCGTGCCGGCGACACCGGTCAGGTCGTCCACCAGCGGCCCCGGCCCGGCCTGGTCGAAGTCGTAGATGATCATGCCGGCATCGGTCAGCAGCAGGTTGTCCAGCGTCACGTCCCCGTGCCGGATTCCGCCCGCCAGCCCGGGCAGCAGCTCGGCCAGCCGCTCCCCTGCCGCCTCGCCTCGGCGCCGGACCAGATCCCGGTCGGCGGGGTCGAGACCGTCGGCCGCGAGCACCCTCCGCAACGGCGAGAACAGCCGCGTGTCCAGGTCGTACGGACGCCGCGGCAGGTCGCTCGCGAAGTCCACGGCCGCCTCGTGCAGCTGCGCGACCGCCACACCGAACCGGTGATAGAGCGCATCGTCGAACGGCGGCCGCGGCTTGCTCCCGCTGACGTACTCCGCCAAGGTGGCCGGCCGCGGCCCTTCCGGAAAGTCGATCAAGGACACCGGCTCGCCATCCAGGGCATCGCGCACCAAGGGCACCCGGATCCCGCGCCTGGCCAGGTGCCCGGTCAGCGCCACCTCCCAGGCCACCTCGCCCGGACCGGGCCCGCCGTGCCGATAGATCTTCAGCAGGTGATCATCCGTCCCGGACCGGACCCGGTAGACGTCGTTGACGAAGGACCGGACCAGCACGACGGAGTCGACCGCGAGCCCGTACCGCTCACCGATCAGAGCGGCCAGCCAACCCGGCTCGGCCAGCGATCGCAAGATCGACAAAGGAAACTCAGATGTCCTCGGTCGTCGTGGCCGACTTCTTGACCTTGAGGAACTTCATGTACGCGTCGACGACCTCGCCCGGCTCGCCCCGCATCATCAGCTTGCCCTTGTCCAGCCAGATCGCCTCGGTGCACATCTCCTTGATGCTGCCCAGGCCGTGCGACACCAGGAACATGGCCCGCGCGCTCTCCCGCAGCTCGGCCATCTTGGCGTTCGCCTTCTCCCGGAAGTGCGCGTCGCCGGTGGACAGCGCCTCGTCGATCATGAGGATGTCCGGCTTCATGTGCACAGCCACCGAGAAGCCCAGCCGGGCCGACATGCCGGACGAATAGGTCCGCATCGGCATGTCGATGAAGTCGCCCAGCTCGGTCCATTCGGCGACGTCGTCGGCCTGCTCCTCGACCTCCTTGCGGGACAGCCCGGCGGCCAGGCCGCCCAGGATGATGTTCTCCCGCCCGGTCAGGTTCTTGTTGAAGCCGACGCCGAGGGCGAGCAGGGTGCTGGCCCGGCCCCAGACCTCGATCCGACCCGAGGACGGCGGCAGGATGCCCGCCATCGCGCGCATCAGGGTGGACTTGCCCGCACCGTTGGCGCCGATGATCCCCATCGCGGTTCCGGTCGGGACGTCGAAGCTGACGTCCTTCAGGGCCTTGACCAGCTTCACCGCGCGCTGACCGCGGCCGAACCGGACCAGCGCCTGCCGCAGCGTCGGCTTGCGTTCGAACGAGGTCTTGTACGTGATCGACAGATCCTCGACCTTCACCGCGAGCGGTGGGCCTGCTGGGGTGGTCGCTGCCTCAGCGCCGTCGGGTCGGGCCGTCACGATCTCGGGCTCGGTCGCGGTGTTGTCGGGGTCAGACGAGACGGACAGCAAAATCACGCTCCCTCGACATGAAGTACAGGAACCCGGCCACCAGGACGATCAGCGCCGTGACGGCCGAGACGACCCAGGTGACCGGAGACGGCATCGCACCGCCCTGCATCAGCGCCGCGTACCCGGTGAGCATGTGGTACGCGGGGTTGAGCTGGGCGATCGTCTGGATCTCGCGGCCCATGTCGCTCAGCATGGCGGGATTCCACAGCACCGGAGAGAGATAGAGCCAGAGCCTCAGGAAGTACGGAAGGAAGCTCGACGTGTCACGGAAGTAGACCTGCAGGGTGGCGAAGATCGCCGCCAGGCCCATCCCGAAGACGACCATGCAGAGCAGGAAATACACACTGAGCAGCATCCGCGGGCTCCAGGTGAGCTCGTGCCCGGCCCCGGCGACGCCGGGGAAGCTGAACATGATGTGGATGACCAGATAGACCACCAGCGTCGGCAGGAACCGGAAGAAGGCGGTACGGACCGCTGACAGCGGGATCAGCAGTCGTGGGAAGGCCGTGTTCATCACCAGCTTGCCCGATCCGGTGACCGACGTGGCGCCGGTGCTGACACAGGTCTGGATCATCGAGAACGCGAACAGGCTCAGCGTCAGGTGGGTGAAGAAGACCGGTTCGTGGCGGTTCCGGATGATCGTCACCAGCAGGTAGTAGATCGCGGACATCAGCAGCGGGTTGAGGACCAGCCAGGCCTGTCCGAAGAACGTGTTGGAGTTGGCGCCGCGCATGGTCGCCTTGCTCAGCTCCGCGGCAAATCCCCGCCGGTGCCACAACTCCTTGAAGTACGGCACCAGGGGCGGCAAGCCGGCCTTGTGGGCCCCGTAGGAGTGGTACACCGGATTGAACTCGCGGTCGTCCGTACGCGTCGGCGCACTCATTCCACCACCGCCTTCATTCCTCACTCCCCGTGCCCGTCAGGTGCCGGTCTGGTCCCCAACCTGCTCGCCGACCGGCGCCTACACCATCTCAGGGCCGTTCGAGCGATGGCTAGTCTGCCACGCCGACCCCGTGACGCCCGATTCCGGCGCCCGGCAAAGGTCATTCCGTGGGAACCAGCCCGGTCGTGAAAGCGATCACCACGGCCTGGGTACGGTCCCGGGCGCCGAGCTTGCCGAGCAGGCCGCTGACATGGGTGCGTACGGTCTCGACGCCGAGCACCAGCCGGTCCGCGATCTCGGCGTTGGTCAGCCCCTGCGCGATCAGGCCGAGCACCTCGGTCTCCCGCGGCGTGAGCGCCGGGCCGGTGTAGCCCGCCTTCTCCGGTTTGTGCTGGCCGACCAGCTGCCGGATCGACTCCGGGAAGACCAGGCTGTCGCCGCGGGCCACGGTCCGGACCGCGGAGATCACCTGGTCCGCGTCGGCCCGCTTGAGCAGGAAGCCCGAGGCGCCGGCCCGCATCGCGTCGAACACGTACTCGTCGCTGGCGAAGGTCGTGATCACCAGCACCCGCGGCGGCTCCGGCAGCCCGAGCACCAGTTCGGTGGCCCGGATCCCGTCGACGTTCGGCATCCGGACGTCCATGCAGACCACGTCCGGTCGCTTGGTCCGGACCACCGAGACCGCCTCGGCGCCGTCGCCGGCCTCGCCGATCACCCGCAGTTGGGGGTCGCTCTCGATGATCGTCTGCAGGCCCTGCCGGACGATCGGCTCGTCGTCGACCAGCACGACGGTGATCTCGCCGTCAGCCGTACCCGTCATGCCCTGCTCCCGTCTGGCCCTGCTCCGGACCTGCTCGTGCCCTGCGCCGGCAGTCGTACCCGAAGCACCCACTCATTCTCACCGTCGGCGACCGGCTCGACGCCCGCCGACACGGTGCCGCCGAACAGCGCCGCGCGTTCCCGCATCCCGGTGATCCCCCGGCCGCCGCTGCTGCGGGTCTGCCGCCGCTTCCGGTACGGGTTGCTGATCATGATCGACACGCCGGCCTGGTCGGCGGCCAGCTCGAGCCGGGTCCGTTCCCCGGTGCCGTGCCGGCGGGCATTGGTCAGCCCCTCGGAGACGATCCGGTACGCGGTCGTCGACAGCAACGACGGCAGCCCGGGCACCACGTCCACCTCGGCGTCGACCTCGACGCCGAGTTCGCGGTGCGCGGTGATCAAGGTCGGTACGGAATCCAGGCCCGGGTCCGGCGAGCGGGGCGCGGCCCGGTCCCGCAGCACGGCAAGCATCCGGTCAAGATCATCGGCGGCGTTCCGGGAGGTCGTCTCGATCACCTCGAGCGAACGCGCCGCCTTCTCCGGTTGGGTTTCCAGGATCCGGCGCCCGGCGCTGGCCTGCAGCGAGATGATGCTCAGCGCGTGCCCGATCCCGTCGTGCAGGTCCCGGGCCAGCCGGCGGTGCTCGGCCTCGGTGAGCAGCCGCTGCTCGGCCAGTTCCAGCCGGTCCCGCCAGGTCGGGCCGAGGAAGATCGGCACCAGCCGGCGCAACAGCAGCCCGACCAGCCAGGCCGCGACCACGGCTGCGATCAAGGTCACCAGGCCGACCAGGATCGCCAGCGCGACCCAGGCCGGCTCGGCGACCAATCGCCCGTCCGGGCCGATCTCGCCGCCGCCGGTGGCCACCCAGCCGCCCAGCGCGACCGGTACGCCGACCAGGGCCAGCCCGATCGCGCCGCCGACCAGGATGTGCAGGATCACCCAGGCGGCGGCCCGCCAGCGGTGCTCCCAGGTCGGGTGCTGCGGAGTGATCAACTCCTGGTCGACCCGGAGCAGCGTCCGGCAGGCGGCGACCTCGACCTCGCGCAGACCGGGCAGCAGCCCGACCGCGAACATCGGCGGCACGACGATGATCACCACGGCCCAGATCGGCAGCGGGGTGAGCGCCACCAGCAACTGCCCGACGCCGATCTGGAGCAGCACGAACGCGACGAAGATCGCGGCACCCAGCATCAGGTACGCGACGTTCAGCACGACCGGGCGGACGACGGACATGGCCCTATCCTGCCCGCCGCGAACAGCCCGACCACTCCCCCGCGCGGGTGGTCGGCTCCCCCGGTGGTTCGGGAGATAAATTGTGCGCAATCTAATTGCGTGCAATAGTTGTCACCATGAAACGCGGGCCGGATCTCGACGAGATGCTCTGCTTCGCGCTCTATTCCGCGAACCACCGGATGGCCCAGCACTACCGCGACCTGCTGGCTCCCTGGCAGCTGACGTACCCGCAGTATCTGGTGCTGGTCGCGCTGTGGCGGGACGGTCCGCTGACCGTGACCCGACTGGGCAGGCTGCTCGGGCTGGACTCCGGCACCGTGTCGCCGCTGCTGAAGCGGCTCGAGGCGCGCGGCTTGGTCGCCAGGTCCCGCGAGGCGAGCGACGAACGCGTCGTGACGGTCCGCCTGACCGACCGCGGCGTCGCGCTGGAAGCCGAACTGGCCGAGGTTCCGCGCTGCCTGGCCGACCGGGTCGCGATCGAGGCCGGCGCGGCCCGTGACCTGCTGGCCCACTTGCACGAGTTCACCGAGGGAAACCCGACGAAAGGAACATGATGGAGACGCTCTACACCGCCGAAGCCCTGTCCACCGGAGCCGGCCGGGACGGCCATGTCCGGACCACCGACGGCCGGGTCGACCTCGACCTGGCCGTGCCGAAGGAGATGGGTGGCTCCGGCGAGGGCGCCAACCCGGAACAGCTGTTCGCGGCGGGCTACTCGGCCTGCTTCCATTCGGCCCTGCAGGCGGTGGCCCGGTCCCGGAAGCTCTCGGTGAAGGACTCCAGCGTCGGCGCCCGGGTCGGCATCGGCCCGAACGGCCAGGGCGGCTTCCAGCTCGAGGTGCTGCTCGAGGTCGCGCTCCCCGGATTGCCTGCCGACCAGGCCAGGGAGCTCGCCGAGGCGGCCCATCAGGTCTGCCCCTACTCCAACGCGACCCGCGGCAACATCGAGGTCACCCTCGACGTCGTCGAGGACTGACGAAGATCATAGAAAGAACTCTTTCGAAATGATACTCTCCATGCGTGGAGAGAGCTGAGCGGCCCGACGGGGGCTGGTTGAGCGGGGTCCGGCGCGGTGTCCTGCTGGTGGCGACGGCCGGGCGGTGGTGGTTCGTCGGTACGGTCGCGACGATGGCGGTCTCCGGGCTGGGGCTCGGGGCGGCCGTCCTGGTCGGAGCCGAGGTTTCGCGGCGATTGACCGCGGGTCCGCCGGGCACCGAGTTAGTGCCGTTGCTCGCCGCAGTGGTGGCCTTGGTTGCGTTGATCGCCTTCGGTCGCCTCGTGGGTTCCGGACTGCATCGCTTGCTGGTCGAGCAGGTGATCTACACCAGCCATCAGCAAGTGCTGGAGTCCAGCGCCTTCAGTGAGGCGATCGCCTTCGACCGGGCCGAGTTCCACGACGAGTTGCGGCGGGCCAAGAACAGTGCGGACTCGTCACTGCAGTTGGCGCTGGCCGTGCCTCAGTTGATCGGCTCCGTTGTCGCAGCGGTCGGCCTGATCACGGCGGCGGCGGTCACTGCACCGGTGATGATTCCGGTGGTGGCACTGTCGGGGGTTCCGCTGTTACTCGTCAGCCGAGCCAACGCACGGGAGATGTACTCGTTCAGCTTCGGCCAGACGCCGGATGATCGCGAGAGGTTCCAGCTGGAACGCGTCCTGTCGTCCCGGGACCAGGCGGCCGAAGTGAGGATCTTCGGCATCGAGTCCTACCTGGTCGGCCGTTGGACGACTCTCTACGACGAGCGGATCGCTGGTCTGATCAGCCTGGTCCGGCGGTTCGCCCGGCTGTCTCTTGGTGCTGCGGCCGGAGTCGCCGCGACCTTCTTGCTCGTGCTCGGCCTCGGCTGGTGGATGGTCAGTAGCGGCACCGCGAACCTTGCCGACACCGCTGTCGCCGGGGCGACCGCGCTCCTGCTGGGCGCGCAGGTCCAGCAGATCGCGACCAGCCTCGGCCAGCTCAGCGAGCATGGCCTCCGACTGGCCGACTTCGAACGTCTGCTCGCTACGACGAAGATCACCCGGTCGGTCCATCGTGATCCAGCGCCTCCGTTGCGTCGACTCGAAGTCGATGGTCTGGGGTTCGGCTATCCGGGTGCACCGTGCCGGGCCGTCGACGACGTCTCCTTCACGGTCGAGGCCGGCGAACTGGTGGCCATCGTGGGCGTCAACGGGTCCGGCAAGACAACGCTGGCCAAGCTGCTCTGCGGGCTCTACCGGCCGGACGCCGGCAGCGTGACCTGGAACGGCGTGCCGGTGCATGAGCTGGACCTGCGCGGCGAGGTCGGCGCGATCTTCCAGACCTTCGCCCGCTACTGGTTCAGCGCCGCCGACAACATCGCGATCGGCGACGTGGCCCGCGGCGACACCGTCGATCCGGCCGCGGTCCGGCGGGCGGCCGAACTGGCCGGGGCGGACGAGTTCCTCGGCGACCTGACCCAGGGCTACGACACCCGGCTGACCGTCGAGCTGGACGGCGGCACCGACCTGTCTCTGGGCCAGTGGCAGCGGGTCGCGATCGCCCGGGTGCTCTACCGGGACCCGTCGCTGGTGATCTTGGACGAGCCGACCGCCTCCCTCGACCCGCAGGCCGAGGCCGCCCTCTTCGCGACTCTCGATGATCTTCGCCGAGACCGTACCATCGTCATGATCAGCCACCGGTTCTCCTCGGTACGGTCGGCGGACCGGATACTGGTCGTCGATCAGGGCCGGCTGATCGAGCACGGCACCCATGATCAACTGCTGGACCTGGACGGCCACTACGCCCGGCTCTACCGGACCCAGGCGGCAGCCTTCGCCTGAGCACGAACGTTCCCTGAGCTTGGTCGTTGGGCAAAGTCACATCCAGCTCGGCCCTTCGACAGGCTCAGGGCGCGTGGGTCCGGCTCGGCCCTCGACAAGCTCAGTGCGCAGTCCACGCCGTCGCTCTAGAGTGCCGTCCGTGCGCAAAGCCCTGACGCTGGTCCTGTTCCTGGCGGTGCTGGCCGCGGCCGGCTGCGGTCCCGAGGAGGAGGCCGGCCCGACGGCGGCGGCGACTCCGCCCCCGGCCGGCGGTTCGACCACGGCGCCCGCGAGCACCGCCCTGTCCAGTGAAGGCCCGGCCACCGCTGGGCCGGCCGGCGGCGGAGGCTCGCTCGAGCTGGCCAAGAAGTACGCGCCGCTGGTCCGGATGGGCCAGGGCGAGAAGAACCTGCCGGTCGACGCGCTGGTCTTCGTCGACAACTCCAAGCTGGAGTGGAATCGCGACGGTTGTGACGAGGACGAGGTGATCGACCCGGACCCGACGCCGCAGAAGTTGGCCGACCCCGGGAGCTATCGGGCCCGCAAGACTCAGCCCGACTCCGACTGCCAGGGCCGGGAGGGCGATGAGTACAACACCACGCAGCGGACCCGGCCGTTCGCCAACAAGGACAAGCTCGGCAAGGAGGGCTACTTCCTCAACGCCTGGGACGGGCTCCACGAGGCGGGGACGGTGAAGGACGGGGACAAGACGCCCGCCTACGTCGAGTACATCCAGGGCACGGACGCCAACCAGGGCAAGACCGCCTACGTCTACTGGTTCTTCTATCCGTTCAACACGTGGACCAACCCGACCCCGGGCGCCAAGGGCAAGGGCGGCAATCACGAGGGTGACTGGGAGCGGATCACCGTGGTGGTCGGCGCGAACGGCAAGCCGGACGGCGTGGTGTTCTCCCAGCACGAGACGAAATGCCGGATGGACTTCGCCAAGGTGGCCGGGAAGGACGGGCACCCGGTGGCCTACTCGGCGACCGGCACGCACGGCTCGTACCCGATCGGCGACGCGCGGTACAAGATCGAGAGCCTGCCGGCCGCCCTGAAGGCGCTCGGGATGCTCGAGGACAAGACCAGCAGCAAGGGTGCGTCCTGGAAGACCTGGCTCAACCTGAAGGAGGTCCAGCGCGAGCCCTGGTGGGGCTACGCCGGCGGCTGGGGCGAGGTCGGCGGGCCGATCTCGTTGGGTGAGCTCGACAAGCACCAGACCGGTCCGGAGGGACCGAACCCGATCAAGCACACCGAGCAGATGGCCAAGGAGGCGTTCACCACCGACGCCTGTCCCGACCCGGTGTCGATCGACAACCCGGCGGACGCTAAGCAGGCCGCGATCATCCGCCTCGAGTACTACCTGCACGCCAGCGGTCGGCACGACGCCGGCAAGGCCTGCTCGATCGCCGAGCCGAAGATCAGGCCGCTCTGCCTGTTCGCCCTGCCCCAGTCGTTCGAGGAGTCGAGCGAGCAGGAGGACAAGGTGCTGCGGACGATCAAGATCGATCCGGCCAAGGTCCGGAAGGTCTCCGACAAGCGGTACGAGTTCCCGCCCGCTTCCCTGCCCGGCATCACCTCGCTGGACGGCGCCCTGGTGATGATCAAGATCAAGAAGCAGTGGTACCTGACCGACGACAAGGGTGCTCGCTAAAGGGACTTGAGCTGGAGTGCACTCCAGCTCGTACGGTCGCCGGATGGACTACAGATCACTCGGAACCACCGGCCTCAAGGTCAGCGGACTGTGCCTCGGCGCGATGATGTTCGGCGAGAAGACCGACGAGCAGGACAGCCGACGGATCCTGGACACGTTCACCGAGGCCGGCGGGACGTTCATCGACACCGCCGACGTCTACGGCGCCGGCCGGTCCGAGGAGGTGCTCGGGCGCTGGCTGAAGACGCGGCGCCGGTCGGATTACGTGATCGCCAGCAAGGTCTGGGCGCCGATGGGCCCGCGGCCGACCGACCAGGGCCTGTCCCGCAAGCACCTACTGGACGCGGTCGACGCGAGCCTGCGCCGGCTCGGCACCGACTATCTCTACCAACTGCACCGCTGGGACGACAGCACGCCGCTCACCGAGACCCTGTCGACGCTGGACACCCTGGTCCGGTCGGGCAAGGTCCGCTACCTCGGCGTCAGCAACTTCAGCGGCTGGCAGCTGCAGAAGGCGGTCGACCTGTGCGAACTGCACGGCTGGGAGCCGCTGTCCTGCCTGCAGCCGCTCTACACGCTGCTGGACCGCTCGCCGGAGTGGGAGCTGCTGCCGGTCTGCCGGAATGAAGGACTGGGCGTCATCACCTGGTCTCCGCTGCGGTCGGGCTGGCTGTCCGGCCGGTTCCGGCGCGGAATGACCGAGCCGCCCGGCGGCAGCAAGGTGGCCGGGCCCGGGACCCACGGCTGGGAGAGGTACGCCAACGAGCACACCTGGCACGTCGTCGACGAGCTCGCCGCGGTCGCCGCGGAGGCCGGTCGCACCATCCCGCAGGTCGCCGTCCGCTGGCTGCTCCAGCAGCCCGGGGTCACGGCGCCCATCATCGGCCCGCGGACCACCGATTACCTGGACGACCTGCTCGGTGCGGTCGGCTGGGAACTGACGCCGGAGCAACTGGACCGGCTCGAGGTCGCCAGCCGGCCGGAGGCGCTCCCGTACCCCTATTTCCTGTGAATCTCTTCCGCACTTCCTAGTCACCGGCGAGGGTTCGGTGCACCGGGGACGAGCGGACAGCACGCACTTTGTGCAAGACTGCTCGCGCTGGCAATTCCTGAGTCGTGGTGAAGTACTGCGCCTGAGATCTTGCGCGGGCACGGGGCAGGCGCCTCAAGGTCCGACAGCAGTTGGGCTGTGAGGTGCGGCCCAAGATGTCTAGGAGAAGAACCATGGCAGAAGGAACCGTTAAGTGGTTCAACGCTGAGAAGGGCTTCGGCTTCATCGAGGTCGACGGCGGCGGCGCGGACGTGTTCGTGCACTACAGCGCGATCGAGTCCACCGGCTACCGGTCCCTCGACGAGGGCCAGCGGGTTGAGTTCGACACGACCCAGGGGCCGAAGGGCCCGCAGGCCGAGAAGGTGCGCGCGATCTGATTCGCACGTAGAGCTCTGGAACGGCGCCGGTCTTCACGACCGGCGCCGTTTCGCTTGTCTCAGGCCCGTTCGAAGGTGAAGAGGTCGACGCCCCAGCCGAGCGATCGGTCGGACACCGGCGTCCAGCCCGCTTGGGCGGCGAGGCTCCGGAGCCGTTCCGCGGACCGGGGCGGCAGTCCCGTCCCCGCATAACCCAGAAGGCTCTGCTGAGCCGCTGCCGGGCTGAGCGCGTCCGGGCGCAGTGCGTCGATGATCACCGCCCGCGGCGCCGTGGTGGCCAGTTCGCGGAGCAGTTCGATCGCCTCGTCGTCGGTCCGCTGGCCGAGGGCCAGCACACTGACCGCCACGTCGGTCGCCGGCCGGTCGGCGGTGAAGGTGTGATCATGGTCGGCCGGCTCCTTGGCGAGTACGGCGAGCGCAGCGGGATGATCGACGACAGCCGTGGTCACCCCGGTCAGGTCGGCGCGCAGCCGGTCGGCGATGAGCACGGCACCCGGTCCGGTCACCGTGACATGGCCGGCGTCACGCCAGCAGTCCAGCCGGGCCAGTCCGGTGATCACGTACTGCAGTCGGCCGGCCTGCTCGACCAGCTCGGCGTACCGCTCCTGATCTTCGTCGAGGCTGGCCTGCAGAGTCCGCCCGTGCCGGCGGGACCACGGTGATGCGCCGGAGCGCAGGCTCGGCGCCAGGTCGGTCAGCGCGATGATCAGGTCGGCGTCCGGGCCGGTGAAGTGTTCCTGATCATGCTCATCGTCCAGCAGGAGTTCGCCGAGCCGGCCGAGCTTGATCGACGTCGGACCGGCGGTGGCCAACAGCTCGGTGCGGAGCAGCACGTCGACGAGCACGGCGAGCCGGTCGGCCGGCACGCCGGTCAACTCGGCCAGTGACTCGAGCTCGACCGGGCCGGTGGCCAGCGGGTCCAGCAGGCCGAGTTGCAGCGCGGCCCTGATCGCGAACCAGCCGATCGTCGCGCCCGCGTAGTCGGCGGGCCGCCACTCGGCGAACCGCGGGCCGGCCGGGCCGGACTCCTCGGTGTGCCAGTAGCCGGTCACGTCCAGGTGGCTCCTGGGCAGGCCACGTTCGCGGGTCAGGTGTCGTCGGATCGGGATCAGGGCGCGGCTCTCCCCGGCACACCAGGCGTAGCCGGTGCCCGGCCACCAGTCGAGTTGCCGGATCGCCTGCTCGAGTTCCGGTCCGTCCGCGTGCCGAGCCCGTACCCAGCGGATCGTGTCGCCCGGCCGCAGTGCCAGCGGGAGCTCGGCGGCCGGATCGGTGACCACGACCACGACCTGCGCCGGTACGTCGAGCGGCCGCTCGTCCAGGAACCGGCCGATCGCGGGCAGCGCCGTCTCGTCGCCGGCGAGCAGGATCCAGTCCACGTCGTCCGGCAGCACGGTGGACGACTTCGGTCCGGCGAACCACAGCTCGTCGCCCGGCCGGGCCGCGGTCGCCCAGGACGCTGCCGGGCCGTCGCCGTGCAGCACGAAGTCGAGGTCGAGCTCGCCGGTGGCCGGGTCGAACCGGCGGGGCGTGTAGTCGCGACCTTGCCGGTTCGGCGCCGGACTCCACTCGATCCCGTCGGCCAGCTGCCGTGGCAGGGCGGCGGCCAGGTCACCGTCGGCGGCGAAGATCAACTTCACATGATCGTCGAAGCCGGGGGAGTGGAACGCCGGCAGGTCGAGTCCGTCCCGGGTGAAGGCACCGAGTTGATCACCGGTCAGGGTGACCCGGCGGAGCCGTGGCGTGAGGTCGACGGCGCGGGCCACCTCGACCCGGCGCAGGATGATCGGATGGGTCTGGATCCGGTGCTGGGCCATGATCAGGAGAACTGTTCTTCGATGGTGTCGAGGAGGGCCATCGTCTCGTGGTAGTCGGCCCGGAGCGCCCAGTAGGGCAGGTGATAGGCCTGATCGTTCTCGAAGGCCGGCAGCCGCGCGTAGATCGGATTCTTGGCCAGGTCCTCGACCTTGATCGTCTCGGCGTTGAAGCCGAGCACGAACACGGTCGGCATGGTGACGGCCTTGTCGATCAGTTCCGGCGAGATCTCGAACATGTCGCCGGCGCCGCCGTACGTCTCGAAGTCGTTGTCGGCGAAGAACGGCGCGGGCTCGAAACCGAGCTGGGCCAGTTCCTTTGGCAGCCCGAAGTCCTCGACGATTCCGAACGGGCGCTGGTCGCCGGTGAAGCTCAGATAGCCGACCGGGCCGGGCGGCGGCGTGATCTTGCTCTTCACCTCGGCGACCCGCTTCTGGTAGCCGGCCAGCCGCTCCGCGTAACGGTCACCGCGGTCGAAGACCTGCTCGGCCAGGAAGGAGAACTGCTCCTGCCAGGACCGCAACTCGTTGCCGACCAGTACGGTCGGCGCGATCGCGCTGAGTTGGTCGTACGCCTTGACCGCCTGGGCCAGCGGGAAGCCCTGCCCGCCGCCGACGATCAGGTCCGGCTCCAGCGCCAGGATCTCCTCGATGGCGAAGCCGTCGCTGCTCCAGGGCAGGAACACGGTGCCGTCGGCCTTGGCGTCCTCGGCCCAGAACGGCGAGAAGACACCCTCCTTGGCGTCGGCGTCCTCCGGGATCGTCGCCAGCACCGGCACGTCCATCGCGTAGAGGTAGCCGGCCAGCGCGAAGTTGAGCACGACGATCCGCTTCGGCTCGGCCGGTACGGTGACGTCGCCCTGCCCGGTCTTGACCACCCGCTCCGGGCCCCGGCCTGCCGGGGCGGGCGCTGCCGTACCGCCGGCGCAGGAGGCGAGCAGGACGGCGACGAGCGCGACGAAGGCGGCCACGGCTGACCGCTGGAGACGTGAGCTGACCATGAAACCCCCGGAAGTTAGTGCACCCTAACCTAGTGTGGGAAGCTGGTACGGCTCGCGACAGGGCTGCCGTCCTCCGCGACGGACGCGACATGATCGAGGTGGGGTGTGACTGAACTGCTGGAACGGGTCGTGACCAAGAACTCGATCCGGTTCCTGGGCCACGATGAGCACACGCACGACGTGCCGCACCTGGTCCACGTCGTCCGCGGCACGGCCCTGCTCACCGTCGACGGCGTACCGCTCCGGCTGTGCGAGGGGGAGAGCGTCTGGCTCGCCACTGGCGTGCCGCACGCGATGCGGCTGCCGGCCGGCAGCCTGGCCGTCGGCCCGATGCTGTCGCCCGATCATCCGCCACCCGGCGGCGAGCGGCTGCGCCGGCTCGACGCCCTGCCCGCCCTGTCCGCACTGATCACGACGATCCTCGGCGCCGCACCCGAGACCGCGGCCGAGGTGGCGCCGTTTCGGCGGGCTCTCGAGGAGTTGCTGGCCGGGTTGGACGCGCCGCACTTCTGGGTCCGCGAGCCGGAGCACCCGATCGCCCGGCTGATCGCCGACGAGGCCGTGGCCGGTTCCGAGACGCTGGACCGGATCGCCGAACGGCACTACCTGAGCGTGCGCCAAGTGCAGCGGATCTTCCTCGACCAGACCGGCCTGCCCTTCGCCCGCTGGCGGACCCGGAGCCGGCTCAACCGCGCCGTCGCCGCCCTCCGCGCCGGCCTCGACCTCGACGCCGCCCGACTCGCCGCCGGCTACGCCACCCGCACCGGCCTGCTCCGAGCCCTCAGCCGCGAGTCCGGCATCCCCGAACGCACCCTCGCCACCGACCCACTCCAGGCTCTGGCCCGTTCCACCGCTCGTGGAGTTTGGGCCGTGAAGGCTTCAGTCGACGAGAGCGGCAACGCTTGAAGCGTGGTCGATGAACCAGTTGGCCTGCCGGAGGACCGGCCAGCCCAAGATGATGTCCATCGGACGCTCGAGTGACGCATTCACTTGGCCGAGATCGACGACGGCAGCCGTGGTGCTTGAGAAACGGTGTCCCAGAACGAGTGGTTCGGCCATCTGCACCATGGGCGTGACCAGCGTCGCCCCGAGGCATCGGTCCCCTCCGATTGCCCTTGCGCGGCGAACAGATGCGGATGGCTGCGGATGAATGAGCTGTCGACCACCGACAGTGATGCGCCGGTGTCGAACACGGCCTCCGCGGTCGCACCATCCCACTCGACGGCGAGGTAGACGTGATGACCACGATCAAGAAACACATGCTCGGGCCTCTGGGCGACTGATCCATTCAGCCTGAGCACCGACTCAGCGAACCGATACTCGCAGCGGAACTGGGACAGCACATCCTGGCCGAGCAAATCGCGACCCTCGGTCGCCGACCGCACGTCCAACTCGATCGGACAGGGCGGCCGGTCCCCGAACTCAACGGTGGTGCGCCACACCCTTCGATTCACCGCAAGGCCGCCGAAGACTCCGGTGCCCTCCGCTGGTCTTGTCTCGATGACGCATCCTGCCGGCGGGCAGACCGTAGTGCGCGCCGAGCCGGTGTCGAGCAGCGCGCGGATCGGTCGACCGCCCACGATCACGTCAACGTAAGGGAGCGCTTCGTCGGGGCTGTCCGGGTCGATCTCGATCGACATCGGCACCTGCGTTGGCACGGGGCCCACGCTAGCGCCGGAACCCCAAGGGACCTGGATCGAGCCTTGCCCTTCGACAAGCTCAGGGAGCGTGTTGGCCTGACCCTGCTGGCTCAGGGAGCGGTGTCGCGCATGGCGTCGGCGACCGCGGCGGAGCCCGGAGCGGGCTCGGCGTCCAAGCCGCTGATCACCCCGGCCCGGTCGGCGGCGGAGCGGTTCTGGCTGAGCTTCGCCTTGCCGGTCACGCCGGTCACGGCCACCTCGATGCCGACGATGCCGCGCAACTGCCCGGTCACGAACGCCTCGGGCGCATCGCTCACGGCCCACGGCCGGTCCCGCTCACCCTCCTGCAGCCGGGTGAGCTCGGTGACCGCGTGCCGCAGCCAGTCCGGGTCGCGGTGCACCCGGACGGTGCCGGTGAGTTCGACCGCCGTGTAGTTCCAGGTCGGCACGACGCGGCCGTGCTCGGCCTTGCTCGCGTACCAGGACGGCGAGACGTACGCGTCCGGACCGGCGCCGATCAGCAGGCACGGCTTGTCCTCGCGGAGCTGCTTCCAGTGATCATTCGCGATAGCCAGGTGGGCGATCACGGTCGCGTCGTGCCAGATGATCGGCAGCAGCGTCGCCGCCGGGCGACCGGTCTCGTCGGCAGTGATCAGCCAGGCGGTGCGGTTGGCCTCGACCATGGCGCGGAGTTCGGCTTCGTCGGTGACCTGGTTCGCTGGCGGGACGTACATGGAGCCATTGTCACGCTCGCCGCGCGACCACCGCGACGGTGGTGTAGGTCAGCGTGAACCGGCCGCCGGCCGCGTCGATGGCAGCACCGATCCGGTCGGTCAGGTCGCGCAGCGTCTCGGCCGGGAACCGTTCGTGCCCGGCCGCCGTCGGGACGCCGTCCAGCCACTCCTCCTTGCTGTACGTACGCTCCCAGCCGAACCGCCATTCCTCGGGTTCGGCGAACCCGCCGGCCTCCCGGATGCCGTCGCTCGTCCGGGTCAGGAAGCCGTCGAAGCCCCCGGTGCCGGACCCCGCCTGATGCAGGAACGGTAGGTCGGGCAGCACCTCGCGGTAGGCGTTCGAGATCGCGGCTCCGAGCTCGGGCGGGAACTCGGGCCCGTTCCAGAACAGGGCGAGCAGGCCGCCCGGTCGCAGGGCCTGGGCCGCCTTGGCCGGGCCGGCGACCGGATCCACCCAGTGCCAGGTCTGGCCGGCGACCACCGCGTCGAACGTCCGGCCGGCCGGATCCCAGTCCTCCAGCTTGCCCGGCTCCACGCTCAGCCCGTCCCGCCGGGCGAAGTCGGCCATCCGCGGGTCCGGCTCCAGCCCGAGTACCCGGGCACCGGCCGCCCGGAGCTGCCGGGCCACGATGCCGGTGCCACAGCCGACGTCGAGGACGTCCGGTCCCGGGCTCTCGGCCAGGATCCTGGTGATCAGCGCCTCGGGATAGCGGGGCCGGGCGCGGTCGTACCGTTCCGGATCAGTGCCGAACGACTCCGCGAGCTGCCGGGCATGATGGGGTTCCTGAGGACCGGTCGATTCGATAGTGGGCACCTGCCCACTCTAACCTTGGGAGGCGACGGATGCCCACCGGCATCGCCCTGCGCGACGTCCGCGAGCAACTGTTCGCGGCCGCGGAACGGGTGCTCACCGACCGCGGCCCGAATGCCCTGACCAGCCGCGCGGTCACCGACGAGGCCGGCTGTGCCAAGGGCGTGCTGCACCGCCACTTCGCCGACTTCGACGGCTTCCTGGCCGAGTTGATCCTGCGCCGGATCGGCCGCGTCGATGATCAAGCCGACGTGCTGCGGGCCCGGGTCGGCACCGGCACGCTGGTCGACAACCTGGTCGAGGCGCTGGTGGACGTCTTCGACCCGCTGGGCCTCGCTGCCGTCGGCCTGACGATCACCCGCGACGGCATGCGGGCCAAGCTCAGGGAAGCCGGTGTGGCGGGAATTCCGGTGCTGTCCGAGTCGGTGACCATGATCACCGACTACCTTGCGGCGGAACGTGATCATGGTCGGCTGCCGACTTCCGCCGAGCCGGATCTGATCGCGCTGACCATGATCGGAACCGCGCAGTTGATCTTCACCGCGCCGGACGACACGGGTGGCGAACGGGCCGCACTGCGGCGCACCGTGATCGCGGCACTACCGTCGGGCTCATGATCACCCTCTGTGTGCTGTTGTGGCCCCGGCCCGGTCAGGAGCAGGCCCTTCGTGCGTACGAGGACCAGGTGCTGGTCCTGCTCGAACGGCACGGCGCCACCCTGGTCAGCCGGGTCGCCCACGATGCTTACACCGACCAACTCCCGTACGAGATCCAGGTGATCGACCTGCCCGACCAGGCCGCTCTCGACGCGTATCTGACCGACCCGGACCGCACCGCTCTGGCCGACCAGCGTGACCGCTCCGTCGCCCGTACCGAGATCCTCCGGGTCTCCCACGTCGCCTGAATCACTCACACGCTGAGTCCGTCGAAGGGCCGACCAAGGTGTCGCCAGAACTCCTCAGCTCGAACCCTGGAAGGCTCTGAAGCGCTTTATCGGTCGAGTTGAGGAGAAAAAGCGACACCCAGGCCGAGTCCCCTTGACGCCGGGATCTCACCGACGCTCCCCGCGGTCCGGGAGAACGAGGCACCGGCCCAGCCCGGTCGCCGCGTACGAGGAGGTCCTGCGGACGAACCCGCCGCCGGGGGAGTCCGCGCCGTACGTCTCGCGCAGCCGGTCCAGGCTAAGACAGTGCGCACCAGCTGCCGAGCACCGGCATCCCTGTCCCGGGCGCGCTGATCACCTCGATCGTTCGGGGCGAACCGGGCGATCCACGTCGCGCCGACTGACACGATCTGGACCTCGCGTTCCCGCCCGACCACGCCCGCACGACAGGCGGCCGGATCAGGTGCAAGCCTCCACTCAAGCACGGCCATCCGCGCGTTGGGCTACCCCCGCGGCCCAAACCCCAACCGGCGCATCCAGGGAATGTCGCATCTCCCCCAAACTTCTTGATACGTATTGACAGTCTCGGGATCACAAGGTTTTATACGTACCAACAAACCGTCGGACGAAGAGGTGACCGTGGCAGAGCTGGACGCAGACATCGCCGTGATCGGCGGTGGGCTGGGCGGCGTCGCCGCGGCGCTCGCCGCCGCCGAGTCGGGGGCCCGGGTCGTGCTGACCGAGGAGTCCGACTGGATCGGCGGGCAGCTGACCAGCCAGGGTGTGCCGCCCGACGAGCACGCCTGGATCGAGCAGTTCGGCTGCACCCGCAGCTACCGCCGGCTGCGCAACGAGATCCGCGATCACTACCGTCGCTGGTATCCGCTGACCGCCGAGGCCGCTGCCGACCCGTACCTCAACCCGGGCGACGGCCGGGTCAGCCGGCTCTGCCACGAGCCGCGGGTCGCCGCGCTGGTGCTCGAGTCCCTGGTCGGACCGCTGATCGCCGCCGGCCGGCTGACCGTGCTGCGGGAGCACCGGCCGGTCGCCGCAACCGCCGACGGCGACCGGATCACCGCCGTGACGGTCCGGGACCGGTCGGGGTCCGAGACCACGGTCACGGCGCCGTACTTCCTGGACGCGACCGAACTCGGCGATCTGCTGGAGCTGGCCGGCGTGGAGCACGTCACGGGCTTCGAGTCCCGCCACGAAACCGGCGAACCCTCCGCGCCCGAGACCGCGCAGCCGGACAACCAGCAGGCGATGTCGTGGATCTTCGCGCTGGAGCACCGGGACGGCGAGGACCACACGATCGACCGCCCGGCCGACTACGCCCGGATCTCCGCCTTCGTGCCGAACGGCTGGCCCGGCCCGCAGGTCGGCCTGACCGCGCCCGACCCGCGGACGCTGGAAACGGTCACCCGCCAGTTCCTGCCCAACGCCGAGACCGGCCCGGTGGTCGCCGACCAGAGCAAGGATCCCGGCGACAAGGAGCTGTGGGCGTTCCGCCGGGTGCTGTCCCGCCGGGTGTTCCGGCCGGGTTTCCTGGCCAGTGACGTGACGCTGGTCAACTGGCCGATGATCGACTACCTCGGCGGCAGCCTGATCGGCGCCGACGAGGCGGAACGGCAGCGGCACCTCGAGGGCGCTCGCGAGCTCAGCCGCGCGATGCTCTACTGGCTGCAGACCGAGGCGCCCCGCCCGGACGGCGGCACGGGCTGGCCGGGTTTGCGGCTGCGCGGGGACGTGCTCGGCACCGAGGACGGTTTCGCCAAGCTGCCGTACATCCGGGAGTCGCGCCGGATCGTCGCGCGGACCACGGTGGTCGAGCAGGACCTCTCGTACGCGATCCGCGGCGACGCCGGCGCCCGCAGCTACCCGGACTCGGTCGGCGTGGGGATGTATCGGATCGACCTGCATCCGTCGACCGGCGGCGACAACTACATCGACGTCGCGAGCTGCCCGTTCCAGATCCCGCTCGGCGCGCTGCTGCCGGTCCGGGTGACGAACCTGCTCGCGGCCGCGAAGAACCTCGGCACCACCCACATCACCAACGGCTGCTACCGGCTGCACCCGGTCGAGTGGAACGTCGGCGAGGTGGCCGGCCGGCTCGCCGCGCACTGCCTGGCCACCGGCCGGAGCCCGGGCGAGGTGGGCGAGAAGCCGGAGCTGTTCGCCGAGTTCTCCGCACTGTTGGACCAGGCCGGCGTGGAGACCGCCTGGCCGGAGATCAAGGGTTACTGATGATCATGAACGAACTGCGCAGCGACCTGGTCACCGGCGTCACCGTTCCGGTGATCACTCCGTTGGCACCGACCACCGACGGCGCGCGGCCCGATGCCGCCGGCCTGCACCAGGTGTACGGGGCGTTCGCCGCGGCCGGCATCCGGCGGATCATGCTGCTCGGCAGCAACGGCGAGGGACCGCTGGTGCCGACCCAGTGGCTGCAGCCGTTCGTCCGCGACGCGGTCGCCGCCTGGCACGCGTACGGCCCCGATCACACGATCGTCGTCAACGTCACCGCGCCCGGCACGGCCGAGGTGCTGTTGCGGGCCGAGGCGATCGCCGACGCCGGCGCGGACGGCCTGGTCTGCAGCCCGCCGACGTACTTCCGGCACCGCGACGACGAGGTGATCGAGCACTTCGCCGCGATCACCGAGCTCGGCCGGCCGGTGATCATCTACAACAGCCCGACCTACGCCACGCCGCTGACCGAGGGCTCGCTGGCCGGCCTGCTGGAACTACCCGGCATCGTCGGGATGAAGGACAGCTCCGGAGACCCGGAGCAGCACCGGACCATGGTCGACACCGCGCACGCGGCCGGTGTCGGCGTCGCGCAGGGCGGCGAGACCGTGGCTCTGAGTGCGCTGCAGTCCGGCGCCGACGGCATCGTGCTCGGCATCGCCAACCTGGCGCCCGGACCGGTGGCCGAGCTCTGGGCCGCCTTCCGCGACGGCCGGACCGAGGATGCCGCGCAGGCCCAGAACGTGATCACCGAGCTGGTCGGGATCCACCAGATCCGGCGTGGCGTGCCGACGATCAAGGCCCTGCTGGCGGCCCGCGGCGTGCTGGAGCATGAGGACGCGCTGCCGCCCCTGATCGCCTGCAACGACGACGAACGCCGCCGCCTGCTCGACCTCGTCCGACCGCACGATGGGGCCTTGATCAACTCTCCCGCATGACCCGTGACACGAAGGAGTGACACCCGCATGACCGCTTCCGCAGGGGGCCCGACGTTGAGCCGCCGCACCTTCACCGCTTCGACCCTGGGTGCTCTGACCGTTGGCGCGCTCGGCGCCGGGCTGCCCGGTGTCGCGGCCGCCGCCGGCCGGCGTCCGCCGTTGTTCGACGAGGTGACCCTGTGGGACGCCGAGCTGGATCCGCTGGAGAACTACCACGTGCACGGCCTCGCGGTGCTGCCCGGCGACGTGATCCTGGCCGCGACCGAGGGCCGCTACGAGGTCTGCGACGCCGGACCGCGGGACCTGCTGCTGCGGCGGAGCTTGGACGGCGGCGACAGTTGGCAGCCGACCCAGGTCCTGGTGAAGTCGATCGACGGGCAGTCCTGGGGCAACCCGGCCTTCGTCGTCGACGCCGAGACCGGCACCGTCTTCTGCTTCTACATGCTCTCGATCAGGTTGGACGGCAACACCACCTGCTCCGGTGATCGCGGCGACCTCTTCGTGATCTCCAGCGAGGACGACGGGGCGACCTGGAGCGAGCCGCGCGACCTGTCCGGCATGTTCGAGCACTTTCCTTACCAGTGGGCGTTGCACGGTCCCGGCCCGGGCCACGGCATCCAGCTCGCCGGCGGTCGGCTGTTGATCAATGTCTCGCACCGGCGGATCATTCTCGGCACCCCCGCCAACGAGCGCTACTACGGCGTCTCCGCGATCTACAGCGATGATCATGGGGCGACCTGGGTGGCCGGCGCCGAAGTGCCGGTCTCGCTGGACTATCCGCTGAACGAGGCCCGGCTGGTGCAGCGCAGCGACGGCACGGTGTTGATCAACGCCCGGGCCAGCTCCGGTGGCAACCGGCAGCGGATCGTCGCGGTCAGCCCGGACGGCGGCGAGACCTGGTCCGATCCCAAGTTGGACGGCGCGACCGGCGTCTTCAACGCCGTCGACGCGTCACTGGTCCGCTACACCGGCGGGCCGGGCAGCCGGGACCTGGACCGGATGCTGTTCGCGCGACCGGACGCGCCGGTGCGGCGCAACCTGACCGTCTCGGTCAGCTACGACGAGGCGAACAGCCTCTGGTTCTCCCGGGTGATCACGCCGGAACGCTCCTACTACTGCGATCTGGCCCGGCTTTCCGACGGCACGATCATCGCCCTGTACGGCTGCGACGGCGACATTCCGAGCTTCCCGAAGCGGGTGGCGCTGGCCCGATTCAACCTGGAGTGGCTGACCCGCGGCAGGGACGGACTCGCCGACCCGATCCCGTACCGGGAACGGGTGATCGCGTTCGCCGCCACCCGACCCGTGGCCGGGGCGCTCCGACCGACCAAGATCACCGATCCCATCGCTCGGCGCGGCACCCGGGTCCACGTCGACGGTGTGGCCGCCGGCCAGTTCGTCGAGTACGAGTTCGCCGCCGACCCGGGCGACTACCGGCTGCAGCTGCGCTACTTCCGGCCGTTGGACGGGGCGGCCTTCGAGGTGAGCCTCAACGGGAAGCCGCTCCCGGTGGCGACCGCGTTCGACTCCACCGGCGAATCCGCGCCGGGCTACGAGCCGGCCTACCTCGGCACCGTCCGGCTGGCCCGAGGAGCGAACCGGATCAAGATCACGGTGACCGGAGCCGGCCGTGGCGGCGGCACCGCCCTCGGGCTGGACAGCCTGTCCTTGATCAAGGCGCCCGCGCCCGATCGCCCGACCGAGGTGATCATCGACAACGTCCAGCTGGGCTGGGAGCTGGTCAGCGGCACCTGGGGCACCTCGGCGGCCGGCACCCAGGGCGCCTGGAGCAGCAACTACCGGCACCACCCGGCCGGCACCGGCACGTCCGTGGCGCGCTGGACGCCGGTGATCCCGGCCGCCGGCCGCTACCGGATCCAGTCGGCGATCCTGCCGTTCTCCAACCGGGCCACGAACGCGCCGTTCACCGTGCACCGGGCCGGGCGCCCGGACGAGGTCGTACGCCTTGATCAGCAACAGCACGGGACCTGGGATCCGCGCGGCACGGAATGGCAGACGCTCGGCGAATTCGACCTCGATCACGGGTTGTCCACCATGATCAGTCTGAGCGACGACGCGGACGGTTACGTCGCCGCAGACGCGATCAGATGGGAGCGGATCGAATGAGCGAACCGAAGCGCAGGACCAGGCCGACCCAGCTCGACATCGCAAAGTTGGCCGGGGTGTCCCAGGCCACGGTGTCGATGGTGATCAACGGCGGCGCCTCCGCGCAGTTGATCAAGGAATCGACCCGGGAGGCGGTGCTGGCCGCCGCCGCCGAACTGCGCTACACGGCGAACCCGGCGGCGCGCAGCCTGCGCGGCGGCCGGAACCACCTGATCGGCCTGTACACCTTCGAGTCGGTGTTCCCGACCGACGACCGCGACTTCTACTACCCGTTCCTGCAGGGGGTCGAGGAGGAGTGCGCGGAGCAGGGCTACGACCTGTTGCTGTTCACGTCGGCCGGGCGGGGCCGCCGTCCGCTGGCCGACGATCGGCTGCAGCGGCTCCGGATGGCTGACGGCTGCGTCATGATCGGCCGCCACGTCCGCACCGCCGATCTCGAACAGCTCAACGCCGAACACTTCCCGTTCGTCTTCATCGGCCGTCGTGAGGCGCCCGGGGCGACGATCCCGTACGTGGCGCCGGACTACATCGCCGCGACCGAGGAACTGATCGGCCATCTCGTCGGCCTCCGTCACCGCCGGATGATCTATCTGCGGCAGCCGGAGGACACGGCACCGACCCTGGACCGCCTGGCCGGCCTGACCAGCGCCCGGAAGCGGTACGACCTCGGACCGGAGGCGGTGACCGTCGCCGAACTGTCGTCCACCGCCGAGCTGACCGAGGAACGGGTCCGCGGTTGGCTCGCCGACGGCGCCACGGCGCTGCTGATCGAGCCGAGCGAGGACCACACGCTGGTCTCGACCCTGGACGCGCTGGCCGAGCGGTCGAACCTCAGCATCCCCGGCGATGTGTCGATCGCGCTGCTCGGCGACCCGCCGTCCTGGGAGCCGAGCCATCTGGACTGGACCCGGTTCGCGCTGCCGCGGGAGGAGATCGCGCGGCGGGCGGTGCAGGCGCTGATCGGCATGCTCGACGCCGACCAGCCGCAGCAGACGATCGTGGACTGCACGCTGGTGATCGGCAACTCCTGCGGAGAACCCGGAGGATCGCCGTGATCGGCATGATCATCAGGCGGCTCGCGATCGGGCTGCTGGTGATGTGGGGCGCCGCGACGTTGATCTTCGTGATCATCCGGGTCGCGCCGGGCGATCCGGCCGCGGTGCTGCTCGGTCCGGACGCGCAGCCGGACCAGATCGCCCGGCTGCGAGCCGAGCTGGGTCTCGATCAACCGATCTTCGTGCAGTACGGGAACTACCTGCTGGACACGGTCCGACTCGACTTCGGCGACTCGTACCGGCTCCGAATGCCGGCGATCGAGGCGGTCGTCGACCGGCTGCCCGCGACGATCGAACTGACCCTGACCTCGACGGCGCTCGCGGTGATCGTCGGGCTCACCCTCGGCATCCTGGCCGGGATGCGGCCGAACACGTGGACGGACCGGATCGTGTCCGGCCTGACCACCATGCTGCAATCGTTCCCGACGTTCTGGATCGGCATCATGCTGATCCTGATCTTCGCACTGTGGCTGCGGCTGACGCCGAGCGCCGGCACCGGAACTCCGCTGCACATGGTGCTGCCGGCGGTGACGCTGGCCTTCCCGTTCGTCGCGATCGTCGCCCGGGTGACCCGGAGCAGCCTGGCCGAGAACATGGGGGAGCCCTATCTCGACACCGCCTACGCGAAGGGTCTGACGCTGCGCCAGGCCGTGCTCGGTCACGCGCTGAAGAACTCGCTGATCCCGGTGATCACCGTGATCGGCCTGCACATCGGCGCCCTGCTCGGCGGGGCCGTCGTGGTGGAGAACGTGTTCGCCTGGCCGGGCCTCGGCACCCTGATGGTCGAGGCGGTCGGCAACCGGGACTACACGGTGGTGCAGGCGGCGACCTTGATCGTCGCCGGCGTGATCGTCCTGCTCAATCTGGCCACCGACCTCGTCTACCGGGTCCTCGACCCGCGGATCCGTACGGGGAGGCCGGCATGACCGCCACGGCAACGGGCCCCGAGCTTGTCGAAGGGTCTCCGACAAGTTCGTCCCGCGTAAGGCTTCGGCTCCGCTCACCCGGCATGATCGGCCCGCTGTTGATCATCGGGATCTACCTCATCGCCGCCGTGGTCGGCCCGGCCCTGGTTCCGTACGACCCGATCAACACGCCGCTGGCCGACCGGCTGAAGCCGCCCGGGTCCGTGACGTCCACCGGCGGCACCGCCCTGCTGGGCACCGACGCGCTCGGCCGGGACCTGTTCGGCCAGATCATCCACGGCGCCCGTACGTCGGTGATCATCGGCGTCTGCGTGGTGTTGATCAGTCTCGCCGTCGGCGTCCTGATCGGTGCTGTGGCCGGCTTCCGTGGTGGCTGGGTGGACGCCGTGCTGGCCCGCTGCATCGACGTCCTGCAGGCGTTTCCGGGCCTCGTGCTGGCCATCGTCATCGCCGGCATCTTCGCCCGCAGCCTCCTGTTGGTGATCATCGCCTTGTCGGTGACCAACTGGATCTCGTTCGCCCGGGTCACCCGCGGCGTCGTACTCACCCTGCGCGAGCGGTACTGGGTGGACGCGGCCCGGCTGATGGGTGTCCCCGGTCCGCTGCTGTTGATCAGGCACGTGCTGCCGTTCACGGCGGGCCCGCTGGTGGCGATGGCCACCCTCGAGTTCGCCCTGGTGGTGCTCGCCGAGGCGGGGCTGAGCTTCCTCGGCATCGGCCTGCCGTCCTCGATCGCCTCCTGGGGCCAGACCGTCGCCGCCGGTCGAGCCTATCTCGCCAGTGCCTGGTGGATCTCCGCCTGGCCCGGCCTGGCGCTGTCCGTCCTGGTGGTCAGCGTCGGCATCCTCGGTGATCAACTCACCGCCCGTTTCGGCCGGGCCCGCAGCCGATGACCTTCCTCTCTCACGTCACCAACGGAGGTACATGATCATGAACCGCGTCAGACTGGTGCAAGGCCTGGTCGCGGCAGCCGCCCTGCTGCTTCCCCTTTCCGCCTGTACGACCACCACCGGCGGGAACGGAGGCGGCGACACCGGGGGCACCGCGGCGCAGGAAGTCGTGGCCAGCGGTCAGTATCCGGTCGAGAACCTCGACCCGCATTCGGCCAGCGGGGGCTCCGCCGGCATGGATCTGGTGGCCAAGGAGATCTACTCCCGGCTCACCGCGACCGACGAGACCGGCAAGATCGTCGGCGACCTGGCCACCGCATGGAAGGCCAACGAAGCCGGCGACAGCTGGACCTTCACGCTGCGCGAGGGTGCCACGTTCACCGACGGCAGCGCCCTCGACTCGGCCGATGTGGTCGCCTCCTTCCAGCGCTTCCTCGAGCTGGACTCGCCGCCGGCGGCCAACTTCCCGGGCGTCACCGTCGACGCGCCCGATCCGAAGACGGTCACCTTCACGACGGAGAAGCCGGACGCCGCGCTTCCGTCCAAGCTGACCACGTTCTACGTGCTGCCGTCGGAGACCCCGGCCAAGGCCGGCGCGGTCGGAGAGAAGCCGGTCGGCTCCGGTCCGTACCAGGTGGAGTCGTTCGCCGCCGGCCAGGACGTCGTCCTGGTGCCCAACGCGACGTACTTCGGCGGCGCTCCGACGCTGACCAAGCTCACGCTGCGCACGATCCCGGAGATCTCGACCCGGCTGACCGCGCTGCAGACCGGCGAGGTCGACGTCGTCTGGGGCGTCCCCGATGATCAACTCGCCGAGCTGCGGGCTGCCGGAACGATCAAGACCGAGGCGGTGCAGAGTGCCGGTTCGATCCTGATCTGGTTCAACAGCGAGCGACCGTTCTTCAAGGACAAGCCGGAGGTACGGCGAGCGCTCTGGCAGGCGGTCGACTTCGCGACGATCATCAAGCAGATCAATCCGGAGACCGGCACTCCGGCCGACTCGGCGATCGCGCCGACCGTGTTCGGCTACGCGCCGCAGACGCCTGTCACGTACGACCCGGACGCGGCCAAGCAGGCCCTGACCAAGGCCGGCTTCGACTTCGACAAGACGTACGAACTGCAATACCAGTCGCAGTTCAAGCCGTTCGTCTCGGCGATCGTCTCCGACCTGGCCAAGATCGGCGTCAAGATCGACGCCCGGGAGAAGGAACAGGCGGTCTTCATCGAGGACCTGCTGGCCATGCGCTGGGACATCAACTTCCAGCAGGTCGGCACCGCCGGCTTCGACGCCTCGACCAACCTGGGCCGGCTCTACACCTGTGCCGCGAAGCGCAACGGCTACTGCAACCCGGAACTGGACAAGCTGCTCGCCGAGGCCGGCTCGAATCCCGATCAGGCAAAGCGTGAGGAGCTGTACGCGCAGGCGGGCAAGATCATCTGGGACGACGCGGTCGGCATGTTCCCGATGTTCGTGAAGACCTCCTACGCCTGGAACTCCGAGGTCAGCGGCTTCACCCTCGATCCGCAGGGTCTGCCCGACTTCCGCGCCGCGAAGGTCGCCGGGTCGTGACCGTGTCCACCCCCGACGCGCAGGCCGAGACCGTGAAGGCACCGGGTCAGCGGCTGCTCACGGTCGACGGCCTGACCGTGAGCGTCGGTGGGCTGACCCTGCTGGACGGTGTCGGGCTGACCATCGACGCCGGCGAGACCCTGGGCCTGATCGGCGAGACCGGCAGTGGCAAGTCGCTCACCTCACGGGCGATCATCGGGCTGCTGCCGCGCTCGATGGACGTGTCGGGGGCGATCATGTGGCGCGGCCAGGAGTTGCTGGCCGCACCACCTGCGCAGCGGCGCGGCACCGAGATCTCGATGATCTTCCAGGATCCGATGTCGAGCCTGAATCCGACGCAGCGGATCGGCCGTCAGGTCGGGGAGGTGCTGCGCCGGCGCGGGATGCCGCCCGCGGAGGTGCGCCGCCGGGTGATCGAGATGCTGGACCGCGTCGGCATCCCGCAGCCGGACCGGCGGATCGGCAACTACCCGCACGAGTTCTCCGGCGGCATGCGACAGCGAGCCATGATCGCGATGGCCATGATCGCCGGGCCGTCGTTGATCTTGGCCGACGAGCCGACCACGGCACTCGACGTGACCGTGCAGGCACGGGTGCTGGAGATGCTGCGCGAGGTCCGGGCCGAGCAGGGCTCGGCGATGCTCTTCGTCAGCCACGACCTGCGGGTGATCTCGCACGTGGCCGACCGGGTGTCGGTGATGTACGCCGGATCGATCATGGAACAGGGCCCGACCGTCGAGGTACTGCGCCGACCCGCGCATCCGTACACGAAGGCGCTGGTGGCGAGCGTCCCGGCCGTCCGGACCCGGACCGCGATCGCCGACCCGCTGCCCGGCGCTCCGGCGACGCCCGCCGACCGCCCGACCGGCTGCCCCTTCCGCACCCGGTGCGCGCTGGCCCATGATCGCTGCGTCACTGAGCGACCCGTACTGCGTGCCCCCACGCGCCCTGAGCCTGTCGAAGGGCCAAGGATGGCGGCCTGCCACGTCGCCGAGGAGGTGTCACCATGATCGCTCCGCTGCTCGAGGTCCGTGGACTCCGGGTCACGTTTCCTGTTCCTGGTCGGGGAATCGGACGGGAACGTGCCGTCGCCGTAGCCGGCGCCGACGTCACGGTCGGGCCGGAGGAGACGGTCGCGATCGTCGGCGAGTCGGGCTCCGGGAAGTCCACTGTGGCCCGCAGTGTGGTCGGCCTGCAACGTCCGGACGCCGGGGAGGTGATCTTCGACGGACGCCCGCTGCTGCGCCGTCGCCGGGCCGCGGACCGCCGGGCGATCCAGATGGTGTTCCAGGACCCGGCGTCGTCGCTGAACCCGCGGATGCGGGTGGCGGATCTGATCAATGAGGCCTGGCAGACCCATCCCGCGGTGGCGCCGGAGGGTGATCGCCGGGCGGCGATCGCGGCGGCACTGGGCGCGGTCGGGCTGTCCGCGGACCTGGCCGACCGCTATCCGGGTCAGCTGTCCGGCGGGCAGTGTCAGCGGGTCAGCATCGCCCGTGCGCTGGCCCTGCGACCGCGACTGCTGGTCTGCGACGAGGCGGTGTCGGCGCTGGACGTCTCGGTGCAGACCCAGGTGCTCCGGCTGCTCGCCGACCTGCGTGCGCAACGCGAACTGGCGATGATCTTCATCAGTCATGATCTTGCGGTGGTCCGCCAGATCGCCGACCGGGTCCTGGTGATGAAGTCCGGCGAGATCGTTGAGACCGGCCTGACCGAGGACCTCTTCAACGCACCGCAACACCCGTACACGCAGACGTTGTTGGACGCCGCCCTCGACCTGAAGGATGTTTCGTGACGTACGCCGACGTGCAAGCTCGCCTGCGCTCCGGTTGGAACACCTGGGACACCCGGAGCGTGCTGCGCCAGGTGCTGCTCCCGTACGGCTTCGGCATCTCGCTCGGGCTGCACGAGCTCTACCGCGGCACCACCCTGACCACCGCCCAGATCGGCCGACGCGGCACCGTCCAGGGCGGCTGGGACGACGAGGACGTGACCTTCGGCCCGCACGCGCCGCTGGGGGAGTACACCCGGGTCACCGTGCGCTGGGCCGAGATCACCATCGAGGTGACCACCGCCCAGGTGCCCGGCACCGACGACCTGGTGATCAAGGTCGACCCGCTGACCAATCAGCGTCGCCCGGCCCGGTTGATCATCGGCGCGGCCTACCTGTGGAACAAGCGGGGGACCGTACGCCGCGGCGACGAGACCCTGGTCGGTGATCATGCCACCGTCTGGTCAACAGCCCCGGTCGTCGAGGATCCCTACGCCGACCAACTGGGCCCGTACTTGGCCGTGGAACTGACGGGCCCGATCGGCGTCGGCACCGGCCCGCGCCGGACCTTGGCGGAGATCGATCGGATCCTGGTCGAGGCGGAGCAGCGGCACTGCCCGGCGCCGACGGCCGGAGATGATCTTGCCGAGCACCGTGATCTGGTCCGGGACGCGATCTCCTGGAACAACGTGTACGAGCCGTCCAAGGACCGGGTCGTGACGACGGTGAGCCGACTCTGGAACGTCGGCAAGCGTGGCGGCTTCGCCCTGTTCTGCTGGGACAACTTCTTCAACGCCCTGCTCGCCGACCTGACCAGCACCGACGTCGCGTACGCCAACGCCGTCGAGATGTGCCGCGAGGTGGTGCCGGACGGCTTCGTACCGAACGTCGCGCAGGGGACCGGCCGGAAGACGTACGACGGATCACAACCGCCGGTCGGCTCGATGGTCTGCTGGGAGCTGTACCAGCGGCACGGCGAACGCTGGTTCCTCGACGAGGTCTACCCGATCCTGCTCGGCTGGAACCGCTGGTGGTGGCGGGTCCGGCACAACGGCACCATGATCAGCCCCGGCACCACGGTCTTCGAGCCGGAGTTCCCGTCCCCGCAGGACATCCCGCGGATCGGCAAGCACTTCGGCGCCACCTGCGAGACCGGCGCCGATGATCATCCGGCCTTCCGGGACATCCCGTTCGACGAGCAGACCGGCCTGCTCGGCGTCCATGACGTCGGCCTGAACGCCCAGTACGCCATGGACTGCGAGGCCCTGAGCAAGATCGCCTCGGAGCTCGGCCGGACCGAGGAAGCGGCCGAGCTGACCCAGCGTGGCGCCTTGGTGCGCGACCTGATCGAGAAGCTGCTCTGGGACGAGCCGTCGAGCACGTACCGCGGACATTTCACCGAGACCGGCAAGCCAACAGCCTTCCTCTCCCCGGCCAGCTTCTTCCCCCTGTTCGCCGGCTGCGGCACCGACGGTCGGGCCAAGATCATGACCGACGCCCACCTCCGCACCGAGGACGGCTTCGGCGGCGAGTGGGTCCTGCCCTCCTCGCCCCGCTCCGAGTTGTTGATCTCCGACCGAGAGCACTCCTACTGGATCGGCCGAGCCTGGCCCCCGATCAACTTCCTCACCTACCTGGGCCTCCGCCGAGCCGGCCTGACCGAGGAAGCCACCTGGCTCGCCGAGCGCTCGGCTGCCCTGGCCATGGTCGAATGGCGCGAGAAGCGCCACATCCACGAGAACTACTCCAGTGAACACGGCCACGGCTGCGACCGCCCCAACAGCGAACCCTTCCACTCCTGGGGCGCCCTCCTCAGCCTCCCGATCCTGATCGAATCCGGCGTGGTCCGGTTCACCGCACTCGTGCCTTGAGCCCGTCGAAGGGCCTAGGGTGGAGCGGTGTCGGCCCCCCACGATCAACTGAGCCGCCTGTTCCGATTCTTCGGTGAAACCCAATGCCGCGGCCGATCGGACGTCTACGCAGCTCTCAGCGCCGCGGTCGCCGACGATGATCAACTCCTCGAGCTGACCTCCGTCGCCCCGCCGGATCAACGTCGTCCCAGCCTGCTCTTCGCCGCCGTGAACCTGCAGCTCGCGCGGGACCAGGGCGCTGAGCTGCGCAGCTACTACCCGATCCACGGCGGTGCCAGGAAAAGCGACTCGCGGCTGTACCCGAGCTTCGCCGCCTTCTGTCGTGAGCACAGGCCGGCGCTGGAGCAACTCCTGGCGACCCGATCGACGCAGACCAACGAGATCCGCCGCTGCTTCGCCCTCCGGCTCGGCCAGCACGCGATGGCACGGCACTGGCCGGGCCCGGTCCACCTGCTCGAGATCGGAACGAGCGCGGGGCTCAACCTGATCTTCGACCACTACACCTACCGCGTGGACGGATGCAGACTGCCCGGCCGCGAGTCGGCCGTCGTGATCGAGACGGCACACCGAGGCCCGGCCACGGGCGGATTGTGGGCCGACCGACCGGCGTCCGTACGGCAGCGCATCGGCCTTGATCAACAACCCGTCGATCTCAACGATCCCGAGGCACGGAGTTGGCTGGAGGCGTTCATCTGGCCGGAACGGGTCGACGACCTGACCACACTACGGAGCGCCAGCGAGGCCTTCCTGACCACGGACGCCGACGTCCGCCTGATCCGCGGCGATGCTGTCACCGACACGGCGGCGGTGATCGACGAACTGCCCGGCGACGAGCCGGTGCTCGTCTTCACCGCGTCCCTGCTCAGCTATCTCGATCAAGATCAGCGGACCGCCTTCGCTGATCAACTCCGCTGCGTCGCCGAACGTCGCCGGATCGCCTGGGTCTTCGCCGAGGGGCCGGCCCTGCTCGCCCGCTCGGGCATCAACGCCGTCGGACTGCCCGGGCTGCTCGCTTCGGTTGTCACCAACTACGCCGTCGGAGTCAGCCTGCGCTCACCCGACCTCCGGCATGATCAGATCCTGGCCCTGGCCGAGCCCTACCTGCGCTGGATCGCGCCGGCCCGCGTCCCCGACGACGACTTCGCGTGGGCGAGCGACCTCAACGCTCCCTGAGTCTGTCGAAGGGCAGACCTCACGAACCGACCCCTTGGCGCAGCCAGTCCGAACGATGCTGGAATAGCGCCCGTGGGTAGCCCAGCTGAAGGAGTCCTGGCGGCGATTCTGGCGAACCCTCCGTTGACGGAGGGCACGCGCACGCTCCGTCGGGTCGAGCTGGCGGCCGACCTGTTGGGGTTCGCCCGCGTCGAGATCGCGAATCTGTTCGCAGAGTCGTCCCAGACCACGAACGAGATCGCGCTGCTGGGTGCGAACGAAGCTGGCTGGCTGTCCGCCCGGCAGCCTCTGATGGACTGCATCACCGGCGCCGAGGGAGTCCTGCTGGCCTACGGCGCCGGCGAGCCGACCGGGACCGCTCGCGGACACTTCCGGAGCCAGGTCGAGTGGCTTCGGGACCGTGTCGCTGGGAGCGGCCTTCCGGTGTGGCAGGTCGGTGACGGTCCACGTCATCCGTCGCGATGGCAACGCTGGACCCATCGAGCGCATCCCGGAGTCCCCTTCGCCGACGCGCTGAAGGACAGCCTGCAGCCGACCAGCATCCCGCGTGGCGAACCGCTACCGGGCTGACATATCGCGACACCGGTCCGTGCCGAGACTACGGCCGCGGCCGGATTCGCCGGCTCACCTCGTCCCGGACCGCCCAGATGTCGGCGACCGGGCCGAGGTGGCCGAGCTTGTCCGGGTTGATCACCGAGCGGATCGCCTGGATGCGACCGTCCAGGACGTCGAGGATGATCGTTCCGATCACGCCGCCGTCCCGTACCCGCAGGATGGCGCCGGGCTGGCCGTTGATCTCGTGCCGCTCCAGCACCACGTCGAGTTCGAACACGGGCGGGAAGCCCTTGACCACGACCCGGGACACCTTGTCGGCGCCGTGGACGGTCCGGGCCAGCTGCGGAGCCTTGCCGCCGCCGTCCCCGACCAACTGGACGTCCGCCGCCAGCAGTTCCTGCAGGCTTTCAAGATCACCGATCTTGATCGCATCGAAGAACCGGTTCGCGAGCTCGTCGCGGGCCCGGCTGTCGGCCTCGAACCGGGTCCGACCTTCGGTCATGTGCCGCCGTGCCCGTACGACGAGCTGACGGCAAGCCGCCGGCGTACGCCCCACCGCGGCGGCGATCTCGTCATACCCGTACCCGAACACCTCGCGCAGCACGAACACGGCCCGTTCGAGCGGGCTGAGCCGTTCCAGCAGGAGCAGCGCGGCCATCGAGACGGAGTCGGCCAGCTCCGCGGACCGAGCCGGATCCTCGTACGGATCGGTCAGCAGTGGTTCCGGCAACCACTGGCCGACATAGGTCTCCCGTCGGGACCGGGCGGATTGCAGCAGGTCGATCGAGATCCGGGTCACCACGGTCGACAGATAAGCCTTCGGTGACACGGGCGTCGACTCGGCCGCCTCGTAACGGAGCCAGGTGTCCTGGACCGCGTCCTCGGCCTCGGTGACACTGCCGAGGATGCGGTACGCAATCGCGAACAGCAACGACCGCAACTCCTGGAACTCTTCCGCCCGTCCCATCGCCAACCCTTCGGTTCAGCCGGCCGCGGCCAGGTGAGCCGCCGCCGCACCGGCCTGGTAACCGCCCGCCTGCTGCCGGGTGATCACATTGATCCGGTTCGCGGAGTTGATCATGGCGATCAGCATGACCAGACTGGTCAGCTGCTCCTCGTCGAACTGCTCCGCTGCCCGCTGCCAGACCTCGTCGCGGACTCCCTCCGGGCTGTCGGCGAGCCTGGTGCCGTGCTCGGTCAGCTCGAGCGCCGCCCGCTCGGCGACGGTGAACACCGTCGCCTCCCGCCAGGCCGCGACCAGATTGAGCCGTTCCGAGGTCTCGCCCGCTGCGGCCGCTTCCTTCGAGTGCATGTCGATGCAGGGACCGCAGCCATTGAGCTGACTGGCCCTCAGCGAGACCAACTCCTGCAGGGATGTGGGCAGGGACGAACCGGCCAGGGCCTTGTGCGCGCCCATCATGGCCTTCATGACCGGCATGGCGGCCGGGTTGCCGATGAGCTTCAGTCGAGCGTTCATGGTGACTCCTCCGTCGTGTTCGGATGCGTGACCACCCCGAAGACGAAGTACGCGCCCGACCTGTGACATCACGGTCGATCTTCGAGCTCGTGGAGGTAGTCGGCGCCGCCGACGAAGATCGTTTCGCCTGACGGAGCTGCGTGGTCGAGGGCGGCCGCCACGACCGCGTCGGCGAACTCCGGTACCGTCAGGACGCGGCCGGCGCCGGCTTCGCGAGCCGCCACGGTGCCGGGCTGCGCGCGTTCCAGCATCTTGACGGTGATCGTGTCGGCGATCAGGTCGCCGGAGACGACGGTGACTTTCAGTCCGCGTTGCTCCAGGGCAGGGATCCGCTCGCGGAGGGCGCGCTCGCCGGCCTGCTTGCTCTCCGCCACCGGCCGGTACGCCTCCGGCACCTCACGCCGGCCGAAGAAGTGGGCCTGATGACTGGTCACGAACACGATCCGCCCGCCCGGCCGGAGCACCGGGAGCATGATCTCGACCAGGGCGACCTGGGCGTCGCGGTTCAGCCTCATGGCGTACGTCTCGTCGGCGTCCCGTTCCATGCCGCCGGAGGCGTTCAAGATCAGGAAGTCCAGGCCACCGAACTCCTTGGCGATCGCGTCGCGCACCCGTGCAACGGCGGCTGGATCGGTGACGTCGGCCTGGACCGTCAGCACCCGTCCGCCGTCGGCCCGGAGTTCGGCGGCGAGGGCGTTGGCCCGGTTGGCCTTGTCGCGGTAGTTGACGACGGCCGCGATGCCTTTCCGTACCAGACCTCGAACGGTTTCGGCGCCGACTCCGCGAGAAGAACCGGTGACGAGCGCGACCTTGCCGGAATGATCACTCACGTCCGTACCCTCGCACAGCAGGATGGTCTGCCCCGTGGCAGCCCGTCAGTCGAGGTGGTCGGTCCGGTTGAGTCGGGCGAGCTCGGAGGGATAGTGGTGATCATCCTTGCGCAGCAGGCTGATCCCTCCGGACGAGACCCGGAAGTACGCGCCGGGCGCGCTCTCGACCGGCACTCCGAGCCACGCCGCGAAGACGTAACCGGCCACTCCGCCATGCGTCACGATCACCTGATGCTCGCCCGGCTCGTCCCGGATCCGTTGCAGGGAACCGTAAACCCGCTCCGCCACGGCCATCCGGGTCTCGGCCCCGGCCAATCCCTCGTCGTACCGCCACCAGTCGACGCCCTCCGGAACCGGTACGAGATGATCTTGGAACCAAGCCTGCGGCCGCCCACCGGCCTCGCCGAACGAGCGCTCCCGCAACCCCGGATCGGTGGTCAACGGTGCCTTCAGCCGCCCCGCGATGATTTCCGCGGTGCGCCGGGTCCGGAGCAGGTCGGAGGAGTGAACGGTGACCTCGACGCCGTTCAGTTCCTCGGCCAACGCCTCCGCGATCTTGCCGGCTTGCGTGACACCCCCGCTCGGTCAGGTCGGAGTCGTACCACCCGCCGACCAGACCGTCGACATGATGGGTGGCCTCGGGGTGGGTGACGACGTACACGTTCTTCACAATGATCAAGCTTCCACCATGGATGATGTCCCCATGACCTGGGACACCGCCGACCTCGACCTCGACGCCTACCTGGCCCGCACGGGCGCCACCGCCGAGCCGCCTTCTTTGGAGGCCCTCGGCCGCCTCCAGACCGCCCACGTCCGTACGTTCCCGTTCGAGAACCTGGACGTCCTCCTCGAGCAGCATCCCGGCGTCTCGCTCGCTGCCGTACAGGACAAGTTCGTCCGAAGGCACCGAGGCGGCTACTGCTTCGAGCACGGCACCCTCTTCCACGCCGTCCTCACCGAACTCGGCTACACCGTCGAACCCCGCCTCGCCCGCGTAGGCGATCCGACGTCGTCCCCGAGAACCCACCTGGTCCTCAGCGTCACCCTCGACGGCCGCCGCTACCTCAGCGACCCCGGCATCGGCATCCCACCCCTGATCCCGATCGAACTAGCCGACGGAGCCGAGATCGACGGCGGCCTCTGGCCCCACCAGATCCGAGTCTCGGACTCCGAACACCCCGGCGGCCAGGCCTGGCAACTGTGGCGCAAGCGGGCCGGCGACTGGGAGTTCATGCACTCCACCGACGAGCTCCCGGTCCGCCGAGTCGACGTAGAGATGGGCCACCACTGGACCAGCACCTCACCGACGACCCACTTCCGCTCCTCTCTCATGCTCAACCGCCACGGCCAAGACCCCGACGGCACGCCCACACTCTTCACCGTCACCCTCGACTACACCGCCATCGGCCGTGCCGGCGGGGACCTGGAACGACAGGACTACGACCCCGACGACCTGGCCGACCTCGCCCGGCAGGCAGGTGCACAACTGTCGGACGACGAGGCCAAACGCCTGGCCGAACGCGTCCGCGAACTACGCGGGTAGTAGTCCATGTCGTACGAGGGCTCCTACGTAGGATCGTTACGCCAGGTCGTGGGCGATCGCCGCCTGATCACTCCTGGCCCGCGGGCCGTGATCATGGACGACGAAGATCGACTCCTGCTCATCCGCCGATCGGACAACCACGCTTGGGCCATGCCCGCCGGCGGCCTCGAACTCGGTGAGTCGATCTGGGAAGCCCTGATCCGAGAGGTCCGCGAGGAGACTGGACTGACCGTCGAAGCCGCGACCCCGTTCGCGCTCTACACCGAGAAGCGCTTCTGGTTCACCAACGCCTACGGCGGCCAACACCAGATGTTCACCGTGGCCTTCCGCGTCGACCGCTGGTCGGGCACGCTCCTCGGTGAGACTGACGAGACGGTCGACGCGCAGTTCTTCGACCGCTCGAGACTGCCGGACCTCAACCCCATATACCGAGAGACTCTGCAGGACCTGGACACCTTCGATGGCAGCCTGATCCTCAGGTAGCGGCGTCGGCTCGGCCGGTGATCTCAGGTCGGAAGTAGTCGACCATCGCTGCGTCGATGGGCCTTTCGATGCCCGGTCAGCAGCCCGGGTGGGATACGCAATGGGGCGTGGGATGGGGGAGTGCGGCAGAGTGGTGGAGTTGGCTCACGCCCACGCTGACCGGAACGCTGCATCGAAGTCGTCCAAGGGGGTCCACAGCAACCGCCACGCAGCAAGTCATGTCGAACCAGATGGGTCACCTACAAGTCCCGACCGAGGTCGCCTCGACGCACGCGTCGCTTCTTGCCGAGCTTGCGCAGAACCGACCAGGGTTCACGTACCGAACGGCCGTGGGCCCGGTGCTTATGCGGCTTGCAGAGCTGGCAGCCTTTCCATTGCTTGTGTGGGGAATGAGCCATCGATGTACTCCGTCCGTGACAGCCCCCGCCACGGTGGGCAGGGCTTCTCGTACAGGAGTCGTTGGCTCATGATTCCCTCCTTCACAGCGGTCCTGGAGGTTGACCGCGAACTTCGTCGTTCGGTGGAGCCAAGGGGACTCGAACCCCTAACCCTCTGCTTGCAAAGCAGATGCGCTACCAATTGCGCCATGGCCCCGTGAGCGGCCGAAGCTGCTCGACGCTCGATGGTACGGCATCGTGGGCGGGTCGGGCCAACGCGAAAGGCCGCGTCAGCGGGCGCCGGTGACGACCGTAGCCAGGGTGTGCAGGCGGAGGATGCGCCAGTGGCCGCAGGGGCAGGACTGGTAGGCGAGGCGGCCTTGGCTGGTGGTGTGTTCGGAGGCGGTCTGCCAGTGGTGCTGGTGGTCGCGGGTCGCGGTCATGGCTCAAGGATGCTGTAATGGTCTTATGCAACTCAACCCTTACGGCGTCGATGGTGTGGTGATGGCGCAGGATCTGGCGAATCGGCCGCCTACGTCGGCCGATGAGCTGCGGCGGATTTGTGATGATCATGGGCTGATTCGGGAGATGCCGATCACCGCTCATGATCTTGAGTTGGTCGCGCGGGCGATTGGGGAGTGGTTGGCGGTGGTCGACGCCACGGAGCCGGAGGAGCGGGGGAGGCGGGTGAACGCCATGACCCAGGCCTATTGCTCGTTTCCTACGCTGACTGATCACGCCGGCACGGGGTGGCATCTGCATTACCGGCCGGACAAGATCAGTGTCGGGCATCAGGTGGGGGCGATGATGGCGGCGGGGACCGCCCTGCACCTGGCCGGGCGGGGGATGAATCGGTTGGGGCGGTGCGCCGTAGACGACTGCGATCGGGTGTACGTGGATCTCACGCGGAACGGGCGGCAGCGGTATTGCAGTCCGGGGTGTGCCAATCGGGATGCCGTGCGGCGGCACCGGGCTCGGGCGAAATGATCACCAGCGTTCGATGAGGCCCTCGGGCCTGGCCGGCGGCTCGTAGGGTTCGGGCCAGAAATCGGTGACCTTCGTGATCATGCCCTGCTCGTCGAACTCGAAGAAGACTTGGGCGTCAGCCGACTCGTCGCCGTCAGGGCTGCGGACCTCCCAGCCGAACCAGATCACGGCGCGCTGGCCGTCGCCGATGATCACCTTCGGGGTCAGGTGCCAGTCGCCGGGGTAGGTCTGGCTGAACGTCAGGTACGCCGCTCGGCCGCGGATCCGCTCCCGGGTCTGGGGCAGTTCGTAGATCACGTCCTCGGACAGCAACGCCTGCCAGGCCTCCCAGTCGCGGGCCTCGAGGGTGGTGAGGAAGCGTTCGGCGAGGGCGGCGGTGTCGATCATGGGTCCGACTCTAGGGTGCGGCTCTGACACAGGATTGTGGCTTGCCCTTCGACAGGCTCAGGGGACGTTCGGGTTTGACTTCTCGGCGGGTTCGGGCTTGGCCCTTCGACAGGCTCAGGGCGCGTGGGTTGGCGTGCGCTCGGCAGCCGGGAGTGCGTCACGTTCGGCGGGCGAGTCGCGGGCGGTGTGCTCTATGGACTGCGTTCCGACGTGACTACTCGTGGCGGAGGCGGGTGGCGGAGTTGATCAAGTGGGTACGCATAGCGGCGGCCGCAGCCTGGGGATCGCCTGAGTCGATCGCACCGAGGATCGCCTCGTGTTCGGCTCCGACGGGATCGGCCGGACGCCCGGCTCGCCGCCGCCCCTTGGGCAGGATGATCATCATCGGGCCGATGGCCGACAGGAGATCCGGGTAGTAGCGGTTGCGGGAGGCGCGGGCGATGGCGTGGTGGAAGTCGAAGTCGGCCTGGATGGAGCGGGTGGGGGCATCCGTCGCAGCTCGCTGCTCCGCAACCGCCCTCCGGAGGCGTACCAGATCTTGATCATCGCGCCGCCGCGCCGCCAGCGCCGCGGCTTCGCACTCCACGCCGATCCGGAACTCCGCGAGCTCCAACAGCTCGGGCACGCTCCGCACCACAGACTCGCCGAACTCGAAGCGGACACCGCTCGGCCTGGTCAGCACGTAGGTTCCGCGTCCCTGCTGCGAGTCCACCAAGCCGGCCGCCCGCAATCGGGCCACGGCCTCCCGCACCACGGTCCGTGACACGGAGAATCGCTGCATCAAAGCCGCCTCAGTGGGCAGTCGCTCGCCGGCCGCGACCACTCCCTCGGCGATCTCCCGAGTCAGCTCCGAGACGACCCGGGCGGTCAGGCTCTCAGCCACCGAAGGTTGCCGTCTCGACGGTCCAGGCCCTCGCCTGCTCACTGAGTGATACGCCGATCCCGGGCCGATCGGGGACCAGCATCCGCCCGTCGGCGATCTCCAGCCGCTCATTGAACAGCGGCTCCAGCCAGTCGAAGTGCTCCACCCAGACCTCGCCCGGGTACGCCGCCGCGAGGTGCAGGTGCAGCTCCATCGCGAAGTGCGGGGCGACCTTCAGGCCGGCCTCGTCGGCCAGCGCCAGGATCCGCAGGAAGGACGTGATCCCGCCGACGCGCGGCGCGTCCGGCTGCAGGAAACTCACCGCATCCCGCGAGATCAGGGCCCGGTGCTCGGCGACGCTGGTCAGCATCTCGCCGCTTGCGATCGGGGTGTCCAGCCGCCCGCTGAGCATGGCGTGCCCGGCCGCGTCGTACGCGTCCAAGGGCTCCTCGATCCAGACCAGCCCGAACGGCTCCAGCTGCCGCCCCATCCGCAGCGCGGCCCCGCGATCCCACTGCTGATTGGCATCCACCATCAGGGCGACCGATGACGGCAACGAAGCTCGTACGGCCTCGACGCGGGCCAGGTCGGCCAGTTGATCGGGCTGCCCGACCTTGATCTTGATCCCGCCGATGCCGCGCTCCACGGCCCCGGCCGCGTTGTCCAGGACCTCCTCGATCGGCGCGTTCAGGAACCCGCCCGACGTGTTGTAACAGGGCACCGCATCACGATGAGAGCCGAGCAGCTTGGCCAACGGCAGCCCGGCCCGCTTGGCCTTGAGGTCCCACAGGGCCACGTCGACCGCGGCGATCGCCTGGGTCGCCAGGCCGCTGCGGCCGACCGACGCCCCGGCCCAGACCAGCTTGGTGCCGAGCTTGGCGATGTCGCTCGGATCCTCGCCGATCACGTCGGCACCGATCTCGCGCGCATGGGCGAACAAGCCAGGCCCGCCGGCCCGCTTGGAATAGCTGAAGCCCAGCCCCTCGAAACCGGCCTCGGTGGTCACCTCGGCGAACAAGAGGGCCACCTGGGTCAGGGGTCGCTGCCGGCCGGTGAGCACCTTCGCGTCACTGATCGGTACGGCGAGCGGCAGGTAGGCCAGGGACAGCGTCAGGGTACGGATGCGGTCGGACATTCAATCATCGTACAAATCAGAAATTCATCATGACAAGACTCCGACGCGCATTACCGCACGACAAGGTGACGGTGGTCACGACACGCCGCCCGACGGCCGACGATGTCCTGGCACTCGGGAACTCTGGCACCGCCCCGTCCGTGAATTCTGCTTGTGCGTCCTATCCCTCCGACCCCAACTGCGATATCGCCAACGCCGAAATCGGCACGTACCCTGGTGCCCATGTGGTCCCAGCGGGAGGTTGTCGATTACGCGCTGCAGCGTCGATCGACGCTGGCCTCGCTGCGGCGTCCCGGCGGCCGGCTGGCCCGGCGCGAGGCCTGCGACGCCGACCCCATGCTGTTGCGGGCGGCGAAGCATCACGGCGAGAAGGTCGACGGCACCTGCCCGGTCTGCGACTCGCCGGAGTTCATCCAGCTGCACTACGTGTTCGGCGACCAGCTCGGACAGTACTCGGGGCGGATCAAGCGCATCGCCGAGCTCGAGGAGATGGCGCACGAGTTCGGCGAGTTCAAGGTCGTCGTCGTCGAGGTGTGCCTCAGCTGCAGCTGGAACTTCATGATCATGTCGTACCTGCTCGGGGACGGGGTGAAGCGCAAGCCCCCGCGCCGGCAGCAGACCGTCGAGGACATCTATGGCTGAGCGCCCCTTGGGGTCGCGCCAGAACCACGCCAGGAAATCGGGGAAGAAACCGCTGTCGAAGGGCCGCCGCTGGGCCCGCCGGATCGTTCGCAGCCTGGTCGCCCTGATCTTGATCGGCTTGATCGGCGCCACCGCGATCGTCGTCGTCGGCTATCAGACCACCGAGCTGCCTGACCCGAACGCCGACTTCCAGACCGCGACCAGTTTCGTGTACTACAACGACGGCAAGGCCCAGCTGGGCAGCTTCGCCACCCAGAACCGGCAGCCGCTGACGTTCGACGAGATGCCGCAGTCGATCAAGGATGCGCTGGTGTCGGCCGAGAACCGGGACTTCTGGACCGATCCGGGGATCTCGATCCCGGGCATGATCAGAGCCGCCTGGGCCATCGCCACCGGTGGCTCGCTGCAGGGCGGCTCGACGATCACCCAGCAGTACATCAAGATCATGTACCTGACCTCCGAGCAGACGTTGGCCCGGAAGTTCAAGGAGGTCTTCCTTGCGTACAAGCTCAACAAGGACCTGACCAAGGAGCAGATCCTCGAGGGCTACCTGAACACGATCTACTTCGGCCGCGGCGCGTACGGGATCCAGGCGGCGGCGAAGGCCTTCTTCGACGTGGACGCCAAGGACCTCACGGTGCCGCAGGCGGCGGCGCTGACCGCGATCTTGAACAACCCGACCGTGTTCGACCCGGACGTGGACGACGGCCACAACACACGGCTGCTGGAGCGCTATCGGTACGTGATCCAGAGCATGGCCGAGACCGGCGCGATCACGCCGACCGAGGCGGCCAAGTACGCCAAGGCGCTGCCGAAGTTCCCGGAGATCGAGAAGAACCAGCGCTACGGCGGTCCGAAGGGCTTCCTGCTCAAGATGGTCGAGGCGGAACTGCTCGCGGCCGGCTTCGACTCCAGCACGATCAACGGCGGCGGCCTCAAGATCACCACGACGTTCGACAAGGCGGCCCAGAACGCCGCGGTGAAGTCGGCGCAGAAGTGGACCAAGAAGGCCGCGGACGCCGCCGACGAGAAGAAGTCCGACCTGCACGCGGCGATCGCATCGGTCGAGGTCGGCACCGGCCGGGTGCTGGCCGTCTACGGCGGGCCCGACTACGTGGCGAACTCGCGGAACTGGGCCACCACGGCGCGGCCGACCGCCTCGACCTTCAAGACGTACGCGCTCGCGGCCGGTCTGGAGGACGGCTACAGCCTGCGCTCGTACTTCAACGGCAACTCGTTCACACCGGACGGCGACCCGGTCAAGGTGCGCAACGAGTTCAACCACCAGTACGGCTCGGTCAGCCTGCGCCGCGCCACGGCGGAGTCGATCAACACCGCCTTCGTCGACATGACCGTGGAGATGGAGGACGGGCCGAGCAAGATCAGCAAGGCGGCTCAGGCCGCGGGTGCGCCGAAGGCCGGCGGCTGGGAAGAGAACACCCGGCTCGCGCTCGGTGCGGCTGAGGTGAGCCCGCTGAACCAGGCCGGTGCCTACGCGACGTACGCCAACGACGGGGTGCACGTCGCCAACCACGTGGTCGAGTCGGTGACCGACGCCGCCGGCAACGTGGTCTACGAGGCGAAGCCGGCCGAGAAGCGCGCCGTCAGCGAGGACATCGCCCACGACGTCACGTACGCGCTGTCCAGCGTGGTCGAGGAGGGCACCGGTCAGACCGTGCAGACCCTGGACCGCCCGGTCGCCGGCAAGACCGGCACCAAGGACGGCGTGAAGAACGACATCACCTCGGCCTGGTTCGTGGCGTACACGAAGCAGATCTCGACCTCGGTCATGTACGTCGCGGGCGACGGTGGCAACGAGGACCTGGACGACTATGCCCGGCCGGGCGACAGCACCTTCTTCGGCGGTACGTACCCGGCGCTGACCTGGGCCGACTACATGAAGAAGGCCACCAAGGACCAGCCGGTGGAGGAGTTCGAGGACCCGGCCTGGGTCAACCTGGACCGGCCGCGGGACGACGATCCCGGCGATGATCAACAGGAGCAGACCCGGGATCCGGAGACCGAGAAGCCGGAGACCGAGGAACCGAGCGAGGAGCCGTCCGAGACGCCGAGTGAGGAGCCGACGGAGAAGCCGTCCGAGAAGCCCACCGAGAAGCCGTCGGAGCAACCGAGCGAGGAGCCCTCGGAACAACCGAGTGAGGAACCGTCGGAGCAGCCGAGTGAGGAACCGAGCGGCAACTCCGACTCGAACGGCCAGTCCGATTCGGGCGGTTCCAGCGATTCCGGCGGCTCGACCGACGACTCCGGCGGTTCGTCCGGGAGCTCTGACTCGGACGGTTCGTCCGGGAGCTCGGATTCCAGCGGGTCGTCGGGGAGTACGGACTCGGACGGTTCGTCCGGGAGCTCGGACTCGAGCGGGTCGTCGGGGAGTACGGACTCGGACGGTTCGTCGGGCAGTTCGGACTCGAGCGGATCGTCGGACACGGGTGACGCGAGCAGTTCGGGCCGCACGGGGTCCAGCGGCTCGATCCTCGGCGGCGACTCGAGCTCCGACGGCTCCAGTACCGGCTGAAGCCGCCGCCGGGACGCCGCTGCCGACGCCGGCCGAGTTCGGATTCGACACCGTCGAGAACGAGCAGCCCCGGCCGAAAGCTGACCATCTCCGGCGGCGCCTGCACGCCCGTCCTCGCGAAGCCGTGGAGAGGTCTGGTTGGTCAAGACTCCTCACGGCCTGGTCTGTTCCTAGTCGCGACCCGGTTCGTCGGGTGTCGTCGGCTGCGGCCCGGCCGGCTGGGACAGGGCGGGCTGGGCCAGTTGCAGGTCTCGGATCCCGGGCAGCTGCGCATAGTCAACGCCGGGGAACCGGCCGAACTGCTGCTCGCGGGCGACCGTGTCGGCCTGGTCGAGCAGCGTGATCGCCTGGTCCGGAGTCGGGTAGCGGGCCGAGCGCTCGTTGCCCGGCGGAAGCGGCGCCAGGAATTGCGTCTTGCGACCACCGAGGAGACCTGGACGGAACCAGATCCGGCCGGGATGCGAGCGATCCCGCAGGGCGTTCGAGCGCCAGGTGTTCGGCGCGTGGCTGAGCTGCCAGTTCGCGACGTGGATCCACAGCCCCTTCTCGGTCGCGGCCCGGTCGCACAGCTCGTGGAAGTTGACGTGGGCGTTCAGGTACTTGCCGGCGGCGAGCGTCCCCATCACGCCCGGCGCCCCCGGCGCGGCGGCGAGGTAGCCGAAGTTGTCCGCCGTGTATTCCTGGGACCGGGAGTACGCCGGGCCGATCAGCGGGATCTGGCGCAGCAGCGTGGTGAACACCAGCCGGAAGTACGACGTGTGACCGGCCGCGATGTGCCCGACCTCATGGGCGATGACGAACCGGAGCGCCTCCGGATCCCGGGCCTGGCCGCCGACCTCGAACAGGTCGGAGTGCACCGCGACGAAGCGTCGGAACCCGTGGCCGACCGCGAAGGCGTTGATCACGCCGTTGCCCAGCACCACGTACGCGTCCGGCACCCGGCGCAGCCCGAACTGCCGGGCCGCCTCGGCGACCATCCGATAGCCCTCGGGGAACTGCCCGGGCGTCATCCGGACCGCCTGGGTGCGCAGGTTCGCGTACTCCAGCGCCCGCACCACCCAGATCGCGACGGGCGCGAACAGCCCGACCCAGAGATAGCTGGCCAGCGGTTCAGGGACGGCGAAGACGGCCCCCGCGGCAGCGTCCGCCGGACCGGTGAGGGCCACGACGAAGAACGCCAGATAGCCGATCACGGTGACCAGAATCCCGATCACCAGGAGCGCGATCTCGCTCGGGTGCCGCACCCCGCGCTGGCCGAGGAAGCCGTGGACCGTGGCGCCGTTGAACAGGCTCGGTGCGCCCGGAGGCCGGGGCGGTGGGGAAGGTTCGGGTACGTCCGCAGAAGTCATGGCCGCGATGGTAGGGGAGTCCGACCCCTGATCGTCAGCGGCAGCTGTAGCCGCCGTCGATCGGCAGGCTGACCCCGGTGATCATGGACGCGGCGTCGCTGAGCAGGAAGACGATCGGCCCGGCGATCTCGTCCTCGGTGGCCCAACGGCCCAGCGGCATCGCCTCCAGGAACGGTCGCTCGATGTCCTCGCGGCCCCAGTACCAGGCGGACATCGGGGTCATCACGACCGTCGGATTCACGCTGTTCACCCGGATGCCGTACTTCCCGAGCTCCAGCGCCGAGACCCGGGTGATGTTGTCCAGGGCCGCCTTCGAGGAGCCGTACGAGATGTGGCCCGGCAGCGCGACCAGGCTCGCCTGGCTGGACACGTTGACGATCGAGCCGCCCCGGCCGAGCCGCTGCATCGAGCGCGCGGCGTACTTGATCACCAGCAGAGCGCCGCGGGCGTTGACGCTGATCACCTGGTCGAACACGGCGATGTCGGTCTCGGTCGGTGTCGCGATCTCGCCACCGAAGCCGCCACAGTTGACCACGCCCCACAGGTCGACCCCGTCCAGGGCGGTCCGGATGCTGTCCTCGGAGGTCAGGTCGAACGGCAGCGCCCGCGCCCCGGTCTCCTCGACGATCGCGGCCAGGCTCTGCTCGGACCGGCCGCTCGCGATCACCTGGGCCCCGGCTCGGACGAGCTGACGTACGGTCGCGCCGCCGATCCCACCGCTCGCCCCGGTCACCAGCACGGTCCGGCCGTCGAAGTCGCTCATGCCGGCCCCTCCTGACTCAACTCCACCAGGTTTCCTGGCGCTTTACACGAGAAGCTTCTCTGGTAAAGCGCCAGTTTTTCACGCAACGTGAAAAACCGGCAGGGGCGCGAGGCGGGGCCGCGGCTGAGTAGAGTCGCACCGATGACTGTTGACCAGCCGGCCCGGCCCAGGGATGTCGTGGCGGAGCCGTCGGCCGAGGACGGGTTCGTTCGGCTGGTCAGTCACCGGCTCGGCGGGCCGCTCGGGCGGCGGGCGGCGGCCGGGCGGGTCTGGTGGAGCCCGATCCGGGTCACGCTGGCGGTCGCGACGCTGACGTACCTGGTCGGGATGATCTTCCGGATCCCGTGCCGGATCACCGTGCCGGGGCAGGCGCCGGATCACTTCCGGTTGATGTGCTACTCCGACATCGGGCTGCTCTATCAGGGCCGTGGGCTGATGGCCGGGCTGACGCCGTATCTGCAGTCGAGCCCGGACTACCCGGTGTTGGAGTATCCGGTGCTGACCGGCTGGTTCCTCGAGATCGAGCGGCTGATCACCCGTTTCCTCGGCGGCGCGCAGGGCACCGGGCTGAGTGATCAGCAGCAGGTCGCCTCCACGTTGCTGTTCGTCGACGTCAACCAGGTGCTGCTCGGCCTGCTGTTCCTGGTCGCGGTCTGGGCCCAGGTGCGTACGGTCGAAGGCCGGCCGTGGGACGCGATGATGCTCGCCGCCTCGCCCTGCGTCGCGGCCGCCGCCCAGGTCAACTGGGATCTGCTGGTGATCGCGCTGACCGCGCTGGGCTGTCTGTTCTGGGCCCGGAAGAAGCCGATCGTCGCCGGTGTCCTGCTCGGCCTGGCGACCGCGGCCAAGCTCTATCCGGTGCTGTTGCTCGGGCCGTTGATCCTGCTCTGCGTACGCACCAAGAAGTTGAACGACCTGTTCGCGACGCTCGGCGGTTTCATGATCAGCTGGTCGCTGGTCAACCTGCCGGTGGTGTTGCTGGCTCCCGAGTCCTGGTTGGCGTTCTGGACGTTCAACTCCGACCGGGAAGGCGATCTCGGTTCGCTCTGGTACGTCTTCGAGCTCGCCGGCCACCCGGTCCCGGCGCTGAACCTGGTCAACGCCGTGCTGCTGCTGGCGGCCTGCCTCGCCATCGGCTGGTTGATCATGGCGGCGCCGCGCCGGCCACGGTTCGGGGCGATGGCGTTCCTGGTCGTCGCCGCGTTCTTGATCACCAACAAGGTCTACTCGCCGCAGTACGTGCTCTGGTTGCTGCCGCTGCTGATCCTGGCCCGGCCGCGGTGGCGGGACTGGTGGCTGTTCACCGCCGCCGAACTCTTCTACTTCGCGGCGATCTGGTGGCACCTGGCCGGGGTCCTGAAGCCGGCCGACGGCTCGGCGGACCGGCTCTACTGGGTCGCCGTGATCGTCCGGATCGGCGTGCAGTGCTACCTCGCCGTGCAGGTGGTGCTGGACGCCCTGCGCCCGGAACGCGACGTGGTCCGGGCCGGCGGCGCCGACGATCCGGGCGGCGGCGTGCTGGACCGGGCGGCCGACCGCGGCTGGTCGCTGGCCGGGCTGAGGTCCCGACCGGTCGCGACCGCCCCGGCCCGGGCCCCGGCGCGCGCGGCCGGCCCCGACCCCGATGGCTGATCCGACCCCGATGGCTGATCCGACCCCGATGGCTGATCCGACACCGGCGGCACCGGCGGGACGGCGGTCGGCGGGCTCCCGAACGGCACGGGCCCGGCGCTGGCCCGCACCGAGCGGCCTGCCCGCGTTCGCGACCGGGCTGCTGGAGCGGTTGCTGGCCCGTAGTGGCGGGAGGGCGGTGGTGCAGGCCTGGCTGCTCAGCCGCGGCCTGATCTGCCTGGTCGCGCTGCTGCTCGCGCTGACCCAGCAGCGCACCCTGACCTCGATGGTGAGCAACTGGGACGTACAGCACTTCAGCCAGCTGGCCCAGGGCGGCTATCAGTCGGCACCGAACCTGATGGCCTTCTTCCCCGGCCTGCCCGGCCTGCTCGCTCTCGGCCTGCAGCTCGGCATTCCCGTCGCGGTGACCGGCGTGGTCCTGTCGACGATCGGGTCGGCCTTCGCCGCCGCGGCGCTGGCCCGGCTGGGCGGTCAGTGGGCGGCGATCGCCTGGCTGTTCGCGCCGACGGCCGTGTTCACCACGGTCCCGTACACCGAGTCGCTGTTCTGCGCCGCCGCCTTCTGGGCCTGGGATCGCGCCCGTTCCGACCGCTGGCTCGCCGCGGCCTGCCTGACCGCGCTGGCCTGCACGCTGCGGGTCTCCGGGCTGTTCCTGATCGGCGCCCTGTTCGTCATGATCATCACCACCCGCAAGATCGGCTGGCCGGCCCGGCTCCGCCGGCTGGCGTTCTTGATCATCCCGGCTTCCGTCCTGGCCGCCTTCGTGATCTTCCTCTACCTGCTGACCGGTTCCTGGACGGCCTGGTTCGCCGCCCAGGAGTCCGGCTGGGCCCGCGGCTTCACCTGGCCCTGGCAGTCCTTCCTCAACACGCTGCCGGCGATCGAGCCGGGGGCGTACGCCGATCATCCGGGCTGGGCCGAGGTGTTCCGGTTCGAGATGGCGTCGATGGCGCTCGGGGTCGTGGTCACCGTCTGGTGCCTGGTCCGGCGGCTCTGGGCCGAGGCCAGCTGGGTCGCCGTGCAGGTGCTCGCATTCTCGATGTCGTACTGGTTCTTCTCGGTCAACCGCGCCGTGCTGCTGTGGTTCCCGCTCTGGTTGATGGTGGCCAGCTGGGGCACCTGGACGCCACGCCGGCCCGGCCTCGCGATCGTGCACCGGGTGCTCGTGGCGACCGCGTTCACGCTGTCGGTGTTGATCATGCTCTGGTGGTGCTGGCTGTTCTTCACCGGCCATTGGGCCAGCTGAGGTCAGGGCAGCAGCACCCAGCGGCCGCGGACGCCACCCTTGGCCAGCCAGCGGTGCGCGATCCCGGCCTCGGCGAGCGGCAGCGTGCCGGCGACCCGAACCGAGAGCGTGCCGGTCGCGGCGAGCCGGAGGACCTCGGCCAGATCGGCGGGATCCGCCGCGACCCGAACGGCCGTGACCGTGACCGGCCGGTCCGTCGCAGGCAGCGCGGCGGGCGTCAGGCTGACGTAGGTCCCGCCGTCCCGGGTCGCCGCCAGGGCCGGCTCGATCAGTACGGCCGCGTCCAGCACCACGTCGAAGGCGGCGTCCTCGAGGCCGGTGACCGCCTCCGCCGCGCCGGCGCCGAGCACGAACTCGCGGTCCTCGGCCCGGGCGAGACCGGTCACCCGCCAGCCCTCGGCCGCGGCGAGCGGCACCGCGTACCCGCCGACGGCACCGGCGGCGCCGGTGATCAACAACCGGTCCCCGGCGGAACGGTCCAGCAGCCGGAGGGCCTGGAGCGCGGTGCTCGCGTTCAGCGGGACGGTGGCCGCGGCGACCGGGCCGAGGCCGTCCGGAACCGGGGCGACCGAGGTGGCCGGCAGCACCAGCTGCTCGGCGTACGTGCCGACCGGGACATCGAGCCGGTCCAGCAATCCGGCCACCGCCTGTCCCGGCTCGATCCCGGCCACGCCCGGCCCGACCCGGTCGACGACGCCGGCCACGTCCCAGCCCAGGCCGACCTGGTCCCCGGTGATCCAGCCGGCGCGGTGGAAGAAGCCGGCCCTGGTGTCCAGGTCGACCGGATTGACTCCGGCGGCCAGGACCCGGAGCCGGACCTCGCCCGGCCGCGGCTCCGGCAGGTCCAGGTCGATCAGCTGCAGGGCATCGACGTCACCGGGTTCGGTGATCACAACGGCCTTCATGGGTCTTCCTTTCGTTGGGGTTGACGGACTTCAGTTTGGGCACGTAACTTCCTATCGGGAAGTAGGCACCTGAAAGTGCGTAAGTGGGAAGGAAGTGAGTCGGATGGCCACCCGGACCGCGACGCAGCGACGGCGCGAGGCGAAGATCGCGTACGACGCGTACCTCGCCGAGTGCCCCAGTCGGCGGCTGCTGGACAGCCTGAGCAGCAAGTGGGTGACGCTGGTGATCAGCGCCCTGAACGAGAGCGATCTGCGCTACTCCGGCCTGTCCCAGCGGCTGGTCGGGGTCAGTCAGAAGATGCTCACCCAGACGCTGCGCACGCTGGAGCGGGACGGCATGATCACCCGCCGGGTGACCGCCGAGGTCCCGGTCCGGGTGGACTACGCGCTCACCCCGCTGGGCCGCTCGCTCGCCGTGCTGGTGAGCCAGTTCAAGGTCTGGGCGGAGGCTCACATGGATCAGGTGGACCAGGCCCAGCGGGCGTACGACCGCCGACACTGATCTGGCCCCGACTAGACTCGCAGGCGTGACGCCGAACTGGATTGATCTTGATGGCCTGGTGAACCTGCGCGACGTCGGCGGGATGAGTACCGACGACGGGAACAAGATCAAATCCGGACGTCTGCTGCGGTCCGACAACCTGCAGTCGCTGACGGACGGCGACATCACCGCCCTGCTGCGGTACGGGCTGACCGACGTGATCGACCTGCGCTCGACGCTCGAGGTCGAGTCGGAGGGACCCGGTCCGCTGACCGGACGGGACGAGGTGCGGATCCACCACCACTCGATGTTCCGCGAGGGCGACCCGGACGTCAGTGACGACCAGCCGCACGAGAAGGTCGACGCCGCGCCGGCCGAGGCGCTGCCGTGGATCGACCTGGAGCCGAGCGTCCAGGTCTCCGACACCTCCGCCTCGTTCTACCTGTCCTACCTGGCCGACCGGCCCGACTCGGTGCTCGCTGCGCTGCGCGACATCGCTGAGGCGCCCGGCGCCGCGCTGGTCCATTGCGCCGCCGGCAAGGACCGGACCGGCACCATCGTCGCGCTGGCCCTGTCCGTCGCCGGCGCCGACCGGGCCGAGATCATCGCCGACTACGCCGCCAGCACCGAGAAGGTCGCCGAGATCGTGGCCCGGCTGCGCCGCTCGACGACGTATGCGGCGAACCTGGAGGGCCGTCCCCTCTCCTCGCACCACACCCGGCCGGAGACGATGGAACACGTGCTGGGGCACCTGGACCGCCAGCACGGCGGCGTGCTGCCGTACCTGACCTCGATCGGGTGGACCGACGCCGACACCGAACGCCTGCGCGCCAAGCTCCTCGGCGACTGACCGCGGCGATTCGGGCCTGGCGAGTACCTCCTGGAGAGCGGAGTGAGTTCCTTGCCGGTCAGTCGCGGCAGAAATTCACTCAGGATCCCCGGCGGCGCGCAGGACGGCCAGGACGGCGATCGGGACCAGGAGCAGGGTCAGCGCTCCGGACAGGATCAGGCCGCCGGTCACGCCGGCGGCCTCGACCAAGGGCCCGCCAAGGGACAGGCCGAGCGGGGCGGCGACGACGGAGCCGGTGGTCCACAGGGTCACCACCTGCACCTGCTCGTCGGGTTCCAGGCCGCCCTGCAGAAAGCTGTAGGCGACCGGGGTGAACGGGGCCCAGACCAGGCCGCCGAGGCCGAAGATCACCAGCGCAACCGGCAGTGAGCCGGCGAAGGCGAGGGCGATCGGGCAGAGCGCCCAGAGGCCGATGATCATGATCAAGAGCTGTCGTTGCGGCACTCGGCGCAGTTGGTTCACCAGCGCGGCTCCGACGAAGGCGCCGGCGCCGAGGGCGCCCCAGAGCAGGCCGAGGGCGGACGGGTCGCCCGCCAGCCGGTCCCGGACCAGCAGCGGCAGTGCGATCTCGATCGGCATGTAGAGCAGGTTGAAGAAGAACACGACCACCAGCAGCCGGGCGGCGGCCGGACGGCGGCGCAGGATCTGCCATCCGGAGCTCGGCCGCGCGGCCCCGGCGGGATCGGGCGGCGCGGGCCGGACCGAGCGGGGGACGAAGATGATCACCGCGGCGAGCAGGATCAGCGCACCGGCCGCGTCGGCGAGCAGGGCGACGCCAGGGGCGGTCGTCGTGGCGATCACACCGCCCAGCACCGGGCCGACGATGTAGAGGGCGAAGCTGGCGTTCAGCCCGAGCAGCCCGTTGGCGGCGTAGCGCCCGGTGTCACCGGCCAGTTCGGTGGCGAGCAGCCGCCGGCTGGACGCCGCGGCCATCCGGAACACGGCGCCGATCAGCAGCCCACCGATCAGGACGGGCAGCGTCAGCCTCCCGGTGATGCCGAGCAGGCCGAGTGTTGCGAAGGTGAGGGACCGCAGTACGCAGTCGGCGATCAGCAGCACCCGCGGCGGCACCCGGACCCGGCCCAGCCCGATCGCCAGCGCCAGCACGGTGGACAGCACGAACGGTGCCGCCTCGACCAGCCCGATCGCGATCGCCCGCGGCAGCGTGCCGTGGATCGCGAGCGTCTGGATCGGCATCGCGACGATGATCATGCCGGTACCGATCCCGGCGAGCAGGTCGCCGACCAGCAGGCCGGCCACCCGGCGATCCCGCAGCACCTCCCGGTACGAGAGGTTGGCCGTCGCCTGCCCGGTGCTCATGGCACAGGACCCTAGGGCGCCTCGCCCGGCGCGGCTTCTTCGAACCTGATCGATCACGCAGCCGATCGGTCAGCGGGTCGGGCAGGTGAAGATCCGGTCGCCGACCTGGTGCTCGCCCGGACCCCGTTGCAGGCAGGTGAAGACGGCTTCGCCGACCGTGCCGCCGAAGATCACGGAGGCGATCACGACCACGAGGCTGACCACGATGCCGAGGATCGCCGGCACGTTGGTGTAGCCCGCCCGCCGGGACCGGACCACCGCGGCGATGCTCAGCGTCAGGCCGATCCAGGAGCAGCAGAACGCCAGGACCAGCCCGACGATGCCGAGCACCTTGGCCGGGTCTCGCTCCGGTCGGCCGAGCGGCGGCGTCGCGCTCGGGCCGGGGTACGCGGACCAGGGGAGCGGACCGGACCGGGCCGGCCGAACCCGTACCCCGACCTGCGACGGGTCTGGCTGCCTGCCCGGATCGGACGCGTGACCGTAGCGAGGCACCGGACCGTAGACGACCCGCGGCCCCGGCGCCGGCAGCGGCTGGGAGGGCTGGGACGGGTAGGGCGTGGGCGAGTGGTACGGCGACCAGCCGGGCTGCGTCGCCCGGTCGGGCCGCTGCCCCGGCCCCGGAACCTGAGTGGACATCGCTGCTCCCACAGTGAAGGTGGGAGCAGCGTCACACGAGCGGCCCGCGGCCGCGTCGAAACGCCAGAATCGTTATCGGGCCAGGCTCACCGATTGACCTGGGAGTTGATCGTCGCGCCACCCCAGCCCCAGCCGAGGCAGGCCAGGATCCCGATGACGATACCGATCAGGGCGGGAATGTTCGTGAAGCCGGCGTTGCGCGACTTGACGAAGGCGATGATGCTGACCACCAGACCGACCACCGCGCAGAAGATCGCCAGGATCAGGCCGACGATGCCCATCGTCTTGGCCGGATCGGTGGCACCGGGTCCGGGCTGGGCTGACTGGGTCATGGGGCTGGGCCTCCTCTGTGACGGGAACAGTCAGCCTGGCACAGCTTCCGTCAGAGACGTGGGAGGTCAGGCCTCGATGATCTGGTCGACGGTCGCCGTGGTCAGCCGCAACTCCACGGGCACCTCCTCGCCGACCGCCGGCGGGGTCTCCTTGGCCGGCAGGAAGACCAGGCTCGACTGCATGTGCGGCGGCTCCAGGAACCAGCGCTTCTTCCCGTTCACGGTGTACGGACTCAGGGCGCGGCCGGCCGCAGCCAGGGAGCCGGTCGCCACCGACACGGCGCGCTGCCGGACCGAGGTGGCCGGGGTCGGCGCCTCCATCCCGATCCCGTGCGAGGTGCCGCCGGCGATCACCAGGATCCAGCCGTCGGCCCAGACCGGGCGCTGCCGGTAGCCGGCCCGCTGGCCCCGCTTGACCCGGTGCACGTCGAGCACGGTGGCCGTCGAGGTCCGGCTGGAGGGGTCGCCGAGCCAGAGCCGGGTGCCCAGCCGCAGCCGGGTCGGCACCGCGGCCGCGCCGGCGCCGCCGAGCTGGCGGGCCACCGCGGCGACGTCCTCGGCCGGCAGGTGGGAGAACCAGAGCGGACCCTGGGCCGCCTCCAGCGCGGTCCGGCCGAGCCGCTCCGCCTCCGCGTACCGGCCCTCGTCGAGCATCGGCAGGTGAATCGTCCAGCCCTCGAACCGGATGTGCTCCAGCAGCGGCCGGACCCGGCGCAGTTCGTCCGGGAAGATCCCGTGCCGGCACATCGAGGTGAGCACCTCGAGCAGCACCCGGGGATCCCGGTTCAGGTCGGTCAGCGCCTCCAGATCGGCCACCCGGGACACCGTGGTGATGATCCGCGGGTCGCCGGCCAGCTCGGTCGCCAGCTCGTCGTCCGGTCGCCACGGCGTCAAGATCACGATGTCGCCGCTGAACACGTCGTGCACCTCGGCCACCTCGACCGCGGTGCCGACGGCGATCGTGTCCACCCCGATCGTCTGCTCCGCCTCGGTGGCGAGCCGACGCAGCCCGTACCCGTAACCGTTGCCCTTGGCGACCGGCACCAGGCCGGGCGTGGCACCGGCCACCGTCTGCAGATGCATCCGCCAGCGGGCTGCGTCCAGACGCAGCGTAAGTCCCGTCACGGCGATCAGGTTACCTGCGCCGTTTCAGGTACAGGTCGAAAGCCTTGTACAGCACGGGATTGAGTGGCAGATCCCACTCGCCCAGATACTCCACGGCCTCGCCGCCGGTGCCGACCTTGAACTGGATCAGGCCGAGGTGCGGGTCGTCGGCGTCAACGCTCTCGGTGATCCCGCGAAGGTCGTACACGGTCGCCCCGGCCACCATCGCGTCGGTGATCATCCGCCACTGGATCGCGTTGGAGCCGCGGACGTCGCGCTTGGCCGTCGAGCTGGCGCCGTAGGAGTACCAGGCGTGATCGCCGACCCGGATCCAGGTGGTGGCGGCGACCAGGTCGCCCTCGTGCTCGGCCAGGTAGAGCCGGATCCGGTCCGGATCCTCGGCCAGCAGCTCCCGGAACTGCGTCTGGAAGTACGACAGCGGCCGCGGCCCGAAATGATCACGCTCGGCCGTCTCCACGTACAGGGTGTGGAAGGCGGGCAGGTCGTCCACGGTGCCCTGCCGGACCGTCACGCCGAGTTTGTCGGCCTTCTTGATGTTGCGCCGCCAGAGCTGGTTCATCCCCTTCAGCACCTCGTCGGTGGTGCGGTCGGCGATCGGCAGCTGGAAGACGTACTGCGGCTGGCCGGCGGCGAAGCCCTGCTCGGAGTCCGGCGGCCGCCAGCCCAGGCTGCGCAGCTGGTTCCGGGTCCGGGTCGCGGCGTGGTTGACGACGTCCGGCGATGCCTGGCTGAGCCGGGATAGCTTCGGGTCGGCGATCGCCGCCTTGACGGTCTCGGTGTGCCAGCGGCGGGCGACCAGCGGGCAGCCGATCCGGATCCCGAACGCCTTCTGCCGGCGGGCGTGCTCGGCCAGCGGGGTCAGCCAGGCGCCGATGTCGTCGGACTCCCAGTCGATCACCGGGCCCTCCGGCAGGTACGCCAGGTAGCGCTTGATCCGGGGCAGCTTGCGGTACAGGACCAGTCCGGCCCCGATCTGCTTGCCGCCTTCGTCGAACCAGCCGAGCGATTCGCCGCGCCAGTCGGATTTGACCCGTGCCCACGCCGGAGTCTGCAGGAAGCTCACGCTGGGCTGCTCGCGATTGAACGCGACATGCTCCTCGGTCGTGATGGTGCGCACGGTGATGGCCACGGGGAAAGACCATACTGGCGTTCGCGGCTCCCGCCGAACCGTTCCGGCGACTGTCTTGTGAAGTACGGACTCAGCGAGTCGGTGGCAGCGGGGCGAGCGAGGAACCGAGCACCAAGCCGACCCAGGGGAGCACCAGGGCGGCGGCCAGCGCGATCACGGCGATCAGCAGCGGGACCCGGGACCCGCCCGACGCCGACGGCCGGCCCCGGACCACGGCGACGACGGCCAGCACGATGGCGACCAGGATCGCGATCACGCAGAGCACGGTGAGCGCGGCCCAGCGGATCCCGGAGTCGACGTCCCAGCCGTCGGCGTAGGCCGCCGTCCGGACGTACCCGCCGACCCCGACCAGCAGCGCGACCCCGACGGCGACGATCAGCGCGATCCAGGAGAACCGGCGTCTGCCGGGCTGCTCGAGTGGCTGGTCCTCGAACGGGTTCCCGCTCGCGCGGCCGGACTCCGCGGGCGTCGGGTCGTCGCCGAAGTCGAACGGGCGCGGCGAGCCGGCCGGGTCGTGGCTCATGCGGTCAGCCTACGCAACCTCACCCGCCCCACTTCGCCACACTTCCTGTCGCTTTGCGCGCGTTACTTCTCGCGGGAAGCGGCAGTTTTTCACGCAACGTGAAAAACCGTCCGGACCCGGCAGCGCGCACCCCACGGGCTTTCCCCACTCGGGTAGCTTTTCCCCCTGACGACAGACGGTTGGAGGTGTCGGAGTGCCTGACCCCGACCCGTGGGATTTCTCCGAGTTCGCGGACCCGGATCCACGGCAGCCTCGGCGGCCGGCCGGCTCCGGCGCGGGCGACCCGGGCGGCTCCGGCCTGCTCGGCCCGGGCGGGCCGGACACCTCGAACTCGCCGGCGGGTGACCCGTTCGGCGGCGGGGACCAGGGCGGCGGGCTGGCCGCGACCGACTGGACCAGTTCCGGCACGGTCGGAACGGCGACGCTGGAGATCGCTCGGCCGCCGCTGCCGTACCTCGGCCTGGCGGCGGCGATCTCGCTGGTCGCCCTGCTGCTGGCCGCGCTGCTCGGCACGATTCCCGGGCTGGCGATCACGGCCTGGGTGCTGGCCGGGCCGGTCGCGATCGGCGTGCTGGCGTACTTCATCAAGGCGGACACGGCGGAACGGGCCCGGCCGGTCTACGCGGCGCCGAACTGGGTGCGGCCCGCCTATGTCGCGGCGCTGGTGCTCTGCGGCGTGGCGGTCGTCGTGGCGGCGCTGCGGATCGCCTTCTGGGTGGGTCGCCTGTGACCGCGACCCGCCGCCGGACCCGCAGGCTGCTGCTGGGCACGCTCGCGTACGCCCTCGCGGTGCTGGGCCTGGTGATCCTGCCGGCGACCCCCGCGGCGGCGAAGGAGAAGTCGGCGATCGAGGTCTTCGGCGGCTGCCTGATGTCGCAGAAGAAGGGCGATCTGGTGCTGCTGATCGACGAGTCGGCCAGCCTGAAGACGACCGATCCGGACGGTGCCCGGGTGACCGCGGCGGGCTACCTGCTGAACCAACTCGGCGCGTTCGCCGGCGAGGGGAAGATCGCGCTGGACGTGGCGGTGGCGGGGTTCGCGTCCGACTACAACGCGGTCGGCGGCTGGACCCGGCTGGCCGGCGACGGCACCCGTACCCTCACCTCGGCGCTGGACTCGTTCCGGGACCGCAACGCCGGCTACGAGACCGACTACTGGAACGGCCTGAACGGCGCCCGGCAGGCCCTGGCCGCCCGGACCGCGAAGGACCCGGACCGGTGCCAGGCGATCGTCTGGTTCACCGACGGCACCCTCGATCTCGACCTGCGCCGCACCGCCGAGGACCGGGACCGCTACGGCGAGCACAAGCCGTACGCGCCCGACCTCGACCTGGACACCGAGGACCGGGTCCGGGAGGCCGAGGCGACCGCCCGGCGCGACCTGTGCCGGCCCGGCGGGCTGGCCGACCAGCTGCGCGGCAACCGGGTCACCCTGTTCGCGATCGGCCTGCGCGGCGCCGACGCGAAGGCCTCCGACTTCGACACCATGCGGTCGATCGCAACCGGTGCCTCCGGCGACGAGACCTGCGGCAAGATCACCGAACCGCCGCCGGGCGAGTTCACCCTGGCCAGCAACATCGACGACCTGCTGTTCGCCTTCGACCGACTGCGCGACCCGTCCAGCGAGCCGACCCAGACCGAGGCCGGCGTCTGCCAGGGCGAGGTCTGCCGGCAGCGGCATGCCTTCGTCCTGGACAACTCGCTCAACTCGGTGCACATCCTCGGCTCGGCCAACGTCGACGGTCTGACTGTCGTGCTGGTCCGGCCGGACGGAAAGTTGATCACCCTGAAACGCGGTGATCCGGGCCGCACGACCGAGGAGCAGTCCGGCGGGATCAAGATCAACTACGGCTGGCAGTCGAACCGTACCGTGAGCATCGACCTGACTCGGCCGGCCAAGGCCGATTGGACCGGGCAGTGGGCGGTGGTCTTCGTCGACCCGAAGGCGAAGTCGCCGAAGGCCAGGTCGCGTACCAACATTCAGGTGTCCGGCGACATCTTCCCGGCCTGGCCGGACGCGAAGAAGACCGAGCTGCGGGCCGGCGAAACGATCAAGAACGTCCGGTTCGGGCTGGCCGGTGCCGACGGCAAGGCGATCGACCCGGGCTCCCTGTTGGGTACGGCGAACTTCGGCGCGGTGCTGACCGTCCCGGGCGGCAAGCAGATCGTGTTGGCCGACCAGGCCGGCGCCGGCGAGATCGCCGCGCCGCGGTCGATCGACCTGACCAAGGTGACCCCGGGCCGGGCCACCCTCCGGCTCGGCGTCGCGATCACCACGGCCGCGACGGTCGACGCGAACGGCAAGCGGGTGGCCGGCACCCAGCTGGCTCCGCGGGTGGTCGAGATCCCGGTCACCATCGCGCCGGAGAAGGGCTTCCCGGTGCCGGCCGGCAAGATCAACTTCGGTTCGGCCGAAGGCCCGGCGAATCTGACCGCGACCCTGCCGGTGACCGGGCCCGGCTGCGTCTGGGTCGAGGGCGACGGCGCGCCGGAGATCGAATCCGGGCCGGACACGATCGGTGCGGTCAAGATCACCTCCGGCAACGACGGGTCCCGGAACTGCCTCTGGATCGAGGAGGGCCGGACGGCGGAGCTGCCGTTGCGGCTGACCACGGCCGAGGGCGGCAACGGCAGCCTCAACGGCGCGCTGACGATCAAGCTCTCGCCGGACCGCGAGCCGGGCCGGATCATGGACGTCAAGATCGACTTCACCGCCGACCTGTACCGGCCGCTGAACCCGATCAACTTCGCCGCCGCCCTGATCGCGGCGCTGATCCTCGGCCCCGGCATCCCGCTCGGCCTGCTCTATCTGGCCAAGTGGCTGACCGCGACGATCCCGAGCCGGGCCCTGTTGGCGCGGCGGATCCCGATCACCGTCGAGGCCGGGCCGACCGGGGGCCGGGTGCTCCGCGACGGCGGCCCGTTCCGGCTCACCGAGGCCGACTTCACCGACATGGTGCGGCTGTCCAACTCCGGGTCCCGGACCGCCGAGGCGGACGGCGCGACGCTGCGCACCACGATCGGCCGGTCGCCGTTCGGGGCCGGCTTCGTCGTGGTGACCTCGCCCGGCCTGATCGGCGCCTCGTCCACCGATCCCGCGCCGTACGGTCCGGGCCGGGACGCGCGGCTGCCGCTGGCCGTCCACAACACCTGGGTGGTGCAGCACGACCCGGCCGGACCGCCCGAGCGGGCCGAGTTGTTGATCTTCATCGGCGCCGACCTGACGCCGGACCGGTTGCAGGCGATGGCCGAGGACATCGAACGCAAGGCGCCGGAGCTGGTGGCCCGGCTGCACGCCGCCGGGACCGCGCCGGACGCGACGCCGCAGCCGGCCGCGGGACCGTTCGACGGTCCGGCCGCCGCGGCCCAGTCGGCGAACCCCTTCGAGGCCCAGCAGGCGGCGGGCCCGTACCGCGATCACGGTGGCCAAGATCAACACCCGGCGGCCCCACGCGGGCCCGCGCAACCCCCGGCCGCTCAACCTCCGCCCGCCCATCCTCCGGTGGCGCAACCGCCGCCCGCGCAGCCTCCGTCGGGGCAGCCGGGCATGGCCTCAGCACCGCCGCCGGAACAGCGGCCGGCCGACAACGACTGGTCGTTCGACTTCGACGACCTCGACGACGACCCCGGCCGGCCCGGGGCGCAGCCCTGACCGTTGCCCTGTGCTCTGGTCGGCTGGTGACCGAAATCCAGCGCACTTCACGCCGAACCTGCTCATTCCTGCCGGAACGGGCTCAGTGTGCTGGATCTCGGTCATCAGCGCGCTGGGTCCAGCGGAGCCGGGTGCTCGGTGGGGCCGGCGGTGACTCCGTGCGCGCCTCGCGGCGGACTGTCTGCCCGAGGGTGCCGCGGTCCGGGCCGGCCCGAAGTGCGGTCGCGTCCGCCGCGACGGTCTCGCGGGCCTTGGTCGCCGGCCAGCCCGATTGTCGCGAACGTCCCCCGCTGTGGGGTGAAGGCGCCGCTTCGGGCGACTTCCGGTCACAGCGAGGGACCTCAGCGACAGATCACCGGCCCGGGCGTCGCGACCGGAGGTGCTTCAACCGATCGCCCGGTCCCGGTCCGCCCCACCCACCGGCAGCGGCCGCGGCAAGCCGCAGAATCCACGGCGTTGCGGTCGGGTCGGCGGAATTGGGGTTGATGGTCCGGGTGATTCCTGGGGTCCCTGGTTCGCGAGCGTGAAAAACTTGGGGTCCCGAACCGACGAAAGGGGCGCGGTAGGCGTGAGACGGTTTCTGGTGGTGGGGTGCGGCGGCTCCGGCGGTGCGACCCTGGCCTACCTGATGGACCAGTTGGCCTCCGACCTGGCCGCGATCGACCGGCGGCTGACGCTGCCGGCCGGCTGGCAGTTCGTCCATCTGGACGTGCCGTCGGGCCCCGAACCCGGACCGGACGGGCTGGGCAACGTGCCCCAGCAGGGCGGCCGCTACCTGGGGCTCGGGCCCAAGGGCGGCTCCTACTCCGACCTCGACTACGCGGTCTCGCAGAAGCTGCTCGGTGCCCGGGCGCTGGACGAGCTGGCCGGCTGGGCGCCGCGGCAGCCGCAGTCGGTGGCGACGCCGATCGACGTCGGCGCGGGGCAGTACCGCTCGATCGGCCGGATGATCACGCTGGCCCGGGCCGGCGAGGTGCACCAGGGGCTGCAGTCGGCCTGGGAGCAGCTGGCCCGGGTCGAGACGCTGACCGAGATGGGGCAGTTGGCCGACGCGGTCGGCTCCACGTTCAACGCCAACGAGACGCCGATCGTGCTGGTCGTGACGTCGATGGCCGGCGGCTCCGGAGCCTCGATGGCGCTCGACGTCTGCCGGCTGCTGACCCTGATCCCCGGCGTGAACCCGAAGCTGACCGCGGTCTTCATGGTCGCGCCGGACATCTTCGACTCGCTGCCGCCGTCCGCCCGCAGCGGCGTCCGGGCCAACGCGCTGGCCATGCTCGGCGAGATCGTCGCCGGCCAGACCGGCGCCGCCCGCCGGCACGACGTGGAGATCCTCTCCGGCCTCGGATACGGCGACGGCCAGGGCACCGAGATCCCGTTCGCCCGGGTGTTCCCGATCGGCCGGTTCATCGGCGCGCAGCGCACCCTGTTCGGCGACGGCAGCCCGAAGGCGGTCTATCGCGGCCTGGCCCGCGGCCTCGGCGGCATGATGATCAGCGAGGTGGCGAGCACCCAGTTCGTCTCGTTCGACCTCGGCAACACCGGCAGCATCCCACCGGACAGCGACTACCTGGCCTGGGGCGCCCAGCTGGACCCGATCCCCTGGGGTTCGTACGGTTTCGCGAGCCTGAGCATGGGCCGCGAGCGCTACGCCGAGTACGCGGCGCAGCGGATCGCCCGCGGCGCCGTCGACCGGCTGCTCGACGGGCACCTGCAACCGGGCAACTCGGCCTCCGGGACCGAACAGGTCAAGGCCCTGGTGGACAGCCAGTGGGCGCGGCTCTGCGAGCGGCTGCAGCTGCCGGTCGGGCTGGGCTCCGGGCAGCAGGCGGGCGCCGAGCTGGGCAGTTGGATGACCACGGTCGCGCTGCCCCGGGCCGACGCCGACACGGCGGCCCGGCGGGTGGTCGACGCCGAATACGTACCGCACCTCCCCGCACCGGGCGGGCAGCAGGCCCGGCAATGGCTGGAGGCCGTCCAACAGAGGTCGAGGTCCCGCGGCCACGTACTGGCCGAGGCCGCCGGCAAGGCCGCCTACGACTGGGCGTTCGCCTGGCAGCAGGGGCTGTTGGACCGGCTGGTCACCGTGCTCACCGAGGGGATCAGCCGGCTCGGCCTGCCGTACGCCGCCGCCGTGCTGGAACGCCTCGACGCCCACCTGCGCGGGGTCGTCATCCCCGGCACCGAGGCGCTCGGCCGGACCGATCCGGGCAGCTTGGCCGAACTCCCGTCCGAGCTGCGGCAGGCGGTCGCGGCGATCAAGGGCGCGATCTCCGGCGGTGACACGCTGGTCGAACGGCTGGTCGACGGCGTCCGGATCAAGGTACGGACGCAGCTCTACACCCGGGCCTCGGCGCTGACCGCGGACGCCCTGGCGACGTTCATCCCGGACGTGCTGACCCCGCTGACCGAGGCGATCCGGGAGGCGCAACGCGTCCTCGAGCAGGCCCGCGGCTCCCAGGTGAAGCACGACGGCCTGGCCCGCCTCGCCACCGACCAGTACGCGGCCTGGCCGTCCGACGCCGACGTCAAGGTGCCGAGCCGGTTCGACGAGGCCGGCAACGAGGTCCTGCTCACCCCGGCCCGCGACTTCGCCGCCCAGTACGCGGCGGACCTGGCCCGTGCCGTGCCGACCGACGAGGCCGGCAACAGCCCGGCCCAGCTGGTCCCGACCCAGGTGATCGAGGGGATCTGGGAGACCACCGGCGGCGAGCGCCCGCCGGCGCTCGACCCGCATCAGCCGAACCTGATCGTGCAGACCGCGCCCTGGCGGTCCCGGGTCTTCCCGACCAACCCGGCCACCGGCGACGCCCTGATCCCGAGCCGGGCCCGGTTCCAGGTGCACGCCAAGCCGGGTGAGGTGCTGGAGCGGGCGCGCGCGTTCGTGGCCCGGTCCGAGCAGTCGTTCCAGCGGTTCTGCGCGGTCTCGCTGCGCGACTTCATCAACGGCCCGGAGGTCGCCGAGTCCGAACGGCACGCGCGGATCCGCGACGTCACGACGAAGTTCACCGAGGCGCTCGCGCTGGCGATGCCGCTGATCGGCGTCGACGAGCAGGTGGTCCGGCTGCTGCACGGCGGCCAGCCCGTCGAGTACCGCTACAAGTTCTCCGACGTGCCGTTCGCCGAGCTGCCGATCGCCGACGACCTGGAGCGGATCCTGGTCGACAACCCGAGCATCGACGCGTCCAGCCGGGACAACCTCGGCGCCGCGCTGACCGACCAGGGCAACCCGCGCCGGATCGACATCTTCGGCTCCTATCCCCTCTATTCGCCGCTCGCATTCTCGTCGGTGCTGCGGCCGATCGCTGAGCAGTGGGGCGCGACCACGGCGCAGGGCCGGGACGCGTTCTGGGCGCACCGCCGGTCCCGGCCGCTGGACGCCGCGCTGCCGATGGCGAACGTGGAGCGGCGCACGCTGGTGGCCGGCTGGTATCTCGGCCAGATCGTCGGCGAGCTGGTCATCCCGCCGTCCCCGTACGACAGCGGGGTGCGGATCCTGGACCGGGCGGCCGGCGAGTGGGTCGAGTTCCCGTACCCGATGCTGACGCCGCCGCAGCAGTTCGTCGCCCCGTACGACTGGCTGCCGGCGGTGCTGGAGTCCCAGCTGCTGGCGATCGCCCGGGTGCACGAGTCGCCGGTGCTGTCCTCGCTGCGGCCGTACCGCCTGCTCAGGGCCCTGTACGACAGCAACGCGCTGCGGCCGGCCGGCGGCATCGTGCCGTTGTCCGGGCGGGAGCGGCTGGCCGCCTGGATCCGCGGCGAGGGCGAACTGACCTCGCGGATCGCCGGCCTGGCCGAGGCGACCACGCCGGAGCAGCGCCGCGATGCCGCCAAGGAGTGGCTGAACGGCGCCAAGGGCCCGGGCACGCTGGCCTCGGTGCACTTCATGCCGGCCGGGGTGGACGGGGCGCCTGGCGGCGGCGCGTTCGCCAGCATCACCAGCCGGGACCAGGCCAGCCAGACGCCGATCTTCCGTGATCTTGCGCCGGACATCCATTGGGCCGCCCGACAGCTGACCCGGCTCCTGGACGACGCGTACGAACTCGCGAAGGCCGGTCCCGACGCGGCCCGCGGCAGCCTGGACGGACAGCCCGGCCCGGCGCCGCGGACGACGATCGAGTTGCCCGAGGGCGGGGTGTACTGAGTTCCATGTCCGAGGTCCACTCACCGAACCTGGTGCTGCTGGCCGCGCCGGACGGCGTGCTCACCGGCGCCCGGGACGCGCTGCGCGACCTGTCCGCGCTCGGCCTGATCGAGGAGTTCTGCTGGGTTCGCCTCGCCCCTGATCATGATCAACTCGGTCATGATCAACTTTCGGTGGCGGCGGAGTTGATCAAGGACGGGGCCGGTCGTCCGGTGACGGTGCAGCAGGTGCTGGCCGAGCGCCAGTACGACCGGGTCCGGGTCTGCTCACTGGCGGCCGTCCTTCCCGCCACGTTCGCCGAGCCGGTCGAAGGGCAGGAGCGGGATCTGGTCGACCTGGTCCGGCGCTCCAGTGGCACCAGCCGGATCGAACGACTGCGTTGTGTGATCACCCGTCCCGGCGGTACGGCAGCCGCGGATGATCTTGGTCGGGACGGCTGGCACACGGTGGTGATCTCGCCGGAGGACGCTCGCGGTCCGGGCCTGGGGCACCAGGTGCTGGAGCCGAGCGACGACCCGGCGTTGATCGGCGGCCCCGCCGCGACGGCGGTGGCCGGCCTGACCGGGCTCTGGTCCGGCTTGCCGGACGCGCCGCTGGACGACATCGCGGTGCCGCCCGGCCGGACGGTCCGGGTCGGCCGGGTGTTCTTCCGGTCGCTGGACGCCTCGGCGGTCGAGCAGGCGATCAAGGACGGTGTCACGTCGACGGCCGGCGGGCTCCCCGCGGTCCGGGTCGCCGGCGCGCAGTCGTTACGCATCGGCGAGCCACATCGACAGGGTCAGGCCGGCGGAGCCGGCCATGACGACGTGGAGACCGCGACCCGGACGATGGCGGACGCGTTGTGGCGCAAGCACGGCGCGGTCCTGCGCGGGCCGCGGGTGCAGCCGTCACCGAGCCCGGTCAAGGACATCGGCGCGCTGGCCGCGCTGCGGATGCTGTTCTCGTTCATCTGGGCGGCGATCAAGAACACCCCGATGCGGTGGCGGGCCGCGATCACCAACAAGCTCGCCTCGTCCGCGGCGGCCGCCGTGCACGGCAGCGTGTTCGGCCGTGCGCCGTCGGCGTACGCGGTGGTGGTCCGCGGGATCCGCCCGGACGGCACCGGCGCCGACTGGCGGGACTGGGCCCGGGCGTCCAACGAGTTGGCCGGCGTGATCGGCGAGTCCGGCGGCTCGGGCGAACTGACCGGCGGCCGGCACGACCTGTCGACGCTCTGGCAGGACTACCTCGCGGGTGCCTACACGCTGGCCGACGGCGGCGAGCGGATCGCCGACCTGCCGCCGTTGCAGGTCGGAGCGGACCGGGCGGTGCTGGCCGATCCGGCGCAGGTGGTGCCGGGCCCGCAGCACCGCTGGAAGGCGCCCGGCCAGCTTGGCGGTGCCGACGTCGCGCCGTACGACCTGCTCGGGATGCACGCCGCGCAGACCCGGCTCAATCCGCCGGAGGGCCAGCTCACCCCGGAGCTGGACCGGGCCCGGGCCGGGCTGGACGGCTGGCTGGCTCGCTATCGCTCGGCGTACGCGGTGAAGGTGGGGCAGCGGCTCGGCCGCGCGGTCTCCGACGCCCGCGACGAGGCGCAGGCGATCCTGAGCTCGCTGGCCCAGGCCGGCACCGACGACGAGCCGTCCGACGACCTGCGCCGGAAGATGAAGCGGCTCACCTGGTGGATGCGCGGGCTGCTGATCGGCCTCGCCGTGGTGATCGTCATCTTCCTGCTGCTCGGCGGGTTCGAGGCGCTGACCTGGGAGACGGTGACGATCGCGATCGTGGCCGCCGTGGTGGTCTGGCTGCTCGGCAGTTGCGCGGTGTTCTTCGTCAGCCAGCGGGAACTGTTCCGGGAGCTGAACCGACGCCGCGACGCCGCCTCGCAGACCGACGCCAACCGGGTCAACCTCGGCCACGTGCTGCGCGACCTGAACCGGCTGACCGCCGCGTACGAGCAGTTCCTGGCCTGGTCCCGGATCGCCGGCGTGGTGCTGGCGGCCCCGTTCGGCGGGCCCGCCGACTCGGGCCCGAAGCGGCGGCTGCCGGCGGCCGGGCTGCCGCTGTCGGCGCGGATCGGGGTGGCCGACCTGCAGCCGGAGGCGGTGGCGAAGGCGGCCACGGTGATCCGGCGCGAGGTGTTCCGGGCCGGCTGGCTGAGCCGGCCCTGGCAGGCGCTGCTGGAATCGGCCCCCGGCCGGCTCGGGCCGGAGGCGATCGACCTGGCCCAGAGCCCGGAACGGATGTACGCCGAGCAGGCCGGCGAGGGCAGTCTGCTGGTCCGCTGGGCCGACCTGCTCGAGTCCGCCGCCGGGACCACCGGCTCGGCCGACGCCGCGGACGGGGATCCGCTCAGCGACGGCGGCCGGGCACTCTGGCAGGCGGTCGGCCGGTCGCTGCCGGAGAGCGAGCTCGGCCGGTCCCTGGTCGCGTCGGTCCGGATGGCCGGCCAGGAGTCGACGCCGCGGCCGTACCCGGAATTCATGGCCGGGCTGGACCAGCCCGCCGAGACCTGGACCGGGCAGCAGTTCGACCAGGTCGGCTTCGGGGCCGAGGCCCGGGTGGCCGGCCGGCACCGGATCGTCAGCAACTGGTTCCGCGGCACCGGCCACGAGCTGAGCCGGGCCGCGGTCCTGGTCCAGCTGACCGAGGCCTTCGCCGCGTACGAGCTCGCGGCGGTGCCCGGCGCCGGCACCCCGGACGCCGATGCCGACCGGACGCGCTGGCCGATGCCCGAGATCGACGAGGTGTTCTGATGGACGACCACACCCTGGGCGGCGCGCCGGTCGACCCGACGTTCGAGCGGCTCAAGGCCTGGCGGGACCGCGAGGTGCTGGAGAGCCGGCTGCAGCTGGGCGAGATCAAGGACACCTATCTGCGCGCGGTCGCCCGGTCCGGCCAGCGCCGGGCCGCCGAGATCGCCGCGATGCTGCCGGCCGCGCTGCGCAAGTACGCCCCCGATCTGGAGCGCCTGGTCGCCACCCCGGCCGGCCCGGCGACGCCGACGATGCCGGCCGAGCTCAACGACACCCCGGTCACCGCGGTCCAGCACGCCCCCACGCCCCCCGAACCGACGCGCCCGGAACCGACGCGCCCTGAACCGACGCCTGAACCAACGCGCTCCGAGCCCGCACAAGCCACGTTCCCTGAGCCCGGTCACCCCACGTTCCCTGAGCCTGTCGAAGGGCAAAGCCCGATCAGCCCCGGCGCCTCGACAAGCTCAGCGCACGTCGTGGATCCGCCCGGTCCCCGCCGCGCCGCCGACCAGCACCAGCCGTCGGCGGCACCGGCCGGGGTGCCGTCGCCCGATCTTGCCGCCGGCTTCGCCCCGTACGAGTTCGGCTCCGATCTCGACGCGGCCGGGTTCGGCGCCGAGGCGGGCCCGTCCTCGGTCGCGCTGCGGTCCTTGACCGGCTCCGACGGCGTCCGGCTCGCCTGGGACCAGCCGTCCGGGCTGGCCGGTGCGACCGCGTACCGCGTGGTGGCCAGCGACGAGCACCGGCCGTACTCACCGGACCGGGCCGACCTGGTCGGCGTCGTCCTCGGCGACGCCGAACGGGGCACGCTGGACAGCCGGCCGTTCACGGCGGCCGTCCGCTACTACCAGGTCTGGTGCAACACCGGCCCCACGCTGGCGCTGGCCCGGCGCGGCCAACCGCGGCTGATCGCCGAGAAGGCGGTGATCAGCCGCGTCGTTGACGTCGAGCTGCGCGAGGACGAGGGACGGGTGATCGGCCAGTGGTCGGTCTGGTACGGCATCGACCGGGTGCACATCTACCGGACCCCGGTGGAACGGGCCCGGCCCGGCCAGCCTGATCCGCGGTACCGGATCCTGGCCGCCGAGCCCAACCTGGGCGGCTTCGTCGACAACGACGCGGAGCGTGGCCGCCGCTACCTCTACCAGTTCTGCACCGAGGCGACCGTCGACGGCGTACCGCAGCTGTCCGGGGCGGTCACCGTCGAGGTCGGCGTCTCGGCCGTCGTCGACCCGATCGAGGACCTCGAGGTCTCCCAGCACGGCGCCCCTGCTGATCAAGAACGGGGTGACGACTGGCAGTTCGATCTGCTCTGGTCGCCGCAGCCGGCCGGCCGGGTGTTCGTCTACCGCACCGAGAACCGGCCGTTGGCCGGGGCCGAGCACGGCAGTCACCCGGAGTCGGCGCTGCCGCAGATGAACCTGGCCGACAGCGACCGGCTGGCCCACCCGATCAGCCCGCAACCGGACGGCCGGGTCGGGATGCGCAACGTGCCCTGGCCGCGCCGCTGGGACCGGGCCTACTTCACCCCGGTCGTGGTGCTGGACGGCGTCGCCCGGGTCGGCCGGACGGTGCCCGCGGTCCGGGTCCGGCCGGTGCACGACCCGGTGATCGTCGAACGGTGCGACCAGCAGGTGCTCAAGTTCGGCTGGCCGCCGGGCGCCGCGACCGTACTCGCCGAGATCCTGCAGGGCGGCGACGTGACCGGGACCGTGGAGTGCTCGACCGATCTCTACAACCAGCTCGGCGGCGTCCAGTTCGGCCGGCCGCTGCCCAACCGCGGCGCCACGGTCCGGATCACCGGTGTCTCCTTCGTCGGCGGCGAACGGCGGGAGAGCGTGCCGGTCGAGGTGGGCTACCCGGGCCTGATGCGGATCCGGTACGGGCTCGAGCTGCGCCGCACCCTGCTGCTGAAGCCGGACCGGGTGCTGGTCCGGCTGTCCAGCGAGTCCGACATCAGCAACTGCCCGCCGCTGGTGCTGGTGCACCACCCGACCCGGCTGCCGCTGCACCCGGGCGACGGCCAGCAGTTGGAGGTCACCGAGGACATCGAGGAGGTGACCCGGCCGGTGCTCCGGTTCCGGCCGGACGGCATCGGCACCCGGCCCAGCGCGGTGGCCTGGAAGGCGTCGGTCCGGGGCCGCACCGGCTATGTCCGGTTGTTCGCCGACCTGCCGCCGGAGCGGACCTCGCTGGTCGCGATCCTCGATCCGCCGGTCGACTCGCTGCGGCTGGGCTGACCATGCCGGATTCCAGAAGCCCGCGGTACGGGCGGCTGACCTACACCTCGTTGCACGGCGTCAATGCCGCCGGCACCCGGATCAGCGCCGGTGGCTGGCAGATCGTCGAGGAGGACGGCGACCTGAACCGGGAGGAGCGGGAGCAACTCCGGGCCCGGGTCGCCACCCAGTTCGACGCCGGGGTGGAGATCCCCCGGTTCCCGACCCCGGAGCAGATCGCCGAGCTGCCGCGCCGGCTGGTCTACGCGCCGGTCGACCCCGGCGCGAAGCGTGGAGCGGCGGCCTGGTGGCACGCCGGGCCGGCCGGGCCGGACGCTACCGGCCGGCCGGGCAACGTCTTCACCCACGTCGTGCTGGACCGCACCCCGGGAGCCCCGGAGCCGACGGCGGTCCGGCCGATCCAGCTCTGGCGCTCCCCGGACTGGCTGGCTCCGTACGGCGCCGATCAGGTCAGCCGGGCCCGGCTCGGTGACCGGCCGCGGCCGGAGTCCGGCACCATGATCACCGCCGGTTCGGTGATCAACTTCCTGCTCGACCCGACCCGGTTCCGGTTCGGTGTGCTGGCCGCACTGCTGGACGCGACCGCCGCGGCCCTGGCCGGCGGCCCGCGGATCGTGTTGATCACCGAGTCGACCGACCGGGCCGCGCTGTGGACCGGAGCGGTGTCGTTGCTGATGGCGGCACAGCAGGCGGCCGGCTTCTCCTTCTCAACCCTGGAACGGATCTCCTCGGTCCCGAACGTTTTCGATCAAGGGGTCCAGCTGGCCTGCGTACCGGTGGTCGACCAAGAGCAGGTCGCCGCGGCCGCTGCGGATCCACGCAGCCCGCTGCGGGCCCAGACACCGGTGGTGATCATCGACGAATCGGAGCCGCTGGCCATCGGTGATCTCGACGGCGAGCCGCACCGGACCGCCGCCGGCGACCGGATCACCGTCACCGAGTGGTCGGTCCTGGCCCAGGTGATCTTCGGCGACGAGGCCGGCGCGGCCTGGGCGCTGGCCGAACTGGACCGGATCGCCGCCCGGCTCGACGGCTCGGACCTGCCCGCCGCGGCGGTGGCCTGGCCGCTGGCGATGGCGGTCGGCCGGGCCGGGGACCGTTTTGCCGACGCGGTCCGCGAGGCGGCCGCCGTGGTGACCCGGACCGGCCCGAACGGAGCGCCGGCCGACGAGGAGCTGCACCGGACCGCGCGGGAACTGATCGGGCGCGGCCTGGGCCGGACGACCGCCGACGCCTGGCAGATCGCCGGCAATCCCGAGGCGCTGGCCCGGGTCGGCGGCCAGACCGCGCAGTTGATCATGGAAGCCTACCTGCGCCGAGCGGTCGCCGAACCGGCCTGGCTGGCCCGGCCGGGCGCGGCCGCGCTGCCCGAGCCGGCGCCTCGGCTGTCCATGATCACCGAGCGGGAACTGATCGCCGGAGTCGGCGACGCCTGCGCCGGGATCGCCGCGGCCGGGCTTTCCGAACCCGACCGGGCGGTGGCGGTGCTGCACCTGGCCGACCTGCTGGCCCGCAGCGGACTGGACCACCTGGAGCCGCCGGAACCGCTGGTCGACGCCCTGGAACGCTGCTGTCACCTGCTCGGAAGCGATCACCCCGCGCCGGCCCTGATCGAACGGGCCGGCCCGGTGTCCGAGCGGGCCCTGCGCTGGGTGATCCGGCCGGTGCTGGTCGGTCAGGAGTGGGTGGTCCGCGGCACCATCGGCCGCCGGCTGGCTGCCCCGGTCGCCGAGTGGCTCCATCCGGAGGAGGGCGCGCCGCCGCCGCTGGGTCGGCTGGCCGCCGGCGACGACGACCCGTTGCGGGCCGAGCTGGCGTACCACCGGTGGACGACGGACCCGGACCGCCATCCGGCCGAACGGCCGCTGGTCGCCTGGTCGGCGCTGCGGGCGCTGGCGCCCTACCAGTCGCCGCCGCCCGAGCTGGAACGCGCGTTCGAGGGCGGCGCCTGGCCGGCCGGTGACCTGCTGCTGATCCGGCGCCGCTGGCCGGCCGCGGTCGGTGTCCGGCAGTGGGCGCCGACCGTGAAGGCGGCCCCGCCGAGCGACGACCTGACCCGGCTGATCGACGACCTCCGGGATCCCCTGCTGCGCGGCCTGGACCATGATCGCCAGGTCGGCGCCGACCTGCTGGTGCTGCGGCTGCTGGCCCGAGACCAGTATTGGCTGCAGAACCGGCGCAACCCGCCCGACGCCGAGGTGCAGGCGGTGATCTCCGGCGCGCTCTGGGCCTGGGACCTGCCCGGCCGGCTGGCCGAGGACGCGTCCGACGCGCTGCTCTGTGCTCTCGTCCTCGATGCCGTACGGGAGCTGGGCCTGCCCGGTGCGAAACGGCTTCGTAGCAAGATCAACTCCGGTCGCGGGTTCGAGCTCAAGCTGGACTCGGCGTTGTTGATCAAGAATCTGTTCTCGGCCGAGCGCAAGGAGCCCTGGCTGCGGGCGGCGCTGCTGGCGGACCGGGGCTTCGCGCTCGGCGGGGTGGACCGGACGCCGCAGCAGTGGCTCGGCTCGCTGACCTCGAGCCGGAAGTCCCTGCTGAACACGCTCGTGCAGGACTGGGCCGGGAACCAGATCGGGAACCGCTGGGACCAGGCCCGCCGGGTCACCGCGGAGCGGTTGGCCCAGCGGTATGCCCGGATGGACGTCGACCGGCGAGCCCTGGAACGGCAGGCGGACGCCCGGCTGCGGGCGATCGCCCGAGGCCAGTCGGGCCCGGGTGACCGGCCCGGCTTCCTCCGCGGAAGGAGCAACTGATCATGACCACGTACCTGCTACGGGAGGGCCACTCGGTCCGGGTGGACGCGCTCCCGATCGCGATCCGGGTGCAGCCGGTCGGCGGCGGTTCGGACCGAGGGGACACAGCCGGGTACCGGGTCGAGGTTGCCGGTCAACGCGGGCCGGTGCGCACCGTGCGTCGGCCGGACCAGGTGATCGTGCCCGTGGTCGACCAACCGGTCCAGGTCAGCCTGCTGCCGGAGGGCGAGGTGTTCGGGCCGCAGAGCGTGGTCACCGTGGCGCTCGGACCGGACAGCCCGGCCGGCGGCGACGCGGACCGGGCCGTTCTGGATGCGGTGGACCTGTCCGGGCTGCGCCGCCGGGACATCGTGATCATGGAACCCGACGCCGGCCGGATCAAGATCAGCACCGTCGGCGTGGTCAACGACGAGGCGTTGCCGGCCACCGCCGAGATGGCCCGGGACGCGGCCCGCGGCGTGCTCGGCCTGCCCCGGCTGCCGGCCGAGCGGCGGGTCCGGCTGGTGGTCGGGCTGGACACGTCGGCCTCGATGCGGCGACTGCCCGCGGACCGGCTGGCCCGGCCCTGCCTGGAGATCTTCGCCGGCCTGGGCGTCGTGATCGCCGGCGACCAGACCGCGCACGGCACCCTGGTCGGCTGGCAGCCGGTGCCGGTGCCGGCCGGCCCGGCCGCCGAGTTCGCCGCGACCATGATCACCGGGCTGGCCGACCGGCCGCTCGACATCGGCTGCCGGACCGGCCTGTTCGAGGAGAGCACGGCCGGGTCGGCTGCCGACCGGACGGCCCGGTTCCTGATCACCGACGCGGTGCCGCCGGGGCTGGCCGACCGGACGCTGACCGGCGTCGTCGTGGTCGGCGAGGCCCAACCGCCCGGACCCCTGGGCGCCGGCGCCACCGGCGTGCCCGTACTCTCGGGTGATCAGCCGCTGGATCGCGACCAGGTGGGGCGGATCGTCGCCTCGCTGCTGGCCGCAGCCGGTCCGTTGATCGGTGCCGGAAACCTGATCGGAACGCCATGATCATGACGAAGTGCCCGCGCTGCTTCCGGCGACTGCCGGACGGCGAGTGGGTGTTCGCCTGCCGGTCCGGCCGCTGTCAGGAGTACGAGGACCCGGTCGGCTCCGCGCACACCGGCATCGGGGTCCGGATCGGGCCGATGCACAGCGTCCGGCGCAATCCGGAGGTCAAGCACTGGCGGCTGCCCGACGACGCCCACCTGTGCCCGTCCTGCCAGCAGCCCGGTGTCGAGGTCTGCCCGCACTGCCACTACGGGCTGCCGCCGGAGTGGCGGCTCGGCACGGCGACCTGCGTCGCGCTGGCCGGGGCCCGGGCGACCGGCAAGAGCGTCTACATCGGCGTCATGATCAAACAGCTCGACTACCTGCTGTCCCGGATGGGATCGTCGCTCAAGTTCGCCACCGACACCTCAAGGCGGATCTACACCGACGTCTACCAGCGGCCGCTGTTCGAGGCCCGCGGCATCATGCCGCCGACGGCCGCGGCCGGCGTCGCCGACGCGTACCAGCGGGAGCCGTTGATCTTGAGTCTCGGCGTGATCGACGGCCAGCGCCGCTACCTGGTGATCCGCGACGTGGCCGGCGAGGACCTGGAGGCGAGCACCGTCGGCGTCGATCACCTGAGCTACTTCGCCCAGGCCGATTCGGTCTTCTTCATGTTCGACCCGACCGCGGTCAACCAGGTCCGGGAGATGCTGAAGGATCTGCTGCCGCCGCAGCTGCACGAGGCGGGCAGCCCGGAGACCGTACTCGAGAACCTGATCCTGCTGCTCGGCTCGGCCACCCCGCCGATCGCGATGATCTTGTCGAAGTTCGACACCATGCAGGCCCTGCGCGCGGTCCAGGGCACCGAGTGGAGCCGGATCATGTCCAACCCCGGCGCCGCCTTCCAGCGCGACCCCGGCCTGGCCGCCCTCCGCTACGACGAGGACGACGGCGCCCTGCTCGACGCCGAGGTCCGCAGCCTGCTGATCCGCCTCGGCGCCGAACGCTTCCTCAACACCATGACCGCCCCCCACCACGGCCGCCCCTTCGCCCACCGCCTGTTCGCCGTCTCCGCCCTCGGCGAAGCCGCGGAAGGCGAACGAATCCACCACCGAGGCATAGCCTCCTTCCGCTGCCTCGACCCCATCCGCTGGACCCTCGCCCTCTGAGAACCCCCAAAAGACCCGCCGACCGGTCACAAAAGCAGGCGTTCTGGCGGCGTGTCGCTGCAGAAGTGACCGGTCGATCGGTGGGGAAGGGGATCGGGGGCGTGGCGCGATCGGACGGGCGTCGGCCTCGTCGTTGTGGTCGGTCGGTCGGCGGTGGGTTGATCGGGCGGCGGCGGTAGTACTGGCGCTGGCCTCGTGGTGATGGCCGGTCGTTCGGTGGGGAAGGGGATCGGGCGCTGGCGCGATCGGACGGGCGCCGGCCTCGTCGTTGTGATCGGTCGGTCGACGGTGGGTTGATCGGGCGGCGGCGGTAGTACTGGCGCTGGCCTCGTGGTGATGGCCGGTCGTTCGGTGGGGAAGGGGATCGGGCGCGTGGCGCGATCGGACCGGCGCCGACCTCGTCGTAGTGATGGGTCCATCGGGTGGTGGGCGGTTGATCGGGCCCGGGGCGGGTGGCGCGATCGGATGGGCGCCGGCCTCGTCGTTGTGATCGGTCGATCGGGTGGTGGGCGGACCGGGCCAGGGTGGGTGGCGCGATCGGACCGCCGGCCTCGTCGCGACACGTCGTCGAGTGTGAGGTTGCGACCGGCGTCAGCGCCTTTTCGAGGTCGCAGTCTCACATTCGGCGAACTACCGGCGGACCGGCCGGACCGCGGCAGGCGAGGATGGGTGCATCAGGAGGACGAGGGGAGCGCGCATGCCGTTTGTCGAGGTCGAGGGCGTCCGGGTGCACCACGTGATCACCGGGCCGGACGATCCGGCCGCGCCGACGGTGGTGCTGGTGCACGGGTTCACGGTGGATCATCGGGTGCTGTCCGGACCGTTCGAGCCGGTCTTCGCCGAACGCCCGCACTGGCGCCGGATCTACCTGGACCTGCCCGGTCACGGCCGGACCGTCGCCCCCGGGGTGGCGAGCAGCGACGACGTGTTCCGGGTGCTCCGGGCCGCGGTCGAGGCCCTGGTCCCGGGCCGGTACGCGCTCGTCGGCCAATCGTACGGCGGCTATCAGGCCCGAGGCCTCGCCGCCGCGCATGCCGACCGGCTGGACGGCCTGGCGATCATCGTGCCGGTGATCATGCCGCGGCACGAGGAGCGCGAGCTGCCGCCGCGGCGGGTGCTCGTCCGGGACCCGGAACTGGTGCAGCGGCTCGGCGCCGAACTGGACACCGAGGACCTCCTGGTCGCCCAGACCGAGGGGACCTGGCGGGCCCTGCAGACCTACGTCCAGCCCGGGCTCGACCTGGCCGACCCCGAGGTGACGACGCGGATCGCCGCGAACTATCAGGGCAGCTTCCCGGTCGATGTCGCCGACTTCCCGCGGCCGTGCCTGATCATGGCCGGCCGGCAGGACCACATCACCGGCTACCGGGATGCCTGGACGATCCTGGAGCGCTATCCGCGGGCCACGTTCGCGGTGCTCGACCGGGCCGGTCACGCCCTCGACGCCGAGCAGCCGGTGCTGGCGCGGGCGCTGTTCGGCGAGTGGCTGGACCGCGTCACGGCCGCAACGACATCCTGAGTGGATCTCCGCCGCGACTGACCGGCGAGAATCCACCAGCCGTCGCGATCGACGGCGGTCCGGCGCTATGACCGGGCCGCCCTGACTCGGCGCGCCAGCGCAGCCACGTCGACCGGGCGGGTGGTGTCGACCCGGATCACCGGGCCGAGTCCCAGCGGCTCCGCGTGCCGCTCGACCCCGGTCCGCTCCGGTTCGGTCATCGGGGCGCCGTGGATCGGATGCCTGGACGGCCACCGCTCCTTGTTGCGGCGCCGGGCCACCTCGGCCGGGACGTCGCACCAGACCTCCACCACGGAGTCCACGCCGGCGCGGGCCAGCCCGGCGACGACCAGTTCCCGTACGTCGGCGCGCCAGGAACTCTCCAGGACGGCCCCCGGAGTCGCGGTCGCCAACAGCGCCCACATGGTCTCCGACGCGGCGGCGCCGAGCGCCCGGTTCCAGTCCCGCTGCGGACGATCGTCCGGCGGCTCGGCGCCGAGGATGTCGGCGTGGGCTTCCTTGATCACGTCCTTGCTGATCAACGGCAGCCCGAGCGCTTCGGCCAGCGACGGAGCCAGCGTCGACTTGCCGGCCGCCGGCACACCGTTGACCAGCACCACGAGTTGATCACTGCGCACGCCGGAACCCGATCGATCAGGCGGCGGCGAGCGGCCGGGTGGAGCGGATGATCGCGAGTTGCCGCGGACCGGCCTTCCGCTCGACGGTGTGGACGCCGATCTGGCCGAGCTCGGTCAATTCCGCCTCCACCTCGGCGAGCTGCTCGGGTGTGATGCCGTGGCCGGGCTTCTTCAGCAACCGCTCGGCGATCAGCATCCGACCGCCCGGGGCGAGCTTCGCGGTGAGGGTGGCGAGCCCGGCGGCGCGGTCGTCCCAATGGTGCATCGAGGCGACGCTGAAGATCACGGTGAACCGTTGATCATCGAACGGTACGTCCTCGGCGCCGGCCACCCGGATGTCGGCGCCGGGCACCCGCCGGGACACCATCTCGACGAACGTGGGCGACGGGTCGACCGCCGCCACCCGATCGGGCCCGAGCGCCTGCGCGGCCAGGTCGACCGCGCCACCGGCACCGCAGCCCACCTCGAGGACACGGTCATTCGGTTGCAGCCGGGCCTGTTCGACCACCACCCGGGCCGTCGACGGATTCCTGGTGAACAGCGCGTACAGCCGGGAGGCCACGCGAGAGAAGCCTGCCATGACCCGAGCCTAGGGGTGCCGGCACCGGAACCGGGTCGGGGACGCCCCTGAGTCGCCCCTTTCTCGACGCCCACAGCACGCCGCCGATCACTGCCAGCCCGGCGATGATCACCACCGGCTCGGCTCGCTCGCCGAACGCCACCCAGGACGAGGCGACGCCGACGATCGGCACCAGCATGGAGAACGGCGCGACCTCACTGGACGGGTACCGGGCCAGCAGACCGTTCCAGAGCCCGTACCCGATCAGGGTGGCGATCAGCACGATGTAGAGCAGCCCGAAGACGGCCGGCACGGCCGCCGGGGTGATCACGGTGATCATGGTCTGCCCGATCCGGGTCGGGCCTTCGAAGATCAGGGACATGATCAACAACGGGATCGGCGGCACCACCGACATCCACAGGGTCAGCCGGAACGGGGACGGTGTGCCGGCCTGCCGGCTGCAGATGTTGCCGATCGCCCAGCCCAGCGCGGCGCACAGCGTCAAGATCACCGGCAGCAGGCTGGCGTACTGCGCCCGGTGTACGGCGATCACGGCGAGCCCACCGACCGCGACCAGGATGCCGGCCAACTGCCGCCCGGACAGCCGTTCCCGCAGCGCGACCGCGGCGATGATCACGGTGAACGGCGCCGAGGCCTGCAGCACCAGCGACGCGAGCCCGCTCGGCATCCCGGCCACCATGCCGACGTAGAGGAACGCGAACTGCAGCACGCCGAGCCCGACCCCGGTGCCGATCAGCCAGCGCAGCGGAACCTTCGGCCGCGGCACCAGCAGCAGGGTCGGGATCGCGATCAAGGTGAACCGCAGCGCGCCCATCAGGAACGGCGGGAAGTGCTGCAGGGCGATCGCGGTGGCCGGGAAGTTGAGGCCCCAGCAGACGGCGACGAAGACGGCGAGCAGGCGATCGCGGACGGACACGCGGCCAGTGTGCGCCGCTCGAATCATGAAGGACAATCACAATTCTCTGCCGAGTAGTTGTAGCTTGACTTCATGAACGGGTCGTGGCGCGGGCTGGACCGGGGCCACCTGGTCCTGCTCCGGGAGCTGGCCGACCGGGGATCGGTCAGCGCCGTGGCGCGGGCGACCGACCGGACCCCGTCCGCGGTCTCCCAGCAGCTCAAGCTGATCCAGCGTCAGGTGGGCGCCGAGCTGGTGCAGCGCTCCGGCCGTGGGGTACGGCTCACGGACGCGGGCCGGGCCCTCGCGGACGGCGCGGTCGCGGTGCTGACCGCCTGGGCGGAGGCCGAGGCGTCCTGGCTGGCGTACCGCACCGAGGCGAGCGGCCGGGTCCGGATCGCGTTCTTCCATTCGGCCTCGGAGTTGCTGCTGCCCGGCCTGCTGGACCGGCTCCGCGCGTACCCGCAGATCGCCCTCGAGTTCGGCGACGAGGATGTCGGGCAGACCGAGTTCGCACCGCTGACCAGGGATTACGACATCGTGGTCGCGCACCGGTCGGACCAGCGGCGGACCGCGCGGGGCGGCTTGCGGGTGGTCCAGTTGCTGCGCGAGCCGATGGACGTCGCCGTACCGCTCGACCATCGGATGGCCGGCCGCCGCAGCGTCGCGCCGGCCGACGTGATCGCCGAGGACTGGATCGCGCCGCCGGAGGGCTTCCCGATCGACCGGGTGCTCACCGCGCTCGCCGGGCAGACCGGCGTGGCGCCGCGGGTGCTGCTGCGGACCACCCATCTGCCGCTGATGGAGCGGCTGGTCGCCGGCGGCCACGGGGTCGCCCTGCTGCCCCGGTACACGACGCGGGACCGCAGCTCCGGACGGTTCGCCCTGGTTCCGCTCCGCGACGAGCGGGCGGCCCGCTACCTCGGTGCGCTGGCCCGGCCCGACCGGGCGGCTCGGCAGGCGGTCCGGGTCGTGCTGGAGCAACTGACCGCCGTGGCCGCGGCCGTCGCCGATCCTGCGGAGGAAGGATGATCATGGAAGGCAAGCCGTTGCGCCGGTCCAGCCGGGTGCTGCTCTTCGGGCCGGCGAACGAGTTGATCTTGATCAGACGGATCCGGCCGGGCCGGGCGCGGTACCTGACCACGCCCGGCGGCGGGGTGGAGCCGGGCGAGACCTGGGACCAGGCCGCTGCCCGCGAGTGCCGGGAGGAGGTCGGCGCCGAGGTGATCATCGGGCCCACCGCCTACGTCGCGTACGTGAGCAACCCGCGACGGGCGATCCAGCGCTACGCCCTGGCGAAGTTGATCAGCCTGGACGACGGCGCCCGGCACGGACCGGAGTTCGACAACCCGGCCCGCGGCCGCTACGAGACGGCCCGGATCGCCCTGGATGATCAAGAACTGGACCTGCTCCGGCCGGCCGAACTGGTCCCGATCCTGCGCGAGTTCGGCGGCGAGCTGGCCGCGGAAGCCCGAGCCCTGTCCACCCCCGTCGTTCCCTGAGCTTGTCGAAGGGCGGGCCCGATTCTGGCTTGGCACTCGACAGGCTCAGTGCGCGTTCGAGTCCAGCCCGTCGTTCCCTGAGCTTGTCGAAGGGCAGGCCCGATTCTGGCTTGGCACTCGACAGGCTCAGTGCGCGTTCGAGTCCAGCCTGTCCGGCCTGACGTTCCAGTGCGCGCTCCGACGCTCCTACCCGGTGATCTTGCCCGGGTTGAAGTTGCCCTTCGGGTCGAACGACGTGAACAGCCCGGTCATCAGCTCCGCGCCCGCCGGTGACAGGTCCTCGACCAGCCACGGCGCGTGCTCGACGCCGACCGCGTGGTGGTGGGACAGGGTGCCGCCGTTGTCGACGAAGGCCTGCTGGATGGCCTGCTTGACCACGTCGTACTGCTTCAGCGGATCGATCTTGTCGAACTTGAACGCGAAGGTGAAGTAGAGGCAGGCGCCGGAGTGTTCGGAGTGGGAGAGGTGGCACATGATCCACCCCTTCACGCCGATCTCGTCGAACGCGGAGTTCGCCGCGGCAACGACCCCGTAGTAGAGCGACTTCAGCTGCGACCAGGGCGCGGCGGTCTCGGACACGTCGCCGGCGGCGCCGCGGTCGAGCAGGAAGTCCCGGATGTACGGGGTGTCGAACTTCTTCTGGTCGTACAGCTCACCGGGACCCTTGCCGAGGACGATCGCGCCGTGCTTGCTCACGATGTCCTTGACCAGCTTCTTCTGCCGGGCCACGTGCTCCTTGCTGCCCTCGTACCCGATGAAGGACAGGCAGACTTGATCAAGGTTCCAGCCGCGCTTCTCCAACACCGACATCAGACCCTTGCTGATCACCGAGGACAGCGAGAAGCCCGGCTTCTTCTTCCTGGTGGCGAACGAGAATCCGGTCTCGCGGGAGTCCGAGACACGCGTGATCGAGGGGGTCGCGTCGCTGACCGAGATGGCGTGCATGGCGTCCAGCCCGGCTTCCCAGCTCGGGAACAGGTAGCCGAGCACGAGCCGCTCCTCGGGCAGCCGGTGCACCTGCACGGTCACCTCGGTGATCACGCCCAGCCGGCCCTCGCTGCCCAAGATCATCTCGCGGACACTGGGCCCGGTCGAGTAACCCGGCAGCGGCCGTAGCACCAGCAGCTTGCCCGGCTGGACGACCCGCAGGCCGCGGGCGATCTGCGCGATGTCGCCGTACTTGTCCGACTGCATGCCGGACGACCGGGTCGCGACCCAGCCACCGAGGGTGCTGTGGGTGAAGCTGTCCGGGAAGTGGCCCAGGGTCCAGCCGCGCTGGCCGAGCTGCTCCTCCAGGTCCGGGCCGAGCGCGCCGGCCTGGATCCGGGCCAGCCCGGAGGTCTCGTCGACGTCGATCACCTTGTTGAGCCGGCCGAGGTCGAGCGAGATCACCGGCCGGGTCTCGCCGGACGGTGCCTCGAGCGAGCCGGCGATGTTGCTGCCGCCGCCGAACGGGATCAGCACCGCGTCGGCGTCGACGGCCGCGTCGACGATCTCGCGGACCTCGTCCTCGTCGGCCGGGTAGAGCACCACATCAGGCACCCGCGGGATGTCGCCGTTCCGCAGCCGGACCAGGTCCCGCAGGCTCTTCCCGTACGTGTGCACGATCCGGTCCATCGGCTCCGAGACGGCGTTGTCGGCGCCGACGATGTCGGTCAGCCGCGCCAGCAGGTCCGCGCCGATCCTGGGATCGGGGATGTCCAACCCGTCGAAGTCGATGCTCAGCTCGGGGGCCTCGTTGAGATCGAGGTCGATGGCCTTGATCACGAAGGGCGCCATGCCCGGCTTGTCCTCGTGGTGGAAGCCGACCCCCTCGACACCCCAGCCCCACCACTTCATGTGCTTGACGTTCGGCATCCCACTTCCCTTCCTAGGCCGCCCTGTCGGCGCGCCGGGTGATGATCAGCGGCCGCGCGCGGCCCGGTGCTCTTCCGCCTCGTCGATCAGGCCGCGGACTTCCTTGGCCATCCGCGCCGCGAACTCCGGTACGGTCTCGTCCGGCTCGGCCGTCATCGGCGCACCGAAGTTGACGTACACCGGCGGGCGGCCGCGCTTCGGCCAGTTCGCACCGTACGGCATCGCGTCGAAGGTGCCGACCAGCCCGATCGGCAGGCAGGGCACGCCGCGGCTGCGGCACAGGGCGGCGGGGCCGGCGGTGAACGGCGCCATCTCGCCGGTCCGGGACCGGGTGGCCTCCGGATAGATCAGCAGCGGTACGCCCTCGTCCAGCAGGGTGCTGGCCATGCCACGGCGCTCGTTCTTGCTCTTCTCGCCGGGCCGGTTGATCGGGAACAGGTTGAAGAACAGCGAGGTCACGCCGCGGCGCCACTTCACGTCGAAGAAGTAGGCACCGGCGGCGCCGATCGCGATCCAGCGGGACAGCTTGCGCGGCAGCGCGCCGAGGATCAGCGGCGTGTCCAGGTGACTGGAGTGGTTGGCCACCACGATCACCGGTGAGCCGATTCCCTTGAGGCGCTCCCGGCCGAGCACGGTGACGTCCGTGATCGACCAGACCAGGGACTTCATCAGCAACCGTTGAGTGACGAACCGTGCTCCCGCCCGGATCGGTGAGGTGTAGCTGCTGGTGCTCGACACGAGGTCAACTGTATTCCCGCGCTGTCGGATCTGTTATTCCACCTGACCAAAGCAGGCTTGCGCGGGCCCCGCCCGGAGCGTGACTCAGGGGGTGAGCGACCAGAGCTGTTCGCCGGGCAGCGGCTCCATGCCGTCCGCCACATCGCGATCGAGGGTGACCCGCAGGCCCGGGAAACGCCGGCCGATGGCCCGGGCGTATTCCTCGGCAGCGCCGGACTCGGCCCGGTAGGTCCGCAGCACGTGCGGACCGAACCAGAGCTGGACGCGCTGCTCGGCGGCAGCGGCGTGTTCGGTGCTCCATTCCTGGAGATCGGTGGGGTTGCTGTTCGCCATCACGGCGCGGTCGAGCACGGATCGGGGGTCCGCAGAAGTCATGGTCCAAACACTCTCGTCAGTCGAGGGGACGCCGCTACCACAGTTTGAGGACGTTTGGGACGTTTTTGAGGTATTTTTGAGGAAACGCGAACATTCGAGACTTGCGGGGTCGGCATGACGAACGAGCAGTTGCGGGCTGCCATGGCGCGGGCGGGCGTGTCCATTCACGATCTTGCTGCCATGACCGGACGCGACCCGAAGACGGTGAGCCGGTGGATCGGCGGCCGGGTGCCGCACCCGCGGCAGCGCTATCTGGTCGCGAGGCATCTCGGCACCGACGAGGGCCGGCTCTGGCCGCAGTCCCGGCCGGCGAGTACGGACGGTTCGCCGACCGGTGATCTGGTGGCCGCCTATCCGTACCGGTCGAACGTGCCGGCCGGGGACTGGTGGTCGATGATCACCGGCGCCGAGCGGCAGATCGATCTGCTCGGCTACACGCTCTACTTCCTGCCGCTCGACCACCCGGACCTCTTGCCGACGCTGGCGGAGAAATGCGCGCAGGGTTGTCGAATTCGGCTGGTGATCGCCGATCCGCGTTCTCCCCACGTGGCGCAGCGCGATCAGGAGGAACAGCATCCGATCACGTTGGTCGCCCGCATCGGTACGACGCTGAAGTATTTCCGCAAACTGCGAACCCAGGCGAATCTGGAATTTCGTTATCAGGATGTCCCGCTCTACAACTCGATCTTCCGGTTTGATGATCACATGCTGGTCACCCCACATCTGTACGGCACGCCCGGCGCCCAGGCGCCGACACTGCGGCTGCGCGGAGGAGGCCACAACGGCTTGTTCTCAAGGTTCGCCGACCATTTCGAGAACATCTGGCTGACCACGGTCCCGGTTCCCGACGAGGACTGGGGCTGACCATGGTGCGGGTCGATTACGACAACGGCGAGGGCCCCGCACCGAATGCACTCGTGGTCGCGTCGTCGGCCGTCGTGACGGATGACAGCGGTCGAATTGTGCTCCATCGTCGCATCGACAATTCGCTCTGGGCACTTCCCGGTGGTGCGATCGAATTGGGTGAATCGGTGCGGGACGGGACCGTACGTGAGGTGCGTGAGGAAACCGGACTCGACGTCGTCGCCGATTATGTGATCGCCGTGTATTCCGATCCGGCGCATGTGATGGCCTACGACGACGGCGAGGTCCGCCAGGAATTCTCGGTCTGCGTCAAATGCCATGCGGTCGGCGGCGCGCTGCGGGTCAGTGAGGAGTCGCACGAGGTGCGCTGGTTCCGGCCGGCGGCGATCGGCAGGCTGCGGATCCATCCGCGGATCCTGGTCCGGATCACCGACTATCTGGACGGCACCCGGGCGGCGCTCAGTCCATGATCGATCAGCGCCGGCCGGAGGAGATCCGGGCCGAGACGGCGCCGATCACCCGGCGCGGCAGGTGCCGGGCGAGGAAGATCAACAGCTGGTAGCGCTTGTACGGGATCGAGACCGGTCGGCCTCGCCCGACATCGACCAGGCACTCCTCGACCACCCGGTCCGCGTCCAGCCAGAGCGGGTCGGGGATCTTGGACGTTTTCAGGTTCGCCCGCTCGTGGAACTCGGTCCGGACCCAGCCGGGGCAGAGGGCGGTCACGGTGACGCCGGTGCCGCGCAGTTCGACGGCCAGGCCTTCCGAGAACGACGTGACCCAGGCCTTGATCGCCGAGTAGTTGCCGAGCACGACGAAACCAGCGGTGCTGGAGACATTGATGATCTGGCCGTGTCCTCGGTCGGCCATGGCGCGTCCGGCGGCGCCGCCCAGGGTCAGCACCGCCTTGCACATCACGTCGATCGCGTGCTCGTGCGGCGACGGGTCCTCCGCAGTGAGCTTGGTGTGGATGCCGAAGCCGGCGTTGTTGACCAGGATCTCGATCGGTCGCTGCGGGTCGGTCAGCCGGTCGGCCACCCGGAACACGTCCTCCCGGACGCCGAGATCGGCCGGCAGCACCTCGACCGCGACGGCGTACCGCTCCGAGAGTTCATCGGCCGCCTGCTTCAGCCGGTCGAGGTTCCGGGCCACCAGGACCAGGTCGGTGCCGCGGGCCGCCAGGGCTCGCGCGAACGCGGCGCCGATGCCGGAGGTGCCGCCGGTGATCAGAGCTGTCGCCATGGCAGACACCCTAGAACGGCGGTGTCGAAACCCGTTCCCTGAGCCCGTCGAAGGGCCAGGCCGGATCCTGCTCGGGGCTTCGACAGGCTCAGCGCGCGTTCGGCACGTGCCCAAATCTGTAGCCCGAGAAATGACAAATTGATGGATTTATATCACCCTTGTCGGGTGATGCCGAATCTCGTGGCCGAGGCACTGCCGGCCGTACTCCTGGACGACCTGGTCAGCTCGGTGACGGACCGCACCGGCAGCGAACGGATCGGGCAGGCGTTCCGGCGCAGCTTCGGCAACACCATCGAGACGACGATCCAGGCCGACGACGAGGGCCGGCCGTTCGTGATCACCGGCGACATCCCGGCGATGTGGCTCCGGGACTCCTCCGCCCAGCTCGCTCCCTATCTCGGCCTGGCCCGCGACCATGCTCCGATGGCGGAGCTGATCGCCGGGGTGATCGGCACCCAGTTCCGGTTGATCACCGTCGATTCGTACGCGAACGCCTTCAACCGGGCGCCGACCGGGTCCGGGCATCCGGGCGACCTGTGCGACGACCCGCGGATCTGGGAGCAGAAGTACGAGATCGACAGCTTCGCGTTCCCGCTCTGGCTGGCCCACCGGTTCTGGCGGCTGACCGGCCGGACCGACTTCGCCGGCGACGAGTTCTGGGCGGCGGCCCGGATCATCGTCGATCAGCTCCGGCTCGAGCAAGATCACGAGGCGCGCTCCGCGTACCGCTTCGTGCGGGACGTCGGCATCCAGACCGAGACCCTGGCCCGGGACGGCCTGGGCGCCCCGGTCGGGTTCACCGGGATGACCTGGTCCGGCTTCCGGCCCAGTGACGACGCCTGCACCTACAACTACAACGTGCCGGGCAACCTGTTCGCGGCGACCGGGCTGCGGCACCTGGCCGAGCTGGCGACCGAGGTCCTCGGTGATCAGCGCCTGGCCGACGACGCGCGGCGGCTGGCCGGCGAGCTGGCCGACGGTGTGCGCCGGCACGGCATCGTCCGGCATCCCGATCATGGCGAGGTGTACGCCTACGAGGTGGACGGTCTCGGCAACACGCTGCTGATGGACGACGCGAACATGCCCAGCCTGCTGTCGCTGCCCTGGCTCGGCTGCGTGGAGCTGGACGACCCGGTCTACCAGGCCACCCGTCGGTTGATCCTGAGCCCCGAGAATCCCTTCTACTACGAGGGTTCCGCGGCCTCCGGCATCGGCAGCCCGCACACGCCGCCGCGCTACGTCTGGCCGATCGCGCTCGCCGTCGAGGGCCTGACCAGCCGCGAGCCTGCCGAGCGGCGCCGGCTGATCGAGTTGTTGATCGACACCGACGGCGGCACCGGCCTGATGCACGAGGGCTTCGACGTGGACGACCCGAGCCGGTTCACCCGGCCGTGGTTCTCCTGGGCCAACGCCATGTTCTGCCAGTTGATCTTGGAGCACACCGAGCTCGCGTAACGCGGAAAACCGGTGGTGGTGCGCCCTGTCGCGCGCCTAGGGTGGCGCTGTCCCACTGCCGAGTGGCTGGAGCGGAACATGCGTCGCGCCAACGAGGGCCGGACGGCCCGCTAACTCTCCCACGGCCGGTGCACCGAGGATGCACCCGGCGTCCGAGCACGCGCGCCGCCGGCGTCGATCTCGACCCTTTCCCGGGTCCGTCGGCCACCGCCCGCCCGGGCACCCCTTCTCGCTGTCGCCGATGGGCCCACCCCGGCCCCTCGGAGACGCATGCCCGCGCACTCATTTCCGCTCGACCCCGACCTTGATCAACATCTGCTCGACGTCCGGCTGGCCGCCGACCTGGTCGCCGGCACGATGATCACCCGCGACGACGTGGTGCTCGACATCGGCGCCGGCACCGGCGCCCTGACCGCGGCGATCCTGCGGCACCGGCCTCGCGCGGTGATCGCCGTCGAGCCCGATCCACGCTGCCTGGCCGCGCTGGCCCGGCTGCCGTGCCTCGACCTCCGGCCGGCCCGGCTCCAGGACCTCGATCCGGCTGGTCTCGGCGAGGTCACCATGATCATCGCCAACCCGCCGTTCTCGGCCCTGCACCACGTGATCGGCCTGGCCCGGCGGCTGCCCCGGCTGCGGGCCGCGGAGCTCTGCGTCGGTCGCCGCTGGGCCGAGGCCGTGACCGCGGTGCCGGCCGATCCGCACTACTCGGCGATCTCGCTCGACGTCTCCGCCCGGTTCGCGGCGATGGTTCGCCGGACCGTGCCGGGGTCGGCGTTCACGCCGCCGATCGCCGGTTCGGCGGCCTGGCTCCGGCTGCTGCCGCTGGACCGGCCGGACCCGCTGCTCGACTCGCTCGCCGACGCCGTACGGGAGCGAGCCGGGCTCCGGTTGAAGGAGTGGCTCCGCGCCCCGGCGATGAACCGCCCGCCGTTGCGGGACCGGCTGCGGGCGCTGCGGGCTGATCCGGTGGTCCGCCGGCTGCAGCAGCGACGGCTGTCGGCCCTGACCAGACGCGAATTGGCGATGCTGGTGGGCCGGCTGCTGCAACGATAAAACTACAGAATCCGGCCCGTCCGCGCCCGTGATTCTGTCGGAGGCCGTTCGGCTCGGCACGGCGGGTGCCCGGTTTCCCCGCGCGGGAAGGGCGTACGGTGGTCGTCCCGGCTCCGGCGGACGCTGCAGAATGTCGTCGGTCAGGGCCGGATTCTGTAGGTCCGCATCGGGGTGAGAGGCGGCGAGGTGCCGGAGCCGAAGGCCGTGCTGCCCAGACTGCGTGCCGAGATCCTGACCGGTGTGCTGAAGCCCGGCGACCCGGTGAACGAGGTCAAGCTCGCGGAGCGGTACGGCGTCAGCCCGACCCCGGTCCGGGAGGCCGTCTGGCAGCTCATCTCGGAGGGTTACATCGAGGGCGGCCGGAACCGACGGCGACGGGTGATGAAGCTCAGCCCGGAGCGTGGCATCGAGATCGTCGAGCTGCTCGGGGTGCTGATCCCGGCTGCGCTGGAACGGGCCGGACGCTGGGCCCCCGGGGTCGAGTTGGACCGGCTCGCCGACGGCGCCGAGGCGATGGCCGGCGCGCTCGACCGGCAGGACCCGAATGAGGTGATCGGTGCGGCGGTCGGCTTCGTGGAGCTGCTGGCCGCGACCTGCCGCCAGCCACAGCTGGGCCGCCAGCTGAACGAGACGGTACGCCGGGCCGGGTCGCTGGTGCTCTTCCCGGCGGAGGTGTGGACGCCGTGGTCCGGCTGGTCGGCGCAGCTGCGCTGGATCGCCACGGCGCTGCGGGACCGCCAGTTGCGGCTGGCCGCGAGGGCGTACTCGGAACTCATGACGGGCTTCGCCGACCGGATGCGGACCGTGCTGCCGCACCTGGCCGAGCCGGCCGAGCCGGCCGAGACGGCGCCGGTGGAAGCCGGCCGGACCAGGCACGAGGAGGTCATCGAGCAGCTGCAGGAGGACATCCTGCGCGGCGCCCTGAAGCCCGGCGATCCGGTCCGGGAGACCGAGATCGCGGCGCGGCTCGGGGTCAGCAGTACCCCGGTCCGGGAGGCGATCCGGGTCTTGATCGCCGCCGGCCTGATCGACGGACAGCCGCACCGGACCCGGCGGGTCTCGGTGCTCAGCACCGAGGAGTACCTCGCGCTGGTCGACCTGCTGCGGCTGTTGCAGAGCTGGCTGCTGCCGCGGGCCCTCGCGGCGATGTCCGAGCCGGAGTTCGACACCTTCGTCGCCCGGGCCGGGACGGCCGCCGACCTGTTCGAGACCGACGATCTGGCCGGGCTGCCGCCGGCCCTGTTCGGCATGTACGAGGAGCTCGGCCGGCACGGCAACCGCGAGGTGGCCGCGGCCTTCGTCAGTTCGCTGCTCCGGACGCTGCCGTACTGGCGCTCGTACGATCTCGCCCCGCACCGTCACTACACCCGCGCGCTCGCCTCGCTGCAGTACCCGGTCCGGGTCCCCGGCGCCGAGGCCGCGATCGACCGGCTCAACCGGGAACGCCCCGCCGACTTCACGCCGCCGCCCGGCTGAGCGCCGGTCAGACCTCGGTGAACGAGATGTCGGTCGTGGACGCGACGATCTCCACCTCGTCGCCGAGGGCCCACTCGGCCACCCGTGAGGCCATCGCCGCGGGTACGCCCTCGGTGGCGCCCGGCGCCGGGCCGATGTCGAACGTCGCATGGCCGTCGTGCGGGATGACGACACCGAACTTTCGCTCGAGGGCGCCGCGGGCCGTCGCCAGGACGCACATCTCGGACATCAACCCCACCACGCAGAGGCGCTCGACCCGGTGCCGCCGCAGGATCTCCTCGAGCGCGGTTCCGATGAACCCGTCGTCCTGGGACTTCCGGACCACGGTCTCGCGCTGCGCTTCCACCGCAGGGAAGTACAGCTCCCAACCGGTCCGGCCGGCTTCGTCGACCGCGCCGGGCGGACCGTCGTTCTGCAGCTGCACGACCAGGGCGCCAGCCTGCCGGGCGCGCTCCAGCAGGCTGCCCACCCTCGGCAGAAGTTGATCACTGGCCGGCGCCGCCCCGGGTCCGGTGACGAAGGCCTTCTGGACATCGACGATCAACAGCGCCTGGACCGGATCGCTCGACTCGGCGGACATGGGCACCATGCTCGCACGCGACGACGGCACCCGTCCGGGGAATCAGCCCTCGGCGACGGTGGCCGTCTGCCTGGCGATCGCCAGCTCCTCGTCGGTGGGTACGACGAGCACGGCGACGCCGGAGTCGTCGGGGGAGATCACGCGGGCCTCGTCCATGGCCTCGGCGTTGCGGTCCGGGTCCACGCGGAGGCCGAGGCCGGCCAGTCCGTCGGCCACGGCGGCACGGAGGTCGGGGCTGTTCTCGCCGATCCCGCCGGTGAAGATCAGCTGGTCGAGGCCGCCCAGGATCGCCCAGTAGGCACCGAGGTAGTGCTTCAGTCGGTGCACGACCACAGCGAACGCCAGCGCCGCATCATGATCATCGTCGGCCCGTCGCTGCAGCACCTCGCGGAAGTCGTTGACGCCGGCCAGTCCCTTCAGTCCCGATTCCTTGTTCAGCAGGGTGTCGACCTCGTCCGGACCCAGCCCGGCCTCCCGGTACAGGTAGCTGTGCAGGCCGGGGTCGACGTCGCCAGAGCGGGTTCCCATCACGAGTCCCTGCAGCGGCGTGAGTCCCATCGAGGTCTCGACCGGGCTGCCGTCCAGGATCGCCGCGGCCGAGCAGCCGTTGCCGAGGTGGAAGGTGACCTGTCGCAACGGGTCCCCGGTCCCTGCGAGCTCGGCGGCGACGCCGGCGACGTAGTCGTGCGACGTGCCGTGGAACCCGTAGCGGCGGATCCGGTGCCGCTCGGCCAGCTCGCGCGGGATCGCGTAGGTCCGGGCCACCTCGGGCAGCTCGGCGAAGAAGGCGGTGTCGAAGACCGCGACGTGCGGCACCCCGCCGAACCGCTGCCGGGCCGCCTCGATGCCGGCGACGGCGGCCGGGTTGTGCAGCGGCGCCAGGCCGGACAGATCCCGAATGGTCGCCAGCACGTCATCGGTGAGCTTGGTCGGTTGCGAGAACTCCGGGCCGCCGTGGACGACCCGGTGACCGACCGCGAGCAGGTCGAGGTGATCAAGATCCGGTCCGTAGGTGGCGAACTGGTCGGTGATCAACTCCAGCGCGGCGCCGATGTCCTCGGCGGCATGATCGCCGGAGTGGGTCTCGCCGCCGGTCTCGTGCGTGAGCTCGCCGCCGTGCTCGCCGATCCGTTCGATCGTCCCGTCGGCCAGCACCTCGGCGGAGCCGGGGATGATCAAGCGATACTTGACCGACGAGGAGCCGGCGTTGATCACCAGGACCGGACGCTGTGCCACCGCGCTCATCGGGCCACCGCCTGAGCCTGGATCGCGGTGATCGCCACCGTGTTGACGATGTCGTCGACGGTCGCGCCGCGGGAGAGGTCGTTGACCGGCTTCTTCAGGCCCTGCAGCACCGGGCCGACCGCGACCGCTCCGGCGCTGCGCTGCACCGCCTTGTAGGTGTTGTTACCCGTGTTCAGGTCCGGGAAGATGAACACGGTCGCCCTGCCGGCCACCTCGGAGTCCGGCAGCTTGGTCGCCGCGACGCCCGGGTCGATCGCGGCGTCGTACTGGATCGGTCCCTCCAGCGGCAGATCCGGCTCCCGCTGCGCGACCAGCGCGGTCGCCTGCCGGACCCGGTCGACCTCGGAGCCGGTGCCCGAGCTCCCCGTCGAGTACGACAGCATGGCGACCCGCGGCTCCACGTCGAACTGGCGAGCCGTCTCGGCCGAGGCGATCGCGATGTCGGCCAGCTGATCAACGGTGGGCTCCGGGATCACCGCGCAGTCGCCGTACACCAGCACCCGGTCGGCCAGGCACATCAGGAACACGCTGGACACGACGTCCACGCCGGGCCGGGTCTTGACGAACTCCAGCGCCGGCCGGATCGTGTGCGCGGTGGTGTTGATCGCGCCGGACACCATGCCGTCGGCCAGGCCGAGATGCACCATCATGGTGCCGAAGTAGGCGCCGTCCGTGATCACCTCACGCGCCTTCTCCAGCGTCATCCCCTTGTGGGCGCGAGCCTCGGCGTAGGCGGCCGCGAACCGTTCCACGAGCTCCGGGTCGGTCGGCGAGATGATCTTGGCCTGGTCCAGCTGAAGGCCGAGGCTGGAGGCCCGGGAAACGATCTTGGTCTCGTCGCCGAGCAAGGTCAGCTCGGCCACCCCGCGGCGCAGGATGATCGCCGCGGCTTCGAGGATCCGGTCGTCGGTGCTCTCCGGCAGCACGATGTGCATCCGCCGGGCCCGAGCCCGTTCCATCACCTGGTGCTCGAACATGATCGGCGTCCGGACCTGCGACGCGGAGACCTCGATCGCCTGCAGCAGCGCCGCCTGGTCGACGTTCTCGGCGAACAGCCGCCGGGCCGTCTCGATCTTGGTCGTCGAGTCCTTGGTCATCGGACCGCGGACCCGGGACAGCCGCTCCGCGGTGTCGAACGTGCCGAGTTCGGTCAGCAGCACGGGCAGGTCCTGCTCGATGCCACGAGCCAGCCGGCGGATCGAGTCCGGCAGCGGGTAGCCGCCGGTCAGCACGATCGCGGCCAGGGTGGGGAAGGTGCCGGACTGGTGGGCCAGCACCAGGCCCGGGATCAGGTCGGCGCGGTCGCTGGCGGTGATCACGGTCGCGTCCGGGGTGAGCCGGTCCAGCACGTTGGGCAGGCTCATCGCCGCGACGATGATGCCCTGCGACTCGCGGTCCTGCCAGGCTTCGGTGCCCTGCACCAGCTGTCCGTCGACGGCCCGGCCCAGCATCCGTACCGTCGGCGCGGAGAGCATCGGGCTCTCCGGCAGCGCGGCCACCAGCGGCGGTCCCGGCGGGCCGGTCAGCGCGGCCACCACCTCGGTGACCGCGCCCGGGTCGACCCGGTTCGCGATCACCGCGACGGCCTGCGCGTGCTGGGCCCGGAACTCGGCCAGCGCACCGTCGGCGGCGGCCCGGATCTGTTCCGGCGTACGGTTCCGGCCGTGCACGACGAGCACCACCGGGGCGCCGAGGTTGGCCGCGATCTTGGCGTTGAAGGACAGCTCGGTCGCCGTCGTGATGTCGGTGTAGTCGGAACCGAGCACGAGCACCACCTCGAACCGCTCCCGCAGCACCGCGCAGCGCTGCACGATCTGGTGCAGCGCCTCGTCCGGATCGGCCCGCGCCGCTTCGTACCCGACGCCGACGGCCTCGTCGTAGGTCTGCTCGATGCCCGGCCGGCTGACCAGCAGGTCCAAGATCACGTCCCGGCCCTGCTCGCCGGCGGCGCTGATCAGGGGCCGGAAGACGCCGACCGACCCGACCTCGCGGATCAGCGCGTCGAGCAGCCCGAGTGCGACGGCGGACTTGCCGGTCTGCCCCTCGACGGAGGCGACGTAGACGGTTCGGCTCACCGGTCGAGGGTAACCGCAAGACCCTCGTGGAGCAGGTCCACCAGTTCGGCGGTGTTGCCGGCCAGCCACCGTTCGGCGGTCCGGGACGCCTCGATCCGGCCGGCGACGTCGTCGAGCGTGTCGTGGCCGGCCAACCAGCGGCCGGTACGCCAGCCGACCGTGCCGAGGGTCCGGCCCATGATCAACAGTGGCTGCTCGGCGATCTCTGCCTCGTTCAGCCGCAGTGCCTCGCCGTACCCGGTGGCGAGCGCCAGTGTCTTCTGCCGCCAGTCCTGGCCGTCCAGGGCGCCGGACTGGTCGAGCGCGATGGCGAGCTCGTTCGCGCGGAGATCACGGCCGGCCACCTCGAAGTCGATCACGCCCGTGATCACGGTCGGCGGCCCCAGCGCGAGCAGGTTGGACGCGCCGAAGTCCTCGTGGATGACCTGCAGCGGCAGTCCGGCCCGCCGGGGCGGCGGTCCCGCATGGTCACGCAGCCAGGCGACCTGCTCGGCCGCCAGGCCGGCCGCGGCGAGGGCGTCGATCCTTCCCTCGTCGATCCCGGCCAACGCGAGGTCGGGAGTCGTCCAGTCGAACGGCGCCTCCTCCGTGGGTACGTCAGCGAGGGCGGCATCCAGCTGCCCCAGGGCGCGGCCGGCCGCCCGGAGTGCCTCGGGCCGGCTCAGGTCCGGCCGCGCACCGTCGATCCAGTCGATCAAGCTGACCGGGCCGGCCTCGGTCTCGATCACGGTTCGCCCGTCCGCGGCCGGCCGCAGCCGCGGCACCCGGAACGACAACCCGGCGCCGGCCAGCCGCTCCAGCAACCGGTGCTCCCGGAGCACCCGATCATGATCAAGATTCTGGTAGACCCGGATCAGACCGAGCGGCCGCCCGGCCGGGTCGGCCGCGCTGTGCACGATCCGCATCAGGTTGTTCGTGCCACGGTCCGGCGCGGTCAGCACGGCGTCGATCGACCAGTGCCGGCTCAGCAGGGCCGCGAGTTCCCGTTCGAGTTCGATCATGATCAGAGCCGGAGGAACTCGACGTCGATGAAGTGATCGGTGAACGTCAACCGGGCGCCCTCGCAGCAGCCGAACATCCCGCCCCAGGTGCTGTAGTCGGCCTGCGGCAGGCAGGCCACCAGGGTCGCCTCCAGCTCGCCCGAATGGCCGATCACGAGGACCGAGCCGGCCGGATCGAGCGGGGTCATCAGGTCCCGCCAGAGCGCGGCCAGCGAGTGGGCGTAGCGGTGGTAGGCGCCGCCGGACCTGATCAACTCGGCCAGCACGACGAACGGCTGTTCGGCCTGCGCGAGTCCCGCCTGCCCGCCCTCGCTGTAGAGGCCCGGATCGCTGCCGAGCGTCACCACTTCATGATCGACGGCGAAGCCCATCGCCAGCGCTGTCTCCCGGGCTCGGGGCACCACGCTGGTCGCCACGAGGTCGTACGGGCCCATCGTTCGGCCGACCTCGCGGGCCAGCTCGACTCCGGCCTGGGAGAGTTGCGACCCGCCGCCGGTCTTGCGCAGGCTGTGTCTTCTGAGCTCGAGGGTCGCCATGATCACGGAGGTTAGCTGTGTTTTCGGGCGGGGGAGGCTTGGTCTCGGGGGGGGGGGGGGGGGGGGGGGGGGGGGGGGGGGGGGGGGGGGGGGGGGGGGGGGGGGGGGGGGGGGGGGGGGGGGGGGGGGGGGGGGGGGGGGGGGGGGGGGG
>NZ_JCAMPJ010000016.1:0-68687 GCF_059617205.1 Microlunatus sp. YIM B11417
CGCCGACACCCTGAACCAACGACCCCGCCCTACCCTCGAGCTGAAAACCCCAGCCCAAGCCATGAACGAACTCCTCAGCAAAGGTGCTTAGACCAATTGACTTTGGGCGATCTCAGCTGTCCGAACCGTCACACTCGACGACTCGGCCGGGGAGTGCGGGGTCGGTGATGAGGGATTCGAAGATCAACTCGGCGGGGCCGATCACCGGGAGGTCGGGGCCGAGGGTGGCTCGGCGGATCTCGGGTGGGGTGCCGAGGGACGCGAAGGCGTGGCGGGCGATGGCGTCGTCGAGGCGGGCCGGATCGGCGGACTGGAGGGAGCCGAGGAAGCCGCCGAGGATGATCAATTCCGGGTCGAACGCGTTGCTGAAGTCGATCATGGCCTGGGCCAGCCAGTCCAGTTGGCGGATGATCTCCGGCCGGGCCGCCGAATCCTCGGCGAGCAGTCGTCGTTCCAGGTCCTCCGGGGCCGCGTCGGCGACCCCGAGTGCGCCGAGCAGTTGGTCGCGGGTGACCTCGGTCTCCAGGCAGCCGCGGCGACCGCAGTGGCAGGCGGCCCCAGCGGGGTTGACCGTGGTGTGGCCGAGTTCGCCGGCGAAGCCGGACCGGCCGCGGAGCGGGCGCCCCTCGATCAGCACGCCACCGCCGATGCCGCTGGCGCTGCCGTTCAGGTAGACCACGGACCGGTGCCCGGCGGCGGCACCGAAGGTCGCCTCCGCGACGGCGGCCAGCCGGGCGTCGTTGGCCACCCGGGCCGGGATCGACGTACCGGCGGTGAAGGCCTCGGCGACCGGTTCGTCCCGCCAGCCCAGGTGCGGCGCCAGGACGACGGTGCCGTCGGCCTCCCGGACCAGGCCCGGCACGGCGACCCCGAGCCCGACCACGCGAGCCTCCGGTACGGAAGCGATCAGTTTGCGGATCTCGCCGTCGGCCACGGCAGCGGCCCGTTCCGGCGTGGGGACTCGCCGGTGCGCCCGCCGTACCCGGGCCCGGACGATCCCGCCGAGCCCGACCAGCCCCACGGTCACCGCGTCGACGTCGGGGTTGACCGTCACCGCCAGCACGTCCGGGTTCGGCTCGATCCTGGGGCTGGGCCGGCCGACGCCGTCGATCGCCGGTTCGGCCTCGACGACCAGGCCGAGCTCGGCCAGCTCGGCGACCAGGCCGCCGATGGTGGACCGGTTGAGCCGGGTCAGCCGGGTCAGCTCGGCGCGGCTGAGCCCGCGCCGGGTGTGCACCAGTCGCAGCACCGCGGACAGATTGCGGCGCCGGGACGAATCCGTACCCGCCGACATCTCATTCCTCCGTTGACGCCACCGGCCTTCGTTGACGATGATGATTGTGCGCGAATATGTTGCGGAGGGCAACAATTCAAAGATGATCAAGGAGCGTTGGAGTCATGGCAGTCACCCCCACCCCTGCGGACAAGTTCTCGTTCGGCCTGTGGACCATCGGCTGGGTCGGTCAGGATCAGTTCGGTGCGCCGTCGCGGGAGCCGCTGGACGTCGTCGAGGCGGTGACCAAACTGGCCGAGCTCGGCGCGTACGGTCTCACCTTCCACGACAACGACCTGTTCCCGTTCGAGGCCACCGATGCCGAGCGGACCGCCCAGATCGACCGGCTCAAGGGCGCGCTCGCCGACACCGGCGTCGTGGTCCCCATGATCACCACCAACCTGTTCAGTCACCCGGTGTTCAAGGACGGCGGGTTCACCTCGAACGACCGCGCCGTCCGCCGATTCGCGCTGCGCAAGGTGATCCGCAATCTTGATCTTGCCGCGGAGGTCGGCGCCCAGACGTTCGTCATGTGGGGCGGCCGAGAGGGCGGTGAGTACGACAGCGCGAAGGACGTCCGGTCCGCGCTGGCCCGCTACCGCGAGGCGGTCAACCTGCTCGCCGACTACGTGACCGATCAGGGCTACGGCCTGAAGTTCGCGATCGAGCCGAAGCCGAACGAGCCGCGCGGCGACATCCTGCTGCCCACCGTCGGCCACGCACTGGCGTTCATCGAGACGCTGGACCGGTCCGAGCTGTTCGGCGTCAACCCCGAGGTCGGGCACGAGCAGATGGCCGGACTCAACTTCACCCACGCGATCGCGCAGGCCCTGGACGCCGGCAAGCTGTTCCACATCGACCTGAACGGCCAGCGCAGCATCAAGTACGACCAGGACCTGGTGTTCGGCCACGGCGACCTGCAGAACGCGTTCTCGCTGGTCGACCTGCTGGAGAACGGCGGCCCGGACGGTGGCCCGGCCTACGACGGCCCGCGGCACTTCGACTACAAGCCGAGCCGCACCGAGGACTACGCGGGCGTCTGGGAGTCGGCCCGCGCCAACATGGCCACCTACCTGCTGCTGAAGGAGCGGGCCAAGGCGTTCCGGGCCGATCCGGAGGTGCAGCAGGCCTTGGCCGATGCCAAGGTCGCCGAACTGGCCCAGCCGACGCTGAACGACGGTGAGACCTACCAGGACCTGGTCGCCGACCGCGCCAGCTACGAGGACTTCGACGCCGCCGGCTACCACAACGCCCGCGGCTTCGGCTTCGTCCGGCTGCAGCAGCTCGCCCTGGAACACCTGCTCGGCGCCCGCTGAGCCGGCTCAGGGAGCGGTACGGACCCAGCGCTGCTCGCCGTCCACCACCTCGTCGGTACGACTGAGGCCGGCCCGGGCGGCGACCCGCTGGGAGGCGACGTGCTCCGGGTGGACGTACGCGCCGACGACCCGGACGCCCTCCTCGAGCAGCCAGTCGACCAGGCCGGCGGCAGCCTCGGACGCGTACTCGCGGCCCTGCCAGGCGGTGCCGATCTCCCAGGCGACATCGGCGCCGCCGTCGGCCGGCCGGACCGTCGCCTGGACCACGCCGATCGGCACCTCGTCGAGCCGGACGATCCAGTTCAGCCAGCGTTCGGTGCCGTCGGGGGACAGGCCGCCGGCCAGCCGGCGGTAGCGGTCCCGGAGTTGATCAAGGTCCGGCGGGCTGCCGCCGGTGAACGTGTACAGCAGGGGATCCGCCAGCACGCCGACCATCGCCTCCGCGTCCTCCGGCACGACCGGACGCAGGGTCAACCGGCTCGTCCGCAGCGCCGGGAACCCCGTCACCGCTCGGCGCCGGTCCGCGGGTCGAGGGTCTTGCCGACGCCGGCGCAGACGGCCACGACCGCCTCGGACTCGCCGCGTTCGGTGAGCCGGCCCGCCGCCGGGTCGTCGCCGTCCGGTGCCCCGGCGAAGCGCAGGTCGAGGCTGGGGCCGCGGCCGGACTCGACGGCGCACGGGAACGACCAGACCTCGGTGCCGTCGGTGATCCGCAGACCGACGATCCGGTCGGCCTTGTTGTCGAACCGGGTGGTGCCGGCCAGCACCAGGACGTCGCCGTACGTGGCCGAGATGAGGCCCGACGAGATCGCCGGACCACCCGGCAGCGACGCCGTGACCGGCGAGACCGAGTACCCGAGCGCGCGGTCGGAGGTCGGCGTGTAGCCGGTGAACCCGCTCAACTGTTGACAGCCCGATCCGTGCACGACGAGGGTCCGGGCCGGCCCCTCGCCGGGCTGCCGCCAGGACGCGCAGCTGAACAGCAGTTCCGGGGTCGGGTCGCCGGACCTGATCTGTTCGGTCCGCAGTGCGGCCAGGTGGGCCGCCGACATGCCGATGCCGCCCATCCCGATCACCAGCGCGACCAGCAGCGTGATTACCGTGCCGGCCGGCCGGTCCGGACGGCGGCCGGGCAGCAGCCGCCAGGCGGCCCAACCGGCCACCAGCACCGCGGCGCCGGCCAGGTAGAGGCGCGGCGTCGCCTCGGTGAACAGGGCCGCCCAGCGCATCGCCGACCCGGACACCGTGAGGTCCTGTGCCGCCTGCCTCAGCTCGGGGGCGAACACGGCCCGGCCGACCGCCAGCGGGACCACCGCGGCGACGCAGGCCAGCACCAGCGGCCAGATCCGCGGCGGGCGGCGCGCAGGCAGGTCGTCGATGTTCTGCCAGAGGCTGCGCCAGGTGGTGGTGATCGCGGTGGCCACCCAGACCAGGCCGAGCAGCACCGCCAACAGGGTGCCGAACAACTCGCCCCGGATGGTCACGCCGATGATCATGACCAGGACCAGGGCGGCGCCGAGATAGGCGACCGGGAACAGGACCAGCCGGGCCACCCAGTGCCGGGACCGGATCAGCATCGCGATGGCCAGGCCGAAGATCAACAACCAGGTCCCGGTGCTGCGCTGGGTGGCGAACCAGACCTCACCGCCGGTCGCGAACGAGGCCGAGGCCAGCGGTGCCAGCTGGCCCAGCAGGGGATCGTCGGTGCCGCGGGCCAGCTCGGGCAGCCAGTAGGCGACGAAGAAGATCAGGTTCACCACGACCATGATCAACATCGGCAGCCGGGACAGCTCCAGCACCTTCGCCGTGGGCAGGTAGCTGTCGTCGCGGGAGAGTCCCGCCAGCGTCGGCTGCGTCGCCGAGCCGAGCGAGGTGATCGTGCTCACCCGCCGACTCCGGATCGCTGGTCGTCCTCGGAGCTGCTGGCCAGGGTGCTGCCGAGATCGGAGTCCTCGACGTAGGTCTCGTCGACGTACGGGTCGACCCACAGCCGCTCGGCCGGCGGCGCCGCCTCCGGGACCGGCTCCTGTTCGGCGGACCACTCCACCCGGCGGATCGTGACGCCCTGGACGTCGACCATGTCGTCGACCACGTTGTACGGCAGCCAGGCCTCGCGCAGCACCTTGAGCAGGGACTGCCGCCGGATCTCGGCGTAGTCGTTCATCCGCATCGCCGTCCGTACCGCGACCTCGAGCTCCGCCTGCACACCCCGGGCCAGGAACAGGCCGAGCTCGCTGCCGTAGTGCTCGGCCAGTTGCTGCAGCCCGTGGTACTCCTCGTCGTCCAGCAGCCGCAGCAGCACCTGGAGTTCCATCCGGTGGATCATCCCGCCGTCCGCCGTGACGACGTCGTCCAGCGTGATCGCCGCCTCGATCGTGTCCGTGGTGACCGGCAGCACCTCCAGCGCGGGGAGCAGCGGCCACCAGCTCGGCACCAGCAACTCGCCGGGCAGCTTGATCCTGGCCGGCCGGCGCCCGTCGAACAGGATCACGACGGTGCCCGGGCGCACCCGGGCCAGCCGGTCCAGGAGTCGACGCTCGCCGGTGAACAGGTGCGGCGGATCGGTGGCTTCGGGGACGGCTTCAGTCATGGCGTACTCAGCGGGTTGTGCGTGTCCTTGCGGGGCGGGTAGCGGGGGATGCGGGTTGGCATGTCAGTCCAAGACTGCATCACCAGCGCGGTTAGCGCCAGAATGCGGTCCCGCTGCCGGACCGGTGAGCATGCGTCCGATTGTCGTACCGCAGTGGCAGGATGAGCCCGTGCCGCCCTCCACCAACCGCTCGGCCGTGCCGAGCACCCTGCTGGTCACCGGCCCCGAGTCGCTGCTGGCCGACCGGGCCGTCGCCGACGTGCTCGGCAAGGCTCGCGCCGCCGCGCCGGAACTCGAGGTGACCGAGGTCGAGGCGGCCCGGCTCGACGCGGGCCGGCTGGCGGAGCTGGCCAGCCCGTCGCTGTTCTCCAGCTCCCGCGCCGCGGTGATCCGCAACCTGGCCGAGCTGCCGTCCGACCTGTTCGATCCGGTGCTGGAGATCGCCGGCGCCCAGGTCGAGGACCTGGTCCTGGTCCTCGTGCACGGCGGCGGCGCCAAGGGCAAGGGCCTGCTGGACAAGCTGCGCAAGCTGAAGCCGGTGACGGTGGTCGACTGTCCGCAGGTGAAGGCCTGGGAGCTGCCCAAGTTCGTCTCCGCGGAGGTACGGCAGGCCGGCGGCACCCTGGAGCCGGAGGCGGCGCAGTTCCTGGTCGACGCGATCGGGCACGACCTGCGCTCGCTGGCCGCCGGCGTGCGCCAGCTGATCGCCGACACCGAGGGCCGGATCGACGTGGCCACGATCCGGCGCTACTTCGGCGGCCGGGCCGAGGTGACCAGCTTCGCCGTCGCCGACGCCGCCCTGGCCGGCCGGACCGGGGAGGCGATGGAGCAGCTCCGCTGGGCCACCTCGACCGGGGTCGCGCCGGTGCTGGTCACCAGCGCGCTGGCCTCGGGGCTGCGCGGGCTGGCGAAGTTGATCAGTGCGCCGGGCGGGCTGCGCGAGGCGGACCTGGCCCGCGAGGTCGGCGTACCGCCGTGGAAGCTGAAGTCGATGCGGAGCCAGGTCCGCGGCTGGGACTCGACCGGACTGGCCACCGCGCTGCACGCCGTGGCCGCGGCCGACGCCGCGGTGAAGGGTGCCGAGGGAGACGCCGAGTACGCGCTGGAGCGGACGGTGCTCGCGGTCGCCGCTGCCCGGACCCGACGCTGATCCCAGGCCGTCGACGTGGTGTTCGCCACCAGGGCCCGTGTTGTGCAACGGATGTACTCCTCGCCGGGTATCGTCGGCCCGGTGCGTTTCAAGCGATCCGTGCCTGCGTCTGCGGCTGCGGTAATTCTGATCGGTTTATCCCTCCTCCTCGGGGCCTGTGGGACCGTTCCACCCGGCACGGCCGGTAGCCCGCCCGCCACGACCACCGGCACCACCTCCGAGTCGCCCGGCGGCTCGTCGAGTGCGCCGCCGAGTTCCGACGCTCCGGAATCGCCGAGCCCGACGCCGACCCCGCCGGCCAGCTCCGAACCCCCGGAGAAGCCCGCGGTCGACTGCAAGAAGCTCAAGTGCATCGCGCTCACCTACGACGACGGACCGAGCCCGGGGACGACGCCCGAGTTGATCAAGATCCTGAAGAAGTACAAGGCGAAGGCCACCTTCTTCCAGCTCGGCAACCTGGCCGCCGAGTACCCGGAGCTGGTCAAGGAGATCCACGACATCGGGTCCGAGGTGGCGAACCACTCGTGGGACCACGACTCGCTGGACCGGAAGTCGGTCGACGGCGCCTACCAGGACATCAAGAAGGCCTCGGACGCGATCGAGAAGGGCTGTGGCTGCAAGGTCACCCTGATGCGGCCGCCGTACGGCGCCACCGACAAGGGCGTGGACAAGGCGGCCAAGAAGCTCGGGGTGGCCGAGATCCTGTGGGACGTCGACACGCTCGACTGGGACACCCACGATCCGTACGACATCAAGAGCAAGGTGTTGCACAGTGCGGCCAAGAACCGGATCGTGCTGATGCACGACATCCACCAGACCACGATCGATGCCCAGGAGGACATCATCGAGGGTCTGCAGGACAAGGGCTACACGCTGGTCACGGTGAGCGAGATGCTCGGCGAGACGACGCCCGGCAAGCGGTACCCGAAGTCCTGGGCCAACTACGGCAACTGACCGTTCCGCGCGGCCCGGCGGGTGCTGATCACGCCGGGCTGTTCGGCCGGCTCCCCAGGTTGGTGCTCTCCAGGCTGGTGTCGGCCCAGGAGGCGAGCAGCTGCAGCGCCTCGGCCGTCGGCGACGCCGGTTCGGCGGTGTAGATCGTGAGGGTCAGGCCGGGCTCGCTGATCATGTCGACGCTCTCGTACGCCAGCGTCAGGTCGCCGACGACCGTGTGGTGGAAGTACTTGGTGCCCGTGCCGTGGGTGCGGACGTCGTGCGCGCTCCAGCGGCGCCGGAACTCCTCGCTCCGGGTGGACAGCTCGCCGACCAGATCGTGCAGCGCCTTGTCGTGCGGGTCCCGGCCGGCCTCGGTGTGCAGGATCGCGACGCAGATGTCGGCGGCCGCGTCCCAGCCCGGGTAGAAGCGGCGGGAGTCCTCGTCGAGGAACGTGTAGCGGGCGAAGTTCGGCGGTCGGGCCGGGTCGCGGTCGTACAGGGATGAATGCATGGCCCGGCCGAGGTGGTTGGTCGCCAGCAGATCCATCCGGCCGTTGCGGACGATCGCGGGCCCGCCGGTGATGGCGTCCAGCGTCCACTGCAGGCTCGGCGGCGGCGTCCACGGCTTCGCAGTACGGCGGCGCGGCCGCATCCGGGCGCTGGTGCCGTCGGCGGCGTGGGCGAGATGGAACAGGTGGGTGCGTTCGGCGTCGTCGAGTTGCAGCGCCCGGGCGATCGCGTCGAGGACGGAGCCGGAGACGCCGGCCAGGTTGCCGCGCTCGATCCGGGAGTAGTACTCGATGCTGACCCCGGCCAGGCCGGCCACCTCGGTCCGGCGGAGCCCCGGGACGCGGCGGGAGCCGGTCTCGGGCAGCCCGGCGTCGTGCGGGCTGATCTTGGCTCGCCGCGAGGTCAGGAACTCGCGGACCTCGGCTCGGTTGTCCACACCCGTGACGCTACCGCGCGCCGCGCGGGCCCTGGGATGCCTTGTCAGTACACCTCACGGCAGTGACTTCTCCAGTCCCGGCCGGGGCGCTCTGCTGGAGGGGCCGGCCGGTCGGCCGGCGTTTCCGATGAGTTCGAGGAGAACGTTCAGTGCGTGGTGTGGTGATGTACGGGCCGGGCGACGTCCGGGTGGAGGAGGTCGCCGAACCGACGATCCTGAAGCCGACGGATGCGATCATCCGGCTCGCGGCGACATGCATCTGCGGCTCCGACCTGTGGCCCTACCGAGGCGCCGACGCGGTCACCGAGCCGCTGCACATGGGTCACGAGTACGCCGGTGTCGTCGAGGAGGTCGGCGCGGAGGTGACCACGATCGAGCCCGGCCAGTTCGTGATCGGGTCGTTCTTCGCCTCCGACAACACCTGCGAGATCTGCCGGGCCGGCTATCAGACGTCGTGCGTGCACCGCGAGGTGCTGGGCACCGGCGGCGCGGCGCAGGCCGAGCGGATGCGGGTGCCCCTGGCCGACGGGACGCTGGTCGCCACCTCCGAACGGCCGGCGGACGACCTGGTGCCCGGCCTGCTGGCCGCCTCCGACGTGCTCGGTACGGGCTGGTTCGGCGCGGTCGCGGCCGAGGCCGGGCCGGGCCGGACCGTGGCCGTGGTCGGCGACGGCGCGGTCGGCCTGCTGGCCGTCCTCGCCGCCCGCGAACTCGGCGCCGAACGGATCATCGCGATGAGCCGGCACGCCGGCCGGCAGGCGCTGGCCCGCGAGTTCGGTGCCACCGACATCGTCACCGAGCGTGGCGACGCCGGGGCGGAGCGGATCAGGGAGCTCACCGGCGGTCTCGGCGCGCACTCGGTGGTCGAGGCGGTCGGCACCCAGGAGTCGATGATGCAGGCCATCCGGGCGACCCGGCCGGGCGGTCACGTCGGCTTCGTCGGCGTCCTGCACGACGTCGCGATCCGCGGCGAGGACTACTTCATGAGCCACGTGCACCTGCACGGCGGGCCCGCCCCGGTGCGCCGGTTCCTGCCCGAGCTGATCGAATTGATCATGACCCGGCGGATCGATCCGGGCCGGGTGTTCGACCTCGAACTCGATCTTGATCAGGCGGCCGACGGGTACCGGGCGATGGACGAGCGGCGGGCGATCAAGGTGCTGCTCCGCCCGTGACCGTGGCGATGCAGGCGGCCAGTGACCGAACGACCGCGAGGCTCACCGCGGCGCTGGTGGCGACCGTGGTCTTCCTGACCGCGATCGCGCCGCTGGCCACCGACCTGTACGTGCCGGCGTTCCCGCAGGTCGCCGGTGATCTTGTCGCGACGGCGACCCAGGTCCAGCTGACCTTGACCACCTTCTTCGCCGGGATGGCGCTGGGTCAGCTGGTCGGCGGCCCGGTCTCCGATCGGTACGGCCGCCGGCGGCTCCTGATCAGCGGCACGCTGATCATGGCCGCGGCGTCGGTGGTCTGCGCGGTCAGCCCGGCGATCTCGATCATGATGGCGGCGCGCTTCGTCCAGGGCTTCGCCGGCGGCTGGGCGATGGTGATCGGCCGTGCCGTGATCGTCGACCTGGCCACCGGCGCCCGGCTGGTCCGGGTGCTCAACGTGATCGCCGGGGGCGGCGGCATCGCTCCGATCGTCGGCCCGCTGGCCGGTGCCGTCATCCTGCAGCTGTCGCACTGGCGGATGTCGTTCTGGACCGTCGCCGCGCTCGGCCTGGCGATGGCCGTCGCGGTCGCGCTCGCCGTACCGGAATCGTTGCCGGCCGAGCGGCGGCACCGGGGTGGCCTGGCCGCGTTCGGCCGGACCGCCGGCGAGGTGCTGCGGAGCCGTCCCTTCCTCGGGTACGTCCTCGTCAGCGGCTCGTCGATGGGCGCGGTGTTCGCCTACGTGGCGACCTCGGCGTTCGTCCTGCAGTCGATGAACGGGCTGTCGCCGATCGCGTACTCGATCGACTTCGCGGCGAACGCCGGCGGCATGACCGTCGCCGCGCTGATCGCGGCCCGGCTGGCCGGACGGATCGCCACCCGCACGCTCATCCTGGCCGGTCAGCTCGCCGCGCTGGCCGCCGGCGTCGCCATGCTGGTGGGCGCCGTGTGGTTCCACGCGCCGCTCTGGCTGGCGATTCCGTGCTTCTTCGTCCTGATGACCGCGCAGGGCCTGATCGGTCCCAACGGCGGTGCGCTCGCGGCGGCCCAGGTGCCGCGCCATCCCGGCACCGGGTCCGCCGTGCTGGGCCTGGTCCAGTGGAGTTTCGCCGGCCTGATCGCGCCGCTGGCCGGACTCGGTGGCAGCACCACCGCGGTACCGATGGCTATTCTCATGATCAGCTGCACCGGCCTGTCCCTGACCGGACTCCTGGTCCTGGCCCGGCCCCGGTTCCTCGAACGGTAGGTCCTGTCGATCATGAAAACTGTCCGTACCCGGCGGATTCCCGGGCTGCTGCTCGCCCTGGCGCTGGCCGCCTGCAGCCCGGCGGCCGCACCGTCGGGGAGTTCGGAACTGGGCACGCCGGCGGTGATCACGACCGGCCTCGCCGCGCCGTGGTCGGTCGTCTTCCTGAGCGGTGGCACCCCCGTGATCAGCCAGCGCGACCAGGGCGAGATCCTCGAACTGGACGACGCGGGCCGGCCCCGGGTGATCGGGACCGTCGCCGGCGTGGAGCACACCGGCGAGTCCGGGCTGCTCGGCCTGGCCGTCGATGATCAAGATCGGCTGTACGCCTACTCGACCGGATCGGACGGCAACCGGATCCAGCGCTACCGGCTCACCGGCGAACCAGGCTCCCTGGCGCTCGGCGAGCCCGAGTCGATCATCGAAGGTCTGCCGTCGGCGAGCCATCACGACGGCGGCCGGATCGCGTTCGGCCCGGACGGCCTGCTGTACGCGACCGTCGGCGATGCCGGGCAGCGCGAGGCGGCCCAGCACCCGGACAGCCTGGCCGGCAAGATCCTGCGGCTGACGCCCGACGGCGAGATCCCGGCGGACAACCCGACCCCGGGCTCGCCGGTCTACAGCCTCGGCCACCGCAACCCGCAGGGCCTGGCCTGGGCGGCCGACGGCACGATGTTCGCCGCCGAGTTCGGCCAGAACACCTGGGACGAACTGAACGTGATCACGCCCGGCGCCAACTACGGCTGGCCGGTCGTCGAGGGCATCGCCGGCGACGACCGGTACGTCGACCCGGTGCAGCAGTGGAGTCCGGCCGACGCCAGCCCGAGCGGGATCGCGATCATCGGCGAGACGATCTTCGTCGCCAACCTCCGTGGCCGGGTGCTGCGGACCGTGCCGGTCGGCGACCCGTCCACCTCGGCCAGCCACTACGCCGGCGACTACGGCCGGCTCCGCGACGTGGCGCGAGCACCGGATGGCCGGCTGTGGCTGATCACCAACAACACCGACGGCCGCGGCAGCCCGGGTCCGGACGACGACCGCGTGCTCGCCGTCGACCCGCCCGGCTGACGCGGCCTCAGGCCCGGGCCAGGACGGTGGCGAGGCCGTCGGCCCAGCCGAGCAACGCCTCGTCGCGGCCCGGCGCGGCCGCGAACTGGACGCCGAGCGGGAGCCCGTCGTCGGTCCGGCCCGCGGGTACGCCGAGCACGGGCAGCCGCGCCTGGGTCCAGGGCAGGTTCATCAGCGGACTGCCGGTCGTGTCGAGCCCGTGCGGCGCCGGCCCGGTCGCGGCCGGAGCCAGGTACGCATCGAAGCCGGCCAGCGCGTCGACCAGGGCGTCGGCGAACACCGCCCGGTCCCGCAGCGCCGCCTGGTAGTCGCGCCGGTCGATCGCCCGGCCGTCCCGGATCGCGGCGGCCGTGCGTGGGTGGTAGAGGTCGGCGTGGTCGTCGAACCAGGCCTCGTGGGAGCGGGCCAGTTCGTGGCCGTTGATCAGGACGTTGCGCTCGTTGACGTCCTCGATGTCGTCGAGCAGTGCGACGTCCTGGATCCGGTAGCCGGCCTGGCGCAGCACGGCCAACTGCCGCTCGAACGCGTCCCGCGCGACCGGCTCGGCCTGGTCGAGATAGGCGCCGCGGGGGACCGCCAGCGTCGGCAGCACGGTCGAAGCGACGGGCTGCCAACCCGGCAGCGTGGCAGCCGCGACCCGGTGCAGCAGCGCGGCGTCGGCGGCCAGGAAGCCGACCGTGTCGAAGGTCGGAGCGTTGGCGATCACTCCCTCGGTGCCGATCCGGGCGAAGGTGGGCTTGAAGCCGAGGATGCCGCAGTAGGCGGCGGGCCGGATCACCGAACCGACGGTCTGGGTGCCCAGGGCGATCGGGGCGAGACCGGCGGCGACCGCGGCGGCCGAGCCGCTGCTGGACCCGCCGGGCGTGTGCTCCAAGCGGTGCGGGTTACAGGTCTCGCCGGGCGCCAGGTACGCGAACTCGGCGGTGACGGTCTTGCCCAGGATGACGGCGCCGGCCTCCAGCAGGCTGGTGATCAGGGGGCCGGGCTCGCCGGTGATCAACTCGGCCGGCAGCCGGGAGCCGGCCCGGGTCGGCAGGCCGGCCACATGGAACACGTCCTTGACCGCGACCGGAAGCGCGAAAAGCGGTGGCCGGTCCGAAGGGTCCGGCCACCGCTGCGCGAGATGGTCGAGGTCGCGCCGGCACCGCTCACGTCGATCAGGTTCGTCGACGAACGCGCGGAGGCGCGGGTTCTCGGCCTCGATCCGTGCGAGCAGGTCGATCATGACCGCGCCCGGTGAGGCCGAGCGGTCAGCCGAGCTTGGCGGCCTGGGCGGCGATGGCCGACTTGCGGTTCGCGGCCTGGTTCTTGTGGATGACGCCCTTGCTGGCAGCCTTGTCCAGCAGCCGGGTCGCGGACTTCGCGTACTCGGTCGCCTTGGCGGCCTCGCCGGATTCGGCGGCCTCGCGGAACCGGCGAACGGACGTCTTCAAGGCGGACTTGACGGACTTGTTGCGCTGGCGCGCCTTCTCATTCGTCTTGATCCGCTTGATCTGGGACTTGATGTTCGCCACGGGGCAGGCCTCTGACACTCTCTTCGTACGACAGGTGGACGTGCACGACCGAGCGGTCACGCGACGGTCGACTTTAGCAGTCTCGCTCCCGCGAGCTCAAATCCCGGCGACACTGAGCAGATGCACCTGGTTGATCCGCCCGAGGACACCGCCGTCCGGGCACTCTACGACGACGATCTCGCCTCCGACGGGTACGTGATGAACCTGACCCGGCTGTGGGCCTGGCGGCCGGATCTGCTCCACGCCTACCAGCAGGCCCGCTCGGCGGCGCTGGACGGCAGCGGCCTGACCGACCGCGAGATCGCGCTCCTCGTGGTGACCGCCGCATCCACCCGGCGGGACGCCTACTGCTCGCTGGCCTGGGGCGCCCGGCTGGCCCAGCGCGCCGACGAGCCGACGGCCGTCGCCGTCCTCGGCGGCAGTTCGGGCGGGCTGGGTGAGCGGGAGGCGGCCCTGGTCGACTGGGCCCGCGGCGTCGCCGCCGACCCGAACGGCACCACCGCCGCCGACGTCGAGCGGCTCCGCACGGCCGGCTTCGACGACCGGCAGATCCTCGCGCTGACCGTGTTCGTGGCGCTCCGGCTCGCCTTCTCGACGGTGAATGACGCCCTCGGTGCGCCGCCGGACCGAGAGCTGGTCGACGCCGCGCCGACCACGGTCCGGGACGCCGTCGACTTCGGGCGGACGCCGGCGTAATCTTTGACTATGTCAAAGGTTTCGGTCGACCCGGACACCGTGGACCGGGTCCGCTCCTTCAACCGCTTCTACACCAAGATCATCGGCGTGCTGGACGAAGGCCTGGCCGGCTCCCCGTTTAGCCTGACCGAGGCGCGGGTGCTGTTCGAGCTGGCCGCCGTCGGCCGGGTCGACATCGTCGGCCTGCGGACCGAGCTCGGCCTGGACCCCGGCTACGCGACCCGCATCCTGGACCGGCTGGGCGCGGCCGGCCTGGTCGAGCGGGAACGGTCCGAGGCCGACCGGCGACGGCAGACCGTCACGCTCACCGAGGCCGGCCAGGCGGCGTTCGAGGAGCTGCACGCCGGATCGGTGCGCGACGTCTCCGGCCTGCTGGCACCGCTGCGCGACCCCGACCGGGTCCGGCTGGTGAATGCCATGGGCACGGTACGGACGCTGCTCGAGCCGGCCGGGGACCCACCCCGGGTGGAGCTGCGCGGACCGGAGCCGGGCGACCTGGGCTGGGTGGTCGAGCGGAACGCGGTGCTCTATGCGGAGGAGTACGGCTGGGACCAGACCTACGAGACCCTGGTCGCCCGGATCGTCGCCGACTTCGCCGCGACCGCCACGCCGGGTCGGGACCGGGTCTGGATCGCCGCCGTCGACGGGCAGCGGGCCGGCAGCGTCTTCTGTGTCCGCGACGACGACGAGACGGCCCGGCTGCGGCTGCTGCTCACCGAGCCCTGGGCCCGCGGCCTGGGCCTCGGCACCCGGCTGGTCGAGGCCTGCATCGAGTTCGCCCGCTCCGCCGGCTACCGGCGGCTGGTGCTCTGGACCAACGACATCCTTTCCGCTGCCCGCCGGATCTACCAGCGGGCCGGCTTCCGGCTGGTCGACGAGGAACGACACCACAGCTTCGGCGCCGACCTCGTCGGCCAGACCTGGGAGCTGGACCTCCGACCCCTTGCGCCCTGAGCCTGTCGAAGGGCAAGGCCGATCGGGCACCGCCCTCGGGCAAGCACAGGGTGCATCCGGTTTCCGCTCCTCGGCACAGGGACAGCGCTAGCCTCGTTGCATGGTGCACAGCGACGCGCCGGACGTCGACGCCTACCTGGCCGAGGTGCCGGAGGGGCGGCGGGACGTGCTGACCCGGATCCGGGCGCTGTGCCGGGACGAGCTGGCTGGGTTCGACGAGACGATGGCGTACGGGATGCCGGCCTATCTCCGGGACGGGACGGCGGAGATCACCTTCGCCAGCCAGAAGCAGTACATCGCGTTCTACCTGCTCCGCAGCGACGTCAAGGAGGCGTACCGGGAGCGGTTGGCGGATCAGGACATGGGCAAGGGCTGCCTGCGGTTCAGGCGGCCCGATCAGGTCGATCTGGGCCTGCTCCGTGACCTGCTCCGGGCCACCGCCGCGAGGCCCGGCACCATCTGTTGATCACCGCTGTTGATCATGGCCAGGTGTTGATCATGACTCGGGATCGGTCCGGCGGCACCAGGCGATCATGGTGTCGGCGCAGCGGGCCTGCCAGGGCCGGATGGTCGGCAGGCCGGGCGGGTCCGGCTTGAGCGAGAACCCGTGCAGCGCTCCGGCGAGGCAGCAGACGCCGGCCCAGTTCAGCTCGAACGGCACCGTGCGCAGGGCGGGATGCTCGACGGCGAACCTAGCCACGTCGATCTCGCCGCCGTCGCCGACGTCGGCCCGCGACACCACCAGATCGGCCAGCAGCAGGGCCGGGTCGAGCCAGCGGGCGGCGTTCTGTGCGGCGGCCCAGTCGACCACCCAGACCCGGTCCGGCCCGAACAGCAGGTTGTCGGCACGCAGATCGGTGTGGCTCAGTGTTTCGCCGGCCATCCGGGCGACGGTGTCCGCCTCCAGCGCGGCGAAGCGTTCCGCTCGCTCGGCGATCCACGGATCGCCCAGCCACGGATCGTCGCCGCCGAGGGTGCGCCAGCCGCCGAAGAACCGGTCCAGCTCGTCACCGGTCGGCTCCGGCCACGGCGACGGCGTGAGCAGCCGGCCGAGCTCGGCGATGGTGTCGAAGGCCCGGGTGGCGTCGGCGAGGGTCCACGGGTGCGGCGGCGGGGCGGCGTCGATGGCCGGCAGTGCCGTGACCGCGTACTGCTCGTCGCCGACCTCGAGCTCGGCCGTCGCGACCGTACGCACCACGAAGTCGATCTCCGGCAGGCGTGCCGAGTGCTGTTGCTCTTCCCGATACATCCGTATCGCATCCGGATTGACCGCCGAGCCGACCGCCTTGATGAACAGGCTGCGGCCGCTGGCCCCGGTGACCACCGCCGCGACGCCGGGGGAGAAGCCGCCCTGCTTGTCGGCAACCTCGACGACCGGCTCGCCGAGCGTCCGGTCCACCCAGGCGCGGACCGCGGCGGGCAGATCGAGGTACGGACGCCGTACGCCGACGGCATAGGTCACCGGGTGAGTCATGGACGCCATCGTGGCGGACGGAGTCGGGTGAGTCGACCGGATAAGTCGCTGGTGCGCCGTGGGATGATGGGCGTTCGGTGCCTCCGTGCACCCGTACCGAACCATCGAACAGCTACAGACTGGAACCTGACCGCGTGACACCCACCCCTGGCCGGACCAGCCCCGACATCATCCGCAATTTCTGCATCATCGCCCACATCGACCACGGCAAGTCGACCCTGGCCGACCGGATGCTGCAGCTGACCGGCGTCGTCGACGACCGGGCGATGCGGGCCCAGTACCTGGACCGGATGGACATCGAGCGCGAGCGCGGCATCACGATCAAGTCGCAGGCGGTCCGGATGCCGTGGACGCCGCGGTCGGGCCCGTTCGCGGGTGCCACCCAGATCCTCAACATGATCGACACCCCGGGTCACGTCGACTTCACCTACGAGGTGTCCCGGTCGCTGGCCGCCTGCGAGGGCGCGCTGCTGCTGGTCGACGCGGCGCAGGGGATCGAGGCGCAGACGCTGGCCAACCTCTACCTGGCGCTCGAGGCGGACCTGCACATCATCCCGGTGCTGAACAAGATCGACCTGCCCAGCGCGCAGCCGGAGAAGTACGCCGAGGAACTGGCCGGGATCATCGGCTGCGACGCCTCCGACGTGCTCAAGGTGTCGGCCAAGACGGGTGACGGCGTGGCCGAACTGCTGGACCAGATCGTCACCCAGGTGCCGGCGCCGACCGGGAACGCGGACGCACCGGCCCGCGCGTTGATCTTCGATTCCGTGTACGACACGTACCGCGGCGTGGTGACCTACGTCCGGGTCGTCGACGGCGAGCTCTCGCACCGGGAACGGGTGCTGATGATGTCGACCAAGGCGACCCACGAGACGCTCGAGGTCGGTGTCATCTCGCCCGAGCCGGTGAAGGCGAAGAGCCTCGGCGTCGGCGAGGTGGGCTATTTGATCACCGGCGTGAAGGAGGTTCGGCAGTCCCGCGTCGGCGACACCGTGACCTCGTCCTCGGCCCCCGCGGCGGAGTCGCTCGGCGGCTACCGGCATCCGAACCCGATGGTGTTCGCCGGGCTGTACCCGATCGACGGCGCCGACTATCCGGAGCTGCGCGAGGCGCTGGACAAGTTGCAGCTCAACGACGCCGCCCTGACCTACGAGCCGGAGACCTCCGGCGCGCTCGGCTTCGGCTTCCGGATCGGCTTCCTGGGCCTGCTCCACATGGAGATCGTCCGGGAGCGGCTGGAGCGTGAGTTCAACCTCGACCTGATCTCCACCGCGCCGAACGTGGTCTATCGGGTCCAGCTCGAGACCGGCGCCGAACACATCGTGACCAACCCGTCGGAGTACCCGACCGACGGCAAGATCTCGGCCGTGTACGAGCCGGTGGTGAAGGCCACCATCCTCAGCCCGGCCGAATACATCGGAACGATCCTGGAGCTGTGCCAGGCCCGGCGGGGCGTCCAGCAGGGCCTGGACTACCTGTCCGAGGACCGGGTGGAGATCCGCTACACGCTGCCGCTGGCCGAGATCGTCTTCGACTTCTTCGACGCCCTGAAGTCGCGCACCAAGGGCTTCGCCAGCCTGGACTACGAGCCGGCCGGCGAGGAGGAGTCCGATCTGGTCAAGGTGGACATCCTGCTGCACGGCGAGCCGGTCGACGCGTTCTCGGCGATCGTGCACAAGGACAAGGCGTATTCGTACGGGGTGATGATGTCCGGCAAGCTCAAGGAGCTGATCCCGCGGCAGCAGTTCGAGGTGCCGATCCAGGCCGCGATCGGGTCGCGGGTGATCGCCAGGGAGACCATCCGAGCCATCCGCAAGGACGTGCTGGCCAAGTGCTACGGCGGCGACATCACCCGGAAGCGGAAGCTGCTGGAGAAGCAGAAGGAAGGCAAGAAGCGGATGAAGATGGTCGGCCGCGTCGAGGTGCCGCAGGAGGCGTTCGTCGCCGCGCTGTCCACCGGCGAGACGACCAAGGTGGAGAAGAAGGCCTGAGTCGGTCCATGATCATCAGCCTGTCCTCGGCGGCCGAGCTGCGCCGGCTCGCTCCCGAGGACCCCTTCCTCCGTTGGGAGATCCCGGACACGCTGACCCGGCCCGGCTACGCGTACGGCGCGGCGATGATCATCCCGCGCGCCACCCAGACCCGCGGCGACGGCAGCGCGGTGTTCGGGCCGCCGGCCGAGGCGGCGGCGCTGCTCGACGAGTTGATCATGACCGGTCGGCTGGACGAGCTGCCGCGCAACATCATCACGATCGAGGAGCGGTGCTACGCCGACGTGGCGGACCGGCTCGAACTCGAGCCGGGTGGCGACTGGCACTGGATGTGGACGGTCGAGGCGCCGCCGGACCAGCCCGGTGAGGACAAGATCATCGAGCTGGGCCGGTGCGACTACCCGGAGCTGACGGCGTTGATCACCGAGCACAACCCGGGCAGCGACGGGGTGCCGGGTCGTGCGCCCGGGCAGACCTGGCTCGGGCTGCGGGACCGGACCGGTGCCCTGATCGCCTGTGGCGTGATCGAGGACAACGTGGCCGGCCGGCCGTTGCTGTCCGGTATCACCGTCGACGGCGCGCACCGCGGCGGCGGGCTGGGCCGGGTGATCACCGCCGCCCTGACCCGGCTCGCCGTACGCCGGCAGGGCGTCTGCACGCTCGGCGTCTACGCGGCCAACACGGTGGCGATCAACCTGTACCAGCGCCTCGGGTTCCGGATCGGCCGGCGCTGGCAGAGCCGCCGGCTGATCGGAACCCGCTGACCGCCGCGGGTCAGCAGGTCACGTCGCGGCGCGGCCAGGTGCCGTCGACCAGGTAGTTCGTGGCGACGTTCGTCGCACACGGGTCGTCGCCGTAGACGTAGACGCCGTGCCCGACCCCGTCGACGCTGACCAGCCGGGCCCGGTCGCCGAACGCCGCGCGGACCTTCAGCCCGCCGAGGTACGGGGTCGCCGGGTCGCGCCGGTTCTGCACGACGAGGACGTTCGACGGGCCTTCGTCGGTGATCGTCACCGGCGGCTCGCTGGGCTCGTGGTGCCAGAAGGCGCACGGGTTGATGTTCGAGCCGGCGGCGCCGTACAACGGGAAGCTCCGGCGGTCCTTCGCCACCTGGCGCTGGTAGGTCGCGACGTCCTCGGGCCAGTCGGAGTCGTTGCAGGTGACCGCGAGGAATGCCGACCAGGTGTTGTCGTACGGGGACAGGCCGTCAGCCTTCTTCGTGATGGGCACGCGGGCCCGGTCCGGGCCCACCTGAGGGAGTTCGGCGAGCTGCCGGCCGACCGCTGCCGCGTCGGAGTCGGCGAGCGACTGCCAGAGCTGGGCGGTCGGGGCGAAGCTCCGCTCCGAGTAGAGCCCGACGAACACGATGAACCGGAACAACGCGCCGTCCACGTCGTCGACCGGCTTCCGGTCGAGCCGTTCCGCCAGGGCCAGGTAGTTCTTCCGGACCGCGGCCGGCGTGCGGCCGAGGCCGTACGCGTCGTGCCGGTCGGCCGCGAACCTCGCGAAGGCGCCGAACGTCTCCTCGGCGCCGAGGCCGAACCGCCGCAGACCCTCGTACCCGAGCTGGGTGTCGCCGACGTTGCTGTCGATGATCATCCGGTCGGTGCGGTCGGGGAACAGCGAGGCGTACGCGGCGCCGAGCGCGGAACCGTAGGAGAGCCCGAAGTAATTGAGCTTCCGCTCGCCGAGCGCCGCCCTGATCGTGTCCAGGTCGCGGGCCGTGTTCGCCGTGGTCAGGTGGCGCAGCCGGCCGTCCTGATCATGCTCGGCGCACTGGTCGGCGATCTTCTTCGCGGCCGCGGCCTGCCGCTCGACGGCCGCGGCGTCCGGCGCGTAGGGCGGGATGTTGCCGCGATACTCCTGGTCGGCGGTGAAGCCGCAGCTGATCGGCGACGAGTGGCCGACGCCGCGCGGATCCATCCCGATCAGGTCGTAACCGTCCAGCACACTCGCCGGTGCGCCGAGGGCGACCAGGTCGGCCGGCTGGGTGAGACCGGATCCGCCGGGTCCGCCCGGGTTGAGCAGCAGGATGCCGCGCCGCTTCGCCGCGTCCGTGCTGGCCAGCCGGGACACCATGACCTCGATCGTGGTGCCGTCCGGCTCGGCGTAGTCCAGCGGCACCGGCACCTTCGCGCACTCCAACTGCGGCGCCTTGGCCGCAACGTCCTCGGGGCAGGCGCCCCAGGTCACCTTCGCCTCCGGTCCGCCGTCGGCGCGGGCCGCGGCGGTCAGCAGGGATCCGGCGAGCCCGGCAGCGACGACCAGCGCGACACAGCGGCGCGCGATCCGTCCTCGATCCATCTCAAGCCTCCTGTCGTGGGACATGACGCGTCCCACTCCAGGGCGTGCCCTCGGGGCACGGTCAAGCCCGCGTGACCGAGGTCACCGGAGCCGGGCCACGGATCAGGCGAGGGCCGCCGCGATCCGGTCCAGCTGATCGGCCGACAACGGTCCGGCGGCGAGCACGCCGGCGTTGTCCCGGGCCTGCGCCACGGTACGGATGCCGGGGATCGGCACGAACGCCTGGCTTCGGGCGAGCAGCCAGCCGAGCGCTCCCTGGGCCGTCCTCGGTGAGGATCGCGCGGACCTTCTCCAAGGCGTCCAACCGGCGGCCCTGGTCGCCGGACCAGTCCCAGCCGTGCCGTACGTCGGTCTCGGCGAACGTGGTCTCCCGGGTCATCTTGCCGGTCAGCAGCCCCATCGCCAGCGGGCCGCGGACGATGCTGGCCAGACCGTTCCGCTCCGCGACGGCCAGCGTGTCCTCGTTGCCGTTGACCAGGCTGAAGGACTGCTGGACCGCCGCGCAGTGCTCGCCCCCGGCGAAGAACGCGGCCCGGTCCGGGTCGTCGGTGCTCCACCCGTAGAACCTGATCTTGCCGTCGGCGACGAGACCTTCGAGTGCGTCCCGGACCTCGCCGGCCCGGTCCAGCGGGTAGTCGCCGATGTGGAACTGGTAGAGGTCGATCACGTCCGTCCGCAGCCGGGCCAGACTGGCGTCGCACTGCTCCCGGATCGACTCCGGGGACGCGTCCCGGCCGATCGCCTCCCGCTTCTCCTCGTCGATCAGGTTGCCGAACTTGGTCGCGATCACCACCTCGTCGCGGCGGCCGTCGAGCGCCCTCGCGACGACCCGTTCGCTGTGGCCGGCGCCGTACACGTTGGCCGTGTCGATCAAGGTGACGCCCGCGTCCAGCGCCGCGTGCAGGGCGGCCACCGACTCGTCGTCGTCGACCTCACCCCAGCCGATCGGATTGCCGTCCCGGCTGGCCGGGCCGCCGATGGCCCAGGCACCGAACCCGATCGCACTGACCTCCGGGCCGTTCCTGCCGAGCCTTCGCGTGATCGTCGATTCAGCCACAGCGCTCCCTCTCCTCGTGTCTGCCGGGACTCCTGGTCCCGCCGCCGACAGTAGGCCGGGTCGCGGCGGCGGGGACTGTCCGTACCGGCTGATAGGACGGGGTGATGGCGATGAGATTCGGGGTGAACCTGCCCAACGGGCACCCGCCGGCCGAACTGGTCCGGTTCGCGGTCGAGGTCGAACAGGCCGGCTGGGACGGCTTCTTCCTCTGGGACCACGTGCAGCTCGACCCGGGCCGGCGAGAGCCGACGTATGACCCGTGGGTGCAGCTCGGCGCGATCGGTGCGCACACCGGACGGTTGCGGCTGGGCACCATGGTCACACCGGTGCCTCGGCGAAGACCGTGGAAGCTGGCCAAGGAGGTCGTCACGCTCGATCACCTGACCGGTGGCCGCGCGGTGCTCGGGGTCGGGCTCGGGGTGCCGCAGGCGACGGAGTACGGGGCGTTCGGCGAGCCGGTCGAGCCGAGGCTGCACGCGGCCCGGTTGGACGAGGCCCTGCCGGTGCTGGACCGGTTGCTCCGCGGCGAACGGGTCGACCACCATGGCGAGCACTACCAGGTGTCGGCCGAGCTGCTGCCGGGCGCGGTGCAGCGGCCACGGCCGCCGATCTGGGTCGCGGCGACGCTGCCTGCCCGCCCCGGAGTACGGCGAGCGGCCCGCTGGGACGGGATCGTCCCGCAGTCGCGGGACACCGGCGCGCTCACCCCGGACGCCCTGGCCGAGCTGGTCGCGGAACTCGACCCGGGACCGGGCTTCGACGTGGTGACACCGCTCGCCGACCACGCCAGAGCCGACGAGCTGGCCGACGCCGGCGCGACCTGGGCGATCGACGGCCCGCGGCACCGGGAGGAGACGTTCGCCGAGACCCGGGCCCGGATCCTGGCCGGCCCTCCGCGGTGATCAGCCGGCCGGTTCCAGCGCCGGCCGGGAGACCGGCAGGCTGACTCTGATGTCCAGCCCGCCGCCCGGTGCCGGCTCGGCCTCCAGCTGTCCACGATGGGCCGTCACGACCGACCGGACGATCGACAGGCCGAGCCCGGAGCCGTTGCGCCCGGCCAGCCGGTCGGCGTCCAGCCTGCGGAACGGTTCGAACAGCTGCGGCACCTGGTGGGCGCGGACCACCGGCCCGGAGTTGATCACCCGCAGCGTGGCCCGGTCGCCGGCGATGCCGGTCTCGACGTCGACCCAGCCGTGCTCGGGCACGTTGTGCCGAATCGCGTTCTGGACCAGGTTGTGCGCCAGCCGCTGCAGCAGCAGCGAGTCGCCGACCGTCGGTGCCGGCCCGGTCGTCGTCCGTACGGTCACGCCCGCCGCGGCGGCCTCGGTCGCGGTGTCGCCGACCGCGTGGTCGACGATCTCGGCCAGGTCGACGGGGCGCGCCTCGAGTGGCTCGTTGTCGATCCCGGCCAGCACCAGCAGCCCGTTGATCAAGGTCTCGTGCCGCGCGTTCACCTGGAGCAGGTCCTCGCCGAGCCGGCGCAGGTCCGGCGATGTCTGCTTGCGGTGCAGGGCGAGTTCGATCATGGCCCGGCTGAGTGCGAGCGGGGTGCGGAGCTCGTGCGAGGCGTTGGCCACGAACCGTTGCTGGCCGGCGAACGAGGCGTCCAGACGCTCCACCATGGTGTCGAACGCGGCGGCCAGATCCTTCACCTCGTCGTCCGGCCCGGACAGGGCGATCCGCTCCCGCAGGCCGTGGTTCGCGGTCGGCGCCGCGGCGATCCGTTCGGCGGCACCGCGGACCCGGTGCAGGGGTGCCAGCACGCGGCCGGCCACCAGCCAGCCGAGCCCGACGGCCAGGCCGCCGATGATCAGCAGCGCGATGCCGCCGAACAGCAGCAAGGATTGGGACGCCGCGTCCTGCAGCCGGGCCGCCTGCTCGGCCATGAAGGTCCGGGCGTCCGCCCCGGACAGGATCCGGCCGTCCGGCGTGTAGACGTACACCTGGCTCTTGGTGGGCAGGCCCGCCTTGTCGGGCAGCGGTTCGGCGCCGCCGGGATTGATCCAGGCGACCTTCTGCCGCAGCAGTTGCCCGGTGAGCTGCTGGTGGAACAGCAGGTAGGTGGTGATCAACAACGTCACGCCGCCGGCCAGGAACAACCCGCCGTAGATCAGGGTCAGCCGGCCTCGCAGCCCGATCGACCGGCGCAGCCTCGGGATCCTCATCGCAGCCGATAGCCGACGCCGGTGATCGTGTCGATCAAGGTCGGTTCGCCGAGTTTGCGGCGCAGCTTGTGGACGGTCAGCCGGACGGAGCCGGTGAACGGGTCGGCGAACTCGTCCCACACCTTCTCCAACAGCTGTTCCGCCGAGACGGTCGCCCCGTCGGCCCGGAGCAGCTCGGCCAGCACCCCGAACTCCTTTCTGGCCAAGGAGATCTGGACGCCGTCCCGGAACACCTCGCGACGGGACGGGTCCAGCTCCAGGTCGCCGCGGCGGAGCACCGGCGGCGCGGCGGGACGGGACCGGCGGCCGAGGGCCTGCACCCGGGCCGCCAGTTCGGCCAGCGCGAACGGCTTGGTCAGGTAGTCGTCGGCGCCGAGGCTCAGCCCGCCGACCCGGTCGGCGACAGCCGCGGAGGCGGTCAGCATCAGCACGCGGGCGGTCGACGGCGATTCGATCAGGTGCCGGCAGACCTCGTCGCCGTGCAGCACCGGAAGATCACGATCGAGCACCACGACGTCGTAGTCGTAGGTGTGGATCCGTTCCACCGCCGCGGCTCCGTCGCCGACGACGTCCACCGCGTGCGGTTCGTCCCGCAGCCATTCGGCGATCGCCTCGGCGAGGATCGGCTCGTCCTCGACCACCAGCACGCGCATGATCGGCATCCCCTTCTCGGTGTTCCTCGGCGATCTTGCGTGACCCTATGTTTCCTTCCTGTTAGCCGGCCATGAATCGGGTAACGGTCGGGAAACGTGGGCCGGGCTTCACTGGGGCGGAATCCGTTCGAGTGAAGGAGAAAGACGATGCTGAAGCGCGGAGCCGGCCCGTTCGCCGGCCTGCTGTTGATCTTGGTCGTGCTGGCCGGTTGTGCCGGTACGGACGGCGGGGGCGTGGCCAGTGCCGGCGGCGGGGAGCCCGGGCCGTCGGCGTCCGGCGCCCCGAGCCAGGACCCGAAGCAGGCGACGATGGCGTACGTCGAATGCCTGCGCGAGCACGGCATGGAGGTCGACGACCCCGGTCCCGACGGCCGGCTCAAGCTGCGCGTCCAGGGCGACCAGGGCACGTCCAAGGCGGCGATGGAGGCCTGCCGCGACCTGGCGCCGCAGATGGACAAGAGTGATCCGAAGTACCAGCAGCGGATGGGCGCCGCGCAGGACTTCGCGAAGTGCATGCGGGAGAACGGCGTCGAGAAGTTCCCGGACCCCGACCCGAACCAGCCCGGCATCCAGATCAACAAGGAGCTCGCCCAGGATCCCGACTTCGAGGCCGCGCAGGAGGCCTGCAAGGACCTGCTCGGCGGGGCGGTGGGCAAGTGACGCGGCGCCGCCGGGGCGGCCGGGTGGCCGCCGTGATCTTCCTCGCCGTGGCTGCCGCGGGCGGCGGGTCGGCGGTCTGGTTCGGCGCGCAGGGGTGGGGCAAGGCGGCGAACCAGAGCCCGCCCGTGCTGCCGCCGGCGACCGCCGAGGTGACCCGGCAGACGCTGACCGCCACCTCGGAGTACGACGGCGAACTCGGCTACGGCGTCGCCGCGGCGACGACGAACCGGCTGACCGGGACGATCACCGGCCTGCCCGACGTCGGCGACGTGATCAAGAGCGGCCGGCCGCTCTACTCCGTCGACGGGGACCCGGTGATCCTGCTGTACGGCGAGCTGCCGGCCTACCGGGCCCTCAAGGAGGGCGACGAGGGGGCCGACGTGGAACAGCTGGAACGCAATCTGGAGGAACTCGGCTACGACGGCTTCACCGTGGACGACGAGTTCACCTGGCGCACCGCCGAGGCGGTCGAGGAGTGGCAGGACGACCTCGGCCTGGCGGAGACCGGGACCGTCGACCTGGGCCGGGTGGCGTTCCTGCCGGAATCCCGCCGGGTCGAGGGCCTGGACGTCGAGCTGAGTGCCGCCGCGACGCCGGGCCAGCCGGTGCTCAGCCACACCTCGACCGCGAAGGCGGTCACGGTGCAGTTGGAGCCGTCCGACCTGGCCGACGTGAAGACCGGGGCCGCGGTCGAGGTCGAGCTCCCGGACGGGAAGCGGGTGCCGGCCGAGATCACCGAGCTGTCGACCGAGGTTCAGGCGGCCTCCGGCCAGCAGGAGGAAGCGTCGACCGCGGTGATCGCGGTCGCCGAACTCTCCGGCGACAAGGCGATCGAGGCGGCCGCCGGGTACGACCAGGCGGCGGTCGACCTGATCGTCACCACCGGTGAACGCGAGGACGTGCTGACCGTCCCGGTGACCGCGTTGCTGGCGCTGGCCGAGGGAGGGTACGGGGTCGAGGTCGTCGCCGGCGGCAGCACCTCCTACGTGAAGGTCGACACCGGGCTGTTCGCCGACGGCCGGGTCGAGGTGTCCGGCGAGGGGATCGACGAGGGCACCGTCGTCGGGATGCCCGAATGATCACCGAGAGCGGGACCGGGTCCGGGTCCGGGTCCGGGTCCGGCATGATCACGGTGAACCGGGCCAGCAAGGCCTACTCGGACGGGGTGGTGGCCCTGGACCGGGCGTCGCTCCGGGTCGACCCCGGCGAACTGGCCGCGGTCGTCGGCCCGTCGGGCTCGGGCAAGTCGACGCTGCTGCACCTGATCGGCACCCTGGACCGGCCGTCGTCCGGCGCGGTGATCATCGACGGGTACGAGGTCGCCGACCTGACCGACCGTCAGCTGTCGGCCTTGCGGGCGTACCGGATCGGGTTCGTGTTCCAGCAGTTCCACCTGGCTGCCGGCGTATCGGCGCTGGACAACGTCGCCGACGGGTTGCTCTACACCCGGACCTCCCGTCGCCAACGCCGCCGGCGGGCCGCTGCGGCTCTCGACCGGGTCGGCCTGTCCGCCCGCGTCGATCACCGGCCGCACGAGCTGTCCGGCGGCGAGCGGCAACGGGTCGCCATCGCCCGGGCCGTGGTGGGGGAGCCGGCCCTGTTGCTGGCCGACGAACCGACCGGCGCGCTGGACTCGGTGTCGTCGGCGGCGGTGATGCGGCTGCTCCGCGAACTGAACGCGGACGGGACCACGGTCGTGATCATCACCCATGATCGAGAACTCGCCGACTCGCTGCCGCGCCAGATCCGGATGCTCGACGGCCGGGTGGTCGAGGATCGGCGAGAGCCGGCGGATGATCATGATCTGCATGCTGATGATCTTGGTGAGGTGGCGTCGTGAGCCGGGCCTTGCGGCCGGGCCGGATGCCGCTCGCCGACGTGATCAGGGTCGGCGCGGTCGGCTTGCGCACCCGGCCGTTGCGGGCCGTGCTTTCCTCGTTGGGGATCGCCATCGGCATCGCCGCGATGGTCGCGGTGATCGGCATCTCGGCCTCGTCCAGGGCCGAGCTGGACCGAACCCTCGACGCACTCGGCACCAACCTGCTGACCGCCGACGCCGGCTCGACGTTCACCGGCGGCGCGGCCACCCTGCCGCTCACCGCCGAGTCCATGATCGGCCGGATCGGGCCGGTCGAGGCGACCTCGGCGACCGGGCTGGTGCCGGACGCGAAGGTGTACCGCAACGACCGGATCCCGGTCGAGCAGTCCGGCGGGATCGCGACCTACGCGGCCCGGACCGATCTCCTCGCGACCACCGGCACCGACCTCGAGGCGGGTTCCTGGCTGAACGCCGCGACCGGCAGCTACCCGGTCACCGTGCTCGGGTCCTACGCGGCCGAGCGGCTCGGGATCACCGCGCCCGGTCCGGAGGTCACGGTGATCATCGGTGGCGTCCGGTTCGTCGTCGCCGGCATCCTGGCACCGTCGGTGCTCGCCCCGGAGCTGGACAGCGCGGCCCTGATCGGCTGGCCGGCCGCCGAGGCCGTGCTCGGTTTCGACGGACACCCGACTCGCGTCTACACCCGGTCGGCCGAGGCTCAGGTGGAACAGGTCGCGGCGGTCCTCGGCGCGACGGCGAATCCGGAGGCGCCGAACGAGGTCGACGTCTCCCGGCCGTCCGACGCGCTGGCGGCCCAGCAGGCGGCCGACCGGGCCTTCACCGGCCTGCTGGTCGGGCTGGGCGCGGTCGCGCTCCTGGTCGGCGGGGTCGGAATCGCCAACACCATGGTGATCTCCGTCCTGGAACGCCGAGCCGAGATCGGCCTGCGCCGCTCGCTCGGCGCGACCCACGGCCAGGTCCGGACCCAGTTCCTGGTCGAGTCCCTGCTGCTGTCCGGCCTCGGCGGCCTGGCCGGAGCGGCGATCGGGGCGGCGGCCACGGTCGGCTATGCGACCTACCAGGCCTGGACCGCCGTCGTCCCCCTCTGGGCCGTCGCCGGCGGTCTAGCCGCCACCCTCCTGGTCGGCTGCATCGCCGGCCTCTATCCCGCCGTCCGGGCCTCCCGCCTGTCCCCGACGGAGGCCCTCGCCGCCCCGTAGCCGGAGGGCACCCTCGAGTGGACACTTCGACCTCGATCTCGGCCGATCTGCCGGTCAAAGTGTCCACTCGATGAGCTTCGGCTCGAGTTATCCACAGATCGAGGGTTGGGGGTGGCGGAGTGGGGCCAGGGGACGGGAGGGTGGGCTGATGGGGGAGGCCAGGTTGACGACGGCTCGGTTGGAGCGGGAGCGGGGGCAGGGGAATCGGGTGCGCTCGCTGCGACGGCTGATCCGCGGGGTGTACCTCGACAGCGGCGGTGAGCCGACACTGCTGGAGCAGTGCGCGGCGGCCGTGCTCGCGGCGCCGCCGGACGCGATCGTGGTCGGGGTCACCGCGTTGTGGCTGCACGGGGCCGAGGTGGGCGAGGCCCTTCCGGTACGGCTCGCGACGGCGACCGCTCTGCGCCACCGGGTGCCCGGACTCCGGCTGGCTCGCGTACACCAGTTGCCGCCGGCCCGGCACCGGGTCGCGCTGCCGGTGCCCGCCTGGGTCGCTGCCTGCGCCGAGCTGTCGATCATCGATGCGGTCGCGGCCGCCGATCGGTTGATCAGGCTGGAGCGAGCGACCGCAGCCGTCCTGATCCAGGCCGCTGCCACGGCGACGGGCCGCGGCTGCCGTACCGCGAACCGGGCCGCGTCCCTGGCCCGCTCGAACGTCGCATCGCTTCGTGAGTCGGAGCTCCGGCTGATGTTGATCATGGCCGGGTTGCCGGAGCCGCGGTGCAACGTGGCGGTCGGCGACGAGCAGCGGCGGATCGCCGAAGTTGATCTCTACTACGACGAGTTCCGGGTCGTGATCGAGTACGAGGGCGAACAGCATCGGACCGACGGCTGGCAGTGGAGCGCGGACATCGAACGGTACGAGGCACTCGTCGCGGCCGGCTATGCCGTGATCCGGGTGACCGCGGCGCGACTGAGGCAGGCCCGGGCTCTGGTCGCGACGATCCATGATCACTTGATCGAGCGAGGCTACCGGGGTCGGCCGCCGCGCTTCGGGAACGAGTGGCAGACCCTGTTCGAGCGCTGGTGATCAGCCGACGCGGAGACCGGCCAGGGCCTCCTTGGCCAGCTGGTTGCGCGGGGCATCGCCGATCGGGACGATGCTGACGAAGCCGCTGTAGCGGTCGGTCCGGCCGTCGTCGATGATCATGATCGTGACGACGTCGCCGTCGACGCTGATGCTGGGGTTGTCGACCCGGATCTCGGCGGAGATGATCCAGCCCTTGCGGCCGTCCAGGGTATACGCCTCGTTGCGCACATCGGTCCGGCTCTCGAAGTCGGAGAACCAGCTCGGGTTGATCACACACTGCATCGAGCTCTCGGCGGCGTCGGCCGGCGACTCGAAGCCGGGCTGGACGGCGAGCTCGCCGACGGCGAACCAGGACTCCCAGCCCGGTTCGGTGATCTGGGACTGGGACGCGACGTCGTAGAACCAGCTCAGTCCGAGCTTCGACCGCGGCGGACCGTAGCCGGCTCCGACGGTCGGGAAGGACAGCCTGCCGCCGTGCACCCGGCCGTCGTCGGGGTGTGCCGCGACCGCGGTCGGATCACCGCTCGGGCAGGAGACCCGTTCCCGCCGGGACGGCGTACCCGACGGCGACGGGCTCGGGGACGGGCTCGGCGACGGAGTGGGAGAGGCGGTCGGCTTCGAGTCGTCCCAGGCGCTCACCGTCGACTCCGGTTGCGGGTCGGTGATCGGCCGCGCCCCGCTGGTGAGGGTACGGGCGATGAGGATCCCGGTGACCGCGAGCACGAGGACCAGCACCACCGCGACGACGACGAGCACGACGCCGCGCCGGGATCCCTGCCGGCCGTCACCGGGCGCGGGCCGCGGGCGGGTCGTGGTCTGGTCGGACCAGGCCCGGCCGTCCCAATAGCGGTACGCGCCGGGCCGGCCACCGGGATCGGGGTACCAGCCAGGCGTCGACATGCCGCAGAGGCTATCCCGCCGGGGTCGCAGCTGGACGGCCCCCTGCCTGGTTGGATGGCAGTCTGCGCAGGCGGGGAACCTCCACCGGGTTGCCGGACTCCGTACCCGTGGAAGGGTCTGTCGCGATGCGGACGGAGGTGGCCGGATGACCGAGGCCGGGAGGATCAGCTGCGATGCGGGACGAGGGCGCCGAGCCGGACGCCGGCCTTCGCGACCCCACGTCCCCGCGTCCAGCGGATCCGCCGCCCGACGCCCGGGACGACGTGGCCCTGTGGCGGGACCTGCGGGCCGGCGACCGGGACGCGTTCCGGGCGATCTTCGTGCGCCACAGCGACGCGGTCTACAACTTCGGGTTCCGCCGGACCGGGTCGTGGGCGGTCGCCGACGACGTGGTCCAGGCGACGTTCACCGCCCTCTGGCGGCGGGTCCAGCACGGCACCGTGGACGACCTCCAGCTGCCGTCGGCGCGGCCGGTGCTGTTCTCGATGGCGCGCAACGAGTGCAGCAATCAGCTCCGCTCGGTCCGCCGGCAGACCGGCCTGGTCGACCGGATCGAGGCTCAGCCGGAACGGAGCGGAACGGACGACACGGACCGCTGGGTGACGGCGGAGGCGACGATGCGTGAGATCAGCCGCGCGCTCCGGGTGCTGCCGCGGAACCAGCGCGAGGTGGTCGAGCTGGTGGCCTGGTCCGAACTGTCGCTGGCCGAGGCGGGCGTCGTGCTCGGGCTGCCGGTCGGCACCGTGAAGTCCCGGCTGAAGCGGGCCCGGGACCGGCTGCACCGGACGCCCCTGGCCGGCCTGTTGTACGGGAGCCCGGAATGAACCTCGAGCTGCCGCCGAACCGGCGGTTGTCGGACAAGCAGGTCCGGATCGACCGGATCCTCGACGAGCCGGCCGGCCAGGAGCGTCCGGTGCGACGCCGCCGGGCCTGGTACGCCCTCGCCGCCGTCATCGCGGTGCTCGCCGGAGCGATAGGCCTCGGCCTGCTGGCCCGCCTGTCCGGGCCCGACGTGGCCGGCGACCCGCCGCCGAGCACCCAGGCCTCGGCCGGCCCGACCCCGGCTCCGTCGCCGAGGCCGTCGGACGGTCCGGAGGAACTGCCGGTCGGCGGCCGGGTCGACCTGGAGTACTTCACGTTCACCCTGCTGGACAGTCGGCAGACCTCGGCCGGCTTCGCCGCCCGGATCCGGACCTGCCTCACCGGAACGCCGCCGAACTACGAGAGCGACGCGATCCCGATCGGCTGGTACGCCTGGCGCGCCGTCACCGAGCGCAACTCCTATCAGGCCAATGTCGAGGACCTCCGGAAGCCGGCGTTCGAGCCGGTCTATCCGAGCGGCACCCGTTACGCCGTCGGCGACTGCGTCACCGGTTGGTTGCCGTTCGAGGCGATCGGCCCGGACGAGCCGGTCACCGTGCTCACGTACAGCAACGACTACGGCGGCGAGGCGCGCTGGCGGATCACCCGCTGATGCACCCTCCTGTGTGAGTTGGATCACACTATGCAACCGTGCGGCCGCCGCCGGACTACTCCCGGGTGACAGAACGAAAACTTCCATCCCGAGGAGGATGACTCGATGCGTATGGTCATGCGGATTGTCGGTGCAGCAGTTGCGGGTGCCGGCCTGATGGCCGCCCTGGCCTTCAACGCCACTGCGGCCCCGAGGTTCGTCACCGGCACGGTGGACGCCAACGGCGGCCTCAACGGCCGGATCGCGCCCAGCACTCACACGGCGAAGAACTATCTCTTCAAGAACGGGTCGAAGATCAGCATCGACTGCCGGACCAAGGGCACCATCGTCGGCGGCAACGCCGAGTGGTACCTGGTCGCCGCCGAGGGTGACGCCAACTGGGTCTCGGCCAAGTACGTCGACCTGACCGGGCCGAAGCCGCGCTGGTGTGGCGACTCGGGCGAGACGATCTCGGTCAAGATCACCAAGGACGTCTACTCCCGGCAGGGCCCGTCCACCGCGGACAAGAAGCGCCGGCTGCAGCATGCCGGCGGCGGGCAGGAAGTGCTCTGCTACGCCTACACGGCGGCCGGCGGCGGCAAGCGCTGGGTGGTCACCCTGGAGGACGGCTGGGTCCCGGCGAGCGCCGTGAAGTCCAGCAAGAAGATCCCCTTCTGCCAGGGGTGATCTGAACTTCCGCCGGTACCTGGGGGAACCGACGGGGCGGGGGGCAAGGAGAACGGTCCGGCATCGATGATCAATCGATGCCGGACCGTTCCACTCCCTGGATCAGATAGCGCTGCAGGAACAGGAAGACCAGCAGGACCGGGACGATCGCGACGACGGCACCGGTGAAGAGTTGCGGGTAGTCGACCCGCTGCGAGGTGAGGAACTGGCTCAAGGCGAGCTGGATCGTCCGGTAGCCGGGGTCCTGGCCGATCAGCAGCGGCCACAGGAAGGCGTTCCACGAGCCGATGAAGATCAAGGTGCCGACCGCCGCACAGATGCCGTACGAGTTCGGCAGCACGATCCGCCAGAACGTCCGCCAGTAACCGGCCCCGTCCAGATAGGCCGCCTCCTCGAGCTCGCGCGGGAAGGACAGGAAGTACTGCCGGAACAGGAACGTGGCCAGGGCCGAGAACATGCCAGGGATGATCAGGCCGCGCAGACTGGAGATCCAGCCCAGGCTGGACACCATGACGAACGTCGGCACGAAGGTCACCGCGGCTGGCACCATCAGGGTGGCCAGGGTGATCGCCAGCAGCACCTTGCTGATCTTGTTGTCGATCGCCAGGCCGTAGCCGGCCAGCGCGGAGATGATCACCGTTGCCACCGTCTGCAGTACTGAGACGACGGCGGAGTTGATCAGGCTGCGGACGATCGGGACGCCGGAGTTGCCCAGCAGCTCGGTCAGGTTGTCCAGCCCGACCGCGTTCGGCAGCCAGTGCCATTGGGCCGCCGTGATCCACGGGCTGGTGGAGAAGGCATTGCGCAGGATCACCCAGAACGGCAGCAGGAACACGGCGGCCAGGATGATCAGCGCGGTGTAGCGGAGGGCGGTCGGCAGCGGACGCGGCTTCACTTCGTACGCTCCCGTCCGACCAGGGACAGGATCCCGAGCTGGGCCAGCCCGAAGATCGCGATCACCACGGTCAAGATCATCGATCCGGCGCTGCCCAGGCCGAGGTCCTGGCTGCCGGAGCCGAACGACACCAGATACAGGTAGACCAGCGGCGGCTTGGCGAACGGGGGATAGCTGCCCACCGAGATCAGCGTGTTGTAGAACTCGTCGAACGCCTGGAACGCGTTGATCAACAGCAGCAGCACGACCGCGATCGAGGTGGCCCGCAGCTGCGGGAACGTGATGTAGCGGAACACCCGCCAGCCCTGCGCACCGTCGATCGCCGCCGCCTCGTACGTGTCGGCCGGGATCCGCTGCAGGCCGGCGATGAACAAGATCATGTAGAAGCCGACCTGCAGCCACAGCCGCAGCGTGACCAGCACCACCCAGTAGAGGTAGTTGCCGCCGCCGAGCCAGTTCACCGGGTCCAGACCCAGCTCGCGGAGGAAGCTGTTGATCATGCCGAACCGGGCGCCGTTGAAGAAGACCAGCCGCCACACCATCGCCGCGATCACGTACGAGCACGCGGTCGGCAGGAAGAACGCCGACCGGAAGAACGCCTTCGCCACGGTGGCCCGGTTGACCAGCAAGGCCAGGCCGAGCGAGATCACGAACGTCGTCGGGACGATGAACAGCGCGAACACGATGAAGGTGCCCAGGCTGGTCTGGAACGCCCGGTCGCCCAGCAGGTAGAGGTAGTTGTCGAAGCCGACGAACTCCGTCGGTGTCACCGTGTTCCGGGCGTCGAACACCGACAGCCAGGCGCTCCAGCCGATCGGCACGATCGTGAAGATCAACAGCCCGGCGAAGAACGGTGCGACGAAGATCAACTGCCACAGGTTGCGGTCGTGCAACCCGCGGATCCGCCGGGACAGTGCCGTGCGAGCCATTCCTTGTGCCCTGAGCCTGTCGAAGCGGCTCAGCCGTTCAGGCGCTTGATGTCCGCCTTGGCCGTGGCCGCGACCTCGGCGATCTCCGACTTCGGATCGGCCTTCTTCTGCACCACGTTGGTCACCGCCGCGGTGATCGCCTGCTGGATCGCCGGTGTCCACAGCTTGTCGTTGGCGTGGCCGCCGTCGGCGACGAACTTCGCCGCCTCGGCGCCCGCACCGGACGCGACCTTGTCCGCCTTCGGGACCAGGGCGGTCTTGGCCGGGATGTGGGTGCCGAAGGCGTTCGAGAACTCCAGCTGGTCGGCCTCCTGGTCGACCCAGAGCCAGCGGACGAACTCCGTCGCGGCCTCGACGTTCTTGCCCTTGGCGTTGACGCAGGCGCCGAACGCGCCGAACGGGACCGCGGGCCGGCCGGCCGCACCGACCGAGGGGAACGGCAGCACGCCGAAGTCGTCGCCGAGCGCCTCGGTGACCTCGGGCAGGATCCACAGCCCGCTCCACTGCATCGCCGTCTCGCCGTTGACGAACGGGGACGCCGTGGACCAGTCGCCCGACGCGCTGGGCACGTAGCCGTCGGCCGCGGCCAGCTCGGCGAACTTCGCGAACGCCGCGTGGCCCTCGGCGTTGTCGAAGCCGATCGTGGTCTTGTCGGCCGAGATCTGCTCCTGGCCGGAGGCCCAGATGAACATCGAGCTGAGCACGCCGATACCGCCGTCGGTGCCGGCGTAGAAGCCGCCCATGTCCTTGGTCTTCACCGCCGGCACGGCCTTGATCAGGTCGTCGATCGTCGCCGGCGGCGCCACGCCCGCCTTGTCCAGCGCCGACTTGCGGTAGAAGAGCATCTGCATGTCCACGGTCTGCGGGATCGCGTACACCTTGCCGTCCCAGCTGGCCGCCTCCAGCACGGACTGGGTGAACTGGGACTTGGCGTCGCCGAGCATCGTGGTCAGGTCGAGCGCCTGCCCGGCCTTGATCATGTCGAGGGTCGGGCCGTTGGCGTACTCGAAGACGTCCGGCGCCTTGTCGGTGAGCAGGGCCGAGGAGACCAGCTTCTCGTAGTCGCCCGGGTTCCACTGCACCGTCACGGTGGCCTTGTCGTAGGCGGCGGCGTACTTCTTGACCGCCTCCTCGACGCCGTCCTCGCCGTACTCGTGGTACCACTGGCTCAGCGCCGGCTTGGCGCCGCCCGCCGAGGACGACCCGCCCGGCTCGGGGCGGCCGGTGTTCGAACCGCAGGCCGTCAGTCCGGCAGCCGCGGCAAGACCGCCGGTCAGGGTGAGGAAGGCACGTCGTCGGATCGCCATAGCGGGACTCTAATTGACATTCGAGCTGCCGCGCTGGACGGCTCACCCTTCGGTAGGGTTCCGGTACGTGATCATGAACGGGGAGCTGCACCGCCGGCTGGGAGTCGGCGACGCCGTCACCGTGGGGCTGGCCGCGATGATCGGCGCCGGAGTCTTCGCCGTGTTCGGACCGGCCGCCGCGGCGGCCGGGACCGGACTGCCGATCGCGCTCGCCGTCGCGGCGCTGATCGCCTATTGCAATGCCACCTCGTCGGCCCGACTGGCGGCCCGCTACCCGGACTCCGGCGGCACCTACGTGTACGGGCGGGAACGGCTCGGGCCGTTCTGGGGCTACCTGGCCGGCTGGGGGTTCGTCGTCGGCAAGACCGCGTCCTGCGCGGCGATGGCGCTGACCGCCGGCTGGTACCTGTGGCCGGACCAGGCCCACCTGGTCGCGGTCGCCGCGGTGCTGCTGCTGACGGTGATCAACTGCCTCGGCATCCAGAAGGCGGCCTGGGCCTCGCGGCTGATCGTCGGGGCCGTGCTGCTGGTGCTGGCCGCAGTGGTGATCATCGGGCTGACCTCGCCCGCCGCCGACCCGGGCCGGCTGGCGCTCGGCCCGGATGCCTCGGTGTGGGGCGTGCTGCAGGCCGCGGGGCTGATCTTCTTCGCCTTCGCCGGCTACGCCCGGGTGGCGACCCTCGGCGAGGAGGTACGGCAGCCGGAACGGACCATCCCGATCGCCGTCGGGGTGGCGCTCGGCATCGTCCTGATCTTGTACGCCGTCGTCGGCGCGACCGTGATCGCCGTACTGGGCCCGGACCTGGGCCGGTCCACCGCGCCGCTCACCGACGTGGTCACCCGGGCCGGTCAGACCGGCTTCCTCCCGGTCGTCGCGGTGGGCGCGGCCCTGGCCTCGCTGGGCAGCCTGCTGGCGATGATCCTGGGCGTGTCCCGGACCGCGCTGGCGATGGCCCGGGACCGGCACCTGCCGCCGCCGCTGGCCGCGATCCATCCCCGGTTCGCGGTGCCGCACCGGACGATCATCGTGGTCGGCCTGGTCGTCGCGGTGCTGGCCGGGGTGGCCGACCTCCGTTCGGTGATCGGCTTCTCCTCCTTCGCCGTCCTGGTCTACTACGCGATCGCCAACGCCTCCGCCCTCACCCTGACCCGGGCGGAGGGCCGGCCGCCGCGGGCGTTGCCGATCATCGGGCTGGCCGGCTGCCTGGTGGTGGCGGCCGCGCTGCCGCCGGCCTCGGCGATCACCGGCGCCGCGGTGCTGCTGCTCGGCGCGATCGGCTACGTTCTCCGTACCCGACTGGGACGAAGGAGCGGCTGATGCTTGCTGTCCGACTGCATCGATTCGGCGGACCCGAAGTGCTGGCGGTCGAACAGGCCGAGCCACCGTCGCCCGGGCCGGGCGAGATCGTGATCTTGGTCGGGGCCGCTTCGATCAACCCGTTCGACCGGAAGGTCCGGACCGGGATGTTCGCCGCCGGGCCGGAGCCGGTCGAACCGGTGGTCCTCGGCGTCGACGCCGCCGGGGTGATCGCCGCCGTCGGACCGGGCGTGACGGACTGGTCGGCGGGCGACCCGGTGTTCGGGCTGGGCCGCTCGACGTACGCCGAACGGGCGGTGCTGCACGCCTGGGCCAGGAAGCCGGACGGCGTCGACGACGCGACGGCGGCGGCCGCGGCGACCACCGGCGAGGCGGCGATCCGGTCCTTCGACCTGCTCGGCCTGGCGCCGGCCGCTCGGCTGCTGATCGACGGCGGCAGCGGCGGCGTCGGCACGGTGGCGGTCCAGCTGGGCCGGCGCCGCGGCTACCGGGTGATCGCCACCGGCAGCGCCGCGAACCAGGACTACCTGCGCTCGCTCGGCGCCGACCCCGTGGTGTACGGCGACGGCCTGGCGGACCGGGTCCGAGCGCTCTGGCCGGACGGCCCGGACGCGGTCTTCGACGTCGCCGGGAAGACGATCATGGACGTGCTGATCGATCTGGCCGGCGATCCGCGCCGGGTGGTCAGCATCGCCAACTTCGACGCCGCCGACACCGGCATCCACGTCACCGGCGGGGGCGGCGACCCGGTCGCCGCGCTGGCTGAGGTGGCCGACGCGCTCGCCGCCGGCGAGCTGCGGATCCCGGTCACGACCTACCCGTACGCCGACGTCGTCGCCGCGCACCGGGACAGCGAGGCCGGCGGGGTCCGCGGCAAGCTCGTCCTGGTCCGGGAATAGAGCGGCCGGTCGCGGAGGTTGGCCCGGAGGTGACCACGCAGCTGCACGGTTCCCGGGTGACGAACGACCGGAAGGCCCGCAAGGTCCTCTGGGCGTCCCTGGTCGGAACCTCGCTGGAGTCGTTCGACTTCTACGTCTTCAGCTACCTGTCCGCGTTCTTCATCGGGCCGCTGTTCTTCGAACCGCTCGGCGTCTTCGGCGGCACCCTGAGCGCCTTCCTGGCCAATGCGCTCGGCTTCGTCGCGCGGCCGCTCGGCGCGATCGTGTTCGGCCACCTGGGCGACCGGTTCGGCCGCCGCGCCGCCTTGATCATCACCATCACGATCATGGGCGTGGCGACCGGAGCGATCGGCCTGCTGCCCGACTACGCGACCGCGGGCTGGCTCGGTGCCGTGCTGCTGGTCGGGCTCCGGCTGATCCAGGGTCTCTCGCTCGGCGGCGAGTGGGGCGGTGCCGTACTGCTGTCCACCGAGAGCGCGCGGCCGGGGCGGCGGGCTCTCTACGCGGCCGTACCGCAGCTGGGGTCGCCGGTGGGCTCCATCCTGAGCGCCGCGCTCTACCTGGCGCTGCCCGTGCTGCTGTCCGAGGCCGACCTGCTGGCCTGGGGCTGGCGGGTGCCGTTCCTGGCTGCGTTCCCGCTGCTGCTGATCTCGCTCTGGCTGCGCTACTCGATCGACGAGACTCCGGTCTTCCGTGAGGTCGTGGCCGAGGACCGCAGGGCTCGGATCCCTTTGCTGCAAGCGTTCCGGCAGCGCCCGCTGGCGATGCTGCTGGCCACCGGCGCGGCGTTGCTCGGCATCGGCTCGTACTCGCTGATGAACACCTACACGCTGAACTACGGCGTCACCACGCTGAACTTCGACTACGCCCAACTGCTGCTGGCGACGACGATCGGCGGTCTGCTGCAGTTGATCACCATCCCGCTGTTCGGCTTCTGGGCCGAACGGATCGGGTCGGCCCGGGTGGTCCTGATCGGGGCGATCGGCACCCTGGTCGTGGCGTTCCCGATCTACGCCCTGCTGCAGTCGGCGAGCTTCGGCATCCTGGTCGCGATGATGATCATCGGCGGCATCCTGCCGACCCTCAGCTGGGCCGCACTGGGCGGGCTGATGACCGAACTGTTCGCCGGCCGGTTCCGCTACGCGGCGATCTCGTTCGCGTACGCCGTCGCCGCGATCATCTCCGGCTTCGTCCCCGCGCTCACCCTGCTCCTCGGCCAGTCCAGCGGCTACGCCTGGTGGCATCCGGGCGTCGTGCTGGCCGCGATGAGCGTGATCACCGCCGTCAGCGCCGCCTTCGCGATCCGCCGCACCGAGCCCATCGACGCCCTCTGACCTCGTCACAGGAGTCACAGGTTTTTCACGTCCCGTGAAAAGTTGGCGCTTTACCAGAGAAGCATCTGTGGGGAAGCGACAGTTCTTCACGGGACGTGAAAAACCGACGCCTGCTCGAAGCTGAGTAACCTCCCGGATAATCCAACAGGTGGAGAAACTCGCGAGGAGAAGCGCGGCCGGGTAACCATCCAATTCGGCGGCGGGTCCTTGCCACGACTGTGCGCCGTGCTGGCAGACTGCACTCTGCAGATCGGATCGGATCAGCGGAGGTGGCAATGGCGTCAACCGAAACGCCGACTGGTGTCAACGGACCCACCCGGGCCCGGATCGACGCGCGGACCTTGCGGCAGGACCGGTGGTGGCTGAACCCGCTGGCGACCTTCGTCGTGTTCACGGGATTCGTGATCTATGCGACCTGGCGGGCGTTCAGCGGGGCGAACTACTACGCCTCGCCCTACCTGTCGCCGTTCTACTCGCCGTGCCTGACCGACCTGTGCGTCGAGGGCTCCTCGGATTTCGGCAGGCCGTTCTCCTGGTGGCAGTTGTCGCCGGCGTTGATCATCCTGATCTTCCCGCTCGGCTTCCGGTTCACCTGCTACTACTACCGCAAGGCCTACTACCGGGCGTTCTGGTTCTCCCCGCCGGCCTGCGCGGTGGCCGAGCCGCACAAGAAGTACACGGGCGAGACCCGGTTCCCGCTGATCCTGCAGAACATCCACCGCTGGTTCTGGTACGCGGCGGTGCTGGTCGCCGGCGTGCTCACGTTCGACGTGGTGCTGGCGTTCCGCAACGCCGATCATGAATGGGGCCACATGGGGCTCGGCACGTTGATCCTGTTGATCAACGTCGTGCTGATCTGGCTCTACACCCTGTCCTGCCACTCCTGCCGGCACATCATGGGCGGCCGGCTGCGGCACTTCTCCAAGCACCCGGTGCGCTACAAGCTGTGGACCTGGGTCTCGAAGCTCAACCAGCGGCATTCGCTGCTGGCCTGGGCTTCGCTCTTCTCGGTCGCGCTGGCCGATCTCTACATCTACCTGCTGGCCACCGGCGTGATCACCGATGTGAGGTTCTTCTGATGAGTGATCGTCATCCCATGACCGGGAACGAGATGTCCGGCAGCGAGGTCGGCGGGCTGGAGCGGCACGCGTACGACGTGATCGTGATCGGTGCCGGCGGCGCCGGGCTGCGCGCCGCGATCGCCGCCCACGACGCCGGTGCGCGGACCGCGATCGTCTGCAAATCCCTGCTGGGCAAGGCGCACACGGTGATGGCCGAGGGCGGCATCGCCGCCGCGATGGGCAACCGGTGGCCGGAGGACAACTGGGAGGTCCACTTCCGCGACACCATGCGCGGCGGCAAGATGCTGAACAACTGGCGGATGGCCCAGTTGCACGCGCAGGAGGCGCCCGAGCGGGTGATGGAGCTCGAGGACTGGGGTGCGCTGTTCGACCGGACCGAGGACGGGCTGATCTCCCAGCGCGACTTCGGCGGGCACCGCTACGCCCGGCTCGCCCACGTCGGCGACCGGACCGGCCTGGAGATGATCAGGACGCTGCAGCAGCGCGCCGTGCAGCTGGGCATCGACGTCTTCATGGAATGTACGATCACCGACCTGCTGACCGGCGCCGACCAGGGGTCGAAGAAGATCAACGGCGCCTTCGGCTACTGGCGCGAGACCGGCCGGTTCGTGGTCTTCGAGGCGCCGTCGGTGATCTTGGCGACCGGCGGGATCGGCAAGGCGTTCAAGGTCACCTCCAACTCCTGGGAGTACACCGGCGACGGGCACGCCCTGGCCCTGCGCGCCGGCGCTTCCTTGATCAACATGGAGTTCGTCCAGTTCCACCCGACCGGCATGGTGTGGCCGCCGTCGGTGAAGGGGCTGCTGGTCACCGAGTCGGTCCGCGGTGACGGCGGCATCCTGAAGAACTCCGAGGGCAAGCGGTTCATGTTCGACTACATCCCGGAGTTCTTCAAGGCCGAGACCGCCGACAGCGAGGCCGAGGCCGACCGCTGGTACGAGGACAAGGCGAACAACCGGCGGCCGCCGGAACTGTTGCCGCGGGACGAGGTGGCCCGGGCGATCAACTCCGAGATCAAGGCGGGCCGGGGATCGCCCCACGGCGGCATCTTCCTCGACATCGCGTCCCGCCGGAGCCCGGAGTTCATCCGGCGCCGGTTGCCGTCGATGTACCACCAGTTCAAGGAGCTGGCCGACGTCGACATCACCGCGGAGCCGATGGAGATCGGGCCGACCTGTCACTACGTGATGGGCGGCGTCGAGGTGGATGCCGACACCGAGCTGACCGGTGTCACCGGGCTCTACGCCGTGGGGGAGTGCTCCGGCGGCATGCACGGCTCCAACCGGCTCGGCGGCAACTCGCTGTCCGACCTGCTGGTCTTCGGGCGCCGCGCCGGCGAGGCGGCGGCGGCCTACGCGGCGAAGACGGGCGAGACCCGGCCGCCGCTCGACGAGGCGGAGATCAAGGCGGCCCAGGCGTCGGCGCTGGCCCCGTTCGAGACCGAGGGCGGCGAGAATCCGTACACGATCCACCAAGAGCTGCAGCAGACGATGAACGACCTGGTCGGGATCATCCGGACCGCCGACGAACTGAGCAAGGCGGCGGAGGCGGTCGAGGGATTCAAGGAGCGGGTGCGCAACCTGTCCGTCGAAGGTCACCGGCAGTACAACCCCGGCTGGCACCTGGCGATCGACCTGCGCAACATGCTGCTGGTGTCGGAATGCATCGCCAAGGCCGCGCTGGAACGCACCGAGTCGCGCGGCGGCCACACCCGGGACGACTACCCGATGACCGATGACGTCTGGGGCACCAAGAACATCGTGCTCACCCTCAACGATCGCGGCGACGGGGTCGACCTGGCCCAGCAGCCGCTGCCGGTCATGCCGGACGAGCTCAAGACCTTCTTCGAGAGCAAGTGAGTTGATCATGGGATACGACCTGAAGATGCGGATCTGGCGCGGCGACGAGTCGGGCGGCGAACTGACCGACTACACCGTGCCGGTCGAGTCCGGCGAGGTCGTGCTGGACGCGATCCACCGGCTGCAGGCCACCCAGGCCGGCGATCTCGCGGTCCGGTGGAACTGCAAGGCCGGCAAGTGCGGCTCCTGCAGCGCCGAGGTGAACGGGCGGCCGCGGCTGATGTGCATGACCCGGCTGTCCGACTTCGACGAGACCGAAACGATCACCGTCACGCCGATGCGGTCGTTCCCGGTGGTCCGCGACCTGGTCACCGACGTGTCCTTCAACTACGAGAAGGCGGCCGAGCTGCCGGCCTTCGCTCCGCCGCCCCGGGACGCCGACGGCAAGCGCCGGATGATGCAGGTCGATGTCGAGCGCGGCCAGGAGTTCCGCAAGTGCATCGAGTGCTTCCTCTGCCAGAACACCTGCCACGTCGTACGTGATCATGAGGAGAACAAGCCCGCGTTCGCCGGGCCGCGGTTCTTCCTCCGGTACGCCGAGCTGGACATGCACCCGCTGGACACCCATGATCGCCGCGAGCTGGCTCAGGGTGCCGCCGGTCTCGGCATGTGCAACATCACCAAGTGCTGCACCGAGGTCTGCCCGGAGAACATCAAGATCACCGACAACGCGATCATCCCGATGAAGGAACGCGTGGTCGACCGCAAGTTCGACCCGCTGGTCTGGCTCGGCAACAAGATCGGGATCCGGACCAAGGACTACCGGGGCCGCGAGGACGCCTGACCCGTGCTCTGGGCCTGTCGGTGGCGCCCTTCGACAAGCTCAGGGAACGGTGGGCGCGTCAGTCGATCGGGCCGCCGGTCGCGTACTCCTGCAGCTGGGCGTAGTCGCCGGCGTAGCGGTTCTGGTCCAGCGGGGTGTCCGTGTACTGCCAGAAGGTCCAGCCGCCGCTCCAGCCGGCCGGGATCTTCTCCGGCGGGGTGGAGCGCCAGGCGGCCAGCCAGAGCGGGTTGGTCTCGCCGAACGCTGCGCTGCTGCCGGTGCACTTCTCCCACCAGTAGTAGCCGGTGTAGATCACGGCCTGGCGTCCGGTCCGCTCGAAGTAGCGCGTTGTGAACGCCTTGATCCAGGTGATCATCTCGTCCTGGGTGAGGCCCCAGCACTCGTCGAAGTCGAAGTACGGCATCTCGATGTCCAGCACGCCGGGCAGGGTCTGGCCGTCGGCCGACCAGGAGCCGCCGTGATCGACGAAGAAGTCGGCCTGCACGTCGCCGGGCTTCCCGTCCGGCCGCGCGAAGTGGTACGCGCCGCGGATGAAGCCCGCGTGGTAGGAGTCGGTGTACTGCGCACTGAACTTCGAGCTCCGGAACGTCGAACCCTCGGTCGCCTTGACGTAGGCGAACCGCTTACCGTCCGCCCAGTGCTTGGCCCAGTCGACGTTCTCGTTGTGCCCCGAGACGTCGATGCCGAGCACGGCCGGCGGCAGCTCCGGGGCCGGGGCTGCCTGTGATCGATCGCGCCGCTCGTGAGGCTCGGCGGAGCGGTCGTCACCGCCGCCCATCCGACCTCCTTCGCCGGTCACGATCTTGTCGTCGGTGCCGGCCGTCTCCGCGTACGCCAGCGCAGGGCTGAGCGCCAGGGCCAGCAGCGCGACGGCCGTGGCAAGGAGTGGACGGCGTCTGGAAAGAAACATCTGCGGGATCCATCTGTCGTGCCAGTGATCTCCGCCACTCGTCCCGACGTGCTGTCAGGAGCGACACCCCGAACGCAACGGTTCGCGCTAACGGTAGCGGCAACGGCTTGGTTTCCGACAGCCCTGAGAGATCCGCCACAACGGGCGCTCCGGATTTAAGACCAGAGAGCATCAGGTTCTAGTGTTACCCACGTGGCAGGCACAATCGTGACGCCGGCGAGGCGTGCGGCGAGGTCGACCGTCGGTCTGAAGGCACTGATGGCGGTCAGCGGACTGATCATGTACGGCTATTTGATCTTGCACATGGGCGGCAACCTGTGGGTGTTCGGCGGGCAGCAGGCCTTCGACACCTACGCGCACCATCTGCGGACCATCGGTGAGCCGATGGTGCCGCACCAGACGGTGCTCTGGGCGATCCGGATCGTGCTGCTGGCCGGAGTGATCGCGCACATCTGGTCGGCGGTGGTGCTGTCCAGGCGGTCGCACCACGCCCGTGGCGGGATCGGCAAGCGGTACGCGTCGAACCAGCACCGCCGCGGCATGCAGCGCAGCTACGCCTCCTTCACCCTGCGCTGGGGCGGCGCGATCATCGCGCTGTTCGTGATCTACCACCTGCTGCACCTGACCCTGAACGTGATCGCGCCGGGCGGTGCCAGTGACAGCCCGTACCTGAGGTATGTGGCGGGCTTCAAGATCTGGTGGGTGCTGCTGTCGTACGTGATCGCCCTGATCGCGGTCGGCTTCCATCTGCGGCACGGCCTGTGGAGCGGCCTGACCACGCTCGGCGCCAACTTCAGCGCGGGAACGCGCCGAGTGCTGAACCAGCTGGCGACCGTGGTCGCCCTGGTGATCATCGTCGGCTTCCTGACCCCGCCCGTGCTGATCTTCCTAGGAGTGGTGGGCTGAGATGAGCGAGATCAACATCGATTCGGTGGACGCGGACTCGATCTACGTCGAGGGCGAACCGATCCAGGACCGGAAGGCTCCGGACGGCCCGATCCAGGACCGCTGGGACAAGCGGAAGTTCGGTGCCCGGCTGGTGAACCCGGCCAACCGCCGGAAGCTGCGCGTGATCATTGTCGGCACCGGCCTGGCCGGCGCCTCGGCGGCGGCGACGCTGGGCGAGGCCGGCTACGAGGTGAAGAGCTTCTGCTACCAGGACTCGCCGCGGCGGGCCCACTCGATCGCCGCGCAGGGCGGCATCAACGCCGCGAAGAACTACCGCAACGACGGCGACTCGGTCTACCGGCTGTTCTACGACACGGTGAAGGGCGGCGACTTCCGGTCCCGGGAGTCCAACGTCTACCGGTTGGCCCAGGTCAGCCTGCAGATCATCGACCAGTGCGTGGCGCAGGGCGTCCCGTTCGCCCGCGAGTACGGCGGCCTGCTGGACAACCGGTCCTTCGGCGGTGTCCAGGTGTCGCGGACCTTCTACGCCCGCGGCCAGACCGGCCAGCAGCTGCTGCTCGGCGCGTACCAGGCGCTGGAGCGGCAGGTCGCGGCCGGCACGGTCGAGGTGCACACCCGGCACGAGATGCTGGAGCTGATCGTCGTCGACGGCCGGGCTCGCGGGGTCGTGGTCCGGGACATGGTGACCGGGGAGATCGAACCGCATTTCGCCGACGTGGTGGTACTCGCGACCGGCGGTTACGGCAACGTCTTCTATCTGTCGACGAACGCGATGGGCTGCAATGTCACCGCCACCTGGCGGGCCCACCGCAAGGGCGCCTATTTCGCGAATCCGTGCTACACGCAGATTCACCCGACCTGCATTCCGGTGTCCGGCGAGTACCAGTCGAAGCTCACCCTGATGAGCGAGTCGCTGCGGAACGACGGCCGGATCTGGGTGCCGAAATCCGGTGAGGACAAGCGGGATCCGCGGGAGATCCCGGACGAGGACCGGGACTATTACCTGGAACGGATCTATCCGAGTTTCGGCAACCTGGTGCCGCGCGACATCGCCTCCCGGGCCGCCAAGAACGTGTGCGACGAGGGCCGCGGTGTCGGCCCCGGCGGGCTCGGTGTCTACCTCGATTTCGCCGACGCGATCAAGCGGATGGGTCGCAAGGCGGTCGAGGCGAAGTACGGCAACCTCTTCGACATGTACGCCCAGATCACCGGCGAGGATCCGTACCAGGTCCCGATGCGGATCTACCCGGCCGTGCACTACACGATGGGCGGCCTGTGGGTGGATTACGACCTGCAGTCGAGCATTCCGGGTCTGTACGTGACCGGCGAGGCGAACTTCTCCGACCACGGCGCGAACCGGCTCGGCGCGAGCGCGCTGATGCAGGGTCTCGGCGACGGCTATTTCGTGCTGCCGAGCACGATCAACGACTACCTGGCCGACGGTCCGTTCGAGGCGGTCGACGCCTCGCACCCGGCCGCGGCGGAGGCCATCGATGCGGTCAAGGGCCGGATCGAGAAGCTGTTGTCGATCAAGGGCAGCCGTACCGTCGACTCCTTCCACAAGGAACTCGGCAAGATCATGTGGGAATACTGCGGGATGGAGCGCACCGAGGCCGGCTTGCGCAAGGCCATCTCGCAGATCCGCGAACTCAAGGCCGAATTCTGGTCCGATGTCCGCGTGCTCGGTGAGAACGAGGAATTGAACCAGGCCCTGGAACGGGCCGGCCGGGTCGCCGACTTCTTCGAACTCGCCGAATTGATGTGCACCGACGCGCTGGTCCGCCGGGAATCCTGCGGTGGCCATTTCCGGGCCGAGAGCCAGACCGAGGACGGCGAGGCGTTGCGCAACGATGCCGAATTCGCCCATGTATCGGCCTGGGAGTTCGGCGGCGACGGAGGCAAGCCGATCCTGCACAAGGAACCGCTGGTCTACGACTACGTCGAGCTGAAACAGCGCAGCTACAAGTGATCAGAATGGAGCGCCGTAAGTGAAGATCACGGTACGGGTCTGGCGGCAGTCCGGCCCGGATGCCCAGGGCGAACTGGTGTCCTACCCGGTCGACGACGTGTCGGAGCACATGTCGTTCCTGGAGATGCTCGACGTCCTGAACGAACGGCTCACGCTGGCCGGCGAGGACCCGATCGCGTTCGATTCCGATTGCCGGGAAGGGATCTGCGGCATGTGCGGCGTCGTGATCAACGGCGTCCCGCACGGCCGCGGCGAGTCGGCGGTGCCGACCACGACCTGCCAGCTGCACCTGCGATCCTTCTCCGACGGCGACGTGATCGACATCGAGCCGTGGCGGGCCGACTCGTTCCCGGTGATCAAGGACCTGGTGGTCGACCGCGGCGCGTTCGACCGGATCATCGCCGCCGGCGGCTACATCGCCGCCAACACCGGCTCGGCGCCGGACGCGCACGCCGTGCCGGTGCCGAAGTCGGACGCCGACGACGCCTTCGACGCCGCCACCTGCATCGGCTGCGGCGCCTGTGTCGCGGCCTGCCCGAACGGTTCGGCGATGCTCTTCACGGCGGCCAAGGTGACCCACCTCGGCCTGCTGCCGCAGGGCCAGCCGGAGCGCAAGTCCCGGGTGCTGGCGATGGTGGAACAGCACGACGCCGAAGGCTTCGGCAACTGCACCAACATCGGCGAGTGCACCGCGGTCTGCCCGAAGGGGATCCCGCTGGAGACCATCTCGCGGCTGAACCGGGACCTGCTCGGCGCCATGCTTCGCCCCGGCAACTGAGACCTCACGCCCCGAGCCTGGCGAAGGGCCACCGGCACCCGGTCGGCGCGCAGCCGGCCGGGTGATCAAGGACGTCAGTCGGCGAGGCGCTTCGCGGCGGCCGGCAGGATGTCGGCCTGCGGATGCGGCCCGGCGACGTTCTCCTCCGGATCGGCGTCCCAGTTGGAATCCATCCCGAAGCCGACGGTGACGGTGATGGCGAGTCGGTCGCCGACCCGGACCAGGCCGACGGACTCCCAGAACGCACCCTCGCCGTCACCCCAATCGGGCCGCTGGTAGACGAACTCCGTGAATCGGGCGGTCGGCACCTTGCCGCGCACCGGGTACCACTGGTCGAACCCCTTCACCGGACCGCCGCCGGGAGCCCGGAAGCCGTCCGAGTCCAGCGCGTTGGCGCAGCTCTCGATCCAGCCGCTGACCGTCTCGTAGGCCTGCTCGGCCTGCTCCTCGTTCCCGAACTGCAGCGCGCTGGCGTACATGGTCGGCTGGCCGTACAGGGGATCCGAACTGTCGGCGCTGGCCTCCGGATCGGTGATCTTGTAGTTGAAGCTGCGGGTCCGGAAGTCGACGGCGCCGAGGTTCTCCAGGCTCTGCAGGCAGGCCGACGGACGGGTCGACGGCCGCGCGCTCCGCTTGTACTCCTGGGCCTTCAGCCCTTCGTGCTTCGGCAGGTCGCTCGCCCGGAGCAGGTTGTCCTCGGTCAGACTGCTGGACGGCGTCGGGGCGGGCGTGTCCCGGACCGGCTCGCCGGCCAGCCGAGCCGCAGCCTTCGGCAGTGACCTGATCATCGGATCCAGCGGCAGGCCGGTGCTGTTGGCCTCGTCCTCGCTCTGGGACCAGTGGTGCTCCTCGCCGCCGGCGCGCAGGGTCATCACGACCAGCTCGACCCGGGAGCCGGTGAGGATCGTGCCGTACTCGGAGCTCATGGTCTGCGACCCGGACGGATCCTCGAGCTGATCGGCCTGGACCACGCGGTATTGCGCCTCGCCCCGGCCGACCGGGACCTTCACCCAGTCGTACACCTTGACCCGCTCGTGCTTGGCGTCCTTCAGCGTCTGCTCGCACGCGTCGCCCCATTCGACGAGCTTGGCGTACGCCCGCCGGGCCCCCTCGGCATCGCGGAATTCGAGTGCTGTCGCCGAGGCGGTGTCCTCGCCCATCAGATAGGTCCGGTGCCGCAGGTGCTCCGCGTCGAAGGACTCCAGCTGATCCTGCAGACATTCGCTGACCACGCCGTAGCCCTGCTCGCCGGACCGGGTCTCGTGCCGGGTCTCGCCGATCTTCCAGTCGCCCGGCCGCCGCCATTCCAGGTCGGACTCCGTCGGCAGCAGGTTGTCCGAGAACGGGACCGGCGGGGCGGCGGTGATCGGTGGGGGTGTGGTGCCCCCACCGCTCGGGTCGGTCGGCACCAGATTGGTCTGGTTGAGGATCCCGCCACCGACGACGCCGGCCAGGATCGCGACCGCCAGCGTGCCGGCCGCGGCGGCGATCCGCCGGTTCCGGCCGCGCCGCTCCCCGCGGGCCCGGATGTCCTCGGGTGGGCTGGGCCGGGCTGCGCGCTCGCCCAGATGGGCCAGGTCGCGCAGATCGTCCAGGGGATCACGCCCGGTCATGTCGCACCTCGCTTGCGGGTTCGTCGTGCAACAGATTCGCCAGAGCCGTACGCCCTCGCGACAGCCGGGCCTTGATGGTCCCGACCGGTGAACCGACCTCCTGCGCGATCTCGGCCACCGACAGATCGCACAGGTGATGGAGCACGATCGCGCGGCGCTGGTCGGCCGGCAGTTGGGCCAGCGCCCGGGCCAGGGCGACCCGGGTGACGTCCGGTTCCGGCGGCGACTGTTCCGGCTGCTTGGCCCGGTCCGGCGGCAGCAGGGCCCGGCGCGCCTTCCGCCAGCGGCTCACCGCCAGCCGGTACGCGACCGTACGGACCCAGGCCTCCGGCGACTGCTCGGTGTCGAGGATCCGGCGCTTGTCCCAGGCCCGGACGAACGCCTCCTGGACGCAGTCCTGAGCCTCGGCCAGATTGCCGCACATGGCGTAGATCTGACCGACGAGTCGGCTGAACGACGCGTTGTAGAACGCGTCGAAGGAATCCGAATCCATCAACTTCCCCGTAGTCGGGCGAGCACCACGGCTCGACCCGATCGCCGAACCTTCCTGGTGCATCATGCCCGGAAGGACGGCCGAGGTCACGGTAGTGCCGCTCACGGCGCGCCCCGGTCCATCGGATCCCTCTCGTTGGGAGTCTGTTCGCAGGGGTTACGCGCGGGACCGGGGCAGGGTTGCATACCGGATGCACATTTCTGCGCAGCCGGGCGAGCGGGTCCGGGTCAGCGGTAGGCGCGGGCCTGGAGCTCGAACAGCCGGGCGTAGTGGCCGCCCGCAGCGAGCAGGTCGGCGTGGCTGCCGAACTCGCTGATCCGGCCGTCCGAGACGACCACGATCAGGTCGGCCATCCGTACCGTCGAGAACCGGTGCGAGACCAGGATCGTCACGGCGCCGGTGCGCCGGGCCAAGTCCCGGGCGGCCTGCCCGTAGCGGTCGTAGATGGCGGCCTCGGCCTCGGGGTCCAGCGCCGCGGTCGGCTCGTCGAGCAGCATCAGCAGCGGCTCGGGGCGCATGAAGGCCCGAGCCAGCGCCAGCCGCTGCCACTGGCCGCCGGACAGTCCGACGCCGTCGGTGAACCGGCGCCCGAGCATTGTGTCCAGCCCGTCCGGCAGCGACGCGACCACCGGGCCGGCCTCGCCGGACCGGACCGCGTCGTCGAGGATCGCCCGGTCCTCCCGCCGCTTCAGGTCGCCGACGCCGACCGAGTCGGAGGCCAGGAACTCGAAGGTGGCGAAGTCCTGGAAGCCGGCCGAGATCCGGTCCCGCCAAGCCGCCGGGTCGATCTCGGTCAGCGGCGTGCCGTCGATGGTGACGCGGCCCTCGCTCGGGTCGTACAGCCGGGCCAGCAGCTTCACCAGGGTCGACTTGCCGGCGCCGTTGTCGCCGACGAACGCGACGGTACGGCCCGCCGGCAGGGTCAGGTCGACCCGGTCCAGCACGATCCTGGTGGTGCCGGGATAGCTGAACGACACGTCCTCGAACCGGATCCCGCGGGTCAGCCGCTCCGGCGGCGCGCCGACGCTGCCGGACCAGGCGTGCTCGGTGGCGTAGTCGCGCAGCCACTGATAGCGGCCGAACGTCTGCGTCGCGCCGATGACGATGGCCAGGTTGGCCGCCACCGCCTGGGCGGTGGTCGCGATCTGCGGGCCGATCAGCACCACCAGGATCACGTCGCCGGCGGTGGCCCGGCCGGACTGGGCCCAGCCGAGCACGCCGACGATCGCGAACGCGTACCCGGCGCCGAAGATCAGCCAGGCGAGGCCCTCCAGCAGCCCGTACCGCCGGGTCATCCCGACCCAGGGGATGCGCCGCGCGTCCATCGCGCCGCGGACCACCTCGACCAGCGGCGCGACCAGCCCGAAGCAGCGCACCTCGACGCCGTGTTTGGGCTCGGCGAGCAGGTCGGTCACGCCGTTGGCCAGCCGGCGGTAGCGCTCGTTCTCCCGCCACAGGTTGTTCCGGCGGTGCAGCAGCAGCGCCGAGACCGCCGCCGGCAGCAGCGCCAGCAGCAACAGCAGGTTGAGCAGCGGGTCGACCGAGCTGAGCATGACGATCACGGTGGTGACGCCGCTGACCACGCCGATGGTCATCAGCATCCGCCAGATCCCGCCCAGCTGGTACGCGTCCCGCTCGATCAGCGACACCCGGTCGGCCAGCTCGGGGTTCTCGTGGTGCGCCAGGGACGGGATCCCGGTGGTGAGCCGGAGCAGGTCGTCGTAGACATAGCGGACCACCTGATCGTCCAGCGTGTCGCCGAGCGGCCCGGCCACTTTGTTGGCCGCCGTCGAGACCAGCAGGGTGACGATCGTGACGACGACGCCGAACATCAGCGTGTCCGCGCCGGTCACGCCGTCGATGATCAACTTCACGCCGTAGACCGAGATCGGGCCGAGCGCCGCGCCGAGCACGGTGGTCGCACACATCACGACGGTCAGCCGGGGATTGGCGCGGAACGCCGTACCGATCCACAGCGCGAGGATTCGCAGCATCGTCATCGGGCGGCCTCCCTCTCCTTGCTCGGTTCCGGTTCCGGTGGTTCATGATCATCGATGTACCGGCTGGCCTGCAGCTTGAACATCGCGGCGTAGCGGCCGTCGGCGTCCATCAGCTCCTGGTGACCGCCGGACTCGGTGATCCGGCCGTGCTCCAGGACACAGATCCGGGGCACCGGCCGGACCACCGAGAAGCGGTGCGAGATGATCAAGGACGTGACGCCGGAGGTCAGCTCCAGGTAGCTGTCCACCATCCGCGCCTCGGACTCCACGTCCAGTGCCGCGGCCGGCTCGTCCAAGATCAACACGCCGGCCCCGCCGGCCACCGCGCGCAGCGCCCGGGCCAGGCCGATCCGCTGCCACTCGCCGCCGGAGAGGTCGGTGCCGCCCGGGATCGTCTTGCTCAGCGGGGTGCCCCAGCCGGACTTCAGCCGGTCGATCACGTCGGTGATGCCGGCCCGTTCGGCGGTCGCGTCCAACTCGGTGGTGTCCGGCAGTGTCTCCGCGGCCAGGTCGATCCGACCGGACCAGATCCGGCCGGTGCCCAGCGCGACGTTGTCGCCGGCGGCGAGCGGCAGCCGGACGAACTCCTGGGTGATCGGCGCGACGCGGCGCTGCCAGGCGCGGCGCTCGTCCAGGCTCAGGTCCGCCAGATCGACGCCGTCGACCAGGACCCGGCCCGCCGTCGGCAGGTAGGCCCCGCAGGCCAGCTTCACCAGCGTCGACTTGCCCGCCCCGTTCACCCCGACCAGCGCCACCGCCTCGCCTGCCGGCAGCTCCCAGCTGAGCCCGCGCAGGATGTCGGACTCGGCGCCCGGGTAGCGGAACGTGACGTCCTCGAACACGATCGACGGCGCGCCGGCCGGCGCCGGCGCGGGGGCCGGGTCCGGTTCGGTCCGCGGACGGCTCCGGATCCGTTGCAGGACGGCCTTCGCCGGCGCGATCCGGTCCAGCCAGGCCAGCACCGCGACGCCGCGCTGCAACTGCCCGAGCGACCACAGGTCGGTGTTGCCGATCGCGATGATCAAGGACAGCGCGGTGGCCAGCGCGGTCAGGTCGAGCCGCCCGTCCGACGCGAGCCAGGCCGCATAGGCGATCGCGGCGCAGGTGACCACGGTGCGGCCGCCGCCGATCGCGAGATTGATCAACGCGCCGCGCCGCCGCTTCCGCCAGTACGGCAGGTAGGCCGAGGTGATGTTGTCCCACCAGCGCCGCCGGATGAAGCCGGTCAGACCGAAGATCCGGATCTCCTTGGCCGACTTGCCCATGCCCTGCTCGAACGCGTAGAAGGCGTGCTTCTGCGGCTCGGTCTGGCCGGACCAGACGTCCATCTCGGTCATGATGATCCGGCGCAGGTATTCGCCCTCGACCAGCGCGCCGACGAACAGCACCAGCGCGATCCAGGGGGAGAGCGTGACGGACAGCGCGATCGACGTGCCGATCAGCCCGAGCCACTGGGTGATGCCCGGACCGGTGGCCATCCGCAGCGCCATCTCGATCTCCCAGCGCCGGTTCCGTACCTTCTGCAGCTGGGCGGCGGCGTCGGCGTCCTCGGCGCCGGCGAGGTCGGGGGAGTCGGACAGGGCCAGGCCGATCCGGGACGTCGCGTCGCGCTCGGACAGCCCGATCAACTGCTCGCCGGCCGACTTCGCGACCAGCCCGACGCCGTGGCCGACCACCAGCAGGATGAGCAGCGCGGCCAGGGACTGGTTGAAGTCGGCGTCGAGGCCGGTGGCCACCACGTCCGGCAGCATGCCGATCACCCGGCCGGTGAAGATCGGCACCGCCACCAACAGGCCGGCGCTGAGCAGCGCCGACAGCACGGCGAGCACCGTGTTCAGCGGACTCAACCGCCAGGAGTACCGGATCAGCCGAAGCACGTCGTTGTCGCTCCTCGCAAGGGATTCGTCGCCCGCCGAGGCAGCCCCCCGAGCGAGCCTGTCGAGCCTACGAGGCACCACTGACAGCGGCAACGGAATAACCGGTGGCGAGCGGGCGCTATGCTTCTTCGTCGGTGGTTCGGCCACCTGTCCCTGTCGTCGACCAGAGGAGTGCCGGTGTCGATCTGAGGTCCGTCACCTCAACCCCTGGCCCTTGATCCGCAGTGCGCGAGATCGGGCCGACTCGACGACCTCAGGAGGCGCTCCATGTCCGACGTACTCGTTTGTCACCAGCTCTCGTTCGCCTGGCCCGACGGCACCGTGGTGTTCGACCGGCTCGACGCCGCGTTCCCGCGCGGCCGCACCGCGGTGGTCGGCCGCAACGGCGCCGGCAAGTCGACCTTGATCAAACTGCTGGCCGGCGAGTTGTCACCCACCGCCGGTACGGTCACCGGCGCGACCAGGATCGGCTACCTGCCGCAGGATCTGGTGCTCGCTGCGGACCGTACCGTCGCGCAGGTGCTGGGCGTCGCCGAGGTGCTGGCCGCCCTGGCGGTGGTCGACCGCGGCGAGGGGACCGAGGCCGAGTTCGACGTGATCGGCGACCGCTGGGACGTCGAGGCCGAGGTCGGCGCCGCCCTGTCCCGGTTCGGCTTCGACGGGGTCGGCCTGGACCGGACCATCGGCACCCTGTCCGGCGGCGAGTCCGTCCTGATCGCGCTGGCCGCGCTGCTGCTGGAACGTCCGGACGTGCTGATCCTGGACGAGCCGACCAACAACCTGGACCGGAACGCCCGGGAACGGCTGTACGCGGCGATCGGCGACTGGCGCGGCGCGGTCGTCCTGGTCAGCCACGACCGGGAACTGCTGGAACGGGTCGACCAGACCGCCGAGGTACGCGACGGCGAGGTGCGACTGTTCGGCGGACCGTACTCCTTATATAGGGAGGCGGTGCAGAGCGAGCAGCAGGCGGCCGAGCGGGCGCTGCGCAATGCCGAGGCCGACCTGCGCCGGCAGCGGCGCGAGCTGATCGAGGCGCGGGAGAAGCTGGACCGCCGGCAGCGCTACGCCAAGGGCCAGCAGGACAACGTGCCGCGGATCGTCGCGGGCAACCTGAAGCGGAAGGCGCAGGTGTCGGCGGCGAAGCTGATGGACACCTCGCGTGGCGAACTGGCCGAGGCGTCGGCGGCGGTGGCGGCGGCGGAGGAGCGGGTCCGCGACGACGACCTGATCAAGGTCGATCTGGGCGCGACCACGGTGCCGTCCCGCCGGGACGTGCTGATCGCCGAGGACCTGGTGCTCCGCAACGGGCTGGAGTTGTCGTTGCGGATCCGCGGGCCGGAGCGGCTGGCGCTGGTCGGCCGGAACGGCGTCGGCAAGACGACCTTGATCAACACGATCATGGGTACGCTGGCGCCGCGGCACGGCTCGATCGAGGTGAAGGTGCCGGCGAGTCTGTTGCCCCAGCGGCTGACCGTACTCGACGACGAGGTCACGGTGCTGGCCGGTGTGTCCCGGTTGGCCCCGACCGCCGACGACAACACGTTGCGGTCGCAGCTCGCGAAGTTCCTGCTCGGAGCCGATGTGGTGGCCCGCCGGGTCGGTGATCTCTCCGGCGGGGAACGCTTCCGGGCCAGCCTTGCCGCACTGCTGCTGGCCGAGCCCCCGCCGCAGTTGTTGATCTTGGACGAGCCCACCAACAATCTTGATCTTGACAGCGTGGCACAGCTCACATCCGCACTCCGCCAGTATCACGGTGCACTCCTGGTGGCCAGCCATGATCACCATTTTTTGGATGATCTTGAGCTAACCGGAAGGGTGGACCTGGATGCCCGCGATGCGGGTGTCGTTGGTTGACGTGACCCCGGAGGACCGGTAGACATACGCGGGGCGACAGGCTCGCCCGTGGGTGCGGGGCTGAAGAAAACCGACGAAGGGGACTACGAACCTTGCAAGGGAAGAGAAGGTGGGTAGCTCGAACTCTCGTGCCGGCGCTTGCGTTGGGCGGGATGGTCGGATCACTGGCGTTGGCGACTCCCGCCGCCGCCGATCCGGCCGCTGACGCGAGCACGAAGGCCGACATCAAGCCGCTTGCGCTTGATCAGATTCCGGCCGACGGAAGCAACCCGTCTGCGAAGAAGACGATCTGGCTCGACTTCGCGGGCGGCACGGTCACCAACACGAACTGGAACGATCTCAGCGGCAAGTCCGAGCTGAAGTACGAGCCGGCCGACAAGCTGTCGGCCGCGCAGAAGCTCGAGGCCTACCAGCGCATCGTTCAGGCGTACGCGCCGTTCGACGTGAATGTGACGACCAAGAAGCCGTCGAAGGACAAGCTGGTCCGGTCCAGCATGGATGACGCCGAATACGGTGGCGTCGCTCACATCACCGACAGCAACAGCACCTCGGACGGCTTCGAGAAGATCTTCGTCCCGGGCGTCGCCGCTGGTAAGGGCGTCGTCTCCGGCTTCGGCGATCCGTACGAATTCGACACCTGGATCACGACCGACGTGTTCGGCGAGGCCGGCGCCAAGGGCCCGGTCAAGCTGGGCAAGGGCACCGTCCGCAAGTCGGTCGAGGCCCGTGACCCGCGGACCTACCTCGGGCGGATCAGCGGCGACATCGCGGTCCACGAGATCGGCCACACGCTCGGTCTGGAGCACCAGGGCTGGGACGACGGCGAGTCGAAGCAGGAGTACTACTCGCCGGGCGCCGACTGGTCGGCGGAGAATGCCAGCGTCTGGGGCCCGACCATGGGTTCGCCGATCGCGTCGATGCACCGCTGGGCGGGGGACTACCCGAACAACAGCGAGAAGCAGGACGACCTGGCCCTGCTGACCAAGAAGCTGTCGGAGAAGGACGCCACCAAGAAGCGTCTCTACGACGAGGACGGCAAGGTCTACTGGGGCGCGTACTGCACCAACGACCAGACCGGCGAGGTCGTCAAGGGCGACAAGGAGAGCGGCGACTGCTACGACGATCAGCCGCTCAAGTGGCAGAACGATCTCCGTGGCCGGGTCGAGTACCGGGACAACCAGGAGTCGAACACCGACAGCCGGGCCCGTGCGCTGACCATCCAGGACGGCAAGGCCGAGGTCTGGGGCGAGTTCGTCAAGAACCTCGGTGACGGCGTCGGCAACTGGTACCGCTTCGACGCGGCCGCCGGCCCGATCAGCGTGGTCGCCACCCCGCAGCTGCCGTTCAGCTCGCTGGACCTCAAGGTGACGCTGTACGACTCCGAGCTCAAGCAGATCGGCAGCGCGGATCCCGCGGTCCAGCCGATCGTCGACGACGGCGGTCACGTGGTCGTGCTCGAGGGGACCGGTCAGGACGCCAAGGTCGACCATGTCGGCGCCGGCACCCAGACCTACTACGTCAAGGTCGAGCAGGCCTCGCTGGGCAGCCTGAACAACAACACCGAGAAGAAGGCCGGGGCCTCGCCGAAGTACGGCAACCTGGGCACCTACCAGCTCGCCGTTCAGGGCACCGCGGCCGAGGAGCTCGCTTCGCCGGCCGTCGACCCGACCTACGGTGAGACCGTGGCCGGCACCGGTGTGGCGGGCGCGACCGTCGAGGTGCAGAACGCCGACGGCAAGGTCATCGGCACCGCCGAGGTCGGCCAGGACGGCAAGTACTCGCTGACCCTGGACCCGGCGGCCAAGGAGGGCGACGAGCTCCTGGTCAGCCAGGCCAAGGACGGGCAGCGTTCCCGCCCGGTCTCGGTCACCGTGATCGCGGAGGAGAAGCCCGAGGTCAAGGTGAAGGTCGACCCGAGCAAGATCACCGAGGGTGACGACGGCGGCGTGACCGTGGTCGGCACCGGCTTCGCGGCCGGCCAGAAGGTCAGTGGCGTGGTGAACTCGGAGCCGGTCGAGCTCGGCACCAAGATCGCCGACGACGAGGGCAAGGTCGAGTTCGTCTTCGACGGCAGCAAGCTCGAGGTCGGCAAGCACAAGGTGACGCTGACCGCGGACGACGACAAGGACTACACGGGGTCTGCGACCCTGACCGTGTCCAAGGCGGACGACGATGAGCCGTCGCCGAAGCCGAGCGACGACGAGACGCCGTCGCCCGAGCCGAGCGATGACGACTCCCCGTCGGCCGAGCCGTCGGACGACGGCACCACGCCGCCCCCGTCGGACGGGGACGACGACGGCAATGACGATGGCGGCCTGCCGTCGACCGGTGCCAGCACTGCGCTGACGCTGTTCGGCATCGGTGGCATCGTCCTGGTCGGCTCCGGCGTCACGATCGCCGCTGCCGCCCGCCGGCGGAACAAGGCCTGATCGCTGCTCTTTCCGGGGTCCCCACGACGTTGTTCGGGGGAGCGCAGCGGAGGAGAAGAACGTCGTGGGGTGGATCGCTTGATCCGCTGTAACAGCTGAACCGGCCCGGTCCTCAGGGATTCCTGGGGGCCGGGCCGTTCGGCGTTCTCCGGGCCCGCTACGACCCGGCGCGACCTCCGGCGGGCCGATTTCTGCTCAGCCGCTGCCGTATGGCAGACTTAGCGGCTGTTGTCCTCGGGAACCGCGACTCCTGCCACAGGGGGATCGATCGCGACCGAGGAACCCCGAACGTCACCATCACGGTAGTGACCTGTGGCACTGGCGAGGAACGAAGAAATGAACGAGCTGATCCGCGAGATCGACCAGGCATCGCTGCGTACCGACGTGCCGGAGTTCCGGCCCGGCGACTCGGTCAAGGTGCACGTCAAGGTCGTCGAGGGCAACCGGTCCCGGATCCAGGTCTTCGCCGGTGTGGTGATCTCCCGGTCCGGTGGCGGGCTGCAGGAGTCCTTCACGGTTCGCAAGGTGAGCTTCGGTGTCGGCGTCGAGCGGACCTTCTCGGTGCACTCGCCGATCATCGAGAAGATCGAGGTCGAGCGCCGTGGTGACGTCCGCCGGGCCAAGCTGTACTACCTGCGTGATCTCCGCGGCAAGGCTGCGAAGATCAAGGAGAAGCGCGACAACGCTCGCTGATCCGGCCCAGGGACGGTGCTGGTGACCGGTGACGAGGCCGACGAGCCACGCCCGCGCCGAGCGCTGCCGCCGGAGGATGACGACAGCGACGCCGACACGGCCGAGCAACCTCGGTTCGTACCCGAGCAGCGTCAGCCCGCGCAGGACCGTCCCGAGCCGCAGCAGGCGGCCTGGCCCGACGACGAGCCCGCAGAGCCCGAACCCGAGCCGGCCGTGCAGGACCGCGGCCGCGACGAGGACGAGGACGACGAGAAACAGCTGACCTTCGGGCAGCACGTGCTGGTCTTCTTCAAGGAGCTGGCGATCGTCGTCGTCGGAGCCATCGTGGTGGCCGCCCTGCTGCGGGCGTTCGTCGGCCAGATGTTCCTGATCCCGTCCGAGTCGATGCTCAACACGCTGCACGTGGACGACCGGGTGGTGGCCGAGAAGATCACCGGCCTGACCCGCGGCCAGGTGGTCGTGTTCGCCGACCCGGGTGGCTGGCTGAGCGGACCGGAGGCGCCGGAGCGCGGGCCGTTCGGCAAGGCGCTCGAGTTCATCGGCGTGCTGCCCGAGAGCGGCACCGACCACTTGATCAAGCGGCTGATCGGACTGCCCGGCGACCGGGTCCGCTGCTGCTCGGCCGACGGCCGGATCGAAGTGAACGGCAAACCGCTCGACGAGACCGAATACCTCTACACGGACAGCGGCGGCCGCCAGGCCGACCCGTCCGACATCAACTTCGACGTGGTGGTGCCGGCCGGCCGGATCTTCGTCCTCGGCGACAACCGGGCCAACAGCCGCGACTCGCGCTGCCACCTCAGCGACGAACGGGCGGGCATGATCAAGGGCGAGAACGCCTTCGTCTCGACCGATCTGGTGGTCGGCCGAGGAATTGCGGTCGTCTGGCCGCTCGGCAACCTGCGCTCCTTGGCAATACCGAGTACGTTCTCTGACGTGCCAGCCGGATCACCGCCGCCCAGTAAACCCTCGATCGATGCCGGGCCCGATGCCAACTGCTGACCGGCCGGCAGGCCGGCGCCGCTCCCGTACCAGCCGGTTCCTCACCGAACTCGTGATCGTCGTCGTCGGCGCCTTGATCGTTTCGACGCTGCTGCGGACCTTCGTCGGGCAGTTGTTCATCATCCCGTCCGGATCGATGGAGAACACGCTGCAGATCGACGACCGGGTCGCCGTGCAGAAGATCACCGACTTCCAGCGCGGCGACGTCGTGGTCTTCGCCGACCCGGGCGGCTGGCTGGGCTCCTCCGGCGAGGGCACGCCGGACGACGGCCCGTTCGCCCGCGCGCTCGAGTTCATCGGCCTGGTGCCCGGTTCCGACTATTTGATCAAGCGCGTGATCGGGATGCCCGGCGACCGGGTGATCTGTTGCGACAAGCTGAACCGGCTGACCGTGAACGGCGTGGCCCTGGACGAGTCGCGCTATCTGTACACGTCGCCGGACGGCGAGCAGGACCAGCCGTCCGACCTCGAGTTCGACGTCACCGTGCCGGCCGGTCGGCTCTTCGTCATGGGTGATCATCGTTCGGCCAGCGCCGACTCCCGGTGTCATCTGTCCGACACGTCACTCAGTGGGCCCAAGGGTTCCGTCGCGTTCGTACCGATCGATAATGTGGTCGGACCGGCCTTCGCGATCGTGATGCCGTTCAACCGGCTGAGCTCCGTCCAACGGCCGCCGATCTTCGATCTCGTACCCGATCCGAGCGAACCGCCACCGACGGAAGCGGTGATCAAACCCGAGGGGGTGACCTGCTGATGGCAGCCGAAGGCGAGCCGCTCGACATCCCCCCGATCCAGGTCCGCCGCAACAGTGGGCTGTACGGCTACGAACGCGCCCTCTGCCGGGTCGGCCTGGGCCCGGTGGCCGGTGCCGACGAGGCCGGCCGGGGCGCCTGCGCGGGGCCGCTGGTGGCCGGCGCGGTGATCCTGTCCGACGCCAAGTCGCGTCAGATCAAAGGGCTGAGGGACTCCAAGCTGCTGACCGCCGCCCAGCGGGACCGCTGCTACGACGAGATCCTCGCCAAGGCCGTCGCCTGGGCATGCGTCAGCGTGGAGCCCGACGAGTGCGACCGGCTCGGCATGCACGTGGCGAACCTGGCCGCGCTGCGCCGCGCGCTGGGCCGGCTCGACGTCGCGCCGACGTACGTGCTGACCGACGGGTTCGCCGTGGACGGCCTCGGCGTGCCGGGGCTGGCCGTCTGGAAGGGTGACCGGGTGGCGGCCTGCGTCGCCGCCGCGTCGATCATCGCCAAGGTCACCCGGGACCGGATCATGGACGAGCTCGACCACACCTATCCGGAGTACGAGTTCGCCGTGCACAAGGGTTATTGCACGCCGCTGCACCAGGAGAAGTTGGACGCGCACGGGCCCAGCCCGACCCACCGGTGGCGGTTCGAGAACGTGCGCCAGGCCTCTGCGCGGACCGGGATCCGACCGGACCGTACGCGTGGGCTCCTGGCGGGTCTAATGTCGGCATCATGAGTAGTGAAGGATGGAGCACGCGCGGTGAGTAGCGAGGACCTGGAGCAGTACGAGAGCGAACTGGAGCTCCAGCTGTACCGCGAGTACAAGGATGTCGTCGGCATCTTCAACTACGCGGTCGAGACCGAACGCCGGTTCTATCTCTGTAACGCCGTCGACCTGAAGGTCCGGACCGAGGGCGGTGACGTCTACTACGAGGTGTCCATGGGCGACGCCTGGGTCTGGGACATGTACCGTCCCGCCCGCTTCGTCAAGAGCGCCAAGGTGCTCACCTTCCGCGACGTGTCGATCGAGGAGATCGCCCACTCCGATCTCGAGGTGCCCAAGAGCGTCAGCGGCGACTGAGTCCGGCGGACTCGGGGGACGGCAGCCAGGCCCCGTCGGGCACGGCGAGCCAGTCCTGCTCGGCGGCCAGCGCGGACGCCGCCTCGACCAGGGCCCGCAGCGCGGGATGATCGAGATCGGCGCGCCAGAACATGGACCACGGGTAGAGCGCGACCGGCTCGATCAGCGGCCGCAGCACCGTGCCGGCGACCGCCGGCTGGGACACCAGGGTCAGGACAGGGGCGTTGCGCAGTCGTACGTGCTGGGCGAGTTCGTCCCCGCCGAGCACCTGCGGATGGCCGTCCCGCGGGTCGACGCCGAACGGCGCGAGCAATTGCAGGACGGCCTGTTCCCATCCCGGCGTGACGTGGTCCCCGGCGCGGGAGCAGACCCGCGAGTCGCGCAGTTCTTCGAGTGGTACGGCGGCGAGCTCGGCCAGCCGATGATCTTCCGGGAGCAGCACGGCCAGCGGTTCGTAGCGGATCGGTTGCCGACTCAGGCCGCTCGGCAGCCGCTGCTCGCGACCGAAGCCGACGTCCAGCTCGCCCGCGCTGATCGGGGGTATTGCCGACTCGGCCCCGGTCCGGAAGCGGGCGATGAACTCCAGGTCCGGCGCCCGGCGGCGAGCCGCCTCCAGCACGACGGCCGGCGTGAGGTCGCGCGCGACCACGTCCACCACCAGCGACGGCTGGTCGGCCCGCAGCTCGCGCACCGTACGGTCGTGCAGGGCGATCAGCTCGCGGGCCCGGTCCAGCAGGTGTTGCCCGGCTGAGGTCAGCGCCACCCGACGGGTTGACCGGTCCAGCAGCCGGACGCCGAGCCGGTCCTCGAGCTTGCGGACGTCACGGCTCAGCGCCTGCTGGGCGACGAACAGTTTCTCGGCCGCGCGGCTGAAGTGGAGTTCCTCGGCCACCGCGACGAAGTAGCGCAGCAACCGTGGGTCGAGCTCGTCGGCCATGGCTCTTTGTACCACCGATTGACAACCCAAGTGCGTGAATCCGGCCGGTACAGGTGTTGGCCTCAGCGGTGGTTCCGCGGCGAGGGTTGAGCCATGGACAACGTGCCGCACCGCCCCGTGATGATCATGGTCTGTCATGGTCTGACCGGCTTGATCACCGCCGTCTGGGGTGCCGGGCTGCCGGCCACCGACGCCCGTCTCGATCTTGGTCCGGCCCGGGTGGGCACAGTGTTGTTGATCTTGGCAGCCGGGGCCCTGGTCGCGATGTCGATCATGGGCCGGTTGCTGACCCGGCTGACCAGCGCCGGTGCGCTGCGGATGACGCTGCCGGTGGCCGCGGCCGCGCTGGCCGTGGCCGGCGCGATGCCGACGGCCGAGGCGCTGATGATCGCCGCCGGCGGATTCGGCCTGGCCTGCGGCGCGCTGAACGTCACGTTGAGCACCCGGGCCGTCGAGGTCGAGCGTTCCCTGCGCCGGCCGGTGATCGCCCGCCTGCACGGCTGCTGGACCCTCGGCGCGACGGCCGGCGGGCTGCTCGTCGCCGGCGCCCTGCAGCTGGGCCTGGACGGGCGGCTGGTGATCAGCGGGGGAGCCGCCCTGCTGGCCGCGCTCTCGTTGGCCGCGACCGGTGTGCGCGTCCCGGCCGAGGAGGTCCGATCGGCGCGCGCCGCTGCCGTGCCGGCGGCGACAGCGCGCGTGGGCGGGCGGCGGGGCGGCGGCTGGCGGCTGGTCGTGCTCGGATTGCTCGGCGCGTCGGCGTTCGTCGCGGAGAGTGCGGCCACCGATTGGTCCGGGCTGCACGCGACCAGGGTGCTCGGCGCCGGGCCGGCCGCCGGCTCCGTCGCGTACGCGCTGTTCTTCGGGGCCATGACCGCCGTCCGTTTCCTGGGCGACGCCGTACGGGCTCGGCTGGGCGGGCCGCTCACCGTACGGATCGCCGGGACCGTGGCCGGCGCCGGGCTGCTGCTGGTCCTGCTGGCCGGGGTCGCGCCGCTCGGGCCGACCGGGCGGCTGGTCGCCGTCGGCCTCGGCTGGGCCCTGGCCGGCGCCGGGATGGCAGTCGTCTGGCCGGTCGTCATCAGCACCCTGGGCAGTGCCGGGGCAGACGCCGCCCGGCTCTCGGTCGTCACCATGATCAGCTACGGCGGCGGCCTGGTCGGCCCCGCCCTGATCGGCTACGTCGCTGCCGCAGCCGGCCTGACCGTCGCCCTGATCATCCCTGCCGTGCTCGCACTGCTCGTCGCGGCGTGCGCGCCGCCGATCGTCCTGCACCACCTCACCCAGAACCGGCCCGGCACCCGCCGGGTCCCGATCAACCAAGGAGAACCCGCATGACCACCACCACCTTCGCCACCGCCCAGCTCGACGTGGCCGGCGCCCGGCTGTATTACGAGGTCCGGGGGACCGGGCCGGTGATCGCCCTGGTCGGCGCGCCGATGGACGCTCGTCCGTTCGCCCCGCTGGCCGACCTGCTCGCCGTCGACCACACCGTGCTCACCCTCGATCCGCGGGGGATCAACCGCAGTCCGCTGATCGATCCGGCCGGCGGTTCCGAACCGGCCGAACGTGCCGACGACCTGGCTCGGCTGCTGACCCACCTCGACCGCGGGCCTGCCACCGTGTTCGGTTCGAGCGGCGGCGCCGTCAGCAGCCTCGCACTGGCCCAGCACCATCCCGACCTGGTGACGACGGTGATCGCCCACGAGCCACCGCTGTTGGACCTGCTGGACGACCGCGAGTCGTTGGGCCGGGCGACCGAGGCCATGGTTGCGGCCTACCGGGCCGGCGACGTCCTCGGCGCCTGGCGCAGGTTCTTCGACCAGTCCGGGCTGGCCCTGCCCGACGAGGTGATGCAGGCGATGTTCGGCGGTGACCGCGACCCGCAGGATGTCGCGGACGAACGATTCTGGTTCGAACGCGAACTGCCGGCCAGCGTGCACTGGCGACCGGACCTGTCCCGGCTGAGCGACAGCGGGGTCCGGATCGTCGTCGGCATCGGCGAGGAGTCGGCCGGTCAGCTGTGCGATCGGACCTCGTCCGCGCTGGCCGCGGAACTGGACCTCGAGCCGGCGTGGTTCCCGGGTGACCACACGGGCTTCACCGATCACGTCGCCGAGTTCGCCGACCGGCTCCGGACCCACCTCGCTGCCTGATCCGCCGGTTGTCCACAGCCCGCGGCGGACGAATTCCGCTGTCCACAGATTTTCTGGCACCCGGCGGATCCGGGCGGACGTGCGCAGACTCCCCGGCGGAGGTGCGACATGGCTGACAGATGGAAGGCGCGGGTCGGTCACCGGGGCGAGGACCTGGCGGCAGCTGCGCTGCAAGCGGAAGGGATGCAGGTGCTGCAGCGCAACTGGCGTTGCAGCACCGGCGAGATCGACATCGTGGCCAGCGAGGGCGACGGCTCCGGCCGGACGATCGTCTTCTGCGAGGTGAAGTGCCGGACCGGGCTCGGCTACGGCGACCCGCTCGAGGCGATCACGTACGAGAAACTGCGCCGGCTGCGGCAGCTGTCGGCCGAGTGGCTGGCTGCCCATGAGCTGCCGCCGACGGGGATCCGGTTGGACGCGATCGGGGTGCTGCTCCGCCCGGGTGCGGTGCCGCTGGTGAACCACGTGCGGGGGATCGGCTGATGGGCCTGGCGTGTGCCCGTTCGGTGGCGCTGGCCGGACTGGACGGGCGGATCGTCGAGGTGGAGGCCGACATCGGCAGCGGTCTGCCGCGAACCGTGCTGGTCGGGCTGCCCGACGCCGCCCTGCATGAGGCCAAGGACCGGTGCAAGGCCGCCGTCGCCAACTCCGGCCAACAATGGCCGCAATCCCTGCTCACCATCAACCTGTCGCCGGCCACGCTCCCGAAGGGCGGCAGTCACTACGACATGGCGATCGTTGCGGCGGTCCTCGCTGCGGCCGGCACGATCCCGCAGTCGGAACTGGCCGGGACGGTGTTCCTCGGCGAGCTCGGGCTGGACGCACGAGTGCGGCCGGTGCGCGGGATCCTGCCGGCCACGCTGGCGGCGGCCCAGGCCGGGTTCGGCCGGGTGATCGTGCCGGTGCGACAGGCGGCCGAGGCCGGGCTGGTGGCCGACCTCGAGGTGATCGGGATCGCGTCGCTCAGCCAGCTGATCGCGCTGGCCCGCGGGGAGAAGGTGCCGACGGCGGAGCCGGTCGAACTCCCCGATGATCATGGTCCGCCGCCGGACCGGCGGCTCGACCTGTCCGACGTCGCCGGGCAGCTCGAGGCCCGCTGGGCCCTGGAGGTCGCGGCCGCGGGGCGGCACCACCTGTTCCTGCACGGGCCGCCCGGCGTCGGCAAGACGATGCTGGCCGAGCGGCTGCCCGGGCTGCTGCCGGAGCTGACCGTCGAGGAGTCGCTCGAGGTGTCGGCGATCCACTCGCTGGCCGGCTTCGACCTGAGCGAGGGCCTGGTCCGTCGGCCGCCGTACTCCGATCCGCACCATTCGGCGTCGATCCCCAGCCTGGTCGGCGGCGGCTCCCGGATGGCCCGTCCCGGCGCGATCTCCTGTGCCCACCGCGGCGTCCTCTTTCTCGACGAGGCGCCGGAGTTCCCGCCGCGAGTGCTGGACGCCCTGCGCGGCCCGTTGGAGTCGGGCGTGATCATGATCGGCCGGAGCGAGGTGCAGGCGCGCTATCCGGCCCGGTTCCAGCTGGTGCTGGCCGCGAATCCCTGTCCCTGCGGCAATGCGGCGACCCGTGGCGCCGACTGCACCTGCCCGCCGATGGCGATCCGCCGGTATGCCGACCGGGTGTCCGGCCCGATCCGGGACCGGCTCGACATCCAGCAGGTGATGCGGCCGATGCGCAAGGCGTACCTGCGCGCCGCGCTGGCCCAGACCGAGTCGACGGAGGTCGTCGCCGGCCGGGTCGCGGAGGCGCGGGCCCGGCAGGCGAGGCGGCTCGCGGACGCGCCGTGGCGAACCAACGGCGACGTGCCCGGTCCGTATCTGCGGACCAGGTTCCCGCCGGCGGAGGGGCTGGAGCGGGTCGAGGATGCGGTGAGCCGGGGCACGCTGAGTCCCCGCGGCGTGGACAAGGTGTTGCGCCTGGCCTGGACGGTGGCCGATCTCGAGGGCCGCGACCGGCCGAGTGCCGAGGACGTCGCGGTGGCATTGGCCATGCGACGCGGCGAACCGCCCGGTACGGCCCAGCGGGCGGCGTCATGAGGACGCCGGACACCCTCGACGATCGGCGGGCCCGGATGGCGTTGTCGGCCGTGGTGGAGAGCGGGGAGGTGGAACTGAGCCGGTTGGTCGACGATCTGGGCGCGAGCGAGGTGTGGCGCCGGGCTCGCGACGGCACGCTCGGGACGCCGTTGGCCGACCGGGCCGCGCGGCTCGACCTGCGCGCGCTGCTCGCGGACGCGGCTCAACTGGGCATGCGGTTCGTGACACCGGACGACGCGGGCTGGCCGCGGCCGCTCGACGACCTGCGACGCGCCGAGCCGGTGCAGCGGCGCGGCGGCCTGCCCTTCGGGCTCTGGTTGCGCGGCCCGGCCCGGCCGGCCGACAGCGATCGCCGTGTGGTGGCCATCGTCGGGTCGCGGGCGGCCACCGCGTACGGGACCGCGGTGGCGACCGAGCTCGCCGCCGACCTGGCCGAGCGGCAGGTGACGATCCTGTCCGGCGGGGCGTACGGGATCGACGCGGCCGCGCACCGCGGCGCCCTCGCGGCCGGCGGTCGCACCGTGGCCGTGCTGGCCGGCGGGGCGGACGTCCCGTACCCGAAGGGGAACGAGGCGCTGCTGGACCGGATCGCCGCGGACCACGTGATCGTCTCCGAACTGCCGCCCGGGGCCGCCCCGACACGGATGCGGTTCCTGGCGCGGAACCGCCTGATCGCCGCGCTGGCCGACGGCGTCATCGTGGTCGAGGCGGCCCTGAGATCCGGTGCCCGGAACACCGCGAACTGGGCGGTCGGGACCGGCCGGGTGCTGATGGCGGTGCCCGGCCCGGTGCACTCGACGCTGTCGGCGGGACCCCATCTGCTGGTCCGGGAGGGCCAGGCGACGCTGGTCACCTCGGCGGCGGACGTGATGGAGCTGATCTCGCCGGTCGGTCAGCAACTGGCGCCGGTGCAGCGGGGTGAGCCGAGGGTCACCGACGGGTTCGATCCGATCCGGCTGGCCGTGTTCGAGGCGGTCCCGGCTCGCCGCTGGCGGCCCAGCGGAGAGATCGCGCTGATGGCCGGGGTGCCGCTGCGGCGGGCGCTGGCCGAACTTACGGCGCTGGAGGGGGAGGCCCTGGTGGACGGCTCGGCCGAGGGGTGGCGACTGACCGCCCGGACGGGGGAAACCTCCGCTCCCCGGGAAGGAGTCGCCTGAGGGCCGGGAGCAGAGCCGCGGCCGTGGGTGGGGCTGCCGATCCGTTCCGGCTCGGGGGCGGAACGGATCGGCCGGGGACCTCAGTTCTGCGGCAGCGCGCGGAGCCGGGGTGCGAGGTCGCGCTCGAACAGGTCGAGGAAGCGTTCCTGGTCGGCGCCGGGGGCATGGAAGACGAGGTGGTTGAAGCCCCACTCGACGTACTGGGCGATCTGGTGGACGGTCTCGTCCGGGTCTGAGCCGACGATCCAGCGCTTCGCGATGGTCTCGATCGGCAGGGCGTCGGCGGCGCGCTCCATCTCGACCGGGTCGGTGATGTCGTGCTTCTGTTCCTTGCTGAGCGACAGCGGCGACCAGAACCGGGTGTTCTCCAGCGCGGCCTCGGGGTCGGTGTCGTACGAGAGCTTGATCTCGATCATCCGGTCCAGCGTGTCGGCGTCGCGACCGGCGGCCTGGGCCCCCTCGGCCACGGCCGGCAGCAGCTGGTCGACGTACAGCTCGGGACCCTTGCCGGAGGTGCAGATGAAGCCGTCGCCGGCCCGGCCGGCGTACTTGGCCACGACGGGGCCGCCGGCGGCGATGTAGACAGGCACGCCGCCCTCGGGACGGTCGTAGATGCTCGCGTCGTGGGCCGAGTAGTAGTCGCCCTCGAACGTCACCCGCTCCTCGGTCCAGAGCGCCCGCATCAGCCGGATCGCCTCGCGCAACCGGGCGAACCGCTCCTTGAAGGCGGGCCAGTCCTGCGGGCCCGCTCCGCGGAAGCCGGTAGCGATCTCGTTCAGTGCCTCGCCGCTGCCGACGCCGAGCATGATCCGGCCCGGGTAGAGACAGCCGAGGGTGGCGAACGCCTGCGCGATCACCGCGGGGTTGTAGCGGAAGGTCGGCGTCATCACCGAGGTGCCGATCTGCACCGTCGAGGTGCGCTCGCCGACCGCGGCCATCCAGGCCAACGAGAACGGCGCATGGCCGCCGGTGTGCCGCCAGGGCTGAAAATGATCACTGACGCTGACGCTTTCCATGCCATGACGCTCGGCCGACACCGAGAACTCGACCAGGTCCCGGGGCGAGAACTGTTCGGCGGAGGCCTTGTAGCCGAGCTTCAGGGGGAGGGGCATCGAATCTCCTTCGTCGCGCTGGACCGGCGGGCCATCCGAGCGTAGCGCCGCCGCTCCCGGTCGAACCAAGAACCACCCGCCCGCATTCCCCCTTCACCGCTCCCTGAACCTGTCGAAGGGCCCTGGGTGATCCTGGCTTGCCCTTCGACAGGCTCAGGGAACGTTGTGGTGCAGGGTCAGGCCGGGGTGATCAGGCCGGCGGTCTGGGTCTTGGCGGCGGCGTAGCGGGTCTGGGCGTCGGCCCAGTTGACGACGTTCCACCAGGCCTTGACGTAGTCGG
>NZ_JCAMPJ010000017.1:0-7981 GCF_059617205.1 Microlunatus sp. YIM B11417
GGGCGCCGGGGCCCGGCTGTTCGACGGTGTTCCGCCGCTGAAGTTGGAACAGATCTATGCCAGAGGGTCATCCACCGTCACCCATGTCACCTACCGCATCGATCGTGACTGACCTGGTAGCTCGCTGGCCGCCAGCAACCGGCAAGAACGTCGCGATCCGGGCGACAACATAATGTCTCTCTGCTGTTGCCCAGTGATCCAGGTGCGCGCAGGTAGCTGACCGTACCCATGGTCAGCCACATCCCGGCCGGCAGCTCCACCGTCAGCAGCGACAACGCCAGTGCGATCACGCCAGGCCGATCACGCAGCACTCCAGATCCTCGAGTTCGCGGCCGGTCTCCGTGGTCGGTGAAGTTGGCGTGGAGTCCTTCGAGGAGTCAACTGGCGACTACACGCGGGTCGAGGCCGGATCCTCGTCATACAAGGGGATCGCGCAACTCAGCAGGGCGCCTCGGGTACGAGTGGGGGTTGCAGTGCGGCGAGCAGGGTCTGGTGGATCCGCCCATTGCCGTAGAGGCCGCCGTGGTGGTCGGGCGACGATCCGCCGCGGTGATCGGTGAACGAGCCGCCGGCTTCCCGGACCAGCAGGATCCACGGTGCGTGGTCCCACGGGTGGCAGCAGTCGACGAAGTAGGCGTCGATCTCACCGCGGATGAGCTCGACCAGTGGGAGCGGGGTCGGTGCCGGCTGTCGCGTACCGTCGGGCAAACGGTCCGCGGCCGGCGCGGGATGAGCGGCGACGAGCGCGTCGTCGAGGATCGCCGTCTCCGACACCCTGAGTCGCCGCGTCGGCTCCCCGGTCCTGCGCTCGTACGTCCCGGATCCCGCCGAAGCCCACCAGCGCACGCCGAGGGCCGGTGCGTCGACGACGGCCACGCTGAGTTCACGGCCGATCTCGAGGGCGATCTGGATCCGCCAGTTCGGGTAGCCCTTGGCGAACGCGCCGGTGCCGTCGATCGGGTCGAGGATCCAGGTCCGGGTGCCGGTCCGCTGGTCGCCGAGTTCCTCGCCGAGGATGCCGTCGTCCGGTCGTAGTTCGGCGAGCGCATGGCGCAGCAGTCGCTCCACGGCGCGATCGGCCTCGGTGACCGGGCTCGCGTCGGGCTTGGTCTCGGTGGCGACTCCACGCTCGAAGTAGTGGCGGGCCACCACGGCGGCCCGATCGGCGAGTTCGTGCGCCAGGTCGAGGTCGGACGACTCCCGGGTGATCGGAGCCGCGATCGTACGCGGGGAGGTCGAACCCGCCGCTTCCTTCGCCGCCGCGACCAGCGTGGGTCCGAACCACTGGTCACGTTCGAGGCGTTCGGTGATCATCTCCACCTGGGGCGTGATGTCCGCGCCGTTGGCCCAGCGAGCGCAGAGGTGATTGCCGAGGTTGTTCAGGTGGAACGCGCAGCGCAGGTCCGCCAGCAGGTCGAGGTCGCCGATGTCGGTCCCGGCGCCGCCGAAGTAGCCGTGGACGAAGGCGGCGGCTCGCGCCACGGTGGGCCGCGCCATGGACGCGGCGATCGCGAGGTCGGCCAGCCGCAGGTCCAGATGGGCGAAGTCCCAGTCGACCACCGCGCCGACCCGGTCCTCGCGGAAGAGCACCTGGCCGGGGGCGAAGTCGCCGTGAGCGATGACCTGCGGGTACGACGCGATCGACGCCGCGGTCAGCCGCGCGGCCACCTCCTCGGCCTGTCGCCGCAGCCACGCACCGGCGCGTCCGAAGGCTCGCTCGAAGTCCGGCAGGACCTCCGCCATCGTGCGGCCGCCGCCCGGTCGCGGCAGGGTGAGGAACTCGTCCAGCCGGCCCCAGCCGGGCCGCTGCCCGAGCTGATCCACCTGCTTCGCCGTGTGTTCGTGCAGCTCGGCGAGCAGCCGTCCGTAGCTGGTCGGGTCCGCGACCGGGACCTCGGGATGCGCGCCGCGGATCCAGTCGAAGGCGACCCAGACCGAGCCGTTCACGGACGTCGGACCGGCGACCACGGCCGCCACGGGTGCGCCCGTCCCGGCGAGTGCCGTCAGCAACACGCACTCGTACGCCACCTCGGGCAGCAACCGGAACTGAGGCGAACGGCGCAGGGCTACCGGTACGCCGTCGCGGTAGGCCTGCCAGACCTGGTTGACCCGTCCGCCGATGACCGGCTCGACCTCCGATCCGTCCAAGCCCAGCGCGGACACGACCTCCGACCCGATCGCTGACATCGCAAGCCACCTCCTCCGCGCCGGCAGCCGACGACGCCCATGATCGAACCTAGCCGCGTGGGCGCCTCCGGTCTCGTGACGTCCCGCCCCGTGGAAGTGTGGAGGGCCGCGGGCTCGCCGAGATGGCGCGTGCGAGTGTCGCGGCATCGGCCGAGTTGATCTTTGCGTTGCGCTGCGTCATCGGCCGATCAAGCTCAGCCGAAGATGTTCATTCGGTGGGCCCAGGCGGCTGCTTCGAGTCGCGTCGTGACGGTCAGTTTGGCCAGGATGTTGGAGACGTGGACGCCGGCGGTCTTGGTCGAGATGAAGAGCTGCTCGCCGATCTGGCGGTTGCTGTGGCCGGCCGCCACCAGTTTCAGGACCTCCAGCTCGCGCGGCGTGAGCCGGGCCGGGCTGTCCTGCTTCCGGCCGTCGTCCAGGCCGAGCCGGCCGCGCCGGGAGAGGCTGACGGCCCGCTCGCGAAGCGGTGTCGCGCCGAGCTCGGCGGCGATCGCCGCCGCCTCGGTCACGAGTTCGGTGGCTGCCGGCCGGTCCTGTCGGGCCAGAGCCGCGCCGGCGGCGCGGATCAGGATCTCGGCCAGTGCGTACGGCTGACCGATCTGGCGCCAGGCCTCGATCGCAGCCGGCCAGTCGTGGGGTGAGGTCTCGGCCTCGATGCTGAGCCGGTGAGCCGCTTGCAGTCGGCCGGTAGCCGGCAGCGCGACGGATCGGAGTCGTTCCAGCAGCGGACCGTCGGCGAGGGCTCGGATGCCGATCAAGATCAGCGGCCAGCCGTAGCGTGGGCTCTCCCGGAGATCATGATCATCGAGAATGTGTTGCAAGATCAACTCGATCGCCGACACCTCGCCCCGGACCTCGGCGAGGCGGCAGTCCAGCAGGTCCGGTTCCAGGCAGGATTCGCTGCCTCGGATCTGTTCGCTCATGGTGTTCCGGGCCAGCCGAGCCCCGGTCCGGGCCGCCTCGAAGTCGCCGCGACGAAGATCAACGGTCGCCTGGATGATCTGCAGGTAGGCGCGGTAGAGCGGCGGCGGATTCAGCGCCATGGCCTCTTGGTGGACCGCGGTCGACTCGGCGTAGCGGCCGAGCGAGAGCAGCGACTCGGCAAGGTTGGGGGCCAGCAGCGTGCCGCGCGTACGGGCCAGGCCCAGCTCGTGGGCCAGCGCGAGGCCGGTCCGGGCGACCTGCTCGGCCCGGCCGTGTTCACCGGCCGCCTCCAGCGCGTCCGACTCGGTGACGGCGACCAGTAACCGCAGATCGTCGGCCCGCGCGGTCTCGGCCGCCCGACCGGCCCGGTCGAAGAGAGCGAGGGCTTCCGGCAGGTCTCCGGCCAGGGCGGCCAGTGACCCCAGGGTGGTCAGGGCGCCGGACTGCACCGACGACTCGCCGGTGGCCTCGCCGATCGCCAGCGCCTCGGCGGCCGAGTCCGCCGCCTCGGTCAGTCGGCGGCGGTTGCGCTGCGCCGTGGCCAGCGCGGCGAGGACCCGGCCGCGGGCGATGCTCGAGGACGCCGGCAATCGGTCGCGAGCGGCCACCAGGTCCGGCAACTGGTCGCGGCCGCTCCGGTCGCCCAGCTCCGCCCGGAGCTGCAGCAGGCAGGCGGCGCGCTCGGGGTCCGCGGTGCCGGCCAGGGCCTCGGTCGCCCGGTCGAATCCGGCCGTCAACTCGCCCGCGTTCAGGGCCGCCTCGACCGCACGCACCTGAACGTCGGACCGGTCGGCCCGGACCGAGTCGGGGCGATGATCCCAGAGCTCGAGGACCCGATCGAGCATCCGGTGCTCCTCGGCGTACGCGAACGCGTGCCGGGCTCTGTCGGCCGCCTGCCACGCGGCTTCCGCGGCTCGGTCGGGCTCGCCGGCCGCGAACCAGTAGTGCGCCAGCTCGGCCGGCGCTCGCTCACCGGCCAGACGCCGGTCGGCGCTCAGGGCCTCGGCACACTGCCGGTTCAGCCGGGCACGTTCGCTCGGCAACAGGGAGTCGTGGACCACCTCCCGGATCAGATCGCGCCGGAAGGCGTACCCGTCGTCGACCACCTCGAGCAGGCGCTGCCGGAGCAGCGGACGCAGCGCGGCTTCGACGGCCACGTCGTCCAGGCCGACGAGGCCCGCCAGCAGCCGGTGGTGCACCGGTGCGGCGGCGACCGCGGCGGCATGCACGATCCGGCGGCTCGGTTCCGGCAGCCGGTCCACGTCGGCGAGCAGGAGTTCGCGCAGCGATCCGGCCGTGTCGTCGCCGGCAGCCACCAAGGCTTCGACGAACAGCGGGTTTCCCTGACTGCGCTGGAAGATCCGGTCGGCGTCGGCCGAACCCGGCTGCAGCGCGGCGATCTGTTCGGCGACCTCGTCCCTGGTCAGCCCGGTGAGCGTCAGCCGTCGTACGCCCTCGGTCCGGGTCACGACCGGGCGCAGCGGATGGGCGGCATCGATCTCGTCCGGACGATAGGTACCGAGCACCAGGACACCGGGCCGGCTGAGGTTGCGGGCCAGGAAGTCGAGCAGGTCACCGGTCGATCGGTCGGCCCAGTGCAGGTCCTCCAGAACGAGGACGACCGGCTGCCGTTCGGCACTGGCCTCGAGGAGCAGCAACACCTCCTCGAAGAGTCTGGCCCGGCCCAGTTCGCGGTCGAGGTCGGACTCGCCGTCGCCGAGTTCGGGCAGCAGCCGGGCGAGCTCACGCCGGCCGCCGCCGGGAACCATCGCCGCGATCGTCGGTGCGTCCAGGGCTCGGATGAGCCGACGCAGGGCCGTCACGAACGCACCGAAGGGCAGCCCGTCCGGGCCGAGATCGGTGCAACCGCCCTCGATCACCCGGGCGGAGGCGCCGAGCCCGCTCGTGAAGTCACGGACCAACCGCGTCTTGCCCAGGCCCGCCTCGCCGTCGATGAGGACGATGCCGGCGGCGGACCTGCAGTCGTCCCACGCGGACAACAAGGCGGCGCGCTCCCGGTCGCGGCCCACCAGCGTGGGGCTCATCAGCCGACTGATCACCGCACCGATGATGGCACGCCGACGAGACCCGGGCGGGTACGAATCTGAACATCCGGTGGACCAGATCTAGGGCATCTGCCCCATGTCGCCTACCCGCGAACCGGCGAAGCTGATGACATACCCACCGAGGAGGAAACCATGAAGATCCGGACCCACATCTCCGTCAGTCTCGACGGCTACATCACCACCCCCGACGGCCTGCCGACCATCCTGACCGCGCCCGATTTCGAGAGCGGAATCTCGCACGGGGCGCCGGAGTTCATCGCGACCTGCGGGGCGGTGCTGATGGGCCGGTCGACGTTTCTGCCGGCGATCGGTTCGTCGCACTGGCCGTGGCCCAACCTGAAGGTCTTCGTCCTGACCGGCCGGCCGCTGCCGGAAGGCACGCCGGACCACGTCGTCAGCGCCGCCGACCCGGCGGAGTTGCTGGAGCTGATGCGCGCCGCCGACTTCGAGGGCGACGTCCATCTGGTCGGTGGCCAGCAGACGATCCAGGCCTTCCGTGAGATCGACGCGCTGGACGAGTTCGGCGTGGTGATCATGCCGATCCTGCTCGGTGACGGGCTGCGGCTGACCCCGGAGAAGAGCGCCACCCAGCCGCTCCAGCTGGTCTCCACCAGGACCTTCCCCGACGGCTCCGTCGAGCACACGTACACCCGGTAGTCCGCACCGGGCGACCGCACCAAGATCAAGAAGCGAGGCGACCATGATCAACGAGGAGATCCGGCCCTTTCGGATCGACGTACCCCAGGACCGACTGGATGATCTTCGACACCGAATCGACCGGGCTCGGTGGGCTGAGGAACTGCCGGGTGCAGGCTGGGATTACGGCGTCCCGTCCGGGTACGTGAAGGAACTGGCCGAGCGGTGGCGGACGGGCTACGACTGGCGGGCGTGGGAGGCCAGGCTCAACGCCTACCCGCAGTACACGACCACCATCGACGGGCAGAACATCCACTTCCTGCACGTACGCTCACCGGAGCCGAACGCGGTACCGCTGATCCTCACCCACGGCTGGCCGGCCTCCATCGTGGAGTTCCTCGACATCATCGACCCGCTGGTGGACCCGCGGGCTCATGGCGGCGACCCCGACACCGCCTTCCACCTCGTCGTCCCATCCCTGCCGGGGTCCGGGTTCTCCGGCCCGACGACAGAACGAGGCTGGAACGTTCCCCGGATCGCCCGTGCCTGGGCCGAACTGATGCGCCGCCTCGGCTACGACCGGTACGGGGCCGTCGGCAACGACTGGGGCTCGATGATCTCCCCCGAGATCGGCCGCGTTGCACCCGATTCCGTGATCGGCGTCCACGTCAGCCAGGTCTACTCCTGGCCCACCGATGCCGAGCTCGAGGCGATGCCGGCCGACGAACGTACGCAATTCGCCGACCTGGACTGGTTCCACCAGCACATGGATGCCTACGCTCGGCTGCTCTCCCAACAGCCGCAGTCCGTGGCGCACGCGCTCGCCGACTCCCCGGTCGGGCTGCTCGGCTGGCACGCCCTCATCTACCGCGGGGACGTCGCGGCCGACTTCGTCCTGACCAACGTCACGCTCCACTGGCTGACCGACACCGTCGCCTCAGCGATGCGGATCTACTACGAGCAGGCCCAGACCGCACCGCCCACCGAGCCCACCACCGTCCCGTTGGGCCTCGCCTCGTTCAAGGACGACGTCCAGCCACCTCGTCATTTCGCCGAACGTGATCACTCCAAGATCATCTCCTGGAACGAGTACGACGTCGCCGGCCACTACGCCGCGCACCAGGTCCCCGAGTTGCTGATCGACGACATCCAGCGCTTCTACTCGGCGCTCCGCTGACCCGATCGCGAGGCACTCGGGCGGCCCGTCAACAGGGGGTGGTCGGGAGTCCATTCGTCCGGCCAACATGGTCGCAGGCGCCGCCGGGATGACCGCTCTGCAGCCCGCGTCCGACCCCTGGAAGGCCGGACTCACCCGCGCAGACCCGGGTTCTGGGTTGACACCCCCAGTGGTCGGTCGGTCATGCTGGTGGCGTGCGGACGGCTGCGGGGTCTGGCACGGCGATGTGAGATGCCTGGTGATCGAGGGGGAGGCAACCAGGATGAGGGCAGCCGGAACGAGGGCAGCGGCGTCGAGTCTGTACGAGTTGCGCGACGACGTGCTGCGGGCGGCTGAGCAGGCCCGCGCGGCTGGGCGTGACGACTGGGCCCGCCACTGGGAAGATCTCGCCGAGGCGGTCCAGGACGTGATCGTGGACGAAGGTGTACGGGCTGTCCCGACACGCCTGGACCGCGGTGCCGGCGGGGCGGAAGAGCCGGCGAGAACCTCGGGCGCTGACGCAGATTCCGATCTGGCCGGCTGGTCGCTGGATGATCTTGAGACCCAGCTCCGGCAGGTCGACGAGTCGATCCGTACGGTCAGCATGCCCGACGGCGCGGGTCGGAACCGGACCCGGAACAAGGCGATCCGGGACGTGGCGATCCTGTCGGTTCGCCGACGGACGATCGCGGCCGAGATCAGGCGACGGCGGAAGGCGCTCGAGGTCTGGCGCACCGACCAGATCCTCGTCCGATCGCCGGCCACTCCGGACGCGTGACCCCGCGGCGATGATCTGACCCGGCCGCTGACCAGCGGGCCGGACTCCTGGCCTCTTGCGTGCCCGTACGTCTCATCGTTAATCTGATTGCACAATGCAATCAGTTAGGTTCATGAGTCGGCTGGGCGAAGGAGAAGCATCGTGGGCAAGGTGACCTGTCATCAGACGATCTCGATCGACGGTTATGCCGCCGGTCCGAACCAGTCGGAGGAGCGGCCGTTCGGTGAGGACGGC
>NZ_JCAMPJ010000018.1:0-5525 GCF_059617205.1 Microlunatus sp. YIM B11417
TGGGGGTCGACCTTGAAATGTGTATGACCGGCGACGTCCTAGTCTCCCACACGGCTCCCCGTGCAGTACCATCGGCGCTGTGAGGCTTAACTTCCGGGTTCGGAATGGGACCGGGTGTTTCCCTCACGCTATGATCACCGAAACTCTATGAAGATAACAGCGGAACAGTTTCCCGACCGTATCTCGGGAACTGCACAGTGGACGCGTAGCATCTTTGTAGAAAACAAGCCCTCGGCCTATTAGTATCGGTCAGCTCCACACATTACTGTGCTTCCACATCCGACCTATCACCCAGTGTTCTGCTGGGGGCCTTACCAGGTTACCCTGTGGGAGCCATCATCTTGGAGCGTGCTTCCCGCTTAGATGCTTTCAGCGGTTATCACTTCCGAACGTAGCCAACCAGCCGTGCTCTTGGCAGAACAACTGGCACACCAGAGGTTCGTCCGTCCCGGTCCTCTCGTACTAAGGACAGCTCTCCTCAAGACTCCTACGCGCGCAGCGGATAGGGACCGAACTGTCTCACGACGTTCTAAACCCAGCTCGCGTGCCGCTTTAATGGGCGAACAGCCCAACCCTTGGGACCGACTACAGCCCCAGGATGCGACGAGCCGACATCGAGGTGCCAAACCATGCCGTCGCTATGGACGCTCGGGCAAGATCAGCCTGTTATCCCCGGGGTACCTTTTAGCCGTTGAGTGACGGCGCTTCCACATGCCACCGTCAGATCACTAGTCCCGACTTTCGTCCCTGCTCGAGATGCCTCTCTCACAGTCAAGCTCCCTTGTGCACTTACACTCGAAACCTGATTGCCAACCAGGCTGAGGGAACCTTTGGGCGCCTCCGTTACCTTTTAGGAGGCGACCGCCCCAGTCAAACTACCCATCAGGCACTGTCCGTGATCCGGATAACGGACCTACGTTAGATAACCAGAACAACCAGAGTGGTATTTCAACATTGACTCCACAACCACTGGCGTGACTGCTTCAAAGTCTCCCACCTATCCTACACAAGCTGTACCAATCACCAATACCAAACTATAGTAAAGGTCCCGGGGTCTTTCCGTCCTGCTGCGCGTAACGAGCATCTTTACTCGTAGTGCAATTTCGCCGAGTCCGTGGTCGAGACAGCGCCCAAGTCGTTACGCCATTCGTGCAGGTCGGAACTTACCCGACAAGGAATTTCGCTACCTTAGGATGGTTATAGTTACCACCGCCGTTTACTGGCGCTTAAGTTCAGTGCTTCGCCTTGCGGCTAACACCTCCCCTTAACGTTCCAGCACCGGGCAGGCGTCAGTCCGTATACATCGTCTTACGACTTAGCACGGACCTGTGTTTTTAATAAACAGTCGCTCGGGCCTGGTCTCTGCGGCCTTCCCCGCCATCGGGAGCAAGTCCCTAGACAGAGTCGGCCCCCCTTATCCCTAAGTTACGGGGGTATTTTGCCGAGTTCCTTAACCACGGTTATCTCGATCGCCTTAGTATTCTCTACCTGACCACCAGAGTCGGTTTAGGGTACGGGCGGCTCATGAACTCGCTACGAAGGTTTTCTAGGCAGCATAGGATCACCCACTCACTCGACCGAAATCGATAGAGGCGTCATGTCTCAGGCCTATGAGATGCGGATTTGCCTACACCTCACCCTACACATTTACCCCGGGACTACCATCGCCCGGGCTGGGCTACCTTCCTGCGTCACTCCTCAGCTTGCCTACTACGAACTAGGATCGCAGACNACCCTACACATTTACCCCGGGACTACCATCGCCCGGGCTGGGCTACCTTCCTGCGTCACTCCTCAGCTTGCCTACTACGAACTAGGATCGCAGACTCACACTGGATCTGCCCGAAGGCGTCCTCAGTGCTCGCGTGCTTAGCATCATTCGCCTCGGCAGGGACGTTCATACGCCGGTACGGGAATATCAACCCGTTGTCCATCGACTACGCCTGTCGGCCTCGCCTTAGGTCCCGACTTACCCAGGGCAGATTAGCTTGACCCTGGAACCCTTGGTCATTCGGCGGACGGGTTTCTCACCCGTCATTCGCTACTCATGCCTGCATTCTCACTCGTGTGCTCTCCACGACTAGGTCACCCTGCCGCTTCACCGCGCACACGACGCTCCCCTACCCATCCACGCGCTTGGACCAATCTCCGAAGAGAGAGGCCGGGCACAAGCGTGAATGACACAGCTTCGGCGGATTGCTTGAGCCCCGCTAAATTGTCGGCGCAGAATCACTTGACCAGTGAGCTATTACGCACTCTTTCAAGGGTGGCTGCTTCCAAGCCAACCTCCTGGTTGTCTCCGCAACTCCACATCCTTTTCCACTTAGCAATCGCTTAGGGGCCTTAGCTGGTGTTCTGGGCTGTTTCCCTCTCGACTACGAACCTTATCGCCCGCAGTCTCACTGCCGCGCTCTCACTTACCGGCATTCGGAGTTTGGCTAATTTCGGTAAGCTTGTGGGCCCCCTAGACTATCCAGTGCTCTACCTCCGGCAAGAAACACGCGACGCTGCACCTATATGCATTTCGGGGAGAACCAGCTATCACGGAGTTTGATTGGCCTTTCACCCCTATCCACAGCTCATCCCCCAGGTTTGTAACCCTGGTGGGTTCGGGCCTCCACGACGTCTTACCGTCGCTTCACCCTGGCCATGGATAGATCACTCCGCTTCGGGTCTAGAGCATGCGACTAAAGCGCCCTATTCAGACTCGCTTTCGCTACGGCTACCCCACACGGGTTAACCTCGCCACATACCACTAACTCGCAGGCTCATTCTTCAAAAGGCACGCCGTCACCGATCCGAAAATCAGCTCCGACGGATTGTAGGCAATCGGTTTCAGGTACTCTTTCACTCCCCTCCCGGGGTACTTTTCACCTTTCCCTCACGGTACTGGTCCGCTATCGGTCACCAAGGAGTATTTAGGCTTAGCGGGTGGTCCCGCCAGATTCGCACGGAGGATTCAGGACCTCCGTCCTACTTGGGGTAACACTCGAGAGTGATCAACTTACGTCTACAGGGGTATTACCTTCTGTGCCGTGCCTTCCCAGCGCACTTCGACTTCATCGATCATTTATAACTCTCTGACTGGTCGACAGCCCAGTCCGAATGGCCCCACAACACCGCAGATGCAACGCCTGTCAGCTATCACACATCAACGGTTTGGCCTCTTCCGCTTTCGCTCACGTCTACTCACGGAATCACTGTTGTTTTCTCTTCCTGTGGGTACTGAGATGATTCACTTCCCCACGTTCCCTCCCACTGCCCTATGTGTTCAGACAGGGGTCGCCGGACATTACTCCGGTTTCCTTCGAGGTTTCCCTATTCGGAGATCCCCGGATCGAAGCTCGTTTACCAGCTCCCCGGGGCTTATCGCAGGTTACAACGTCCTTCATCGGCTCTTGGTGCCTAGGCATCCACCGATCGCCCTTAGTAGCTTGTTATTACTACAAAGATGCTCGCGTCCACTGTGAAGTTCTCAACATACGGGCGGTATCAAAGACCCCCTCGGTTTTCGTCGAGGGGGATCTAGGTCCGCTGGAAGGTGGTTGCCATTGCTACCGAACCTTCAGGACCCAACAGCGTGCCTCAGGCCGTACCCACCGAGCTTCGAGGTTCCACTCCCATTGCTGGGTTGTACTGACGTTGCTCGCCGGCTACGGCTTAATGGTCAATGTTCCACATTCCGGCGCCTACCTGGCCGAACACATTCGGTCCGGTACCAGGTGCATGGACGAAACAAAAGCTTCGCCATAGGGCTCCTTAGAAAGGAGGTGATCCAGCCGCACCTTCCGGTACGGCTACCTTGTTACGACTTAGTCCTAATCGCCGGTCCCACCTTCGACAGCTCCCTCCACAAGGGTTGGGCCACCGGCTTCGGGTGTTACCGACTTTCATGACTTGACGGGCGGTGTGTACAAGGCCCGGGAACGTATTCACCGCAGCATTGCTGATCTGCGATTACTAGCGACTCCGACTTCATGGGGTCGAGTTGCAGACCCCAATCCGAACTGAGACAGGCTTTTTGAGATTCGCTTAACCTTGCGGTCTCGCAGCTCTTTGTACCTGCCATTGTAGCATGCGTGAAGCCCTGGACATAAGGGGCATGATGACTTGACGTCATCCCCACCTTCCTCCGAGTTGACCCCGGCAGTCTCCTATGAGTCCCCGGCATAACCCGCTGGCAACATAGGACGAGGGTTGCGCTCGTTGCGGGACTTAACCCAACATCTCACGACACGAGCTGACGACAGCCATGCACCACCTGTATACCGACCTTGCGGGGGCTACATCTCTGCAGCTTTCCGGTATATGTCAAACCCAGGTAAGGTTCTTCGCGTTGCATCGAATTAATCCGCATGCTCCGCCGCTTGTGCGGGCCCCCGTCAATTCCTTTGAGTTTTAGCCTTGCGGCCGTACTCCCCAGGCGGGGCACTTAATGCGTTAGCTACGGCACGGAACTCGTGGAATGAGTCCCACACCTAGTGCCCACCGTTTACGGCGTGGACTACCAGGGTATCTAAGCCTGTTTGCTCCCCACGCTTTCGCTTCTCAGCGTCAGGAAATGCCCAGAGAACCGCCTTCGCCACTGGTGTTCCACCTGATATCTGCGCATTCCACCGCTCCACCAGGTATTCCATTCTCCCCTGCATCCCTCTAGTCCGCCCGTATCGAAAGCACGCTCAGAGTTAAGCCCTGAGTTTTCACTCTCGACGCGGCAGACCGCCTACAAGCCCTTTACGCCCAATAATTCCGGACAACGCTCGGACCCTACGTATCACCGCGGCTGCTGGCACGTAGTTGGCCGGTCCTTCTTCTGCACCTACCGTCACTCACGCTTCGTCGGTACTGAAAGCGGTTTACAACCCGAAGGCCGTCATCCCGCACGCGGCGTTGCTGCATCAGGCTTCCGCCCATTGTGCAATATTCCCCACTGCTGCCTCCCGTAGGAGTCTGGGCCGTATCTCAGTCCCAGTGTGGCCGGTCGCCCTCTCAGGCCGGCTACCCGTCGAAGCCTTGGTGAGCCACTACCTCACCAACTAGCTGATAGGCCGCGAGCCCATCCCTGACCGCCGGAGCTTTGCACCCCCACACATGTGTGCAAAGGTGATCATCCGGTATTAGACCCGATTTCTCGGGCTTATTCCGAAGTCAAGGGCAGGTTACTCACGTGTTACTCACCCGTTCGCCACTCGTGTACCCCCGAAGGGGCCTTACCGTTCGACTTGCATGTGTTAAGCACGCCGCCAGCGTTCGTCCTGAGCCAGGATCAAACTCTCCGTTGAAAACTAGCGGTCACGGGTTAACAGCCCGAATCCGTTCAACATAAAATTCAATCGCTGACAAAGACCCATTGCTGGGTACATCATCAATCAATCAAAGGAATTCCGAACCCATGAACCATCGAGGCCAAAACCTCTCCGACACCACGAGCACGGGGTTTGTTGTGCATATTTGGCATTGACTTTAAGCACGCTGTTGAGTTCTCAAGCTTCGGGCGCACACCACACGGACACTCACGTTTCCGT
>NZ_JCAMPJ010000019.1:0-1621 GCF_059617205.1 Microlunatus sp. YIM B11417
ATCGTTTCGTGCGACACCCTCCTAGTCTGATCACTCCCGTGATCACGGGCCAACACAGCCGCGATCAGGCCTGGCGACCAGCCATCATTCAGCCACTCCTCGATCTTGGGACTGCTGCACGAACTGGTGACAGTTGGGGTTAGGCCGCTTGGGTAGCGGTTGTGGTCATGATCATCTCGTACTCGATTGGGGTCAGCCGGCCGAGTCTGGGTTGGCGTCGGCGGCGGTGGTAGGTCCGCTCGATCCAGGTCACGATCGCGATCCGGAGTTCTTCTCGGGTGGTCCAGTGCTGGCGGTCGAGAACGTTCTTTTGCAGCAGCGCGAAGAAGGACTCCATTGCGGCGTTGTCGCCGCAGGCACCGACTTTGCCCATCGACCCGACCAGATCATGACGGTTGAGCGCGGCCACGAACTTTCGTGACCGGAACTGGCTACCGCGGTCGCTGTGCACGATGCACCCAGCCGCCCGTCGCGTCGGTGCGGCGGGTGATCGCGGATTCCAACGCTGCGACGGCCAGTCGGGACTTCATCGTGGAGTCGATGGAGTAGCCCACGATCCGGTTGGCGTAGACGTCCTTGATCGCGCAGAGGTAGAGCTTGCCCTCGTCGGTGGGGTGCTCGGTGATGTCGGTGAGCCAGAGCCGGTTCGGTGCGTCGGTGGTGAAGGCCCGGTTGACCAGGTCATCATGCACCGGCGGCCCGGTCTTGCCGTTCTTGGCCCGCTTCCTGCTGAAGCGGCTCCACCAACCATTGACCGAGCAGATCCGCCACACGGTGCGCTCACACACCCGATACCCGGCCGCCTTGAGCTCGTCGAAGAGGAGCCGGTAGCCGAACTCCGGATCATCGGCGTGGGCGTCGAAGATCGCGTTGGCCAGATAGGCCTCGGCGAGTTCGGCGGGCATGACCGGGTCCCTCAGCCACCGGTAGTAGGGCTGGCGAGCGACGTTGAGGACCCGGCACGTCACCGCCACAGGAACCCGCACCGGGGCGTCCTCAGCGGCCAACTCACGGACGAGCGGGTAGATCATTTTCCCGGCAAATTGGCTTGCGCGAAGTATGCAGCCGCCTTCTTGAGGACCTCGTTCTCCTGCTCCAGCAACCGGATCCGCTTCTTCGCCTCACGAAGCTCAGCAGAGTCCGACGTGGTCGAACGGCCAACACCGGCTGAGGAACGACCACTGGCCTCATCGTCCTGGGCCAGCCACCGCTGCAGACACGAGGCCGAGACCCCGAAATCCTTCGCGACCTGCGCAATCGTGGAATCCGACTCCCGATACACCCGGATCACGTCCTCGCGGAACTCATTCGGAAACGCCTTCGGCACGATGCACATCCTTCCAGCAGCGACCCACGTCGCCACAGATCAGATGTCACCGATCCGTGCAGCAGTCCCACGCGCCGACCGCTGCCGCAGCCCCCTGCAAACTCGCCCCACCACACACCAGCTCAATGAACCGATCCCGAGTCCCCACCGGAAACAACTTCACCATCGCAACAACCTGAAGCGTCACTGAAGCGTCACGGGTTTGGGGCCGGTCCTTTACGAGAGGATCGGTGTCATGCCGAAGCAGTATCCGAAGCAGGTCCGAGACCGTGCGGTCCGGATGGTTCAAGATCA
>NZ_JCAMPJ010000020.1:0-1274 GCF_059617205.1 Microlunatus sp. YIM B11417
GGCCGACTCACGCGGTGAGTGCAACAGTTGGATCTGTCGGGTTGGACAGTAGCTCGTGCAGCTTCTCGGCGGGGGTTTTGAAGCCGAGTCGTTTCCGGGGTCTGGCGTTGAGTTGAGCGGCGACCCAGTCGAGGTATTCGGCTGGGAACACGGACAGGTCGGTGCCTTTCGGGAAGTACTGGCGGAGCAGCCCGTTGGTGTTCTCGTTCGTGGCCCGCTGCCAGGGCGAGTGCGGGTCGCAGAAGTAGACCTCGATTCCGGTCCGGGCGGCGATCGCGACATGGTTGGCAGCTTCCGATCCCTGGTCCCAGGTCAGCGACCGGCGGAGGAACTCGGGCAGCCGTGACAGGGCCGCGACGATCGCTTCCTCGACCGTGTCGGCATCGTGTCGTTCGGGCAGGTGGAGCAGCAGCGTGAAGCCGGTGCACCGCTCGACCAGGGTCCCGATCGCCGACGCCGACAGGGTCGAGCCGAGGATGAGGTCGCCTTCCCAGTGCCCCGGGACGGCCCGGTCGGCGACCTCTTTCGGCCGTTCACTGATGTTGATCATGCCCGGGATCCTGCCCCGACGCTCACCCACGACCCGGCGTGGTTTCCGATACGCTCGCCCGGTCCGCAAGCACGTCGTCAGCTCCTTGCGCAACCCGCCTCTTCCTTGCAGATAAAGAGAGCGATAGATCGTTTCGTCACTCACACGCATCCCCTCATCGTCCGGGAAGTCGAGCTTCAACCTGCCCTCGATCTGTTCCGGGCTGAGCCTGGCCTCCAACTGATCAGCGACATACCCGGCCAAGGCGGTGTCGGTCTGCAGCTTGCGTGGTTTCGGCCGTCGTGCTCTGACCTCGGCCGCCCGTTGCGCCACCGACGCCCGATAGCCGGTCCGGGCACGAATCGTGCCCCGCCTCAACTCCCGACCGATCGTGGACCGATGGACCCCGAGCCGCCGCGCCATCTCAGCCTGCGACACACACTCCTGAGGGTTCCAGACCGCGATGTCCTCCCGCTCCTCCAACGTCAACCGCCGCCCGTGCCCCGATCGGGCAGCCCCCGCCTCGTCAGCAATCCTCGGTGCCACCCCGCCAGCCTCACGAACCCACCGCTGCGCCGTCGCGACCGACACGCCAGCCGCTACCGCGGCCGCATCCAGCCCCGCCGAGAGCCGTTCCCAGAACACCCGCTGAACCCGCCGGGAAAACCCCGGCCGAGCACCAAACCACGAACCACCCACAACACACCCCATCTAGGCCGTGTTGCACTCACCCCGAGATTCCGCC
>NZ_JCAMPJ010000021.1:0-763 GCF_059617205.1 Microlunatus sp. YIM B11417
CCCAAAGTCAATTGGTCTAAGCACCTTTGCTGAGGAGTTCGTTCATGGCTTGGGCTGGGGTTTTCAGCTCGAGGGTAGGGCGGGGTCGTTGGTTCAGGGTGTCGGCGATTCGGCGGAGGTCGTCGGCGCTGTGGACCGAGAGGTCGGTGCTCTTCTCCAGCCAGAACCGCAGCAGCCGGTTGGTGTTCTCGTTCGTGCCGCGCTGCCATGGCGAGTGCGGGTCGCAGAAGTAGACCGGCATCTTCAGCCGGAGCTGGATCTTGGCGTAGGCGGCGAGTTCGACTCCGCGATCCCAGGTCAGTGATCGGCGCAGATGCTCGGGTAGCCGGCCCATCTGGTCGATCATCGCGGCAGCGACCGATTCCGCGTCGTGCCGGCCGGGCAGGTGCAACAAGATCGTGAACCGGGTGGAGCGTTCGACCAGGGTCCCGACCGAGGACCCGCCCGACCCGATGATCAGGTCACCTTCCCAGTGGCCGGGCACGGCCCGATCGGCGACCTCGGCCGGACGCTCGCTGATCTTGAACGCCTCCTTGTAGGGACTGGACACCTTCCGGTCCCGGTCGCGCCGGACTCGCCGCGACCGCTGCGTGGACAGACAACGATGCAGATCGGCCCGTAACTGGCCTCTGGTCTGGACATACAGGGCGCGGTAGATCGTTTCGTGCGACACCCTCCTAGTCTGATCACTCCCGTGATCACGGGCCAACACAGCCGCGATCAGGCCTGGCGACCAGCCATCATTCAGCCACTCCTCGATCTT
>NZ_JCAMPJ010000022.1:0-631 GCF_059617205.1 Microlunatus sp. YIM B11417
ACCTGCAGGCCTTGGCGGCGCAGCCAGCGGGTCATCTTCCGCCGCCCGTAGAACCGTTCCCGCGGCGCCCGGCCGGTCACTGGATCCGGCCGGCGGGTCGCCAACAACGCCTCGACCACGATCGCGTCAGCAACCGTCCGTTCAGCCGGCGGACGTGTCCTGACCTTGCGATAGGCGCGTTCGGAGAAGACCACGCCAAGCAGCGCAAGTGTCTTGCAGATAAGCGAAATCCGGTGACCGCATCGACGTTGGGCGTCGATGAACTCGACGATCATCGGCGTCGGGGGTCGAGTTCCCCGGCGAAGAAAACCGAGGCCGCTTTGAGTATCTCATTGGCTTCCCGGAGCTCCCGGTTCTCCCGCTCCAGCTCCTTGATCCGGGCCTGGTCCGCACTGGTCATACCCGGCTGCTCGCCGGCATCGACCGCAGCCTGAGCCACCCAACGCCGCAGCGACTCCAACCCGACCCCGACCTTCGGCGCGATCGCCTTACACGCCAGATACGGCGTGTCGTACTCGTCTAAATGATCTTGAACCATCCGGACCGCACGGTCTCGGACCTGCTTCGGATACTGCTTCGGCATGACACCGATCCTCTCGTAAAGGACCGGCCCCAAACCCGTGACGCTTCA